>JBAYJC010000019.1:0-2658 GCA_041665285.1 Patescibacteria group bacterium | reverse complement strand
GTTCTCCGCGATCCATCTGGAGAACATGCTCAAGCTGTCGCATGCGGGTGCAGTCATCATGCCGCCCAATCCGGGTTTCTATCATCATCCTCAGAGCGTGCAGGATATTGTGGATTTTGTGGTGGCACGGATACTGGATCATCTGGGGGTGGAGCAGGAGTTGATGAAGAAGTGGGGAGACAACTCGTAGGGGCGTATGGCAATACGCCCTCTCAGCATGTAGGTTGAGTTAGCAGTTTTATCGCGTTAACCAATGACTTGGCTGTCGTTTTTGGACAGCTTGGTCAGATGGCTATGCAAAGCTACCCAACAATCAAGATCAACTTCGCCGGGGGTAGCCCGGCAGCTAGTCACTTTTTCTTGCTTCGCCAAAGAAAAAGTAACCAAAAAGAAGGCGACCCCGGTTTACCGCCGCTGCGGGGTTCCCTCGATCAGCCGCAAGCAAGCGGGGCTGCGCACAGGGAAAAGTAAGACAGAAGCTGAAGTGTGCTCTACGCGCACACTTCTTGTACTATGTCGCATAGCGTAGAACACAACATGCTGGCTAAATTTAGAGGGAGCAAACTAATGGATGCTGCAACGATCACAACCATTCTGAATAATATAAACAGCTTATATGGCAATCTTGTTGTCTATACCATCGGCTTGGTTGCTTTTGTGGGTGCTTTCGTACCGACGATAATTAGCATTTTTCAACGGAGACAGTTCACTAGAGAGTACGACGAATTGAGCAAAAGATTGTTTGCTGAATTGCGAGACAAAGTTTCTGAAGCTGAAAAAAATCTAGAAGCATCTATATCAGAAGCGCAAAAGGGAGAGCTAGAAAAAATCAAAGTGGCAAGTGAAAAGATGAAAATCGAGCTGCAAAAGGAAATAGGTGTAGTCAGGGCAAGTGCTTTTCACCTACAGGCCAATCATCACATTGACAATCCAGAAATTTGCTTATCTAGTTGCAAAAATGCTCTTCCTTTATACCTCCAAGGAGATGACGAGAGAAATGCTCGAAGCATACTGAGTATTGTTACTAGCGCATTAAAGAAATTAAACAAAAATGATTTGAGTGAAGAACCAGAAATCGAGGCAGGTATAAAAGAAATCATTGAAACTCTTGAACAGAATAATACAAACGGCAGGTATGAACTCGATATTAGTGAAATAAATCGCCTGTTAAGAAGTGCCAAAAAGCTGGAAAAACCTCAGACCGCGTAGGATGGGTTGAGCACAGCGATACCCATCAATCGAAACTCCACCGCTCACCGCAATCCAATTCAACACCCGCATCACCCGCCCAATCCTTCGGCAAAATACCTTCCCGCACGAAACGATGAAATGACGAATGTGGCCATTCGGCCACACGCTCTACCAAGCCGTGCTTAACCGGATTGATATGGATGTAATCGACATGCCGTGAAAAATCCGCCTCGTCGCGAATCAGATGCTCCCAATAACGCCGCTGCCAAATTCCACGCTCGGCCTTGCTTTGCCGACTGTTGGAGCGACGCTCGCCATGAGGTAAGCCTCGTGAGAAAACCGTTTTGATCAGCCTCCAGCGTAAGGCAAAATCACTATCGCCTTCTGGCAACGTCAAAACAGCATGCATGTGCTCCGGCAGCACCACGATGGCATCGACGATGAAAGGATGCCGATCTCGGGTGTATTCGAAAGCACTGCGTAATAATGCAATGTGCTCGGTCAGTAAGGATTGCGAACGGTCCGCCAGATTCACCGTGAAGAAGTAGCTGGCTCCGGGGATGTCGCTACGACGATAGTTGGTCATGTGGGCATGATAACGATGGGTATCGCTGCGCTCAACCCATCCTACGGTTGGGTTCGTTCAACATGCTGCGCACCGGCGTGGGTATCGCCGCCCTTAACGCCTCCCCCACCTCCAGCCACACACTCCCCGGTTGCGCAGCACGCAAAGATTTGCGCGCGAGCTGGATCTTCAGCGGCGTGATGTGCAGCTTGAAGTGCGTGAAGGTATGGGTAAATGTCGCCAGCCTTTCTCCATGGCTCGCCTCCATCCCGTTTCGCACGAACCAGTCCCTTGCTGCGGCCTCATCATCGAACTGCGGCGGACACCACATCCCGCCCCAGATGCCGCTGCCGGGGCGTTTCTCCAGCAGGATGTCGTTGCCGTGCATCAGCAACAAGAACGTGGCATTTTTTTCCGGTACGGCTTTGCGTGATCTCGGCGTGGGCAATTCGCTGACTCGTCCGCTTTGATACGCGACGCAATCGCTGCGCACCGGACACTCACCGCACTTCGGTTTGCTGCGCGTGCACAGCGTCGCGCCCAGATCCATCTGCGCCTGGATGTAGCTGGCTATCTCGTTTTTCTCGCCCCTCTCCCTAACCCTCTCCCCTGCGGGGCGAGGGGATTGCGGTAGCAGCGCATCGGCCTGTTGCCAGAGCTGCGCTTCCACCGCCTTCTCGCCGGGTGATCCGGCTATGCCGCAGTAGCGCGCCAGCACGCGCTTGACGTTGCCATCCAGTATCGCGCGGCGTTCGTGCCACGCCAGCGCGCAGATCGCCGCGGCGGTGGAGCGGCCGATGCCGGGGAGTTCGAGTATCTGTTCGAATTCGCGCGGGAATTCGCCGTGATGTTTTTCGACGATGATACGCGCAGCCTTATGCAAATTGCGGCCGCGCGCGTAG
>JBAYJC010000018.1:0-3550 GCA_041665285.1 Patescibacteria group bacterium | reverse complement strand
TGCGACCTCTGGAGCGAATTATAATGTAACACCTCTTGTCACGTTTTCCGCTTCCGGCGGAGAAGGCGGCTACATTTGGGAACCAGCGAATGAAGATTCAACAAGCACGCTTACCGCGTTAGGCTTGCATCTTAATATAAATGGTTCGGTGACTGGAACCATGGCGAGCATTACAGGAAGTCGATCCTTTGGTGTGCGTGTGATTTCTGGCATGGCGAGCACGACGCGCTATTACACGGTGAATATTATGCCGTCAGGCGGCGGAAGTGCGCCAGGTATTTCGAACGTCTCTCCACCGGGCGGTGCGCAGGGCGCGAGTACTTTTACGTTTACCATTAATGGTGTGAACACGCATTTTAGTGAAACCAGTGCGGTTCAGATCCTCTTGCCGCCAGGCGTTCCTGGCGTCAGTCGCGTGACGGCTGGTGCAGGTACAGCTGTAAGTGCTTTGCAAATCACGACTCCTCTCGCGGTTGCCGCAGATGCGCCAATGGGTCCACGCGATGTGGTGGTCACGAGTGGGAGTGAAGTCGTTGTCTTGCCAGGTGCGTTTACTGTTTTTGGTGGAGGGAGTTCTGGGTTAACGCAATTACTTCCAACAGACAGCGCGACAGGTGTGATGATGCCGCCGTCCTTTAGTTTTAACCAAAGCTCTGCGTCAGGCATTTTGAGTTATCGCGTGCGTGTAACAGCAAGTTCAAATCCATCTGCGCCAGCGCTTTGGGATTATGCGTTTCCAAAAACCGTGGATGGTACGGGTCATTGCATGGCATCGCAATGTAATTTAATGTTTGGTGCTGGCATGTATCGCGTGATCACGCCTCCAACGTTTCTCTCGCCAAACACCACGTACTATTGGCAGATTCGTTCTTACACGGTTCTTCCTTCGGCGATTACGGATTCCGTGCCTTTCACCGAATCAACATCATTCCGTCCGTTTACAACCGTCGAATCCATGACAGATGTCATGCCACCGTCAATCATGCATCGCCCAGTGTTTCAAGTAACAGCGAGCGTGGCTGCAACATTGTTCGCGCGCGTATTTGATAATCTGGCGACCGCATCATCAACGCCACCACTTGTGACGCATCTCATCTATTGCGCGGGAGCAACGGATTGTACGCCTTTGACTTCTGTGACAGGGACAGCGATTGGCGCAGGATATTATAGCTATACGATTCCAGAAGGGGCGGTTGGCGCTGCTGGAGCGACTATTCGTTACTTCTTGCGTGCGACAGATGGCACAAATACCAACAACATGTATCAGATGGGGGGAACCACACCATTTAGTATTACCACAAGAGTTGCCGGAGCAGGTCATATTTCTGGAACCGTGAAAGATCAATCCGGGGAATGCGCCGTGGTTGTGCAAAATGCCGTGGTGTTTATTGATGGAGCATCTGCCGCCGCAACAACAGATGCATCATGCGCATTTACACTCTCTAATCTCCCAAGTGGCGCAAACGATCTCGTGGTCGCGAAGACCGGTTTTGGTGATCGTCGTGTGGATGGCATTCCAACAGGGACAGAAAATCTTAATATTCAATTATTTGCTGGAACCGGCGGAGAAGGAGGATTTGGCGGAGACATGACGCGTCCGCGCGTGCGATTCCAGAGCCCTCCGCCAGACTCGTCAGGCATTCCTGGAGGAGATACAAACTTCAAAGTGTTTGTCGTATTTGGAAAGGCTATGAGCGAGTCGACGATCACAGCGACAAATCTCGTCGTGAGCGAAGTGACGCCAGCCGGTACACTCACTGATATTACAAATCATGGCACGTGGACGTATTATTCTTCTGCGCCTCCTGGAGGACTTGGTCTTCCGCCAGACGCGAATCTCGCGGCGTGGTCGTTTACCGAAGGTCAAACATTTGGAGATCGTAAAACAATTGCCGTAGCGATTGGCCCTGGCGTCACAGATACATCGGGGAACCCAATTCAAGGAAATACTCCTGATGGAAAATTCGTGTGGAGTTTTAGTACGGGTCAGTCTTACACATCGGGTGGAGGATTTGGAGGAGGATCGTTTGGTAGCGGAGAATTTATTCCCCCGCATGCAGATGGTGTAACGCCTCCTCCTGGCATGATTGGCGCGCCGATGAACACGCGCGTGATGGTGCATTTTACGGCACCCATGGCAGATGATTCAGCTTCGCCTGCGTATGCGTTGAGCACATATTTAAAAATTTATCAATTGAGTGGCGCCACAGAAACTCCTGTGAGTGGCGCGCTTTCTCTTGACACATCAAAACAAAATGCCACATTTGTTCCTGGTTCTTCTCTCACTTCTGGCGCGCGGTATCGCGTGAAAGTGCTGGGCGGGGCAAAAGCGGCAAGCGGGCTCACGCTCGCGGCACCAGATCAGCTCTCGTCCGTTGTTTTCACCTCTGAATTCCAGGTCGGTACCACGTCAGATAGTTCGGCTCCAACTTCAACAGGATCTTTTCCAAATAATAATGCGACAAATGTTCCCGTAAACACGAATGCTATTTCGATTGCCTTTAATCGCGATCTAGCTGTGTCAACGATTACAACGGAATCCGTCGCTCTTTCGATCGGAGAAACATCTGTCGGAGCAACGGTTGAATATCGTCCAATGGAACGTCAGGTCGTGGTTCATCCACAAAGCGCGTTGTCGCCACTCACGACGTATACGGTGACGCTTTCAACAGCCATCACCTCAATGAGTGGCACGCCACTTGCGTCGGCGATCACGCGGTCGTTTACGACAGGTGCCGCAGATTCTATGGCGCCTCGTCTTGCGTTTTGCAATGCGGATGACCATGCTGTGGCCGTGACGTTTTCTGAACCCATGAATGCCGCAAATGCGGTTGACACCTTAAACTGGCCACGAAGCGTTGCGAATATTTTATCTCTCGAAAATCTTAAATACAGCGCAACGCCTGGATTTGATCCGACAGATGCGGGCACAGCGGTCGTGACGTCAGACGCGCGTCTTTCCTATGACAGCATGACAAACACGGTCGTGATTGAAGGCTTAGATCTTTCTTCTGCCGTTGGGAATGAATTGTATCTTGGCATGCAAACATCCGGTGATAATCGCGTAAAAGATTTGTCTGGTAATTTATTATCTGACGTGGCCGCAGACTCCTCTTGTCGCGTGACGGTTCGTAGTGGTACCACGACCGGTGGGCAATTGGGTCCGCAGACCACATTCGGTGGAACAACGGCAAATCAATTCCGGCCAGAAGGTTTTTCGGGAACCACCTTTGGATTTGCCCCACCGATTGAAGTGCGTCCGTTTAACACGATGGCTGGTCAAACCACGATTTACGGCGTGCGTTTACCGCTTTCAACACAGATTCCAAATTCTGGAAAAATTGTCTTGACTTTCCCAGTTGGATTTGACGTGTCTGGCGCAAAACAAGATGTGAATAGTCCGATGCGCGCGGATTTGAATGGTCCTGGAACTGGCACGCCAACATTTGCCTGTAATTTAAATGGAACAGGAGGAAGATCATGTGCAGGTGGCGCGACCGTCACAGGCGACGCGTCTATCGGAGCAGACGACTTGACGCGTGGAGGCTTG
>JBAYJC010000017.1:0-3825 GCA_041665285.1 Patescibacteria group bacterium | reverse complement strand
TGTCCAAGTGCTTGGCACAAAGAGACTTGCGGCAGAGCGTGAGAAAGATCTTGAGAGTAGAGAAAAAAGAGTGCAGTTTTCTCCCGATGAAAAATTCAACTCTGAAATATGCCAGACTCGGTAGCGTCTCGCACGCTACCCACGCACGCAGGATTTGCTGTCCGCGTTTATTTCCACGCTGGAAGGTTTGATCCTAGTGAATGGCGACTACTTCGCCAGCCCCGAAAACCGGGCCGATCGC
This sequence comes from Patescibacteria group bacterium, assembly GCA_041665285.1. Lineage (GTDB taxonomy): Bacteria > Patescibacteriota > Patescibacteriia > 2-12-FULL-60-25 > 2-12-FULL-60-25 > JBAYJC01. Next base: position 3,584 of record JBAYJC010000017.1, on the reverse strand, counting down.
GACCGCTTGAACGGTTTGATCGGCGAGGCGCAAGATTGCTTCGCTGAGGACGGCAAGGAAATCGATGCCGAAAAAGAGGAGGCGGCCGACTACCTCGCAAACGAGAGCATGATCGACGCGCTGCAAGAATTCGCGCCTCCCTACGTCTACTTCGGCAGTCACCCGGGTGACGGTGCAGACATCGGGTTTTGGCCGCAAGACATCGAAACGATCAAAGAGGAAATCGAGTTTTCCAGCGTTGCGACGCTTCGCGACGCTCGCGCGCTCGGCATCGAAACAGATCCGGAAGATCCGACACTCCCGCCGCACGCTTTCCGCGGTGAATGGCTACTCATCGATGAGCGTGGCAGTTGCGCGCTTTACGTGAGGGAGAACGGTCCGGCCGCCGGATCCTACGTGGATCGCGAAATGTGGTCTTGCGTTTGATCTGCCAAGTCTCCGCACGTTCGCCCCGGGCGTCTGCACGACCCCGGGGCAATTGCTTTTAAGGGATTCGCAAGGCGCGCAGCGTCGCCACGCTGGCACGCTGTGCCAAGCTACCAATCAAAGGAGAGATAGAACCAAGGGAGAGAGAGGAGAGGGAGAGACGGGAGAAAAGAGGCTAAATGACGTAAAGAGCGGAATGAGAGAGAGATAGAGAAGGGGATGGGTGAAAGGTAGGATTTAGACTAGTTTCGCACGTTTCTTACCTCTTTTACGGTGTTCTACTGATAGAACACTGTCTCATTCCCACTAATCAAACGTCTGTTCTACTAATGGAACACTTTGCCCGCTTCCCTTGGCTCACTCTCCTACATCTGTAGTAGCATCTACTACACGTGTAGTAGCTTGCTTCCCTTGATCCCCTTGGTCCCCTTGTCAGCCTCCCTCTCAGTCTCCTTTCTCTTTACAACTTTTTTACACGTTTCTAGCGTCCTTTCGCTTGACTCTAGAGTCAAGATAGTTTCTTTTACCCCTAGTCTCATTCCACCCAGAACCCGAAAAAATCATGAAAACACGCAAGACAATCGAAATCTCCGCTCTGCTGGAGAAGGGGAATTCCCTTCTCTCCGCGCCCGATCACAAACGGCCGGATGGTACGCCATACATCACCCGGGAAATGCGCCTCGGCACCGCAAACATGCTGGAATGCGCCTTGTACCTTGCCAACCGCTATCGCGGTTACGGCATGGCGACAATCCCGGGAGTGCAGTACTTTGACACTACGCCAACGACTGACAATCCTCACGGTCATTGGATCATCACTGATGACTCGCGCCGCGTTTACTACTGAGCCGTTTCCCCTTCTCTCCCTTCTCCCTTCACTCTTCTTTCCCATGAAATCCCGTCTTGTTTCCCGTCTCGCAAGTCTCTCAGACTCCGCTCTCGTTGGAGTCTGGAATTCCGTTACCCGTCCATACGTCTTGCGGAATGACACGCAACACGCGGTTTGCTCGCGTGTTGCGCAGCTTTCGATGGCGCAAATCAAAGCGCGCAAGCTCAGTTTGCGTGAGTGGAGTAACGGCCACTTGTCCCTCGCACGCTAGTTTCTCTGCCTCCCTTCTCCGGCCGGCCTCGCAAGGGCCGGCCTTTTTGTCTCCCCGTTTTCGTCTCCCTTGGGATCCCCTTGTTTCCCGTCTCCCTTGCCGCTCGGCACACTGCCAGCCTGCCGGCAGGCCTGCCAGCCTGCCCTTGCTGCCATTTCTAGGCTGTCTGGCATGTCTGCCCTAGTGTCTGCACGTGTCGCCGGCCGGCCGTCTCTTTTGCCCTAGAAAGCGTCTCTTGTAACGTGTTGCGCTGCAATCTCCTTAGACAAGGCAATCAACTCATCGCACGTCATTCCTTCCAGACAGCCGGCCGCCCGGGCGCACACAAGGCGCAAGGCACCCGCATCACTTACAAGCTCATAAGCCTTTCTATCGCAAAGGTTTACGGGTCTCCCTGTCAGATAGCATGTCGGGCATTCCCTGACGCTTGCTTCAAATGCCCTTGCATCAATCACTTGCGAGGGTTTCACTCTCCTATTGAAGCGCGCAACTTTGCACGCCAACACGCTCGGCACCTTGGCATGCCAGACATCACGCCTTACCCTACGCGCTGCCACCTGCTCAGGTGTCCGGCTGTAGTGATCCCACTGATTTCCACTGATGCCTAGCGTCTCGCACACTGCGCGCTTTGTCATGCCTTGTGCTTTGAGCGCTGTTACCTTGCTCCGTAGTTCTTCGCTTTGTGTTCTTGTCATAGCGTAAAGAGTTACACGATACGAGATTACGTTCGGCACGAAAACGGTCTGCACGCAAACCCCATGTCTGTAAACAGCGCAACACTAGGCACTTACGCAAATCATAGATCTGCACAATCGCAAGCACGTGCCTCAAAAGCATTGAAACCCCTATGCCAAAGTCATCAGACATGCCTTGCTCGCGCTCGCGCGCCTTGTGTCTACTTGGTCCCATGCTTCCCTTGTAAAGCGCAATCTACTTGCATTAGTGCACGTGTTTCCTGTCAGTTTGAGCCGTCTGTTTTGCGCTGCCCTGTTTTTCGCAACTCACTACACACTAGGCACTTAGCGTTTTGCCCGTGTCATGATAGCGGCCGGCCGTCCGATGCCCGCAAATGCAGCGCAAAGCCCACTTGCCGAGGTTTGCCCGATCCTCGCAAATTGAGTCATTCACCCTATTGACACTAGGCACTTTACCCTAGTGCCGAAGGATCCCTGCGTTCTAGGGATCCTTCCCTAGTCTGCACGATTCTAGGCATGCTTGGCACGATTCGTGCCAGCCTTGCGCACGCAGACACAAAGCATGCCATTGCAGACTTGGCATGGAATAAGCGGACAGAAGTTGCGCAAGTAGCGTGCCAAGGCCATGTTTATGAAAAGTTTTACACAATTTTTACACGCCGCGCGGCGCGCGGGGGACTGACTCCTACCTCTCAAATGATTCAAAGTCCACCCTCTCTCATTTTCCCTTCTCCCGCCTTCTCTTGCTTCTCGCCCCTCCGTTCGCCTCCTTCTCTTCACCCTTCCTCCCAAGCGCTCAAAAAAACCTACGCCACCCATTCCGTCTCCGCATTCACCTAGTCTGAAAAAATCGTGGCACCCCTGTCATTCCAAAAGTCAGACAGGAAATCGGCTGACTTGTCAGTCAGCTGATCCTAAAAAATCGTGGGATGCCTAGTTGTCAGAACTCCATCACTTCTGGACACTTGCGTCTCCAAACTCCCACCCATTCACCTCACTCGATTCCCTGCTCCTTCATCAGTTTGAGCAGCACGGATCCATGACACTTCTTGGGGGCACAGAAACAGGCAAGTGTCGCACCTTTCAGCTCGGGCAATCGTGCCAGCAGCTCCGGCCGGCCCCGAATCCAAGTCTCATACTTGGAGATCACGCAGTCGCGCGAGCCGTCTGCGCCAATCCTGAATGGGTTGCCCCATGGACTCCCGCGCCCAATGTAGACACACTCGCACGTTGGCGAGTCATTCAGATTCACGATGCGGGGCTCTCCCATCAGACCTCCACGCACTCCACGCTTCTCAAAGCCGCGAGATTCCGACCGCCCGCATAGCTGACAGAGCTGGAGAGTGCCTGAGTCAACTCATCG
>JBAYJC010000016.1:0-4096 GCA_041665285.1 Patescibacteria group bacterium | reverse complement strand
TTGCAAGAGCCAGTCGATGTCGTTTTCGGAAAGCGGTTTGTCGAATACGATTACCTCATCAATGGCAAACTCATCGGAGCTTGCGTTGTAATCTCCAACTCGGAGTTGTACGGTCTTGGTTCCTCCGGTTCCTGACAAAGGACTTTTGAATGCGGTTCGGACAGGTGGCATTCCATCGACCGAAAACTCCACAGCATCCGCCTTCCAGTTTGCGACGAGTAAATGCCAATCTCCAGGCACCCAACCTTTCGTGCTCCCCATGCCAGCTGCTCCGAGTTGCACATTTGCTTTATCGACCCAAAGACCCACCGAGGCATGCAGCTTGCGCGCATTTACCGTCCCCGAAACCTGTCCAACGAATGCCAAACCATCCGGAGCAAAAAGACTCACGGCGAAATAGCTCGGGATTTCCGCAGCTTCGCCGAATTGGACGAGGTTCAGCCAAAACGCCACCGCCCCACCTTCGCTCAAATGCAATTCCTGTCCTGGATCGTATGTTAAAAAGGCTTTTCCGGGGACCAAGGCTTTGCCGCGGACGCCAGTCATATATTGAACTTCACTGTTGGATGCCTTGGGGAGCGGTTCCTCCAGTCCGTCGCGTGCGATTTGTGCCGTCGTTGTGTCGTCGAAATTCATGTGCATGAGCACAGAATTGCCAAAATGTTCCCTCAGGTCCGCGGTCGCATTACTGCTGTTTGCGGGAAGATCTTGAGCCCATGCCATACCCGCCAGGGTCAGGCAAAAGGCGATCCAGAGGAGATGTCTATTCGATTTTTTGTGCATACGGTTTTTGTTCGTTTCTTTCATAAGAGGAGAAATTGCGCGAGTTTCATTACATGAGCAAAAAGCGCCGTCACTGTGGCCGCAAGTCCACTTTCGGGTTCAGGTGAATCAGCTCAACATGGCCGTCCATATAGAGCGCGTTCTGCTTCGTTCCGTTCACATGAGGCGATGGATAAAAAAATGAATCTGGGAAACCCGATTCAATCCAGTAGGTGGGATTCGCCAGTTTGACAGAAGAATCTATCACGAGAATGTTCTTGGATGGTTGCGTAAATGAAGCAACTTTGAACGGTCCCGTCGAACTTCCACTGTGAACCGTCTTTCCCATCACAGATGCGTTTGCGAAATAACTGACTTGTTTGCTATAACCGTCTGGGTCGGAAGGACACCAGAAGACACTCTTTTCCCCCCATTTTCGTTCTGTATACGGTGCGAGTGCCCCTTTTTGTCCGCCCCATTGACAATACCATGTGTCATCGGTGTTGGCATTATAGACCGGTGGAAGGCAGCCATCGGTCTCGGCAGAATACATCATGATGGCCTTCCCAATCTGCGATAGATTGCTCATGCATTGGATCTGCTGCGCCTTGGTTCGCATTTCCTTGAGCGCTGGCATCACCAGAACTGCGAGGACCAGTATGATCACGCTCACGACCAAAAGTTCCACCAATGTGAATCCATTGCTTTGATATCCGCGAAATGATTTCATATTGTCTCATCTCCCAACAGTGCTTGGTTTCAACTTTCCAGGCACACGTGATTCAAAATGCGTGTGGTTATCGAAAAAAAAGCAATATTTTGGTTGATGCATGAAGGCTTCTCCTGGATTCATTGCCATCTCCCTCTGGGAGGGGGATGACTATTCCTGGCACTGAGGCGACTGTTCGGCGAACCGCCCTCAGCCTCGTTTATGGAAGGACACTAATTTTTCCGCTTCCGCGCAAAGTAGGCGGCCCCGAGGCCACTGAACAGTAACATCGCCACAGGGGCCGGCTCGGGCACTACTCCTGTGATACTCAACTCGTCAATGTTTCCGGAAAATGAAAACGTTCCACCACTGCGTGCACCGATGAAGAAAACGTCACTGATTGTTGCGGCACCGGCTCCGGTGGAAGTTCCCTGCGAGACGCCGTCAATAGCAAGCTTAATTGTGGTTGCGGCGAGTGAAGTCGTATTCAAGGTCATCGTATAGTGATGCCACGCACCCGTCACAGTGCCACCAGGCGCGGGCCCTGCGCTATAGAGAATAGAAGCCGGAGTTTTTTGCACGGTTTGCACCGCATTTGCAGTATTGCCGACGGTGGCAATGACTGCACCTGGATTCAAATTGTAGTTGGCTGATTGCTCCCAGACTATCCCAAGGGTAGTGCTCGTGCTCATAGTCGGGAGCATATACCAGTCTATGGTCAATTGCGTGTAGGACGTCAGATCCAACGTGGCAACAGTGTTCAGTATGGAAGAGCCATTGAACAACGCACTGCCGGTTCCACCACCGACGGGGGCGTTCCCTGCATCATACGTGACGCCCGAGTTTGCCAACGTATGGCCATTGCCCGACGAATCGTCGGTCAATCCCGTGCCCGTGCCGTCGAATTTCCACAGAGCAATCACGGCTGCTTGTGTGCTGGACACCATGCACAGAAATCCGAGCGCCACAACGATGCATCCTTTCGCGATGTTGCTTATTCTATTATTCGTGTTCATAATGGAGTTTGCTTTTTTTGGCCTTCTTATGCGAGTCAGCCAAGTTCGCTGCCACAATATTTTGGTTTTAGCCCCACGAGATCCCCATCGCTCCCGACGGGAAACACCAACAAACAGGGCACTGCTTCCGTTGGCATGAAATTCTGTTTTTTGGAGGGCGTTGCCGTTCGCGTGTCCGACTTTCGGGGCTTGACGTTCATGGTGTTTCCTTCAGCAAGAGCTTGCCCAGCGCTCGCACTTCCGACATCGGCATGTTGAAGGCGAAAGGCACAAAACAAGTCCTACCAAGATTCTTCAGAGTGCGGGGGCACATGTCAACAGAATAGGTGATCTTGCGCTTGGCCCATTTGTAGGGATTCATCTTCGGATGAAATACCCCTTGGTTGAGTAACGGTTCCCAATTGGTGTAAACGTGACGTCCAGAGTCCAGCGCAACGGTCACTTGTCCTGCATGCTCCGCGGCAAATCTCCGCGCCTCTTTTTCATTCGGAAACCCGAGCGTCAAGGCCACTGCGTCATCGGGATCGTTGTGGGAGCCGAGTTGAAATCGTTTCGATTTCGACAAAATTCCGGACAGCGCGGCCCGCCGCGTGCGAAGGCCGCGAAGGATGCCGTCGAGCCGCCCGAGCTGCACGCCGAGGATGGCTCCCATTATCTCCGAGGCGCGATTATTCTGCCCGGCGAAGAATGGCACATGGATTTTTGAAGTGCTGGCTCTCGTGTAGGCGCCCGTATCGTGATAAATTCGCATGCGCTCATACACCAGATCGTCGTCCGTCACGATCGCTCCGCCTTCGCCGCAGGTCATGTTCTTGAATTGATTGAAGCTGTAGGCATTCGCATCGCCGAACGACCCGACGCGCTTTCCCTTGTAGGTCAAGCCGACGGCTTGACAGGCATCCTCGCATACCACCAGCTTGTGCTTGCGCGCAATTTTCATGATGGCATCCATGTTGCAGACGAGGTTCGCCATGTGGACGGGGATGATCGCCTTCGTGTTCTTGGTGATCTTCCGTTCGATGTCCGCGGGATCCATCATCAGCGTCTCGTCCACCTCCACCAGGATCGGTACCGCGCCAGCGCCGAGCGGCCCGAATGCCGTGGCCACCCACGTGTAAGCTGGCACAAGCACCTCGTCGCCGGGCCCAAGACCCAGGCCGACCATTGCGCAAATGAGAGCATTGGTGCCACTGTTGACGGTCAGCGCGTGTTTGACACCGATCTTTTCGCACAAAGCCTTCTCGAATCGATCGACATAACCATTCTCGCCGCCGCGATACCGCATGAACTGCCCGCTTTCGAGCACCTTGGCGACCTCACGAACCTCTTCTTTTCCTATGATGTGCATAAATCAAACCCCCTGTTTAACGTGAATACACCTAGCACTATCACGGTTTTCGTGGCAATGGACAGACTCGTCGAAAATTTGTAAAAATCATGCTCTGGGGGAGCTCTTTGTTACGGCGACGCGCGGGTGCCCTTCGCGAACTGGCCGGGCGAGACGTGGCAAATCTGCTTAAATACCCGTCCAAAGTAATACACGTCGTGAAATCCGCATTCGTCGGCTGTGCGCTTCACGCTCCAACCCGACTGCAACAGACATTGCGCG
>JBAYJC010000015.1:0-4688 GCA_041665285.1 Patescibacteria group bacterium | reverse complement strand
TTCTGTTTCTTCAACCTCAGGCTTTTCCACAACTTCATCAGCTTCTGCTTTTGCTTTAACGCGGCGTATAGGAACGCGGCGTGAACTGCCCGCGTCGGATGATTTTGCTTTTGCCATGGTAGTGCTTAGTATAGGGTGATTTCGCTGTTCGCTCAACCAAGAGCCCGGGCGAACTGAACAAATCGCTCGGCGGGAAGGCGCCGCTCTAGCACGTGATCCATTGCCAAGCGAGTGAGGTCGGCAACCGTCCGCTCCACATCGCGCTCGGGCGGGAAGGCGGGCAGCTCGGGCCAGGCAGAATGGACGAACTGCCGGATGCTGGTACGGACATCCCCATCAACGGTTTTCGCTGAAACATCGGCGGTCATACATTCTGGCCCTAAGAAGCCGCCTAGGGTTGCGGAAAAATGGACATCTGCAGCGAGCAACTCTTTGCGGCAGTGCACGCAATGTTCCAGTTCGGGGCTATGACCGCTCCGATCCAGCACATGCCATGCTACCCACATGCGGAAACGTGCGTGGTCGTCTGGTTTACCGTCTAGGTTCTCTAAGGTACCAATCGCTTCCTGTAGAAATGAAGCGAGTGATGGGTCTGGCGCGTCGGGTTTGGTAATAGCATCAACAAGTGACAAAGTGAAACCTAAACTTGCTAGATGGCCAAGGCTAGCCATCGTCGCAACAGGATAGTGATCACGTTCAACGGCAGTAATCGTCTCGCCGGTCTTGCCCTGCGCTAGTGTAACGCGAACTGTTGCCCCGGGTTCCAAATGGCCGCCCAGTTTGGCCTTGCCTTTGCGAATGCCGCGACCAAAGACCTCCAACTTGCCCCGTTCGTGGGTAAAGATGGTATAAAGCCGGCTGTCTTCCCGCACGTCCCGCCGGTTTAGCACCACGCCGGTGACGTCGAGGAGGCTCATGTCTTGATGCCGAATGTAATCCTGCTTCCCGCAATAATAAGCTCTTTTTTATGAGTCACCTTGTCTACTACGCCGGCTTTTATAGATCCAGCGTGTGTAAGCTCTCGAAGTTCGGCCGCATGCTCGGTAAAAGCGTGCTGCAGTGTGGCGTCGTCGCTCATCCACTCCACGTCCACCATATCCTTAATCGTTAAGCCCGCGGCCTTACGCATATCGTTGACGTGCCGAGCGAGTTCGCGGACCAGGCCTTTGTGCTTCAGGTCTTCGTCAATTGTGGTTTGCAGGGCAATGATGAGGCTGCCTTTCTCTTTGCGTACCCAGCCATCTCCCGAAGGTACATCCTTGCCAGACTCGCACACTTCTACGTTAAGCTCTTCCCGCAAAACTTCCTGGAGTTCAGGATGAATCGTCGCATTTATAAACATGCGGCCGAGCGGTTGGCGGACCTTTAGCTCCTGTTCTTTTCGAATGGCGTGACCAAGTTCCACAGCGTCGCGTACGCGCTGCATTTCGGTGAGGAGGTCTACGTCGACCTTGCCAGCAGCCGGCCAGGACGCCAAGTGCACGCTAAGCGGATCCTGCATGACGCGCAGGGTTTGATACACCTGCTCGCTAATGAATGGGGCGAATGGAGCCAGGAGAGTAGCGGTTGTGCGGATTGAATGGTGGAGCACTGCCGCGGCTTGCGGTGAAGCGTGTACCCCGCCACGTAAACGTTCACGGCTGCGGCGCAAATACCAAGTGGAAAGGTCGGTAATAAAATCCTGGATGCTTCGGCCAGCGCTCGTGGGGTCATAAGCATCTAGCTTTTCCGTAACCGTCTGCCTAACCTGGGCCAAGCGCGCTAAAATCCACTGATCTAAGATGTGCGTAGGCTCGCCGAGTTCTGAAGTACGGTCGTTTGAAGTAGTGTGTGTTTGATAAAACGTGACAATGTTCCAGAATATAAGAAGGGTTTTCTTCACTACCTCGTCCACACCGTGCACGTCGAAGTTCTTGGGGTCCCCCGCCTGGCTCATGGTGAAGAAGTGCAGGCGCAAAGCATCCGCACCGTACTGGTCAATGACATCGGCCGGCACTACGACGTTGCCTTTGGACTTGCTCATCTTCTGGCCTTTGGCATCCAGGATGTGTCCCAGGGAAATGACGTTCTTGTATGGTGCGTCTTTCCCTAACAGCGTTGAAACCGCAAGCAGGGTGTAAAACCAACCGCGCGTTTGGTCTATGGCTTCGCAAATAAAGTCTGCAGGAAAATCAGTTTTCAAACGTTCTTCATTCTCAAATGGGTAGTGCCACTGGGCAAAAGGCATAGCCCCGGAATCAAACCACACGTCCATAACTTCCGGAACGCGATGCATGGTGCCCGGGCACTTCTCACACTTCAATGTCACGTCATCAATGAACGGTCGGTGCGGATCAAAGCCCTTCTTGGCTTTCAGTTCTTCAAAACTCCCGATTGCGCGCTGTGTCTTACACTGCTCGCATTCCCAAATAGGCAAAGGCGTACCCCAATAACGCTCACGAGAAATAGCCCAGTCTTTTGCTTCTTTCAGCCACTCACCAAAACGCCCATCTTTGAGGTATGACGGAATCCAGTTGATGGTTTTATTATTGGCGATGAGTTTTTCGCGCAAACCAGACATTTTAATAAACCAGCTATCTTTTGCGTAATAAAGCAGTGGTGTTGTACAGCGCCAACAAAAAGGATAGTCGTGCGTAAATGGTTCCACCTTATGTAACAGGCCACGCTCCTGCAAATCGGTAATGATTTCTGTTTCCACAGTCTTACTCTTCACGAACTTGCCCGCCCACTTACCTACGCTGGCTAGGAACTTGCCGGTCTGATCCACTGTGTGATGCGCCGGCAAGCCCGCGGCCATACCCAGCTTGTAGTCATCCTCGCCGTACATGACGGCTGTGTGCACCACGCCCGTGCCTTCGGTGGTGGTAACAAAATCAGCTGGCAAAATTGTCCACGCGGTTTTCGATTCTCCCCTATCAACTGCGCCGGGGAACAACGGCTCATACGCTGTGCCAATAAGTTGCTCGCCTTTCAAATCTTCCAGCACTTTCACGTCATCGCCAAAAATCTGCGCGCGCTCTTTAGCAATAATAAGATACGATCCGTCATGCTTTACCAATTGGTAAGCAATGTCTTTGCCAATTGCCAAGGCGACGTTGCCGGGCAAGGTCCACGGCGTCGTTGTCCAAGAAAGCACAAAGACATCTTCATTTTTGCTTAGCAAGTTCTGGATGGTCGGAATGCTGCTACTCGTTACTTTGAACTTTACGTACAGCGAATTTTCTACCACGCTCTTGTAGCCTTGCGCTACTTCGTGCGATGACAAGGTTGTTTCGCAGCGCGGGCAGTGGAGAACAACTTTGTGGCCTTTGTAGACCAGGCCGGCATCCCAGATTTGCTTGAACACCCACCACACGCTTTCCACATAGCTGGGCTCGTAGGTGATGTACGGGTGGTCCATGTCCAGCCAGAAGCCGATGCGCTTGGTCAGGTCTTCAAATTCCTGCCGGTGTTCCATAACGCTGGTGCGGCACTCCTGATTGAATTTTTCAATGCTCGCGCGCTTATCCCCGGCTACAATATTTTCAATCTGCTGTTTGCCAGAGATGCCTAGGGCTTTTTCTACCTGCAGCTCCACAGGCAGGCCATGCGTGTCCCAGCCGGCTTTCCGCTCCACAAAAAATCCCCGCATGGTTTTATAGCGGACGATAACGTCTTTGTAGACGCGCGCCAATACATGGTGGATGCCGGGTTTGCCGTTAGCAGTCGGTGGCCCTTCAAAAAACACGAAGCGCTCGCCGTCTTTGGTCTGCGTTAGGGATTTTTGAAAAACTTTCTCCTTGGCCCACAATTGCAAAACCGCTTCCTCGATTGCCGGGAAGGGGGAAGCGACACGTGCTGTCTGTTGCTTGGGCGTGTCTTTCGGTTCGTGCGGTTTCTTCGCCATAGACAAGATGACTGTGCGGGGGTGAGTGTACGATATTCGCGCTTGATTGGCAAGGGTGAAGAATAAGAAAAACCGCCCTAGGTAGAGCGGTTGTGTGTTTGCATTTCGGCGATCGTGTAAATACCGGACATCCAGAGTACGCCTTGGACGAAGCCAAGCCAGCGCTGCGCTCTTTCCAAATCTCCCTGTTGGATGTGCGCGCGAATGGACGTTAGCATCAAGTGCGCATGCTGGATTGCGCGTCGCGGGCTAACGACAGTCTGATCTTCTGAATGCATTCCGGGTTCAATGGACAAATCCTGAAGCTGTTTTTCATAGATCTCTACAACCCGCAGGATGTGTTCAGCATCCATACTACCTCCTTTTGGTGTTGGTCACATCCTGCACCATTGCGCTTTAAAAGTCAAAATTCTTACGGATAACAAAAGGGTCAGCGCGGTGCTGACCCAGTAATGCCTGACGATTTTACCCAGATGCTCTCGCTTTTTTCTCAATGAACTGAAGGGCAGCCTCCACCGGATTATCGGTCTTCCCAGCCATCGCCTGAAAGATCAGGGCTATCGGGTCTGGGTTTTTTGCATCCTCGTAAATCTGGCTCCGAATAGCTGCCAGCACCTGCCCGTTAACCTCGTCAGTAGGCTGGATCTGCTTTGCGCTCAAGAGGTGCCCGATTGCATCCTGAACGCGTAAGGACACAGCGACGTCCGGGTGGCCACGCAAGACGGCCTGGAACTCTTCAATGGTCTGCACTGTACCGGCCGTTTGTGCTTTGTCTGCCATTACATGCTCCCTTTCTACCAAT
>JBAYJC010000014.1:0-4766 GCA_041665285.1 Patescibacteria group bacterium | reverse complement strand
CGCCAACCGTCGGCGCAAAGGCAATCAAAGGCAGCTTGCGCCGCGTAGAACCGCTGGCCTTGACGGCTAGAACGTGCGTTGCGCTTTGCAGCTTCAAGCTCCGACCACTTACGGCGCACGATAGGCGCCAAGGGAAGTTGTCTGACTTGCGCGCCAAGCTCGCTCGCCTTGGCCTGTAGCGCGGGGATTCTTTTCTCCCCTGTGTTTTGCTCCCGCTTCCCCAAGAGAACCCAGGTCAACATCGCGCGAACGGCAAAGCAGAGTTTCTCTGACAAGGTGAACATTTTCCGTCCCTCCAAACCGTGCGTTTCCCTGCGTCCCTTGCGACATACGAGGGGCGCAAGAGGAAGGATCGCACGGTCCGCTTGTGCTGTCAAGGATAGACCAGGGCGAAACGACGCGCCCGGCGGGCCGAAAGGCCCGCCCGCTTGTGGTCTCTCGCTTCGCTCACTTGGCCAGCTTGGCAAGGCGTTCGGCACGCTTGCGCTGGACAAACGCTTGTTCCTCATCCGTGAGGCTTTCGCCATTCTCGCGCTTGTCTTGGATACTGAGGGCGAGATCGAGATCGCTTTCGGCCTTTGCAGCTTGCGCACGGGCTTGGGCCAATGCCCCGGTTGCCTTGCCATAGGCTTCCTGCCCCGCGTTGTAGACCGCAAGCGCCTTGGCTTGCTCGTCGGGTCCCAAATCGCCGACAACCCCGGCGACGAGACGAAGCAAACCCAAGTTGTCAGTAGCACGCGGCGTCACTCCCGTGCGGATACCGCGAGCCGAAGCGACCGAAGCATAGCAAGCGCGGGCGTTGCTAGGAGAGTTATCGGCGAGAAAAGCGGCGAGGAAACACCAGAGATCGGAGAGATCGGAGCGACGCGGACCGTAGAGCTTGTCAAATTCTTGTTCCTTGTCTGCTAGTTCCTTCGCTTGCGCGGCGGGCGTCAAGGCAGCAAAGCGCTGCTTTTCCTGCTCCTTACGAATTTGTGCGTTGCGGTAAGCTTCGGTGCGTTCGTCGAGAGTCTTGATCTTGGGGGCCATGGTCGTTCCTTCCATCCGTTGTGTTGCGTGCTGTGCGAAATGCACCCCGCTTCCCTTTTGTCTCATGGGGGGCTTGCCTTGTCAATCAACTTGTTTCTGCCCCTCGACTCCTTCTATAGAGGACCGTCGTTGCTTCCGGCCTTCGTTCTCTGACGTTCGGATTTGCCAACGTCAAGCTTGACGCAGTGTCAAACAAAACGTTGGCAAATCGGAATTCCAGAGCGGCACGCCCCCTCTCGCTTTGCGCCTGTGTGTGGACGGACCGTCGACGACGGCTGGATTCTGACAATCCACACACGGACGGGCGAGGCTTAGAGGGGCGAGAGAGAGCTAGCATATGGGCCAAGGCATGTTGCTTCCTCCTGTTTCGCTTTGATTGAACGCAAAGCGAAACTGAAAGAGAGAACCAAAAAGAAAAACTGAAAGCGATTTTGTTGATCGCAATCGGCTTTTCTGATAGCTGCGGCTGCAGCTTGCAGGGGAACATCCTGAGAAGCGCCAAACTGTGCTCAAAGCTGCCCGCAATTTGCGTCCCCCGTGCATGCACAGGAACTGCAGGTTGCCTGAAGCACAGTTTGCCGTTGCTCACAACGACAGGAGATTTGAGAAATTTTTGAAAATTTCTCAAATCTCCGAGGGGGACCTGGCATGGCGTGGTGGGGAGGTTTAGACTGTTAGTTCCCCATACCACGAAGAGTCCCAGGAACGGCGTGGCGAGAATCGACAGAAAAACGCCCTGTGGCGAACTTCACCTGACCGACCCGACGATATCCCTTGGGGACGAGAGACAGCTTACGCCCGAACGTAGCGTTCCCCTTCGCCGTCGCTTCGTCAATGTACATGGCGGCCTTGATCGCTTCGAATTCCTTCTGAAGATCCATCGTCATTCCCTCTTGTCTTCGTTGCGTTGCGGGAAAGAGAAAAGCCGCTCGGGTCTGACGCCGAGCAAATCGCAACTGAATTGCGAACGGCCTGTTGCTTTCTGTTTGTCGGTTGCCGATCTGACACCCTAAATAATTCGTACATGGAACGAAAATATTTTTGGGTCAAAAGGCGAGGGCCGCACTAATTACAGAAAGATTTGATTTTCCTAACCACAGTAACCCTCGCCCACCGGGAGCAGGCTGGGAGGGAAAGCTGGGAAGGACGGGGAGGGGGCCAATTCATCGCCCCCGTTTTTTTCGTTCTCTGAATTCAATCTGCGAACAAAACGCTCGCAATCGTTGCCCTTCGCGAAAACCACGATGAACCATCATGGCCTTTGCGAAAAACACGAAAACATGCTGACAGTTTCTCAGCTTCCCCGCATGGAGCGGGGAAATTCCGTCAAGTGTCCATGTTCGTTCCTCATGAACGAACGCCCGGCGAGGTTTGCCGGAACGAACGCCGTGAAGCGTTCGCCAGCGAAACCCAGTGCGGTCACGAACAGCCCATCGGCCTGTGGCCGAACAAACGCAGCGCACAGGTTGTTTCCGGAAATGCTGACTTTCGTGCCATCATCTTGCGACACTGACACAACCCCGAACAGACCGAAGCGAATTTCAGTGATGACCATCGTCATGCCCTCGTTGTTGCAAACGTGAACTGAAAGGGAGCGGCGGGAACGATCCGCCTGCAAAGCGCCACTCGCATTGCGTTTGCAGCCTTGCTGACGGAATGCATCTCTGCTTGCCGTCAGCAATTCACTCCCTGCGAAACTCAGAGATTCTTGCCAGAGTTGTACGCTTCCCACCCAGTTGGCGTCATGGAACAAGGAGCGAAATTCATCGCTCCGTCACAGAAGGCGCTTGCCGCCTCCCAGACGAACCATGCCGGCTTTCCACTGTTGCAGTCCTTTTCCGCTGCGTTTTCGAAAATGCAGCAAGGCGCAACAACGCCCTTCTGTGCGCACCATTCCACCGCCATTTCCATCAGCCACTGTTTTCTCTCGTTCGTCATGGCTTGCCCCTTGTGTGCTGTGTTTGTGCCTCCGAGACAACCTCAAAAGCACAATGCAGAAAGAAAACCATCAGCGCTTCGAACGTTCCTCCACACGACGCTTCGTTGCCTCGAAAGCGTCGCTGAAAACTGCGTCGATCTCGGTCTGGGTCATGGCGTTTGCGATCTTGCCTGCTTCCGCAAACTCCATCTCAGCTTCGTCCTGCTTTCCGAGCAGGGAAAACGCCATGCCTCGCCCCATGTGATACACGAGAGGGCGAAGTTCCACTTTCGCCTCCTCACACCGTGATGCCCATGAATTCGGCATCGAAAAGAACTTCTTCGAGCCGGTCGAAAAGTTCGTCTTGTTGTTGCACAGAGAGATTTGAAGAAGCAATCTTCGCACGCAGAGTCTCTGCACGTTCTCGAAGATTACTTTCCACTTTCTCCACCAGACCCTGCCACTCCCGTTCGATTTGGATCTGCATGGCCAACCAAGTTGCCTGCTTCCCGGGCTTGTGACGATTCACCATGCACCACGGCTTGTTCATGTTCTCCTCACCACGAAAGACGAAGGCGAAAAAAATTCGGAGGGATGAAGTCCCCAAGCACACCCCGAATTTCTTCGCCGTTGTCGAACACCGCGATCACGAAATCTCCCTTCTCTTTTCCCTTCACGTCCTCGGCTTGGACGTAAAGGAAACCATCACCCTCCTCAAACACCCGGATGTTCTCCATGGTACTCTTCCTCCGCCGCCCTCGTCTCACGAGCGGCCACTTCAGGATCGTTGAGGCAAATCCTGTTGCGATAGAACGCCTCATCGTCCTCGTTACGAGCTGCATCCTGCTCCGGCTCAAATTCCACCGTGAGCAGTGGCCGCTTGGGCAGGATGCACTTGATCAGAACAACAACGAAACTGTTGTTCATACGAACGACCACCCCTCGCTTGCACTTCCGGCGACAACCATGCCGGAAAGCAATGCTGACACGCTCTCCCACGAGATTCTCAGCCCGTGGGTCAAGCGTTGGGATCTCGCGAATCACCTTGTCCGACAGCGCCACACGTCCACCCTTGATCATTGTCGTACTCACAATTCCTCCTTTGAATCGATCAGCTCCAGAAAGTCCGCCTCCGTGATGGAACTTTGAAGCAGGCGGTTCCACGCTGGAGTTGCGTCAAACACGTTGCATCCGAAGTGTCGATACACCATCCGTGCCATCTGAATCATATCGACACTCCTCGCCATCACATCCAGATCGGGCACCCAACCACCTGTCAGCGCCTCGAAGTCTGCTTTCGACTGTTCCATTTTGCCCTCCTGTTTTTGTGCGTTGCACGCATTGTGGCAGACCTTCGCCTGTCGGCTTTGCTCTCACAATGTCACAACGCACAAAAGGGAACGGTGGATTCGAACCACCTGCGGATCGGGTCATGGCACGAATGCCAAGCCCGAACGGCACAGCCTTGCAAAGCTTGCAGCTTTGCAATTCGTTCCCTTCAAGTTCCCAGATCGTCATCCAGGAATTGAGCAACAAGATCTGCCTCCACAACTTTCGCTGCTTCGACGGCCAATCGGTGTGTTGCGTACCAGCTTGTTTTTGGTATGATCATGGGCCAAGCCGGTCCCACGTCTTGCCTTGCGTTTGTTTCGGCTTTCGCAAACAACCCGCTTTTTGCCTTGCAAGACCTGCACATGGGTTGTTTGCGAGACAACCCAAGGTCCCCTAAATTTAACGGGCAGAACGGCCGGGATCTTGCCGTCTGACGGCAGCCAACAACTCAGCAAGATTCGCGGTCTTGCCTCATTGCTTCCGATTT
>JBAYJC010000013.1:0-5082 GCA_041665285.1 Patescibacteria group bacterium | reverse complement strand
ATCCCTCTTAGTCTCCCTTTGTCAGGGGAGATGTTCCAAGCACCCCGCCTTGATAAAGGAGGGGCAAGGGGAGGATCTCCGATGGCCTGGATGCGGAGGCCTTGCATTTGATTGGCCGAGCGTACGGGCGCGACCTGTCCCGTTCTACGGGATTCATCGCGTCCTGGACGAGAATCGTTCATTCTTTTTCAAACACCCCGCCTCTCGAGAGAGGCGGGGTGTTTTCTGGCTTTCTTAAGAAAACCAGAATGTTTATTATTTTATTTCGCGTTTACGCCGACAACTCCTGTCCAGACTGAATCACCGGTTACGTCGATGAGACGTGCTTGATATTCAAGTTGGTGGTCATTGACGGGTTGTGTCGTAAAGCTACACGTATCGCTTCCGCAACGTGCGGCGAGTTTGCCATTAGTATAGATCTCAACCGTGGCAATACCACGAGGAGACCAGCCGTGCGCAAGAAGCGTCACACGATCGCCAACGGTAAATCCATTTTTTGGATTAGACGTAACGGTGACATAAGCCGGCGTATAACGTGCTGGCTCAAGTTCCCATTCACGACGAATCATGGTGGTATACACATCAGACCACACGACATTTCCGGCATAGTCGGTGATGCGTGCATTCACGGTTACGATGTGGCGATGTCCATAATCTTTTGAATTGATCACCACGTTACATTCGCGAGTGCCAGCGGTGTTTCCAGAGTAGCAGGAATTTTTGACCACGCCGTCCACGATCATGTCGATGCGTTGCACGTTGTTTGTGGCCCACGCGCCGACGCTATAGGTGGCGGTTTGGCCATCCACTAATTCAGAAAGCAATGGTTCGGTCCATGCCCACACATTGATTTTTCCATTTTTAGTTGGAACCACGTTTGTTTCTGTTTTTTGGTCGCGCACATAGATTTGGCGCGTGTTGCTCCAAATGTCATGGCCTTCTCCGTCTGTCACGCGCGCGGTATAGCGAAGCGTTGTGCCAGCGCGGTACTCGCTTGTATCCACGTGCCAGTCACACGCCGCAGGCGTTAAGCGCGCACCGAAGCCACACGCGTGAACAACCACGCCGTTTTGTTGAATTTCGACACGGCGTAAGGCATTCACATTGCTTTGTGACATGGTATGAATCGTGAACGATTCGCCACGTTTTATTTCTGTGACATTTGGATCAATGGTCAAGGTTGTCGCAAACACAGGATGCGCTGGAAGCGTTTCGGTTTTTGTGATGACTGCAGGCGCTGAAGGAACCGCGTTGTTACGCGTTACGCGCGCGAGGGTTGTCCAAGTGGTGGCCGTTGATTGGGATAATCCGATGTTGGCATTCACGGCCACGTCTGTTCCTGCCGGATAATCATTTCCATTGAGTTCAAAGCGGCATACGCGAATTTGCGTATCACCGTTCATATTACAAGTTTTTTGGATCGTGCCATTCACCCAGATATCGATGTTGCCAAGACCACGGCTGTTTTGTGCGGCCACGGAATAGGAAATGCGATTGGATGGGCTCAATGTTCCGTTGGTCGGCGTGCGCCACGCGATCCAAGTCGTGCTTGTGCGTGTGTCGCGCGTCCAAGGGGTATTGAGGGGCAGGGCAATTTCATTGCCGTTCATATCGTGACTACCAAGAACCGTCTCGTTTGTCGCGACCGAAGATTGATCGATCGTTAAGACAACCGGGGCGCTTTCGCTCGTGTATCCACGTTTGCTTGTGGCGCGAGCAAAGAAAGAAATCTGGCGACTGGCTAAGCCATTAGTCCAGAATGTTTCGGCATATTCGCAGGTTGCGGACGTACAGGTTTTGAGAAGCGCGCCATTCACATAAATGCGCGTACTCGCAATGCCAGCGGCGTCATTCGTTTCCACGCGGAACGTGAAAGATTTGCCGTTGCCAATCGTGGCCTTAGTTGGATTTGAGAAGGTTGTGATTGTTGGACCGTTTGTGGCAGAAATAATATCAGACACAACTGGGATCACGACATCGCCACGTTGTTCGGCCGTACACAATTTTGCCATGCGTGGTTCAGAAGGAAAGCTATTGTCTGATGTAGACACGAGGCCGCCTAACACGATCACGCCTTTGCCGTTGGAAGAAAGCGCGTAAAAATAATCACGCGTATTGCCTTGGCTTACCATAGAGGCGTTGTCAAAGCGCACGAGTTTTTTTCCATTCAAGATCATCCACGCGGTGCCGTCCCATGTGGCGTGAATGCCACGCGTATCTGCAGAGGTTAATCCAACAGATGCGGCTTGAGCCGTCACGTCTTGCATGATCGAGCCATTGAAAACCCACAACCGATCGACCACAAAAGGATTCGAGGCTGTGTCAGATGTGGCAATCAAGACAGAGTCTGTGCCTGGCCAAATGCCAGAGACAAAACGGAACGTAGGCAAGCCTGTCATGGCCGTCAATGTCGTTTGGTTCATGCGCCAAATGCCACCCTTTCCGTTTTGCACGGCGCGGCCATCTTCGGTTTGAGATTCGTTTTGGCCGCCGATGAAATACCAGTTGCCGTTAATAACGACTGGTGCGCTAACGCCAGAAACGAGTTTTGTTTTATTTGGAAATGTGAACACCCCAGCCTTGCTTGGCGAGACGGTGCTTGGCAATTCGATAGTTTTTGGTTGTGACGTGATGTCATTCCAAAATCCAAGCGTCCACGTGCCCACGGTATAGTCTGTGCCTTGGAGTGAGCTCTTGGTATACCACGTGCCATTTTTGCCCGTCGCGTTAAATCCACCGCGCGCATTCGTAAAACGAGCGCTGACGTTTGTCCACGTGCTTGCGCCATCGGTCAACCAGATCTGTGGATCTAGATTACCGGCTGGGTGCGAATACACAAGCCAATTGCTTCCATCAGAAAAAATATTTCCGATGGATGTGATGCCAAGGCTTTGGGCTTTCTTTGTGAGGTTGGTCAAATTCGTGCCGTCAAAACGGTACAAGTTGGATCCATCAGACAAAAGCCATTGACCGTGACGTTCAGTCACAATGGTCAAGCTCATCCCGTCCCGCGTTGGGAGAAGATTAGACTGATCCTTCCATTGCCAAGATGTTTGGTCGGCAATAGCAGGGGCGATCAAAATAGCGAGCACCGCGGCGATGAAAATCACGGCGATGGTCGTCTTTTTGCGCAAAAACGAAATGAGGTTGGACATAATCATAGGTTGGATGTTAGAGCATGGTGAATGCTGAAAACAGTAGAATATACACCAATTCCAGGTTTCTGTCAATAGGGAGTAGGGTCTCCGAAATTACGAATGGATACGAATATACGAATGATAGATTGCAGGGGTCGGCAGGGGCGGATCCGCGTGTCCGCCCGTCCCCGGATGGGTGCCTGGCACCTCGGAAATTTGGCTAACTTCTTTTTGGATGCCGGGTAATTTACCCGGCATCATGCCTTGGGTTGACTGGTGAGCCCAAACACGGTGGAACGCGGCTGCCCTACGTTTTGCAAGGAGGTTCTTCCATGATGTGGTGCTATTGGACCTTGATCTCGCTCGTGGCTCTCGCTGCTGGATACTTCACGATTGGGCTAGCCACGGCTTTGGACTTCAAGTACCAAGGAGGCAAAGCCGGTCGCTGGGTTCGCGTGGGACCAGGGCTTCTCGTGTTTGGACTCGTCCTGCTCTTGGGACGCGTTTTCCTTCACGCGTTGTCCCGCTGATCTCTCCTCTCTTCCTCTCCGCCTGGGACGCCACTCGTCCCACGGCGGTTCCAGGATTAAGTTCCTAAGTCATGAGCTTAGAGATTTTGACTGGAATGAACGTCGCGTTCGGCATGATGCCGGGCGCGTCTAGATAACGCAAAGCCGCCCGGAAACCGAGGGACGGCTCGCGGGCGGCTAAAGCAAGAATGTACGTCACCCCACGCGCATGCGCCATGCGCGTGGGGGCGGACGAGAGGGCACAGGAGGATCGGGCGGGGGCCGATTTACTCCTCTTCTCGCTTGGTTCGGAGGTCCTTGGCGATCAAGCGTCCGATGTAGATCGCCAGGATCAGTACGAGTACGGACCCACCGCCCCAGATGGTGATCTTGGAGCAGATCTCGCTCCAGTGGACCCACCCGTGGTGTCCCACCCAGGGCATGGTGACCACTGGGTGCGTATCGCACCAACGGTCCTGCGCCGTGCGCGGCACGCACTGCGCCGTGCGCGTGAGGATGCACCAGCCCCACCCCATGAGGGCGGTCAGGCACCAGCCCCCGATCGCGATCGCGGAGAGACCCACGCACGCCTCCCGCTCCTTTCGGAGGTTCAGCTGCTTCCTCCTCGCCGTCTCGTGCTCCGAGTTCGGCATGCCCCCCTTCATGCGGCCGTTGATGGCGCGCAGCTTGCGGACCCCCAGTGCGATGACGATCGCGCAGAACGCCAGGAAGAGAACGACGAGACCGGAGACCACGACCCACGTATTGATCTGGAACATGTGTGAAACCCCTTCCAGCGTTGAAACTCGAACGACGTTCTAACGTCGTTCGGTTGCTGGTCTGACTTTTCGTGGAAAACGAAGAGTCGGATCGGCAGCCGAAATGAAAAGAACGTGGGAGAATATCACGAAAAAACGTTTTTGTCAACAGCGCGCGTTCGGAAAAAGGTACCTGGTACGGTACCAGGTACCACGTCTCTTTTGTGCCTAGCGCCTAGGAAATTTTGCTAAGTTACGTCTGCGCGTCTCGATTTTGGTACCAGGTACGGTACCAGGTACCAACCATCCCTCCCGCTTCCTCCCATCCCCCAAGTTCTGTCTCTGTCCGAAATCTCGTCGGCTCTTTCAGTATCTCTTTGATTGCCGCAGCCCATAGATGCGGCTTTGCTGGTGGAGCGAATTGCGTTCCTTTTGGTGCTGTCTCTGGAAGGGCGCTGGCGGTTGAGGCGAGGCAGGGGGTGTGGAATTGGGCGGCTTCGTGGAGAGGGAGGCCAAAGCCTTCGTACCAACTTGGATAGAGAAACGCCGCGGCGTTTTTGTAGAGTGCGGCAAGAGCGCGATCGTTTGGACGATCGAGAACTGTTACGTCTTTGAGCGCGGAAGAAGGAATATTCGGTTTGCCGACGAGAACGAGGCGGACGTTTTCGAACGTGGGAT
>JBAYJC010000012.1:0-6922 GCA_041665285.1 Patescibacteria group bacterium | reverse complement strand
TAGTTGAGGGGCATGTGGCCCGGAACCGGGACGTTCACGGTGGTCTCGTGGAAGAGCAGTCCCTGTCCTTCGACGATTCTCTGCCAGTTTGCCCTGGGGCGACACGGGTATCGGCGCATGGCCTAGCTCCCGAACCCGCCGCGTGCGCCGCCGATCCTCCCGAATCCGCCTCGGGAAATGGTGTGTGGCGTGGCGTAGCTTCGCCCTGCGATGGGGCTACGGGAGTAGCCGGAGACCGTGCTACCAGGCGTGGTGCCGCCATGGCCTCCGAACGCCCAGAAGTACATGCCGGTGCCACCTCCGTGCGAGGGGGCGTTCGCGCATCGACTCTCGTCGACCACGCGTCCCTGGTTGTCCATGCACCGCTTCACGTCGCCCTCCTCGCAGGAGCTGGCCATGGCGGCCAGCGCAGAAAGCAGGGTGATGTTCACGGCGCGGCTTCGACGTCTTTCCATAGAAACCTCCTGGCATCTGAGCCGCAAACAGCTTTTGCTAAAAATGCGGACTTGTCAAGTGCAAATACGTATTTGCATGGCCGGTGTTTTCGTTCTATTTTTGTTCTATGGAACACCTTATCGCTCACCTGGACATGAATTCCTATTTTGCCAGCGTGGAACAGCAGGCAAACCCGTTTTTGCGTGGCAAGGCCGTGGGTGTGTGCGCGTATTTGCATGCGCGTGGATGTGTGATCGCCGCGTCCGTCGAAGCGAAACAGCTTGGCATGAAGGTTGGCATGAACGTCGAACAAGCAAAGACAATCGTCCCCTCGGCGGTGTTTGTGGAAAACGATCCGGCAAAATATCGTGCAGTCTCGTCGCGCGTATTTCGTCTTTTACGCGAGTACACAGATCAGGTGGAGATCTATTCGATTGATGAAGCATTCATGAACATGACGGGCTGGTGTCGTGACCCTGCGGAGGCTGCGTTTCTTTTTTCGCGTATCAAGCTTCGTTTGCGCACAGAGATTGGTGAGTGGCTACGCTGTTCCGTTGGTATTGCGCCTACGAGATTTCTCGCAAAATTCGCGTCAGACTTTCGAAAGCCGGATGGGTTGACGGTCATCACGCCAGAAACGATTGATGAACACCTTGCGGTCAAAGATTTGGAAGACGCATGGGGTATTGGTCCGCGTTTGCGGCGTAGGCTGGAAGGACTTGGTATTAAAACTCTCCTAGATCTCAAACACTATCCGGTTCAAAATTTGATGAGTGTGCTTGGGAAGATGGGGTATGTTTTATGGGCGCATGTAAACGGGATTGAGGTAAATGCCGCATCAAAAGAGGGTGTATTGCCAAAAACGATTGGCCACTCGTATTGCGTACCTCGTCGCGTGAATCGTGAAGGGACGGTTGAGGCTGTGCTTACAAGGCTTGTGGAACGCGCAGGTCGTCGCTTGCGTGGTTATGGACTGCGCGCTGGAAGGATAGAGGTGATGATAGGATTTTCAAATCCCCCTCCTTTCGAAGGAGGGGTGAGGGGTGGTTGGCGCCAGGGGATCCCACCCCCTCTTACTCCCCCTCCGAGAGGGGGAGGATTAAGCGTCCGTCTTTCAGATCCTACAGATGATCCCGCGACACTCATCCGAGCGGCCGCGACACTTCTCCATGAGCTTTGGCGTGGCGAGTATGTGAGCTTTTTGGCCGTGACGCTCGGCGAGCTTCAGGAGAAAACAGGGCAAATGGAGTTTCACGGTCGTGCTGGTAGACCGTCGAGCCTGACGCGCTCGCTTGATCTCATCCGTGACAAGCACGGCGAAGAAGCGATCGTGTATGGTCGGATGAGCAAGATGATCGGCAAGAATGATGCGCCGGATCGCATTGGATTTCGGAAGACAGAAGGTCGGGGCTGGGAAGGTTCCACGCTTTTTTGATCGCGTGCTATACTATGCCCATGTCAGACGGAATAAAATCTCCCGTTGCTTCTCCTATCGGAGAAATGCCGCCGGTTTCTCCACCGGTTGCGGTTGCGGAAACCGAAATATCTTCCGTGGAAGCAGATGCAAAGGCATTACAAGAAATGACTTCCGTAGAAGCAGAGCCGTCGAGTGAGGCGTTTTTAGAAGAAGTCATCGAAGCGCAAGAAATTCCTGCGCCAGGAGAGCCTGTTGGCGCGGCTGTTGAGACGCAGGTCGCTCCATCACAAACTGAGGTGATGGAGGATCCGCTTCATGATCAAGTGGTCAAGATTTTGGTTGAGGATTTGGGCCAGCTCGGAGAGGAATATAAGGAGCTCGCAGAAAACGGATCGCAGGGGAAAAAACAACAGCTTGAGCGCTTTGTTGAGGCGAGCAGGCAATTAGCCGCGCGTTTGGTGCGTGAAATTCGTGCGGGTAAATTACAAGAGCGAGGAGCGCATGAAGAAATTCACAAGTGGTTGAGTACGATTCCAGGGGTGAATAAGTACTTTTTGATGCAAATGGCGAAAATAAAAACGGATAAACTGCTACAACTCGAGCAAACCGAACACGAAACACCATCTTAAAATAACCCCATGATGTCCTTTTTTCTTTTTCAAAGCCCGGTGTTTTCTACGGTACAAGACGTAGCAACGCCGATAATCACGACCCTGGAAGACCCTGTGGCATTGCTGGTGATGAGTCTGGTGGGTTTGGGGATTTTGGTTGCAGGCATGTCTTTTGGTCTGCGATTCTGGCTACGGCGCAGGCATGGATATGGTCATGCCTTTGATATGAAGGTGTTGTTGGTGCGTGTTCCAAAGGAACTGCGCAAGGAAGATAATCAGCAGGAAAAGTCGCAACTACAGCTTCAGGAAGCCATTGGGCACATGGAGAGTATTTTTTCAAATATTGGATCATTGAAAGCGCAAAAGGGATTGATGAAATGGTTTGTGGGGCGAACAGACGCTGTTTCGTTTGAAATTGTGGTGCATAACGACAAGATTTCTTTTTACGTTGCGGTGCCTGCACGTCTCCAGTCCTTCATGGAAGAGCAGATCCATGCGCAGTACGCCAATGCGCAGATTGATGAGGTGCCGGATTATAATATTTTTACACCAACCGGCGTAATCCTTGGGAGTTATCAGATGTTTCGTCGCGAATCATTTTTCCCCATTAAAAGCTATAGAAAACTGGAGTCAGACTCCATGAATTCCATCACAAATGCATTGACGAAGATCGATAAAGGCGATGGAGCCGTGATCCAGTACATGGTGCGGAGTGCTACGCCAAGTTGGCGTCGTGAGGGGTTGCGTATCGCAAAGGCCATGCAACAAGGCAAAAAGCTCTCTCAGGTGCAGGGTGGCCTTTGGACCCAGCTCTGGCGGGGTACGAAGGGATTGAGTGAGCCCGTAAAAAAGGATAAGCCGCCAGAGGTGTATCGCCTTTCTCCCATGGAGGAGGAAATGGTGAAAGGGATTGAGGAAAAAGGTTCTAAAGCGGGTCTGGAAGTGAATATCCGTGTGGTGGTCGCTTCCAAAACACCGGAAAAAGCCCAGCAGTACTTGAACGAGATTTTGGGAGCGTATGGCGTGTTCAATATTTTTGAGTATGGTAATAGTTTTCAAAAAGAAATGCCGTTGTTGCAAGGAAAGTTGATTCGTTCCTTGATTTTTCGCCACTACGATCAAAAAAGAGATATCGTGTTGAATGCGGAAGAGCTCGCTTCGATTTTTCATTTTCCATTGCCACAAACAGAGACACCAAAGATTAATTGGCTCTTGTCGCGCAAGGCCGTGCCGCCGTCCAATTTGCCGACTGAGGGTATTATGCTTGGGATCGCGGAATATCGTGGGCAAAAACACGAAATTCGCATGAAGCCAGCAGATCGCAGGCGGCACATGTACATCATTGGAAAGTCTGGTTCTGGTAAATCGGTGTTTCAGGCATCACTGATCAAGCAGGATATTGAGGCGGGTCACGGCGTGTGTGTGATTGATCCGCATGGAGATTTGGCGGACGAATGTTTGGACTATGTGCCGAAAGAACGTGCGGATGACGTCATTTATTTTGACCCGGCAGACATGGAGCGTCCCATGGGCATCAACATGCTTGAGTTTGATCCTCGCTATCCGCACTTGCGGACGTTTGTGATCAACGAGATGTTGAAGATTTTTGATAAACTCTACGATCTCAAAGCCACAGGCGGTCCGATGTTTGAAACGTACATGCGCAATGCGATTCTCTTGCTCATGGAGCATCCAGAATCTGGCATGACACTCATGGACATCCCGCGCGTGCTTGCGGACGAGGAATATCGCAACTTCAAATTATCCAAGTGCACGCAGAGAGAGGTGTATGATTTTTGGACCAAAGAGGCGCTCAAAGCAGGCGGCGAAGCTTCTTTGCAAAACATGGTGCCATATATTACGTCCAAGCTGGCGTCGTTTATCTACAACGACTACATGAAGTATATTATTGGCCAGCAGACGAGTTCCTTCAACTTGTTTGACGCGATGAATGACAAAAAGATCATTCTTCTCAAGTTATCCAAAGGCAAAATCGGTGACATGAATGCCTATCTCTTAGGCATGATCATGATCGGCAAGATTCTGAACGCCGCTCTTGCACGCGGAGACATTGCGCAAGAAAAGCGTGTGGATTTCTTCCTCTATATCGATGAGTTTCAAAATTTCCTCACGGATTCCATCACAACGATTTTGTCTGAAGCTCGTAAATATGGCCTCTGTTTGATCATTGCGCATCAGTTTATCGGGCAATTATCGCAAGGTGCGAGCAAGGATACGATGATTCGTGATGCGATTTTTGGCAACGTGGGTACCATGCTTGCCTTCCGCGTCGGTCCAGAAGATTCTGAGTTTTTGGTGAAGGATTTTGGTCCGGTCTTTAGCGAGTATGATTTGGTGAATGTAGAAGCGTATACGGCAAATATTAAAATGTTGATCGACAATACCGCTTCCCGTCCGTTTAACTTCAAGCCTGTCATGCCTGCGCGCTCAAAAGATACGGAAACGCGTGAGATGATGAAACAGCTTTCACGCTATAAATATGGTCGTTTGCGGGATTTGGTGGAGGCGGAAATTCAGAGCCGTCGAGAGTCCTTTGCCGCGGGGGGAGAGGATGCGACGGATAAAGAGGAGGCCGCATTGTTTTAACCAAAGTGTATGCTTGATACTGATGTACTTCTACAGGTAGATGATGGGCAAGAATCGTCCGGACTACAAGCGGGCGACACAAAAGCGGCTCTTGCTCGACGGTTGATCGGCAATATCCGCACGCAGTTGGATCGTCTAGAGTATTTGCTTTCTGTAGAGCCGGAGAGCGTCTCCATGCAAGAACTGGAGGCCTTGGTCCAGCGTCCGTCAGACAGAGAGGGTTGTTCGTCCTTTTCTTCAGCGCGTTCTCGGTATATTGATGGCGTTTTCAATGGGGAGCATATGGTCGGAGAAGATGGCGAGGGCTATCCTGTGCCGCCAAATTACGCATCCAAGTCCAAGCTCGTCGAGGGTGATCTCATGCGATTGATCATTGCGGATGGTGGACGGTTTATCTTCAAGCAAAAGGGCCCGATCGAGCGCGAGCGCGTGCTCGGTATGCTGATTAAGGATGAGCAGAGCGATGCCTGGTGCGTCGTGGCAGAAGGCCGTAAATACGCGGTGCTCTCTGCGGCCATCTCGTATCATCGTGGCCAGCCTGGTGATGACGCCGTCGTTTTGATCCCCAAAAACACGCCTTCGCGTTGGGCGGCAGTCGAGAACGTGATCAAGCGTGACATCTCAGCGTTCAACTAGGATTTTGTGTGTTGGGTTGCGAAATATAAGGAAAACGAGCATAGTATTCCTATCTCTTATGAGCCATGCAAAAATAGTGAAAGATTGGCTGTTTAAAGCTTATTTGCATCACCATAAAGCTGTGCCGTCAGGTCTCGTTGAGTTGCAAAAGTATTTTCGTAATTTTGGTCCCATTACATTTAGTCATCATCGCGAAGATGGGATGTTGGTTGCCGTGAGTCAAAATTTTCGTTATGGGAGCATCGTGACATTTGCAGAGAACGATCGAGAGCTTGATAAGAAAATTCAAGATGCGATTCTCACATCATTTGGCATCCCGTCCTCCTATGCGAAGGAGGCGGCGATTCGTCGTGAGGGTGAGAATACGCAGATGGCGTATGCCGCCGCTTAGTGAACTACCCGGCGACATTCCGCGTAAGAAATTGTTGAGGGCTTTACGCCGTGTAGGTTTTGTCGTTGACGAAAGCGGTGGTGATGGCAGTCATGTTATGATCAATTGGCCAGCAACGAACAAGTCCGTGACCATGCCGCATCTCGTGATCCCGAAGCAGGCGTTGAAATATCTTTTGAAGGAGATTGAGGTTGTCACATTGGGACGGGTGTCTTGGGAGGAGATCAAGAGAGAATTGTAAAAATGCTGTGAATATTGACGTTACACGCAAAGCATGTCACTTTGGAGTTTGTGAGTGAAGATGGCGTGGTGTCCCGGTTTGCGTATAGAACCGAGCTAGCACGCCGTATTCAATAAAGGGAAGTTCGTGGAGCAGTGGTTTGCTCGCATGAATGTACCGACGGCATGTAAAAAGGACGGGGTAGCCACATGGCAAACTTGTTCGGCATGAAGGGTGGAAAGATGCTTTCGATCCTTGGCAAGGTCGCAGAGCGCATGACCCCGGAGCTCGGAGAGGCAATCGATGCTGATCCTAAGCTTGTCGACGTGATGACCGAAGCGCTCATGCTCCATCTGGATTATTCGAGGAATCCTTTTGAGATGTCGGTCGTACAAACACTCGACGCGTGCCGTCGTGTGAACGAGGCGGAGGCTGGGTGCAATCCCTACTGGGAGAAGATTCCGGAGAAAATTTTCACTCGGCTCGCTACGTCAGCCCCGCCGTGGCCTCGTGGAAGGCACATGTATCGCAGTCTCCGCATCCGCTTCGGCGAGGGAGATGAGGGTGTGGCTAAGACCTTTGAGGCGCATGCCGCCCGTATCAGG
>JBAYJC010000011.1:0-15427 GCA_041665285.1 Patescibacteria group bacterium | reverse complement strand
TTCAACGTCCTTGCCATTGCCTTTGGCACTGTCTTGGGCGGAATTGTCGGTCGAGGGGATACCACGGCTGGGCCGGGACGTGATGATAGGTCATGGACCCAGGTACGTCACTATCTCAGCTACGGCTTGTATGCGTATGGCTTTGCGTGGGTGTTTACCGGGTTCGGGTCATTCGGACCCATGCTCGACGGTATGCGACCTACGTGGCTTGTCGGTGTCCTGCTTGGCATGCTCCTCACGAGTACGGCCCAAACGAAAAAGGGCGTACAGCCGACTATCCTGCGGGAGAGCGCCACGAGTATCCGCTATTTGAGTCTGTGGGCGCTCGCGTGCTACGTTGCCTGGATCGTTGTCACGGATCCTAGCTGGTGGCGTGAAGAGCACCTGCAGTGGCTTGGAGGCAGTGGCCGCTCCTCTGCGTACACGCTTGGCTGGCACGCCATCGGCATGTTGATCGCCGCAGGACTCAGCGTTTTCGACAGCTGGTTCCTTGGCTTTCCTCAGGAGCCTTGTGTAGCCCAGCGGGTCGAACAAGGTCCGTTCCGTACATCTGCCCACTGGTCTTATCGGTAAGCGCATGGCTCTCGCATCCTGTTATGACGAACGCATCTCTTGCGGACGTCGTCCGGGGTGCGGTTTTTTTATAGTTACGTCTTGACGTACAGCACGATTTTGCGTAAGGTTTTGCGGTTCGCTCACGAGGAGGTTGTTGTGAAGACATTAAAGGACAGGCTGGCGGACGTGGAGATGCCGGACCGCACGAGGCGTCTGCTCATGCTTTTTCCGGGAATCATGTTCGGTTTTTCGCCTCCGCACATGGAGGAGATGATCGAACGGATGGACTGCCCGATCTGCGGCAAGATCCTCAAGGTCGTGGAAAAGCAGAGTGCGATCCTCGCGGAGATCGCTCACGCGGAGGACGAGCACTGCGCGCCGGTCCGTCGCCGGAATCAGAAACGTCTGCGGCGATACGAGAGGCTCCAGAAGATCTTCCTCCTCAAGTACTTCGTGAAGCTACCGGAACTCGAGCCTGAGCCGGATTGCACGGTCTTGCCGTGGCACAAGGACGCCACGCAACGACTGAACGAGCTCAACACCGCACTCCGCGCGCACATCTCCGAGGACCCCATCCACTGGGCGGACAAGGTGCAACGGGCCATCAGCGACGCGTACATCTGCGCGGAGCTGGGCAAGGACTGCTGGATGGTGACCGAGTAACAAGACTCTACAGGCGAAGCCACTAGACGCTTCGTTTTTTTATTGGAGGAAACGAAGAAACCAGCTGGTATGAGGCTGGTTTCTTTGCGGTGGCGTCAGTAGCGTCTATCGTGGGATTTTGATGATCCTAAGCCTTGACACGGCGGTCATTTTTGTTCTACATTCGCTCAAGCCCTTATTTCGAAAGATCCAACCGGAGGAAACTCATGGGTCTCTATTACAGGAGATGTCCGCGTTCCGACTGTGGCCAACAACTATATCTGTCCGACGACGATCGTGGCGAGAAGTACTGCACCCACCATGGCGATCTCATGGTCCCCAATCCGAGGTGTACGGTTTGTGGGCGCGTGATCCTTGCTCGTCATCAGCATTGTGAAGGATGCGGCCGCAGAGTTGAGGATGTCATAGGTGACTGGCCGAAGCAGTACATGCAGGAAGTGCGAGATGCACGAAAGCGTGTGACCCCGCCCGACACCCTGGCGCAGGCGCTGGATGTGATCTATCAGGATCGCGAGCGTGAACTGACAGAACACCGACGCACCTGCCGGGAATGCAGGGGCGTGGATAGCCGCATCATGTCATACGCGCTCGCTGGCATGGGGATTCTCGCCGCAGTCCTGCTGAGCCTGTTCGCAGATCTGCCGTGGTGGACCGCCATGCTCGCCGCCGTCGCTATCCTTATTGCAAGGTACTTCGGTGTGAAGCCCTTCATCGAGCCGTGCGGCACTGGACGCGAGCTCGCATCGTTCAACCCCCGATTGATCCACCCACGCATCCAGATAGAGCTTCTCGATAAAGAGGAGATGGGAGCGGTCGGCGACGGAACACCCTTTGGCGACTTGTTCAAGTCTACTGAAGCTCTCCTGGCTCGGGCACGTAAGAGTGCCCTACAGCTCGAGAACGCCATTGGTCGTCCCAGTGAGCAGAAAGACGCTCTTTGCGAAGCGCGTAAACGCGTTTTGGAAGAGGTGGGGTCTCTGGAGACTGCCCTCGAGAGCCTGCGGAAGAAAAGGGGGCAGGTGCACGATCTGTTCGAGGTTCTGCGAGATAGGGTTCGTGGAACAGAGGGGCCTGTCACGGATTACGCTCTTCTTGCAGAAGCCGCCGCCATCACTCACGAGAACGCTGTGCTCAGGGCAAAGAATGAGCATGTTCTCCGCGAGACCGGGGAGAAAATTCTCGCGCGCGCAGGGTACATCCGTGAGGTGGTCAATGGGAATCTCGCAACCTCAGGTGTGCGAGTCGCGCTCGAAGCATCGAATGCCGAGAATGGGAACATCAACCTACCGGTCATGGAGGCTGTCATCGGCCGCTTTGTGGAGGCGGAACTCCCGAACGTGGACGAGCTACCAGGCGAAGATCCGCAGAGGCAACCCGGGGCCAAACGGTTCAGGGCACTCATGCCGTGATCGAGGACGCACATTGCATACGACTGCCGCACCCCAAATAAGGGCTCTCGCGCCTCATTGCGAGCGTCTCTCCAAGGTGCGGTCTTTATTTTTCTACAAAGATACGTCCGACGTTTTTACTATTGCACGGAGAACGTAAATACAAATATCCCCCGGTGTTTACCGGAGGATATTGTGGTGGGCGTGGATGGAATCGAACCATCGACCTTTACATTATCAGTGTAACGCTCTAACCATCTGAGCTACACGCCCGACGAGCGAGCAACGTATACGCCCTTAGCGCATACGATTGCGAGCATTCCTTCCTTTTTTGTTCCCTCAGAATAGCCAAGATGACCAAAAATGACAAGAGTGACCCGTCAAGGGGTGGTTCTCCAGAGGAAAATGAGGATAACAAGCCATCCTGAGGCAACCAGATTCAGGGCAGATGCGATGATGACTGGGAGGGCTTTCCTATGGATACCGTAGATGATCCAAACGATGTTCGTGACAGCAATGATGACAAACATGCTGAGCGACAGGCCTGCAACAGCTTGCGTTGTGAGCGTCCGATACAGTTGCGGGTAGGCCGCTAACCCTCCAATGACGGCATTGATTTCGCCAATGAGATCGATGATGTGGTGGTGTTTGCCTGGACAAAGCCGGCGAAGGAGCGCGTTGTTCATGATCGCTATTATACATGAAAACCACCCTTTTGAGGTGGTTTTCGTTTCCTAGTGTGTTAGTCGTATTTGAAGGTGGAGAGGATCTGGAGGAGGTGATCTTGGTATGCTTTGACGTCGAACTGCGCTTCATTGGCTTTTGGGTAGGTCTTTTCAAAGGAGATGAGGATAATCTTATCGCCTTTTTTCGTAGTGAAGCGGTCCGAGAACGTCAGCTTGTCTTCTACGGTTTCGCTCGTGGATGCGTCATGGGAAAACTCAATGCCATTGATAAGAAGCAGTTGAGCAAGCGGTGCCTGTTCCTTGACGAACGTCACTTCCCAGGTCGGGGCATAGCGTCCTTTATTGGGCCAGCGAAAGGAAAAGCCGAGTGCTTTGTTTGTGTAGGTACCCCAGGTGTCGTCCACGATTGGCGAGACGATCTCTGGTGTTCTCGCGAGCTGACCTCCTGGCGTATGGTCAAAACCAGGCTCCGGTTCGCTGACGGTTGGCGTTGTCGGTTCCGTGGTTGGCTGAACCGTTGGCGCGACGGTCGTTGGCTGGGTTGCGACGGGTTTAGATGGTTCCGCGGTCGGTTGGACTGTCTGCTTGGCACAGCCAGCACCGGTCATGAGCAGGACGGTGATGACCGCGCCTGCGAGAATGTGGTTGGTGTATTTCATACGCCTTTTGAACGGGAGGCTTAGGCTTTTATGACGTTTTTTACACCAAGGGACGCAAGGAACAGGGTCGTGCCGGTTAAGATGATGAGCGAGCCGGTCGGAAGGTTCCATGTCAGGGACAGAGCAATACCAATCAAAACTGCTAATTCTGCGAAAATAATGCTTTGGATGAGCAATGATCGCACAGACCCGGCAAAGAGTTTGGCTGTGGCCGTGGGGATGATGATAAGCGCGCCGACCAGGACAATACCTAGGACTTTGATGCCGAGCGTGACCGCGATTGCCAGGACAAGGTAGAGCAGGAAGGAGAGGAGTTCTGTTCGCAGGCCAGCCACATGCGCCATCTCTTTGTTGAGGGAAAGGAGCAGATACGAGCGAAATTGCCAGAGAAGAAATGCGCCGATCAGCACAGCGGCCACGGCGATCACAGTCAAATCCGCGGCTCGGACCGTCAAAATATTGCCAAAGAGAAAGCTAATCAGGTCTGGCTGGTAGCCTGGTTTGAGATTGATGAGGAGCACGCCAAACGCCAAGCTTGAAGTGAAGAGGATGCCAATGAGTGAGTCAGGGGAGAGGTGCGTTTTCTTTTCGAGTATGTAGACCGCAGAGGCAAAAGCCGCACTCCAAATTGCGGCCCAGAGCAGAGGTTCTTGGTTCAAGAGAATACCGATCGCCACTCCTGCAAGAGATGCGTGTGCAATGCCTTCGCTGAAAAACGCCATGCGCCGTACATGGACAAACACGCCCAAAATCGCGAGCAACCCAGCGGAAATCACGCCCGCAAGAATCGCGCGTTGGACAAAGGGGTAGGTAAGGAGTTGAAAAAAGTCCATAACATTTTAGTGCGCATGCCCGCGTGGCTTCATATTTTCGCCGTAAAGACGCTCGACCACGTCTTTGGTGAGTGCGGTTGTTGGGTCGCCGAAACACACCATATTTTGGTTGAGACAAACAACTTTTGTGGCAAAACGATAGACCATGGTCAGCTCATGGGACACGAGAATGATGGTGACATGATGCTCTTTGTTCAGGTGCTCGACGATTTCGTAGAAATTTTTGACGCCCTCCACGTCCACGCCAGAAGTCGGCTCATCCAAAATGAGGAGCTGAGGGTTCTTGAGAAGCGCTTGCGCCATGAGCACGCGCTGAAGCTGGCCGCCGGAAAGAGTCCCAAGTGTCTTTGAAAGGAGGCTTGTGATGCGCAGTTCCTTGCACAGGCTTGCTCGTTCATTGGATTTGGCGTGACTAGGAAAGAGGTTGAGGAATTCGCGTACACTGAGAGGAAATGTTTTATCAAAATCAAAACGTTGCGGCACATAGCCAATCGCACTCAAGTGGCGCTCAACGGGTTTTCCCTCAAAGAGGATGGTTCCCTTGTAGGGTACAAGCCCTAGCGTTGCGCGAATGAGCGTGGATTTGCCTGAGCCATTTGGGCCAATCACGGTCACGATATCGCCGCGTTCAATATCAAAGCTCACGTCATGGATAACGCGGTTACCGCCAAGGGTAACGGACACATCACGAAAGGAGAGGAGAGGCATGGAAAAAGTGGTTAGCGAAGCGCAGAGGAGATCTGTTTTGCATTATACCGCATCATGTTGATGTAAGAGTTTGTTTCCTCGGAGCCACCGCCAATAGGATCAACGAGGTTGATGGTCACTCCTAAATCATGTGCGGCTTGATCAAGCGCGGCATTGGAAAACTGTGGCTCGGTAAAGACAACACGAATGTGATCACGCTTGATGGTATCCATGAACGTTGCGAGGAATTGCGCGGTAGGCTCTTTGCCTGGCGATGGCTCGAATGAGGCAACGACCGTCAGACCGTATGCCTGCGCAAAGTAATACCAAGCCTCATGAAATGTGGCGAATTGTGTGGTGGTAACCGTGGCAAATTGCCGACGGAGTTCTTCATGCAATTCAGCAAGTTGTTGCTGATACTCTTCGGCATTACGACGAAAGTCCGCGGCATGTGCCGGATCAAGAGAGATGAGCGCTTCGGTGATTTCATGCGTCATTGCGCGGGCATTTTCTGCAGAAAGCCAGTAGTGAGGGTCTAGACCTTCCTCGCCGAGTGTTTGTAGGCGAACTTGTGCTGAAAGATCCACGATTGTTGCCTGTGATCCTGCGTCAATAACGCGTTGCGACCAGTCATCTAATCCTACGCCAATCTTGAAGAGTGCGGTCGCTTGTGAGGCGGAGGTGATAGTCTGTGGCGATGGCTCGAAGGTGTGAGGACTTGCTCCGGGCGGGAGGAGTGTGATGACATCCACCTGCGCACCGCCGACCTGTTTTATCATGTCTGCCACAGGAAAAATCGTTGCCGCTACGGTAAGTCTATCGGTTGTGGATGGAGTGCGTGGTATACGGAATGCAACCCAAAGAATGCCTGCGACAAAAACAACGGCTATACAGGCAAGAAAGGGGATGGCGAGACGCTTCATGTCAGGATCATCATACGTTTTTGCGGCCATTTCGTCCATGCATTGCATGAATGCGGAGCACGTGAGAAAATATTACTACTTGTATGACATCGTCATCTTTTGTGAGGGCGGTTTGTCTGGTCGTGGTGGTGGGCGCTCTTTGTCTAGCTAGCTCTGCACAAGCAGTGACAAGCACGGTTGTGTATGATGCGGCTCTTGCGCCTGCAGATGTGGCTTTTGAGCCAGCGGCCATCTTTATTGACCAGAAGGTGCGTATTTACGCGACGGTCTATAACGAGGGGACAAAGGATGTGGAGGGGGTGGTCAATGTATTTGATAATGGCGAGCGTATCGGCGCAAAGTTATTTTCTGCAAAAGTCGCTGGCAAACCAGATGAGCTTTGGGTTTCTTGGACGCCAAAGACCGTGGGCGAGCATACGATTGAGATTCGCGCGGTGAATGACGATGAGCAGCCAGACGTAACGCCAGCGAATAATCAAGTATCTGTGACGAGGTTTGTGGATCGCGACACGGACAATGACGGCACGGGCAACACAACAGATCCGGATGATGACAATGATACGGTACCTGATGGACAGGACCAATTTCCTCTTGATCCAACCCGTTCGCACGATACAGATGGCGATGGCACAGATGACGCGGTGGATTCAGATGTGGACAATGATGGCGTATACAATTGGACAGAGAAGACGAACGGAACAAGTCCCGTAAAATACGATACGGATAGCGATGGCGTTGGTGATAAGCAGGATGCTTTCCCGCTGGACCCCAAGCGTTCTGCAGAAGAGCCAAAGCCAATACCAGCGCCAGTAGAGTCTAAACCAGCTACAGCTTCAGAGCCATTGAAAACAGCCGTCACAAGTCCGCGATCCGCTGATGCAGGACCTATCCCTGCTGTGCTTGGTGTGACAATTGTAGCGGATGAGACTGTACCGCCCGCGCCATCTGAAAAAGACGCTCTCCCTGCAGAGCCGCCCGCACCGGAAGTTGCGCGTTTAGCGCAAGAGACGAATGCGCCACCTGCTCCCATCCCAGCAGTCGCGGTCGAAGAAAAGGAGACTTCACCCCTCACATGGCTTTGGGTACTTGCAGGACTATTAGCGCTTGGAAGTTTTATCTTTTTCATGATTGGTCGTCGCAAAGAAAAGGAGGAAGAGGATATGACCCTTCCTCCAAAACCAAGCGAACCTCCCACGGATCAGACGCAGGCCTAAAACCTATTTCCCGGCCGCCTCTGCCGCGTCTGCGTCTGCTTTTGTGTGCTGTATCGTGCCCACGGGATGATGTGGCGGCGCGTAAACAGAGACGATTTTCATGTCTTCGGTACCTGTGTTGAGAAAATTGTGGCGCGTGCCAACAGGAATCAGCGCGAGAAAACCTGGAGCAATGAGCGTTTCTTGACCCTCAACAATCGCCTTGCCTGTGCCTGTGATGAACAAAAGCGTCTGGTCGTTGTCTGTGTGCGTTTCTTCGCCCACCTCACCACCCGGGGGGATGCTCATGAGGGTGATTTGGGCATGCGTAGCCGTGGTGATCTCTTGGCGAAAGTGTGGATTTGCTTTCGCGAGCGACATGATGTCGCCAATAAAAGGGGATGGCATAGTGCTATCAGTATGACGGGTGCGTTGTTTTGACGCAAAATGTCCCCAGGCTTGCGTAAGGAAAAAGGTTCTGCTACTCTACCGATCGTTCGAAAAAGCAGATCTGCGGGTATCGTATAGTGGCTATTATGCCACCTTGCCAAGGTGGAGAGACGGGTTCGATTCCCGTTACCCGCTCCAATCCAAAAGCACCCTATCCGGGTGCTTTTGTGTTTCTGATCCTTGGAGTATCTCTCCGCACTTTCGTGTGCTAAGATACTAGTAATAATCACTTTATCTACGTGGCACTTTTATGAAAAAATCGTCTGCGGTGGAAGAGGACAGAGATGTAGCGCTTCATTATATCAAGATATTTTCCGATACGGTCAGAGAGCCATTTTTGATTCTTGATTTGGATTTGAAGATTGTGGGGGCAAATGAATTTTTTTATAAAAAATTTCGCGTGAGCAAAAAAGAGACGGAAAATAGATATGTTTACGAATTAGGTAATGGTCAATGGAATATTCCAGAACTCAAAAGATTATTGGAAACGATTTTACCTGAAAAGAATACCTTTGATGATTTTGAGGTTTCGCATAAGTTTCCTGATATTGGGAAGAGGGTCATGTTATTGAATGCAAGACGATTTGACGCTACGCAGATGATTCTATTGGCTATAGAAGATATTTCGTTGCATAGGGCTGTTGAAATGAAACTCGCAAAATATACAAAAAAGCTACAGAGCGGTATGGCGAAAAAAACAGAGGAATTAGAAGCGCGTATTGATGAACTGTCGACGATCAAAAGTTATCTTTCTGGGCAAGAGATGAAGATCATGGCCTTGGAAGATGAGATTGAGGAGATACAGTTGAAGGGCATAATACAGTAAGCGGCCAAACACACCTCATGCGGGGTGTGTTTGGTGTTTGCGGGCGAGAGAATAAGATGTGGGTTATTCCTCTCCTTGTTGTACGAGCGCCTTATTTGCCTCAGCGAGCATACGTTCCAGCCTACGTTGCTCGCGCATTTTTCCGATGCGTTTCCATCCTTGGCCAAGTGCCACGGTCAGCCCTGCGGCCGCAAGGGGAGTCCATGGCGGTACGGTGTTTGCAGGAGTGGGCGTGGGTGTAGCAATGGCGTGGCGGATCAAGAGTATGTCATCTACGGCACGTGGATAGACGATCATCTCGTCTCCGCGCGTATCAATGACACCGCGAACGCGTACAACGTCGCCTTTGAGCAGGCGTGCGGCACGGTAGCCTGTGAGAGGCTTGATACGTAAGCCGATTTCCGTTTCGTTTACATCCAGATGCACGAGCATGCCTTTGACTTCTGTGATTGTTCCCGTGACATCAACCAAGCTCCACGCGTCTTCAAGATCAGGTGTCAGAAGATCTACGGTGCGTGGCATGGCCTCTTGAGGGAGAAGAGATGCTACAACGCGCCACCGATCTTTTGCGGCCATGGTGAGCTGAAGGCCTTGATCGTTCAGGGTTAGCGATCCCGTAATTTCTACGGTTGCGTTGAATGGGGGTGTTGGTTGTTTGTTGGTTCCGTGAACAAGAAGGCTTCGACCGTCTGGATTGGCGAGGACAAATTGATTGGTGCTCAGCAAGCGCGGAGGCGTAATCACCTGGCCACGCAGGAGCACGCGCACGGGCGACGGGTTTGTTGGATCCATAAGAGAGGGGAGACGATCAATGGAGGTGCGGACGGTAGCTGGTTCCTTGGAGACGACGACTTTGACGCTCGTCTTTTTGGTGGCGGTTATTGTCTTCTTTTTGGGAGGGGTAACCTTTTTTTGTTCATTGATTTTTTTCGTACGAACACTTGGTTGATCCATTGTCTTCTTTTCTCGCACGGTCGTCGTGCTATTTGCTTGCTCGACCGTCGTTGTCTGAGCGATAACGGCTTGCGCCGAGGTTTTTGCCTGTGTGGTAGTTTTTTGACGAGGAGGTGCCGTAGCACTCGTGGTGGTTGTGTGCGTGGTCGTGGGATGGATAAGAATAATAGGCCCGGTTTCATTGATTGAATGAGGTGTTGTGACGGTCGGCTCTGCGACGGTCGGCTCTACGACCTCTTCTTCAATGCGCACGCCGAATTCGTCCGCAAGATGCCACTCTTCATCGCAGAACGCGCCGCGACTCCATCGTTGACCCTTTTGAACACGTACATAGGTCACGCTCTCCATGAGACGGTCTTCTGCATCGCGTAGCATCACCGTATCGCCGCTATTGTTCAGCCGGTTGCTGGAGAGCGTGGCGTGGATGTGAAGTGCGTCTGAGGTGACCTCAACGGGTGTGGTTGATGTGAAGCGAAAGATGGTGCCTTGGAGATCTGCCAGCGTCCATCCAGCGAGGAAGTTCGTGTCCGTGGTGTACCAAAGGAGTAGGTCAATGGTCTCTGGGCCATCAAGGGGATAGGGATTAAGTTCACGAAGAAGGATGACAGGCGGTTCAGCAGGTGGAAGCTCAAGCGTCGAAGTTACGATGAGAACGTCTGTGGTGGAGGTGGCGAGCTCTAGGGTCGCTTCTGTAGACGTGGTTTCGAGGAGAGCGACGGTCGTGGTAGCCGAGAGCATCTTGAGAGTTGTGAGGGTTGTGGTGGTGGTTTCGAATAGGTCAGGTGTTGAAGTGACAAAAGTGAGCGTTGAGGTCACGAAGTCGAAAGTGGTTGTTGTGACAGTCACAAAAGGTGTTTCAATGGTTGTTGTTGCGACAGTCTCGAACAGACCGATCTCTGTTGATGTGGCATCGGCTGGCCATGTAGACGTCGCTTCTGTTGCGAAGACCGGTTCTGGAATGGGGTCGGCTATTGGTTCTGGCACGGTCTCCGGAAATATTTCTGGAGATGGTTCTATTGGCGAGGCGCGTGCCATTCTTACGCCGAGTAAAAGGTGAATAAGCAATCCGAAGAGTGTCAGGCGACAGATATGTCGCCTGATGCGTACAAGAGGCATAATACTGTTCAGCGCAATCCGCGGACGAAATGCCGCGTTCTCGCGCCTTCATCTCCTATCGTGCCATGGTTTTTCAGATCGCTGTGGATAAGTTGTGGGGAGTAAAAGGGGAGTGTGAGCATAAAAGTTGTTTTGTTTCGTGCCGCAGACAGTCTTTGTATAAAAGGTCATCCTGAGTCAGACGAAGGATCTTCGTGGGTCTATCAAACACGTTGAGAGACATGAACAAATATTTCTTTATAGATTTTTCGACATCTTCCCTCTTGACAGGGGGTAAAATTTCTTGTGTAGTTTGCAAAAAATTTTGAGGAGAAAGGCGAGGGGACTGTGGATAACTTTTCAAAAAGCTAGGAAATGCACGTGCTTGACGGAACCTGTTCCGTGTTCTATTTTTGTTCTAGATATGCTCCCGCCTCTCACACCAAAACAAAAGGATGTCCTGGACTTTATTATCCAGTTCATCAACGAGCGCGGATTTGCTCCGTCGTATCGTGAGATAGCCGGCGGACTTGAGCTTGCCTCCCCTTCTACGGTCCACGCGCACATTCAGTCTTTGCGCATGCGTGGGTATTTGCGAGCCAATGAAGCAGGAGCAGGCAATCGCGAGCTCGAACCCACGGATAAGGCCATGAAGTGGGGCCGAAGTGTCCTTCTTCCCCTGAAGGGTTTGATCACGGCCGGTTTACCTATTGAGGCAGTTGAGGAGCGTGAGACGTTTGCTGTGCCTGTGGATCTTGTTCCAGATTCTGCTAACTCGTACGTGCTTCGTGTACGCGGTGACTCCATGATTGACGAAGGCATTTGGGATGGAGATTTTGTGATTATCGAGCGTAATCCTTCGCCGAAAAATGGAGACGTTGTTGTGGCATTACTCGACAATTCGTATGCAACGCTCAAAAAATTCTATCGTGAAAAAAATCGCATTCGCCTTCAGCCTGCAAATAAAACCATGAAGCCAATTTATTGTTACGATCCTTTAATTCAAGGCGTTGTTCGTGCGGTCATCCGATCCTTTCGAAGCTTGTAATCCATTTTTGGTGTAAACTGTATGTCATACGAAGCCGTCCAAGAGTCGGTAGAGGTTTTAGTCGCCTTTCGACATGAACGGCCTGAACCCATGGTTTTTAAATGGGGCAATAAATATTACCAAGTACGCAAAGTCAATTTGATTCATAGCGAACGTGTGGGTCACGAGAAGGTCTACTATTTTTCCGTGTCCGATGAAACAAACGCCTATCGCCTCTCGTTTCGTTCGGAATCCCTTGCCTGGCGACTTGAAGAGATGGCTCTGTTGTGATGAAGTGCGTCCGGATGGAGGCAAGGACATGAGACAGCCTAGGAAGTCACAGACTCAACTGCGCCTTGCGGTGCAAGAGCGTCGGCACACGGCAACGGTCATCATCGTGAATGGATTTCGCACGTTGGTGCATTGGCATGAGCTCCTGCAGTTCTGGATGCCCGTGGGTGGAGGCCTAGAGCGTGGTGAGCTCCCCCACCAAGCGGCCTTGCGCGAGACAAAGGAGGAATGTGGCCTGGACGTCGTACTCTACGACGCTTCAGGCATGGCTCAGACTGAATGGGAGGGCGTTCTGCGCATCCCGCATCCCGTTGCGCTCTTGGATGTGACTTTCGGAAGTCACCACTGGTTCGACCACCTCTACTTCGCGACCTCCTCGAGCACGGTGGTTAGCCCTGGCGATGGTGTGGCTCGGCAATCCCGCTGGGTGACAGCAGAGGAAATCGCTGACCTCAAATCGCCAGTAAACCTCAAGTTCTTCATGCACCACGCCCTCGACCTTCTCGCGACCTGATCTAGGTCGTATTTTTTTTGCAACAAAATATAAAAACAACCCCTCCTCTCGTGAGAGGATGGGTCAGGTTAGAAAATGGTGCGTGCGTAGTTGGTTCAGCCGCGGAACGGCAGGCAGACCCTTTGCTTCAGGTCCAGGAACCTGACGATGAGCGTGCGGTGCGAGGGCGGGAGCGCCTTCAACGTTGCATCCTGCGGCCCGCCGAGCGTGCAGGTGAGCGGCTCGAGGCGCGTCTTGTAGAACCGCATGGTCCGCTGGGCGAGTACGTCGGGCTGTGCCGCTAGGTGCGCGCTACGTGCCATGAGGTGATACGCCAGGATGCCGGCCATGACGCAGAATGCCACGCCGCCCATGACTCCGAGAGAAAACTTGGGTGCGCGCTCGACAATGCGGACGAGCAGTTCCAGGATGCCCCATCCTACGACCCAGGTGATCGGCATGAGGAGGATTGCCTGCCACCACGGCCGCGTGGTCTTGTCCTTACGGGTGCGCGTCCACAGACCCTCGTCCTCGAAGATGTCGGGCCCGTTCAGCAAGCGGCGGAACGGTCCGTAACTTCCGAACGACTGGAGCATGGCACTGAGCTTGATGCGATGCCCGGTGAGCGCGAGAAAGAACGCGATGACGCCGTACACGAGCGTTCGGAACAAGAGCCAGATCGCGACCAGAAAGGGCTGGAGCGTGAACGCGAGGATCAGCCGCCTGCGAAAGTCGCACTCATTCCGAGGCGACGTGTCGAAGAGCAGGTTGCCCCAGTTCTGGAGCCACTGCGGAGGCTCCTTGGCGAACAAGCTCTCGTCGATCTCGATCTCCGTCTCCTCGACCCCGGCGACGCTCTTGGCGAGGCCGTCCTTGTCACGCTCGACGAAGAGATGGCTGAAGTAGCTTACCGCTGTAAAGTCTTCAAGACCGTACGTGCTCGGCTGTGTGTCGAAGGCGAGCTCGCCTGTGGCAAGAGCCGTGGTGTTGAGCAGAAGCAGGTGCCAGCCATTTGAGCGATCCCTCCACATCGAGTGGAGCGCGTTCAGACGCCGTGCGTGAACCAGGTCCGTGCTGTCCTTGGTATGAGCCTGCTCGGCGATGATGGTCGCAAGCAGGCAGTAGCGCCCAGGACGGTGGAACTCGATGCGGCCCATGCCCTGGTCAAGCGGGAACACGACGCGAAGGGCAGTGACCCGACCCTCGATTTCGTGATTCTGCGGACTGTTTGTCTTGATCCAGTCCGAGAGCCCCTTCATCTTGTCCATGTCCACGGCCACCACGAGGAGCGCTGGGTGGCAGATGTTCCTCTGCTGGAGCTCCTTCACGAGATCCGGGTGCAAGCACCAGGTGAAGATGACACCTGGCGAACTCTTGTGCGCTTCCTCGTGCGGGAAGTTGAGCTTGAACCAATGCTCCGGCGGCTTGGGGCCGGTCGGCTCGGCAACGACCGTGGTCGGCGTCTCGAGAGCAACGGTCGGATTCGACGGTTCCTGCTGATCCATGGCTTCCTCCGTGTCCTTTCCGTTCTTGTGGCGAACGTGCGCATAGCTAGCGCTGTTTTTCCGTGCTTGTCAAGAGGTCGTTCTAAAAAAAAACGACCCCTGCTCTCGTGAGAGGATGGGGTCAGGTCAGAGGATTAGGTGTGCGGCGAAGCGGCTGTGGTTGTCTGTGATGCGGCTTGTGGACTCGCGGATGCCCATGCCAGCGGCATTGCCATCCACGACCCAGGCGCCGAGCACGGGCCTGTAGCCGTCGAACACGGGCAAGGGGGCGTAGGCCTGGAAGACAAAGCCCTCTTCTCCGTAGATGCCGGGGCGTTGTTCGCCTCCGTCCGGGGTCACGATCTCCACGTTCGCACCTTCGCGCGACAGGAGCGGCTTGCGCACGTAGGACTGCATGTCG
This sequence comes from Patescibacteria group bacterium, assembly GCA_041665285.1. Classification (GTDB taxonomy): domain Bacteria; phylum Patescibacteriota; class Patescibacteriia; order 2-12-FULL-60-25; family 2-12-FULL-60-25; genus JBAYJC01. Next base: position 799 of record JBAYJC010000011.1, on the reverse strand, counting down.
CGCGGTCCGTCGAAGTACGTGGGCAAGAGACAGGGCTCGTCCGGGAAAAGCTCCCAGAGGATGGCGAGGATGCCCTTGTTGGAGAGCACCATCTTCCACGGAGGCTCGATCCATCGCATGGACGGCGCCTCTTCCAGGTGGGCGGCGAACTCTTCGCGCACCATGTACTCCCAAGGGTACAGTTTAAACATGGTGTGCACGGGCTCGTTTTGCTGGTCCACGAACGTGCGAGCCATGGAGTCCCACCCGAGGTCGTCCATGCGCATGCCCATGGTTTTCCATCCTGCGTCATCTGCGGTCTGGCGCAGGTAGGCCACGTTCATCTCATCCTCGATGTCCTCCATGTGGGCAAAGTGGAGGATCGGATGCGATGCTTTGTTGCGCAGTTTTTTCCAGGCCTCCACAAGCCGCTCGTGGAGCGAGTTCCACTGATCGTTGTGGCGGAAGCAATCCTGGAGCCAGTACCACTGGATCACTGCGGCCTCCAGAAGCGAGGTGGGCGTGTCCGCGTTGTACTCCAGGAGCTTGGGGGTTCTTTCGCCGTCGAAGGAGAAGTCAAAGCGTCCGTAGACGCTCCGTGTCTGCTTCCGCTCTTCGCGCCACGAGCGCTCGATGAGCGGCACTGCACTGCTCGGGATCGCGAGCTCGGAGTACCTGCGGTGCTGGATGACGTGCTCCACGGCTTTGAGACAGAGCCGGTGCAGGCGGTCGGTTGCCTCTTCCAGCACGTCGATCTCGCTCGCAGAGAACCCGTAGTACGCGGTCTCGTCCCAGTACGCCCGCTTTTCCACGCGCGTGG
>JBAYJC010000010.1:0-44480 GCA_041665285.1 Patescibacteria group bacterium | reverse complement strand
TTAAAAAAGTTAACACATTAAGCATCCCGCCTGGGGAGTACGGTCGCAAGACTAAAACTCAAAGGAATAGACGGGGACCCGCACAAGCGGAGGAGCATGTGGTTTAATTCGACGGTAAGCGAGGAACCTTACCTGGGCTTGAAATGTAGCTGCAAGGCCGCAGAAACGCGGCCCGCCTTCGAGGGTGCTACATAGGTGCTGCATGGTTGCCGTCAGCTCGTGTCGTGAGATGTACCGTTAAGTCGGGTAACGAGCGCAACCCTCATTCCGTGTTAAATGTTCACGGGAGACCGCCTCGGATAACGGGGAGGAAGGTGGGGATGACGTCAAATCAGCATGGCTCTTACGTCCAGGGCCACACACGTGCTACAATGGCCAGATCAATGGGTTGCCAAGCCGCAAGGCGGAGCTAATCCCATCAAACCTGGCCCCAGTTCGGATTGTGGGCTGCAATTCGCCCACATGAAGTCGGATTCGCTAGTAACCGTGAATCAGCCTCGTCACGGTGAATACGTTCTCGGGTCTTGTACTCACCGCCCGTCACGTCAAGAGAGTCGGAAATGCCCGAAGGCCCCGATGAGGGGACGAAGGTAGAGCCGATGATAGGGACGAAGTCGTAACAAGGCATCCGTAGCGGAAGCTGTGGATGGATCACCTCCTTTCTAGGGAGTTATTTATCCCGATCTTTGATCGGGATCAAATCCTAGGTCGATACCATTCGATGCAAGTCGATTTTGGGAAAATCGCATAAACCGTTCGCGAAACCCTCGAAGGTTCGCGCATAGGTATGCGGAGACAAGTTTGGAGGACTGCGGTCACTTTTCTGACGTCAATCAGAAACAAAAACGCCCGAAAGGCGTTTTTAACGTTCCTTCTATGCCCTTTTTGGGGTTGACAAACCCCCTGTTCTGTGCTAGTTTTACCAGTCTTTCGCATGCGTTTGTGCGGAAGTAACGAGGCAGATGGGATTGGTATAGAGGAGGTTCACCATGAACTGGCGTACTCACCGGCTCGTTCAGGAGCTCGAGGATCTGTTCGCGCAGAAGAAGCTCACGGCGAAGGACTTCCTCCGCGCGTGGGCAGAGGATCGAGACGCGAGCTCGGACGAGCAGTATGGGGGCGCGATCGAGGCGGCTCGGGAACAGGTGCCCTACGCCGTGCGCGTGGAGCTCACGGGCAGGAACGACGGGCACATCGTCCAGCGCCTGCGCAAGTGGAGCCCGGAGTTCGGGGTTCCGTGTCCGGCGGTTCTGCGGTGGCTGTGCCAGGCCTGGGGAGGCGAGAAGTGGTTCGAGTCCGTGGAAGGGCTCGACCGCGAGGTCTTCATCCGCGAGCTCATGAGCCACCGGGTGTTCGGCCTTCGCTTCCGCTTCGAGCTGTCCCGAAGCCCCTGGTTCCTGAAGTACCTGCCCGAGGAGGAGCGTTGGGTGGTGCTCGAGAGCGTCCTGCGCGAGTTCGGACACTGCACCGGCTGGGGCTGGCCAGCGTTCGCGGCTGCGTGGGATCCGGCTCGAGCCAAGGCGCTCGTGCACGAGCTCATCCGAGAGCCGCACTTGGCGGCTGGGTTCCTGGCCGGGGCATGGGCGCACTCCGGCTGGAAGGTGTTCAAGACCCTGGGCGAGCTCAAGGACGTGCTCCTCAAGGCGGCCATGCTCGCGCCGTACGAGGCCACGCACAACCGGCTGTGGATCGCGACCATGCTCGGCGACCGGATCAAGAACCCGGCCAGCTTCATGGATGCGGAGGAGACCGCGGACGTGTGGCCGAACATCGAGGAGGAGTACCAGAAGGAGCTCGCTCCGATCGGCTCTGCGCTCGCAGACACGATTCTGGCTCAGGCGTGCCGCTCCTACGAGCAGGCGTTCCTGGGTGAAACGATCCAGCTCTCCGCGTGCTCCGAGCACATGGTGGAGCGGATCAAGGGCCTCCCGGAAAAGGTGGAGCGGGCGAGCCAGGCCGCCAAGGTCGCGCAGGTCCTGCTCGATCTCCCGGAGAGCGAGTTCTCCTGCGCTCTGCTCAGCCGCGTGCTCGACGGGCTTCCTACAAAGGAGCTCGGGTACGCGCTCCGCTGGATGCTCGTGCAGAGCGAGCGGTGGAATCGTGACCGCTTCCTGATCCTGCGCGGCAAGGAGCCGGCGGACAACGGGATGGCCTACGAGAGCACCGATTACGGCGAGGCGCTCGTGCGTCAGAGCTGGGTGTTCCAGGCCATGCGCCGTGGCATGGAGGAGTGGGGCTGGAAGTTCTGCACGGTCGAGCACCGGCGCAACGACAGGTATCCTGCAGAGCACCGCTTTGCCTGGGATGCGCAGGTCAAGGTCGAGTCGCGGCTGAGCGTGGACGTGTACACGCTTCAGCGTGGACGGACCGCGTATGGTGACTTCATCTTCGACAGGACCTCGCCCAAGACGCGGAGCGGTGAGGATACTCTGCCTCCGCAGGAGGTCATGATCCCTCCGGGCTTCCATCCAGGGGAGCCGGTCTTCCAGAAGGGCATGCTCCGCATCTACCGCGTGGGCGAGAGGCTCCACCTGGTGGAGCCTGTGCCCCACGATCAGCGGAAGTGGGGATGAACCTGACGCTCGCGTGACTCCTCTCTGGAGCACGCCAGCGTCTTTTTGTTTGACGCAAGATATGATGTCCACTAGGATTCTCTGACCGGAGGCATGTCATGAAGCGATTTCAGAACACGTGGAATTGGCTGGCGCTCTGTCTCGCGACGACCTTCTTCGTGGGATTTGCTCCTGGAAAGGTGCGCGGGAAGCCCGGATCCATGGGCGGGACGGCCGGCGCGTTCGTGGCGCTCACGGCGCAGATTTGGCTCATTGGGTACCAGGGGTGGTTCATCCCTTCGGTGATCACGATCGCGAGCTTTCTCGTGGGCATCCTCGTTATCGGCACTGCCGAGCGCTTTCTCTTTCTGACCACTGGCCCACGCATGCGCCACACGGGCGAGATGGTCATCTCGGACTTCAACGAGACCTGTATTGATGAGTTCCATGGCCAGTTCCTCGCGGGACTGCCCGTGTGGCTCATGGCCGGAACCCAGGGCACGAAAGTCGTGGCTCTGCTCGTGTCCTTTCTTGTGTTCCGCATCGTCGACTCTCAGAAGCCGTGGCCGGTCAATGCCGTGGAAAAGCACTTCAGCGGCACCTCCTTTGGCATCATGATCGACGACACAGTGGCCGCGCTTCCTGCGTGCGCCGCAACTGCCGCGATTCTCAAGATCGCCTCCTAGCCCCTCCTGTTCGCAAGGAGGGGCGTTTTATATCTCTTGATCTTGACTGTTTTGGGGAATCGTGTGAATCTTCGTCCGCTTGTTTCACATCAGGGGCTGATAGAGAGAGGAGCTTCCAGATGAAATCCGACACGGCATTAGCGGTGGTCCAGGGCAAGGATTGCCTGAAGCATGTTAAGGAAGAGCTGAAAAAGCGTGGGGCGAGCGAAGACGCTCTCAGCCGCCTTGAGCAGGACTCGGCGTTGTCCTCACGGGTGGTAGAGCTTCTCATGGAGAGTCAGGACACGACATCTCACCCAGGCGCGCTCTCGCCATATCGTGGATCCATCACGATGCGCGAGCCAACGCTTACTCCCTGCGAACCTGCTACGTTCACCATGCCCGCGCTGAGCGTGCAGGAGGTGATGAACCTTTTTATCGCTGAGTATCAGGCCAGCACTACCCCCAGAAGCGGGGAAAAGTACATTGACGGTGCGTACACGTTGCTTACGCTTGGGAGCGATCCAAATAGGAAAGCGTTGCACTTTCCAAAGCAGTCGTATCTTGTGGAGATCGGATGCGGAGTATCGTCCATGACGTACAACGAGGCGGCTAATTGGTTTGGATTGCCACACATCCCGCTTCATCCGCCGGTGGGGGTGATGCGGTTCCCTATTGATCCTTCTCGAACAGCTCCTCAGGGACATGAGTCGGCGTTTATTGCGTGTTGTTATTGGATGGCACGCACAAAAAACTTGAAACGAGGTCTCTATGTGCTGATGGACGAAGAAGGCTATGGGTGGAGTTCGAACATAGATGGCGGCGTCAAGACGATCCCGTGTTTCTGGTTCAAGCCCAAATGGAAGTTCCGGAGCAGTAACACGGCGTTTTCTTGTCCTTTGGACGTTGTGTTTCCTTGCGGTACCTACTTCGTCCTCCTGAGGGCCGTCACGGAATCCAAGAAATGAGACCCTGATCCCATGTGTATGCGTGGGAGTTTTTTTAAGAAAAGACGCTTTTTTGGTGTCATTTTTCTTGATGGTCCCATCAGGATAGAACTGAAGGTGTGAGGAAGGACCTTGACTTTTCTGGTTTTCCTGCTAGGATATGCTGTCGCAGATAGGAGAGAGTCTGCGCGGAGTTTCCGAGGAGGAAGCCATGATGAACTGGATGAAGTGGGTGCTCTTCGTGGCACTTGTGGGATGTTTGGGGGCAGAGCTCGATCAGAACGGGGCGATCCGCTGTGGACCGCCGACGGCGCCTGGGCAGGCAGAGATGTGCCCGCTCGACTGGGTGTGCCGGTTTGGCCGATGTTGTCCACAGGGGACGACCGAAGCCGCGTGCCCGAACCTGCCCGGGACCGTGGGGAGCGCGTGTACCTCGCAGGCGGACTGTCACGGCGAAGACACAGCCTCGTGCCTCACGTCTGCGGGCGGTCGTGCACTTCCTGGTGGCTACTGCGTTCGGCTCTGCATGACCCGCGGCGATGTCTGCGGCGACGGCCTCGGCATCTGCGCGGAAACGCCGCTCGGCCTTCGGTGCATGCGCGCCTGTACCCCCGGAACCTGGTGCCGCGGCCCTGGCTACACCTGCCGAAGCGAGCCTGGCCTGCGTCTCGGTATCTGCGTGCCGGAGTAAGGAAGCCCTGCGGAAGATCGTGGAGGAGTTCTCGCGCCTGTCATCCTGACGGCGCTTTTTTATTCCGTGGACGATTTGACAGGTAATTTGGATACGCGCAAGATGCCGTGGGTCATTACATGAACCCAGAGAGGACGTACTTGTGAAAACAACGATGTTGAGACTGCACGAGGATTACGCTCAGGAGCTCCTCCACGTCTACTACATTTGGCTCAGACTGGAACAGGAGCGTACGAATCGGTTGCATGATTTCACGTTCGAGATGAACCTCAAGGCGCGGGAGCAGGCTCTTGCGATCCTGAATCAGGAGATGGCCCGCAACGACACCCGTACGCGTGACAAGGATGAGCCGCCCTACGACGCGCTTTCCTTCAACGCGTTGAGAGTGCTGGAGTGGCAGGTGCGTCACCTCGTGCGCAATGGCACGCTGGAACTGCCGAAGGGGAATGCCACGTGCCAGGATCTGCTGGCCGCGCTCTGCATCAACGGCATGACGGGTGACCGTGTCACGGGGCCGAGGTTCCGGAGCATCACGCAGGAGCTTCTTCGGAGCTATGTGGTGCCGTACATGCTCAGCTTTGCCGTGAATCCGCAGAAGACCGGCGCGGTGATCCCGCTCCGTGGCTCTTTGCCCTTTGCCGAGGAGCTCAATCCGCACGGCGTGACGCTTCTGCCGTTCGGGATCTGCCGCGATCACGTGAATCCGCGCCAGACCAAGCAGTACTACGTCCCCGAGTTCACGGATGCCGCGCGAGCCTGTGATGTGTGGTTCGTGCCTGACCCCATGGGGGCCACGGGTAGTACGGTGGTGCAGGCGATCGAGTATCTACTCAATCACGGCGTCCAGCAGAATCAGATCGTGGTCCTTGCGCTCTTCGGAGTGCCGGAGTTCATCGCGGGCGTGTACAGGCGCTACCCCTTGGTTCGTAAGATTGTCGTGTGGCATTTGGGCACATGCCTGAACAACCGCGCGTACATCGTAGCCAAGTCTGACGCGTTCGCTCATGTGGGAGTATCGCTCGTCGGCGACTTCGGTGACTGGTGGATGCGCAGGGTCGGCCCGAGGTACGCCGAGTCTCACTGGGCATCAACCGGGATCCTTCCTCCGGAGCTCGCCCAGCGTATCCTCCACCTCGAGGTGTAAACGCTACTGTCTGCACCGTGTCTCTTGCGCAAAGCCTAGTCCCTCGCGACCTACGGCTTGTTTTTTTACATGAGGATAAACCATGGCGTATAAATTGTGATGAAGGGACACGCCTATTGTACGTGGTTGACGCAGGGAAGCGGTTTGGTTATGATGCTCCCGCTCAAGATGCCTGGACGGCTAGCTCAGTTTCCGCCAGAGGCGGACCCGCCTTTGGCGGGGGTTAGAATGGTCCGATGCCTATCGGGCAGATCAGAGGTTCGACAGTGGGCATCATTCAGCATAGCCTTGGACGGCTAGCTCAGTTGGTTAGAGCGTCACATTGACATTGTGAAGGTCAGAGGTTCGACTCCTCTGCCGTCCACCACAAAAAACAACGGTGAAAACCGTTGTTTTTTGTGGTGTTTGCATTGGGGAGTTCTTTCCGCTACGCTCTCGTTCTATGCAAAAACGCCTTCTTGGTTTTCTTCTCAGTGCTCTTGCGTTCGTCGTTGTTTTTTATGGGGGGTATGCGTATGGAGTGAGTCGGCGTGTGGCCACGACTGCTCCGGAGGTTGCGCCGGTGGTGCAGACAGCTGAGCTTCTTGTGAGCGTGATGGTGGATGAAGGAGATGGAACGATTAAGATCGTGCGCGATATTGCGTGGCGTGAAAATCAGACGGTGTTCGATGTTTTGAAAGAGGCAACGGAAAAAGGAAACATGAAACTTGGTTTTAAGGATTACGGTGGAGATATGGGGGTGTTCATCGAATCGATTGATGAGAAAAAGGGGAGCATGGATGCCTGGTGGCAGTATTGGATCAATAATACGTATGGGGAAAAGGGAGCGAGCACCGCGATCGTTAAGCCGGGTGATGTGATGGTGTGGAAACTTGTGAAGGGACAGTTTACTCCATAGATATGATAAAAAAGGAGGAGCTCTTTGCAGGAATCGTGTTGGTCGCTGTTGTGATTGCTGGACGATTATTGCCGCACGCATGGAATGCTACGCCCGTGATAGGCGCGTCTATTGTGGCAGGATGGTATGTGAGCAAGCGTATGGTTGTTGGTGTTCCGTTGGTCGCCATGCTTGTCGCGGATGCCATCCTTGGATTCTATGAATGGCCGCTCATGCTCACGGTATATGGTTCGTTTGTTGCGGTCGGTCTTGTGAGTTATGCCCTCCGTCGATGGAAGCGCATGGACGTAGCCGTGCTGACGAGCGTATTTGGCTCCACGATTTTCTTTCTCGTGACAAACGCCGCGGTCTGGATGTTTACGCCGTGGTATGACAAAACGTTTGCCGGCCTTCTGCATTGCTACCTATTGGCCGTGCCATTTTATCGCAATGGACTTGTAGGGGATGCGTTGTGGACCATGGGGCTCGTACTTGCCGCAGAGATGGTCTGCGTCTTGTGGCAACGAGATTTTCTTCGTGCTATACTAAGTCGCGAAGATAATTCTTTGAGCTCTTTGTATGTTCGCGTCCCTCTTTTCCAAAAAATCTCCATCCACCAAACGCGGGAAGTGCCGGCCGAGCAAAGCCATGGCTGAAGCCGCAGGACCGCTTCCGTGCGGGCCTGGCTCTTCTTGTGGGCATAGCAAGTGTGGAGAATCGTGCAATGTGCGTTATGTGGGTCCTGTCTCTCATATCCGCGATCATCATTCCTGGCACGCGGCACGGGGAGCAAGTCATATTTGGACCGCGGCCATTGTGAGCGGCTTTGCTGTGGTGTTGACAGGCGTGCTCGCCTATTCTGCGGCTGAGGCAAAAACCGTGCAGGCGCAGGAAGAGGAGCGTGCCGCTACGCATGCGGAGATGGTAGAGGTGATGCAAAAGCTGAATGCCATGGAGCAGATGCTCGTCGAAATCAAAGCAGTGACAGATCCAATAGAGGAAAGCGCACCAACAGACGAGGTGCAACAAGTCGAAGAAAAGAAACAATAACCACACAGCAACACAAACACCCAGTCAGGGTGTTTTTGTTTGTCGAAGTCGTATCCTGTATACTAGGAATTACTTACTATGCCCTTTGTTATTTTGTGTGCTCAGACCATCCTTCTTTGGCTCATTGCCATTATTTTGCATCGCAAGAAGGAACAAATCACCCTGATTCCGCTGTATGTGTATATTGCGCTTCTCACGGTTTTGACTCATAACTTGAGCGATCTTGGGCTGGCGATTGTGATGGGGAAGTGGTTTTTCTTGATTGCATCGTTTTCCTTTTTTACCACGCTCATGTTCGCAACGCTGTTCCTCTACCTTTTTGAGGGACCGCGTGCCGGACGATTTGCTTTGTGGGTCATTCTGGGCTCCTCGTTCTTCTATATCACGCTCGTGGCATTGCTGGGTCTGCAAGCAGATACCTCGCAGTGGGTGCAGTTTACCCCCGAGCGAGCAGGTTACTATTTTTGGTCCCTCACGGCTATTCTCGTTGACGTTTTTGTTTTGGCTGTTTTGTGGGAGCTTTTGTCGCGTCTCAAATCATTACCGCTTGTCGCCAGAGTGTTTCTCGTGGGTTTTAGTGTCTTTGCCATAGACACAATTATCTTTACTTCTGGCGCCTTTGCCTCCTCTGGTTATTATCAGTCCATCTTAACGGGGAATCTCATGATTCGTCTAGCGCTCTCCTTGATCGGAGCGCCTATCATTGCCTATTTCTTGCGGCTTGAGGGGTTTGAAGAAGCAAAGCGTGTCAAACCAAAAAGTTTATGGGAGATTGTGAACTTCCGATCGGATCTGGAGACAAAAATTTCTCTCCTTGAGGAGGAAGTGGGTGATTATCAAGCCCTAGAAAAAAAGTTAAAGCAAGCAGAAGAAACATATCAATTAGCCATTGCAGGCACAGGCGCTGGTATTTGGGACTGGAACGTTTTAACGAACGAGGTTATTTGGTCGCCAAGATTTTGCACGTTATTGGGTTATGCGCCCGGTGGTATTAAGGGCAATCTCGATGCCTTTAAAAAAATCTTACATCCTGATGAACTGGAGAGTACGTTTGCATTGGTAGAGCGTCGTTTTCAAGAGAAAAAACCGTTTGAGCTTGAGTATCGTCTCAAAACAAAGTCCGGTGCGTATCGCTGGTATTATGTGACCGGGGTGACTAAGTATGACCAAGCAGGAAAACCGATCAGAATGGTTGGCTCGATTATTGATATAGATAAGAGAAAACAAACAGAAATTTCCCTGAAGAAAAACGTCGACGAGCTCACAAAATTGAACGAGGTGATGGTGGGCAGAGAACTCAAAATGATAGAGCTAAAGAAACAACTCATGACACACGGAGAGGGGAAACCCCCTCGTCCATAAGGACGATCCCATATCGAATCAAACAAACAACCACCTCTAAGGTGGTTGTTTGATATGGCTCCGGGACCTGGATTCGAACCAAGATACACAGCTCCAGAGGCTGTAGTCCTACCGTTAGACGATCCCGGAAAGGTCGTTTGGTGCCTGCAGAATATCGGAATGGGGGAGGGAGGTCAAGGCGCTGTGGATTCTGTGCTAGGATGGCTTGGTATGGTTGAGTTGCCTGCTTTTACCCTACGAAGGAACCCACGTTCCCGTTGCGTACGTCTCGCGATTTACCGCGACGGTCGTTTTATTGTGACCGCACCCATGCATGCAGATCAGCGCTTGATCGAGCGTTTCGTGCGGGAAAAGGCCGCCTGGGTTCAAGAGAAGCTCGCCTATGTTCAGGCTCTTCCGCCACCGTTATTGCCCAGAAGTACCAAGAAGGATTACCTCATGCATAAAACCGCGGCCATGACCCTTGTGACGGAGCGCCTCGCGCATTTCAATACGCATTATCAGCAGGTATTTACGAGGGTTTGCATTCGAGATCAGCGATCTCGATGGGGGAGTTGTTCGCGAAGAGGGAATCTCAATTTTAACTATCGTATTGTATTGCTACCCCCATCTATTGCGGACTATATTATTGTCCACGAGCTTTGCCATTTACGCGAGTTCAATCACTCACCAAGATTCTGGGCTCTTGTCGCAGAGATGATTCCGGAGTATAGAGAGTGTCGGGCGACTTTGAGGAAACACCCGCTTCGTCTATCATGAGGGATCTATGCCACGCGCAACCGCACCGTTTGATCCGACGTCTGACAGGCCGTACCGCTTGTCGCGGTCAAAGATTGAGCTGTTTACCCAGTGTCCGCAGTGCTTTTATCTTGACCGTCGCCTGAAGATCGGGAGGCCAGAGGGGCCGTCCTTCACGTTGAACAACGCCGTGGACGCGCTCCTCAAAAAGGAGTTTGATGTGCATCGCGCGCGTGGATCCAGGCATCCTCTGCACGAGGCCTATGGCTTGGATCTCGTGCCTCTCCCACACGAAAAGATGGATGAGTGGCGTGACGCCCTTCGACGAGGCATTACCTTCCTTCACGCACCGACGAACTTTCTCGTGACCGGCGGCATTGATGATGTATGGGTAACGCCAGACGGGGAGCTCGTGATTGTGGACTACAAAGCCACGAGCACGCAAAAGGTGATCACGCTGGACGAGAGCTATCGAAGCGCCTACAAGCGTCAGATGGATATCTACCAGTGGTTGTTTCGTCAGAATGGCTTCCGCGTGTCCAAGACCGGTTACTTTGTCTACTGCAATGGGCTGACGGACCGCGAGGCTTTTGACGCCAAGCTCGAGTTCGACATCCAGCTCATTCCCTACGAGGGGGATGACTCTTGGATCGAGGATGCGCTCCTACGCGCACGCGCGTGCCTGGAAGCTCCTCAGCCGCCCAAGCCGCGAAAGGACTGCGCGTTCTGCCTCTATCGCGCCAAGGTCGCTCAGGCCCTCGGATAACCCACACCGCCGACCACTTCGGTGGTATTTTTTTTAGTTATCCCCATTGACAAGCCACCCAAATTATGGAACGCAGTAGAAGAGAGGGATTTACTCTTTTACTTCTCTGCTATGAAAAAAGCCCTGGTTGGACGCATGGATACGCCACCACCTGGCTACGGTCCGTTACCTGTTAAAACGCTTCGTTTTGTCACGGACGAGAAAGGCGTGACACGCGAAGATGATGCGCTTGTCTATTTTGATGACTGTCCCATTTGCGCGGCCGTAAAACGCGCGGATGAGGAGGGCCGTGACATTACCTTTCAAGAGCTCATGACCGCGTATGAGCTTTCAGAGATGGAAAAAGACGGCGGAAATGTTGAGGCGAACTCTATTCTTTCATCCACCATGTTTGAATAATCTGCTTTGCAAGCGTTTCATATTGCGGATACACGGTTGAAGGAGCCGCATAGGTAATGATGTGAATGGTTTTATTGTCCGGACGCATCACGGCAATCTGCCAACGACGAACATTGGCGCCTTGGAAATCAAATTCCGCGAGCCATTGTAATGCCTTGAGCGTTTCTTGTGTTGCGGTGAGGTATTCGACAGTTTCTGGTTCTGTGAGGCGCACATTTGTGCCAATGGCTTTTATTTCTGTCCGCTGTTCCTCTGCCGCGTCTGTGAGGTCTTTCCATGTGCCGCCGCCAAGCTCGGTTGCCGCAGTGAGGACTTGGACAGTGATGCGCTCTTCAGGTGTTCCAGCAGGCCCACGGAATGTCACGGCAATAGGGTCTGCTTTTGAGGTGCTGTATTCCCACCCTGTGGGGAGGCGCATGGCCCAAAGGGATGGAGCATCTACATATGTTTGTGCGAGGTAGGGCGTTTGTTGATCGGAAATGTTTTTTGATGAGGGCGCACGTTGAGCAATAAAGTAGACAGCTCCGCCTGCCATCAATAAGGCACCAGCAATGAGAATGCCGAGAGTTTTGATACGCATAGATGGCAAGATCATAGCATGAGAAAGAAGTCGCACGAAACAACACCGTGCCTCTAAAACGCAACAGCCCCACCTGAAGGAATCAGGTGGGGCCGCGAGGGACGCGTGTTTTTTCCGCTGTACACGCGTAGTCGGCAGGGGTTTCCTGCACGTGCCAAGAGGAAGAGTCCTCCGGCGGGAGAGGGGATTGGTGGTTTTACATCCGCTTCCCCAGGCAGATGCGCGTCTTATCCCACGCGAGGGAGTGCAGAGCCGGGTTCCGGCTCGTCAGTGAAGAGGCTGTGCACGCCGGGGCGTTCGCGTACTCCGGAGTCAGACTCCTGACCTTCCTGGACCGTGGGGTTGTTGGCGCCAATGGCGCCTGGTCCGAGGGCCGGGGTCGGAGTCTCACACGGAGTGCCGGACGCGTCGGCGAGCTTTGGTGCACTGGAGGGCTGTCCACCGTCGACCAGCCTCGCCAGATCCTCGAGGGAGGAGGGCGCGTCGGGGGGACCGACGGGCCGCATCGTGGGAACGTGCGGCGCATGAGGCGGCGAGGCGTCCGGTCCGTAGCCTGCAGACGGCGTGGCCGAGTAGGGGGTAGGAGTATGCGGCGTGGCCGCTGGTCCTGCCATTTCCCTCGTGACGGCCGGCCGCGGCCTGGCTACGGGCACCTCTGGTGCGCGGGAAGCGCGATCCAAGAGGCTGTACAGAGCGTTGAACTCTGCACGAGCGCCCTTGGTCGGATCGCTCTCCGGTAGGAGGTGCATGTATCCGTTGAGGCGGAACACCACCTCCGTGATGGCGATACGGTGAGCGAGGCAGGCCTCAGCCTCCTGCCGTAGCCGTAGTACCTCCGCGTTCTTTTCTCGGACAACGCGGTCGCGGCCCGTGATCAGGTCGAGCACCAGAGCCGGGAATGTCTCGGCATCCAGCGTGGCGAGCTGACCGCCGCGCTGTTCGCGGATGCCGTTGAAGATCCCGTACAACGCGATCGAGTGCGCGCCAAGGTGCTTGGCACGGTCCTCGGCCGCGGCGAGCTGAGCGCGCAGGCTCTTGGTCAGCTCGTCCTTGGTCTGGAGTACGGCCTCATGGAGTTCCTGCGCCTCACAGAGCACGGCGTTCTCCGCGAGCAGATCCTTGAGACGCTGGGTGCTGACCTTCTCATCCTCTCCGCGCTGTGTTTGGAGCGCCTTCACGTTCGCCTGCAACGCCAGCGCAAGACGGTCCATGTGCGCCACCCGCCCCTCAAGGGCCTTGTTTGCCTTTTCGAGCGCGCCGTTCTCTTGAAGAAGCGGCCCCAGAGTACGGTGCTTGATCCGTCGGACCTCGATGCGCGTCGCAACGTACAGGATGATGAGCGCCGCGATCAGTCCGATGATCGTTGTGCTCAGGGACATCCTCTCGTCGTCGAGGTTTGCGTACGCGGCCGTGAGGCGTGCGTGCTCGTTGCGGAGTTGCGCGACCGTACGCCCCTCGTTCAAGAGCTCGGCGTTGAGCGAGGCGATCTCGTTCGCCTGCGCCGTACGGAGCTCCGCGGTCTTGTTGCGGATCGCGGAGTTGTACGCCTCGAGTGCGTTCGTCGAAGGCCGGATGTTCGCCAGGCGATCGGCCATGCGCGTCTGCACCCAGGCGAACTCCTCCATGCTGTGCGTATCGCGGATCAAGTCCGCGAAGCTCATGAAGATCTCGTCCGGTGTGAGCATGGGTGTCCGGTCGATGTCGACCCAGCGCTCCTCGTGCGTGTAGATGCGCTTGCCTTCGCACCCGCGGGGCCAGATGTTTGCGAGCGAGAAGGTCCCGTTCACGCAGGGGAAGTGGTTGGTGGACCACAGGGTTCCGTCTTCCAGGCGGCATACAGCGCTGAACGGTCGAGCTCTGCCGTGGTTGTTGAGACACAGCATGCTCTCGAGCGTGTGAACGCGGGGAAGCTCCTCGGCCGTCACGAGCCGACGGCCAACTGGGTCTGAGACCTCGTGGAACGATGGCTGGCGCCGCGACGAGTTGCAGGCCCGAATCCAGGGGTTGGCCTGGCAGAAGTGGAATCCGACGCTCATCCTGAGCGTGTCCTGGTAGCGCAGGCGCACGATGTCAGGGTTGAACACGGCGTCCAGGCGCTGGGCCAGCTCCGGGGACGGAACCGGGGTCAGAGTCTGGTTCTGCTGAACCAGGGCCACGGGCGCGGAGTGTTGGGTCGGGTTCTGCGCGGCCAACATGGCCGGGCAGAGCACGAACCCGATGAAGATGGCGACGGCACAAAGCCAGCTCGCCCACGTCGGGAAATGGATGGTCGGCATCATGGAACGCTCCTCGGTTGAACGTTTGGTCTGGTTTTGAGGTTCTAGGCGCATCGAAATGATGGCCGTATCTCTATCGAAACAATAAAAAAGCTTTTTGTCAAGCTGTAGCACCAGGGGATAAAAAGGAAATATACGATAAAAACATCAAGCGAAGATTGACGTAGATTTGGCTAAAAATAGCGTTTTATAGGTACAAAATCTTCGCTGGTCTATTCTTCTGCAACAGGAGGTGTGGTATGTCTGCCGCGGCTGTGACTATCTTTCTTTGCATCCATTTCTTCTAAAGCCTCATCAAAATGCTCTTTTCGATCCTCTTCTACGAGCTGAAGAATGGTTTTGGCGACTTCATTTGGGCTAGGCACATCCTCGAAAATAAACCGTTCCTTTTCACCCGCTGTTTGAATCTCCACATTGCCGTAGTTGAACACGGTATGAAGAAAACCTGAGACCGTTGCCGTGACATCCTGAATGCGATACAGCCGTAGTTCAGAGACGCGACGATTAAAGAGACCTGTTTGCTCAATGCTTAAAATGCGTTTTGTTGTCACAACCCAGATGTCCAGGTAATAGTCCATGAGGGCCTGAAACAGAAAAAGCCATACGAACAAAAAGAAGAGCGAGATACCGAGCACAACAAGGGGAAAGAGACGTGGGTCATCTGAAATTGTGGGAACATTTGTGGCAAGATACCACAAGACAGCGAGGGGAGCAGTCAAAATAAAGACGTAGCTGACAAAGAGACTAGTGATGGTGATCACGTGCCGTCGTAAAAAGTACACGACGTGCTCGCCGGGAATCTCATTCGGCAAATGCCGCAAATCAAGCATGGGCATGGGATCAGAGTTCGAGAGTAGGTGCAGAAGAAGGGATGACATTGAGGCTCTGTGACCAATCAACAGTCATCAAGTAACCTCCAGTTGTGAGGATGACTCCTACAGCAACCAGGAGAAAAATCGCCGTGGCAGAATAGGTGCCTAAGCTTGCAAAGCCATAGCGCGTGTTGATCGCAATCGTAAACAGCGCCAGGAGGGCAAAGATGGCAACAAGGATGAGCCACGCAATGAGAAACCAAGAAAGGGGAATCATGGGATTTTTATAAAGCTATGTCTAGTATACCTTGTCGTGTGGGCGGCGTGAAGCCAAGGTGTTGATAGGCATGGTCTGTTGCCACGCGTCCTCGCGGCGTACGTGCGAGAAGTCCTTCTTGAAGAAGAAAAGGCTCAATCACTTCTTCGAGTGTTTCGATTTCTTCCGCGGAAGAGGCCGCGAGCGTTGCAAGGCCCACGGGTCCGCCGCGAAATTTGTCGATCAAGGTACGCAGAATACGACGATCGCTATCATCAAGGCCACGTGTGTCGATATCGAGCGAGGAGAGGGCACGTTCAACCACGTCTGTGGTGAGGATGCCGCCTGCCATCACCTGCGCATAATCGCGTACGCGCTTGAGTAGGCGGTTGCCTACGCGCGGGGTTCTACGGCTTCGCCCGGCGATCTGGAGGAGCGCATCATTCGCGGTTTCCATGTTGAGAAGGGAAGCGCTTCGCTCCAATATTTGCCGCATTTCCTCCACTTCGTAAAAATCCAGGTGCGCGGTCATGCCAAAACGATCGCGAAGAGGCGCGGTCAAGAGCGAAAGTCGCGTGGTTGCGCCGATCAGGGTGAAGCGCTTCAAATCCAAGCGAAGCGTCCGCGCGGTTGGCCCCTTGCCGATCACGATATCCAGGGCAAAATCCTCCATGGCAGGATAGAGCACCTCTTCAATGGATTTGTTCATGCGATGGATTTCATCGATGAAGAGAATGTCGCCTTGTTCAAGATTCGTGAGAATCGCCGCAAGATCACCCACGCGTTCCAGGGCTGGGCCGCTCGTCACTTTGATATTCGCGCTCATCTCATGCGCAATGACATGGGAGAGAGAGGTTTTCCCTAAGCCTGGCGGGCCGTAAAAGAGCATGTGCTCGCACGGCTCACTGCGGCCTTTTGCGGCTTCAAGAAAAATGCGGAGGTTTTCTTTGAGTTTTGGTTGCCCGATAAACTCGGCCAAGGTTTTTGGACGCAAAGCCGTATCAAAGGTTTGCTCGGTTTCCTGAACTTCTGGGGCTAAGATGCGCTCTTCAAAAGATTCCATGCGGACACGGTATCAGATGACACGCACAATCGCCATGCTATTGCGATCTGTGGAGAGTTGTTCGATGTTGTGATGCGGTCCTGTCCAGAGGTCTTGCCATTCTTGTTCGGTAAAGATATGGACATAGCGTTTTGTGTCCACGCCGTCTGCTTTCCAGCTCACCCACATGTCTCCAGGATCGCCTTCTGTCACAGGCGTCATGAGTTTTGCGGTGCTGGGCGTAAGATGCCAGGCCGTGGCAATGATGAGTCCTCCCGGTTTTGTGATGCGAACAAGCTCCGCGACAGCTTCCTTCCGAGTCTTGTCCGTGGGAATGTGATGAAGCACGGCAAAGCAGACAGTGATGTCAGCGGTGTGGTCAGGAAGGGGAATATCGAGAATGTCGCCCGGGGAGACCTCCCCTAACCCCTCCTTCGCAAGGAGGGGCATGGCTGAGGCGCGTAATTTTGCAGACGGTTCAAGCCCGATATAGATCACCCCCTTGGGGAGGAGCCGCGCAAATCGTCCATTGCCTGCGCCAATGTCCGCGACCGTCATGCCAGGCTTGATAAAAGTGACGGCTTTTTCCTCTTCTTTCCAGATCAGGTTCCGTCGTGTGCGCGAAAATGACGCGCCATACGTTTCATAAAAATCCGTGACAGATTGGGCCAACTCCTTGGCAAGTTCGTTATTCATGGTATGGTGGGCGTTATGCCGCAAGCCGTGCCTCCGCGCAAGCTTATGATGGCCATCATGGCCGAGGTTTTGGCGTGCGTCAATGTGACGCCAGAGATGATCGACGCGGCCATGCGCAAGCATCTGCGTGGCACAGACTATCGTTTTCCAAAGATTTCTGAGCTTATTACGGCCTATCGCACACTCACGAAACAGAGTGGACGCCGCGAAGATATTGAGCGTTGTTTGCGCTGTAAACATGTGCGTACGGACTCAGGTATCGCGCCCATCACGGTTTTGACAAAGCCGTATCCGTGTCCTGGCAAGTGCGTGTATTGTCCTCGCGAGGCACGCATGCCGAAAAGCTATGTGGCTACGGAACCGGCCGCCGCACGCGCGCTCACGCTCCATTTTGATCCGTATGCGCAGGTGGCACGTCGTGTGCAGTCCTTGGAAGGAAACGGACATGATGCAAAAAAGATCGAACTCATTGTGAAGGGTGGGACTTGGTCCGCCTATCCGTGGGCGTATCGCCAGTGGTTTATCAAGCGTTGTTTTTCTGCGGCAAATCATCTGGGTTCGCGTAACGCGCATCACGCAACACGTATCAAGAGATATGGAACGTTGAAAGCAAGCCAGAAGGCAAATGAGTCGGCGGAATATCGTATTATTGGTCTTACGATTGAAACGCGTCCTGATTGGGTCACGCCACAAGAGATCGTCCGTTTGCGCGAGCTCGGTGTGACGCGCGTGGAAATGGGTGTGCAGGCAATTGACGATACGATTCTCGCGCTGACAAAACGTGGTTGCACGGTCGCTGATACCGTGCGAGCAACAACGTTGCTGAAGGCCGCGGGGTTTAAAGTTGATTATCATTTTGTGCCTGGCCAACCAGGATCTACGCCAGAACACGACGTTGCGATGTTCAAGCAATTATTTTCGGATGAGCGTTTTTGTCCGGACATGGTGAAGATCTATCCGTGCGTGGTGATTCCAAGTGCAGAGCTTGCCGAGTGGCACCGTGCGGGAACCTTCAAACCATTAGAAGGGGAATCCCTACTCGAAGCGCTTATCGCCATGAAAGTCGCTGTACCATATTATTGTCGTTTGCCGCGCGTGGTTCGTGACTTCCCTGCGCAGGAAATCTCCGGAGGAAGCACTACGTCCAATCTACGCGATGTGATCAAGCAACGTATGCAGGAGCGCGGACTTGTTTGTCATTGTTTGCGTTGTCGTGAGGCTGGTCATCGCGAAGCATTGTCGCCAGGGGCAAACGTGAAGCTCTTTGTGGACGAATATCGCAACGCACAAGGCACGGAGCTCTTTTTGAGCATGGAAAACGAGGAGCGAACGACATGCTTGAGTTTTCTTCGGCTTCGTTTGCCTGACCGCCCCGCCGTCATCCTGAGCGCAGTCGCGTCCGACGCGACGAAGTCGACCTGTCCCGATCGGAGCATCGGGAAGGATCTTCGCGTAGACGTTCTCCGCCTCCTTCCCGAGCTCCGTGACAGCGCGATTGTCCGTGAGCTCCATACCTATGGCCAATTGGTGCATGTCGGCGACAAGAAGGCGGATGCGGTGCAACACCAAGGCCACGGTCAACGACTGATGCAGGAGGCAGAGAAGATCGCAAAAGCACGTGGCTACAAGCGCCTCGCCGTGATTAGTGGCATTGGTGTGCGTGGGTATTATCGTGCGTTGGGATACCGGCTCGCAGGCACATATATGCGAAAGACGCTATAATGCATTCGCTATGTCATTGCTTCTGAAATTCGTGGATATCTTTTTGCATCTGGATGTGTATTTGGGCGCCGTGATTGATCAGTTTGGTTTTGCCACGTACGCGATTCTCTTTGGTGTGATTTTTTGCGAAACTGGCTTAGTCGTCACGCCGTTTCTTCCAGGGGATTCGCTCTTGTTTGCGGCGGGGACATTCGCGGCTTTGCATTCCCTGAATGTCTTTGTGGTGTGGATCGTGTTGATGATCGCGGCAGTGCTTGGCGACACCGTAAATTATTGGATTGGTCGTCGTGGAGGGGAGGTGCTTCTCAAGCGTTTTGAGGGGAAGTGGATCAAGCGTGAACATCTAGATCGTACACATCGCTTCTATGAAAAACATGGCGCGAAAATGATTGTGCTCGCGCGGTTTGTTCCGATCGTACGTACACTGGCGCCGTTTGTCGCAGGCGTGGGCAAGATGACGTATGGGACATTTCTCGCGTACAATATTTTTGGTGGCGTGCTCTGGGTCACGCTGTTCACCTGGGCAGGATATTTCTTTGGAAATATTCCTCTGGTGAAAGAAAATTTCACGTTCGTGATTCTCGCGATCATCTTCCTTTCCCTTTTACCCATGGTTGCGGAGTGGTGGCGAGGAAAAACGAACACGCAAGGACCACATGCGTCCTCAGGTGACAAAGAGTCGTCGCTGTGATACAAACGTGTCTGTCCAAAATGCCCGGGTGGCGAAATGGCATACGCACCTGACTTAAGATCAGGCGTCGAAAGACATGTGGGTTCGATCCCCACCCCGGGCACCAACAAAACGTCTTGCAATATGCAGGGCGTTTTGTTTTTTTGTGTTATACTCATCACGCTAATCACTCTTTTTATTTTCTATGCCAGGAGGAACACCTGCACCCATGCCGGTTGCCACTCAGACAAAGTCTAAAGTCATGGTGACGACCGCCGCTCTGTTCGGCCTCGCGGCCGCGGCCGCACTCGGATATTTTGGATATCAAGAATATTATAAGGATCTTTTTGGGGGTGAGGAGTTGACGCCTGGTTACGGAACCCAGGGATACGAGATGCCGCCTGTACCAGAGTATATTCCATTGTCAGCTGGTGCTTTGATTCGTTCCTCGGGAGCTGTGTATTACTATGCGGGGAATGGCATGCGCTATGTGTTTCCGGACGACGTAACCTATCGAACATGGTATCCAGAGGATACGAATTTTAACTACGTCACCCAGGTGAGCGAGGATCAGCTCGCTTCCATTCAGCTGGGAGGCAATGTCACGGATCGTCCTGGAACCACGATCATCAAGATCAATACAGATGCGGGCTATTATGCGGTCTCGCGAGGAGGTATGTTGCATCGCGTGGATGACATTTCTATTCTCGAACAGCTTTGGGGTCCATATCAGTGGCAGAACAAGGTGCATGAGGTGTACGACGGGATATTCATGATGTATTCCATGGGGAACATGATCGCCAGTACGTCGGATTATAATGTTTCTGATGAACTCAACGCCTCGCCATCCATTGATATGGATGTACAGTGGCGTACACAGGGATTTGTGACACCTGGCTACGCAACGCCTGGCTACGTGGCTCTTGGCCCTTCAGATTGGGACTATTGGACGCCTGGCTATCAGCCGATCGGTGATTGGACGCCTGGCTATCAGCCGCTGGCGAGCTCCGCCTATGTGCCACAGGAAAACGATATTGTGAAAGGAGCAGGCCCGGCGTTGTATTTGATCGGTCGCGACGGACGACGGTATGTGTATCCAAACACAAAGACCTATTTCACGCGTGAGATGAACTTTGACCGCGTGCGCGTGATCACGGATGCAGAATTACGCGCCATTCCGATTGGCGGGAACGTGACCTATCATCCTGGCTCTCGCATGTTGAAGCTGACAACAGATCCAAGAATCTATGTGGTTGCTCGTGGAGGCGTTTTGCGTCCATTGGCAAACGAGAGCGTCGCAGAAGCGATCTATGGCCCTTATTGGCACCTCAAAGTGGACGATATCCCAGATGGATTTTTCGTGAATTATCGCATGGGCACCATCGTGAACTCTGCCATGGATTATAATCAGGCAAACGAATGGAATGGCGCTGGGACATTTAGTGATGAGTTCGGGATGTAGATCCTAGCAGAACAATCGAAAAAGGATGTCCCTTGCGGACATCCTTTCGTTTCCGCGATAATGCCCGCGATGACGATTACGTATCACGCAAAGCTCGCCACGCACATCGCGTCGTGTGTGTTGGGGGTGTTGCTCTTGTTGAGCGGCTTGTACGTCCTGTTCGGTTTTTACAGCTGGACCGTCGCTGTTTCTGCGATGTTGGTTGTGATGGTTGGTTGGGTAACGAGGCCGTGTCCACGTTCATCTATCGCACGACAGCCGGACGAAATTCCGCGCCTATCTCATGATGTACGTCTCGTAGTGGTCATGTGGTTTTTGATGGAAGCGGTGCTTGTCAGCCTACTTGTGTATGGACGCACGGCTACGGCGATCGTGTCGCCTTGGCAAGTTATCTCACCCGCGGCGTTCGTATTCTTTTTTCTCACGACGGTTTTGCTTTTCATGGTATGGACGTTTTTGCCTCGACGTTTGGCGATCATGATGGCGACCATACATGTAGGCGTGATGTGGGGCGTGAGTGCGATTATTTTCCCCTACGGTTTTGGCTATGATCCGTTTGTGCATCAAGCCACGGAACAGCATATTCTGACGCAGGGAGTTATCTTGCCAAAACAACCGATGTATGTCGGCCAATACGTATTGGTGGATCTCCTCGCTTTGCTGACGCATCTTCCCATCGCGTGGATCGATCGTCTGCTTGTACCGATCCTGGCAACGCTTGTCCTTCCCGCACTCGCGTGGCGATCCTCGCGATCGACCGTCTTGGCACTTTTTCTATTGCCGATCGCATCTTTCACATTCACGATCCCATTCCATCTGGGCGTGATCTGCCTTGCGAGTATTCTTTTATTATTGCGAGAGGACCCTGATCGTCGCACGCATATTTTATTATGGTTACTGGCGCTGTTTGCGTGCGCCTGCCATCCGCTTACGGGCATTCCTGCGCTGGCGATTGTCTTGGGCTCTGCGCTCTTCCGTCGCTGGCCGTCTTGGGTGACGATGATGTTGGTGGTCTGTACCATCCCCGCAGGTTTTCTTGCGGCCATGTATGCGTATGGCCTTCTTCATCATACGCAGACCGTTGTCTTCAGCTGGGATCGTGCGGTGACTGCCTGGCGTGTGTTGGCGCACTATCCCTTTCGTCTCGATGGAGCGCCATGGTCACTTGCGTTGCTGTACCGTTTTCATTACTGGTATCCCTATGCGTTTGTGGTAATCGGCTGTTTGGGATATTGGATGCGTGATCGTCTACGCTCCGCGGCAAGTCGCGTGACGGTCGCGGTCGCCCTTGGATCTCTTGCGTCTGCATTTGTCCTTGCGGCCTTTGTTCGTTTGCCAGACATCATTGCGCAAGAGCAGTTTGAGTTTGCCTTGCGTTTACGCACGCTGACGCCGCTTTATTTTTTGTCAGGTGTTGGCGTGATGGTCGCGACGGTCTACGAACGTGTTCGTGCATGGAAATACCGCATCCCACTTGCGCTGACGGTCGCCATTCTTGCGACGGCAACGTGGTTTTTATTGTATCCGCAACACAATCGTGTCCTGCATGTGTATGCCGCAAACATGGGTTGGACAGATGTTGAGACCGTGCGTCTCATTGAGCGCGAGGCAAAAGGGGAGCGGTATGTCGTACTTGCTCCGCAGTTGATTTCCGCGGCCGCGCTTCAAGCGTTTGGATTTGAACGGCGTTGGCAGATGTGTGGAGGCGACCAGTATTTTTATCCCATCCCCACAGGAGGGGAGCTCTATCGTTTGTACCTGATGATGACGCGATCTCCTGCGCCACAACAACTCCTTCCACGTATTTTTGATTGTGCAAAAACACAGATGCTCTTTGTGGCGGTGTTGCGTGCTTGGGATGCGTCCGGCGTTATGGATCGTGCGCTTGCTCCTCATGCGGAAGGGCGTTGGAGCGTGGGCGATCGCGTGACCGTCTACCGATTCCAACGACATCGACAAGTGCCGTAACTTGTAATATCGTATTACTGATATGATCCTGACGTTACGGAATAAATCAGCACGTGACGGTATTCGTCGCGCGGTACGTCAACTGAAAAAAGGCGGAGTCATTGCGTTTCCGACAGAAACGACCTATGGCATTGGTTGCGATCCGCGCGATGGGCGAGCCGTGCGTCGTGTATTCCGCTTGAAGGGGCGTGACCCGTCCAAGCCGCTCTTGCTCGTAGCCGCGTCTCTGGCGCAAGTGGAATGCGTGGCTGACCTCTCTGGTCCAAGCCGTGAACTCGCTCGTGCGCATTGGCCTGGTCCGCTCACGCTCATTCTGCCGGTTAAGCGCGATGCGGGTCTTGCACGCGGGGCATTTGTCGCGGGGGAGGTCGCGATTCGCGTTTCTTCTTCGGCAATCGTCCGTCGCCTCACGCATGCCTTTGGATTTCCCATCGTAGCCACTTCAGCAAACCACTCAAATCAACCAGAGTGCCGCAGTGCCACGGCCGTACGTTTCCTTTTTGCGGATCGTTTGGATGAAATCGTGGATGGAGGGACACTTCCGCGCCGTGCTGTGTCCACGGTGGCGCGTGTGCTCGAAGATGGTACAATCGAGGTCGCGCGCAAAGGCGCTGTGCGTTTGCCGAGCAAACTATGACCCCAACAGAGATCAATCAAGCATTAGAAAAGATAGGTGGCAGGCCGAATAAAAAACTCGGCCAGCATTTTTTGATAGACGCCGTGGCGTTGGACGCCATTGTGGGAGCGGCAGATATTCATCAGGGCGATCATGTCCTGGAGGTTGGTCCAGGGCTCGGCGTGTTAACGGACGCTCTTCTTCACCAGGGCGCGAACGTCACAGCGATTGAGCAGGACCGCCGTTTTCTTGCGCATCTCACGAGCCAGTATCCAGAAGGGCTCACGGTGATTCATGGCGATGCCGCGCGCCTTGATTGGATGGATTTTGTTCGCGACGGTCAATGGAAATTTGTTTCCAACCTTCCGTATAGCATTTCATCGCTCGCGTTACGTAAGGCGCTTTGGAATGAGAATCCGCCTGCAAAGGTCGTTGTCTTGGTCCAGCGCGAGGTTGCGGAACGAGCTATCGCGAAAGAGGGGAAGACCTCGCTTTTGTCTTTGATGGTTGCTCTGGCTTCGCGGACAGCGACGCTTGTCCGCCGCGTTCCGGCAGGAGCCTTTTATCCGCCTCCACAGGTCGAATCTGCCATTTTGGCCATAGAACCCCTGTCCCAGGCAGAACGCCTCAAAAAATGGGGAATAAACCCGGAGAAGGTCATGGCGCTCGCGAAAAAGGGGTTTGCGCACCCGCGGAAGCTTCTTTCATCGAATCTAGGCCTCACGGCTGATATGTGGAAGCCCATTGCCGACCGCCTCGGCATTGATCCGCGTGTTCGCGCCGAGGATCTTTCGCCGGAACTTTGGGTCGCATTAGCGCGAGATGAACAAGCGACATTGGTTTGTGGATAACTTTTTGGTCTAGATTCTGGTGAGGGGATTGACAAAACCTCCCAAATGTGCTACATTTTCTTTGGATAAGAACGTGCGAGTGTCCTTCCGTTGGTCGGGGAAGCAGTCATGCGCAAACGAGTATCCCGAGTTAATTGTTGTTGAGAAATCCTGAAAGAGGATTCTCATTCACGCATGCCTACAAAGCTTTTTGTCGGAGGCATCCCGTACCGCACGTCGGACGAGGAGCTTCGACAGCTTTTCTCCCAGGCTGGCGAGGTCGTCTCTGTGTTCATCCCCATGGACCGTGAGACAGGCCGCCCACGCGGGTTCGCGTTCGTGGAAATGGTTGATGATGCAGCTGCAGAAGCCGCCATCTCCATGTTCCATGGTCAAGAACTTGGTGGTCGCCGGATCGCGGTGAACAAAGCGCGCCCCATGGAAGAGCGCCGCCCGCGAACGTAAACCTACGAGAAAACAGAGTCCCCTTCGACGCACGTCGGAGGGGATTTTGTTTTTTTGTCGTTCTTCGATCCGGCCTCCCTCTCCTTACGAAGGAGAGGGAATGAGGGTGAGGTGGGGCCCGTCCGATTCGAAGATCCTTCGGCTTCACTTCGTTTCGCTCAGGATGACGGGTTATTCGGCGGGTCGGTCGTCATTCTGAGGAGTTGGACGACGAAGAATCTTCGTGTTGTATCCATCGGGCCGTACCAGTTGACGGTCGCCGCATCCTTTGTTTAGATTATGTTGCATTCACGGAGGGGAAAACGACATGCCTACACTGAAAGAGTCAGACGAGCGCAATGGCGGTGTCTCCGCAGAGGAATACAACCCGGCAGGGATATACGTGGCGATGCTCGTGGGGTTGGCGACCATTGGCCTTCTCGGATTCTGGGGAGAGGGAATGGATGGCACGAGGGTCTGCACGGCCGGAGATTGTGCGAAGACAGCATCGGCACCGCAGACCGCGGCTCAGGGATGCGTCCGTTACTATTTCGGCTTTGGACACGGACCCACGGGTGTTGTCACTCAATGTCCCGATCGCACGGTGAGGAGGTAGCCATGGCACGATCGCTGTTTCTCGATGAGGAAGGCTCTCCGGAGCCGCATACGTTGATTCAGTTGAACGCCCTGGACGCGTTCATTGCGTTCCGTGGCATGCGGGAGATCTTCGAGGGATATGGCCTGGGTCCTTTGTGTGCGAGGCGTATGAACGTTCGCAGCGCGACGGAGGATGAGGTCTATCGCTTTGGCGAGCGTTCGACGGGTCGTTTGTACTGGGGCTGGAAGCTCCATCCGGAGACGGGTGTCACGGTCAAAGCCGTGTTCGAGATCGGCAACCATGCGGCCGCGGTTTCCTTCTGGCAAGACAGCCGGCGCTGGGTCGCATTCGTGGACCCCACGACTTCGCGTCTGCATCCTGCGGTGCGCACAACCTCTGACCTGTGGCAGATCGCGGATTACGGCCGCATCACAAAAACCGAAGCGCTCGCGGCCGTGGACGCGCTCGCCCAGGGATATCTGATGCACGGTCGTTCGTTCGCAGGTCGTCGCGCCTCCTAACCGTCGCTCTCATGCGGCGTATTTTTATATGCCGAGCTGTTTTCGAATCTCTTCCTCTGCTTGCACAGGATTGGCGCGTCCCTCTGTGGACTTCATGACCGCGCCAACGAACCACTTAATGAGGGCAACCTTTCCGGCCTTGATCTGCGCGGCCTGCGGTGGGTTTTGGATGATAAGTTGTGTGACAACTTCTTCGATGAGCTTTGGGTCATCGCTCTGTCCGAGGTTGTGCTCTTCCATGATCTGCGACGGGTCTTCGCCATTTTCCAACATGAGCGCCAGAAGTTTTTGTGCATTGGCACTGTTCACCTTCCCTTGATCAATGAGGTGCAAAAATTCGGCAAAATCTTCTGCCTCAATTTTAACATCCGCGATCGTTTTCCCTTGTTGCGCGAGCAATCCCGCAAGCTTGCTCGTCAGCCATCCAGTCGCGAGTTTTGCAAGTTGCGTTTTACGCTCTGCCAGAAAATCTCCGCCGCGCTTTTTGTTCTCAAGGTCATCAGCCTCCATCCAGCCGCCAAGCTCTCCCATGACGCGTTCGGCGTACTCAGCCCAGCCGTCATTGGCAACGAGAAAACGTGCATCATCTGCGGTAAAGCCCCATTCATCCATCAAGCGCAGGCGTTGAGCGGTTGGGAGTTCTGGCAGATGTGATTTTTCTTCCTCACGGATCGTAATGAGATCAAGCGGTGGCAAATCTGGTTCTGGAAAGTAGCGATAGTCAGCGCTCGTTTCTTTGGACCGTTGCGAAACGGTCACGCCCTTGTTTTCATCCCAGCCGCGCGTTTCCGGAGAGGCGAGTTTTCCTTCGTTGTAAATCACGGTCTGTCGTTCGATTTCGTATTGTAGAGCGCGTTCCACAGAACGGAACGAGTTCATATTTTTCACCTCTACCTTTGGATTGAGCGTGTGCTGGAGCGGCAGATTATTCTCATCCACGGGCATCAGCGAAACGTTTGCATCACAGCGCATGTATCCCTTTTCCATGTCTGCTTCTGAGGCGCGAATGGCACGCAAAATCGCCTGCAACTCTTGCAGGAACGCTTTCGCTTCTGCAGGCGAGCGTAGGTCTGGCTCTGTGACGATTTCAAGAAGCGGTGTACTGGAACGGTTATAGTCGACAAGCGTTGCGTTGCTGTCTGCATCATGAATATTTTTCGCGGCATCCTCTTCGAGATGTGCGCGTGTGATCCCGATCGGATGCGCTCCATCAATGGCGAGCTGGCCGTGTTCGGCAATGGGGAAATCGTATTGCGAAATTTGGTAGCCCTTTGGAAGGTCGGGATAAAAATAATTCTTGCGATCAAAATGCGATGTGTCTGGGATGGTGCATCCAAGGGCAAGCCCTGTGCGTACACCAAGGCGAATGGCTTCGGCGTTTACCACGGGAAGCGCTCCTGGCTGTCCTGTGCAGACCGGACAAATCGCGGTATTTGGCGCTGTATCGTCTGAGACATTTGGACAGCGGCAAAACATTTTGGAGGCGGTTTTGAGCCGCGCATGGATTTCAAGTCCGATAATCGGGATATAGGATGGCATAACGTGAGTATCATAGGGTTTATACGCAAGGCAAGCAAGAAGCAAAGACGCCCGGTTGGGCGTCTTTGGGAGCTGAGTAGTCGTATTACCGCGTGACTTTGAGGATGCGGTACAGTTTGGTCAGAAAGAGGTAGAACACGGGGAGGAACAGAGCTTCTGGCAAGCGGTTGAGGAGGATGGAAATGGTTTCCATGCGGAAAGACTCCACGGTATAGGCTGTTTGTTCAACAGAGAGGTTGAGGAGGCTTTGGATAGCTCCAGCACCCGTGAAAAGACCAATGAACAGGCTGAGGGCCCAAAGAGAAACAATGATGAGCAAGAGAAAGAAAAACCCTCCTGCGAGTATACGCCAAAAGGTTGGCCACCAGCGTCCTTTGACGAGTTCAGCGGACGCGGCAAGCGCTTTGATGCCTCGTACGTTGCTGTCCACGACGAGCAAAGGAGCAAAGGCAAAGAGCACTCCGAGCCAAAGACCAGGGAAGAAGAGTAATACGGAACCGCCGAGCACAGCAAAGAGCGTGAGGATGTGCACCCAAATCATGGGGACGAAAAGTTCCCATCCAAGATGCAGATTTGTAACGATGCGACCTTCTTCTGCGGGATTTTGTGCGAAACACAAGCGAATGAGGCGTACCATGACCCAGGTGGTGAAGAGAGCGTCAACAAGGGCAAACACGACAAAAAGAATCGTGGCGATATCCAGAGAGAAAGGGGCGACGGTAAATGCTACAAGCAAAGAGAGAAGCGGAAACAAGAGGAGCCAAAGGGAGACCTCCATCATGTAGTTCCAATGTTTGACGTAGTGGTGCCAACTATCGGAAATGAGCAGGCGCGCGGAAAGAAGGGACGTGGTTGCCATAGATGAAGATAGTGTACGGCATGTGAGAAAAAAAATCGAGCCACGTGTGGTGGCTCGATTTTAGTGGACTTATTTGCTCGCCGTTGCTTTTGGATCGGAGCCAAACCTATTGTCGCCCTTTGTTCCATCGGTGACCGCCAAGACGAAACTATAGATTGGAATCAACAGGAACCATCCGCTTTTGTTTACGTCGTGCATTCTTCGGACACCTACGGCAATGGATGGAAGGAGGATACCAAGATTAAAGAGACCCGAGAGGATTTGTCCCTCAACATTAAGCAGTGCTTCGAGGAAGCTAATCGCAAAACCGATAATAACGACGAATAAATTAAAATACCAGAATTCTGCCCTACGTGCGCGACCATGAAACTCTGCATATTTTGTTAAAGCCGCAATAAAATAGTGCATAGCACGTAGTACGTTATTTAGGAATTATATGAAGGATTGTAACATGACTATGCATATCTATGGAATGAGAATGGCATAGTCTATTCGTAGAGAGAGGCTGTAACATGACTGCGTTTGTGTAGGATGAGGGCATCTTGATACCTCGCTTTTACAACGCAAGAGCTATGATGTGGCGCAAGGCTTCCGCTACGACCCGCTCTGGTGTTTGAGAGGCATCTACCTCTACGATGGCGGTCCCTGCATTTTTGTAGGGTGCGAGGACTTGTGGATCGCGATAGCGAAGGGCGAGTTGTTCTTGAAACGTGGCAATTTCAAAGACATCGCCGTCAACTTTACTCGTGCGTCCAGCAAGACGATCCATAGCTACGGCGGGAGCAAGGCGCAGGAGTAGGAGGAGTTCTGGGGGACGAGAGAGCTCAAGTGCGTTGCCCGGAAGGGAGGCGATCCAGGATTCTGTGACTGTTGTATCGCCTTTGATGCGTGCATCCAGCGGCTGATACGTAAGCGAGGTGATGCAACCGCGATCTTGAATCACCCAACGATCTGCACGGGACTGTAAAAATGGGAGAATGACGTGCTTGAAGAGGATAAGTCGATCTTCAGAAAAGAAGCGGGCGATGGTTTGTACATCGTAGATGCGATGCGGATGTGTTTTGATTACTTCTTCACGAATCGCTTTACCTACCCAGCAATACGTGGGCTCCGCAGAGATGAGTACGTTGATGTTTGCGAGCTCCGGACCGTCCACTTCGGGGAGACTGCCATGCTCTTGCATGTACGCAACAAGGTCAAAGACAGCTTTCCCTTGTGCGCGAAAATGATCCGCAATACCGCGGATCACGGTGCTTTTTCCCGCGCCGTCAATCGCATCGAGAACAATGAGGGGCATACAACGCCATTATACTCCTTTTGGTTTTGCGCCGACCGTTGACGTGGTTGCTTCGTTGCCGCGCAAATCCACGCGAATATATTTCGCGATCGTAGGATGCGTATCTTCGAGCGTGCGCCACACTTCCTGTGCCACGCGGCGATACTCTGGATGGCCTTTGATGCCAGAGCGTAATTCAATAAAATGGAAGAGCTCGCGGAGATTCCAGGATACGAGCATGCGTTTACGATAGGCCATGGGAATAATATATTGCGCCTCATGTGCCATGCCCTCATCTAGCATGTGATGGTAGAGTTCATCCGCTTTTTTCATCACGCTGGCATAGCGATCTGCTTGGCTTAAGATGCGCATTTCATCTGGCATCACATAGCCAAGCTCTGTGCCAAAGAGTTGGTTGGTTTGCGTACACATGCGATGGCGTTGGATGTCTTTCCACGCCCCGTAATCCGTGACGATCTCATGTTGAAACACGGCGTGCTCCAATTCACGTACCGGAGCATCGTGCGCTCCACGATTGGCAAGCGCCGCGTCGAGGATTTTGCCGCTGGCCTTTGGTTCTTGTTGTAGGGCCTCGAGCGCTTCTTCGTAGGAAATGCGTGACGTGCGCATCATGAGCGCCGCGGCCACGCGCATTTCCGCCCAGGCATCGTCGCGCGTCATGCGTGCACGTGGCAGATCTGTTTGCACGGTCTCTTGAATCGGAACAAATGGAGCGGTAGCGATCGTGACGTCCGTCAGTACGCGTTGAAGATAGGGTTTTGCATCCGCATATTTTAATAATGTGGGCAAAGCCTTTGTGTACAAGGCGGCATTCGCATCTTGATCTGCTGGGCCGCGTAAAATCGTTTTGAGCTCCTCGCCGACAATACGCGCTTCTTCCAACGGATGTGAGAGGAGTTTGCTGATGACCTGCTCCCAAGCACGCGCATTCGCGGTCATGCCAAGCGCCGTGAGATAGCCAGCAGGTAGGATGCACCGTGTGGCATCGAGTGCGCGCCCACGAATTTGTGCCTCGTATTGTTTTTCAGAAAGCTCGTCTGTGTTGGGAAAACGTTCACGCATGAGCGCGGCAACTGGCTGACGAAGCTCTTCGTAAAATCCAAAGAGCAGATCCGCAACTTTATTATATTCCGCGGCTAAACGGCTTTGTGCCACGATGGGCGGCACATACATGCGTGAGCGGCTAAATGGTTGATAGCGCGTGCTTTTTTCCGTGTATGACGCCAAACGTGCATCCTCAATAATTTTGGCAAGCACTTGAGAAATGTTTTCAATAGCCACGGAGCAGGTCGCGTGCTCTGCGACAGACGAATGGCCATAACCCACAACCCACTTCTCATGAAACTCCGCGGCTTTTTCCAAAGAAACATCGTCAAGATTTTGATCGAATGGCGTATCAAAGCGCGAACATTTTGCAATAGCAACCGCAATGACTTCTGGGGTGGGCCGCAGTTCTTCTGCAGTTCCATCTTCGCGTTGCACTTCCAAACGATTCATCCAATACATGCGGCGTGCATCTGGGTTGGTGCGTGGGGTGAGTTTGATTTTGTCAGACATATCCGCAAGACTTTTACATGCGTGCATGAAAAAAACAAAAGCAGAGTTATCAACAGTGCTTTTGTGCAAAAAACCTAGGATTTTGTATACCCGCCCGTAGATCCGATTCCGCCACGCGAGGGCTTTTCTGCGGGACCTTCCTGCCACTCTGCGCGCTGGATCGGGGTAAAATAGCCTTGGGCAATGCGTTCGCCTTTTTCCACGATGACGTCCGTATCGCCTGGATTCCAAAGGAGAAGGAA
Source organism: Patescibacteria group bacterium (assembly GCA_041665285.1). Classification (GTDB taxonomy): domain Bacteria; phylum Patescibacteriota; class Patescibacteriia; order 2-12-FULL-60-25; family 2-12-FULL-60-25; genus JBAYJC01. The sequence continues at coordinate 13,302 of JBAYJC010000010.1, read as the reverse complement.
GAGCTGATCCTCTGGGCCACAATAATCTTGGTCAATCACGCCGATGGTATTGCCGAGGCGTAGTCCCTTTTTCTTGAAGAGAGATGATCTCGGAGCGATAAAGAGGCCGTAGCCCGTAGGAGAGGCAATGATAAGGCCGGTCGGAGCCGCAAAGAGACCGTGTGCTGGGATGGTCACGGTTTCTGATGGCGCGAGATCAAACGCAATGGATCCTTCAGTGGCGTAGGTGGGAAGGGGAATGTCCTCGCGAAGTCGGGTGATGTGAACCTGCATACCTAGCCTTTGAGAGAGATGTTAAGATCGCGCATCATTTCATGGATAGAACCCACGAACGCATCCATATCGCCATTGTTTGGGATGGTGCGCCAAGCGCGTGCCATAACTTCAGGAATGGTCACTTCTGTGGGAGCGTTTTCCACGGCTTGGAATTCGCTCCAGGTCATGTTGGTTTCTCCTGTTTTTTCTCCGCGTTTTTTCATGCGTTCAAAACGGAGTTGCGGTTCTGTATCAATGGCAATGAGTTTGAATTGAGGAAGCGGTTCCAGTGCCACAATATCTTGCACGCGTCTCACGCCATCTAAAATAGCAACATCGTGCGGCGCCTCCAGCATGTCGTGGAGAATGGCGTGGGAAAACACATCCTCGCCAAAGGCTTTTCGCATGGCTTCTGACACCTGGATAAAGTTTTCGCGGCTTTTATCAAGAGAAACACGCGTGAGAAGATCGCCCATGATTTTGCTAAAACGAAAATACGAAGCTCCGTAATCTTTTGTGATGATGTCTGCGGCAGTTCCTTTTCCGCACCCAGGCAATCCACATAACCCAATGATCAATTTTGGCATACCGGGACAGTGTAGAGAAACGTCTTCTTCGCGTCCAATCCTAACAAAAAATCCCCGATCGCGAGGATCGGGGATTCCTGGTTCTGGTGTGGACTAGACAGCGGCTCCTACATCCATGCGAATGCCTGGGCCCATGGTGGCGCAGACGGTCGCGGATTTGATGTAGGTTCCCTTGGAAGAGGCTGGTTTTGCTTTTTTCACGGCGTCGATAATGACGTTGAGATTTTCGAGCAAAGCGCCTTCCTCCATGGATGTTTTGCCAATGGTCTGGTGGATGTTGGCTTGCGCGTCATTTTTGAAAGAAACTTTACCGCGCTTGATTTCTTCCACCATTTTTTTGACGTTTGGGCTGACCGTTTCTGTTTTTGGGTTTGGCATGAGGCCTGCTGGACCAAGGAGTTTCGCGACCTTCGCGAGCTTAGGCATCATGTCTGGCGTGGCAACTGCGACGTCAAAATCCATTTTGCCAGACTTGGCGATTTCATCGATCAGCTGTTCGCCACCAACAATGTCTGCGCCAGCTTCCTTTGCATCCTTTTCTTTATCCGCGTTTACAAAAGCAATCACCTTTTTGGACTTGCCGATAGAGTGTGGGAAAATGATGGTAGAGCGCACCTGTTGGTCGCCCTTTTTGACGTCAATGCCAAGATTGATGTGAACCTCAATAGAGGCATCAAACTTTGCGGTGGATGTCTTTTTGGCTAATGCAACGGCTTCCGCAGGGGAATAGGTCTTTTGGTCAACCTGCTTTTTTGCCGCAATATAACGTTTTCCGTGTGCCATACGTGGTTCGGTTGGTCCGATGTTTGTCGGACCTCCCACATAAGAATAAGTGATTGAAGGTTAGTGAGAATGGGCATTTCTGTCAAGGAACCCCCTGGAAATGAAAGAGGCCCCCGGAACCGCACAGGACGTGCGGCGGGGGCCTCATGAGTGTCAGGGCCTCTTCTTGCCCTCGTACTGCTCCGGGAAGAGCTTGCGGTGGATGTCCTTGATCATCCGCCGCTCCTCCTTCCTGGTCCCGGCGGTCTGGTACAGACAGCCGAGCATCAGGAGGAAGATGGCGAAGAGCAGGACGATGCCCACGAAGCCCCATACCTGGATGTACAGAAGAATCGCGTCCGCCTGGCTCGGGAGCCCCCTGATGCTTCTCAGAATGGCGAGCGCCTGGTTGAGACTGTCCATGGTTGCTCCTCATCAACGCTTATTCTTGGGATTTCTCCCAGCGTCGAAGAAAGAAGAATACCACAAAAATGCCCCTTTGTCAAGGGAATCATAAGAAAAAGAGGCTTATCTAAGCCTCTTTTTCTGGACTGACCACGTTTTTATGGCATGAGCGGCTTCAGGGGTTGTTGCATTTGCAGGGGAGCTTTGTCTGAAAGGCCAAAATCCTCGGTGCCTCCCATTTCGTCTGCAAACTCCTGGCCAAGCTCTGCGAGCTCTTGTACAGCATCAAGATACTCTTCTGAGCCAGACTTCATGGCTTTGATCGCCGCGAACTTTGCTTTTGATTCTGCGAGGATCTCTTCAAGCCGGGTGGTGTCTTCTTTTTGGGCCTTGAGCTTTTTGATGGTGCGTTCTGCCTCGCGAATGATCGTAGCGTAGGTGCGGACAAATTGCGTCGCGTTCTTTGCGGCAGAGACGCGTTGGATGGAACTACGGATATCGTCTAAGCGACCGTAAATGTCATCTTCGAGGATGATTTCAATGTCATCAAGCTTTCCTTCTTTTGCGAGTGTCTGAATCGCATCGCGGCTGGTTTTTACCTGCGCAAGCGTGTCGCTTCCGTCGCGAACAGCGTCAGCCGCATTTTCCGGGGCATTTTTGATGGCGCGCGTCCATTCGCGTTCAACTTTGGTGATTTCTGTGTTGACTTGTTTGAGGATTCTTGGAAGTTGCGCCAAACGTTCCATGGTGCGGCGGCAATCCTCGAGTGTTTGAAAGTGGTCTTGTAAATCCTCCATGCCAGCGTCATCGAGCTCATCACGTGTGGTTGCCTTGTCTGCGGCGGCAAGAATAGCCGCAGAGGATGTTTCGGCTTCCGCGCATTCCGTTGGTTTGATGGCTCCTTTGGCGACGAATTTTGCGAGAGCTTTTTTGAGAGTTGTGAGATGTTTATTGATGGACGCAATTTCACGTTTGCGATTAGCAACGTCGCGCTTTTCCTGTTCTGCCTGGCGTTTTTCTTGTTCCTCCTGACGCTTCTCCTGTTCTTCTTGGCGTTTTTGCATCTCTGCTTCACCCGCTTCGCGATCTTGCTCCATGCGTCTGTTTGCGTCCGGGTTCATGCCCGGATAACCATCCATCTTACGATCATCTGGTTGAGGAATGAACCCTGCAGGCTCTGTACCAGAGGCGTATGTGCGTCTTTCGTCGGGAAAAGGACGTGTTCTATCTTCAGAAGTCGGGAGCATGTTCTGCGGTGGCCGAAAATCTTCACCCTCCATGCGACGTGGTTCATTCGGTCGATCGTCTCCGTTCAACGGATACGCTGGAGGCATGGGTGGTTGCGGCATGTCTTGCGCCAGCCTGTCTGCGCGCACTTCTTCACGCGCCATGGTTTGTGTTGTCATGGCTGTGCCCGCAACGGTCGAAGCAGTAAAAAGCGCACCAATCACGCCGACAAGCAATGGTTGTGCGTAGGCCTTGGTCAATATGTCATGGAACATAGAGGGTATAAAAAATATTCTATTGCCTAGTATAGCACAATTGCGATCATCGAGATGATGGGTAACAAAAAATGACGCGCTCTGCGTCATTTTTTGTGGAAATGATTATCCAACGACTTCGATCCCCATGTTGCGTGCAGTCCCTTCGACCTGACGCATGGCGGATTCAATGGAATTGCAGTTGAGGTCTGGAAGCTTTTTCTCCGCGATCTCGCGCACCTGTGCTTTGGTGACCTTGCCCACTTTGTCTGTGAGCGGTTTGCCAGAGCCCTTTTCAATCTTCGCGGCCTTTTTCAACAGGTCTGGAACCGGAGGCGTTTTGAGGATGAAGGTGTAGCTACGATCTTCGTAAAGCGTGATCACGGCCGGGACGACTTCACCGAGGCGATCCTGTGTTGCGGCATTGATGCGCTGACAGAACTCCGCGATGTTCATACCGTGCTGACCGAGAGCAGGCCCAAGGGGCGGCGCTGGGGTCGCACGACCTCCCATGATCTGTACTTTGATGAGGGTCTTTATTTTTTTTGCCATAGAGTTGATGAATCGTGAATGTGGCTTGTTCAAGCGCAGTTCTGCCAATGCTACGCAAGATTATGGGATGGAGGTGAGAAGCGCGCCTGGCAGAGGCCTCCGCCATCCCATCAAGGACCGTATTACACCTTTTTTATCTGGGTAAAGTCAAGTTCCAGAGGGGTTTCGCGGCCAAACATGCTCACGAGTACCTTTGCCTTGCCACGAGACCCGTCAACCTCGCTCACTTTGCCCTCAAAGCCCTTGAATGGTCCATCGGCAATTTTCACGGCCATGCCTGGGAGCAAGTCGATCATGATCTGTGGTTCTTCGGTGGTGCCCACACGCTTCAAGATGGAGTCAACCTCTTCTTGAGAAAGGGGAGTCGGCGTTGTGCCTGTACCGATGAAACCTGTGACGTTTGGCGTATTACGCACTACGTACCAGGATTCATCCGTCACTTGCATGTCAACAAGCACATAGCCCGGAAACACCTTTTCCTCGGTCACGCGGCGTTTGCCGTTTTTGATTTTGATTTTTTTCTCTTTGGGGACGAGCACCTGGAAGATCTTGTCGCCCATACCAAGCGTTTCAATACGCTGGCGCAGGTTGCTGGCAACATTTTCTTCGTAGCCGGAGTAGGTATGAATGGCATACCAGCGTCGGCCATACTCAGCTGTTTGCTTTGGCATAGAAAAGGAGCGAGTGATTAAAACTGTTTTGGTGCTGGAATGTTTTCCAAGTCCACCGCTGGTGTTGTTGGCTGTGCATCTACTTGCACATCTTGCGTCTGCACATCGATAGGCTGTGTTGGCAGAGTCGTTTCCGTTGGAGCCGCCACACGGCGTACGAGGACCATTTCCACGCCCTTCACAAGTCCGCGATCAAGCACCGCGAACAAAGCGGCAAGCGCTACGCTTCCTGCAATCACGAGCGTGCTGTAACGCAGGGTGTCTTGTCTGGAAGGCCAGGTGACCTTTTCCAATTCCGCTTTTGAGGAACGCAGATAATCAACGATTTTGTCGACGAAGTCCATATATTGTGGTTTTTAAAAGGCCCCTACCCGGGCCAACACCCATAATCTAGCAGAGTTACGTGGTTTTGGCAAGAGTTTCCTGTTTATAAAAAACCGCCCATACAGCAAGCCGGTGGGCGGGGGTTAGGTGATTTGCGTGAGAAGGACGCGGACGCGGTCCATTTGTCTTTGGACGACCGCCTCTTGGTCGAACAGCGATCCTTCTGCAAACGCCCATCTTTCCAGTCGCGAGGGGAGGAGCGTGGTCAGGTAGATGGCGAGCCAATTCAGACGGTACAGCTCCAGGTACGGGTCAAGTACCTCTAGGACGCTTTGATCCAGGGGCGTACAGCGCAGATATGCATCCATGAACGCGTCTATGTTTTTGTGTCCCATGCGTTGCGTTCTGTCGTGGGCAAGAAACCCTGCGATAGAGTGCATGGGGTGATCCCAGCCAGCGTATTCCCAATCCAACACCACGAGCGAGCCGTCTGCGCGCCAGAGCATGTTGTGCGGGCCAATGTCCACGGAGGAGAGGCAGAGGCCATTGTCTGGCGTTCTTCGCGTAACATCCTCCGGGGAGTGTTTCTTGAGGAATATTTCAAGGCGCGACTCCACGATGCTGGCTACAGGCACCTCGTGCAAAAACGCTTGGAGGTGCGGATGGAGCGTGCGGATTGCGTCTCCGCTGAACGGCACCATGCGCTTGCGAATATGCGTAATGGCGTCTGCGTAGGAGCGAACGCTCATGCTCCCCATGGGAAGCGGCTCTGCCACCTCCTCCATGGTGAACGCATGCAGACGCGCCAAGTGCGCCGCAATCTGCTCCATGTGCTTGGGTGTGAGTTCTTTTGTTGGAATGTTTTCACCTTCCACAAAAGAAAATACACCTACCTGCCACGCATCGAATCGCGCGATCGGCCGTGGGATGTCTGTGAACCCACGTTGGGCCAAAGCGGTGAGCACCTCATATTCATGCATGAGCCGCTTACGATCGTCAGGATAGTATTGCTTGATGACAAGCGAAACGCCTTCCTCGGTCTCCATGCGAAACAGGCGATTGTTTTTCCCGCCAGTCATTGGTACGGCGCTTGTGCCGTGGAGATGGGTCATCTCTGCGAGCGCTTGGAAAAGAGCATGCAGATCAAGGTCTTTGTTTTGCACGAAAGAAGCTTAGACAGGGTTTGAGAAAAAATCAAGCCAGCCTGTAGCTGGTGGCTGACTAGGTTTTTGTTCGACGAGGTAGATGCTGATATTTATCGACGCAACAGCTTGTAGAGACGCACAGCGAACCAGCCAAAGAGACTGCTGTAAAATAGAATGCTGGCCAGGAGGATAATCAGTGCTGTGAGAGCCAGGGCTCCGGGATGACGCGAACCCGCCCCGTCTAGAGGAAGCGCGGTCAGAAGATCCTGTACGATTACGATGGGAAAAGCAAAGGCCTTGAGCGCGTTAACAAGTGCGGCCAAGATAGTAGATGAACCTTGCGAGATGTCAGGCGGAAGGGCGATAGCGAATAGGCAGAGAACACCGATAGGAAAAGCAATGCCGAGGAAGAGGCGTTCTGTTGCCGGATTTGTTTTGATGTCTTTGAGAAAAGCTTGGTAGATGGAGTGTGGGAACATGTAGTTATGGTAAACCACGACAATCGTCGCGTCTATATCGTTTGAGCAAAAAACATCCCCTGAACGGAGGATGTTTTTCGGTTGTATGGGTTATTTTACCGCCGGGGTTGTCTTTGCGGCTTTGCGAGCGGCTTGGAAGGTCTCTTGTGCTTTTTTCACTGCGGCTTCAAATGCGACATTTGCGGCTTTGACGGCCGTGGTGCGGGCGGTGCGGGCGGCGGTCATGGTTGTTTTGTAGGACGTGAATGCGGTTTCAATGGATTTTTGGGATGTCTGGCGGAGCGTTTTGACAGCCTGCTTGAACGCGGCGTTTGCGGCCTTGCGTTCTTCTACGGTTCCTGTGCAACGCGCCTTCCATGTGGCAAACGCGGCATCGATGCCGTCACGTCGTACTTTGATCGCTGTGTCTACAGCCGTGCGTCGTACCTTTAGAGCTTCGGTCTGTGTGGTTGCGAATGTTTTGTGAGCGGCATCTATGGCAGTACGATGTGTTTTGATAGCCGCGTCTACAGCCGCGCGGTAGGCTTCGTTGGCTGTTTTGAGGGCATCGGTGTTATAGCCTTTCGCATCGCGTTCCATGCGATTTTTTATTTGTCTCGCATCTACCACAGCTCGCTGTGTCGCGTATTTTGCATCGCGTGCGGCTTGTTGCTTTTCCCAGGCGCCATCACGATCTGCACGCCGTTCTGTCCAGCGAGCGTCTGCTTCGGCGCGTACTTTTTCTCCGCGGAGTTGGTAGGTCGTGGTTTTTTCATTGCAAAGTGCAACAACAGACGCGGGAACCGTAGTGGTAGCTGTTGGTTCTTGTGCAAACACCACAACAGGCATGAGCGCGCTCGCGGTCATGGAAGCGACGGTAAGAAAAGCAAGAGTCCTCTTCATAAAAAGTAGTCTATTCTACGGATTAGGCTCCGTGATACTGAATAATATACATGCAGGCACAAAATGTTACATCTCGTATTTGTTCTTGTGAAACGGTATACTGCAACGTATATGCTCGAATCTGCCTCTCAAGAAGTGCGTATCGCTCATCCCGCAGAGCGTGCAGAAGAGGAAAAGAATCGATACGATGTTCTTGCACGTAAGATGGTGGATGATGTGTTTTATGACACGGGTCGCATTGCGCGCGATCGCAATCAGGGAACGTATGAGCGAGGCAAACGCTATGCCATTGACATGATGGAAGTACGAGCGCGTGTGCGAACGGCTCTGCGCGATCCTGCATTTCAAACCATCGAAAAACAAGCGCAACAGCTAAGCCGCATCGAACAGCTCGCGCGAGCTATGGCCGCACATGAGGAGGCGACAGAGCTCTTTCTTGGCGCGTGGCAAACGGCTTTACGAGAAGCGTTCATGGATCGTGATCCGCAAAATCCTCCGACCAGGCAAGAAGTGGCACGGGTATTTGAAAGCCTTCCTTCTCCTGTGAGAACACGTTTATTGAATGCGGAACAGGATGCGATTCAGGGGTATGAAGCGTATCTTCAGCGCTTTCCTGGGGATGTGTTTTCTGTGACGGATCGCATCTCTATTGACCATTATGACCTCGCGGCCATTATCAATGATCTGCGTGCTCTACAGGATGAGCGTGTCCTGGATGATCAGGAACGTGCGCGCCTCCAGCAAGAACACGCTCATGCATTAGCGGAGATTATTACGAAGATGCGTGCGGACATACGCATACAAAAACGTGAGGGTCTTGATGTGACAGAGGGGAGGGTGTGGGAGCTCGCGGAAATCTATCTGTTGCGTCGTTTGAGTCAACGAGCCGGGACAGGACACCTTTTTTCCGTTTTTCATGCGCCGCCTCGAGATGACCTTCAGCAAGCTCGTGGATCTGTTGATACGTATGTGACGGCGAGCGGTGAAGCATATGCGTTTCAAGTGAAGACATTCAAAGCCCTCGTCAGTTCAGAAACATTGGCGCGGCAACGTGAGATCATTGCCGCGGAAACAGCGCGTTTACGCGGAACGGGTACATCGCTGGTGGTGTTGACCACGGAAGAGGTGGAAGGAGCTTTTGAGAGCGCGTTACGACAACTTAAAACCGATCCTATTTCTCTTCGAGATAAGTATACGACACTTAAGCCGTTTGTTTCAGATATGGATGGGGAGGAGCGCGAACGTCTCTTTGGACTGATCGGTTTTACAGAGGAGAATTTCCAAGAGGAAGAAAAGGAATGGGAAAAGGGGCAGAAGACCATGGATGAGATCGGCGAAGTGCTTCTCAAACGTCATCGTGAGGAACAGGAATGGTTGCGTCTTGCGGAAGAGAAGGGGCGTCTTGAACAAGAAAACGCGGAGCGTCTTGCGGAAGAGCGGCGTATGGCGCGTGAACAGAAAAAGCTTCGTGAAGAGGAAGAGAGGGTCGCGGCTCTGGAAGCCAAGAAAAGAGCGGAAGAAGCGTTGGTTGCCTCTGCGGCTCGGTATGTGGAACAGCAAGCGCAACGAGAAGTGGAAAAACGTATCGCACGAGAGGAGGCAGAGCGTGCACGCCTTGAGGCAGAGCAAAAGGCCGCGGCAGAGGCAAGGCGACGTGCGGAACGAGAGGCGGAGAGAGAAAAAGGATGGCCACCGGAAACGCTTGCGGGAATGGCAAATATCAAGACATTGACCAATCTTGGTCTTGATCCCCTTCAAGATCTTGCTCGCGCGAAACAGCGATTCTTTGTGGCATTTAGCGATTCTCGTCCCAAAAAAGCCGTAGCAGACGAAAAGAGCTATAAGCCGAATAAGCGTTTTCGAGAGGCATTTCCTTCGAAGGAAGGGCATACATCGCCCACAGAAGCAGACATCGCAAGACAGCGAGCGCTGTTTGAAAAGTCTGGTGCCTGATTTTGAATAAAAAAAAGACGGCGAGGAGCCGAGGCGAGAACTAGTTATCTTCTTGGTCTTGCGCGAAGGCGAGTGCTTTTTCGCGCCATGCTTGCGGTACGGGAAGTCCGAGGCGTTCGTACGATGCGATGGCAAGGCCGTACGAGTTCACGCGGCGCATGGTCCGGGAGAGGATCGTGCCGCTGGGGAGGTGGATGATGTGACTGCGGGACGACGGGATGGGCACGACGGTCGCGCCAAGGGCCTCGTCAACGAGCGCTAAGAGATCATGAGGATCGCGTACGGGCATGAGCCCTCCCTGGGACAGGGGTGTCTTTGCTTTTCCTACCACAAATAAGGGAAAGCGTCAAGACCGCTTGCTATGTCTTTTCCATGCGACTATGATGGGAAAACTTCGTTCACTTTTCTTCCTATTGTTTTATGGAATATCAATTTACAGACGCGAATTTTGAGGCAGAGGTTTTACGAGCGAATACCCCTGTATTTGTGGATTTTTGGGCGCCGTGGTGTGGGCCGTGCCGCATGATGGGGCCTGTGATCGAAGAGCTCGCCAATGAGATGCCTGGGGATAAGATAAAAATCGGTAAACTCAACGTGGACGAAAATGGCACCATGCCAAATCGCTTCAATGTCATGTCCATTCCGACTATGCTTGTTTTTAAGAATGGGAATGTTGTAGATCAATTTGTGGGTGCGATCTCAAAGGAGGTGCTGAAAGAAAAGCTGGAAAAACACTTGTAATTTGGTGACTATGGAGTGGCTTAATACAGTGATTGTCGGTTCAGGGCCCGCAGGGTGGACAGCCGCCATTTATGCGGCTCGTGCAGATTTGAAGCCAGTGCTGTTTGAAGGAGAACAGCCAGGCGGTCAATTGACCACAACCACAGACATCGAGAATTTTCCGGGATTTGCCAAAGGGATCCTGGGCTCGGAACTCATGAACGTCATGAAGGAGCAGGCTCTGCGGTTTGAGACAAAGGTTGTCTCTGAGAAAGTCACGTCTTTAGAGCGGATCGAAGGTGGTTTTGCGGTTGTGGCTGGTGGGGTGACCTATCACACAAAAACCGTGATCCTTGCAACGGGCGCGTCAGCAAAGCGCCTGGGATTGGACGCGGAAAAGGCATTGTACGGAAAAGGCGTGTCTGCTTGCGCTACGTGCGACGGATTTTTCTTCCGTGGAAAAGAGGTGATAATTGTGGGTGGGGGGGATAGTGCTATGGAAGAAGCGAATTTTCTCACGCGCTTTGCAACGAAAGTGGTGCTCGTACACCGACGGGATGCCTTTCGTGCGTCCAAGATCATGCAGGATCGTACGCTCGCAAATCCAAAAATCGAAGTGGTGTATAACACGGAAATCACGGATATCCTTGGCGTGGATGTTGGTCATGTCACAGGCGTAAAACTGCGCAATACCGTCACCGGAGAGATGTCGGAACGTACGATTGATGGTGTGTTTGCGGCTATTGGTCATGAGCCAAATACGGCGCTTGTGCAAAATCTTGTCGAGTTCGATGAGAAAAAATACGTGAAAACAGAACCAGGCACCACCAAAACGACGGTCCCAGGCCTATTTGCCTGTGGCGATGTGCAAGATGCGCATTACCGTCAAGCCATTACCGCCGCTGGTTCAGGGTGCATGGCCGCGATAGAAGTAGAGCGCTTTTTACGCTAAAATTTTGCCCAATAAAAAAATACGACTATGTCTGCTTTTGAGAATGCCATGCAGCAGTTAGAGAATTCCGCGAAAACCGCTTCGTTGGACGTGGCCTTGATCGAGGCGCTTCATCATCCGCAACGTATTGCGGACGTAGAGTTTCCCGTGGTCATGGATAATGGTTCTCGCCGCTATTTTCACGGATATCGCGTGCAATGGAATGATGCACGCGGCCCCTTCAAAGGAGGGATTCGTTTTCATGCACAGGTGGACTTGGATGAGGTAAAAGCATTGTCTTTTTGGATGACCGTCAAATGCGCAGTCGCGGGTATTCCGATGGGTGGTGGAAAAGGAGGTGTTTCTGTGGATCCAAAGACCCTCTCTGCAAATGAGCAGGAACGGCTCATGCGTGCGTTTACCCAAGCCATTGCAGATGTGATTGGCCCGGACAAGGATGTCCCAGCGCCAGATGTGAACACAACGCCTCGGCTCATGGACATCCTAGCAGATGAATATGGCAAAATTCTCGGCCATGCCGCTCCAGCGGTTGTGACCGGAAAGACCATTCCTGCAGGTGGTTCTGAGGGGCGTGATACGGCAACGGCGCAAGGAGCATGGTATGTGCTGGAAAGCTATCGTGAATCGTTAGGTTTTGCCGGGAAGCCTATGACGGTCGCGGTCCAGGGTTTTGGCAATGCAGGCATGTTTTTTGCCAAGATCGCCAAGGAAGCGGGTTGCACGGTTGTCGCGGTGTCTGATTCTCGTGGCGGTATCATCAAATTGGATGGCTTGGATATTGATGCAGTGGCCAAACACAAGGAAACCACAGGAAGTGTCATGGGTTTTGCAGGGGCACAAGATACGGATCAGGCCGGTGTTTTGACGGTTGCTTGCGATGTTTTGGTGCCTTCTGCCCTTGAGAATCAGCTCACGGCAGAGATGGCTCCTCGCGTACAGGCAAAGGCGATTTTAGAGATTGCAAATGGTCCAACAACGCCTGAAGCAGATACGAACTTTGCCTCACGCAATATCACGGTGATCCCGGACGTGCTCGCAAATGCAGGCGGAGTTGCCACGTCTTATCTCGAGTGGGAGCAGAACCGCATAAACGAGCATTGGACGCGTGAGCAAGTGTTCGGGAAGCTCCAGCCTCTCATGCAAGATGCGGCTCGCGCGGTACAAGAAAAAGCCAAGCAATTTCAAACCACACAGCGTCAAGGAGCCTTTATCTTAGCCATAGATCGTATTGGACAGGCGATGAAGGAAAAGGGACGCCTGTAAAACATAAACCCTGTTGTGACAACAACAGGGTTTAAAAATGACGAGCTCTCAAGCAATCCGCACCCAAGAAATCTATCGAGAGGGGAGAGCGAGTCCGCAGACCCGCGGCACCCTGCCGAGAGATTCCATGCTTGTCGTGGATGCGGATTGCTAAAGTTCTCGTCAGCCGTTACTGGTAATACGGGAGAGTAACAGGAATTGGTTCTTTTGTCAAGGGTTAGCCCGAATTGGCTACTCACCCTTTCTCAACGAACCCCCTGTTCTTTGTATGACGTTTTGCGACAAAAGTCCGTGTAGAGCGCTAAAATAATGCACCACACGGTATCGGAAGTGCTAACATAGTATTACAACTCAAAAGCCCCTTGTCAAATGCTGTCAAGGGGACTTGAACGTTCCGATGGCTCGGGAAAAAGGGCGTCGTTAGGGGGTGGGTGTTGGGACTAGCGCCGACGAAGGCGTTTGCGGGCTACCGCTGGTGTCCGCACCCGGCGAGGAAAGAGTGGTGACTCCGGTGAGGCAAACAGCGCCCCAAGGTTTGTAGTAGCTGAGAAACGTGGTTGAGCTCGTGTGTCCATCTGGATAGGTGACGCTGTAGTCAAGGCTTGCGCTTGCGCCGGCATGAGCGGACTCCGTGCACTTTGTAGTTCCTGCAGGAATATCTGTGCTCTCGATGATTTTTTTAGGCGGTGGTGCAACAATATTGTAGATTTTTGGCTTTGCCACCTGCACAATGCGCTGATCTGACGTGCCCCACATGGTGAAAGAAAGGTCATTACCCGCAATGCGAGAGGTCACGAGGATCCAGTGTCCCGTATCGTTTTTGAATCTGAAATCCGGAGCCGGATCATAGATGGTCGCGTCTGTGCCAGCA
>JBAYJC010000009.1:0-47198 GCA_041665285.1 Patescibacteria group bacterium | reverse complement strand
TGGTAGAGCAGGTGTCTTATACACACCCGGTTCCTGGTTCGAGCCCAGGCGCGCGCACCACGTAAAAACAGCACAGATTTGTGTTGTTTTTTATTGATGCTGTTCACGTGGCACGGCCATTCCTCAAAATAATCCTCGCTAATCTCAACTCATCATATCCATAATCTGCGCCGAGCGAGTCGCGGGCTGGGGTGAGAAAGTTGTTGCCTGATTTTTTGAAGGCCTCGGCAATGCGGTTGAGACGATCTGCGGGGAATGGGAAATGATCGGTTTTGATGGTGATGCCTTGAGAAGAGGCTTTTTCGAGGTGTTGGAGGACCGTGCCAATGCTCAGCCGTCGCAAGAGAGCGATACTCTCAAGAGATTTTCCTGCGTTACACGCTTGGACCGTCTCCGTGATGGATGTTGAGACAGTGGCGCGAACCGGCTTTTTTGCGCGAACGATCGTTGGCGTAGCAGATGTATCCTCTGTTTTGTCGTGGGCGCGGGCATAGTCTGTGATGATGCGGAGAAAACGTGTGCCGTACTTGGCGAGTTTTTCTGTGCCCACACCAAAGATATGGCTGAGGCTTTCGCGGCTTTGTGGAAAGCGGCGGGCCATTTCATGGAATGTCTTATCGCCAAATACCATGTACGGTGGGATGCCTTGCGCTTCGGCAATGGTGCGACGCTCTGCACGGAGTTGCTCAAAGAGTTCCGTGTCATAGTCTTCCGCGGCTTCCCGTGGAGAAGCAGAAGGAACCGCGACCGTCGGGGTAGGGCGGCAAATGTCACAGCTATCGCAATACGTGTGGGGAAAAGCCTCGCCGAAATACGCGAGGAGAAACGCGCGGCGACAGGTTTTGAGCTCGCAATAGCGCGTGACTTCATCCAATTGCCGACGCACGCGAGCTTGTTCTGCGCGGTCTTCAATTTCGCGAATAAAATATTCGTGTTTAAAGCGATCGCCCGCTGAGTAGTAGAGCAGGCAGTCGCTTGCCAAGCCATCACGTCCGGCACGACCTGTTTCTTGATAGTAGCCTTCCACGGATTTTGGCAGATCCATGTGCACAACGAGCCGCACATCAGGCTTATCAATGCCCATGCCAAAGGCAATCGTCGCAACAATCACAGGGATCTGATCGCGGATAAAGCGGTCTTGCACCCGCGTGCGTTCTTTTGGCGTCATGCCTGCATGATAAGCCGCGGCATCGATCTTGTTTGCGCGCAGATCTGCGGCTATTTTTTCTGTTTCTTTGCGAGAGAAGCAGTAAATAATGATCGCCTGTTGTGGCCTTTGGCGAATCTCTGCCACGAGCTTATCAAAGGTTTTCTTTTTGGGTTCCACGCGATACGTGAGATTGGCGCGGTTGAAACTTGATTGAAACACGCGGCCTTGCGTGAGTTTGAGTTGAGTGAGAATGTCATCGCGCACGCGTTCGTTTGCCGTGGCCGTCAGCGCCATAAAGGGCACGCCAGGAAATTGGTGGCGAAGCGCGTAAAGATTGCGATAGTCTGGGCGAAAATCATGGCCCCATTCTGAAATGCAGTGCGCCTCATCCACCGCAAAGAGGCTTACGTTCAATGATTGTAAAAAATGCAGGACAGAGGGAATCGCGAGACGTTCTGGCGCGAGATAGAGGAGGCGAAGTCTTCCGGCAATAGAGTCCGCTTCGACACGCGTGATTTCTTGGGCATTGAGCGTGCTGTTCATGTAGGCCGCACGTACGCCATTTGCTGTGAGCGCATCCACTTGATCTTTCATGAGCGCAATCAGCGGCGAAATAACGATCGTCATCCCTGGGAACATCAGGGCGGGTAATTGGTAACACAAGGATTTACCACCTCCCGTAGGCATAAGCACAAGACAGTCTTTGCCAGCCACACAATGTTCCATGATTTCGCGTTGTAAGGGGCGAAAGGTAGTATAGCCAAAATATTGTTCAAGTAACGAGAGCATAGGAAGCGTCATCGTAACGTATAAGAGCAAGCTCTACTAATACTGCGTTCCATAAAAAGTCACGGTCGTCAATACCTTGACAGTAACAGTCGGACGCGTTGAGATGCGGGCACAACGTCACGAAGGGCTCTGTAAAGAGGCAGAGCCCGCATAAGGAAGGTGAGGGACGATCATGACACAGCAGAATCAGGGGCAGACCAGTGACGCGGCGGACGAGGTTTCGATCACGGTCGAGGGGGTGCCTTCGTTGCCTCCGCCTGGACCCACGTTCGGTCGCGGGCCGTCCGTGGTGAGCGACTTTCCGCTCAAGACCGTGACCGTGCCGAATGGCTTGGACGTGGAGGCCTTGGTCCGGCAGGCCAAGGAGGAGCTGGGCCTTGGGTCTCAGTACCCGAACGACCTGTGCTCCCTCTTCGGAGGCAAGCACAGCCCCGCGTTCAACATCCAGCCCGGCGTCTACGACCTGCGCATCGTGGACGCGGGCTATCTCCGGTCCGTGCCCACGGACGAGGTCAGCAAGCTCCTCAGCCCCGAGGGGTTTGCGGGTAGCATGGTCTGCCTCTTGCAGGCTGTGCTCGCGCGCTACCTGGGGACGAGCGTCGAGATCGGGTGGAAGAAGGGCGAGCACCTGTTCGAGCGCAAGACCCTGACCACCCTCGTGGTCGGAGAGGAGATCTGGGAAGACCCCCACGGTGCGGGCGCTCCCTGCGATCCTGTGTTCGACGCCTCCTTGCCCTACGCCAGGCGGCTGTACTTCGTGCACAGGGCACAGACGCTCTACGAGAAGTGGGTCATCGGCTTCCGCCAGCGCTAGCCTCGATCGCCCGCGCGATCACTGTCCTGACCATCTGTCAGGCATTTTCTTTTCCTGAAAAGTGTGTATGATAGAGGAAATACTATGCCAACACCACGAAAAACCAAGCCTGCACAGGATACCTTCCGCATCAATGCAGACGAAGTCGTCAAAAAAGTACGCACGTTGATAAAGGAGGGAAATATTCGCCGGATTATCATTCAAAATGAGAAGGGAAAAACGCTCATGGAGATTCCGCTGACCTTTGCGATTGTCGGTACCATGCTGGCCCCGATTCTGGCGGCGGTGGGTGCGCTCGCAGGCGTGCTGACCAATTGCACCCTTGTAGTGGAACGCAAAGAGCCATAGCACAAAACAAAAAAGAACCGCCAGTCGGTTCTTTTTTTGTCGCTGTTACGGTGTGATGAGTACAAGATCGTTGCTGTAGACCCCGCAACGTCCGTTTTTGTATTCACAGACCCGAAAGTGATGGATACCAGAGCTCAGGCCGCCCCAAATATCTTGGCGCACATCTGCAGATGGATTGTAGTGATATTCGTTCCCAGGATAGACAGGATTGGCTGTTGTTGCCGTGATGATCTTAAAGCCATCTTTTGAAATCATGTTATTGACGCTCCAGTTTAATACCACGTTTCCTGTGCCTACGTACCCCGTGAGGGCGATAGTGCCATTATTAGCAGTGACAATCGGGGTAGGTGTGCCTGTCTTCGAGGAGATCCGGACAGCGATGTTATTGCTGTAAACACCGCAAGAGCCACTCAAATACTGACAGACACGGAAGTGGTACGTACGCCCCGGCTCAAGTGCCTCCCAGAGATGTTCGCGTGCGCTTGCGTCTGTGAGGTAATGATACTCATCGCCTGGATAGATGGGATTGGCGTGAGTGGCCATGACAACCTTAAAGCCATTGGGCGCCTCAAGACCCTCTGTGCTCCATGCGAGCTTCACGTTCCGTTCGTTGGTCGTTGCCTTGAGTGTGAGAGCGCCGTTTGTGGAGAGTTGGAGGTAGGTTGCAAGTTGAGAAGCGGCAAACTGTTTAAGAACGCCGTATTTGTTCACAAAATACAGTTCACCTTTGGCTTGCGGACGTATGATGACCTTATTGCGCAGTTTTTGAACAAGCGACCATTGTCGACCGCGAAGTTTTGCAAAGTCGCGTTCAGAGACGCCGATGGGTTTTTTGAAAGCGGTCGTGGCAGTCGTGGTTGTTGGTTTGACTGGCGTAACAATGACCGGCGTGTTGACGACACGAATCAATCGCGCGCCCACCCAACCGATGGTTGTGCCGGATTGCACCTTGTACCAGCCGTCTGTTTCTCCGATGATTTGGATAGCGGCGTTTGCGGGCAATGTGGCAAGGATCGCTGACTCTGTCATGCACGGTTGCGTGCGGATATAGGCGGCGCTGATCGCACGGCCGTTCATGTTGCGTGTATAGACCGGGTCTGTGTTGCACGCAGAGGTCTCCATGGCATGGCTAGGAGAAGCAAGCGAGAGAAAACCAGCAAGAACCGTAAACGCGAGAAAGGTGTAGCGCATAGAGAAATAATGGATTACGCCAGCAACTTACAGGCGAGGAGGGGACTTTGCAACAGGATATAAAAATCCGCCAAGTATGGCGGGTTACGAGCGACGAAAGAGGGCGACGAGCTTTCGCCAGGCAAGCGTGAGCCAGGTCGCAAGCCTCTCAAACCAGGAGGGTTCCACGATCGCCAGCGTGAGCGGTTTGTAGGCTTGGCGTTTGTCTGCCGCGACTCTGACAGGCGTGGATTCTGCGGACAAAGGAGCAGTGACAGGCGCCTCTTCAGGCATGCGTGTGACCTTGAGCCGCGAGGGCACGGGGCGAAGGGTCTCTACAGACTTTGCGGGAGGAGATACGGCGGGCGTCTGTTTTTGTGCCTGCCTATTTGCCACGGCTCGTTCTACGTCTGCGTTCGTGACGGCGCCGAACTCGCGGGTACGACTCACTCGAGAAGAGGGTTTGCCCAGCGTTGTACCAAATCCAAGCGCGCGATTTTCTGGCTTGATCTTGCTTTGCGCGAGCGGAATGAGCGTTTTGTCTGGATGAGGTGGCTGTTCCGGTGCAGGCGCTGGAGCGGACGCAGGGCCCATGAAGGCCTTGCGTCGTTTACGTTGGAGTTCCTCTGCCTTTGTCTTGAGCGCAAGAGCGTAGGCAACGAGCTCGTCGTCGCGCGGTGAGTCAGCTGGGTCATTCTGCTCAAGCAGGGGAGCTGGACCTCCGTTTTCCGCAATGATGCGTTGCGTTCTGTTGGCGCTGGGCAGTGGAGGAGCGATCTGTTCGGACGCAGGGGCGTCCGACAGATCGTCCCAGCGGTCTGCGCCTTCAGGGCGAGTCGCAGAGTCTTTTGGATCTGTCATGATTCGTCCCTTTGCTTGGGCAAGCGTGGCAAGGAACGGATTTTTTGTCAATCTATGCGCGTTTTGCTTTTCCGCACGTTGACGATCCCTGTTCCATCGTTTGTAATGGTGTCCTATGGCGAACATTGCGATCATGGGAACAGGGATGGTGGGTGGTGCGCTGAACCGCTATTTTTTGACGCAAAATATCCAGCCTGCGCTGTATGATCCCCCAAAGGGGTTAGTGGACACGCAGGTGCTTGCCTCTGCGGACGTGATTTTTATCGCCGTGCCAACGCCGTATTATTTGGATGGTTCAGGATTTGATGATTCATTTTTGCAGAGCGCGATTAAAGCGATTCCTGTGGAGGGAAAAACCATTGTCATAAAATCCACGATCTTGCCTGGCACAACAGAACGATTGCAGGAGCAATATCCGCAACATCGCTTTCTTTTTAACCCGGAGTTTCTTGCAGAGCTCACAGTCGATCAAGATATGCGTTTTCCTTCGCGACAGATCGTGGGATACACGGAGCAGGGGAAGGTGGATGCGGAAACGGTTATGTCACTCCTGCCTCGCGCGCCATTGGAACGGATTTTGCCTGTGCGTGTCGCAGAAACAGCCAAGTATTACGGCAATGCCTTTCTCGCATTGAAAGTCGCGTTTTCTAATCAGTTCTATGATCTTTGTCAGAAAATCGGCGTGGATTATGATACGGTGAAAGAGTGTGCAAAAGGTGATCCCCGTGTTGGAACAAGTCACATGGACGTGTTTCATAATGGTTTTCGTGGCTATGGCGGCAAATGTTTTCCCAAAGACGTGCGTTCTGTGATTCAGCTTGGAAAAAAATTGGATGCCGCTTTCACGATTCTTGAGGCCGCGGAAATCTATAACAACACACTCGTTGAACAGCAAGGATTAGATATCAAATGGGAAGAAGGATCGCCGCGTAAAGAAAAATGAGCCTAGAGCTCATTTTTTGTATTGCCATTGAGACCGTGCTCATGAAAGCACTCGACATAGCGCCTATCCATGGTGCTGAGATGTTCCACGAGCCAGTCCTCTAGATAGTCGATGAGCTCAAAAGAGATAGCGAGTTCATTTTGTGAGGCTTGCGATTGCAAGTCCGCCATTTTTCTGCGAAAGGTATCATGTGCGGCAACGTGAATCTGTGTTTCTGCGTAATGAAACTCTGCAAAGTATTTTTCTTCGGTTCCAAAATGATAAGCCGAGTACTCAATCAGTCGCGTCAGAATGTCAGCGAGAGCCTCGGTTGTCTTTCTGGCCTGGATCGCTTGATAAAGGTCGTTGATTGTTATGATGAATTGTTGATGCTGTTCATCGATGATCTTAATACCAAGGCTGTATTCTGGTTTCCAAAGGAATGCGCCATTCATAGTGGAGAAAACTATAACGTATGTGCGAAAAAAATGCTATACCAGCGCTTTTCTGTTTTATGTACGCATGTCATATTATGGTGAGCTTCATCGTTTACGCTTTTGTCTATGAAATACCTCCGCATTTTTTCTCTTGTTTTTGCTACGATCGCTCTGGCATTTTTTGCCAGCGTATTCCAAGCCTGGGCCGCCACACGAGCAACAGCGCCCGTGGTGCGTCCCTCTGCTTTACTCAAGCCCGTTGGGTCCTGCTATGCCCTTGCAGGGCGTATGCGAACCGTGGCCAAAACGCAGGGGACCTACGGTGGACCTCTTTTGCGTGACAAGGCCATGCCTATTGCGGTGATGGCACCAAATGCGGCGATGGGAGCCGCGGAGAGTGCAGGGGATGCTTCTCAAGGAACGCAGGATTATTCGCGGACTAATGTGCAAGTACAGGGTGTCGATGAGGCAGATATCGTGAAACTGGACGGGAGCTATTCCTATCACCTCACGAGAAATCGTCTGGCAATAGCTCGCGTGTATCCCGCGGCATCTGCGGGGCTTGCATCGGTCACAGAGATTCCTTTGGATATACAAGCGCAGGATTTTTATGTGGATGGTGATCGGTTGGTCCTTCTTTCTACCAAGTGGGAAAACCAGGTGTATCGCCCCATGCCTTTGCGCGCGTCGCGTATCATGCCTTG
Source organism: Patescibacteria group bacterium (assembly GCA_041665285.1). Lineage (GTDB taxonomy): Bacteria > Patescibacteriota > Patescibacteriia > 2-12-FULL-60-25 > 2-12-FULL-60-25 > JBAYJC01. Next base: position 40,003 of record JBAYJC010000009.1, on the reverse strand, counting down.
GTACGGCCGGACGATGACGGTTGCCGATGTGTTCGATATTAAGGACCGCGCGCATCCAAAAAAAGTGCGGACAGTTGAGTTTGATGGCTCTTTGTCCACGTCTCGTCGCATAGGAACGCAGGTCTACCTTGTGATGAACGCCGTTTCCCCCTGGGACGGCCAGACCTATTGGCGTGGGTCAGCAGACTTGATCCCTGCGTTCAAAGATAGCAGACAAGGCACGTCGTTTCAGCCTATGGCGAAGTGTGCGACTGTCCCTGCACTATATCCGCAGCCAACCAACGCGTTTATTGCTGTGGCAGGCATTCCCATGAATAGCATGGCCGAAGTGAAGCGCACGGTGGTGCTTGGCTCTGCGCAGACTGTGTATGCCTCAGAACAGAGTCTTTACGTCGCACGTCAGGATTGGTCAGCTCCGTCGGTGCGTGACAGCGCCAATCCGACTTATACAGGTGCGCGGACCGTCATTGAAAAGTTTGCTTTGCAAAACGGCGTGGCCACGCACGTGAGCCGGGGGACGGTCCCGGGTGCGTTGTTGAACCAGTTTTCTCTGGATGAGTTTGATGGCAATTTGCGTGTTGCAACTACAAAAGGCGAGGTTTGGGACGAGCGCAATCTTTCCACGAATAATCTCTACGTTCTGAGCAAAGATATGAAGCTCCGTGGCAAAGTCGAGGGGCTTGCGCCAGGAGAGCGGATTTATTCCGTGCGTTTTATGGGCAAGCGTGGCTATATTGTCACGTTCAAGAAAGTGGATCCCTTGTTTGCGCTCGATCTCTCCAATCCAGACAGTCCGTCCATCTTGGGTAAGCTCAAGATCCCGGGATATTCCGATTATCTCCATCCGATTGATGAAACGCATCTGATTGGTGTGGGAAAAAATGCCGTGGATGCGCCAGAACAGTCGTTTGCGTGGTATCAGGGTATCAAGATGGCGATCTTTGATGTGACAGACCCGACGTCTCCAAAGGAAATGTGGAAAACAGAAATTGGCGATCGCGGCACCAATTCGCCTGCACTTCAGAATCATAAAGCGTTTCTCTATGATGCGAAGAAACAGCTCCTCGCATTGCCTGTGACGCTCGCAGAACTCACGCCAGAGCAAAAAGCCGCAAATACAGACGGAAACGCCTACGGCGATTTCACCTTTCAGGGCGCGTACGTCTATCGCCTGACGCTGGAAAAGGGGTTTGAGCTTCTCGGTCGCATCACGCACCATGAGGATAATGACGCGTTTGTGAAATCTGGTTGGTATTATGGCAATACAGACGCAGACATTGAGCGTGTGCAGTATATCGGTGACACGCTCGTGACATTTTCGCCAGGCTCGGTTGAGCTCCATGCATGGCCGAGTCTGGAAAAGACCGGGGCTGTGGCTTATCCACCCCTGAAAACGCCAGAGCCTTTGCCGTATGAGGATGGGCCTGTGCAAATCATGCCAACGCCTCTCGTAAAATAACGCATCGATTAGCCATCCTCGAAACTGTTTGAGGGTGGTTTTTTGTTCTTGACACGCTTCTTGTTCCTGGCCATGATGACAACCTCTCGCCTTTGAGAGAAAAAGGGGATGGAGAGCCATGGGAAAGACCTTCGTGAGTCGTGCCGTGGGTGCGTTCTTGGGAGCTCAGCTCGCCGAGAGCGGCATGCCGGGGTTGCGGAGAGCCTCGACTCCGTTCTCGCCTGCACAGGGTCCGCTCACGGACGAGATGGTGCGTAGCGCCACGCGTCTCGTCATGGCACGCGGGAAGACTGTGGATGGGGCCGAGACCCTGCCAGATGATGAAGAGGTCGTGTTGAACAGTCCTTTGCTCATGTCCGCGCGTGTGATTCCGCTCGCCATCGCCGAGGCACTTCGTGGCCGACGCGACGTGTTGCCGCTCGAGGAGCGCGTACTCATGGCTACGCAAGGTGGGCAGGATCCGCGTGTGCGGGTTGCGGCCTATGCCATGGCGCTTGCTGTGCAGGCGGCGTTCGCGCAGACGGACACGGAAGAACACGACAGCCGTCGTGCCTACGTGGTTCTGCGTGACATCTCGAACATGGTGCGTGAAGTGGAGGACCGATTCCCGCACATGCGCACGCCCTCGATCTCCTCGTGGTTCACCAAGATTCATGCGTACTCCCTCCTGGATCAGGGCTGGGAACAAGAGCTGGGCGACCGTCTTTCTGCGTGGGCAACGCCTTGGGCTCTGATCCCGCTTGCGATTGCGGTGTTCCTGCGCCATCCTCTGCGCTTTGAGGCTGGAGTGCAGGAGACGCAGATCTTCCCTACGCCTGGGCCATTCGCGTTCTTTACGGGGTGCCTGATCGGCGCATCTGTCGGTGTGGAGCAAATCCCGTCCGCGTGGCTCAGCGCTCATCCGAAGCGCGACGAAATCGTTGCGTTCGCACAGTCCTTCACCCAGACCTTTGGCTAGCACCGACGTACGCTCTACGTCCATAGCCGCATACCGTCTCCGCCGCCCTGCTTGACAGGAGCGGCTTTTTTTGATTGTCTGTAGGACAAGAGGCTGACGCTACGCCTGTAAGCATAATAGACTTGAAAGGAAAGGAAACGACGATGAAAAGTTATAGCATCACCGCCCTCTTCTGCCAGTGCTTCAGCTTGATGCTCGCCTTCAGTAGCGTGGTTCTCAACCTCTGGAACGTCTTCGGAGACACCGGCGGCATCGTGTTCAGCATTATCATCCTCCTCGTGATGTTTGTCCTGCTCCTGGCGACGCAGGCGCTCCATAGGGCGTATAAGCGCGAGCGTGTTGTCGAGGAGGTGATGTTTGCTCCCTCGGAGGAGAAGCTGAGACAAATCGTCCAGCGTACCAAGATGGATAATCTTCTCCGTCGAATTGTGCTACATCGCCTCTACTGTATTGAGGATGAGATGGCGGCCGCCAACCCTGACCGACGGCCCGTCTGCCGCTGGCCCTACATCGTCATCGGCGTCGCCTTGCCTTCGGACTGGATTGAGGGCTAGCGTCCAGCTTCGCGCATTCGATACGCGGCAAAGAGCCACCCGTCAACCTGACGGTATCCGTGCTCTCGCCGTTGTCGGATGCGCTCTTTTTTTACTCGATGGATAGTTTTGCATTTTATTTGCGCGTTCTGTCTGTCGCGCGTTATACTGCAGTTGGTTTTATCTCACGCAATTTTTTTATGGATCATTCTTGTATTCGCCACGCTTCTCTTGTTGGACTGCTTGTATTATTGGGTGCTGGTTGCGGCAATACGCCTCCTGCACAGCCGAATGGTTCTGGGATCGTTGGAACAAATACGCAGACAGAACCGGCAAATCCATCACGAGGACAAACAGCGTGCGATCACGAGTATTATCCGTTGCATCCAGGGTATGAGGTGGCCTATCAATCTTCGTTTGGGCCAACAGGTGCTTATACATTGAAAGTGACGGATGGAGCTGGCGATTCCGTGAAATTGAATCTGGATTTTGCCGGAGGAACGCATTCTGAACAGCAGTATCGTTGTGAAAACGGCAATTTGAAATCCCTGGGTTTTGTGGATCTTGCTTCGTTAGCGCAAAACGGTCGTGCAACCGTGGAGACAAAGAGTGTGGATGGATATGTATTGCCACGAGACATTCGCGTTGGCTCAAATTGGACTACGAAATTCGCCGTGAGCATGAGCATTCCGGTGCAAACAGCAGACAGCGAACCTATGAAGGTCGACGCAGAGATTACCATTCGGCAAAGCGTGATAGGTGAAGAGCGTGTGACCGTTCCTGCAGGCACGTTTACCGCCTTGAAAGTCTCCTCTGAGACGTTTGTGAAAACCTCAATTCCTGGCCAGCCAGCTTTGTCTGGTGGAGGGGATGACACGCCCATGGTTACCGCAACAGAATGGTGGGTGAAAGGAAAGGGGTTGGTAAAGTCCGTGACGCCTATGGTTGGCGCACAACCAATTACCGTGGAGGCTACAGACATCAAAACATAGCCATTTATATGGAGTCACCCGAATCATTTAGCAACGGTCCACCCTTGCCTCACGCAGATGAGAAACTGCTTGAGCGTGCGAAAAAGGGCGGGCCTGGTATTGCAGAGGTCTATGATGCCTATGCAGACAAGCTCTACGGCTTTTTATTGAAGCGGTGTGGGCACAAGGAAACTGCGGAAGATCTTGTTCAGCGCGTTTTCATGAAGTTTATCGAGGCGCTTCCTCGCTTTGAATGGCGCGGGGTGTCTTTGGGCGCTTGGCTTTTTCGCGCCGCTTCCAACGCCCTGATCGACCACTGGCGAAGTGCCGCAGTGCGCATGGACACAGATGTAGACCCTGAAACATGGGATCCGCCTTCCAACTTGCCGCATCCTGCGGAAGAGGTGGATATCTCCTTTGAGCGGGACAAGCTCGCCGAGGCCATGAAGCATATGTCTCCACGAGACCAGCAAATCCTGGATTTGCGGTTTTTTGGTGGCCTGGAGCCGCAGGAGATTGCCGCGGCGCTCGACATTTCGCCTAACCACGCGGCAGTGCTGGCTTATCGTGCTGTAGGACGACTTCGTGAAAAATACCAAGCATTGTATGGCTAACTTTACACAAAAATCTCAAAACTCCTCCTCGCCAGAACGTCATGGGATCGACCCCGGATCGTTGGGAGGAACGGATAGTATGATCTCGCGCTGGGCTCACGAATCAGCACCCGCCATGGATAAGGCGGTCAAGGCACGTCAACGCGCCGCGATTTTGACATACGCCGAACATATGTCACCAGAACAAGGGAAGGCTCATAGCGTGCAACCAGCCTCGCGATATCGATCAGAGGGGGTAGGAACGCCTGAGGCGTCGAGTCGTTGGCGCTGGCTCTGGTTGAGCGGCCCTGTTGCGGCAGTTGCTGTGGTGGCCGTGTTTGTCATGATGATCCAATTCCCAGGTATCACGCCCCAATCTGGATCTTCTGTGCCGTTTGCTGTGCCGCGTCTTCGCATTCCAGAGGCACATGCAGGAGATGCATTTTCCTTGTCAGCAGAAAAGCAGGATGCCGCAGGTATTGCGGTGGATACGGGATTTGTCATGAAGGCAACGGTCGCGGTGACCACCGAAGAAATCAAGCAGTCTCTCCGTGTTGTGCCAGCCATTGATTTTGATGTGGAGAAGGTGAGTGACACAGAGTCCAAGATTGTTCCAAAACAAGCGTTAGATCCAGGAACCGTGTACAAGGTTGTGCTTGCAACAGACGTGAGCAAAACCGACGGCTCATTGCTTCAGCGTGACTTTTCCTGGGCACTTCAAACAAAGAACGACTTTCGCGTGCTCTCTTCCATCCCAGGTGATGGAGGAACGAATGTGCCAGTGAACACAGGTATTGAATTCAAGCTCACGCAAGACGGTTGGGATGAGCCAGCCGCGTTTTTCTCGATCGTGCCTGCGGTAAAGGGCAAATTTGAAACGCATGGCCGCACGCTTGTGTTTGTACCGGCAAAACCATTGAGCAAGGGTGTGCGATATGAAGTGACCTTGAAAAAGGCGTTTGGCATAAAAAATAGCGACCAAACATTGCCAAAGGATGTGAAGGTGCGTTTTGAAACGGCTGTGGACGAATCTGTGTATGGGAATAAGCCTACGCTGTCCGTCGGAGAGTTTGTGGAGCGCATGCCAGGTGTGCCGATTGAGTTTGATGTGCAGATGTATCGTGCGTATGACCAGCCCGTCGGTCCTGTGGATTTGGATGTGGTTGGTTACCGCTTGTCGAAAGACGATGCGCGTGGGCTCATGGCAAGTCGCGCCAAGATTCCGGCATGGGCACCGGTGCAACGCGAGAAATTTGCTGAATATAAAAATTACGCAAAAACAGAGGCATTCCGTTTGAAAACCACGATCCAACGCTCGGATAGCTACAGTCCTTTGAAGGTCTCATTGCCTGCCATGGATGCACCTGGGTGGTATGCCGTGCATCTCACATCTCCGTCCGTGGGGAATGAGGCATGGCTCATGGTACAGGTCACAAATATCGCGGCGTACATGACAGCGGATAAAGACACAATGCTTGTCTGGGCAGTGAATGCGGCGTTAGCAGAATCCCGTCCAAGCCTGTCCGTCACCATGGATGGTACGCGCACGGTCACGGATGCTCAGGGGTTGGCGCGCGTGTCAGCACCAGCTTTTCTCGCGGATAAGGACAAGGAGCCAGGAGAAGATCGTCCGTTTTCCATCGTGGAGCTTACGGATGGCAAGGACACGGCTCTTGAGGTGGTCCAGCATAGCGCCTATAGATGGCGTCCGTATTTTTGGGAGTCCAATGAAGCGTTTGCCACCACATGGGGCTATGTGTACACAGATCGTCCCTTGTATCGCAATGCAGATACCGTGCATATCTTTGGCGTAGCACAAGATCGTGCCTCCAGACAGGGCGTTGGCACAGTACAGGTGCGCTTGAACAAGACGACCATGTGGCTTGATATGGGCACAGGCACCTCAAAAGCCTATAAGACCGCAGACCTCACGACAGACGCGGCAGGGCGCTTTTCTGGGGAGCTTTCCTGGACAGATCTGTCGCCGGGCTATTATCAAGTGACCGTGTTGCGTGAGGGAAAGACATTGGCTTCACGTTCCTTTGAGGTGCGCGCCTTTGCTAAGCCTTCCTACTTTTTGGATGTGAAGGTCGACAATGATCGTGTTTACGCAGGAAACAAAATCACGGGAACAGTACGCGCGTCCTTCTATGATGGGACCGCTGTGCCGAAGACGGCATTGTCTGTCGCCGTGCAAAGAGGTTTTTCCGGTCAGAATAAGACCGTGGAAGTGGTGACGGACCAACTTGGCGTCGCTCGTTTTACGCTCGATACGGTTCCGATGTCTTGTGAAGGAGAACGGCCACAACTGTCCTCTTGTTTTCAGCAGGATTATGCAAGTATTATCGTGCGCCCTTCTCTCGGAGAAGAAGGGGAGATCACGGGAACTGCGGAAGTGACGGTGTATACATCAGAATTGTCATTGGAAACAACCACGCGCGTGGATAACAACACGGCGTATCTTACGATTTTGGGACGTCATCGCGATTTCTCCAAAGAGAGCGGCCTTGGGAATGGGTATGGTGGCCGTGCGGTTCGTGGCGAGATTGTGGGTGAGTATTGGGAGAAGATCGAAAAAGGCACAGCATACGATTTTATCGAAAAGCGTTCGTATCCAACCTACCAATACGTAAAGCGCCAGGATGCGCCTGTCCTGTTCTCTCTCATGACAGATGCAAATGGAGGCGCTGTCTATCCGTTTCCCATAACTTCGAATCGCGAATATCGCGTGACCGTGTGGTCTGCGGATGACACACAACGCATGGCGGTCGCGACCGCGTATGTTGGTAGCTGGTATGGACGTGGATTGTACGAGGGTATGTCTGCAGAAGAGCCTCGTTTGGCACTGATTCCCAAGAATGAGTTTGGAGAGTTTGCCTTGGATGAACGCGTTTCTGTGCAATATCAGCATGGCGTTGATCCGTTGAATGTCGAAAAAACGCCAGGCGTCCTCTTTTATGTGGCGAGTCGCGGTATTAAATCCGCAGAAGCGATCAAGCGGCCAGATTATAGCTTTGCGCTGACAAATGAGCTTGTACCAAATGCGCAGATTTATGCTGTGACATATTGGCACGGCAAGTTTGAGGTGGTGACACAAACAGTCTCTTTGAAAAAAGACACGCGAGCCTTAGATGTGGTTGCTACAACAGATCAGGCGACCTATGCGCCGGGTGCGGACGTGCGTGTGCATGTCAAAGTCACGAGACGTGGCACAGACGAAGGTGTGCGGAATGCAAAAGTCGCCATTGCGAGCGTGGATAAGGCCATTGATGGCGTGGTGAAGTTCACGGATGAGAATCCTTTATCCTCACTCTACGGCTATGTGCCAGATGGCTTGCTTTATGAACGCATGTCTCACGCAGAATATGCCGCGGATTTTGGCCTGGAGCGCATGATGGGTGGTGCGGAAAAAGGCGGGGGAGGTGGAGACTATGGTTATTCCTCCATGCGTAAAATCTTCAAAGACACGGCCGCGTTTCAGGTGATTGATTTGGATCAGAACGGTGAAGGAAACATGCTTTTCAAAGCACCGGATAATCTCACATCTTGGCGTACTGAGGTTGTGGCTATTACGCCGGACCTTTATGCCGGAGCTGTGAATATCGACATTCCTGTGACCAAACAAGTCTTTGTGGAGGCGGTTGTCCCAGCGCGTTTGCTTGTGACAGATAAGCCTATTCTCAAATTGCGCGCCTTTGGCGTTTCCGTAAAAGCGGACACGGCCGTCTCGTTCAAAGTAGACGCGCCTACATTGGGCGTGAACAATCAACTCGTGGATGGCAAGGCTGAAGCACCTGTGTATCTTGCACTTGGTCAGCTTGCCCCTGGTCGCCATACTGTGAAAATTGGTGTGCAAACATCTGCCGGTAACGATGCGTTTGAACGTGAGGTTGTGGTGGCAGGGTCGCGCTTTATGAAGGATGAGCTCGTGACTATTGATCCAGCTCCAGGCTCCACGTTGCCGGATCTTGGCATGGCAGAGGCAGATGTCTACATCACAAGCAAAGAGCGCGGACAATATCTGTCGAGTGTGCAGTCATTGGCCTATGGTGATTCTGCGCGTGTAGATGCGCGCGTGGCCGCACGACTCATGCAAAAGCTCATGAAAGATGTGTATCGTTCAGAGGAGGAACTGCCAGAAGTATCTGTGGCGGATTATCAGGATGGTTCTGGCGGAATCAAGCTCTTGCCGTATGGCGGCCTTGAGGTTGGGTTATCTGCAGATATTGCGGCGACATCGCTTGAGGGGTTTGATCGCAAGACCTTGGCGCAGTATTTCTGGTATGAATTGGATCGCCGCGATGCCACGCGAGAGATGCGCGTGTCTGCGCTGTCTGGTCTCGCATCCCTTTCCGAGCCGGTCCTGCCCATGCTTAAAACCGCGGCAGAGCAAACGGATCTCACCTGGCGCGAGCAGTTGCTCTTGGCGCGCGGCATGGTGGCTGTAGGGGATTTGGAGGCCGCACGGAAGCTCTTGGATACGCTCATGCAAAAGGCAGAAGTCCGCGATCAGCTCGTCCGTATTGTCGTCTCTTCAAAAGAGGCGGATGTCTACGAAGCAACAGCCGAAGCCGCGTCTATTGCTGTGCGCCTTGGCGACGCACGCGCAGACGGCATGCGCTTATTCGTGGAACGCAACTGGAATGCAGACGCGTTTCCGGTCTTGGCGCGCGCACGATTTTTGTCTGCCATGGTGCCAACCCTGGGTGCGGACGGGACATTCTCGTATAGTCTCAATGGCAAGGACGAGCTCTTCATTTCGTTGAAAGACCAGCCTGTGACGGTTTTGACCCTCACGCGAGAAGAAGCCGCGCAATTCCGCGCCGTAACAGTCGCGAGTCGCGTGTCCGTGAGCTTTGTCCGTCGGACGCCTGGCAAGCCTGCCTCAGCTCCAGAAGTTGCCATCTCGCGATCGTATAAGGCAGACCATGCCATGGATCAACTCGTGGAAGGGGAATTGGTACGCGTGACACTCAAGCCAACGTGGAAGAAAACAGCGCAGGAAGGGTGTTATGTGGTGCATGACCGCGTGCCTGGAGGCATGGAGCCGGTCATGAAATGGACGAGCGACCTCTTTACCTCAAATACCTATTATCCAACGCAGGTGCAGGATGGGGAGGTCTCGTTTGTGGCCTGTAAATCGCCTTGGTTTGAGCAAAACGACATCACCTACGTCGTACGAACAGTTTCGCGCGGCACCTATACCGCTGAAGCGCCTTCGATCCAGCACATGGAGTTCCCCTCTATTGGGGCCACGGGTGTGGATCAGGTTGTCATAGTGAAATAAGCCATGCGTTACAAGTGGACGTATGTTATCTGCACTTGTTGTCTCGTTGGTTTTGGGTGCCAAACGCAAACAGATCGTCCAGTTGTATCGCAAATACCGTCCGACATGGCTCTCTCGAACAGAGGAGCGTCCGGTTTCCGCGTAACAGCCACGTCCACGCGTTCTGCCACCCCACCAACCAGTATCAACGCCGATGCCTTTGTAAGTGCGTCGGCGTTTGGGTTTTTGAAGGGCAATACGTCAAAACCGCGGACCGTTGCTTGCGCGAATATCCGAGCCGGTATCGTAAACCACCATGGCTTAGCCGCAGACCTTCAGACGGAGTTTTTTCAGGAATTGCGTCGATGCAAGCCATCTGCGCGAACGTTTATCATCCTTTCGCCAGAGCATTTTCAGCAAGCCGTGGCCCCGGTTGTCACGAGCAGGCGAGGATATCTCGTGCGAGGACAAGAGGTACTCATTGAGGAAAAGGCCGTGGATCGCCTGCTCCAGGCACTTCCTTTTGCCCAGGAGGATGGGGAAGCGTTCACCCGTGAACACGGCATTGGTGCTGTTGTACCGTTTTTGTCTGCATTCTTTCCCGAGGAAGGCGTTCGTGTAGTGCCATTGATTATCCAGCCAAGAATTACTGAGGAAGAAGCCACGACTGTCGCCGCGTGGTTACGGCAAGAAATGGCTCGCGGTGCTTTTGTGATCGTCTCTTCTGATATGTCGCACTATTTGACGGAGACTACGGCGCTTAAGAACGACGAAACCACACGCCAAGCGCTCGCAGAGAGTCAGGGCGCATTCTTTTGGCGTGCGAATGATGATTTCACAGACAGCGGCAAGGGGATTTGGATTCTTCAGAACGCGCTAAAAAGCCCGCAATGGCACGAGCTTTCCCACGGTATCTCTACCCAATACGGCCAATCCTCCTCGTACACAACGAGCTATATCACGGGATTTTGGGAGTAGAGATGTTGTTTACTTCGCTCTGACCTCCCTCTCCTTACGAAGGAGAGGGAATGAGGGTGAGGTGGCGCCCATCCGGACGACGCTTGTCAGTCTGCAAAAGGCAGTGCCTCTACCACGCGTTCTACCGCTTCTGTGATAGATGCATGTCCAAGATTTGCATCAATGGTCTTTTTGAGATGCTTGGCCACGTCGTCCGGCAGTTTTTTGATGATCTCGCCACTGACTTCCGCTGGCATCACAAAATGAAAGACCGTTACGCCGCCTTCACGGACAAAGTCAGCGATGCGTGAGGCTACTTCTTCGGTGTATTTACGTAAACGCTCGTCATCTTTTACGGGGATCGTATACGGCTGGCCAACATTCGCATTTCCATGGGAGGTCTCATTATCTGAGAGATGCTCGCGTGGAAGGATATACGCGTCTGCTTCTTCGAGTATGGTATCGCGTGCGATCCAAAATTTTGTATGAATATGATCGCCCACGACAATCAGGGTCGGCTCAGGGAAGTGTTGGAGTGCTTCTGGGAGTTGCATATGCGCAATATGATAGCATGAGCGCCCGAGTAAAAAAACGACCGTCAACAGCAGTGTCAACGGCGTGGAGTCGTTCCCGTGGTTCAGGCCGGCGGCGCGTGTGTCTCGATGAGCGTGCGGAGCGCCGGCTTTTCGAGCCCGAGCCAGCCCGCCCAAAGAGCGAGGGTGTCGTGAGGGGGAGGGACCTCCATCCCGAGCTTATCTACCAAGAAGTTGATGGACGTGCCCGTATTGTCTTCCGTTGACGGGCCGGTCGGTAGCAACACGATCCCGACGACGAGCCCGTTCTCTGTCTGGCAGTATACGAGGAGACAACGGCGTCCTCCCTGCATGCCAGGGCAGTGCTCAGTGATGTCGACAGTTTTCTTTGGGGGAGGAGGAAATTTACCCTTTTTGAACGTGTATTCGTTCGGACCAACGGGAAAGATCGCGTCCATGGTTCCTCCAGCGATGACAGCGCGGTGACCGGAACCTTCTCCGGTTTCTGCTGTCTCAGCAGGCAAAATGTGGCATGGATAAGCTTTTGTGTCAACACGGAATATAAAAAGAACGCGTCAGGAGGGACGCGCGTTGCGAGGGTGGGAGAAGTCTTGGATGTGGCTCACGAGAGAGGCCGCGGCCAGGAGGAGGCCACCGAAGTAGATGGGCCAGGACAGCCAGACCAGGATCAGGTTCTGCGTGAGCACGAAGGCAAGCGCAAAACTCTGGAACCAGGTTTTGATCTTGCCGTACGAGTTGGAACGCGTGGTCTTGTGGAAGTGCTTCTTGATGGGCCTGATGAGCAGGAGAAGTGTCTCGAGCCCGATGAGGAGCGCGCAGAGCCACAGGGGCACGCGGTGCTTGAGGGCCAGCGTGATGAGCACGCCCAGCACGAACACCTTGTCGTTTGCCGGGTCAATCACAGCCCCGTCGAGTTCCGCGAACCAGCCGAGAAGCTTTACGCCGATCTCTTGTAGATAGCGTGCGTACACGCCGTCCAGGATGTCGAAAAAGGACGACAGGACGAGGAGGGGAACAGACACCCACGGATCGTTGATCCAGTAGATGACCGGAAGTACGAGGATCCCGCGGATCACGGAAAGGTGGTTCGGACAGATGTACCTCGGAATGCGCGCGACCAAGGGTCGGAGCGCGCGATCAAACACGGGTTTCATGGTAGCGCCCCCTTTTTGGCTATGCGACCAGCACATCAAAGCACTCCGGGCCAGGAGAGACAAGGCTTGGCAAAAATAAAAGCGCCGTACCCTTGGGTCGTGCGCGTGGCTTGAGAACTTCTTCTTCGCTACGGAGCCTGCCGCTGTCCCAGTAGCTCCTCGTATTCCTTCACGGCCTTCTCCCAGCGAGCCTGCTCCTTGGTCCACGCGATCTCCGGGTCGATCGCGAAGACGTGCCCGTGCTCGCGGAGGAATGCGACCATCTTCTTGGAGAGCGGTGTGGACCAACCGGAGCGGAGCTGGTTGTCCCGGAACGAGTGGCCGCATCCTGAGCAGGAGGAGAGCCCCAGGCCAGCGCCGCAGTGCGCGCAGTTGTACCGCGATCCTCCTCCTCGTCCACCCTTGAGCTCGCTCCACACCATGTGGTCGAGCGTCATCTCCGCGATGATCTCGTCATAGAGCGCGCTTTCCGGCTTGGAGTGGTCGCTGTTCACGGCATTCGTGTCACGGTTCAGCGCCATGCCGAGCACTGCCTTGGTGCGCGGATCGTCCCTATGGTACTGATCGTTGATCAGGTCGGTCGGGTCCTGGATGATGCACTCGACTGCAGACACCCAGGTGTCCAGGATGAGCTCCTCGCCCCAGTTGTCCTCCGCGAACTTCATGGCCCTGTCCATGTGGACGTAGGGGATGAATACGTCGCCGTGCGGCCATTCGTACACGTAGGACGCGGGCGTTCTGCCCGAGTACGCCCAGTCGAGTGTTGCGGGGTGGTTCTTGGTGCCGGTAACGACTCCGTCCCGCACGATCTGCTCGACCCACTCCTCAGAGCAGGACACGATCTGGAACCCGCCGCGGATACGCAGTGGCGGGCAAGCCACGCAGTGCTCGGCCTTGAAGGCCTTCACCGCCCCCTCGCGCGTGAGGTGCGGGCACATCGCCGCCATATCCTCCGGCGTCGGGTTTTTGATCGGGAGCCGAGCGAGCTGGGCGCGATACGCGTTTCTTTCCATGATCCCTCCGAGTCGCCACGATCCCGTGGTGGGGTAGCTCTAAGGCAGAGCGACGCGATAATTTAGCAAAAAATCATCAATCTGTCAAGGGTTTCGCTCATGACCCAGGTGTCAGGAAATAAAAAAAAGCCTCGCGCAGAGCTTCTTGGCAGAAGATGAGCGAGTTCTAGATCTTCACGAAGGAACAGGAAGGTGCACGCTGGCTGTAGCAACGGCCGCCAGCCATGGGATCGTTGAACAGCATGCGCCACCCCCCATCGATGAGCGCGAATTGTGTTCTTCTCCCCGGGCTGTGGTTGAGGCTCTCGATCTCAACCTCCTGAGTGGGCGGGTTGCCGCCCGTGCTCACGCGCTTGATGATGGCTTCGTCGACGGCCTCTCCTCTCTGGATGACCTGGACCCTCATGCCTTGTGCGAACTGTTCCATGACGTGCGAGCCTCCTCTCTGGGTGAGGACTGCTGTATACCAAGCTACCTTGCCATATGTCAAGGATGCGCACTCTGTGGTTCTCAGAAATCACAAATGTGCTTTTCCGCGTCAACTGACCAACTTTGCTCCATAAAAACAAAAACACGACATTTCTGTCGTGCTTTTGGTGGTGTGTCAGGGTGAAGGATGGTGGAGTTTTCTTTGGCTGTGCCACGTGAACGACGGCGATGATATGAGGAAAAGCCCCGTAAAGCTCGGCATAGCCGCCACTTACGCCACGGGGCACGAAAAAACGACAGGGTAAGCTGTCGTTTTTACGTGGTGCGCCCTGAGGGAATCGAACCCCCATCAACGGCTTCGAAGGCCGCAGTTTTATCCGTTAAACTAAGGGCGCTCGATGCCGCTCCGGTTGGAGCGGCTGGTTTAGGTTTTGGCTGGTTCTTTTCCGGCGGCTGGTCGCGTGTCCCATCCCTTGGCTTTGAGGCCGGCTTCTGCGGCGGAGACTTGGGCTTCTTGCTTGGAAGTGCCTTTGCCTAAGGCGACGAGGTCTTTGTCGAGGTAAATGCCGATGGTGAACTCTTTTGCATGGTCTGGGCCTTTTTCCTCGAGTACTTTATAGGATGGTGTGATGCCGAGCAACTCTTGGGCTGTTTCTTGGAACTTGCTTTTGGCGTCTACATAGAGCTCAAGCTCCAAAATCTTCTTCAAATGCGACAAAATATGCTTTTTGATAAAGGCTTTGGCCGCACGCGTGTTTCCATCCAGATAAATCGCGCCAATGATCGCCTCAATGGCATTGGCCATGATGTACATGCGCGCCTTGGAGTCTTTGTCTCGCGCTTCACCTTTGGAGAGCATGAGAAAATCTTCAAACTGAAGGTCTTTTGAGATGCCTGCAAGGGTTTTTGCGTTCACGAGCGCCGCGCGCCAGTTTGTGAGGTCGCCTTCTGGGTTAGGGTAGTTGTTGTAGAGATGCTCAGTCACGATCAACTCCAAAACCGCGTCTCCGAGGAACTCAAGACGTTCGTTGTGTGGGTAGGGAAAATCGGGATGTTCGTTCAGGTAGGACCGATGCGTCAATGCCTGCAGGAGGAGCGACTGGTCACTGAAAGTGTGACCCAAGCGTTCTTCCAGCGGGCGAAGGTCTGGGGTTTCCATAGGTTATTTTGTTTCTTCGGCGGGTTCTTTTGGCTTATCTGAGTCTTTTGTCACGCCTTTTGCGAGCTGATCTCGGAACACGGCACCGAGCACGCCATTCACAAAACGGCCGCTGGATTCGCCGCCAAAGGTCTTGGCGAGCTCAATGGCTTCGTTGATCGCGACTTTGCTCGGAATCTCAAAGTTGAACAGGAGCTCAAACGAGCCAAGGCGCAAGATATTGCGATCCACGGTTGTGATCTTGTCGAGCGGCCAATCCGGAGCAAATTTGCTTATACTTGCATCAATTTCTTCTTGATGCTCTTGCACGCCCTGAACTAAAGCATGACAAAACTCCTTTTCGTCCAGTTGTGGAGCGAATTCTGTGAGATTGCGTTCCGTGATTTCTTTGGCGTCCTTTTGTCCACCGTAAAAGTCCCATTCATACAGGGACTGCAAGGCAATAGCGCGTGCAAAATGACGATTGGACATAAAAAGGTGCGATCGCGGAGCAACCCCGCGGTATTAGGCTTTTTTGGACTCGCCCTTGGTTTCAGCTGGTTTTTCAGCTTTTGCCTTTGTTTTTGCGAGCATTTTCTTTACCTTACGATCCCGTCCTTTGACGTGAATGGCAATCCCATTGTACTCCGTGGCGCCAGGGGCAACACGGTGTTGGCGGTGGGTAAGACCGGATTTCTTATCAACAACCAGCGTCTGTGGGGACAACGCAAAATGCGCGGCGCGACGGCGCTTATCTGAGGAGGTTCGGCGATGACCAGGAAGACCCATAGCAGTAAGTCAGTAAAAATCAGAGAAAAGGCTTATTTCCAACGTCACAATGCTAACAAAATATAGGATTTTGCGCAAGGGGCATTGCCTTTCCGCCAAACAGCTGATAATCTGCGGTCATTGTTCACTTTTTTGACCCTCTATGGAGCAATCTCTTGTTCTCATCAAGCCGGACGGCGTACAGCGCGGACTCATTGGCGAGGTTATCGGTCGTTTTGAGCGGGTTGGCCTTAAGGTCGCGGCTCTCAAAATGGTGCATCCTAAGCGCGAAGACGTGGATAAACACTACGCTTTGACCGAAGAGTGGATGATGGGCGTCTTTACCAAGGCAAAAACAAAGTTCGATGCTGAGGGAAAAGCATTTCCTTATCCTGATCACATTGCTTACGGAACAGAGATAAAAAATGGCTTGGTTGAGTTTTTGATTTCTGCGCCGATCGTTGCCATGGTTTTGGAAGGAGAAGGCGCCGTTGCGCTCATTCGAAAGTTGGTCGGTGCCACAGAGCCCGCGACATCCTTGCCAGGCACTATTCGAGGAGACCTTTCGCAGGATTCCTACGCCCTCGCCAACTCGCAAAAACGCCCGGTCCGCAACATCATTCACGCGTCCGGCACTGTCGCAGAAGCGAAGAATGAGATCGCTATCTGGTTCACAGACACCGAACTCTACAAATACGAGCACGTCAACGACCGCGTGCAGTACGATGCCGCGTGGTTTTTGCCGAAAGAGTAGGGATGACCATTCTACTTGACCAAGATGACACCCTGGCAGACACCGGGAGATATTTTGAACGTGTTTGGCGTGAACGTTTTCCGGAGCGTCTGCAGATTCCTCGGGAGCAATGGCATACGCACGCATTCTCGAAGGTCTTTCCGCTTGAGTTGCAGGAGAAAGTTAAAGATCTACTGAAGACGCCGGGATTTTTTCGTGGTCTTCCACCAATCGACGGTGTGCGTACGGCTGTCCGATGGATGTTGGATCGCGGTCACGAGGTGTGGGTGTGCACCGCGCAAATGGATGGACACCCGCTGTCTTTGATGGAGAAGCGCCAGTGGCTGGAAGAACATATCCCAGAGTTAGCGACGCACCTGGTCATCGCGGATGACAAGACATTGGTGCGTGGCGACATTCTTGTTGATGATAAGCCAGAGATTAAGGGTGTCATGACGCCTGTGTGGCGGCATGTGTTGTTTGACGCCCCTTACAACCGCCGGATTGTCGACAGGCCGCGGATCCTTTCATGGGAGGGAGAAGCATGGAGAACAGCGTTGGGGATAGAATGAAAAAAGCAGACCGATATGGTCTGCTTTTCAATTTTTCAGTGCGCTGGCGTCCTGTTCCACGGAGCCGCGCGGTCACGTGCCGGTGCGCGCGCCTGCGACACGGTAACCAAAACGAGGCATCTCTGCCCCGTTCTTTTTTTTTGGATCTTTCCCTTATTTGATCACGACTTTGTCTTTTGCCGCATCTACGGTCACGGCGTCGCCTTCTTTGATGGTGTTTTCCACGATTTTGAGGGCGAGCTCATCCAAGATGTGGTCTTGGATCGCGCGCTTGAGCGGTCGCGCGCCAAATGCCGGGTCATAGCCTTTTTCTGCGATGAATATCTTCAATTTTTCCGTGAACGTCAGCGTGATTTTCTTTGCTTTCAAGCGTTCTGCCACGCGTTTCAGTTGGAGATCGACGATTTTTGCCAGATGATCCTTACCCAAGGTTTCAAACATCACGATTTCATCCACGCGGTTCAAGAATTCCGGACGAAATTGGTCGCGGAGCATGCCCATGACACGCTCGCGGATCTGCTCGCCGCGATGCTCTTCGCCGCGCTCTTCCTCTTCCGCAAAGCCGATCGCACCTTTGCGTGTACCCCAATCCAAGATTGCATCAGAGCCCACGTTTGATGTCATGATGACGATCGTGTTTTTGAAGTTCACGGTTCTGCCCTTACCATCGGTTAGGCGACCATCATCAAGCACCTGTAAAAGCGTGTTGAAGACATCTGGATGCGCTTTTTCCACCTCATCGAGCAAGACAACGGAATACGGTTTTCGACGGATTTTTTCTGTGAGCTGGCCACCCTCATCATACCCAACATACCCAGGAGGGGAGCCGATCATGCGCGAGATGGCGTGCTTTTCCATGTATTCGGACATGTCCACGCGGACAAGCGAGTCCTCATCATCGAACATGACAGCCGCAAGCGCGCGAGCAAGCTCGGTTTTGCCAACGCCTGTCGGACCAAGGAAGAGAAACGAACCAATGGGGCGCTTTTCCTCGCCAATGCCTGCACGCGAACGACGAAGCGCATTTGCCACAGCCGTGACAGCCTCATTTTGGCCGATCACACGTTTGTGGAGTTCTGTTTCGAGATTCGCGAGCTTGGATGACTCGTTTTCCAGCATGCGTTCCACAGGAATGCCGGTCCATCGCGCCACCACATGCGCAATGTCTTCGTCTGTGACCGCATCTTTCAAAAGACCGCGCTGGCCTTGAAACTCCTTGAGCTTCTTTTCTGCATCCTGGCGTTCTTTTTCCAAGGTCGGAATCTTTCCATAGCGAATTTCCGATACTTGATCCAAATCGCCACGTCGTTCAGCCGCGTCTGCTTCGGATTTGAATTTTTCCACCTCTTTTTTCGTGACCTGGAGTTTTCCAATGAGCTCTTTTTCCGCTTTCCAGGTGATTTCAAGGCTGTCTGCCTTTTCGCGGACTTCTCCCATGCGACGTTCTACCTCTGCGAGACGCTCTTTGGCATCTGCATCCTCCTCTTTGGAAAGCGCACGCTTTTCAATCTCTAGCTTTGTGAGCTCGCGTTTCATTTTATCGAGCTCTTCTGGCATGGAGTCAATTTGCATGCGTAACGCCGCAGACGCCTCATCTACGAGGTCTACAGCCTTATCTGGCAAGAAGCGATCGCTGATATAGCGCACAGAAAGATTCACAGCCGCAACAAGAGCCGTGTCTGTGATGCGGATGCCGTTGTGCAGTTCGTATTTGTCTTTGATGCCACGCAAAATCGCAATCGCATCATCCTCGCTTGGCTCGTTGACCATGACCGGTTGAAAACGACGAGCAAGCGCCGCGTCTTTTTCAATGTATTTTTGATATTCGTTGAGGGTCGTAGCTCCAATCGCACGCAATTCGCCGCGAGCGAGTGCTGGTTTGAGCATGTTGGACGCATCGAGGGAGCCGCCTTCACCGGATGCACCTGCGCCGACAAGCGTATGAAGCTCGTCGATAAAGAGGATGTATTTCCCCGCAGACTTCTCTGTTTCTTTGAGTACGGCTTTCAAACGCTCCTCAAATTCGCCGCGAAACTTCGTGCCTGCGACGAGAGCGCCAATATCCAACGCGACAACCTCCTTGTTGCGTAAAGATTCCGGGACGTCACCTGCGACAATGCGTTGCGCAAGCCCTTCCACGATCGCGGTCTTACCCGTACCAGCCTCACCAATAAGCACAGGATTGTTTTTGGTGCGGCGAAGCAGGATCTGCATCACACGACGAATCTCATCATCGCGACCAATCACAGGATCAAGCTTGTCTTGGCGAGCAAATTGCGTGAGGTTGCGCGCGTATTTTTCCAGTGCCTGGTACTGTCCCTCTGGCTCTGGAGAGTCAACCTTCACATTTCCGCGTACATCCTTAAGAGACTTGAGAATATCCTCTGTGGTGATCTTGTGGTGGGCGAGAAGCGCGTTCATGTCGCCAGCGGCTTCGGTCAAACCCAAGAGAAGATGCTCTGTTGAAATATATTCGTCTTTGAAATAGGAGGCCGCACGTTCTGCGGATTGCAAAACCTTGGCCATGTCTGGAGAAAGAAAAACCTGCGCAGATCCTCCGCCGAGCGGGGTAGAGGAAGCTTTTGGCATCTGAAAAAGCGCGCGTTCTGCATCGCCACGGAGGGCTTGGATGTTGGCTTCGAGTTTTTTGAGGAGAACCGGAACAACGCCATCCTCTTGCTCAAGAAGTGCGAGGAGAAGATGCACGGGTTCAAGCGCAGGCTGGCCGTTTTGAAGCGCGAACTGTTGGGCAAGCTGAAGCGCTTCTTGGCTTTTATGGGTGAAGTTTTGTGGGCGCATATTAGCACTCAAAAGATATCAGTGCTAACAGCGTAGCGGATCATGAAACGCACGTCAAACACAACAGAAAAGGATTTACATGGGGGGATTGAGCTCCATGCGTTGGTTGAAGTCTGTGTAGGACATTTCTAGAGGGCCTTCTGGCAATATCATGGAAATAATCATGGGAAGGTCGTTCTTGATGCAGAGTTGGATGGTCTGTTTTCCTAAGCCTGAAATGTGCTGTGTAATAGCGTGCATTTTGCATCCACGTGGATCTTCGCTGGTCTGTACCGTGGCTTTTTTGTCTATATAGAGGCGATTGTCTGTATTGGTACTGCTAAAAACGGACGCAAGGGCTTCTTTTGCTGTTTGACCTTCAGGAGAGTCTGTGAGATTGAGCCACGTGGATGTGCCAGCGCGTACATAGACAAGATCCTTCACAAGGTACATTTCTGTGTTTTGCGCGTTCGGTACCTGAAAGATTCCGTGTAATCCTTGATCGCGTTGGAATTCTGCCGTGCCTTGAACCAGGCCGCTTTTTCCGGGGATTGTGAATGTGACGCGGAAGCTGTTGACATTGGCGAAGTTTTTCATGACCTGACGCAAATACTGGATGTTTTGAGGCACAGTTTCGTTGTCATAGCCGCGAATGCCGCGATTCCATCGCGCCATGCTGGATTCTCCGGACGTATTCGCGTCCGTGGTTGTTTTTTTGGCACCTGAAGAAGGCTTGGCAAGGTTACGCTGGAGCCAGGAGGGGAGCTGGTCTCCGGGTTGATACTGTTTGTAGGTGTTTTGCTTGCATCCAAAGCCCATCAAAGGAATGGCACATACAAGCAGTGTCAATAAAATCAGCGAAGAGCGACGCATACAACGCCATTGTGCCAGATTTGCATAAAGAGAGCGAGAGGCTTTGACCGATAGTCGTTTCCTTGATAAGAAATATCCGGAGGTTCTCCATGTCCAAGCAAGATTCTGCGCCTAAAGGCGACTCGTCGCAGTGGCTGGTGATCCTCGTCCTGGGGATCCTCTTAGCCGCGGTCTGCTATGCCATCTGGCAGAAGCTCTCGTAGCAGTCTCCGGCCCAAGGCCCCCCGCAAGACTTGCGGGTTTTTCTTTTTCATAAAACGTGGTACAAACAACGCATGTCCGGGACTCTTTACGTTGTAGCAACACCCATTGGAAATCTCGAAGATATCACGCTTCGTGCGCTTCGCGTTCTCAAGGAGGTGTCTGCTATTGTGTGCGAGGATACGCGTGTGACCGCCAAGCTCCTCGCGCGGTTTGAGATCCAAAAACCGCTCGTGAGTGTGCATGAGCACAGCGCGGATGCAGTGGTACAACGACTGGTGGAACGCATGGAACAAGGCGAAAGCATTGCCTATGTTTCAGACGCTGGCACGCCAGGCGTAAACGATCCGGGTGGCAAGCTCGTAGAAGCGGTCATCGAACGAAAA
Source organism: Patescibacteria group bacterium (assembly GCA_041665285.1). Lineage (GTDB taxonomy): Bacteria > Patescibacteriota > Patescibacteriia > 2-12-FULL-60-25 > 2-12-FULL-60-25 > JBAYJC01. The sequence goes on along the minus strand of JBAYJC010000009.1, from coordinate 18,667 downwards.
ATGACCGTCGTCCCAATCCCAGGCGCATCTGCCGTGACCACGGCTATTTCTGTGAGTGGCTTTGCCATGGATGAGTTTACCTATCTTGGCTTTGTGCCGCACAAGAAAGGACGCGAAACCATGTTTCGTGAGATAGGGGAGCGTAAGACCGCATCAATTTTTTTCGAGTCAACGCATCGCATTGAGAAAACGCTGGACCAGCTTGCCGGACATCTTGATCCAGCGCGTCGCATTTTTATAGGACGCGAGCTCACAAAAATGCACGAGACCTTGTATCGCGGCACTATTGACGAGGTGCGCGAGGCGCTCCATGCTACCAGCACAAAAGGGGAATTCGTCGTGATCGTGGGCCCTGCCTCCAAATAATACTTTCCTATATGCCAAAGCAAAAAAAGACATTTTACGTGACTACAACACTTCCGTACGTCAATGCCGATCCGCATTTGGGGTTTGCCATGGAAATCATTCGAGCGGATGCACTTGCGCGTTATCATGCTTTGCAGGGTGAGGAGGTGATTTTTAATACAGGCACAGATGAACATGGTTTGAAGATCTATCGCAAGGCGCAGGAGAACGGTCTTGAGCCACAGGAATATGTGGATGGCTATTCTGCAAAGTTTCAGGGGTTAAAGGATGCGCTTCATTTGAGCTACACGCATTTCACACGCACAACGGACGCACATCACGTCAAAGCCGCGCAAGAGTTTTGGAAGCGATGTCGTGATAATGGCGATATTTACAAAAAGCAGTATCAGGTGAAGTACTGCGTAGGTTGCGAGCTTGAAAAGACGGATTCTGAGCTTGTGGATGGAAAATGCCCTTTGCATCCGACCACAGCACTGGAATTGATTGATGAGGAAAACTATTTCTTTCGTTTTTCCAAATATCAGCAGGCTTTGTTGGATTTGTACGACGCACATCCGGATTTTGTGCAACCGGATTATCGCCTCAAGGAAATCCGCAACTTTGTTTCTGCTGGGTTGACGGATTTTAGCGTGTCGCGGTTGAAAACGAAGATGCCATGGGGCGTGGAAGTGCCAGATGATGCGGATCATGTCATGTATGTCTGGTTTGATGCGCTTGTGAACTATATTTCCGTGCTTGGTTGGCCGGAAGATCAAAAAACATTCGAGAGGTTTTGGCCAGGCGTGCAGGTTTGTGGCAAAGATAATCTGCGTCCGCAGACCGCCATGTGGCAGGCCATGCTTTGTTCCGCAGGATTGCCGAATTCTGCGCGTGTCTATGTTGGTGGTTTTTTGACGGTCAACGGACAAAAGATCAGCAAATCTCTTGGAAACGTCATTGATCCAATCGCGCTGTGCAATGAATACCAAACAGATCCTGTACGCTATTTTCTCTTGCGCGAAATCCCTTTTGGCGATGACGGCGACTTTTCGTATGAACGTCTTCTCGGCCGATACACAAGCGATCTTGGCAACGGTTTAGGCAACTTATTGAATCGTGTGATTGCCATGAGCCGCAAATATTGCGACGGCAAAGTTCCGACCGTGGATCCTGCGGCGTGCAAGATTGCTGTCGCTGGGACAACATGGGAAGGGGAAGGTGGTTTGCAAAAGCTCGCGGAACTCGTTGGTGCCTCGTATGCAGAAGTGCAGTGTGATGCGGCGCTTGATGCGCTGTGGCTGGGACGGGACGGCGCAAAATCCAGCATCGCTCAAGCAAATCAATACATCCAAGAGACCGAGCCATTCAAACTCGTAAAAACAGATCCAGAAGCTGTCAGTCGCATTCTCTACAGCATGCTCGAAGCGTGTCGCTGGTATGCATGGCTTCTCACGCCAGCCATGCCGCAGGTCGCGGATGAAATCCTCGCGCAACTTGGACTGAACGTCATAGAAGAACGTACAAAAACATGGAATGAGGCACTCACCTGGGGCGGACTTGTTCCGGGAAGTCTTTTACCAGAGCCAAAAGTTCTTTTCCCGAGAAAAGGATAATCAAGAAAGGTAGCGTCCAAAACACAGACGCGGTATCCTAGGGATGTATGCTTCTTGTGGAAATCATTTTGGCGCTTGTTCTTTTTGGTTTTGTTGCGGCTGGTTGGAAAGACGGACTTTTTCTCACGCTCGGAAAACTGATCGGCGCGGTCCTTGGCTTTGTGGTTGCGCGGTCCATGTATTCCTGGGTCGGTAGCCTCTTTGTTTTACTCCTGCCTAGTCGCCCAGGTATTGCGCGGTTTATTGCGTTTCTTGCGATTTATGTTCTCGTAGACCAGCTCGTGGGTCTTATCTTTCGTATTGTATCTGCGATTTTTAGCATTGCCACCATTATTCCATTTACGAAAACTATTGGACGCATACTCGGTGCGGTCATCGGTGCATTTGTTGGCGTGACACTCGTGGGCTCCTGTGTTTACGCCATTATTCGTTTTAATTTAGATGCGACGCTCGTCGCCTGGGTGTCGAGTTCAACGATCGCTGGATATACAGAAATGGCATTTAGGTCGCTTTTGGGATTTTTGTTGTAGGGATTGCCATACCCTTGATTCTTTTTTTGATGTGTGCTAAGAGAAGCGCAGGAGGAGAGATGGCACAGGATCAGACTCTTTCGTGTGAAGAGTACGCCAAGCTCTTGGTCACGGATGACCGCCAATTGACCGACGAGGAGGCGGGCCAGATCCTGGCGCACGAGCAGGCATGCGCCACGTGTGGAGAGAAACAGAAGGTCCGGCAGGCCAAGCTGGCCAAGTGGGCAGATTCGCTTCGAGGAACTCCTGAGGGGCACGAGGTCACCTACCGAGTGGCGGCCGAAAGCTGTGCGCGGAGCGGCATGCCCAAGCCGCCGAAGACTGCGAGCAGTAAAATGCTCGTCGAGCTCATCTACGAAGCGCAGAGGCGTCTGAAGGAGCTTCGTCGGCGTCTAAGGCACTAGCCGGTTCAGGACTGATCCTGAGCCGGTGTTTTATTTTTCTGCGAACGCGCTACACTGTCCGCACTATGCTTCTCTTTGATTCTCACGCGCATCTCCATTTCCCCGCGTATGCCGACGATGTGGACGCGGTTTTAGGGCGCATGCAGGACAAGGATATGGGCGCGATCACAGTCGGGACGACCATGGCAAATAGTGAGAAAGCCATTGCTTTTGCAGAAGCGCATGAGCAAATTTGGGCGAGCGTTGCGCTTCATCCAGAGCATCTGACCTCAGACTTTCATGATAAGGACGAGGGCGAGGCACCGGAGCGTGAAGTAGACGAGGCGAGGCTTGAGCAGGTTGCTTCTTCTTCTAAGAAAGTCGTTGCCATTGGCGAAACAGGGCTGGATTTTCATTGGATTGATGAGGGGCTTGATCGCGATGAGGCTATGGAAAAACAGGAGCAAGGGTTTCTTGCGCATATTCGCGTGGCTAGCAAGCTCGGTTTGCCGCTCATCATCCATAGCAGAGATGCGTTCGAGCGCACGGTCGCGGTCTTGAAGCAGGCCTCGGAGCAGGGGATGCATGTGCGTGGTGTGATGCACTCCTTTTCCGGATCATGGGAAGAGGCGCAAGTGCTCCTTGGTTTAGGTTTTTCTCTTGGTGTGAACGGCGTTGTGACGTTTAAGCCACGTAAAATAGACCCACCTGAGCGCTGGTTGTCACGTACGGTTGAGCAGATGCCACTTGATCGTCTATTGATCGAAACAGATGCGCCCTACCTTGCGCCAACGCCCCATCGCGGCAAGCGAAATGAGCCGGTATACGTCGAAGAAGTCGCGAAGAAGATTGCAGAGATTCGCGGAATATCCCTTGAAGAAGTCACGCGTATTTCCACGGAAAATGCTCGGAAATTATTTGGTGTATAGGTTTATGCGAGCTCAAGGAGATCGCCGATGCGCTTCACGAGGCGGTCTTTTTGCATGCGGTCGGTCATGCGCTCGATCCACGGCTGATCCTCTTGGATAAAAGTCGGATCAATGAGAGCGCCGATCTTTGCGACGTCCGTCTGTCCTTGTTTGCGAATCACAGCAAGTATACGTCCGCGGTAGATGCGATCCGGATACTTTTTTCCCGGTTGGATCGTCTCATTCGCTTTTTTGATCATGGCTTTTGGTGTACGCACGCGACCGTCGAGAAAACGTGGCGCGGCTTTGCAGGTTTTGCGCAAAGGACAGCTTGCGCACGCCGGTGTTTTGGTGCAGACAAGGGTCGCGAGATCGAATAGCGCCTGTGGCACGTCAAAAAAACGTCCACGCTTGGGAAGAATGTCATCTATACGTTTGCGAATGCGATCGTCGATGGCAAGTGTTGGAAAGGGGATAGCAAAGAGAAAACGTGCGAGCACGCGGCGGATGTTTGTGTCGATGGGGAGTGTGCGTTCATGGTACGCAAAGCATGCGATCGCCGCGGCGGTGTAGGGGCCAATGCCTTTGAGCGAGAGCCAGAACTTTTCCGTGCCGTCAGGAGGTCGGAGGACGGAGCGCGCCACATCTCGTAGCATGAGTGCTCTTCGGTTGTAGCCCAATCCTGCCCAGGCATGGATCACGTCTGCATTCGAGGCCTTGGCGAGTATTGCAAACGTTGGAAATTGCTTGAGCCAGGTCTTGTAATATAAAAGAACGCGGGAAACCTGCGTTTGTTGGAGCATGATTTCGCTCACGAGAATGCGGTATGGATCGCGCGTGTGACGCCAAGGAAGGTCGCGACCATGGCGGTCGTACCAGCGGAGCAGAGGGATGTGCATGATGTTCAAGAACGAATACCAACAGTCGCGAGCGCCTCTAAAATGCGGCTTTCTGTCATGGTGTCTGTGGTTTGCGCCCACACGAGATGCGAAGGAAGCTGACCCACGCCTGCGTGGAGCACGATGGTCGTGATATTGGTACCTGGTACGCGCCCTTTAACGCCCACCGCGAGCACGCCATTGATCGAGTAGGTGACCGCCGCTTTATTTTCTAGGGCCTGTGTCAGCTCTGCCTCGCGACTTGGATTGAACGCAGTGATCGTGAGCCAGTTTGGCGAGCTTTTTTGTCCTCGTGCAGGCGTAGAAGCGTTGATTTGCGTGGCGTCATGCGTCACGGTTGTCCCTGGTGGCACATGAAGGGACACGCCAAGAGCCATGGAGATCGTTTCTTTCCAGGTTTTGAGCGTACGGCCGTCTGGTTTTGCGAGGGGGAGCGCGCTGACGATTTGCGCCCGTTGTTCTTCGCAGGATGTCACAAGCGCTTGCGCCTTGGTGACTTCTTTGACCGCATCATCCACTTTACGATTTGCCTCATCTGCCACGCGTTCACCATCGACCTTCGCTTGTTGCATCTGGAGCTCCAGTGTTTGGACGCGCAGTTGAAGCGCTTCACGATCCGCGTTTGCCACGCGAAGGTAATAGCCAAAGCTCACACCCGACGCAATGGCGCCAAGAAGTATCCAACCTGCAATAGTGACGGTGCGCATAACACGTGGACATGATAGCGCAAAAAGACACGGTCGTGTAGAGAACGCTATTGTCATCCTGAACAGGGCTCCACCTCACCCTGCCCCTCCGACGTACGTCGGAGGGGTTCTGAACAGAATATGGAGATCCGAAAGCCCCTCTCCTTACGAAGGAGAGGGGTTGGGGGTGAGGTGGTTCGTGGGTGCGGTCCTCATTGACACCTTTGCCTTTCCGTGTTCCAATCCTCGTGGTTCCTCGAAAGAAAGGTCGTCCCATGGCCAGTGACCTCAAGCAACTGCACAAGTCCTGCGAACACAAAGAGCTGAAAGACCTGCTCGGTAAAGCTCTACGCCTCGAAAAGCGCTACACCCGCCCGAATCCGCTCAACCTCGTGCGCATGATTCGCGATGGACATTGCTGGTGTCTTGATGATGGAAGTCAGATGATCGGCATCATATTTATTGTTTTGCTCCCGTTTTGGATTGCGATGCTTCAAAACACCAGGAACTGGTGGTTCGTCCTCGGGATTTTCCTGTTCATGGCGTTGTTCCTGATCTCGGTGGGGCGGAATCGAAGGTCCTGTTCTCACAAAACTGAGAAGGAAAAGCGTCTCGCGTTCGTCCGAGAGCATCCGCTCCAGGCGGCGATGGAGGAGGAGATGGTGGATCTCCGCGGTCGGCTGTGCCTGAGGACGAACTGCTTGATTGGACGGCTTGGCAATGTCTACATCGAACATTTGGACGGTCGCGCCCAGCCCGCTCAAACCGGGTATCGTATGAACGCCTCGAATCAAGCGTCCGCGGAACTGACTAATGAGATTTCCTCGGTGGCGTGTGCTTTGCAGGAGAAGGGGAATGCCCTTCTTGCAAAGTACACCGAAACGGTCGAGCAGATGGATCTGTTACTGGCCGCTCGTGAGCAGGGACAGGCTTGGGTTCTGGTCGATCTGTCCAGACGGAGTCCGCATCTCTTAGCAGATCGTGTGCGCGACTTTCTTGCAGACATCACGTCCGCAGAGCAGGCGGCGAACCGTTTGCCTGAAGAGACGCGGGAGAAGTACTTATCCCGTATGCACGCACTACTCACAGGTTTGAACGAGAAGTGGAGCGATGTTCGTCCGCGCGTTTCCTCGGATGTGGTGCAGGAAGCGCTCAAGGAGGAGGTGAGACAGCCGGCAGAGCTGACGGCGCCTGCTGTTACTGCGGCGGACGCGCTTTCTGCGGAGCGGTTCGGTGAGGATCTACGCGCGTCTCTCGCGCTGAACAATCGCCTGGCCAAAGAGGAGGGCAAGCGATAACCCACGGCAACTGTCGTGGTATTTTTTTTGTTCGTACATCTGTTCGTCATCCTGAGGTGGTTCGGGGGCATGGTCCTCATTGACGCCCTTGCCTTTCCGTGTTCCAATCCTCCCAGTTCCTCGAAAGAAAGGTCGTCCCATGGCCAGTGACCTCAAGCAACTGCACAAGCACTGCGAAGACAAAGAGCTGAAAGACCTGCTCGGTAAAGCTCTACGCCTCGAAAAGCGCTACACCCGCCCGAATCCGCTCAACCTCGTGAGGATGATTCGCGACAAGCACTGCTGGTGCAGGAAGCATGGCAGTGCGGGTTTCACGGGGTTGTGCGCACTGGGTACGTTTGCTCTAACGATCGCGCTTGCCCTGTCCGCTAATGGGGCCTGGGTGATTTCTGCGTTATGCTTGATAGGGTTTCTCACTGGGATGTTGCTTGATCTCATGGAAGAGGCCACTGTTCCTTGTCCCCACAAAGCCGAGAAGGAAAGGCGTCTCGCGTTCGTCCGAGAGCACCCGCTCCAGGCGGCGATGGAGGAGGGGGTCAATGCCTGCTTCGAGCATCTCATGCACGAGTTGAATCAGCTGGAGATCGGCATAGGCGTGAGAGGCGAGTGCGGACTTCTGAAAGTACAAGAAGCATGTCGCGAGCATCCGGAGGATTCTCTCCTGGCCCGCAAGGCCGTGTTACAGGAGGAGATCGAGGCATGTCGTCTATGTATCTTTGGTGTATTCGAGCAGTACCGCAAACACCTGGCTTTTGAGGAAGCGGCACGATTACGCAACAACGAGTTCGAGGACAAGATGCGTGAGCTACGCACCCGCGCCTTCGGAGACCCGCGCTAACAACCCACGGCATCTGTCGTGGTATTTTATTTGAGAAATTCTCTCACACGCTTCTTGGCTCCCTCCTCGTATTCCATTGCCGCGATCGCGAGTCCTGCCTCGCAGACTCTGATTTGCCCGGTGAGCGCAAGGTGCACAGCTTCTGGCCAGGGGGTTTTGAGTACTTGGATTTTTTCGCCGGCGTCTTCGTGATTGCCCGTGGGGTCAAGCGTTAAATCTGTGGCAATATACAAAAATTGTTCAAAGCGCACGAGCCCGTAATAGGGGGATGTTTTCCAGAGGGAAATCTGTCCTGCGCGGTAGCCTGTCTCTTCCTGCAATTCGCGTAAGGCGGCTTGTTCTGGCGTCTCGTCTTTATCGACTTGCCCGCCTGGAATATCAAAAAACGCGGCTGGTCTGCTGGGTTGTTCTTGTTTTGTGAGGAGGATGGTTTTTGCATCAAGAAACGCAATCACGCCAACAAAATCAGGGCGTGTGACGCAGTCAAATGTCGTGGTTGTACCGTCGTAGAGCGTTTGTGGCCATTCATAGACGTTGAGGTTGTGACTTGCGTAGACACGGTCAGCGTGTGCAGGAGGGAGGATAGGCATAGAGATAGTCAAAGGTCGTAAAGTCTGTAACGTTTATAAAGGGAGGATGACAGAACCGGATTTGCCATGCAAATCATGGATCGCGCAAAAAAAGAACCGCCAGAATGGCAGTGTTAGGCCGCAACGTTTTCGCGCTTGACCCTTGAAGTGAGAATACCGTGCCAGCGGCGACGGAAGATATGGATATCGTGGCCTTTAGGGGGATAGAACGACACGCTCCAGCGTCCGCCATTGCCCGTCCCGTTGGGCCTCACCTTGAGTGTCACGAATTGGTCGCGAGCATTATCGCTTCCGAGTTGGATCTCCGGAGTTGGTCCGCGAGCAGGAATTTTTTCTTCTGTGTAGAAGCTATAGACTCCTTCGGGGAAGTGGTGCTTTTTCAGCGCTCGTTGGAGCACCTTTCTGATTCCTCTAGGTTCCTGTATCCCTCGAAAGACGACGACATGTGGCATGGGTGCCTCTTTTTCGCGTGACGGACGCGTGGCCGTGCAGGAGAGGAGACCATAAAAAGAGAAACACGTCAACTGAAGAGAGAGAAAAGCGTTTGGTTGACATTTACCCCCGTTTTCCCTACGCTTGGCCTTGTTATTCATCATTTGTCCGTGCCATTATGAACGTGTATCTCGCGTTTGCGCTTGGGACAGCCACTTTGGCGATTGTCTACGGCGCGTTTTTAGCCCGCCAGATTCTCAAACTCCCGGCTGGGAACGAGAAAATGGTGGATATTGCCAAGGCTATCCAAGAGGGTGCCGGGGCGTATTTGAACCGTCAGTATAAAACGGTTTTGTGGATTGGTTTGCTTTTGTTGGTGATGATCTGCCTCATACCATCGCTTGGTTTGAAGGTGGGTTTGGGTTTTGTGGTGGGTGCGGTGCTTTCCGCGCTCGCTGGTTATGCGGGCATGTATGTAGCAGTGCGCGCCAATTGTCGCACGGCTGAAGCCGCGAAAAAGGGCATGTCTAGCGCCATGAACGTGGCAGTAAAGGGCGGCGCGGTGACCGGTCTTATGGTTGTGGGTCTTGGCTTGCTTGGTGTGACAGCCTTTCACATGGCCATGCCAGACATGAAGGCACTGATCGGATTTTCTTTCGGTGCATCCTTGATCTCTGTGTTTGCTCGTCTTGGCGGCGGTATTTTCACCAAAGCCGCAGACGTAGGCGCAGACATGGTTGGTAAAGTGGAGAAGGGTATTCCAGAGGATGATCCGCGAAACCCAGCCGTGATCGCAGATAACGTCGGCGACAATGTCGGTGATGACGCTGGCATGGCCGCAGACTTGTTCGAAACCTATGCGGTCACCACGGTTGCCGCGATGTTGCTTGGTGGATTGCTCATGCGCAACGCCCAAGCCGCACTCGTGTATCCGCTCGTGCTTGGTGGCGTGTCGATTATTGCCTCTATTATTGGCTTGCTCTTCATCAAAATGGCAGAAGGCAAGGTCAACATCATGGGCGCGTTGTATAAGGGATTGATTGCCGCGGGTGTGATTTCTGCGGTGGCATTCTATCCAGCGACCAAGTATGTCATGGAAGGCGTTTCCCAGTACTCTGTGGGACGCTTGTATGGCGCGACGTTGATCGGTTTGATCGTGACGGCGCTCATGGTCTTGATCACGGATTATTACACTTCCAAATCGTTTTCTCCGGTCAAATCGATTGCCGCGGCTTCTGAAACAGGTCATGGCACCAATATTATTGCTGGCCTCGCTGTGTCCATGAAGTCCACAGCCGCTCCGCTTCTCGTGATTGTGGCGGCTATGCTGACAGCTTATTCCTTTGCTGGCTTGTACGGCATTGCGATCGCGGCTGTGAGCATGTTGTCGTTGACCGGCATCATCGTTACGATCGATGCGTTTGGCCCGATCACGGACAACGCGGGCGGTATCGCAGAAATGGCAGGCATGGATGAATCTGTGCGCCGCGTAACAGATCCTCTGGATGCGGTTGGTAACACAACAAAAGCCGTGACAAAAGGCTATGCCATTGCCTCAGCAGGTTTGGCGGCTATGGTATTGTTCTCCTCGTATGTTCAGGAGATTCGCGATGCCGCGGCTAAGCTTTTGAGCTCTGGATTGGTTGATCCGATTCGTAGCCAGTCATTGGTCTTCTCTTTTTCCTTGGAAGATCCGAAGTTGATCGCTGGCCTGTTTATCGGCGGTCTGCTCCCATACTTGTTTGGCGCCTATGCCATGCAAGCTGTCGGCCGCACGGCTGGCCAAGTGGTTGAAGAGGTGCGCCGCCAGTTCCGCGAGATCAAGGGCATTATGGAAGGCACGGCAAAACCAGATTACGCGCGTTGCGTGGATGTGGTGACCAAAGGCGCGATCCGTCAGATGATTGTCCCAGCGTTGATTCCAGTCGTGGCTCCAATCATTGTTGGCTTGTGGCTTGGGCCAGTTGCCTTGGGTGGCTTGCTCGTGGGTGCGATCGTGACCGGCCTTTTCGTGGGCATTTCTATGACCACGGGCGGCGCGGCATGGGATAATGCAAAGAAATACATTGAAGCAGGAAACTACGGCGGTAAAGGATCCTTTGCCCACCAGGCCGCTGTCACAGGCGACACCGTCGGTGATCCTTACAAAGATACAGCCGGTCCAGCTATCAACCCGATGATCAAGATTTTGAACATCGTGGCCTTGCTGATTATCGGCTTGATTATCTAGCGATCATATTCGCTCCCTCGCGGAGGGGGATGTAGAGGGGGAGTGGCCCCGGGGAAAGAGCGCCGTCATGGCGCTCTTTTCGTTTTTTGGTGCGTGGGGCACAATGGCGTGACATGATTGCCTCGCAAACCATCAAACAGTTCCGTGTGGTGGAAAACCACCAAGAATCTTCACAGATATTTACCCTGACTCTGATCCCGCGTTCTGTAGAAGACACCGTGACTTTTCGGGCAGGACAGTGGGTGTTTTTGCATCTCTACGATGAAGAGGGAAGCACGTGGAAAGCCCCTTTTTCTCTGGCAAATGCGCCAGAAGAGTCTACGGATGGTCGATTGGAGCTGACGATCAAGATCTACAAAGAGTTCACGTTGCGCGCCTCACGACTTGTTGCTGATGATATTGTGGGTATTCAAGGACCATTTGGGGCGTTTTTCCCACCAGAAAACGCGAAAGCACTCGTGATTTTTGCCGGTGGTATTGGGATCACCCCCTTTTCTTCCATGGTCCGTTCATGGGCGCGGCAAGCAGATCTCGGCCAAGAAACGCCAAAGGTCACACTCTTCTATTCTGGGCGTCACGAAGAAGACCTGTTGTTTATGGAGACGTTTCGGCGCATCGCAAAAACTTGGGCAGACTTTACATTCGTCCCAACGCTCACCGGGGAGGACGCGCCCTCTTCCTGGCCAAGCGAGCGAGGCCGCATCCATCGCGAAATGGTGCAAAAATACGTCACAGATTTGTCAGCCTGCTCATTTCTCGCATGCGGCAAGCAAGATTTTGTGGAGGGGATCAAGCTTTTGTTGGCGCATGATGATGTCGATATCAAGACACGCTTTAAGGCAGAGGCGTTTGGTTAGTGCGCCGTGGGATATGGAGCCAGAGATGAACGGCGAAACTGCTCAAGCCTATCAAAAATAATGCTTGCGGTGATTGAGTGCGGAGCGTTGTAAAGAGAACAGCGAGAAAAAAGAGGTGTAGGCCTGTTAAGACACCAAAAGTAAGAATGTCTTGTTTTGCTTTGAGCGGTATTTTCTGTTTTTTTGCGATGATGACCTGCGTTGCTAACCCGATGGTTACAAGGAAGAGCCAGATTCCTTTCCAGGTCTGCACTTCGGGGAATGTCATGACCTCAAACATGGTATTTGGCTGAAGAAACAGAGAAAATTGTTGTGTGGCAAAGATGTAGGGCAGTGAGGAAAGAGTTGTGTACAGGGTAAAGCCTACGAGCAAGCCCATGTAAGAGAGGATGGGGAGTACGGCCAGTAACAGAGCGTGTAAGAACGGCTTGAGCTTTTTTTGGCGTATCCAACGGACGAAAAAGGAAAAGAGAAAAACAACGAGGATCCAACCAATAAGATTTTCATAGGGCACGCCAAACCATTCCTCAGAAAGGGGAATGGTCCAAGACCACAGGCCGATACGTATAGCAACAGCATCGATCGCGAGGTCGAGGATAAGCGCAGAAAAGGCATCGAGAAGAGGTTTTTTATACCAAGGAAAGGCAAAGACATCGCTCCATTGCATTACCGAGTAGATAATTGTCGCCCAACCCAAGCCAATCACGACCGGCGCTCCAGCAATCATGAAGAAAAAGTCTGTGCTGTAGGCATAGGTATGGCCAATGGCCATGTTGCTTATCTCCAGAAGCAGGCCAAAGACGCTTGCACTTACGAGCTCAAGTCCATTGAGCCATTGTTTACGCCACAGCGATCTTCCAAGAAGAATGAAGAACGCAAAAATGCCAAGCATCTCAAAGGCGTGGATCCAAAAGACTGCTGAGAGCGATATCATAAGAAATGTGTGACCTGAGAATCGTTCTCTTCAGGGTATTGTCGTGCTATTATAGCAACATGTCAGCTCTGCGGGAAAAAAGTGCGACACGGTTCTTTGTATTGGGTATTTTTTGCTTGGCGAGTTTTCTTTTTTTAGTCAACGTGCGTCCTGTGGTAGCGGCTGATTGCTTTGTTGAAGCGGAAACATCTATTGATCAGGCATACGTGGATAATAACAGCTGTACGAGTTTGAATATCGGTGGCGATGGTTTTACGGTGCACTGGGGAGGTGTGGTGGATATTTCCGGAGATGCGCTTGTCTATGTGACGGGAACAAATATTGTGTGGGATCAGCCACTGGAATTGGGTGCAACGGATGATTTTACGCTTGAAAGCGGAGCTTCTATCACGCATGCGGCAGGATCTTCAACAGGCATTCAGCTTACAGCGGATGCCGTGACCATCACGGGGACGATCGATGTGGACGGAAAAGGGTGTCAGGGCGATACAGGGGACAGCGGCTATGGACCGGATCCTGATACGGGAATCTGCGCTATTTCTACGGGTGGATTTGGTTTTGGGCTCTGGGGAGGAGGGGCGTATGGAGGATTTGGAGGCAAGGGGTCTGGCAATACGGAACAATGGGGGACCTATGGATCCTCAACAGCGCCAACCTATCTTGGTTCGAGTGGTGCGGCCTGGTCCTCTTCAGATGCTGTGGCTGGTTCTGGTGGTGGGCGCGTACAGATTTTTGCCGCAGGCACCATCACGATCGATGGTGTAATAACAGCAGATGGAACAAATGGAACCCCAGGCGGTGGAAGCAATGGCGCTGGTGGCGGATCCGGCGGTTCTGTGTATGTGAAGGCAAGTACGTTGGCAGGATCTGGTTCTGTAAGCGCAAATGCTGGTGCGGGCGCCATGTATTACGGGGGTGGTGGCGGCGGCGGTCGTGTGGCGATTCTTTACGATACGCTGAGCGGCTTTACAAGAGGCAATGCCACGGCGATCAAGGGGGCGCCTGGGGTGGAGGGATATGGAATGGCAGGAGGAAATGGCACTACCTGGATATTGGATAGACAAAATGATGATGGATCTGGTGATTTGTATATTACTTCTGGTGTGGAGATTTACGACGGTATTGATCTTGTGCGCTCAACAATAACGCTAGGTGATGGAGCAATGGTTACATGTACAAGTACGAACTCCACTGTTTTTGAGGTTGGATCGTTTTCTGGTGTGACATTTGATTGTCGATCGCCTATTCCGGATTTTACGATCCAATCGGCTTCTGCCCTGAGCATCACCAATTCTGCGTTGCTCTTTTCCGGCGGACACTCTTCGGTGACGGTTTCGAGTACAGGCGCACTCACGTTTGATTCCACGACAACCAGTTTTTCCGCGGCTGGTCTTACGACATTCCATGGGTCGTCCATGGATTTTATCGCATCATTTATTAGCTACGGCACAACAACACGCATGACATGGGACGCGCCGGGGACAAGTATTTCTGCAACATCGACTAGGGTGGTGGGCCCTGCCTCTGGGCAGACACTCGCGGGAAACGGCATTCTTACCATTCCAGGTGCGCCGGTCCTCACCTTAGCTGAATACTCTGCCTTTTACTGCAGTGTGACATCCACGCTTTCCTCATTGAGTATTGATGCCACCTCGCGCATTGATGCCTCGGGCAAGGGATGTCCCGGTTATTTGGGGAGTGATGCTGGTTATGGACCAGATGCTGTGACAAGAGTGTGTACCGTGAGTCAGACCGGGTATGGTGTTGGTCTGTGGGGAGGTGGTGGGTATGGAGGGGCTGGTGGAAGGGGAAGCCCTGGATGGGGATCAACGGCTTCTGCCACTTATGGCAAACGTGTTTCGCCTTCGCATATCGGCTCTAGCGGTGCAAGCTGGTCTTCGGCTCCTAATGACATGCCTGGGGCAGGGGGCGGCCTTGTTTCGCTATCCGTTGCAGGTGCCGCAACGATTCTGGGGCCTATTCTTGCGGATGGTGTTCTTGCGGAAAGTCCCTCTGGGAATGGCGCGGGCGGCGGTTCAGGCGGAACCATCTATTTATCCGTTGATACCTTGAACGGCTCATCAGGCTCACTCTCTTCCAAGGGCGGAGGCGCGGCCTATGCGTATGGCGGTGGAGGAGGTGGAGGAAGGATCGCCGTACACTACTCGACATTGAATGACTTTCCTCTGACAGATACTACCTATGTGACAACAAGCGGTGGATCAAACAATGGGACGTCGGGTGATTCAGGAAGTGACGGAACGGTCTGGTACACGGGCGTCAATGTCCCACCTGACGCGCCAACAGGTCTTGGCCCATCTGGCATTGTTGATGGGTCTACTACCTCTACCAATCAACCGCAATTTGAGTTTACGCTTGCTGATGAAAATGTGGCAGACGAGGTAGCGTATCGTATTCAGATTGATGATGGCGCAGATTTCATTGCTCCTGAAGTAGACTATGTGTCCGTGACAAGTTCACAAGGTGTCCGTTATTTTCGCGTAGGTCAAGCTGAGGGAAGCGGGTTATACATCATTGGATCTGCAAGCCAGACACTCGCAAATACCACGTATTATTGGCGCGTGCTGACTACGGATGCGAGTAATGAGTCCTCGGTCTACACTACGGCAAATGGAGGGTCTCCAGCGTTTACCGTATTAGCCGCGGCTGTTGCGATCAGTATCTCTACAGATGGAACGATTGCTTTTGGCAATATTGCGCTTGGAGCAACAACCAGCACATTGCCTACCGCAAAGAATGATCCGCAGACCATCACGGTTGATGCAGGTCCTGCGGCACTGCAGGTCCGAAGTTCAACATTCACCACGGTTGGTTTGAATACGTGGACCTTTGGAGAAGCGGCTGGTAATGATACGGTGAAGTTTGAATATTCTACGGATACGCTAGTTTGGACAACGTTTTCTTTGGCTGATACGCTTTATTCTATTGACGCTAACGTTGCGCAATCAGATACGCGCACCACGTATTATCAGATTACCGTGCCAACAGCCACAGGATCTTATGATGATTATGCAACCACGATTACCGTAGTTGCGACTGCGCCATAAACTATTTCCTATGATTTTACGCTCCTTTCTGCGTTCTCGTTGGGCTCTTGCCTTGAAGACCCTCCCGTTTGTGGCTTTGATCGTCTTGGTAAAGTTTTTGGTCCATGGTCAGCAGGCTGAATTCCTCACACTCAACTCACTCTTTGGCGCCATCATTTCTGCGAACATTTTTCTCATTGGCTTTCTCATTTCCGGCGTACTTGTGGACTATAAAGAGAGTGAGAAACTTCCAAGCGAGCTTTCCTCGCACTTGGAGGCGCTGACAGATGAAGTGAGTATTGTTTGGCAAAATAAACGTGATCCTGTTGCGCGAGCATTTTTGCGAGAATTAGCAGAGTTTTCGACCCTGACAGTCTCCTGGTTTTATAAAAAGACGCGTACAGATGCCATGATGAAACGGCTGACAGGGTTCAATCATTTTTTCCTTGCATTTGAGCCGTTGACGCAGGCGAATTTTATTGTGCGCATGAAGCAAGATCAGGCCGCGATTAGGCGCTTGCTCAAGCGAGCGGATACGATTCGCGACACGTCCTTTCTTGGAACCGGATATGCGGTGGCAGAGATTATCACCTGTATTTTAGCGATTGGCATGATTTTTGTACGTATGGATCCATTTTATGAAAGTGTTTTCTTCGTATCCTTCGTGAGTTTTATCACGATCTACATGATCATGTTTATCCGTTTTCTTGATAATCCCTTTGAATATCGCCAGACAGACCATCTTGTAGAAGAGGTCTCTTTGAAACCGTTATTGGACACGCAAAAACGCATCAGTGCGGCCATCAACGAAAAATAAGCGGCATATTACTTCCAAAAACATCCTCGGGTGAGGATGTTTTGCTGTTTGTGGGGTTTGTTCTATTGGTAAAAAGGAAAACCCTTCTCTCTGTAGTCGCCGCAACCTTCTGCTGGTTCTGCTGTGTAGGTATTTGGGCTACATCCGGCAAAGTTTGTGGTGATGCGAATCCAAAGGTTATGATTTGGCCCTGGATAATAAGGAGCAGTAAAATCACATCCATCGTCCGCAGTGCCATTCACGTAGCCTTCGTGCCGACATCCCGTGAATTCCGTCCAGCTCGAGGGCGAGCCGCTCGTGGTTGTGGCGTAGTAAACCGTGCGATATTCGTAAAAATTACTCGAGGTGTTTACGGTCCAACTCAATGCTTTGACATCTTCGCCATGCCAGTCGTCTTCAGGAATAGAAAATGGATTAATCCACTCGTATGACGAAGCGCCAACAACACCCGCTGATAATAAAAACGCGGCCAATGCACCGAAGACGATTTTCTTTCGCATAGAACCATAAGAGATGATGAATGAGCGTTGGCTAGTGTATGATGACGTGAGCGCGTTGTCTACCAAATCTATTTTTCCTGTTTAAGGGAACGTGTGTACTGCGCAGTTCCAGTCAAAATTGCCGAGAGACTCAGCGATTTAGTTCTGGAGCCAGGTGAATGTGTTTCACGTGGCTTGTCGGCCCAGCGAGATTGCTGGGCCGACAGACTCCTGAAGGAGAAGGAACTACCGATCCGGATGCCCGGTCGGTACATCAGCGGCACAGCGGAAGCCAGAGCCAGAGCCCACGCCAAGGGCACAGCTCCAGGAGGCGGCGGCGACCGCTTCGAGATTGCGATCGCCTCCGTACATGCGGTGGAACGAGGGCATCTCTCTCAGGTTTGGGACTCCGCCGCCCTGGTCTGGGGGTAGGAGCTCGCTCGGTCTGATGCAGGGCTCGGCGACCCATTCGCCCACGTTGCCAGCCATATTCAGCACACCGAATGGCGAACGATCCTGCGCGAACGATTCCACGGGGCGGGGTCCGCCTTCGCCTGGACAGCGCTCGAAGGTGTAGGTCGCAAGCATGTGTGCCATGGCACAGGTCGGTGGCTGATCTCCGGTGGGGAAACGTCGCCCCTCGGAACCACGCGCCGCGGCCTCCCACTCGTCGCTCCTGAGGAGACGCTTGCCTTGTGCCTGGCAGTAGGCGTTGGCGCCTGACCAGTACACATGGGTCACGGGCATGTTCTCGAAGCCCGGGAGGACGAGGAACCGTCCACGTTGACGGTCGATCCCCGCGTACTCGCGCGGGACTGTCCGCTGGTTGCTCCCCCGGGCAAACCGCCGAGATCCGGCCATAGCCACGATCGGCTCGTCCTGCATGCTTCGTAGCCACAGGACGCGGGTGTGGTTGATGTCCAGATCGTCTTGACTGAGGCTGTTCAACCAGGTTACGAACGCGGTTGTCGTGACCTCGGTTTGGTCGATGAAGAACGGTGCGAGCACGACCGTTCGCGCAGGGAGCTCCCGTTGCGCGATCTGGCAGATGTCCTCTGCGCCGCTTCTCAGGCACCCAGGTCCCGGGGTGGGGTTCAGGGCGCACAGAGCCGCAACGTTCTCACGCGCGGTCCTGCATCGCTCGTCCACCTCGGCCTGCGTGCTCCCAGTGCGGTATGCCCCGCCCGGGATGTAGACCATGCCAGGACGCGAAGGCCTCGCGGCCTGCGCATCCGGCACGAGCGCCCGTCCGGCATCCAGAACGGATGCCACGGCTCGTCGCGGAGGAGGATTGCTCCTCTCCTTGCATCCCATCGCGCCGATGACGAAACAGAGCGCGCATACAACTCCAGCGATTTTTGTCATGGATACACCTCACTCTCATCCTGCCGAGACTTTCCCAGCAGTGGCGGAGAGCATCATGAGAATCACGACCGTGGTTCTGGCGATGCCTTTCGTCACTGGGTAGGACAGGGGAGCCTAGCCTAATATTGGGGTAATGTCAATGCCGTAGGCGGTGAAGCGCGTCGGAAGGCTTAGGGGGAGCCGAATCTTGACAAGATAGATAGTTTGCGCTAAGTTCATGCATCTCCTGTGTCTGTATTGTTCTCGGGAAAACACCAAAGAACATTTGATGTTCTCCTGAGGATGATACGCCGGAGAGTCAAGGAATTGGTCCAAAACTTTTACGGCGTGTACGGATGGGAGGTCGACCATGAAAAAGGCACTCGGTTGGGTTCTGGGCGCGGCAGTGGTTGCGGCGATGTGCGGCGTTCTCGGTA
>JBAYJC010000008.1:0-59183 GCA_041665285.1 Patescibacteria group bacterium | reverse complement strand
GTCAAAGGAGGTCAAGCGGCTTATACAACCAGGAGGTTGGCTTAGAAGCAGCCATCCTTTAAAGAAAGCGTAACAGCTCACTGGTCAAGCTGCTCGGCACCGAAAACTTACCGGGGCTAAGCATGGTACCGAAGTCGCGGACTGGATTGTCCTTCGGGACGATCCATTGGTAGGGGAGCATTCCAATCGCAATGAAGCGGAAGGCGTGAGCCGCCGTGGAGCGTTTGGAAGAGAGAATGTCGGCATAAGTAGCAAAAAGAAAGGTGAGAATCCTTTCCACCATAAACCCAAGGTTTCCAGGGCAACGTGAATCGTCCCTGGGTTAGTCGGTCCTAAGGCGAGGCCGAAAGGCGTAGTCGATGGACAGCAGGTTAATATTCCTGCACTTCCATACGTTTTCGATGGAGTGACGCATCGTACAATTGGTCGAGTCTCCTGGAATGAGACTTCGGGCGCTTGGGGGAGGCTGATTGGGAAATCCGTCAGCGGAATCCTCTGGGTGATCGCAAGATCTGCGAAAGCAGGACAAGGATCGAAAGCGTGGTGCCTAGAAAAACTTCTAGAGCTAAGCGTGTGGAAACCGTACCAGAAACCGACACAGGTGGGTGGGCATAAGTGTGCTAAGGTGTACGAGAGAACCCGTGTTTAGGAACTCGGCAATACAACGGCCGTAACCTAGGGATAAGGCCTTCCTCCAGCAATGGAGGACGCAGCTAAAGACGCAAACCGACTGTTTACCAAAAACACAGCTCCCTGCGAAACCGCAAGGTGAAATATAGGGAGTGATGCCTGGCCAGTGTCAGAACGTCAAGCAGAGAGGTCATCTCGCAAGAGGGCAGCCTTGAAGCTAAGCGCTGATGAACGCCGGCGATAACTATAATCGTCCTAAGGTTCGCCGCATTTTCGAAAGAAAGTGTGGCGAAGGACTGGGACGATTATGGCGAAGATATAGGTAACACAGAAGCTGCCTCGATCCGCAGTAATGCGAGATCGGTCTATAAACACATGACTATATGCTGGAAACCCGCGCCATCGGGTAATCAGCAGGGAAGGTCCGACGTTCGTCGGACCCCCTCAGAGACCAAACGTCGTGCCCGAGCTCAGCTCGGTGAAGATATGGTCCTTCGTTCAGGAAACGAAAAGCGAAATTCCTTGACGGGTGAGTTCCGTCCCGCACGAATGGCATAACGAGTTTGCGACTGTCTCAACATGGGACTCGGTGAAATTGCAAGTGGGGTGAAGATGCCCTGTACGCGCAGTCAGACGAAAAGACCCCGTGAAGCTTTACTACAACTTGATATTGGGTACCGGTTTAGAATGTTCAGTGTAGGTGGGAGCCGCAAGGCGACAATGAGACACCACCCTTTTTCTATCGTTACTCTTACCGTGGACCATGAATCTGGTTCGCGGGACAGTGTCTGGTGGGTAGTTTGACTGGGGCGGTTGCCTCCTAAAAAGTAACGGAGGCGTTCACTAAGGTCAGCTAGGCGCGGATGGAAATCGCGCTGATTCCGCAATGGGAAAAGCTGGCTTAACTGCAAGACCAACAAGTCGAGCAGATACGAAAGTAGGACATAGTGATCCGACCGTACGATATCGGACGGCGGAAGCTCATCGGACAAAAGCTACTCCGGGGATAACAGGCTGATCGGGTCCAAGAGTCCACATCGACGACCCGGTTTGGCACCTCGATGTCGGCTCATCGCATCCTGGGACTGGAGAAGGCCCCAAGGGTTAGGCTGTTCGCCTATTAAAGCGGTACGCGAGCTGGGTTCAGAACGTCGTGAGACAGTTCGGTCTCCTGTCTACTGTGCGCGTGGAAAGTTGCGAGGGCGATTCTCTAGTACGAGAGGACCGAGAATCACGAATCTCTGATGCACCAGCTGTTCTACCAAGGGCACTGCTGGGTAGTCACATTCGGAACGGATAAACGCTGAAAGCATCTAAGCGTGAAGCCGTCCTCAAGATTAACTTTCATTAAGGACCCTTCTAGACCAGGAGGTTGATAGGCGGTAGGTGCACGGGTCGCGAGACCTTTAGCCAAGCCGTACTAATAGTCCAATGCTTCGACCTTCCGGGACAGCGCCGCGTGTTCTGATGCAAATCAGAATTTACGCGGAAGCCGGATACGTCGGTGTACGAAAATAGCTCGCAGGAAGCTTTGTCTTGCACATATCACAGACGGATCGTTTCGTAGTAGTGTTCTCGGTGCGTTGCTGGTGGGGTTACACCCGTTCCCATCCCGAACACGGCAGTTAAGACCACTAAGGCCAATGGTACTTGGACCCATCCCGGTCCTGGGAGAGTAGGATCGTGCCGGGAACACTGCTACGAAGCGAGTGAATCAGAAATCAGCCCAAAAGGCTGATTTTGTGTATGTTGAAGGCCGTGAGCTTTGACGAATGCGCTAGCCTGTGCCAGTGTGTTTGAGGATCTACGCGTGAAAGGGTGGGGAAATGCAAAACGATGCCAACAGAATGCTGACGGCAAGCCATCTATGTTTTTCCGTGATGGATCACCTGAGAAGGGGGTATCAATTTGAGCTTACTCTTCTTGAAATGGTATTTCTGAAGCGCATCTGTACGGAGATCGTTGAGATGAATCAGTCTATCTTATCCATTGAGAGCCTGGACTATATCTGGTCTTTTCCAGAGGCGCTCTGGCGTTTTCTCGGGGAGTATTACCAGGTGGATATCGTAGGATTCTTGCATGGTCCATTTTCTCGTGTGGCGAATCCCAGGGAACTTATCGAGCTCATTCGAGACCGATATCGTCCAGAAGAGGAGGGGATCGAACCCGCGAGTGAGCTTATCAGGCGCGAAATTCAGCACTGAGAATCTGCCCCACGCGCCCTCTGCCCGCTGTTTTCCACGGCGGCTTTTCTTTTTCAGGCGGAAGCATGTACCATTCTGGTATGAAGCCCAAAACTCCTTTCAAGTCTGACAAATACAAGAAAGCGCGTGGTGGGTATTCGCGCTTGCTGGATATTGGGTGCGCAAAATGCGGCGCGCATCTTTGTTTTTACCAAAAGGACGGTCCTGGGATGTTGAAACGCATGTATCTTGATCGTATTTTTGATGATCCGACATGGGCTGGGCTCCAAAGTCTTGGCTTGAAGGAAGTGCCACAGTTTACGTGTGGATCATGCAAGACGTCGATTGGCGTGCCCATGAATTACGAAAAAGAGAACCGTTTGGCGTTTCGGTTGTTTCAGGGCGCGGTCACGAAAAAGATCGTGAAGTCGCCACGGTGACAGTGATCAGTCCAAAAGGCTGATTTTTGAATGGATTGTTGTCATCTTTTTCGACACACAAGACCCAAGGCAGATGGCGATGCGAGATAGCCATCCCAGTAGGGCTTTCCATATTTTTGTATTCCTTCTTCTGAAACAAAGGGTTTTAGCCAATAGCTGATCTCCATTCCGGCGGCTAGGATGCTGTTTTTATATGCTTGTGCAGACCAGTAATAAAAATCAAATCCGTATATCGTGCCATCAAATTTTTTATGGTGACAGCGCAATATTTCGCCGTCTTGAAGATTCGTCGTGCGACCGGAAAGTGAAGTCACGTGATTTCCATAGCGGAATATATTTGAGATAAGAATATCTGGGTGAGGAATAATGGCGACGAATCTTCCTTTGGATTTCAAATGCTCACGAATAGTGAGACATGCTTCGTGCAAATCTTTTTTTGATGCAGAGTAGTTGAGTGCGTAAACAGAGGAGACTACGTCGAATTGCTGGCAGAGCCTTGCTGTACGCATATCACCGACGTGGTACGTGACCCCTTGCGGAAGCAGGACTTCCTGTTTCCGAGCAAGATCTATAAGAGCAGTCGAAATATCGATACCGACAGCTGTTTGCGCACCCCAGGTTTTGAGATAACGAGTGAAATAGCCGTCTCCGCAACCAAGGTCGAGAACTGTATGACCCGCAACATCGCCAACCATGCGTTTGAGCATGGGGAGGCGAATATAGTGTTTTTTGTCTGTTGGAAATTGTGAGAAATCAGAAGCAATGACATCGAATTGCATACGAAGTTGAAAGAAGGGCGATGATCGCCGAATGGAATAAGGGAAAACAAAAAACCGACGCACTTTGGCATCGGTTTTGGCTATGGGGGAGGACGCGCGTGAGCAGGAAAGGAGGGTGTTGGTTTGGGGATTGGCCCGCTGACACTCAGAGCATGTTCGTGAAAAATGCTTTGCTTACCGATACGAGTACGAAATAATCCCATCTTTGATAAAATCTTTATAACTAAAGGAAGCTTTGAGTATTGTGAGTTCTGTGTGAGAAGAATGTATTATAGCCAGACGAATCGACGATATCAAGAGTTTGTACGTTAATATGTCATGAAGCGTATAACTTTGCGTTTTACCTCTATGCCAAACGAACTGCATTTGCAGACAATCCAGGATTATCTTTGCATTCACGATGAGCCAGAGCCAGCTGATGCGATATTTATTTTTGGAAGCGTGCTCCTTCCTCCGGTGTGGGAGCGCGCGGCAGAGCTGTATCATCAAGGTTTTGCGCCGCTCATCGTGACCACGGGCTATGCTGGACCCAGCGCGCAGAAGTTGGGGATTGCCTCTGAGGGCAGTTTTCTCGCCGAAAAATTGATGACGCTCGGTGTTCCGTCGCGCGCGATCATCGTGGAAGAAAAGTCGTCAAACACCTTGGAAAATGTGACGTTTGGGATGCGCGCGTTGAAGGAGCGCGGACTGTCCGTGCAAAAACTGCTCCTTGTGGCAAAGCCTATGCACATGCGGCGATGTGTCGCGACGTTCGCGAGGCAATTCCCAGACGTGACCACGTTGAGTTGTCCTCCGGTACTTACCCTCGCACAGACGGTTGACCGTCCGTACGAGGAATTCGTGGATCGAGTTGCGGGCGAGGTGGAGCGCTTGGAGAGATATGCAGGCCCAAACGGCTCCATCAAGCCGCAAGCGATTCCAGATTCCGTCCGGCAAGCCGTCGCAAAGATAAGAGAGGCGGCTTGACGTCGTCACCCTTTTTAATGAATGCTTCTGCGCATTAAGGCAAATATTATTGCGCATCAACTCTTGCGTACATCGCGGGGTCTTCTTTTTTGACACGCGCTAAAATGTCTTCTGAGCGCTTGAGAACATGAAATTCGTCATCTGCTTCTTGGATTTTCCCGGAAACGCCTGCGATGCCGAGAAGTACGAGTGCATTTGCGTCTGACATGTCGTCATGTTCTCGAAAAAAGCGCATGGCTTGTTCAAAAGGGATCACGATTTCGCCGTTAGTGATGTGACGAGCTGTGAGCAGGCTGTGTTCAATGTCGCCGGTAAGCAGTCCTTCAAGGATCGTTTCCGCTTCTTTGGAATGAGCGAGCGTTTCGTCGTTATTCTCGTTTTGCATATTATTTGTGTGAAATACAGGTGATCTTTTAGAAAAGATATCAGGTGGTTTTCTTTGTGTACATGGTTGGTTCATCACAAATAAAACCACGACCTTGCGGGTCGTGAGTGTCGATGAGGCGCTGGAGCTTAGCGCCTACACCGGGACAAAGGTGTCGAGGTTAGGGGCCTCGGATTTCTCGATGGCGGAGATCTTCGCGTTCATCTCCGCGACAAAGGTGCTCAGGTGGCGGAAGCACAGGGCCTTGAACACGGCGTACTCGGCTTGCTTGTCGTCCATGGTCCACAACTCGTCGTCGCGTTCCACGCCGAGCTCGAACCGCTTGCCCATGTTCGTCACGACGATCGTGTGATTTGCGCCCTTGGCATCGGACATGAGGACAAGACGGTGGCCGTCTCCGAGTGCGAGGAAGGTCGCGGCAACCGGGACCTGGGCTCCAACTCCCGAGTTTTCGCACGAGCGGGCCGTGTGTACCGTCATGTTGGGGAACGGCCTGCTTATTGCGCGGAAGATGACGCGGTACCTGCATGCCTCCAGGAAGTCCAGCAGGCGCTGGAGCCTTTTGGCCTGGTTCTCGTCCACGGTGAGTTCACTGCCATCCGAATTGACCCACTCTTCTTCTCCAAGCGAGCCCATGCACATCTTCATCCTCGTGAAGCATGTCTGGTCCAGCATCCTGTCGAAGGACAGGTCGTGATTTCCGTCGCGGAGCCGAATCCCGTCCGGCTCGACAGTATACTCGGTCACGGAAATGAGCGTCCGCACGCCGTTCGGATACAGGTAGAAGAGCTCCCAGAACTTGTCGCCAGGCTTGAGGGGCTTGTCCATGGATACCATCCTGCCTCGGGGGTTTGATTGTCCGAAGCGGGGAAAGCTCATCATGAAAAGAGGGCATTGTCAAGGGAAAATGGCTCAAATATTGCAAAAAACGCCTGTTTCTCCTAAGCTTTGTCCACGGACGGAGGAACCCATGCGAATCTCGATCTTTGTGGTGCTCTGTTGCGCCCTTTTCGGCTGTTCTGGGCATATCCTCATCCCCGGCAGGGACGAAAATCGTGTGTGTCTGCAGGGCGTGTGTATGCCATATCTGAACCTTGAGGTTGTCGTGACCACGGATCGTGCGCGCGAGTTCACGATCCTGCTCCTCAACCCGCACGACGAAGAGGATTGCGACGACGAGACAACCGGGAGCGGCACGCACGCCTTTCTCTGCTACTATCGTACGCCTGGCCTTGTGCCGCCCTTCATCTTCGTAGTGACGTCTTCTCCTGCACGCGAGCCAAGCCAGAGCACGTGCGCCCTGGATCCGCACAGGGTATCTGTTCAGCGATTGGACACGCACGAGCGATTTGACGTCCATCGCGTACGCACCGAAACAGGCGTCTGCCTGTACGAAGCGCGACGACGCACCTCAGAAGACGCCGGTCTACCTGCGCGCTCCCCATAAAAGGGAGTGCGATTTTTTTATCCCCACGTTATCCTCTTGACACATCGTCTAAAAAATGGAACGCAGTAGAGAGAAGGGAGCTCTCGATGAAGCAAAATCAGCTCTTGTGGGTGTGTTGGTATGCGATGGTCGCCGCATTCTACGGCTGTTCCGTAGAGGCGAATGCCGTGTACCGCTGTACCGGCCGTCTTGATGGAGGCGTGTGCGACACACCCTGTGTTTCGACCGACGCCTCCGTGCCTGACGATACGCGATACGTGGTACGTGATGCGGGATCTGCAATGCGTGATGCGCGAACCGACACGGGTCGTCGTGACACACCCCGCGAGATCGCACCTCCTCCCACAGAGCCGTACGTTTCCGTGCTGGAGACGTCGACGTGTAGTAGCCGCAGACTTGGCTTGACCAATGACTTCGCAGAATATGCACGCATTGGCATGACCGTCTGGCACCTCTGCTACGAGACGCCGGAGGAAAGCAACGGAGGATCATCAGACGGCGCGTTTCGCCCGATTCGCGTGCGGCTGGTTCACTATGACCTCACGCGCCAGGGCTTGATCGAGGATGCGATCGTGATTGCACCTCGCGAGCAAGGCTCCTGGTCTGCCAATCTCATGATGGCCGCCTCGTCCGGCTTCCCCGCGCTCTTCAACCTCGCACTCATCCGTCAGGACGGAGAAACGCGCTGGGCTGTGGACGCGCAGAACAGGGGAGCAAGCTCCCTTGCGCTCGTGGGCCGCCTTCGCCTCTGGCGGGTGTCAGAAGACGGCACGCAAACTGCAACCGCGATCTCGTACCTCTGCCAAGTCGAGGAAGACGCGGGCGAAAGCCAAGCCTCCTTCTTCGTGCCACAGACCTTCTGCCCGGCAACCTCATCGCCCAGCGCCTGCGGCTTGCCGTCCACCGTGACCTGTCGCCCTGTGTCGCACTGACACCCCTCCGCAACTCTGCGGAGATTTTTTTCAAACACGGTGCTCCCTGAGACCGAATGAGACCTGACCCCGATTTTCCTTCTGCGAACGTCAAATCGTCTGTGGGTTGAGCGTTGAAAATGATTTTTTGCGTCAAAAAATCAAACCTGACCCCAATGGTGGCACGATGGTGGTACCAAAAAAACTCCGGCCAGGAATGGTCGGAGGGAGAGGAGCCTACGGCTCGGCGAGCCGGCAGTCGTGCTCGACTGGGGCGCAGGAGGCGAGGGAGACGGGGGCGGTGCAGTCGAGGTTGGGGCGGAAGAAGGAGCGCGAGGCCACGGCGTTGTTGCGGCTGGCCGGGTCGCGGCAGAGGAGCGCGGGGGCGGCGACGGTCTGCGTGCCATCGGCGTTCACGCGCCAGACCTGCATCTGACCGTTCAGCTCGAGCGCTCCGTTCGGCAGGACGTTCTCCTGCACGGCGTAGAGGTAGTCTGCGGCCATGCCCGTGCGGATGTTGCCCGCATTGAACGTGGCCGGACGACCGTGGGGGAGCGCGATCAGAAGGTTCGCGGTCCACGGATTCGCTGTGCGCGGCGCGTCCACGGCGCCGACTTCCTGGTACGCGCGCAGGATGGTGTTGTACCAGTAAAAGAGCACACGGCTCGAGCGAGGCCGCTGGTCTGGGGGGAGCGAGGAGGTGTCTGTGGACGGCGTGCGGTAGCAGAGGTGCCACACGCTCAGGCCGTCCCTGGCATAGCCCACGAACGTGTTCGTGGCCGCCATGTTCCTCCCGTGGCATTGTGACGCAGAGATCACCTCCGCGTGCACAGTCTCGAGCCGGTCGGCTTCCTCGCCGGTCGGGGCATCCGCAAAGTCGTGGGGATCGCGACGGATGTACACGTCCGGGCTGTCCGTGGGGATGGCGTCGCTCTGCGAAGACGCGGCATCCGTTGCGGACGTGCGAGCGTCCGCATTGGTTCGCGCGTCGATCGCGGGCGAAGCGTCCTCGGTTCCCTCCGTTCGAACGCCGCTGTCTTCATTTGCGTGCGTGGGCTCGTTGGGCTGGCGGCTCGCGTCCGTGCTGGCGTCCTCGACCGAGGGGCGAGCGCTCTCGCGGAGCTGGCTCAGGTCTGTCTCGGGCATGTCGAGATTGAAGGTGATCTCGCATCCGAGTTCGCAGACCCCCATGAAGGCGCAGGCAAGGAACAGGCTCTGGGAACGGTTCATGACAGACCTCTAAGGCTTGCGCACGCTCAAAACCAGCCGTCCAAAGCACGTATTACTTTAGCCGGATATTTTGAAGTTTTTGGAAAACGTGTCTCAAGCCTCCTTATACTGCGTTCCAAAAATCAGCCCTGTTGTCAAGGGCTGATCCTGTGGATAATCGGGTTATGATTCGTTGGTTTCTGTGGGCTCTGCTTGCTTCTGAAGAGCATCAAGCCGTGAAAGGAGCGCGTCTGTCTGGTCAAATTTTTTGAGAAGTTGTGTTTTGGTGGCTGGATCGACGTCAATAGTTTGGTTGGTGACCAGAGGATTTTTAGTAATGCTCTGTTCCAGAGCAAAGCCTTTTTCCTGAAGGTCGGCGATCTGTGCGCGTACTGCTTCCAGACGCTTTGCATCGTCTGACGGAGGGAGAACCTCTGTGAGGGGAGTTTCTACTGAAGCGAGAGGATCTGGCAGGGAGTCCTGTGCGTTTTGTGTTGTGGTATTTGTTGTAGACATATGCTGTTAGTGTCCAATGAGCACATCAGAGACTTCGGCAATGGCGCCAATCATATCAATGCTCGTTCCAACGGATTTTGCTTGAGTTGAGTATTTTTCGCCAGCAGTACCACTGCCACGCATCGTTCCTCCACCGCTATAATCGCCACCTGCAAATCCAGAATCAACATGCCCGCCCTCAATGCCTTCCGCGGCGCTTAGCAATGATTGGCCGGCGCCTAATTCATCCACATGATTGATGCCGTTTGCCTGGTCTTTTTTGAGAGAGGCTTGATAAGCTTGGCTTAAGCGACCGACCTCTGCTTTTGCATTTGTGAGTTCTTTAGAAAGAGCCTCAAGTTCCTGCGCCCCGGCTTCCAAACGCTGTGAGGCGCTATCCATCTCGCGCGCAAGCGCTTGCTGTTTGTCCCTAAGATTGAGCCGTTTAGTTTCTTGTTGCGCTTGTTCAGCTTCCAGCCGTTGTTTTTCGGATTCTAAGGATTTTTGTTCTGTTTTGAGCGTTTCGATTTTTTCTTGTTGTTCTTTTGTGGGCGATGCGCCTGCATTCCCGGTTAGAGCGGCAATCTCCGCTGTCACGGCATTGAGACGTGAAGCAACACCGCTCAATGAGACATTGGTTGCCTCTTGTTTCGCCACAAGACCCTGCTCTTCTGTTTTGAGGGCCATCAGCTCTTCGGCTTGTAAGCCGATTTTATGAGACTGCTCACTTAATGCGGTTGTTTTGTCTGTAAACGTCGCGCGAATGCGTGTTTCTCGTGTCATGGCATCCAATAAACCACCCATGACTTTCCCGTGCTCGCTCGGTGTTTTTTGTTGCTCCGCAGTCACGGCCGCGAGTTTTTGTTCGTAGGTGGTTTGTTCCTCTTGGATCTTTGCTCTCTTTTGCCGTGAGTCTGCTGTTGCTTGCGCCCATTGCTCCTTGGTTTTGCTCATGGCTCGTTGCACACCTTTGCTATTCAATACTTCGGTCGTCGAAACAGGAGCCACTGCTTCTGCTGTAACAGCCTTTGTCTCGATCACCACAGGTGCTTCCACGGTTTTTTTCGTGTCTTCCGTAGGTTTTGCCTGCGTACTCGCTTCTTGAATGGCTGGTGTTGCGGGAGATGGCTCAGCAACGCTTGTTTTTACCTCTGGCTCGCTTTGCATCTCTTTTGTAACGGCTTCAACCTCTTGTTGGATCACTGTTTCTAATGACTGGATAGAGCGTTCTGTGAGGGAGTGTGTCTTACTGTAATTCTCAAAAAGCCGCTCCACGAGCTCTTCCATTTGTTGTTTATAGGCATTGAATTCCGGTGTAGCTGAGGTGTGAGACCAGGCAACCAATGCCTCTTGGTAATCAGAGAGAGCTTTTTGATAGGCTTCGAGTTCTGTTTTGATTTTTTCAAGTTGCTCGCGAGATTGCCCCCGTTGTTCTGTGGTCTCTTTTTGCTGTTCCGTTGGAGATGGTGTTCGCGTGGTGGTTTCACCGCCAAGAAGTTGCATAATGCTCTCCATGCGGGTTTTTATCACGAGCATCTTTTGTTTGAGGCCTTCCAGTTCTGCTCGTGCTTGATCATCCATTGTGACATCTCCACCCTTGGTAAGAGGGTTGTTTGTCATCCAATCTTCAAGAATATGCGTTTTTTCTTGGAGATTTTTAATTTCTTTCACGAGCGCGGCTTGGCGTTCTGATCCTTCCTTGGGTTGCGCCACGGGTGTTTCGACTTTTGGCACGATGCGCTCGGTTGTTGTTACGGGCGGCAAAGACGCTGGTATGGTTTCTGTTGTTGGAAGAGGTGCGGTTTCAGCAGTGGGGGGAGTCATAGATAAGAAAAGAAATTTCTTTTCTAGTATAGAGGATAAACATCATCTAGAAAAATGCGTGGAGAATTGCTATCATGGTTTGCATATGGACACGAATGTCGCATCTCCGGCTGTTCAAGGAAGCGCTCCTTTAGATTTAGATGCATTGGAAAAAGAATTGGCCGCACTCCAAGCGGAATACAAAGTTTTACGTGATCAGACAACTTCGACGATCAACGCAGGGGTTGCGCGTTCAGATCAACGGCACATAGAAGACATCAAAAAAAAGCTAGGATTAGCTTCATAGACTGTCATCTTGCCATGTTTCCCGGCTGGGCATAAGATCCGTCCGGAGGTGTTTGCGATGGCTCTTTCCGTACCGTCGTTTCGGGATATCCTCGTGGCCGGCCATGGACCGCGTGAGGAGCTGGATGCTCTGTCCATCCTCAGCCTGTTCGTGGACATGTCGCAGGCTGTAATCACGCCCTGGTACAAGCTTCGCCTGGACGGAGACGCGGATGCGGACGCCATGAAGGAGCGGTTTGCGGTGATCGCGAGCCAGGATACGGTTCGTCTGAGCGCAAGATTCCAGCCGGCACAACGCAGGTTTGCCAACATGCAGGGCACGTCTGTGGCAGATGGCAAGGGCCTGCACGACCAGGGGCCGGTGATCGGGGGCGCGAGTCTCTACGGCGGTTGGAATCGTCGTCCGCTCGCCATGCACGTGCTCGACGGCCCGAGCTGGTTTGGTGAGGACGTCACCTTTGCTCTGGTGAGCATTTCCGTGGGGCCGAGTATCTACGGAAATCGGGTGAAGCTCGGGTCTGGAGCCAAGGTGTTCCGCACGGTGCTTGGCCATGACGTCAAGGTGAACGGCAACTCCTACGTGAGCGGTTCTGTGATCGGGGAGGGGTCGCGCATTTGCCCTGGATGCGTTCTCTACCAGGAGCCCAAGGTGGCGGTGGATAGCATCAAAATCCCGGACTTTCGCACGGGTCTGTACGGCGAGCCTCTTGTGTACGATACCGGACGTAAGCAGTTCGGGTGTGCACTGCCGCCGTACACGGTCGTGGGCGCGAACACGGTCATCTTGCCTGGCGTGATCCTGACAGAGCCTGGCATCGTGATTCCTGATGGGGCGCTGGTCAAGCCCGGAATCTATGACCGGAGTGCGATCCTTCGCATGTACGGTGACGATCTCTAACGGACGCTCGCAACTGCGGGCGTGTTTTTTTACAGAGAGGCTATGGGTTTTTTGTTGATCGAGAGCAGGTCGCGAATCGTGTGTTTGCTGATACCGCCAAGGAGATAGAGCGCAAGGAGATACACGACAGGCGCTGTCAGGATCGGAATGCCGATCCAGAGATCACGCAAGAACCAAAGGATTATACCCATGATGCAAGACGCGCCCACTGCGGCTGAAGGAATTCGGAGAGGCAGACGAATCGGAACTTCGCGGTGCGTGATCCAGAGATTGGAGATGCTGATGGCAACTTCAGAAAAAACCGTGAGCCAGGCCGCGGCCCACATGCCGTAGATAGGAATGAGGAGGAGGTAACCAGCGAGCGTTAATAAAGCCACGATGATATAGGCTGGAAGCATCTTGCGCTGTTTATCAATCGCAACAACGACGTGGGAAATCACCGTGTTGATGTAGATAACGGCTACGGCAAGAATGAGAACCTTCAATACGTCACCGGATGCCGTAAATTCCCTCCCTGCCACAAGTCCAAGGATCGGTCCGCCGAGCACGATGGTTCCTGCGATGAGTGGCGCGATCAAGAGGATCATGACCTCGAGGGAGTGCGTGATAAGTATTCCAAGTTCCTTTCGTTGATTTTTTCGCCATGCATGCGCAAGAACAGGCAGAAGAACGCCCGCGTACATAAACGGAACGGTGATAAGAAGCTCGAGCACACGATAAGCCGCGCCATACACGCCGACCTCGGCAAGCGGGCGAAAACGCTCGAGGATCAAGGTGTCAGCTTTGTAGTAAATGACATTGAAAATAATCGATACGCCAACAGGCCAGGAGCGAATGAGCGCGATTTTCCAAAACGCCGTATCCCAATTCCAGAAAAAGTTGCCGTAGGACCGGGCCGCAAGAATATTAAAGACAAAGACGGTCAGGGAACTGAATGAGATCATCCACATGAGCGGCACAAGTCCAAGTCCGTATTTGTGAGCAACGTAAAAGCCTGCGAGAAGCACGACGCGGCCGACATTTTCAGCAACGGCGCTCGCGGTCATGCGTAGGTGTTTTTGTTGGACGCCTATCACCACCTGGTTGATGCCGGGGAAGATAAAGGAGCCTGCGAGAGCGAGGATGGTGAGTTTGAGCGCCAGCGGATAGGGGAGCAGAAAAGCAACCGTTGGGGCGAGGATTCCGAGGACAACAAAGGCAACGACAATACGTAAAGTGAAAAGCGCAGACACGCAACGTCTTTCATAGGCAGGATCGTCTGCGTGCTCGCCAAGCAAGGCAATAAATGTCACGTTCAAGCCCATGTCTAAGAGCAGAGCAAAGATCTGCAAATAGGCCATGGCTGTGGAGTACGCACCAAAACCCGCTTGACCAAGCTCGCGCGTCAGCATGCCAATGATAACCACGCCTAATGCCGTGGAAACAACCTTCCCCAATACCTGGATCACGGTATTTTTCGCCAAGCTTCGTGCAAGTGACATAGACGTTCGTATAATATAGGGAAACGAACAATGACGAAAGGTTTGGCAAAGAGTTGTAAATTCGTTATCATGATGAAACACATATAAATATGTTTGAATCATTTTTAGATAAGTTTCGTTCCAAACCAAAGGAAACACCACGTAAGCCAGAGCCAGCTCCACGAGCTGCGCCTAAGAACATGCCCAATACGCCTGCCACCAGAGCGGCGATGCGCACGCAGTTGCTTGGGTCGCTTGAAAGTCCTCCGGCACAAAAGAGCAAAGGCGTAGAAGCAAAGGCGTTAGATCCAAGAAAGCGTATTTATCGAGAGATTGGTCCTGATGGTACGGTGCTCTATACAAATGAACCAACCGGTTCTGTTCGAGAGCAAAAAGCGCCAGAGCCGCTCAAGGCTAGGCCGATGGTTGAGGTGTTAGGTAGTATGCTTGAGGAGGCGAATATGCAAGCGGTAAATGCAGAGCGACTGGCTCGTGAAGCGGGGTCAAGATCACCTGCGGAGATGACGCTGATCGGTACGCACGGAATGGATTTAGGACAAGCGACAAAGCAGGCGCAGGCGAAATATCGAGAGATGGCTAAGCGAGATAAGCAAGAGGCGAAGAAACAAACAGAAAAGGCGCAGATACTCAAAGAAGGTTTGGCAAGTCTTCGACAAAATAAGCCTGTAGAAGATTCGCGCTTTAAAGATGTCATAGACGAGGAATTTATTCGTGTGGAGAGTCGTTTGCTTGATTTGATGGATGCCGCGCAAAAGAATCCTGCCAATAGACAATTGCAAGCTGAAGCAAGACAGCTTACAGAAACGAAGATGACACTCGCAGATATTTTGAAAAGACTGTAATGCTTTGGGGAGTCTTTTGCATGGATGTTACAAAACGGTTTGAAAGCGGTATTGTTCCTTGAGGCATTATGCGTTCGCAGAAATTTTTGCGTATTTTCTGCACGGTCACAGCTCTGACCCTGGTGTTTTCGTTTGTTCAACCTGCGACGTCCATGGCCGCGGCTGTTCCTGCGTATGATGGGCTGGTTGTTTCTGTGAGTGCGCCGCCATCATTGGCACCGGGCGAATCCAATCAGGTGCTGGTGATCATGAAGAATATTGGCACCACAACATGGGTGAATAAGGGGAAAAATTACGTTTCTTTGTATCATTGGAATCCTGTGACAAAGAAGGAGGCGCCAAGTGCTGTGAGTTCTGCCTCCTGGTCAAGCACGGTCCAGCCTTCATGGTTGCCAACCGCGAGCGTTAAGCCTGGGCAAACCGTTCAATTCGCATTTCCTGTTCGTGCACCCTCTGCAGGGGGAAGATATCACGCGGATTTTGTGTTGTGCGCTGAAAATATCGCGTGGATGAAGAATAGCAAATTTTCGCTAGATTTAGAGGTAAAAGGCAGTTCTGCTGTCGCGAATACGCCTGGAGTATCTGCGCCGTCGTCTTCTCCTGCAGCGCCGAGCGTCGCCGCACCGGCTGTTGAGGTCAACACGGACTGGTCAGCTGAGCTTGTTGGTGGGCTTGGGGCGTTATATCAAATCGATGCAGGAAGTAACTCCATGGTGGAACTGTCCTTT
The DNA here is from genome assembly GCA_041665285.1 of Patescibacteria group bacterium. Lineage (GTDB taxonomy): Bacteria > Patescibacteriota > Patescibacteriia > 2-12-FULL-60-25 > 2-12-FULL-60-25 > JBAYJC01. Next base: position 43,680 of record JBAYJC010000008.1, on the reverse strand, counting down.
AAAAATACGGGAAAAAACACCTGGACCAGTAAAGGCGCAAACTTTGTTTCATTATATGCCACGCAGGGGACCAAAGAGCGTGAAAGTCTTTTCCGTGATTTGAGTTGGAGGTCCAAAGCGCAGGCAGGCGTGCTCTTGGAAAATGAGGTGAAGCCCGGGGGTATCGGTCGTGTGCGATTTGAATTGCGTGCTCCGTCTGCGCCAGGAAGCTATCGAGAAACATTTACGCTTGCCGCAGAAAACAAGGCATGGATTTCTGGAAGTACTTTTACCATGCCCATTAGCGTGCCCATGTATGATTCGTTTGTGGCTACAGCCCGTCCAGAAACGCCAGAACTCCCACAAAGTACCTCAGAATCCATCACGGTCACGCCAAATAAAAACACTGCCTATCAAACGGCGCTTCTCTTGCGATCTGTGAGACAAGTTTCTTTGCTGGGGAATGGGAGCCAGGAAATGATGTTTGGATTTAAGAACACGGGATCTATTATCTGGAACTATCGAAGCATGAAGCTCACGGATGTAAAATCCGTAACGCCACAGGTAACCGTAAAGACTACGGCAGTTCGCGATAGCACTTGGATCGACACCGTGGAGCCAGTTCGTGTTCAAGGGCCTGTGAATCCAGGGGAAGTGGCCTTTCTTTCCTTTCGCATCAAGGCGCCTTCGCGCAAGGGTGTGTATACGGCGAGCTTTCAGTTGCATGCCGACAATCTGCCCGTAGAAGGCGGTGAGATAGAAATCCCCATTACTGTCACGGCAGATGGCGTGATTGAGCCTGAGCCAGCACGACCAGTTACTACCACCCCAAAGCCAACAACAACGACACCACCAGCTTCGTCTGTGCCAAGCATCGACGCGGTCCCGCTTTCCGGTGACTTTTCTTCCTTGCCAGAAGAACCAATTTTACGCGTAGGCATCTTCAAAACCACGGACGATCGCATGATGATTCGCGCGTATACAGCGCCGCTCAAGGTTGTGAACGCGGGCGTGACCGTGTGCCGTGTGAATGTGGGTGAGGTGATCACGCTCGCATTTGATCGAGGTTCTCAGGTCTACTCCGTATCCGGCGGTTCTTGTGCAGGGCAGTCCTCGTCTTGGTATGTGGTGCGTGCGGAAGACGGCATTTCCCCCATGGAAATCGCAGATTTTTCGCGCCCTGTTTCTTGGTTGCCTGGCGCAAATGATAATAAGTTTCGCGCGCAACTCGAATTGCGTTATACGCCTGCGACAAATAGCGTATGGGTCATCAATCAATTGCCGATCGAGTCTTATTTGAAGGGGATTGCAGAAACCTCAAACGTGAGTCCACAGGAATATCAGCGGGCATTGCTTACAGGAGCCAGAACATACGCCGTGTACCACTATCAGCGTGGCACAAAGCACGCGAATGAGTTTTATCATGTGGATGCCACGTACGATCAGGTGTATCGTGGGTATGGCGCTGAGGCGCGCGGGTCAAATATCGTGGCGGCCATCGAAGCGACACGCGGGCAGATCGTGACCTACAACGGTAAGCTTGCCATCACGCCGTACTATTCTCGTTCGGATGGCCGCACGCGCTCCTGGACGGAGGTTTGGGGTGGTGGACCGTATCCATGGCTTGTTTCAGTGCCTGTGCCGTGGGATCAAGGGAAAACATTGTGGGGGCATGGCGTGGGTCTTTCTGCCTCCGGCGCACTCGGCATGGCAAATGATGGGAAAAAGTACGACGAAATCCTCAAACATTTTTATCAGGGAATTGAATTGCGTAGGGCGTATCGGTGACAAATAAAACAACCGCGCATGGCGGAGGAGGAGGCTAGCGAAAGAAGGAGTCTTCGGCGAAGAAGTCTATATTGTCCGGCGCCTCGTCAAACACAGGGCGTGGCTTGTCGTAGCCGTATTTTCGTTGCCAGCGGAATACGCTACGGCATCCTGGGCAGGAGTACTCTGTGTGTGGTGTGTTCTGCTCAGGTCGAACGAAGCCGCCGACGCAATCCCTATGAGTGAGGTAGGCCGTGCGCCTCCCTGAGACCTGGAGAGCGCAGGATGTATGAATAGGCGTGCGGCAGACGGGACAGTAGCACTGAATGTTGTTTGGCATGTTTGTTCCTGTTGCTGTGAAGGAAGTCTGCACAAACAAAGGGAAAATGTCAAGGCGTGTAGCAAATAAAACACCACCCGAGGAATAGGTGGTGGAGGTTAGCGATGTGGGCGGAAGAGCCAGGCAAGGCCTGCGCCGAAGACGAGCACCATGCCGCTGATACGCCACATGCGGATCATTGCGTCCACGTCCGAGGTCATCAGACGTGTGGCAAGCCACATGGTGAGGAGCACGGGGATGCATCCGAGAACGCCAAGTGCGGACTGGAGGGAGAGCACAGAGGCGCGGTCTTCGTCTGTGCACGAAGCGGTCGCCTGGTTTTCGTTCAGCGTGTAGAACACGCATCCGCACAACTGCATCACGAAGAGGCAGAAGAGGGGAAGCCACCAAGAGGACGTTGGCGTGAGAAGGGCGAATGCGCTCATGCCGACCAGGCAAGCAACCATGACGGACGCGATACGGGGAAGTGGGATAGGAAACTGGCGCAACAATACGCCCCCGATCGTGACGGACACCTCGTACGCCACCCACAGCACGCCGAGCGCCCACACGGGGTGGAGCATTTGTGTATAGAGTGGCCAAAAGTGGTGCATAGCTGTTGTCCACTCGCCGAGGGCGAGGGCGCCCGTGCCCCACAGAAGTACATGACTCCATCGCAGAACACGCCATGCTCGCGTTGCCTGCCGGCTCATTTGCGACCACGCGTCGCGCAACCCGAGCACGTGCGACGACCGTGTCCCTTCGACAAAGTAGCGTCGCATGAACCAGAGGATCAGGAACCACATCGCAATGCGGACCACCCACACAAGACGTAGATGCGCATACGAGATGAGGAGTCCGGATCCAGCACCCAGGCATCCACCCACCGCAGTGTACAGACGCGACCGAACGTTCACCTGGCAGAATCGTTCTTGTGCCGTGGCCTCATCGCAGTTTGCTTCATCCTGAAGCGCACGGCAGAGCCATGCTTGCAGGGCGCCGCTCATGAATGCCTCGCCCACGCCCCAGCACACCTCGCTTAGCATGATGAGTGGAAACGCGACTGCACCGTACGCAACGAGTGATCCGAAGGTACCAAGCAGGTAGAAGATGACGCCGTATCGCATGGACCGGAGGCGTCCGAAGAGATCCGCGAAGATGCCGGTCGGTAGCTGAAGGATGGCGTGGGCAATCACCCAGGGGATGGAGAGCAGTTCGACCTGCGCCAACGTACATCCAACAGATCTGCGTAAATAGAGCGCCCAGATCAACCCGCCAAGACCATAGGCGTAGAACAGAAGAAAACGAAAAACATAGTAGCGCTTTGCCACGGTGTTCATGGTTCCTCCGATACGAAATCGACCCGGAGCAATTCCGGGTCGAATGAGGGTCAAAACGTCAAATTATGATGCGTTTTGCACGTGATCGACACGGAATTGCCAACAAAAATCTCCCACACCATTTGCGATGGTGCGCTCAGAGCCAAACATGGGTTTGAGGGAGAATTGGCGCATAAGAATCTAGATGTATCCGCGGCGAACCCGGATACGTAGGAAAACAACATACAAGCAAAAGGACACCCTGTCAAGAGCTTGCTCAAAGCACCCGAAAAAATAACACAGCCCCGCGGTGGGGCTGTGTTGTGTTATGCGATGATCTTGTCGATCAAGCCATATTTCATGGCTTCATCTGCGCTCATAAAGTTGTCGCGATCCGTATCTGTCTCCATCTTTTTCATGGGTTGCCCCGTGTGTTTTGAGAGGATCTTGTTGAGTTGATCGCGTGTTTTGAGGATACGCTCTGCATGGATTTTGATATCCGATGCCTGACCTTGTGTACCGCCCAAAACCTGGTGGATCATAATTTCGGCATTGGGAAGCGCAAAACGCTTACCTTTTGCCCCGCCCGCGAGGAGCACGGCACCCATGCTTGCGGCCATGCCAATGCAAATGGTTTGTACATCTGGCTTCACATATTGCATGGCATCGTAGATGGCCAGGCCGGCTGTGACAGATCCGCCAGGGGAGTTGATGTAGAGTTTGATGTCCTTGGTTTTGTCCTGGCTTTCGAGAAAGAGGAGCTGTGCAACGACGACATTTGCTACATCATCGTCAATGGCAGAGCCAAGCATAATGATGTTGTCCTTCAACAGGCGCGAGTAAATATCATACGCGCGCTCACCCATGGAGGTCTTTTCAATGACCGTCGGGATCAAATAGTTGGCAGAACCAAGGTTGGAGATTTCGTAGGGATTCTTCATATTGATGGGAAAACCGTACCAAAAAAGGGATTAGCAGTCAAATCACGAGAGTGCCAATGCGACGATTGTGCTATACTATCCTCACGCACATTTTTTGCGTTCTTTCTTATGGCCGCTACGCTACCCGATGGTCACAAAATTCACTTTCGAGAAAAAGTTCGGGCTTACGGGCATTTTTTGCAGATTATTTGGCGAGCAAATCCAAAATTAGCCGCACTTCGTTTTTCGTTGACTTTTTTAAGCGCGACATTACAACCAATCGAGATCTTCGCCTTTTCCATGCTCATCGCGGCCATCACGTCCGGTGATCATTCGCGTGTGGGGTTTTGGGCAACGCTTGCCATTGGCGCGTATGGAGTGCGTAAGATTGTCACAGAGATAACCTATTCAGAGCTCGATAGTCTGTTTGAACGCACCATGTCACTTGCCTCACAGGAGGTGATCATGGAGCATATCGCCACGCTTCATCCTGAGGCGTTGAATGATCCGGTGATCAAGCGTTCTTTGGATTTTGTGCGCGAAGATCTGTGGCGGCTCAACCGCCTCCCCATGAATACGGAGTGGTTTATTCGTTCGGTATTCAAGTTATTTGGCGTGTTTGGGCTCGCATTTGCCGCGCCTTGGTGGGTGACGGGTCTTGCATTTATGGACGCGCTATTATCCGCGGCAAATATTACGTTCGAATCAGGCAAACAGATTTGGGAGTCTGTATGGAATTCATTGGATGGACGGCGTATTGAGTATGCGCGTTACCTCTTTCTAAAACCAAAGGAGTTTCGCGAGATGCGTTTACTTGGCGCGGAAAAGATCCAGCTTCATCAATTGCAATCAGCTGGTGTTCGTATTTTAAAGCGATTTGCCGCTGTTGCCATGGCCAGCGTTCGTAATCGTATCTTGATCGCTCTGTTTCACATTGGCGCGTATGCAACGGTTGTCATTGTGCTTGGGAAGCAGGTGTTCGTGAATGCTATGGCACTTGGTGGATTGTATCTTGCTATCAATCTATTTGGCGTCATGGGGGAAGCGTTGAGCGGGCTGAGCGGGTCTGTGAGCAGAATATGGGTGGATTTGGAGCTTCTCACCTATATTGATCGTTTGCTACGCGCTCCATCAGAAAGCACAAAAGGAAAAAGTTTTTCAAAAGAGCCCATGACGATTACGTTTGAGCACGTGAGCTATCGTTATCCGGGCGCAACAAAAGACGCATTGCATGATGTGTCTCTCACAATCCATGAAGGGGAACATCTTGCGATCGTGGGAGAAAATGGCGCGGGCAAGTCTACATTTATGCGGCTGTTTTCTGGCTTGGATCGGCCCACTTCAGGCAGAATTCTGATCAATGGCACTCCTTTGGAAAAATATCGCGCGAGTGAATGGCGACGGGTCTTTCACCTCATGGCACAAGATGCCTCGTTGTTTCAAGATTTTGCAGAAGCGAATCTCCGCCTTGGAGAAGAGCTCGGTAAACATAAAAAGCATGCGGACATGGTGAAATCTGTAAAAATCGCTGGCGCAGATACGGTAATTGCGGATTTGCCCGAAGGGTATAATACCTTTCTGGGAGATTGGGCGGCTCCTCCAAATATTCGGCCGCACGAAGTTTCCGGCGGACAGGCGCAACGCATGGTGATTGCGCGTACGTTGATCCATGGGGGTCGTATTCTTGCGTTGGATGAGCCCACCTCTGCCATGGATGCAAATGCCGAAACGCACTTCTTCGAGCGCTTGCACGAATCTATGCAGGGCCATGGTTTGATTTTTATATCACACCGTTTTTCCACGGTGCGTCGAGCAAATCGCATCCTTGTTTTTGATGCTGGGCGTCTGGCCGCAGAGGGGACGCACGAAGAACTGGTTGTACAGCCCGGTAAGTATGCAGAGCTCTACCAACAGCAGGCAAAGTGGTATTCCTAAGGTTACGCCCCAACAACCATCACCCGCCCATCTTTTTCAACGAGTCTTCCCGGGATCGTAAAACCTGCGGCTTTTTTATGGCCGCCTCCGCCAAGGAGGTTTGCGAGCTTGGAAATATCGCGTTTTATGCTACGAAGTGATCCTTTGACCATGCCATCGCCGGTCTCACGAAGCACAAGGATCGTGTCTGCAGAGCCGCAAACTGCATTCAAGAAGTTGGACACGCCTTCTGCGGCTTCTTCGCCAAGAGCGGCGTAATCATTGCGGAAAAAGTAGGTGGTGGCAATGTCGTACGTTGGATTATATTGCAGTCGTGCTAAGGCCAATCCCCAAAGCCGCAGAATGTCCGTGGATTTGTTTTTGAATGCGCGGCGGATAATCTCTTGATACCGCGCGCCGCGTGCAATGAGTTTTCCCGCGATGTCCATGGCATACGCATTGGTTGCGGGGTTTGAAAATGTGCCGGTGTCTGTGAGGATGCCGGCCAGCAAGGACGTGGCCATGCGATCATCCACGGGAATGTTGTTCGCCTCGAAAAAGCGATATACAACCTCACACGTGGAACTCGCTTCTGGAAACACGACGTTCATATCGCCGTACCGTGCATTTGTCGCATGATGATCAATGTTTACGAGCGTGAATCCTTTTGGTGTTCGTGGCAAATGGTCTTGAATCCCTCCATGCTTCAAATCACCGGCATCGCAAATAATGATGAGGTCGTATGCATGTTCAAAGACTGTCGGATCTGTCGTAAAGCGGTAGGCATTGTCGAGGTAGCCAAACGTTCCGCTGACGGGCAAGGCGCAAAACGTGTGCACGTCCTTTTTGAGATCCAAGAGCCAGGTCACAAGTGCGGTGCTCGATCCAACGCTATCGCCGTCTGGCCGGCCATCGCCAATCACAAGGATACGATTCGCGTGTTGAATCGCTTCGAAGAGCTGACGAAAGACAGGGGATAAGGCCATAGGAACGGCAAAACATAGCCTAGAAAGGCGAAACGGTCAAGCTCATGCTCTCCCCCTCACGGAGGGGACTTCGGTGAGCTCAGTCGAACCGGAGGTGGAGGGGGTGGGAGCCTAGAGCGCCAACCACCCCTTACCCCTCCTTCGAAAGGAGGGGGATCAGAGAGCGGAAATACTTCTTCAGATTTTCGTGTGTAAGCGTGGCTTCTACTTTTGACATTGGAACCCATGCGACTTTATCGCCTTCTTGTTCCGGGCGTTCTGCAGGGGAGTTTTCAGTGGGCTTGGCAAGATACATGGCGAGGATCACGTTGCGACCTTCGGCGTTTGGGTATTCCAAATCAGGTAATCTGCGCATGATGCGGATGATAAGCCCTGTTTCTTCCTCGATTTCACGCACGGCTGTCCGTTCGGCTTGTTCGCCCTTTTTGCAGTGTCCCTTGGGAAAACTCCAATCCTGGTGCTCTCCGCCACGAAATACAAGGAGAACTTCTGGTTCCATGAGGCCATCGCGAAGGATCACAGCGCCTGCTTTGAGAATCGTGGACATTTCGCCTGCTTGCTTGAGCTCATTGATGGTCTGCTCAATAACCGCCGCACGCGCCTCTGTGGTATCAAAAACGTAGTGAAGACGCGGAATACGACGCAAACGCAGGCGCTTGGCGAGCCCATCCTTGATTTCATGGTCAAATTGTCTCAGCGCTTCGAGTACCTCCTCGTGCCGCTCATCAGGCATAACAGACAGGACAACCTTTGCATGCGCCGTATTTGCCGTAACCTTGGCCTCCAAAACCGTCACAAACACCCCAAACGGAAATTCGACCTCTTTGGAAAAGGTCTCGGCAAGGGCGTCTTTGAGGTGGTGAAACCCGGCTTCTACGCGGAGGGAGGACATAGGATCAGAGCTTATCGTCGAATGGGTAAAGTGTCCAGAAAAGAAAAGAACGCCAGGGAGGCGTTTAGGTGTTAGGTTCGGTACTGGCGAGAGTGGAGGGGAGCGAGAAGGTCTTGCCGTCCTGTGCGAACTCGAGTCTCCCCTTGAACCCCGCCGCTCGACAGGCATTGCGCATGTCTTCTTCGGGATCAAGACCGTTGATGTGCGTAAGGATGAGCGTCTGCACACCGTACCAGTAAGCCAGCTTTGCGGCCTGGCGAGCATTTATGTGTCGCGTGGAGTTTCCGTTCACCGGTCCTCCGCAGGTGCTCAGCACCACCTGCGAACCCTCAAAGAGGGCGGTGAGACCTTCCAGGTACTTTGGACCCGCGCCATCAGGTGGACTGGCCGCGTCGCCTGTGTAGGCAAACACGGTGTCGCCAATGCATACTTTGTATCCCACGGCGTGCACGAGTGGATCGCTGTGGTACACAGGGAATGCCCGGACCTCTGCCGATCCGCACAGGAACAGGGGTTCCTGCTCCACGGGGTGAAGGATTGCTCCCGCGCGCCTGTGGATGTGCTCGCCCGCATCGGGATGGTAGGCGCGTTCCACGGTCTGCACGCACGCGATCGTCTGCGCAGGCGCATGGATGTGCCACGCACGCTCCTCGCCTTTGGGGCACAGGATGTGGCGCTCGGCCTTGAATTCCGCCCACCCGCCTACGTGATCGGGGTGGAGGTGGGTGAGGCACATGTGGAGCGGGGACATGGTCGCCAGGTCCACGTCGGGATGCATGCGCAACAGGCGTTCGCGCGTGTCCGAACTGCACTCGAACACGATTTGCTCGTCCGGACTGTCGCCCCAGTAGAGTCGGTAGAGCGCAGGGCCGCGCGTGAGTCGCGAGCGAATGCTACCCGTTCCGATGGTGTCCAGCATGATCTTTGGTCCCATGCGTTCCTCCGTTGCGTTATTAGAGCTGAATCAAGGATTTTCGTCAATCGGTTGCCGTTCGGCTTGCAAACCGTTACCATATCGACATTCTATGTATCTTCGTCGCTTGGAAATCCAAGGATTCAAAACCTTTGCGCAAAAAACCGTGCTAGAGTTTGCGCCGGATGCGTCTGGTCGCCGTGGTATTACCTCGATTGTTGGCCCAAATGGCTCTGGCAAGTCCAATATCGCTGATGCGATTCGCTGGGTCATGGGCGAGCAGAGCATGAAGCTTTTGCGTGCGAAAAAGTCCGAGGACGTCATTTTTTCAGGTACGACGAATCGCGCGCGTTCTGGTTTTGCAGAGGTTGTCATGACGATTGAGAATGATGATCGCTCTGATATTGACCTTTCGGAAATCGTGATCGCTCGCCGGCTGTATCGCGACGGTCAGTCAGAATATGAGGTGAACAAACAGCCTGCGCGTTTGCAGGACGTGGCTTTGCTCCTTGCGCAATGCGGTATTGCGCAGAGATCATATAGCGTGATTGGTCAGGGTATGGTGGATCAGGTGCTGGTTGCGAGCCCTGGGGAACGAAAAGAGTTTTTTGACGAGGCGTTTGGTCTGCGGCAGTTTCAACTCAAACGTCAGAACGCCTTAAACAAGTTGGATGAGGCGCGGAAAAATCTTGGGCAAACTGAGGCTATCATTCGTGAGATTGAGCCGCGCTTGGTCACGCTTGATCGCCAGGTAAAGCGCCTACAGGATCGCGAACGTTTTGAAGAGGAGCTCCATCAGCTAGAACGCGGATACTATGGCCATGGCTGGCGCGAGATTCAGGAGGGGATGCGAGCGGCTCGTGCAAAGGTTGACGCGGCTCGCGCAGAAGAGGAGGTGCGTGAGTTGGAGGCAAAAAAGCTTGAACGCGAGCTGGATGACATGGAAAAAGCCATTCCTGTGGGCGACGGCTTTCGCGAGTTGCGTCTTGCGCTGGATGCGATGAACGCAGAGCGCTCGCAGTTACGGGAGCGTCAGATGCGGCTTGAAACAAAACGTGCGGTTGCCGCAGTGCGTGCAGAAAAGCCTTGGGCACCACTGCCGCTTTCAAAAATCCTCGAAGGCATCCAACAACTAAACGAAGACCATGATGCGCTTGACTCTGCGCTTTCCAAACCAAAGCTTGATCCAGAGGAAATCCGCGAGATTGCCAAGCGTTTGCGTCAGGTGAGCACGGATTTGCTGTCCAAACTCCAGCGTCCTGCGCCAGAGCCATCGCAAGAACCAGAACGTGATCCAGAAGTGGAGCGAGAAATGGCCGAGCTCGCCGAAGAGATGGCGCGCGTGGCAACGAGGACAGCGGATATTCAACAGAAAATGGATGGGTGGAACCGCGAAGAGGAAGATAAACGCAAGCACGTGTTTGAAGTCCAGCGACGCCTCACGCAAAAACGCCAGGAAGCGCAGGGAGCAGAACGTCGCGCCTCAGACGCCATGATTGATCTCACGCGCTTTGAAACGCGCCGTGACGGCTTTTTATCCGACCTCCGTCAACATGCCTCGCGTTTGGAGGAAGAGCTGGATGATCTCGCACAGACGGTTCGCGCGGCGCCTATCCAAACAGACGCAGTGTCTCGTATCCAACGATTGCGCTCGCAACTCGAATGGATTGGCGGCATTGATCCATCGATCGTCAAAGAACATGACGAAACAAAAGAGCGCCATGACTTTCTTTCCACACAAACAGAGGATTTGCGCGACAGCATCCAAGGATTGGAGGTCGTGATCGCAGAATTGGATACCACGATCAAAACGAGGAGCGAGACCGCATTCAAGAAGCTTGATCAGGAGTTCAGCGCCTTTTTCAAAAAGATTTTTGGCGGTGGCGATGCAAAACTCGTAGAAATCCAGCCAGAACCAGAAGTGGATGAAGAGGGAAGGGTCGTCGTAGAGGTGCCTGAAGATGCTGGGTTCTCTGGCATTGATATCCAGGTCACGCCTCCAGGCAAGCGCTTTAAGAATATCGCCCTCCTTTCAGGTGGCGAACGAGCGCTTACGTCCATTGCGCTCATTTGCGCCATCATGGCAACAAATCCTTCGCCGTTCGTGGTCCTCGACGAGGTTGATGCCGCGCTCGACGAGTCAAACTCGCGCAAGTTCGCAGAGATCGTCTCCTCGCTCGCAGACAAAACGCAGTTCGTCGTGGTTACGCACAATCGTGCCACCATGCACGAAGCCAGCGTGCTCTACGGCGTCACTATGAGCGACGACGGCGGCTCGCAAATTCTGTCTGTGAAGCTGGAGGAGGTGGGGAAACTTAAGGGGAGGGAATAACCAAAAAACTATGAACCATTTTGTCATTGCATCCGGCCCAGTGATCGTCGAAGATGGAAAAGTTTTGTTGAATAAGCATGGCGAACCACCGCTGAAGTGGAAGTTTTGTGGTGGACGCGTTGAGACGATGGAACACGATCTACGCGAGGCCGCACGTCGCGAGGCGCGTGAGGAGATTGGGGTAGAGCTTGAGCTCGAAGACCAGCCGCCGTTTCTCATGTACACGTCAAAGCCTTCGCCAGAAGGGACTGTCGACGTTCTCCTCGTGCGCTGGCTTGCGAAGCGTGTCGGCGATATCAAGCCTGGCGAGGATATTGAGGAGGTAAAGTGGCTCGACCTCGCGACCATCGCGGATCAGACGGATTTATCGCCGAATATCCTCCCCACGCTCAAGCACTTTGGGTTTATTGCGTAGCAAACCAAAACCCCTCTGACAAATATCGGAGGGGTTTTTGATTACTTTTTCTTTTTGTCGAGTTTTGCCTGGCGCACCTTGGAAATGTGGACCTGTTTGCGTTTTTCGCCGGTGACCACGCCTTGGTCTACGAGCATGTTCCACACAGTGTCTGAGCACTGGGATCCCTTGCCGATCCAGAAGTTGATGCGGTCCTTTTTGAGGACGACTGTGGCTGGATGGGTGTGGGGGTTGTAGGTACCGAGGAGCTCAAGGGCTTTTCCCCATGGATCGTGGCTCTTTTCGTTGACAATGATTCGGTACAAGGGCTGTTTCTTTTTGCCCACCCGAGTCAAGCGGATTGTAAGCATGTTTTTGCGATGATAATGAGTATTTTATTGCAGAACAAGCGGGAACCAGCCGTTGTTCTCAGAGCATGGGGAGAGTGTAGGGGAACATGAAAAAAGTGTCAAGATAGAGCCAAAGTTTTGGGGGTGTACTTGATTTTTTGCTTAGATGAGGATATCCTCTAGGCACCCTTCGGGGTGATTTACACACTTTGATTATCCCTTCGCCCGAAACGGCTGGGGGGAGTTCATCGCCGATATGGCAGAGCAGTTTATCGAACAGGAGTTTCTTGAGTACGTTGTCAAGTCTATCGTCAACCGTTCGGAAGACGTGAAGGTCGAACGTACTGTGGATGAACGGGGAGTTTTGCTCACATTGCACGTCAATCCAGAAGACATGGGTTACGTGATCGGTCGCGATGGCCAAACAGCTCGCGCTCTCCGTATTCTTCTGAAGATCGTGGGTGCAAAGGGCAATGCTCGCGTGAACATGAAGATTTACGAACCAGAAGAAGCGCGTCGTGAACACCAGGAACGCAAGGCAACCAACGGTCCGGTTGTGGCGGCTCCGGCAAAACACGGTGATGCTGGCTTGGTCACAGATGCAGATCTGAGCGACCTCGGCATTTAACAAGGCATCGATTGAAATAAAAGCCGTTCCGATGTACGATCGGAGCGGCTTTGTGTCAGGAGAACTATGAAACCTCTTCGCATCGACATTGTCACGATTTTTCCTGAAATGGTAGAGCCGTATATGAACGGTTCTATTTTAGGGCGTGGGCAAAAACAAGGACTGCTGGATGTGAAGATTCATCAATTGCGTGAGTGGACGGATGATAATCACAAAACCGTTGATGACCGGCCGTTTGGAGGAGGGCCGGGCATGGTGATGAAAGTCGCGCCATTTCATGAGGCACTCGTTGCCATGAGGGTGCGAACCAAGAAAGGATCTAAAACAGCCACGGCAAAAACCACGCGTGTGATTTTGACGAGTGCAAAGGGTAAAATCTTTACTCAAGAGGAGGCAAAGCGCTTGAGTGGGTATGATCGCTTGGTGTTTTTGTGTGGGCGCTATGAAGGTGTGGACGAGCGTGTCGCAGAGCATCTCGCGGATGAGGAAATGGCCATTGGCGGCTATGTCCTCACAGGCGGGGAGCTTGCGGCCATGGTGATGTCTGATGCGGTCGCACGTTTGCGTCCAGGTGTTTTAGGCAAGGAAGAGTCGCTTGCCATGGAATCCCACACAGAAGAGGGGGTGCTCGAGTATCCGCAGTACACCCGGCCAGAGGTCTATGAGCCAGCAAAAGGCGCAAAATGGCCGGTTCCAGAGGTGCTGATGAGCGGCGATCACAAAAAGATCGCAGAATGGAGAAAAGCAAAAAGCGCCTCATCTTGACGGTCTTCGTCCGAAAACGTATTCTTCTGCGCGCAGGCCGTGCCTTGTGGCGTAAATGGCGGCCATGCCGAGCTTTACAAGGCTCCTTCGTCTAACGGTTAGGACAGCGGCTTTTCAAGCCGTTAATAGGGGTTCGACTCCCCTAGGGGCTACCATCGCGTTAAACGCGATACTTCCAGGAAAGAGCGCGACGTTAAACGTCGCAACCTTTACTGATAGTGTCGCGTTTTTGCGTTGACAGGGATAGTGGATTGTGCAACGTAGTATAGAGATATGTTTTGTATCTATGTACTGTTTAGCTCGAAAGACCAAGGTCTGTATATTGGCCAGACAAACGATTTAAAAAGACGTTGTCTAGAGCATTGTCGGGGAGATGTCACAAGCACACGATATCGAAGGCCACTCACGTTAATATTCGCTGAAGCATTTTTGACGCGTCATGAGGCCGAACGTCGCGAAGAGTGGCTAAAAAGTGGAGCTGGAAGATATGAATTGAAACGGATTTTGGAACTGACGCTGGTTCGTTTGGGTTATCGCGCTCTTTGAGAAAGGGGTTTGTCCATCTAACCAAAAGTCAGAGCCACGAGGTGAACTCGGTAACAAGAATCAGTCATATCATGTGGTTGGTTTTTGTTTACCTAAAGTATAAATGTGTATTGGCGACCCTGGGGTCAGGTACCGGTTCATGTAGTTACGTGAACCATAAATTCCAATCCGTTTCAGTAGTGTTCATAGGAGCTTTGATCGAAGCCTTTACGTAGCGTCAAAATTATGCGAAACTTGAACAGGAATTATTGATTATGATGATGAAAAATACAGATATCACAAAATATTTCGTCCCGACATTTTTGGGTCTAGCCCCCATTCTATTTTTGATATTCGGCTTGGAGTACCCGACTATTTCTACCCTTCTCATATTTTTATATTGGGGACTTATTATTTATAAATTTGAAGCCTTGACCAAATTGGTCAGCGAAGTGAAAAATGGGAAAAATAGAATCGCTGCTCTAGAGGAGCGCTATTCCCAATATAAAGAAACAAAAGAAACAAATCCTGCTATTTCAGGTTATTCGATTGCACAGGAGGTACTTGAATACGATCACACAAATCAGTTAACGAAGAGGCGAATTTTTACCGCTGGACAACCGATGCCGGAGACCTCGATTTTTCATTACGACGATCACGGACGTTGCATAGAGGAAATCCATACCGAAATGGAAGAGGATTGGGATGGTGATGAACCCAAGCTTTCTGAGACGAGAAATTTGAATGAATATGATGATTCAGGAAAGTTAGTCAGGGATGTAAGCTCTACGGATGAAGATAGCGAGGAAACGATCTATAAGTATGATGCAAATGACAGGTTGGTTGAAATACTCTTTCCGGGCAATGGAGTGAGGACTTCAAAAATGACCTATGAGTATCTTCCGAACGGCAAGCTGGCCAAGCTGATTCGTTACAGCAGCGAGAACAAGAGTGAAGGCAAGGAAAGAGACAGCGAGGAATATAAATATGACGAGCAGGGATACTGCATTGAAGAAATACACCATAACTACCATCATCCTTCAACGGATTCGAAGGTCACTATAAAGAGGGATGCTAAGGGAAATGAGATTGAACGTTGCTATTTTCGAGATGGGGAGGATCTTACTGATAAATCAGTTTCAAAATATGATCCTAATGGAAATTTGGTCGAGAAGTCGGAGTGGGGTTGGGACGGTGCATTGAAAGAGAGATCGCTTTTTGAATACGACTCGAATAATCGTCTGATTTTGAAAATCCAAGAAGGTGACTCCTTGAATATGGGGAATGTTAAGGTCGTAATAACCTTTATTCAACATCGTGAAAGCCAAGCTGAAAAGAAAAAACACTCTGCTATTGGATGCGACATCCCCGTTGTAGTCCTCCCGAAACCTGAAGAAGCTCAAGATTTAACCGAACGGGAAGACGATTGGGATGAGGATGATTTTGAGAAGCAGATATGACAATCCTTGATAACCCGATATTTCAGACGGTACTCAGTGGAGTTTTCGTTCTCGTTATTAGCGACATCATACAGAATTACTGTTTGAAGCCCTTCCAGCACTATAAGGAAGTCATTGGAAAAATCGATAATGCTTTGCAGTTCTATGCAAACATAGTTGGGAATCCGTCTACTTTTTCTGGAACCGATAATGCCAAAGAGTGTTCAGCGATTTTTAGATCGCTATCTTCAGATTTATCGGCCACGCGTAGGCAGATGAGCGTGAGATGTAGGTGTAATGATAAAAAAATATCGGAAGTAGCGTGGGAGCTGATTGGTCTTTCCAACAGTATGGGTAAAGCGGATACAGGAGAGAGTAATGTTGCACGCTGTCAAAAGATACGCGAGGCGTTGGATATTATTGAATTCAAAGGCTAATAAACGGTACAACTCGGTTGATACCCACAACGCTTGGTACCTCATGCGAAAAGCCAAAAGCCCAAAACCTCGCTTTGCCGAGAGCCGCATGTGAGTATTCAAAATTCCACAACCATGCTCAGCCCAGAACAAAAACCGTGTTCCTATTGTTGGGAGGAGAAAATACTGACTCGCGAACACATTATTCCTCGAGGCTGGTATTCAAAGACCGCGTCGATAAAAAAGCCTTTGATTATTGGTGCCTGTTTAGATTGTAATCGTGACAAGTCTGTCGATGATGAATGGGTTAGAAAGTGGCTTGTAAGCATGACCGCTGATCGTTCATCGTCTGCTATGGAAGTTCTAAGGGGGCCGGTTGCGCGCTCCATAAAGTACAAACCTAAATTAGGAAGAGATGTGATGGATCGAATGAAGTTGGTCGATGTATATCATCAACCGACTGGCTTATATTTGGGCATGCAGACTCAGATTAGTATTTCAGACGACGATTGGAGTCGAGTGGTTGGTCACGTTGATAAGATTATCCAAGGACTGTACGCATTGGATAATCAGCGGCCGCTCCCCACGGGTTTTGGAGTCCTATCTTTTTACGCCTGTGACGAATGGATAAAACCAATTCCGGCGATGTTTCAGCCATTCCGACAATATCTTCCATGGCCGCAAGCGTGGCATATATCTGATCCGGAAACATTCTTCTATGGGCGTGCATACGCCGATGACTGCGGCTATTCTATTTGGTTCACCGTTTTTTACAATTCGGTAGCTTTCTTATCATTTGTGGGGCGTCATGAATGGCTAGAGCAGAATAGGATGAGGTTTGCAGAGCAACGAATAAACAGAGATTTTACGCAAAAATATGGTCTGAAAGAGGTACGCTAGGCATTCTAGGCATATCTTAATAAGTTAGGAGCTAATATTCTGTAAGAGCCGTTCCCTTAGCCAATACGAGCACCCCCTTTAAAGGGAAGCCCCAGACGGTTGACAAGATCGTCTGTTTGGGGTATCTTTTTCCGTCATCCAATGACCCCTTGTGGCAGGGATTGTCACACGCATAACTCCGGAGGTTCTCCATGCGTCAGACCGTGTATGTTCTCGTTCTTGCGAACGGCCTCGAGTTCTGCTGGACGGTCGCCGGGAGCGAGAGGATTCCTCTCGTCGAGGTCGGTGGGTGCTATCGCGTCGTCGATAATAGGGTGAGCAACCTAAAGCTCCTCGACGTCCTTGACGCCATCATGGCAGAGAGGCGTGCGGGTACCTACCCGCGTGAGGGAGTGAGAGAGACCAGCCCCCGCGTCGAGCAGGCTCAGGTGGACATGGGCGAGTGGGAGGTGCATTGGATTCCCATGGACTGGAGCGTCGTCGGTTTCTCCACGTACGACATCAATCCTGATTACTACCAGCGGCGTATCGACGACGCGCGGCGTATGCTCACGTAGCTGGTAGACCCTCGCGCATCTGCGCGGCACAGGGCGACCCGTCAACCTGACGGTACTCGCGCTCTCGCCGTTGCTGGGTGCGCTCATTTATTTGATTTTTCTACGATAAGAAGAATATTCTTTTCAAGATGAAGGTGTTCTTAACAGATCGTTTTTCTCTCATTGTTATTTGTGCTACAATCATTTCGTACAGAAATTTATTTCCTCGTTCCTTGTCTATGATCCCAAAAACCGTTACTCGTGCGCCGCGCGTTGCTGTAAAAAAACCTGTGGCATTGCCCGTGTCATCAGGCTCATGCTGTCGGCATGAACACGTGTGCAGATTTATCCTTGTTGCCGCGATTTTTGTTGGCGTCTTTGCGATTTTGGTTTCGTCATTGAGCGCTGTTACTTTGCGAAAACAAGGAAGATGGATGCGCCAGATGCCGCGTCGTGATGTATCGGTCATGATGGATCAATCGCAGGCTATGATGGCATTTGTCCGCGGTCGCGTTTCTGTGAATGCTAACGAAATGCCAGTCGTGCAGACGATTCAAGACGTTGAAGCTTTGCGCCCGCAGAATCTTGATTTCTATAAAGAGGCACAGCCTGGTGATCGCTTGCTCATTTGGTCTGATAAGACGGTCTTGGTTTCTTCTTCGTGCATGAAGATCTTGGCTGTATTACCTGTGCGTCTTGCGGGGGTTGCTGTCAGCTCAACGGGCGCGGTTGCTCCTTTGACTGAATCTGCGAAAGTGGAGGTACGCAATGGGACGCGTACGGTTGGTTTGGCTCGCAAGGTCTCAGATCGTATCAAGGCAGACGGCATGACCGTTGGAACCATAGCGACCGCAAGAAGCACGCGTTACCCCAATACGCTCATCGTCACGGCCGAAGGAAAAGCCTTCCCAGAGACGGTCGCAAAACTCCAGGGTTTGATCGGTGGATCAGCAACCACGACCATGCCTGTGGTTGAAGGTGCTTTGAAAGGCGATGTGCTCGTGATCATCGGCGCAGATTACAAATAAACACACCATCCAAAAACTCCTCCGATATGTGTCGGGGGAGTTTTATGATTGTCGCTGTTACTTCACCAATGTTCCACCCCATTCCACAAGCGTAAATCCTTTGCGCTCGGGGGTCGTGGTTGTTGGTTCTGTGATGGCCACGGGTTTCTCGATCTTTTGCCAGTCCATGAACAAGCGGATTTGCGTGTCTGGCGCCGGGGTGACGGACAGGGGAGCCGCGGCTGTCCAGGTGTCTGTGAGAAAGTGCACGCGATAATACGGTGCGCCTGTCATGAGCGGCACCCAGAACTCGCGGAACTCGCGTGACTCTGTTTCGTTGAAGCCGTATTTCGCGAGCGTCTTGGTCAAGAATGCGTCTGCTTCACCGTCTTTGACGATGAATCCTTCGGCTGGCGTCTTGAAGTTCACGCCCACGCCTTCCCAGAACAGGGAGCCGTACGTTTTGCCATCAGGCATGGTGAGCTGGCCGTTTGGTTGCGCTACGACGTTCCAGCCACGCGAAGGATACGTAGGTTCGCTGACCGTAACACGGACAAACGAAGGAAGTTTGACGGACACGTCCGTGGTTTTCTCCGGATACAGGTAGATCACAGGTTTGCCGCATTCGGTTTGAGGTTGGATGGATTGCATGACATAGCGCGTCCATTCGCCGAATGCGTTCTTGGTGAAGAACAATGGGTTTGGATTGCGCTTTAAGAATTCGGCGAATGCCGCTTTGTCTCCGTTTGCGCCGATGCTGTATGAGTAGTCATAAGCTTTCCGCACTTCCTCGTGCGTTGCTGGGTTTTTTGGCACATAGATCGGTTCGCCGGCTGAAGTTTTACCAGCCTCAACCAAGCTAGACATAGGACCCACATCCTGTGCGCTTACAATGTCTTGATAGTTTTGTGAGCCGCATCCTCCGCGCTGTGGAGCATATTGTTCCGTTGTTTTGAAGGCGGTTGACCAGATGATCGGGAGTGTTTTTTCTTCGAATTTGAAGGCGCGCCCTATCTCATCGTAGGCAAACAGGGATTTGTCATAACCAGACGCAAACAGTTTGATGCCCTGCTTGGTGGTGTAGTGCGTTGTGGTTGCGGCGCGATCGTAACCAGATAAACAATTCGCTGGATTGCAAGCAATAGATGGATAGGATTGTTTGCTCACGAGGATGAGTTGCTTATTCAACTCTGATGTGAGAACCGAGGGAATGGTCGTTAGGCTGGTGATTTTGATGCCTGGCGTGTAGCGGAACGCTGGGCCAGAGAGAAAAGGAGCGTACTGGAAAAATTCCGTGTAGAGCTTTTCACTTTCGCCAAAAGCATTGTTTGGATCCGCGAGAAAATAGGTGGTGTTTTTATCCGGAGCTACTATTGCGGTCATGGCCGCATCGCAGTTATACATGCACATGCCTTGATAGGAAAAGGGCACGAGATATACCTTCCATCCGTCATAGGTCCCGCCTTTGACTGTACCGCGGAGCTCTGGCGCTTGAGGAGCCCAGTCGCTCCAGGCAAGGCGAGGTGTAGGATCTGAAGTTGGTACAGTCGATGGATCAACAATTTCATACGGGCTGTACCCCAGCTCTACGTATAGTGCTGAATCCTTTTTGAGCATCTGGTCGTACGTCGTACGCTGTGGCGTTGTCAGCCATGTAACCTGAAGCTGAGCCTTCAAGTCCAGAACCGTGGGTGAAGGTGTCTCGGGGGTCGTGGGTGTGACAGGCGTTGATATTGGCTCAACGGGCGTGACGGGTGGTCGCGGGTCTACGACTGGCGCGCCCGGAAAAGCAGGTGCTTTGTAAAACCGTGGCAAGTAGAACGACGTTGCCACAATGCCGATGCCAAGCCCTCCAAGAAGGGCAAGGAGCGTGAGCGTAAGAGAAGAGGCGCGTGGAGTATTCATAGATGTGGATATTGTATCATTATTTTGTGAGATGGATGAGTAATGGATCAGCATGATCTTTATTGAGGACAAGTCCAAAGGCTTGTTTGACGTTGCCCAGCGAGAAAACGATTGGTTTTCCTTTGTATGACGCAAAAGATGGGTCTTGCTGTGGCGTGATGCCTACGACCGCCTCTGCACCGGCATCGATGAGTGACTCTGCAAGGCGCTGTTCGCTATTTGCTGGGCTTGCTTTGGCTTGGTTGCGCCACTTTATCCAGGCGATGACATGCGCTCCACTCTCTCGTGAGGCTTTAACCTTTGTGAGCAGATCCGTCTCGTCTTCGACGGTCATTGGTTTGTCCATGGCGATCAAATCCACGGGGAACGTCGGCGTTTTGAGGTGGGTCACGGTTGCCGTTTTGCTGGTTTGAATACCTTCAATGTGAAGGCTATAGCCTGCGGATTGAAGGGTGACGGTGCGAGGAGCATCGGTGGAGAAAAACCGCATGTCCTGGCCGGAAAAGAATCGATTTTCTGTTCCGCTCATGCTCAAGAGCGTCGACGTTGAGGCTTGATTGTCGAGCGTGCCAAGCAGGAGCAAGGAGACGATCTCGCGCTGTGCGAAGGCCCCTGGCGAAAACGACGCGTAAAAATGGCTGGTAGACTCTTTGCCGTACACAGAACGGAGAAGCGTCAGCGAGTTGGTGTGATCGTGGATAGTCACCTGGCCGAGCCCAAGTTCGCGAGCCATGAGTGCGGTCATGCGAAAAATGGGCGGGGAGTCGATTTCAAGGGACGAGGTCGATTCCACGTCGAGTGCACGAAGCGCGTCTTCGGCGATCAGGTCGTGAAAGTCTGCGACTTGTACGGTTTGATAATGCGAGAAATCAATGGAGCTCACGAGCAATGCAGACGGATCTTGTTCAAGCTTGGTGCGCAGAGCATCGATGAGCTCTCGTTGTTCCTTTTCTGTGGCATTGAGCTTAACGAGAATAGGCGTGACTAATGTATTTGGCCACGCTTCCTTGAAATAGGGAATCGGAGCTAGAGCGCTTGGTTCATGCAAAAAAGCTCGCGTATTATTGCTAAGCGAAGGAACGGTTTCAAGAAGGTCTTGGTGAAGGACAAGGTTGGGGCTACTGCCTCCTTCTGCGGTTACGAGTGGGGCGTCTGTTGTAGAAAAGGCTGTGTCTCCTCCAGAAAGATGGTCTGGCGCAAGATAATAGACAGTTGTGGGTTCTGGAACAGCGCTCACGAGTGAAGCAATGCCTTTTGCGCCGATCAGATGATGGGGGAGGAGGATGATCCGTGTTCCGTCGGCAACAGACCAGGATTCTTTATAGCGAAACGCATCATGCATGAGTCGCGGATCTTCGAGCGGCACAGGAATTGTCGTTGTGCTTGGCTGAAAAGGCGCTGGTGGCGGTATGAGGGCAGATGGTTTGGTAAGGATGATCGCGACCACACAAAACCACCCAATCATGAGAATGGCCAAGCAATGGAAGAGAGCGCGTTGTCGCATGCGCAGGGAAACGATAAAAAGAAAACGCTATGACGGCATAGTATCACAAAACGCCCGTTTGGGGCGTTTTATGTGTGGAGCGGGTAGCGGGAATCGAACCCGCGTCAACAGGTTGGAAACCTGTGGTAATAGCCATTATACGATACCCGCCTGTTCTTTTTGTGAGGATAATGTAGCGGACCATGCAGAACCTGGCAAGGGAAAAGGTGGTTGGCGCTCTTTTTGTCTATCCGATGACCTCAAGCACGGCGGTTTTGAGATAGCGTCCTTCTGGAAAGGCAAGAAGCTCCGCGTGATCCACAGGCTGGGTGAGCCAATCTAACACGCGGACGGTTTTTCCTGCACGGCCTGCGGCAATGCGTAACATGGCGCGAAACTCTTCTGGATCCAGGCGACCAGAACAAGAGCTTGTCACGAGAATGCCTCCGGGGGAGAGCTGTTTGAGGCACGCGACGTTGAGATCTGTATAGGCGCGCAAGGCTTGCGAAAGATGGCGTTCGTTTTTTGCAAATGCTGGAGGATCGCAAATGATCAGATCATACGGACCATCTGGGAGTTCTTTGCTTTGTAGAAGCTCGAGCACATCTGCCTCAAGAAACTGGCACTGTTCCTCATCTTCCGGATCAAAGCCATTCAAGCGGAAGTTTTCTTGGGCAAGCTCCAGTGCCTTTCGCGAAATATCCACGGTGTTGACGAAAGAGGCGCCTCCGTTTGTCGCGTGGATGCTGAACGCACCCGTGTATCCAAAAAGGTTGAGCACGCGTTTGTCGTTCGCGAGTTCGCCGACCTTCAAGCGAGCATTACGCTGATCAAGAAAAAATCCCGTTTTTTGCCCGTGGAGAACATCCGCATAAAAGCGAAGGCCCGCTTCTTCAAAAGTGACAGGCTTTTCCACGGCACCTTTATGGATGGTCACGGGCTGATCCTTGAGCCCTTCGATGAGCCGCGCGTCTACATCTGAGCGCTCGACGATCGTTGAAGGATGAAAAACCTCTTCAACAGCTTTGAGAATATGTTCGCGAAAACGTTCCATGCCTGCAGTGTGGATCTGAAAAACAAACGTTTCATCAAAACGATCAAGAATCAGTCCAGGAATGCCATCCGCTTCTGCGTGCACCACGCGATATCCATCTGTGTCCTCCGGAAGCCGCTCGCGTTTCCATATGTCGAGACTGCGGAAGCGTTTCGTGAAATAGGCCGCGTCGATCAATTCGCCTGCGTCACGTGTGAGGATGCGCACGCGAATGGAGGTGTTTGGGTTGAAGGAGCCAAGACCGATCGTTTTCCTATTCGCCGCTTGTACTTCGACGATATCACCATTCCCTAGGCCTTTTGGCGAAGAGGAGATCGCTTCAGACCAAACCCAAGGATGCCCTGCGAGCAAGGGGATGTCTTTTCCGGGTTTGAGCGTAATGATGGGGAACATAAGGCGCACCTTAGCATGCACTTGAGAAAAGGCAATAATCGCCGCGCAGGCCTTTATTTGTTCATGCTGGCGATCGTAAACGTGAGAAAAGAGGCAAAAGCAGTCCAGGCCGCGTACGGTAAAAGCAAGAGCGCGGCAGAGCGCGAATAGCGCCAGATGAGCGCCATGAGAGCGATGACGGTCAGGTCGAGGAGGATGGCTTCAAATCCAGCGAGGGTGAGGAGGTGCTTGGTGAAAAAGAGGTAGCTCCAGGTGAAATTAAGGAAACCATTGGCAACGAAAAGGAGTTTTATCCAAAGGAAGATTGTTTTTGGTATTTTTGTGCGCCAGACGAGAATCGCAGAAAGCGCTGTGAGCGTAAAAATCGTGGTCCAAACTGCGCCGATGAAAGACCCGGGCGGCGTCCACGAGGGGATGTGGATCGTACGATACCACTCCATGCCAGCAGAAGTGAATTGACTGCCTGTGAGAGCGACGAGGATGTAAAAAAGGGGAATGGCGATCAAATAGAGTTTTTTGAACATATCAAAACCAATTATACGCTGAATGTGCTTATTCGCTAAGGAGATCGAATAATCATCGCCTCTAACACAAAACCCGCCGAAATGGCGGGTTTTGGTGATGGTCGGGGTGACAGGACTTGAACCTGCGGCCTCCTGCTCCCAAAGCAGGCGCTCTAGCCAACTGAGCTACGCCCCGACGAGTGAGGAACGGGCAAGTCCAAACTTGCCTGATTCCGAGCGAGGATGGTGCGCATGGCGCCCATGCGACATACGCCCCGACGAGTGAGGAACGGGCAAGTCCAAACTTGCCCGACGTCGGTTGCACTGTGCACGGCGCATCATAGCGGAAACACAGGATTTGGCCAAGGGGGTCGTTTTTAGCGGTCAAGACTCTTGACAAAACAAGGGTTTTGTCCTATGGTGCCTGGTCAATATCGCGGATAACCGCGTGAGGCCGTTCCGGTTTCCGGAGCGTTCTGAGATGCCAGCACTGGAGTGAACAATGACCATCGCCCTCGCCATCGTCCTCGGACTTTTCCTGGTCGCCCTCGCCATCGTTCTCGGGGCCCGTCGCATCGCAAGCGCCCTCGAGGCGGGCATGCGCGTGGACGCGTACCACTACATGGGCATACACCACGGCGACAGCGACCAGGCCTTGAAGCGGGTCGTGCCCGAGCTCCTCGGACTCGTGGGGGAGCTTCGCAGGTACGTGCAGAGGCAGGACGGCAAGCACTGAACCACGCATTCGCACAGCAAGTCAGCTCTGCTGACAGGAGCGCCGACATGATCGTAGGAAAAGTTCGTGGAGACATCTTCGAGTCGCCTCATCAGCACCTCGCGTTCGCGGTGAACGCCGAGGGATACAACGATGAGGGGTTCGCCGGCCTCGTCTCGGGGCGCTTTTGGCCCGAGTTGGCCGAGACCGGTGGCAACCAACTCGGCGAGACGCTCTCAAAGCAATGCGGGAGCCGGACCTTCCACGCCCTCGTATGCCACGAGCTACGCGGTTCGCATTTTCAGCGGACGCCCCAGCTCGTGGAGGAGTGCCTGAACAAGCTGGACGTCCCCGAGAACGAGACGATCGGCGTCGTGCTCATGGGGAGCGGCTTCGCTGGCATGATGCTTCGTGCGGATGTCGGGGCAATCCTCGACGGGATCGAACGAAGCAGAAAGCGCGTCGTCATTTACGCGCTCTGAGAAAAGCCCTCGGCGCATTTCACACGGTAAAGAGCAGCTCTGCTCACGCCGTCGTTGAATGCGCTCTTTTATTTGCGTGGTCAATCCTGTCCAATAATATAGAGATTTTTTCTTGCTCTGGTTACGGCTGTGTATAACCATCTTTTCCACTGATTCTCGTCTGATTTGATGAAGCGTTCTTCAAAGAGCACGACTGTGTCTGCTTGTGAGCCTTGGGCTTTGTGGACCGTGAGCGCGTAGCCAAAATCAAAACGATTGCCTACTTCTTTTACGGGAATGCCAGGAATGCCGTCGACTAGGCTTGGATTATGGAATTGCGTGCGGCACACACGGCCTTCGAAAAAGCGTCCTTCCTCCGGAAAGGTAATGGATGCATCATACCAGTGTTCACCGTCTGGAACGATGTGTTCAATGATGCCGGTCATGCCGTTGTAGATAGGCATGCGCGCGCGATCGTAAATATTTTTGAGGCAGACTACTTTTTCACCTGCTTCTGGTTCTGCTCCTTCGCGTCCAGCTTTTTGCCGGATCGCTTGGTTCAGGCCCACGCGCGTTTTGTTGCGGCCACAGAGCACAAGCGTTTCATCGCGTACGTCCGACAGGAGTTCGTCGACAAGATCATTGATTTCTCCGGGTTCATCCGTTGAGTGCGAGAGTTTGCGAATGTGCTTGCCGTAGATACCAGGATCGATCTTTCCTTCAAGACGCGCTTGTTGCGCAAGACGAATAATGGGATTTTTTTCCGCTTGGCGATGAATGCGTTCCAGAGTCAGATCTGGTTTTTCCATGAGATTGAACGATCCTTCGATCGGTGGAAGCTGTCCGTGATCGCCAATGGCAATGATAGGTTTGTTGCATCCAAGCAAGTCGAGCCAGATCGCCTGCGTCACCATACTTGCTTCATCCACAATGATGAGATCTGCTTTGACGGTTTTGGATCGTTTCCAATACAGCAAGCGCCCGCCATCATCAAACTCCGGGCTGTAGAGAAGCGCGTGAATGGTGCCGCAGGAATCTGCCGGACCAAGGGCCTCGCGTTCCTCAAGATAGCCGCGCAACACCTGGCTCGCGCGACCTGTATAGGCGCAAAACGCCACGGAAAGGTCTGGTTTTGTTCGGAGAAGTTCCTGACGCAAAATGCTGACGAGCGTGGTTTTTCCTGTGCCAGCATAGCCTCCGAGCGAAAGAAAAGGGCTCGTAGGTTTTTCTAACCACGTAAGAAGCGTCGCAAGAGCGCTGGCTTGGTCCGGAGAGAGATCAAGAGAGGAAGATGTCACAGATCCTCATTGTGCGGAATGCGTGTGTTCTGGTCTAGGGCTGGTATGTTTCGTAAATTTCTGTTCTAATATTCGTATATGCGTACAAAACTTTTCGTCGTGAGTGCGTTAGCCGTGGCGTTTTTTATGAGCGCTCCGCCCGTAGAGGCGGCGTGGATTCGGACAGGGGATGTGACGCGGATTGGTAAGAGCGAGGTGGTCAAAGGTGATGTGTATACGTCTGCAGGCAATGTCTCATTAGACGGCCAGATGCAGGGCGATGTGTTTGCGGTTGGTGGTACTGTGCGCGTCGGCGGCTCTGTTGCGCAGAGCATTTTTGCCGCAGGTGGTACGGTCGATGTGTCTGGCACAGTCGGTGATGATGTGCGCGTGGCAGGCGGCACGGTCGTGATCGATGGCACGATCGAGCACGACCTTCTCATGATGGGAGGCAATGTCTTGATTCAGCCAGGAGCTTTGATCAAAGGCGATGTGTTTGTGGCTGGCGGCATGTTGACCATGGATGGAAAGGTGCAAGGCAATATGCGTGTGGCCGCAGGGACGCTCTCCTTGAACGGCACGGTGCAAGGATTTGTGGTTGCGGATATTGATCAAAAATTGCAACTTGGCAAAGACGCGCGTCTGGAAAAAGATTTGGTGTACCGTTCCAGATTCGCTGTCGTTCGTGAGGATGGCGCTGTCGTACGTGGCCGCGTGGAACAGCAGGCACCCAAAGTGACCATGCCAAAAGCAACAGAAAAGAATGTGAAGACGGCCATGGTTGGTGCGATTGTCTTTGCGCTTCTCGGGAAACTCCTGCTTGCTCTTGTGATGGCCTTGGTGATTGTCTCGGTTTTCAAACGCTGGACAAAACTCGTGGTAGATCATGCGCGCCATGACTTCTGGTGGGATGCCTTTCGCGGTCTTGTGACCATGATCGTCACGCCCATTGTGATCGTGCTTCTTCTCGCGAGCATCCTTGGCTTGCCCGTTGGTTTTGCGGTGCTTGCGGTCTATTCTGTGGCTATGATGGCCGCTTACGCCTGGATGGGGGTCATTGTGGGCGCATGGTTATGGAAGTGGATCACGAAGAAAGAAGCGGAACTCAATTGGAAACCCGCAGTGGTTGGGACCATTGTCGTGACGCTCGTCGGTGCGATTCCTGTGATTGGCTGGCTCTTTGCCGGGATCCTTTGCCTCGCGACCATGGGAGCTATGGTGGCCAGCGTGCAACCTTGGTGGGAAAAAGGAAGATAAGACAAACACAAAACGAGGGACCGCACCACGCGAGTCCCTCGTTTTTCTTTAGCGATGATTATTCCCACTGATACGGCACCTCGTGGAACGGGATCATACGTGCCTCTTCTGGGCGATGTGGTTCTGTGGCGCAGTTCACAACATAGGCGGAAATAGGGAGGAGGTTTTTCCACGCGTATGCCACGCCTGCTGGTGCTGTGAGGAGTTGGTAGTTGTTGTCGCCAAGGTAGACTTCTTGAAACTGTCCTTTGGTGGGTGATCCTTCGCGCGTATCAAACAAGACGAACTTCACGCGACCTACGGGGACAGCCATGTTACTCGTCATGGACGAGTGGAGTTTCCATCCTTTGGTCACGTTCGGATAAATGACGGAGATATACGTTTCACCAAACTGTTTGAAGTGCGGCGCATCACTGCGAAGCACATGCATGACTTGCCCGCGTTCATCCGGAATGATTTTGAGGGGAGTGAGCAAGACGCCGTCAATCAGGGCCATAGAATATTATGAGAGAATGGCATCGCCGGAAGATTCGGAGATGTGTTTGCGTTTCTCAAAGTAGTTTTTGTACCAAGCGACCGTCTCTGCAAGACCTTCGTCCACGGACCAGTAGGGTTTCCAATTCAGGATGCGTCCTGCTTTTTCGCTGGATAATGTTTGATCGTGAATTTCGGCTTTTGCCTGGTTCAGGATAATGGGTTGCAAATCCGTGCGGCCCATGACCTGTAATACTTTATTGACAATATCTACGACGGTCATGCTATTGCCCGTGGAGAAGTTGAATGGTTGCCCAAGTACCTCTGGACGTTCCATGTTTTCCGCAAGTGTGATGTACGCATTGGCCGCATCGCGAATAAAGAAATAATCGCGAATGAATTTGCCATCACTACGAATCACAGGTGCTTCATTGTGCAAAACATGTTTGATGGTTTCTGGAATCACACGTTGCCAGTTCAGGTCTCCCGGACCATACAGATTGCCACAGCGCGTGATACACACGGGCGTTTTATAGGTATTCCAATACATTTGCGATACGAGGTCTGTGCAGGATTTGGACACGTCATACGGATGCGTCCCACGCAGAGGTGCATCTTCGGTGTAGGGGAGCACAGGTTGTGCGCCATAGGCTTTGTCAGAGGAAGCCACGAGCATGCGCTTAACCGTCGGCGCTGTGCGCGCGGCTTCGAGCATGTTGCAGGTGCCCATGATGTTGGCACTGAGCGTCGGGAGCGGACAACGATTGCCTACCGGAGCTATCGGTTGAGCGCCTACATGAAATACCGTGTCGATTTCATATTCGTTCAACGCGCGATACACCGTAGGAAAGTCCTCAAAATCGCCATGGACAATGTTGATGTGATCAATGGCTCCTAATTCGAAAATGCGGCTCGAAGGGACGTGGTCACGCTTTAAAAGCACGAGACGAGCACCTAAATCATGAAGCATCTCAGCAATGGTGGAGCCAAGAAGGCCAAACCCGCCAGTGATGAAGACATGACGATTATTCCAAAACTGTTTGCGTTCCGCGGTAATGAGGTCTTTAAACATAGGAGAAAGACCACTTTGCCACGCAAGTCAGGCGAGTGTCAACGTAAAAAAAGACCCGCCAGCTAGTAGGCACTAGGTGGCGGGTGTAGGTGGTGCGGTGGCGAGCCCGGGCTAGGGCGCCAGGTCCGCGAGCAGGCGCTGGATGGCCGGGCCGTAGACCTCGAGCCCGAGCTCCGTGAGCTTGGGCTGGTTCGCGCGGAGCGTGGCCACGACCTCGGCGACCTCGGCCTTGCGGGCCTCGCACGCCGCGGGCGGCTGGTCCGCGAGTACCTTGGCCGTGTAGAGCGCGTCGGCCACGAGCTTCTGCTCGGCCGTGAGGCTCGCGGGGTTGGGCAGGGCGGCCTGCTCCTTGGCCTCGAGCTCCTTCTTGGTCTTGACCCGGAACTCGAGCCGCTTCTGCTCCACCAGGAAGTCGATGAGGCGGAGGAGGGCGAAGCTGGTCATCATGCACCGGTTGCGCGCGGCCGTCTGCCAGGGCACGAACCAGGTCTTGCCGATCATCTCGTAGGGCGAGCCCACGGGGCGTTCGCCGAGCAGGTTCGGCTTGATGCGGAGCGTGCCGGGCTTGTCCGGGTTGGGCTCCAGGGACGCGGGGTTGACCTCCACGGCGTAGGCCGTGACACCGCCCTGGCGTACGGGCTTGCCGTCCGCGTTGCGCTCGTCCTCGTACTTGAGCCACGCATTGTTGGCGTTGCCATTCTCGCCCTCGGGGCGGGAGGTGTCGCCATCGAACACCCCGACCTCCCCCTTCATCTCGCGAGCCGCAGTCTCGGCCGCGACCATCCGGACGTCGTGGAAGCCGCGTGGCGCGTTGGGCACGACGCCCGTGCGGTTCCAGACCTCGTCCTTCTCGCAGAAGCGCTTCTGCTCCGACAGCGCGACCCAGAGCTGACCGTCCCGCACGCAGAACGGCAGAGTCACGGCGCCGCCCTTCTCGTAGAAGATCCAGGTGTCGTAGGCGCCAGCGTAGCCGTTCTTGTCCGGCTCGGCGCCGTACTCGATCCGGCCGAGCGCGGTCTTGGACTTGCCGGGCTCGCGCTCGCAGTGGATCACCAGGGTTCGGACGCGCGGGACGATCTCGTCGTTCACCTCCACAGTCCAGGCCCGGGTCTTGTTCGGGTCGCGGGGTTCCAGGCCAGAGGGGAGCGTCGGGAGCCTTTCGAGAAGATCCATGTCATGTCCTCCGTGCAACGAAAACCGCACCCATTTATGCGGTGCGGGTATGTCAGCAGAAGTGGGTTTTTTCGTCAAGCCTACGTCCAAATTTTCCACTTCGGCTCGCTCTTCCACAGCTTCTCCAAATCCTCTTTGTCTTTGTACGTATCCATGCAATGCCAGAACCCTTCGTGCGGATACATGGCGATTTTGCGGTCTTCTGTGGCACGGATCAAGGATTCTTCGATCATTTCATTGCCATGACAGTAGGGGAGAAAATCGCGGGTGAGCACCATGAATCCGGCGTTCGTGTAGTCAGGGAGGCGCGGTTTTTCCGTGAAGCTGGTGATAACATTGCGATCATTAAAATTGAGCAAGCCGTATTTGGATTTTGGGTGAATGCCCGTAATCGTGCCAATTACGCCGTCTTGTGCCTGGCGTTCGCGATGCAAAGCCAGGAGCTTGGCAAGATCGACATCAGCTACGCCATCGCCGTAGGTCAACATGAACTCTGGTCCGGTCAAATATTTTTTTACACGTGTGAGACGTTCGGCAGTCAAAGAATCTAGGCCTGTGTCTGCAAAGGTAATGCGAAAATCATCTTTGTTCTGATCATCCATGAGCTGGGCCGTATTGGTTTTGAGATCCAAACGAAAATCTCGAGAGAGAAATTGATGGTTCAAAAAGTAATCTTTGATCTGTTGCCCGCGATAGCCAAGACACAAGATAAAGTCTTTGTATCCCTGCTCCGCGTAGATCTTCATGATGTGCCACAAGATCGGCCGTCCCCCAATTTCTACCATGGGTTTTGGTTTATATTCGGTTTCCTCGCGCAAGCGGGTGCCTTGACCGCCGCACATGATCACGACGGGTATGGTTTGACGTACCTCCTGGTTTTCCATAGGATAGGGAAGAAATCAGTATTTCTAGGCATTCTGTGGTGGTTGCAATCGTATGTCAAACTCCTCCTCTCCTCAGGTGAGTATCGTGATCGTCACATGGAATGTGCGCGAACTCCTTCGGGCAAACCTCGCGCGGCTGTTTTCTCTACGAGAAAATATCACGTTTGAAGTGTTTGTCGTGGACAATGGTTCGAATGATGGAACCGCACACATGGTGCGAGAACTCTTTCCTCAGGCGCATTTGATCACGAATGATTGGGATGCGGGATTTGCTGGACCAAACAATCAAGCGCTTCGGCTCGCAAAAGGGGAGGTTTGCATCCTGCTCAATCCGGACATGCTCGTCGAAGAGGGGGCGCTCACGCGCGTGTATGAAAAAATCACCCAAGATCGTTCGATTGGGGTATTGGGTATCAAATTGGTCTCCAAAGAAGGCAAACCGATCAACTCTGTGCGTCATTATCCAGACTGGTGGTCACAACTGTTGATCATTTTGAAGGCCCAACATCTTTTTCCATCCGCACTAAAATATTATTTGTGGGATGGCTTTGACTTTGATCGTTCGCAAGACGTGGATCAGGTACGCGGTTCCTTTTTCGTTTTTCGTCGCGAACTTCTCGAAACCGTTGGCTATCTCGACGAAAAGAGTTATCACATTTGGTTTGAAGAGGTGGACTATTGTCGACGGGTGCGGGAGAAGGGGCTACGCATCTTTCATTATGCAGATGCGCAAGCGCATGACTATGTTGGCAAAGGCGTTTCACAGATGAGGCGTCTTGAGACACAGCTCATCTTTACAAAAAGCATGTTGAACTATTTTCGCAAATGGCATCCGCGTTGGCAGTGGTGGGTGTTGGCTTGTGCTCGGCCTATTGGGTTAGCGGCCGCGTGTGTTGCTGATGGATGGTCGTGGCTAACAAAAACACGCATATGACGATTGCTCTCCAACTTTCCTGCTTTAATGGCGCGCGCTATTTGCCGACGTTGTTTGCGTCGCTTGCAAAACAAACCGTGCAGGATTGGCATCTGTACGTGTTGGACAATGCATCTGATGCAGAAAATGCGCAGATGATTCGTGAGGCTGTCAAAAACGCAGGGCTCCCGATTACGCTCGACCGTCTGGAAAAGAATATTGGATTTGCAGGAGCGCATAATTATTTATTCGCCAAACACAAAGATACGTCGGATGTTGTGCAGCTGTTGAATGATGATGCATTTCTTGAGCCAGACTATCTTGAAAAGGTGCTCTCGTATTTGGATACGCATGCGACCTGTGCGGCGGTGAGCGGGAAGATTTTGCGATGGGATTACGATCATCGAGAAGAGGCGCATGGAGGGCGTACAACGATCGTGGACTCGCTTGGGTTGCGCCGCGATTGGACAGGACATGTCGCAGATCGTTCTGCGGGTCAGCAAGATCCGATCCCTGGACGTACAGAGCCTCTGCCCGTGTTTGGCGTGTCGGGTTGCCTGCCCCTGTATCGCACAGCGGCTGTCTTATCTGTGAGCTCATGGGGTACGCTCTTTCATCCGGAATTTGTGATTTATAAGGAAGACGTGGATCTGGCCTATCGCCTGCAGAATGCACAATATTTCGCCGCGGTTGTGCCGACAGCCATTGCTTATCATCGCCGCTATTTGGGATCAAAACCGTCCTTGGTCGCGTCCGCAAAAAAGGCGATCAATGAAAATGCGTACTACTCATATCGCAACCATTTGTGGATCTTGATTATGCACTTGCGTTGGCGCGATCTGCTCTGGTCGCGCATCGGTGTATGGCCATATGAGGCGGCAAAATTACTGTATTGGTTTGTGCGTCAGCCGTCGTTTGTATGGAAAACGTGGCAGGAGACGTGGCGTGCGCGTGCCTCATTGCGCGAGGCGCGTGATTGGATGCGAGAACGCCATCGCTATGGACGGTCGCCTGTTTCTTTGGCGCCAACACGTCATCGTGCGCATGTCGCGATTATCATGGTGGGGCATGAGGATTTGAATGAGGAGTGTCTTCATTCGATCGCGGTGCTCCGACAGGCATCCTCGCTCAACATCGACATCGTGGTGCCGGATAATCGTTCGACGAAATATCGTGCGAATGAGCTTGTTGAACGAGAACTCCCAGGTGCCTGGTGCCTGCTTCGCAATGGGGATTATGGGTACGGCCGATCCAATGTCCGCGGAGCCTACCAAGTGGAGGCAGAGTATTATTTTATTCTGAACCCGGATACGTTGATTGAAGATCCGCTCCTCGTCGATCGTCTCTACGCGTATATGCGTGCCCATCCAGATGTGGGCGTTACCGCACCCAAGATCGTATATATGGATGGTCGCTTGCAAGAAACGTGCCGTCGTTTTCCTGCGTGGTATATGCCGTTTGTGCAACGAACAAGGCTTCAGCATACGGCTTGGGGAAAACGGTATGCGGAAACGTTTCTCATGCGAGATTACGATCACGCCACAGAACGAGATATTGATTGGGCGCAGGGATCGGCCTTGTTCATCGATGCGTCTGTGTGGACGCGTCTGCTCGGCTATGACCATCGCTATTGGATGTATTATGAAGACATTGACCTCTGTCGTCGCACGCATCTGCTCGGCAAGCGTGTGGTCTACCTCCCAGACGCGATCGTGAAGCATGCGCATCTGAAGGAGTCAGCGAAAATCCAAAGCTTCTTGAAAAATCTGTTGATGAACCAAATGGCACGTGCGCATATTGCCAGTTGGCTCAAGTATCTTTGGAAGTGGAAGTGGGCACGCATCACGTATCACGCATCACGTATCGTGCAAGATCCGATCACGATCGACCATCCAACAAATCGCTAATCACACCATTTATGCTTCCTCACGTTGCCATTATCTATCTCACATACAACGGAAAAGAATCCCACATTGATATTCCGCGCTGTTTGGAATCTATTCGTGTTGCTAACTATCCGCACGATCGCCTGGAGGTGATTTGCGTGGAAAATCCTTCACCGCATGGCGCGAGCTGGCCCATGATTGAACGTGATTGGATGCCGCGCGCAGGCAAGGACTTTCCACGATTGACGATCGTGAAGAATGAAAAGGATCTTGGGTATTCTGGCGCAAACGATGTGGGTCTCGAGGTCGCCATTCAACATGGATGCGAGTATGTGTTTCTCTTGAACCAGGATACGGATGTCACGCCTGATTTTTTGAAGTATGTTGTCGAACGCGCGGAAGCAGACAAAAATATCGCCTTTGTGCAATCACTGCTGATGCTGGGTCAGGAACAGGATCGGGCCAATAGCACAGGCAACAAATATCATTTTCTCGGCTATGGGTATGCGGGTGGTTTTCGTTGGAAAAAAGAGGCGGTGGATGCGTATTTTCTCGAAGAGTGCAAACGTAATCCAGAACTGGAGATCCCGTATTTTAGCGGTGGGGGCGTGTTGTGCCGCGTGTCTATCGTGCAAAAGATTGGACTCTTTGACGCGCCGTTTTACATGTACCACGAAGATGTGGATGCATGTTTCAACGCGCGTGCCCATGGATATAAAACCGTGATTGAGCCACGGAGCGTGGTCAATC
The DNA here is from genome assembly GCA_041665285.1 of Patescibacteria group bacterium. Classification (GTDB taxonomy): domain Bacteria; phylum Patescibacteriota; class Patescibacteriia; order 2-12-FULL-60-25; family 2-12-FULL-60-25; genus JBAYJC01. The sequence goes on along the minus strand of JBAYJC010000008.1, from coordinate 9,179 downwards.
ATTATTACGAATTCTCGCGAAGCATCAAAAAGTTCTATTGGATGGAACGCAATAGGATACTCTTTGTTTTGAGCTTCTATAAAATACCAACGCTTATCCTCATTGCGCTTCCATCGCTTTGCGTGGAAGTTGCCTCCTTTCTCTTTGCCTTACGCAGTGGCTGGTGGCGTGAGAAGGCGCGTGCCTGGGGATTTTATTTTCACTGGAGTACCTGGCAGTGGGTGGCGCGTCGTCGCAAGCGTATCCAGTCCGAACGCGTGATCGGTGATCGCGAGCTCTTACGCCTTGCGGAAAGCCGTATTCTCTTTCAAGAAGGTGGCGCCGATGACACGGGCATCCAAAAAGACGTCAATAGCTCGATCATTACGGACTTCGCGAATCCTGTTTTGACGGCAATCTGGAAGGTGATTTATTTCCTGATACGGTGGTAAAAAGTAAAAACGCTCATCCATGAATGAGCGTTTTTATAATGGATCTTGATTTATGCGTAGAGACGTCTTTCTTCCTCTATCTCCGCAAGAAGAGCCTCGCCATGTTTGCCGCCCATGCTGAGAAGAGCTATCTGGAGTAAGCTGAAGGCGTGCAGAGCCTCGTCCCCAAATTTTGTAATATTATCGGCGATACCTACGGTTGTGAGACTAGAAAAGGATACCTGCAGTTTTTTTAGAATTTCTGTGCGAATTTTATCGTGTCTGTTCTCCGCTAATTTTTCCAATACGTATATCTTATCTGCGATGGCATCGATGCGTTCAGGGGTAAGTGTTGCCTGCGTCAATACATTGAAAGAGCTCAGCTCTTTATGTATCGCATGAAGTTCGCTTGAAACTTGTTCAGCAAAAGCGAGTGGATTTTCAAAGGCCCCTTCTCTATTTTTCATAGCGAACAAGAAATATGAATAGTCTACTGTCATTAGGATAAACAACGGTTTATGTCTTGTGAAGGCCCGCGTTTATCAATGCGACGCGATTTGTATGTGGCAAAGTTTTAGCACGCTCTCCATACCAGCGACCTCCTCCGGCTTTGGATAGAGATAGTCTTCTTTGTGATAGGACGTGGATCCAATGGCGATGTTCATGACACGTTCGTCCGTGAGCGGGAAGAAGGCATGGTACACGCCTGCGGGGACACGCACGCGGGCAAGGGCGCGATCACGGGTAATAAAATAATTGGGCATGCCACACGTATCCTCCAGAGGATCGACGCCTGTGATGATGCCAACGGTCTTTTGAAAGGTAGGGGATTCTGGGCGGAAATCCGAGAGGATCCACAGGGAGGTGCCGTTTACCGTGAAGAAGAGCTCATCGAGTTTGAGGTGGTAGTGCCCGCCACGATGCGTGCCGCGACCAACAGCTGTTGAGGCGTAGATATCGCGAATGTCATCGCCAAAGCCTTCGGGGTTTTCTTTACCGCCAGGAAGCATGTGCAAAACAGCCCCGTCTAAGTTGCCGATAAGCGGTTGCAGTTCAATGGTGGCTCCGGCAATGCCGGAGTCGATTATTTGGAGGGTTGCCATACGGGTTTGAACTCCCAGGAACGACTGGTGAGATACGCGCGGAGTGCTTCTTGCCATGGTCGCATGGACGGGAGCTTGGTGGAGACAATAATAGAATAGTCCGGACGCTTTGCCGCGCGTGTCATGGTGGCAGGATCGCGAGGGGAGATGGTGACTGGGAGTTTGAGAATATCGATAATTTCCGATGCCCATTCAAACCATGTGGCGCCACCTTGATTGGACATGTGATAAATGCCAGGGGCGTTTTGCAAAGGGAGAATGTGTTCCGCAATGTGACGCGTGAGGTCATCGACATGTGTCGGGGCAGAGACTTCCGCGCGGTTTACGAGGAATGACTCCGCATGTTGCGCATCGCGAATGATGAGCTCAATGAAGCTTGGTTTGGCGCCCGCGAAAGTCGCGGCCGGACCGTAGAGACGCGAGGTACGGATGATGTAGGTTCGGGGATTATCGCGAAGAGCGTTTTGTTCTCCTTCGAGTTTTGATTGTCCATAGGCGCTCAGGGGAGCGGGCTCATCCGTTTCTATGTACCCTTCTTGCTTTGTGCCATCAAAAATATAATCCGTGGAAAAGTGGATGAAGGGGAGGTTGCGCTCTGCGGTGAGTCGGGCAAGAAGTCCCGGAGCTTCTGCGTTCAGTGTGAAGCAGATCTCCCGTTCTGCGCCCTCGGCTCCATCAACGTTGTTGTACGCCGCTGTGTTGACCACGAGCTCTGGTTTGACGGTGTCGAGAGTCTGGGCCAGCTGTTCTGCGTTCAGAATATCGACTTCCGTGGGTTCGGGGGCGACGATGGTGTGGTCGGTCCAAAGGCGTTGCATGGCGTTGCCAAGGCGGCCAGACCCTCCAAGGAGAAGGATGTGCATATATCACGGTACGTTAGCGCACCTTCGCTGGTCTGTCATGCCCCCTTGCCTTTTGTGGCGGTCCCTGCTAATCTGCGCGCATTGACGTATGAAAACCGCTATCCACCCCAAATACTACCCGGACGCCAAGATTGTGTGCGTTTGTGGCAATACCTTTACCGTTGGTTCCACGGTGCCAGAAATCCATGTGGAATTGTGTTCTGCTTGCCACCCTTTTTATACGGGTAAGCAGAAACTGATCGATACTTCCCGCCGTGTGGAGAAGTACATGGAAAAGTCCAAGGTCAAGGACGCAACAACTGTCGCAAGTGGCAAAAAGGCGAAAACAGCCAAGCGCGCCGCACAGAAGATTGCCAAGAAACAGAAAAAGACCACGCTCGAACAGGCATAGTGAAAAAAGAGCCGGCATGGCATGATGGTGGCGGTATTCCCGTTTTCCCTCTGTCTGCCGGTTTTTGGTTACTGAGTTCTCCCCCTCTCGGAGGGGGAGCTAGAGGGGGTGGGAGCCAGTCCGTGGCGCCAACCACCCCTTGCCCCTCCTTCGAAAGGAGGGGAAAAACCTATGACCATTCTTGAACAAGCCCGCCAATCTATCTCTGCGCTCGCTACTGCCGAGGCACGTGTATCGTCCCCGGAGGTTTTAGCGGACCAGAAAAAAATCAAAGAGGCTTCGCTTGCCTATAATCGCGCGAAGGAATTAGCGGAAGTAGGTGCACAGGTTTTGGCGCTTGATCAGGCGCTGAAGGATGCGCAAGAGGCCGCTGGATCGGACGATGAGGAAATGCGAGCCATGGGGCAAGCGGAATTGGGACGGTTAGAGGCAGAGCTTCTTGAGGCCACGGAGACATTCGAATTGCTTCTGGTGCCGCCAGATCCACATGATCAGAATGATGTGATTGTGGAAATCCGTGCAGGCGCTGGTGGAGATGAGGCCGCCTTGTTTGCCCATGACCTGTGCCGCATGTACACGCGTTTTGCGGAGCGTCATAAATGGAAGATGACCCTGATTTCCGAATCAAAGAACGAGCTTGGTGGATACAAGGAAGTGGTTTTTATGGTTCAGGGCTCAGGCGCCTATGGCTGGCTCAAATACGAATCCGGTGTGCATCGCGTTCAGCGTGTGCCTTCCACGGAAAAAGCAGGCCGCATCCACACATCAACAGCGACCGTTGCGGTGTTGCCAGAGATTGAAGAAGAGGAAGTGAAGATTGATCCAAAGGATATTCGCATTGATACGTTTTGTGCAGGTGGCAAAGGCGGGCAGTCTGTGAATACAACCTATTCTGCGGTGCGCATGACGCATATTCCGACAGGCGTGGTTGTGAGCTGTCAGGATGAACGTTCGCAGTTGCAGAATCGTGAACGCGCCATGACGATTTTGCGTTCGCGTGTGTGGGAGGCAGAGCAGGAGCGTAAGCGTGCGACGCTTGAAGCAGAGCGCCGATCACAGATTGGGACGGGGGATCGTTCAGAAAAGATTCGCACCTACAACACGCCGCAAGATCGCATTACAGACCATCGGATCAAAAAATCTTGGCACAATATTCCGCAAATCATGGACGGAGAACTGGAACCATTGGTTATTGCCGTGAAAACAGGGAAAAAAGGAAACGAAGAAGATGAAGATTAATGGTATGGATTGCATCATCATGGCCGCTGGGCTGGGCACGCGCCTGCGCCCACTCACAGACACAACGCCAAAGCCGCTGGTGCCTGTGGCAGGGCGTGGCACATTGCTTCGTTTGTTGGATAAGCTTCCTGATGTCGTTGATCGCGTGATTATTGTGGTTGGCTATTTGCAGGACAAGATTCGTGAGCAAGTTGGTACGCGTTGGAACGGGCGTGAGATCGTCTATGTTGTCCAAGATCCGCTGGATGGGACAGGGGGCGCAGTGCGTCGTGCGCAGTCAGAGATTCGCTCCGAGCGTTTCCTCGTCCTGAATGGCGATGATTTGTACGCAAAAGAGGACCTCGCGCGATTGGCCTCTGCAGAACGTGGAGCGCTCGTCTATCGCATGCGCATGCCTGCGTTGTGGCAGATGTGGCGTGTAGAATCCGGACGACTTGTGGCATTTGATCGCGTACCTGCGGATACAGAGGCATGGATGAATATCAATGCGTTTACGCTTGGTCAAGAATTTTTTGAAACAGAACCAGTGCCTGTGCCAGGCAAAGAGCATGAGCAAAGCCTGCCTCATGCCTTGCCACAATTATTTTCGCGCTATCCATATCAGGCCATACCAGCGACGTTTTGGATGCCGTGCGGGACGCTGGAGGAAATCCAACAAGCCGAAATGGCGCTCCGTCAAAGAGGCGAAGCATGATATCATGTCGCTGTATGCCTCTTCGTGCATCGCGACAAAGTCTTGGGACCGTGGTCGGAAAGGCCTTGTTTGGACGTACAGCGACCACGCAGGGTATCAAACGACAACTGCAAGCAAAGGGGACGGGGACGGTTATTTCTGCACTCAAGGCAAAAGGGGTGAGTGTATCGCCGGAAAAACTCACGCGTGTGTTGGCAGGGAAAGATCGCGGAGGGATTTCGCAGGGGCAATTGAAAAAAGCCGTGCAAGCATTTCGCAGTGTTGGTATTGGCCCTCAGGAGGAGACTGTGAGTCGGATCATGATCGACGCCATGAAGGGGGCGAGGGAGTTTGAAGGCACAAAGGGTCCTTCCTTACGGGACGCGACCGTGAAGGCGTGGAATCAAGAACGTGCGCAGGAGGCAGAAGAAGAGCGGCGCGTTGTGGAGGGAGAGGAGGCTGTAGGGGTCTTGTCCCGCATGCGTTCTGGTATTGGCCGGCCGGACCAGTTGCAAAAAACGCAACGTGCGACCGATGGGCTAAGCGATGGAAAGTCTACAACCATTCGAGAAATGCGTGATATGTTGCGCAATAAACTCACTATTCAGCCGCCGAGCAAGTCTCAGCCGCCCTCCATGAAGCCGCCCCTTGATTGATATTAGGCTTTCGGCTACACTGTCCTCACTTACTTACACCTTCAAAACACCTGTAAAACTACGGTAATTCTCCCTCCCCATTTCATCGGGGCCATTGCCGTTGGTGTTTTGATCTAAAAGGGAGTCATGCTATGGCAAAGATGCCAACGTTGGTAGAGTTGCTCCAATCCGGAGCCCATTTTGGCCACCAGACGTCTAAGTGGCACCCAAAAATGAAGAAGTTTATTTTTGGCAGTCGGAATGGTATTCATATTATCAACCTTGAAGAGACGCAAAAGGCGCTCGAAGAGGCTATGACGTTTGCCAAAAAGACTGCTTTGCGCGGAGGCACGGTTTTGTTTGTGGGTACGAAAAAGCAGGCGACAAATCTCGTGGCAGATGCGGCAAAGTCTTGCGGCATGCCCTATGTAGACAAGCGCTGGCTTGGCGGTACGCTCACCAACTTCCCGAGCATCTCCCAGGTCTTGCGTAAGTTTAAAGACATGAAGCGCAAGCAGGAGAAGGGTGAACTTGGAAAATACACCAAATTTGAGCAGTTGAAATTCGGCGAGCAGATCAAGCTCATGGAAGAAAAGGTCGGTGGTATTCAGGATTTGACTCGTATCCCAGACGTGGTTTTCATCTTGGATATTCGCAAGGATAAAACAGCCTTGGAAGAAGCAGTTCGTCGCGGAGCAAAGGTGATTGCCATTTGCGACACCAATGTGGATCCTTCTTCTGTGGATTTCCCCATCCCATGTAATGATGACGCCATGAAAGCGATTCAGTTGATCGTGACCATGATGGCGAATGCGATTAAGGAAGGCCGCGATGAATGGGAAAATGCGCGTACACGTTTGGGCGGTGCTTTGATCAGCCCGGCCGCACGTCAGACGCGATAAAAGAGTCTATAAAGGGAGGGAGTTACGTTCATTTATTGTCTGAATATATGATTGATAGCAAACTCGTCATGGAGCTCCGTAATCGTACGGGGGCAGGCGTGGTAGATTGTAAGAGTGCTTTGGAAGAAGGTGGTGGTGACATGGAAAAGGCCATTGAGGTCTTGAAAAAGAAAGGCGCAGTCAAAGCCGCGAAAAAGCAGGCAGAGCGCCAGGCAAGCGAAGGCTTGATCGTGTCGTACGTGCATCACAACGGCAAACTCGCGGCATTGCTTGAGCTTGCGTGCGAAACGGATTTTGTGGCACGTAACGAGGACTTCAAGCAATTGGCAAATGATCTGGCTCTCCAGGTCGCGGCCATGGACCCAACCTATCCAAGTCCAGATATGATTCCCGCAGAGATGGTCGAAAAGAAACGGCAGGAATTCCTTGCGGAACTCGTGGATGATAAAAAGCCAGAAGAGATCAAAGTAAAAATCGTTGAAGGAAAAATGAACAAATGGTATTCAGACGTGTGTCTGACAAAGCAGGCGTTCATTAAGGACGAAACCAAGATCGTGGAACAGCTCTTGAGCGATGCGATCGCCAAGATCGGCGAAAAGATCGTGGTAACGCGCTTTTCCCGCATGCAAATGGTGGCCGCACCAAAAACGTGCTAACGTGAACAGGTTAAAACAACGGAATGAAATAATTGTTCCGTTGTTTTTGTATAAGAGATATGCGTGACAGCTCCGTCACGGACGAACAGCTTGTCTTAGAGGCGCAACAAGGGTCGCGCGAAGCATTTGGCGTACTTGTTGAGCGCTATCAGGCGCGTCTTCTTCGATATGCGCGCGTGCTCTTATTTGATCGAGCTGATACGGAAGATCTTGTACAAGACGCGTTCTTGCAGGCATATCGCAACCTCCAGAGCTTTCGTGCAGGCGCCCGTTTTTCTCCTTGGATCTATCGTATTGTGCACAATGTGTGCGTGAATGCCGGGAAACGTCGGATACGTGAGGTGCTCACGGATTTTTCTTGGGACGTTGTGTTGCCGCTTGGCGGGGTGTCGTCTTCTACGCTCGAAGAGGATCGCCTTGTGATCAGGGATGCCTTGGAACGCTGTTTGAGGCAATTAGACGTAAAATATCGAGAGCCGCTCGTATTGGCCTATCTTGAGGAGATGGATTATCAGATGATTTCCGACGTACTCCATATTCCATTGGCAACCGTGGGGGTTCGTCTGATGCGTGGACGCGAAAAATTACGGAGTTTATGCGAACAACACAGATATGAATAGCCCGCAAAAAATAGAGCAGTCAGCTGTGATGGACCGCATTGAGCACGAACGTCTGCTCATGCATTCGCGTAGCTATTTTTGGGCACGTTCTGTCCTGATTGCTCTTGGGGGTTTGCTCGTGATCGGAAGCGCGGTCCTTGTGGCGGGCATGGTTGTCTTTCGTTTGCGTGCGCAGGGGCTTATTGATCTTCCATGTCTGCATCGTTTGGGAATCATGGGTGTTGTTCGCGTATTTCCATGGATTGTCCTTGTGATCGCGTTTCTATTTATCGTGGCCGCGAGTTGGTATGTCTATCACTTTACTACGGCCTATCGACGTTCATTTTTGCTGATTCTGTTGGGATTTATAGGTGTTGTCCTCATGGCCGGTGCGTTGATCGATGCAACGCCCATCCCTTGCCAGTTGCATTGTGGAGTAGGTCAGTGGTCAGCCTGTCGATTGCTGCCATCATCATTCACGCCACAAGGATCGTGCGTGGTAAAAGCGTGTGGGTGTGAGCGACAGGGGCGTCATGAAAGAAAAGCTTGCCCTGCCCTGTAATACTGTTACGAGCTCGCGCATCGCTTATCACGCGTCTGATGCAACGCACTATCTATTCTTTTGTATGAACCGATCTCTTTTGTACGTTGTGACGGTTATTGCTGTGGGTGTGGCTTTGGTGGGTGGATATGCCTTTGCCGCGGAGAATAATAAAACAAACAAATCTCTCAGTGAGAGTGCTCCTCCTGTCATAGGTTCTCCCTCTTGCGGATGCAAGCTTGGTGGGATGAAGGGCGTGGGTCAGACACTCAAAGCCGAGGCACTTGGTATGACTGTTGATGCCATGCGCGCGGCCCAGCGAGAAGGATCCACGCTGAACGACCTTCTTGCGCAACAGAATCTGACCTTGGATCAGTTTCATGCAAAGATCCTGGATCTGAAAAATGCCGAATGGGCAAAACAGGTCGTGGCAGGCACGCTCACGCAAGCCCAAGCCGACCAACTCTTCGCTGATTTTGAGTCCAAGCAGGGGAGTTGCACGGGCGAAAGTGGGCAGGGGTGCGGTTGTGGCAAGGGCGCGGGTTGCGCAAGCAAAGGCTCGGGCTGTGGCATGCGGCGTGGGCAATAAGCAGGGGAGATAAAAAAAGACCCTCGAACAGTGTGTTCGGGGGTTTTACGTTCGCTTGAAGCGCTCCACGATCTCGTGGCAAATGCGCTTGTTCGCGCCCAGGATCATGGGCGTCTGTGCGAGCGAGCCGTCCGGGTTGCGGAACAGGTAGGGCACGTCGTCCAAGGGGTTGCCCTCGAAGTCGCACGCATGGCCGCCTGCGCCCAGGACGAGCAAGTAGCCGGCGCCGCCCACGTCCTGCTTCTGGCGGTCGCAGAGGAACGCCACGGCCTGGCCAGTTGACACGCATGCCATTTCCACGGCCGCGCCCGACAGGTTGCGGATCCAGCCCTTTTCCGGGAACGCCTTGGCCACGCGTTCACGCATGGACGGGTAGTACATCTCTACGATCATCACCATCTCCCCCAGGCTGAGCCTGTCCACGGGCATAGTTTCCGCGGGGTGGGTAGTGGTGGTGAAGCCGAACGTATGGCTTTGGGTGGTGCTGAACAGGGTCGGCCCTGCGAACAGCAGACGGTTGCGTTCTACGCACCACATCTCGCCATTGCGCAGATCCATGACCCCGGCGGCCACGAGGT
>JBAYJC010000007.1:0-63744 GCA_041665285.1 Patescibacteria group bacterium | reverse complement strand
GCCCCGGTAAGTTTTCGGTGCCGAGCAGCTTGACCAGTGAGCTGTTACGCTTTCTTTAAAGGATGGCTGCTTCTAAGCCAACCTCCTGGTTGTATAAGCCGCTTGACCTCCTTTGACACTTAGCATGAATTTAGGGACCTTAGTCTGCGATCAGGGCTGTTTCCCTTTTGTCCTGTGGAGCTTAGCCCCCACGGACTGACTGCTGGGAACACATAGTGGCATTCGGAGTTTGGTTGGAAAATGTAGGCTTGCGCCCCAGTTCCCATTCAGTGCTCTACCTCCACTATGCTATAAATCAGCGCTAGACCAAAATCTATTTCGGGGAGAACCAGCTATCACCCAGTTCGATTGGAATTTCACCCCTAACCACAGCTCATCCCCGAGTGTTGTACGGCTCGTGGGTTCGGACCTCCATCCCACTTTCGTGGGACTTCATCCTGGCCATGGTTAGATCACCGGGTTTCGGGTCATGTATACGCCACCAATTACGCCCTATTCGGGCTCGCTTTCACTCCGGCTTCTCCCCCTCAGGGGATTAACCAAGCGACGTATAGCATACTCGTCGGCTCATTCTTCAATAGGAACGCTGTGACGGACCTTGCGGCCCGCTCCAACTCCTTGTAAGCGTACGGTTTCAGATACTATTTCATCGCCCTCCCGGGCTGCTTTTCAGCTTTCCATCACTGTACTTGTTCACTATCGGTCAAGAGGAGTATTTAGCCTTGCCACATCGTCGTGGCTGCTTCCTACGAGATTTCTCGAGTCTCGTAGTACTATGGATCAAACACAGAAGGAGAGATTGCTTTTGTCTACCGGACTATCACCGTCTTTGGTTCCGCTTTCCAGCGAATTCGACTAACAAGCTCTTCTCTTCTCGCATCTTTTAGGAGATACACGCATATGTCCAACAACACCAATGATGACAGCGGCCTAAACCTTCCCTCAAACCCGCGGTCAAACTTACGTCCAACTCGGTGTAAGAGTTCATCATCATGGTTTTGGCTGTTCCCGTTTCGCTCGCCGCTACTAAGGGAATCAAGCAGACTTCTTGTTCCGATTGATCTCTTGCGAGATCGTGCGGAACAAGGAGTCTGCGTTTATTTTTCTCTTTTCCTCTGGGTACTGAGATGTTTCACTTCCCCAGGTTCCCTCTGTGCCCCTATGTATTCAGGTCACAGTCATTATAGTTCATATAATGGGGTTTCCCCATTCGGAGATCTTCGGATCAAAGGTTGCTTGCCACCTCCCCGAAGCTTATCGCAGGCTGCGACGTCCTTCATCGGCTCCTCGTTGCCAAGCCATCCACCGTACGCCCTTTCGTGCTTCGACCATCCGGAATTCTGATCTTCCTGATCAGACGGATGATCGTCTAATGGTGTACTTATTATTGCTTACAAGTGTTTTTCTTATTCACGTTGAAGTTGAATAAGAAGATTGTGCTATGCCTTGCACATATCACTTACGGATCTCGAATTGTCGAGGTGCGGTCCCTCGCCCAGAGAATGCGAGCTGGACACGGACCGATGTTCTGGCATGTGAGTATGCCATGGCACCGGTCTGTATCAATCTCGTTGGGCGTCCTGTGAAAGAAAAAGCTTGGCCTAGGGCCAAGCGCAACGGTTTCCTCCCTGGAGGGTCCGTTCGCTTGTCCTTGTTCAATCCGTAGATAGATCAGCGTTGAATCGGTCTCCATTGCTCCCTCGATGTCCTCCGAAATTCTGGGGAGTTGGTCTTTTGTGTGCAAGGAGTGTAACGGAACCAAAACAGGATGTCAAGGGCCTTGGTTAAGAGAAAAAACAGCGTTATACACAGACGGGTTTCCTCTAAAGGCGTCGACTATCGTACGCCCAGTGCAAAAGCGCCTGTCTTTGCCTTGGATGGCAGTGCAAATCCCCTGTGGGGCAGGCGTGCTTGATTTGCGCGATATGACGCACCATCTGTTTCCATCGTTTGATCTGACGCGCATCTTCCTCAGGCATGCGACGCCCCATGTAATACCGGCAATACCACTGAAACCATCCGCGCGGATCATCTGGATGAATCCATCCTTTGGCACGCCACACGGATAAAGACTGTGATGCGTCCACACCAAAATAATTCAATGTTGGTTCGTGCTTCTCTGGAGAAAGCTTTGCGCGCGTGAACCAAGACGCCGGAAATTCTGCGCGGCAGTCTGTCATATACTTCCCGCCGAACACGCCGAGCGCGAGCATATCCTTTGGGGTGAGATCTGGCCGAAACGCAGGATCAAAGTGCTTACCAATAGGTTCCGTACAGAGATAGCGATATCCGCGCTGCATCTTGTCATGAACCGTGATCACACGCTTGCGCATAGACAGCAAGTATAGCACCGAACACAGGACCTTCGCATCCAAAGCCGCGACTGCGTGCGCTAAGAGGAATGTATGCTATTATTGTCATAATTCATATTTCATCCGTTCTTTTGACATACCCTATGCAACGCAACACCATCATCGCCGCGATTCTAGGTCTGATCGCAGGCATGGCCATCACCGTACTTGTGATGGCGTTTTCCAAACCACCCAAAATGGAGCCGCAGCCCTTCCCCTACCCGCCAGTCAGCACAGGGAACGAAACAACGAAGGCGCCGGAATCCGAGCAACGCGCCGTAGGATCAGAACCCGCAAAAACAGCCGCAGAGCTCACCTATTTTCAAAAATACTACGTGAACTACGGAGGCGAATCCGTGCGCATTCCTCTTGAGTTTTGCTATCCGCTCGGTGGTGATTCTCCAGGACGTTTCAACGCGCAGTGCAGCGATACGGCCAGCATCACGCTTTCTCTTCGCGAACACCAACTTCCTGTCGACAAAATCACGAGTGCGCTTACGGACTATAATCACTACGTCGCCTATACGACTCCGTCCACACGAACAAACGCAAACGGATGCATCATCCAAGACTTGTTCGTCTACGATCTCAAAACAAAACAGACAAAACGCATGATGAATGCAGACACCCTGTGGACCTGTGGCGATAACGCGACCTTGCTCCACTCTGTTTCACCGGGCGAAGGCTATATTCGTATTGCTCCACGCGGTCCGATTGGCACACAACGTCCTGGCGTTCTCTATGACGTGAAGCACGATCGCATTGACACGCTCACGGCAAATAGTCCTCTCCACTTTTTCTTCTCCTATGATCTTTCCGTCGGACAAGAGGCATACGTCATCTACTATCAAGGATGCACAGACCCCACGTTCACCTTTGACAAGAACGGCCCGTGCAAACCCGTCCTCACGCTCCGTAATAACCAAACGGACAAATCCATACGATTAACAGAGATTGAAGCGCTCTGGGAAAGCACACACCCAGGAGATCCTACTCTAATTGAGCGTCTGCAGTACCGCTCACCAACGGACAAAGATCCAGGTACACTCACGCTTTTCGTAGACGGCCTCGGAGAGGAGCCGGTCATCATCAATAACTTCAACCAAACCCTTCGCAAAGTCGGACCAGGACTCTACTAATATGAAACGTGCACACGCTCTCCTTCTTGCCTCTACCATTGTTCTTGTGATCGCAGGGACTGTCTCTGCGTGGTTTGTATTCTTGAAACCGGTTTCTCCGCGTTTGTCCATCAATACACCAGCGCCATCACCAACCCCCGTGTCTAGCAACACACCGCAATCAATGCCCACCTACTTTGAAAGAAATTATGTTGGGCTTGAAGGTAGAACCGTGCATGTGCCCGAGACATTCTATCCGTACGACGAAGACAATCTGCGCGGTCCAGAACCCTACACTGCGTCCGTGGTGTCCATCGATGGACAGCTCAACCTTCCCATCCACTCCATCGCCAGCATGGTGCACGATAAGGATGGCAGCGACTATCACTTGGTCTACACCGTACGCACAGATCGCGTGGTGGATACACGTAACCGCACAGATCTTGGCAAAGATACGGTGTGCCACGCATTGGATGCCTATGTTGTGTCTGAGGGTCCAGGCTGGCTCAGTCGCAAACTAAACTTAGAAGAAAATGCATTACTGGAATGCAACGGATATTATGATGTGATTTCCTCCTTTGATGGTCGCCTTGCCACATTCACCATCGTGAACCAGCGCACCACAGATATCCTCTATCGACACGAACTCGTGTTTGATGTGTTGCAACAAGAAGTTGTTGCAGGCCTGAGCGGCATCGTCTATCCCACGAGCATGATCAATGTGATGCGATCCCCCATCTTGGAAGAACGCGGTGGTAGCGATGTTTCTGCCATGTTGCACTACGAAAAAAGTGACCTCGACGGCACAAACCATCTCTATCTCTCCTATTGGGCCCCCTATGATGTCTCGTTTGATCGACATCTCTATCTTCAAGACATCGAGCAACAATGGAAGCGCGTCAATGGCGATAAAGACATTCGCTACGGCGTGTTCAAACAAGACGTGGCCAAAGGCACCCTCACTTTATTCGGAGCTTCTGGTGCCAAACCCGTTAACATATCGAACTTTGGTGAAATCCTGGGAGAGTTTCTTCCCATGTACCAGACTGAATAATCCAAAACACGGCCTTGTGCCGTGTTTTCTGATGCGACAATTATTTCTTTCCTCTAAACACCGGGACTTTTTACTCGCCTCCAATCCATGGATTAACGATTGCAGATCTTTTTCATTCCATCCTTCATACGCATCACTTAAATCGTTCCGGACGCTCTCATTCTACTGACAATCACTGTTATCCTCAGACAAAAGCGCATACATACCGACTATGCTATCCTTTCTCCGTGCTCATTTTTATGACCAAACTCCTCTTTTGGACGCCGCGCGTGCTCGCGATTCTCTTCATCCTGTTTCTCGCGCTCTTCTCTTTGGACATCTTTGACGGCAACTACGGGTTTTGGGGAACCGTGATCGGGCTCTTCATGCACAACATCCCGAGCTTGATTCTCTTGATCGTGCTCATCATCGCCTGGAAGCGCGAGGTCGTGGGCGGGATCGTCTTCACCCTCGCAGGCTTTGCATACATCACCGCACTTATGATCAGCGGCAAAGGCGGCGATTCGATTCCGTGGTACATCGCGCTTTCTTGGTCTCTGATTATCGCTGGGCCAGCATTGCTCGTAGGCGCGCTGTTCCTTGTTGGGTGGTGGAAAAAGAAGGCCATTTCCACAAAAGGTTGATTGCGCTAAATTACTGCCATGCACCACTTTCTCCTCCGCGTGATCGGCTCTAGCCAGTCTGATTGGCAACGCGACGCGATTGCTGAATATCTCACCAAGCTCAAACCATTTACCAATCGATAGGTCGGATTAGAGGTATTCGATCCAAATTCATTTCAAAAAAAGAAGCCCCCAAGGGCTCAAGAGACCGTCTACTTTCGCTTTAGTACTTCTTGATGTAACCGGCCACAGAGACTAATTGCCTCTTTTAGAATTTCCAGAGGCTCCATCGTCTTCGTGACAATGATGACAGCCGTGTCATGAGCCACTGGATGCCTACTGACGAACTGGAACTTCCCCCGCACCGAACTCTTCACCTGAAGATAGATGTGGCCAACATCGCACGTATCCACCACAACATCAATTCCCTTACGATCCTCCTCCGGAGTAGCCGCACGAACTCCCGTAATCCAGGCGGGCAAGGGTAGCGTCGGTTGCCGAAGAATATCTAGTAGGCGTTGCTCGTTTTCCCGACCGAACTTCGCACGTCTTTTCCCGAGCTTCTCACGCTTCTCCCGCTCTGCACTATCTCGACGGTCTCTGCGCAGGATGTGATCAAGCGCCTGTTCTGCCGCCTTGGCTCTTGCGGCTTTCTTTTCCGATCCATAGCCCACACCCATTACAATGCCAGTGACCACGGCCTCAACGATCCAGGGTCGGTGCTCGTGCGTGACACGAAACAACGGAGACGCACGCCTGCGCATTGCCAAATACATTCCTAGGCATTCCGGCGCGTGACACGCGAGCCAATCAACGCCTTGCCGAGCGGCCTCCTGCTTTCCACTACGACTGCTCAAACAGTTCAGCCTCGTGAGCTCCTGTTTTTCAAGAGTCAACACGACAAGCCAACCTCCACTATCCGCTTCCTCGATACGATAGTGATACTGCAATCCTAGATGCGCTACACGCTGTCCAAACAAGGAAACCCAGTCCGTATTCTTCATTTTTTCATCCATACGCCCTCCAATCACCGAAAGCGAGGGTAACAGAAGCTACTATTTTGTCAATGCATACACACAATCCCCTACCAAAAAGCCTCGCACTTATAGTGGAACTCTCCTGTGTTATACTTTTCTCATCGTATGCACCACTTTCTCCTCCGCGTGATCGGCTCTAGCCAGTCTGATTGGCAACGCGACGCGATTACTGAATATCTCACCAAGCTCAAACCGTTCACCAAGGTCGACGTGGTCGAACTCCCCGAAGGACATCGTGGCTCTGCAAAGCCGGACCTTGTACGCACGCGCAAAGATGAAACCGAGCGACTCTTTCACAACCTTTCAAAGGATGTGTTCATTGTGGCGCTTGAAGAACAAGGCAAAAATTTGGACTCCGTGACGTTCGCGAACACTATTGCGAACTGGTCTGATCAAGGCCGCACCGTGGCGTTTTTCATTGCCGGCTCTTGGGGTTTTGATCCCGCACTCGTCAAACACGCACACGCGACCATCTCCCTCGGCAAGCAAACCCTCCCCCATCTTCTCGCACGCATTGTGCTCCTCGAGCAACTCTATCGCACAGAAACGATCCTCGCGGGCAAAACGTATCATAAATAAAAGACCCACGTCGCGAAGGGCGTGGGCAGAGGTTTATCCGTCGCTTTTCGGCGCCCGCATGCTCTCGAAGAGCATCTGCAAGTGCTTGCCGGCTCCCTTGTACGGCGAAGGCCGAGCGTGGTCCATGGACACACAAGCCCAGCTGTACCGCATAACTCGAACCACTTGCTCGTACCAGAACGCAGACTTTTTCGCGAGCGTGTCGATCTCGCCCAAGCCTGACTTGAAGACGCGGAACTCCTCCATGATCTCGCTGGGCACATACCCGGCCTTGTCCGGAATGCCATTCTCCAGCGTGATCTCCTTGGCCGCCCAGGCAAGCACCCAGGCAAGGCAAAAGCGATCCGTGGGCGTCGGCAATTCGACGAAACGATCCGCACTCGAAGGAGCCTCGCCACGCGGCGCAATCCCGTTCTCGCGACAGTCCAGCCTCATGAAGAGCGGAGGCTCCTTCATCGAGGACCTGAAATCGCGGCGGTACAGACGAGCGCCCCAGTACGCGTCGTTCTTGAAGTCACCCCGCCTGTACACGACAGCCGCGTACTCGAGGTGATCCACATCACCGACACCGGACTGGGCAGTATACGGCCGCTCGAGGATGGGCCGCATGTCCTCGACGAGCGGGTGCTCACGATGCCTGCTCCGGTAGGAGAAGTACGCGTCGTCAAAGGCCTCTTCGTACTTGGGAGGCACCTCGAACTGGTCCACGCGCACCAGGCAGAAGTCAAAACTCCTTTCCTGGCTAAACCGCTTCTGCGACTCGGCCATGGCCTTGAGCAGGTCGTCCACCACCTCAGACAGCGGCACGAGACTCACGATGATCTTCATGACAGCTCTCCTGCCTACTTGGAATCGCATGCCCTCTTGGCTTGAGTGCTTGCCGAACTATTCAGCTCACACCGCGATTCCTCCTAGGACCTTGGGACCGAGTATATGTAGACACAAGCAGGAAGTAGCGTCAATGGTTGGTATAAAAAAAGACTCCCAGTTGGGAGAGTGTGCCGACCGCTACCGTGCCGGCGCGTTGTTGCAGTTGCAGGACTGCCGCGGCCGCAGAGTCACTGCGTAGAGCATGTCGTTCGCGCCCTGTGCGTTATTCACCTCCTCTCCGAGAGCAGTTACCCGCTCGACCTCCAGGGTCCTGTGCTGGTCCATCCAAACGGCGAGCGCGTGGCTAAACTCCTGCCGCCGACCCCCAATCGGGCAACTGATGATCACGAACCCAGGTCACGAGAGCGCCCGACAGCCGCTACCTTCCTCCCTCCTGGTCTCCTGGGATGCGTTGCTACACCCCCAGAGCAAGGCCACGAGTACGAGAGCAAACAGCATCGACCATGTCTTGTTCTTCATGGGTTCCTCCTCCTACCGCGCCGGCGGGTTGTTGCAGTTGCAGGACTGCTTCTCGCGCATGATGACCTGATAGCCGCAATCGTACCCCCTGCCA
Organism: Patescibacteria group bacterium; assembly: GCA_041665285.1. Taxonomy (GTDB): domain Bacteria; phylum Patescibacteriota; class Patescibacteriia; order 2-12-FULL-60-25; family 2-12-FULL-60-25; genus JBAYJC01. Next base: position 55,559 of record JBAYJC010000007.1, on the reverse strand, counting down.
CAGGTAGAGTTACCCGCCACGCCTCCGACTTCCAGGAGAGGGTGAGCGGTCAAGTAACGCGATAACGCGCTTAAGAAGCTCCGACGAGTGCAGTCAAAGTACAACACGCCTGAACCGAAATCAGTAATGGAACAGGCGTCCGACGATGGTGATGGCGGTTCAAGACCTGAATCATCGGACGACCACGGTCCAAGAACAGGTGCTTCGGGATCCGTTCTGGGCGGTTCGCACCCCACGATCACAAGCACCAGTACAAGCAATACTACACACTTCTTCATGGTGTACTCCGTGCGAATAGATCATCACGTTTTGGGGGTCTCGTCAACCCACCCGACTTGCTTCATCAAGCGAAAAAGAAGCTCCTTTGGCACGCCCATACACGCATCCAGCGTGCCTTCGATAGAAACGACATATGGCGCAAAGGATGGATCTTCGGCGTAAAAACCGCCTGCCGCATGAAAAATAATGCCGTCTTTGATAAATTGCTCGATCGCCTCTTCTGGAATCGTCTTGAACACTACACGCAAACGATGGTAACCGACCGCCCGCTCCCCTGTCGCGATGTTCACCACACATAGGCTACCCACGATCTCAGGCGCATGCGTGGCGTAGAGACGCAAAAAAGTGCGTGCCTCATCAGCATCGACCGGCTTCTCCAAAATACGCCCATCGCATACCACCACCTGATCGCCGCAAATAAGCATGGCCGGCGGTTCAATGTTTGGCGCGATCGCATCTGCTTTTGCCTGCGCGAGTTTTTGGACCAGCGCAACCGGATCCTCATCACGAATCGCTCTTTCGTCGATATCCGCTTTCATGACTTCAAAAACAAATCCCATTTCCGTAAGCGCTCGCTTACGCGACGAAGAGCCAGACCCAAGAACAATACGCATACCAAACCAACCTACCAGACCTGACCCCGATTTTCAAGAATGAAAATCAAAATTACCTCTCCACACAGCGATGAAATCGCCGGACGAGCGGCGAAAAGGAGAAGTGACCCCGCTATTGACCTTTCCCTGGTTTTCTGTCTCAATCGGCGCACGCCTCTCCTCTCAGAAGAGATAACAAAGGAACACGACGTGAAAAAGCGTCCCTTGCACAAAAGAAGCCTTGCTAAGATCGCAGAAACCAAGGAGCTGGCTGGCGCTCTCAAGGGCAAGAGCATCGATCCTGCTCAGTACGCCTGGCCACACTGGTACCAGCTCATCAAGCTCCTGCGCGGACCAGCGACGATTCGCTTCCACTGGATCGGGGACACGCTCTCAGTCCTCCTGAGCATCCTCTTCGTCGTACAACTTCGGTCAACGCCTCTTGCCATCGTCCCGGCTGTCTTCTTTGCCTTGGGCATCCTCCTTCAAAGGGTGCTCGACTGGAAATCGGAGAGGACGAGACTCGCCGAGCTTGCTCGTATGAGCCCGCGCGAGCTCCTGCTCCACCACCTGCAAGTGGCCGTAGAGCAAGAGCGCGACCGTGCCATTGGAGGGGATTCAAAGCTTACCGGGATGCTCCTTCGTCTTCAGCGACAGGAGCATCTCATGGCGCGTGAGTTGTACGATCTGTATGAGCGTATCAAGACACGCACAGGCCCCATGCGCGCCGCGCTGGAGCAGAGCGCCGCGCAGACAAACAGCGTCTTCAGACGACTGCGTCACACACGAGGGGCTCTCAAGGCTCAGCTAGATCGACTCGAACAGCACTTCGCGACCTGCATCCAGCGCATCCAGTCTCTGCGCGAGCCGCTCGAGGATCTCTCTTTGCTCGAACGCCTCGCGGACATGCGTGCGGTAGCAGAGGAAGAGATCGAGCGATTCGAGACCCTGGTCGCGCAGGAGATCGCGCAGGTTCAGCAGTTCACCGCCCAGCTCAAGGAAGACATCGAGGCGCATGTGCCGACACAAGCGGCAACCTTGTTTGCCAAGGGCGATCCTACACGTCTCGAAGAAGACCTTGTTGTCTGCGAACGCGTCATGGCAGAGATCATGCAAGCCGCAGACATCCCCGCGCTCAACACAAGCTCGTCCCCTTCTCTCCTGGAGGAGGGGCGTAGCATGCTATATAACGTGCGCTTGGACGAAGATGTGTGCAGACAAGCCCTGGCGGATCAGGCAGTCTGCACCCCGGAGAACATGCCTGCTGACGAAGACGTCTACGATAAGCTCATCCGCGAAGAGCTGGAACGCTCGGCCTCCCTCGGTGAAGGCGTGAGCGAAGACTCCATCGAGCGCTGGATGGACACCAGAAAGCGCAACCGCTAACAAAACCGTTGACCTCTCAACGGTGTTTTTTTATCTACAAATCCCCACCCACCAGACCCCAACCAGACCTGACCCCGATTTTCAAGAATGAAAATCAAAATTACCTCTCCACACAGCGATAAAATCGCCGCACGCACGGCAAAATCGGTACCTGACCCCAAATAAAAACGCCGCGACGGTTCAGCGAGAACGTTGCGGCGGGTAAAGCCTCCAGTTGGTACCCATGAGCGTGACATAGCTCTCCAAAGAGCTCAGCACGAACGCTTCGTGGTCCACCTCTCTGAAGAAGTAATTCATCTGCTCGATCCTGATTCCGCACGTATACGGCATACGCTCCCGGTACCACGTGTAGAACGCCCTTGCGTGTCTCGCGCGCGGACGCCTGCCTGTCCCCTCGTGCCCGTGAAAGCAGAAGTTCAGCGTGTAGGTTACGTGGCCTGTGCACCGATCGTCGGATGCGATGTAGCGATGATGGAACCGCAGTCCGTCGTGAAGGCCGAACAGGCGATGATTCTTGAAGAAGTACCACCCCGGCTCGGCCGGATGGACCACGTTGTTCTTCACGAACCAGTAACTCCACTCGGGGTCGTTCTCCGGCACGCGCCTGATCTGCCTTGCGACAGCGTACAGCCCGACACAGGCGAGCCAGCCCCACCAGTACGGCTCGAGCCACGCCTCGTAGTAAGGCATCAGGAAGATGATCACGGCGAGCGCAAGGGCAAACACCAAGCCCAGGCGCGGGATCCGACCCGGATACGGCAATGCACCATCGAACTCTCTCATGGCGTCCTCCGTGCGCAGAATGTCAGCACTTTTCCTGCGCTCTGTCAATCCCTCATCTCGCGCGCAACATTGTTCTGCACCACATATGTGGCAAGACGCTTCTGGCGCAAGACATACTCGCGATGTGCCGGAAGCACAAATCGTGTCCAGTACGCCTCAACCGACGTACGCAGGAATCCGTAGGACGCCGCGTCTCGTTGAACACGACACTCCAGGCGTACGTCATCCTCTGCATCCACAAACAGGAACAAGGAGCCTCGCGCGTATCGCTTGAGCGCGTCCATCACGTAAAGCCCCTCTGCGAGAACGACGCGACCGGGGAGCACGGTGACACGCTCTGCCGTGCGCCGATTCTCGTGCAGATTATACACGGGCCGCTCGCAAGACCCACCTGCGCGCAACCGATCCACTGCACGCAGGAATGCATCCACGTGGAATGCCGCTGGATGGTCAAACCACGGATACGCTCCCAAGGACGGAACGGTCGGATCATCGTGGTCCTTGAAATACCAATCTTCGCAGAGCAGTGCCGTGGAGCTTCCTCCAGATGTGAGTGCCCGGGTCAGATGCTTGGCCAACGTGGTCTTGCCCGAACAACTGCCGCCCGCCACAGCAACCAAGAGCGGCGGAGCACTCAATCCACGAGCTGACACCGTCTCCTGGATCAGAGGCAGAACCCGATCAAACAACAGATGCTTTTGCATGATACGCCTTCCTTTTCAAGCTTCTGCTGACAATTCCTTACACAAAAAAACTCCTTTCGTCAAGGGCTAGGATCACACCCGCCGCCAGACCTGATCCTATTTGCACAGCGAGCCTCCTCTATGGCATTCTGAGCGACGCGGAGCAAAACGAAGAATCTCACTCCGCATCGGTTGGCGTTGCGTTCAGGATGACAAAAGAGAGAAAGGAACGGCTTATGAGCTCTTCCCTCTTCGCGGGATTTCCCTCGACTTCGGATCTGCGCGAGGCGCTTCTTCTCCTCGCGAACGCAGATGGTCCAGGCTTCCTCAGCGACATTGATGCCACCGTCGCAGACGTGGTCGGCGCGTGGATCCCCATCCTTACCGAACTGCTTCCTGCGCCCAAAGGGCTTGACTGGCGTGCACACCACGCGGAAATCGGCTCGTTCCAGGCCATGCCGCATCTCGTCGGAAATGCGGAGGCGCAGGCGTTCATGGCGCGCATGATGCTGAACGAGCCGCCGCACTTTCACACCATGCCCTTGATAGAAGGGGCTGAAACGCTCTCCGCGCTCGTCAACAAGGGGCTTCTATCTCTCGCTGGCTATTGTACCGTTCGCTCAACGCCGACGATCTGCGCCACGCGAGGCTGGCTTGAGAGTCGCTCCTTTCCGAGTCGACCTATCATCCACCACCCGGACGTGGGCAACGAACCCGCCTCCTATGCCAAAGGCAACCTCTGGAAAGCCCAAATGATCGCCGCGCTCTGGCCGTACGCCATCGGCATCATCGAAGACTCCACGAGCGTGATCATGGCCCTCCCCGCAGACTACCCAGGCACGGTGATCCATCTGGGCGCCTACAAGCCCTGCCGCTCAGACATCCGCGTCATCCCCTGCGCCACGTGGAGGGACGTGGCAAAGCTCGTCTCCTCAGGCAATCACCTATCCTAGATAGGTCTTTTTTTATATTGCCGGCTTGACAAACGCGGAAAATCATGCAAATCTAGCCCGTCACACAAGTGACAGCGTAGGAGAAACCCATGACGCATCGTGACTTCACACGCGACTGCCTCGATGCTCTCCGTATTCTTCTCGAGGCCCTGCGTCCTGACCAGCACCTGTTCGTGCTCACAGGAGCGGGTATTTCCAAAGAGAGTGGGGTGCCAACCTTCGCGGAGACCGGACGAAACTGGAGAGGGCATCAGACCAACGACCTCCTCACGCCCGAGACCTTTGCAAGGACGCCGGAGCTCGTCTGGGAATGGCATCGCGAGGTGCGACAGACGCTCCACGCCTGCAAGCCCAACGCGGCACATCTACTCCTCGCGAAATTCGCAAAAGAGCACGATAACATGACCCTTGCCACCCAAAATGTGGACGGGCTCCACGAACGAGCAGGGCATGAGCGTGTCATGCGCCTCCACGGTTCCGTATGGCGGAATCGCTGTATCGCATGTGACAACGAGCGCGAAGACCTGTCCTTTGACTTCGCCGTGCCCTCCTGTCCTGTGTGCGGTGGTCTGGAACGCCCTGCGGTCGTGTTCTACCATGAGTCCGTGCCAAAAGACGTACTCAACCCCGCACTCCAGTGCGCTCTCTCCGCAAAGATCGTCCTCGTGATCGGCACTGCAGGCACCGTCCGCCCTGCCGCAGACATTCCGCGCCTGGCGCGCATGTGCGGGGCGATCGTCGCGGACGTAAACCCCTGCGATAATGCAGTGCCAGCGACCTTTCGCATCAGGATGCCTGCTACCAAGGCCCTCACAGAGCTGTTCGCCTAGGAGGAACCATGCGTAATCCACGGTGCGAGAATATTCACACCCCTGACTCTCTCGCCCCTCCATCCGAGGATGTCATCGACTTCAACGTGAGCAACCTCGAGCGCATCGGCAAAACGGCAGATCGCGAACGAGCGGCCTGGGCCTACCAGACGCTCATTGCCTTCTACCCCGCTCATCCGCACTACAACACCTGGAAACAACAACTCCAGGAGCTCCACAACTAACACCACCCGGGTGTTCTTTTCTTTTTTCCTACGCGCTTTGTATGATGTTGCTACATTTATATGCCTATTGAACGCGCGCCCATCGCTCCCGAACAACCATTACACACCGAGACTATCGCCACCACAGAAACACCTGGCGCTGTAGAGTTTACTCTCTCAGAAGGAGAAGCAACGCCAGATGCCCTCATGGAAGAAGTACTTCGTTCTCTACAGCTGGATCAACCGCTCAATACAAAAAAACTGCAAGCGCTCATGCAAACAGTTGAAGACTCTGCCATGCTTGCCTACGGGCCGATAGAGTCTCACACCATGGATATTATTACTGCAGAACCATGTAATCTTTCCGCGCTCTCGCGTCTCTTAGAGATTGCTCGCGTAGGCCATGCCTACGAAAAACCCGTACGCGAGGCTTGCGAAAGTAGATTCGGTTCGTTTATCACGCATCGCTTGCTAACAGACCGTGCCTATCTGGCTTCCCTAGAACAAATTTCATCAACACAACAAGAAAAAATTACAGATCTCATCCCACTGACAAAACTGGGAAACCTGGAGGAAATTATCGCCATGAAAGAAGGGATCGGCGATCACCCAGAAACGCTCATCCACAGCATGGATGCAACAAAATATTTAGCACAACCAGAAGCGCTTTCTTACATTCCCGCAGAAGCAGGAACCGTTTCCCCAATCTGTCGCCCCATGATGACAGAGTATGACGAACGTGGCCTTGTAAAGGCAGTATTCGAAGTTCGGTATGTCTACGAGCAAAAACAAGCGGAACAAATAACCGACGATGTTATTGAGTGTAGCCGCATGGTCTATATCGAGCGCAATGACGCGCCTTCGGAACCAGGGCAAGAGCCTACCATGCACGTCCGCGTTGACCATTCACGCTTCAACATGCCGGATAAGCTCATTGGCAAAGGCACAGGCAGAGCATTATATCGCGCTTGTCTCAAAGAGTATCTTGATCGTGGATACGATCAAATCTCTCTTCATGCCAATATCGACATTGGTTGTGCGGCATGGGCATCGTATGGTTTTGGATGGGACTTAGAGGCCATGGAAAAGGAAGGACTGACCGTAGAGGGCGTTGTCGAGAATGCAAAACAGAAATTCCAAAATCAAATGCAACAACTGGGGTTATTACGTCCAAATGAAGAGCCGACCGACCCAGATATCGCCGAAGCGCTTGCCGAATTCGATCATTTACTTGCACATCCAGAACTCATCACGCCACAGCTACTCGCCAATGTTGGCAAACCATTATTTCGCCGGACCAAAGATAAACACTGGACTACGCAAGCCGCTGTAGACGCACTCAAGGGAACCGAGGGATACGAACAGGCCAACGCACAACTCGAAACACGTGCCTTGACCGCCGGTCAGCTGGCGCTTATCACAAAAGGATATGATGAAAAACAACAGCTATTACGTACAGACTGGTTTGGGAAAATCGAACTGAAGGCCAATCAGCCACAAGCTGGACAGAATCTTGGCTTGCTGAAAAAAGCCATTGGCTATACTGAATAATATGACGCAACAAACCACAACACTTGCTCAGGAAGGACGCTGGAGGGATACGGATCTTGCGTTTCATACAGACGGTATGGAATGGGATCCAACGCCGCTCACGCCCATGCAAATTCGTGAGCTGTCGCTCACGCAGGCCACCTCATTCGCCAAAACTCACGGCCTCTCCGAAGAAGAAGCCCGTAAACAATGGTTTGCTTTTTTCGCTCCGTCCTAGGCGGCATTTGAACCGCTTGCACCGCGTGCTATATTCGATCTTAGTATGCCTACCATTTTGAGCTTAGGTGATCCGTCTGGTTCTCTCACGTTTTTTACGGGACCCATGGCGTGCGGCAAAACGTTGGAGCTTGTGCGTAATCTCCAGATTTTTCGCGAACAACAAATCCCGCTCGTGTGTTTGCGTCCCTCCATTGATACGCGTGGCGCGACCGTCCAATCGCGAAGCGGGCTTATGCTCGATGAAGCGCGGGCCGTAGATCCAAATGATACAAAATCCCTCCTCGAGCTCATGGATGATAAAACGGTGATCGGCATTGATGAAATCCAGCTGTTTCCGTCGGATATCGTGTCCATCCTCAAAGAAGAACTTCGTCGTGGCAAAACCATCCTCCTTTCCGGTCTGGATACGGATTTCCGCGGCATCCCCTTTTCCACATCTGCCGCACTCATGGCGCTCCCAGAAACCGTGATCCATCGCTCACGCGCGGTCTGTGGAGTCTGCCGCCGCTACAATGCCTCACGTACGCAACGCCTACGCGACGGACAGCCGGTCACTGCAGACGATCCGCTTGTGCTCATCGAAGGATCCCAGGGCAATGTGACGTACGAAGCACGGTGCTTGCAACATCATTACATCTAAAAATATGGAATAAAACAGCCCATCTCGTGATGGGTTTTGTTGTTGTTTTGCCCTGTCCCCCTTCTCCAGAACATACCTCCTCCGCGTATGTCCTGGCCTGCACGCGCAATCAATAAACGCAGATCACCAGAAAACGACGATCGTGTCAAGGGAACCGACGCAGAGACCCCCTCCGTCATCCTGAGCATGGCGTAGCGAAGTCGAAGATTCTTCGCTACCTCTCCGCCAGCTGGCGGGTTCCTCAGAATGACGAGGGGAATAAAAAACCGAGGTGGAGAACCTCGGTAGAGTCAGGGAGAGAGTTTGCGCCAGAGCCAGAGGGCAAAGACGCAGAGGAGTACGAGCGTAGAGCCGCAGATCCAGAGCGTGGCGATGATAGGCATGGAGAGCTGTACGCCTTGCGTGGCCGTGCCCAGTGCTACCAGTACGAGCATACCGCATCCATTCACAAGCAAGGACACGCTGGATTCTACGGTCGCGCCATTGCGCTTTTGCGCACGGCCTTGGATGTACGCGCTCTGCAGAGGTGTGATGGCGCCGCGGCCGATCTCGTGCAGAAAGAAGACGGCAATCCCCCACACGCCACAACCCGCGAGCACGAGAATCGGCACGAACACCGCGGATGCCACAATGGCGAGGAGCAGGTGTCTGCGTTCGTGACTCGCCTCTGCGTGCTTGAGCGTGCTCACGAGCTTAGATCCCACGAGAAGACCCATCATCATCACGATCCATACCAGGCCAAGACCACGCACACCCGTGCACGTCTTGAACCAGATGGGCCAGAAAAAGTTGATGGGCGCAAACCAGATCGCGCTCACCATAAAGAGCATAATCCACCGCATGTCGCGCTGGTTGAGCACACACCAGGCATCCTTCCATTGCGCAGTGAACGCGGCGAATCCTTGCGGGTCCTGCACGTCTTCCGCTACGCGATCCTGCACGTTGTGCGCCTCCCCGTCTGGCGTCATGTACCAGAGGCCGAGGATAATGCCCGGCACTGCGCACGCCGCAGAGACCGCGAATGGCGCACGTAGGGTCCAGCCGCCCAATAACGCGCCGAATGCACCGCCCAGAAGCAGAAAAACGCGCTTGATCGCTTCACCATTACCAAAGACGCGTTTGCGTTCCACTTGGTTGTCGCGCATGTGCAGTGCGTCCGTGATCCAGGCATTCAGGCTCCCGGAGATGAACGCCTGGCCAATGCCACCCACGACTTCCGCGATCACTGCAGACCAGAATCCCGAGACCCAGACGTACATCACGCCCGAGAGCATCCACGCCACCATGCCCATTTGCACGGACCAGCGCCTGCCACGCGTGTCCGCGAGCATGCCGGTCGGCACTTCTGCGACCATGATCGCGCCTGCGTAGAACACGTTCACGAGAAATACCTGCGAGACCGAGAGCCCGATCTGCACAAGGAACGGCACGTAGATCGTGCTATGCGCACCCATGAACAGGCCGATTGTCACCTGCAGGATCAGAAACACGGTTTCCGGCTTGAGACACGCTCGTTTTGTCAAAGAACTCATGGACCATCCTCCGTTTCAAAAACCGACCCGAGAAACGTTCTCGAGCCGGTTTGATGTCTCAAAGAGTGGTTTTTATTCCATCTGAGACGCCATCGGGGTCGAGAACGCAAAATCAACGAAGGACTTGATATCCATCGGATTCACGTAACCGAGCCAATGACGTTGGTTGTTCATATCTAAAGAAAACGTAGCAGAGAAAGGAGGGCATGTCAAGAATCACGCACAATTAAAAAACACCCAGTATCAGGTGTTAGCGCTTGTGTTTGCGACGATCCTTGGTGCGTCCTCGTGAGCCTGCGATCTGCGCAGACTCGCCTTGCACGGCTTGCGGCTTCGGCTCGTCAACCACTCGCACGCCCGTACGCACCCCTGCGGTTGCAGTCGCTAGAGATGTAACCGTGGGCCAGGCAATGTCTGGAAAGAGCTGGGCGAACACACGAATCCACTCCTGCAACTCACGTTCCGCATGCTCCATACGCTCTGACCGAGTTTTGCGCTGAACTACTTCGGGATCAGTGCTCAAGTACCATCCCCAGCCTGGATCAAACAGATCGCGCACGATATTCGCTTGATGTTCCAGGCTATTAACCGCGACATTCGCCGTGGCAAGCGCCTCCACAATAGTCGGCATGACCGTTGTGCGTGCGCTCGTATCATCGGCCTGTGGCCAAACATTGGGCAGATCGCGCCAGATCACCTCCAAAGCCCCACAAGCATACCACGCGGAGCTATTCACCGACTTGATCCGCTTCTCAATCATAGACTTGAGCGCCTTAGATACGTCCTCGCAGAACTTCACGTGCACAGTCGCACGCTTCCGCTCATCCTGGATACCCCACGCAACCGACGAGCCTTGCCAGCGTGTGGCGCGCCTCGCAAGCTCCTCCTGGTAGGCTTTTACACTCTCAGTCCAATCTTCCAACCTGCCACGGAATTGAATGAGCAATCCGAATTTGCTCATTGACCAAGCTTTCGCGTCCCACCGTTCCTCCCAGCCGCGCAAGAGAACCCCATGCGAAGCCTCGATACGCTTTTTCAGGTCAGCCGTGGCACGAGACATACCCCAGGCCAGATCATCGCGTGAGCTCGGATGCGCATGCGCCTTGCAAGCGCGTCTGTAGCGCCACAAACGCGGGACAACCAAGGATAGTGCAAACGCCACGAGACTCGCCATCAAGATACTGGGCATGTGGCCCGATACCATGGCGGCTTTCTTGGCGTCTACCGCCAGCATCAGACCAATCACGCACGCAATAACTGCAGATGCGACGCGAAGAACCAGCCGAAGGGACAAACCCTCCTTTGGAGTAAGCTCCTCTTCCTTCCCGCTTCCGTACTGCTCACACACAGCGCGGGCGTCCCAGTACGAGAAGCGAGGCTGAACAGGCGGCAGGTCGAGCGCCGGCGGCTCTTGCGGATCACGGAACGGAGTTGAATGGCGGCTCATGAGTTCCTCTTTTCCTCAGAGAACGTTCCCGTATTTACACAGTAAACAGAGCGACTGTCAATACTCCCCTCCTTTCGAAGGAGGGGTTGGGGGTGGTTGGAGCCAGGGGATTTCAGGCTCACCGCCGAGGATCAGGGCGCCAACCCCCTCTTACTCCCCCTCAGAAAGGGGGAGGAAATTAAAAACAGAGCCTTGGCTCTGTGAGTTACGTTTTCAGGACCTCACGCCAGTTTTTCCACGTGAGGCGGCGCTTGCCTGCGGTTTCGGGCCCGCGGTTGTAGGGGGCGTCGAAGATGACGTGCTCCCATTTGGGGGCGTGGGACAACCCGTTGAAGGCGGCGCGATCGTCGATCACGATGTCTGCCTCGACGGGCGCCAAGTCATCGGCGATGAACATGCCGTGCGCCCAATCATCCCCAAGGCTGTCGCTCACCCACCAGCGCTTCTCTTCCATGCACGTGCCGTGATCGAGCGAGAGAGAGGTAAACACGTGGACTTCGTGCCCTTCTCTTCGCATGGCGCACACAGCAGAAATGCCTTCCATGTCTGGTGTGAGATAGCGGTAGAAGTCCGGCCGCCGACATTCTGCCTCAATGGCCTGCACAATCTCTGGATCGTGCGCATAGTTGGCTGATACGCGATACAGCTGACACGCATCAAGAGGCTTGAGTCGCTCCAGCGGGAATTGAGACCTCAACGCGAGATCCAAGGTCCAGCGAAACTTCGCGAGAGCATCACACAGTCCAACGAAGATAACCATGGCGGCTCCTTGTGCCGTTTTCTTAACATAAAGCGCTCTTTTGAGCAAGCGGGACGGCTTACCCCCAACACGCAAGGTACGCCGCGATGGTTGCCGCGGTTTCCGCACGAAGCGTCAGGGAGCCTAACGATTGAAACTGGAAATCCTGTTCACGCATGGATGCGAGCTCCTGTTCTGTCCAGCCGCCTTCTGGTCCGACAAAAACACCAACGGTCGCAGGCAAAAGAGATGAACCCATTTTGGTACCACCGCGTTCAAACGCCATGTTCATCGCGTTCTTTTTCGCTGAAATCAGCGCTTCTGCGAAGAGTTGCGGCTCATGAATCACAGGAACCGTTGCTCGACCACACAGCTCTGCGGCTTCGCGGGCGATCACCTGGAGTCGGTCAAGACGCAATCCCGTTTTCACGGTACGCGTAGTCACGAGCGGCACAATCTCCCTCACACCAACCTCCGTTGCTTTCTGCACAATCCATTCCATATGCTCACGCTTCACCACAGCGACATATAATGTCACACCACGCGTCGGTTCGTTTGTATTTTGATGCACTTCATCCAAATCCACTTCAACAGCGTGTTTATCACAAGCAACGACCGTCCCTTCAGCCTCATTCCCCTTCCCATCTGCAAACACGACACGTTCATCCACATGCAAACGAAGCACGTCCACGATCTGATGGACCATGGCGCGGTCTTCAAGAACAAAGCGACCTGCGCTGATCGGCTGGGCAGTGATAAAACGATGGATTTTCATACAAAAATAAGGACACGTTTGTCGTGCCCTTATCTTATCCGACCTCGCGAGGACTATCAACTAGGCCTCATCATCTTCTTTTGTATAGCCTTCAATGGCTTTCCATCGGTTCAGCAAATATTTGCGCACCTCTGGAACCTCATTTTTCGCGATTTCTTTACCCTTAAGATAGTAGCTCATCACTTCATCTACCACTTTTTCATATTGCGCCTTGGTCAACACGTCTGATTCATCCAATTTTTTCATGACCTGTTTTTGAAGCGCCTGCGCCTTTTTCATGGCATCCGCAGAAAGCTGTTTGCCTTTTTTGGATTTGAGAAACAGCCCCGCGGCAATTCCCAGAATCGAACCAATCGCAATACCTGAGCCAAATCGCGATGTTTTCTTGGCTGGTTTGGTCGCCATATTATTCAACCATGCACTCATCACACTTGGCATCTGCTTCGCCCTCGCATTTGCATGCCTCTTCTTCACATTTGCAACCATCAGACGTGCACTTACATCCTTTTTCCTTACACACTTGGCAATTCTCTTGAGAAAGAGGCACTCCGCATTTGGTACAGTTCATAAATACAGACGATCCTAGATAGCACTAGAATCTATAAAAAATTATTTCCCCCTTTATCATAAAACAAATGCACTCCAAAGGCAAAAATTATCCTCTATTTTCCAGCCACATCTTGAAACGTTTTTTCCCCTCTTCCACGCCTGGTTGATTGTATGGATCAATATTGAAGAGCTCTCCTAGATATGCCGTGGCGATCATAAACATCTGAAACAACGCGCCAAGATGATAAGCATCAAGCTTTGGGAGCGTGATAGTCGCGTTTGGACGCTTCACGGACGTGAGTGCTTCCGCTGTGGCCTTGCGTTCTGCATGAATAAGCTCTTCAAAGGGCACGTTCACCAGCGTGGCAAAACGTTCGAGCGTTTGCACAGAGATATGCGAGCCTCCCCGGCGTTCATGCAAAACCTCACCCACCAAAGGACTCACACGCAAACGCGAACGAAATTTCTCAATCTCAATAAACGTGATGACCTTGTCATGCGGACCTTCCATATACAGCTGGATTTGCGAATGCTGATCTGTTGCACCTAATGCCGCGACAGGCGTTGGCCCAATTTCAATGGTTAGCGCATTCCGATTCTTTTTCTTTCCGAGACTTTCTGCAATCAGCTGGCGATACCAGCGTCCAAAGAGTTCCAAATGCGCCGAATACGGCATGAGAACCCATACATTTGCCCGATGTCTCTGAAACCAATCCGCGTGCAATCCGGCATATTGCGCGGCTGGCTGAAAATCCACAGGATCTTTCTCAAAAACACGCACCTGTTCCGCCGCACCAGCGAGCATTTCTTTGATCGCAATGCCTGCAAACGCCGCTGGAAACAGCCCCACATCAGACAGCACAGAAAATCGTCCGCCTACATTCTGCGGCACAATAAGCTGATGATACCCCTCCTCTTCTGCAAGATCATGAAGTGTTCCTTTTTTTGCATCCGTCGTTGCGACAATCTGCTGTGCAAACTTTTTGCCCACAGCTTTGCGCAAACGCTCTCGCACCACTAAAAACGCGCTCATGGGTTCAACCGTGTCTCCAGATTTGGAAATGATGTTCACGACCGTTTTTTTCCAAATAATATCCTTCAAAACAGCCTCCAACTCATCTGGGTCTGTATTTGCTCCGGCAAACCGCACAGACTTTTTTGATCCCTGTCCCAGCGCCTGGAGAATTGCCCGCGCACCAAGATCAGAACCTCCAATGCCAAGCACAAGAAGCGTCTGGAATTTTTTTGTCTTTGCCACGACTTTTTGCACGCGTTTGATCATGGCCTTGTCCATCGGCAAATCCAACCAGCCGATCTCGCCACGCTTGCGCTGTTCAAGCAGTGTACGACGTCCTTGTTCCAAAGGACGCGCATAATCTGTCAGCACTCTCTCCGCAGATTCATTCCGCGGAGAAATCATGCCTGACATATCATATCGAATAGTTGACGCAGATGGTGCAACTCGCATACCCCTCTATCATAGACGCTCCTCCGCCGAACGTGTAGAGGGTACATTTTCTGCATCGCGTGATATACTGTTGCTACGTATGCTCGTTCCGTCTAAGGAATTACTTCGGCATGCGCGTGCTCACAAGTACGCGATCCCTGCTTTTAACATTAACAACCTTGAAATTCTTAAGGCTGTGATGTCTGCGGCCGAAGAGTTCCGTTCACCGATCATCATCCAAACGAGCGAGGGCGCTATCGCGTATGCTGGCATGGAGTATCTTGTAGCCATGGTCAAAATCGCCGCGAAAAGCGAGCTCCCCGTTGTCCTTCATGTAGATCACGGCCGCGATCTCAAGATCATCAAACGCGCGATTGATAGCGGATACACAAGCGTCATGTTTGATGGGTCTCATCTCTCCTACCAAGACAACGTTGAATACACGCAAACAGTCGCAACATGGGCGCATGCCAAGGGTGTTTCTGTCGAAGCAGAGCTCGGGCGTATTGTTGGGATGGAGGATTTTGTAACCGTGGAAGATTGGGAAGCGGCTCTCACAAATCCAAAACAAGCAGAAGAGTTTGTTGCGGCTACAGAGTGTGATGCCTTTGCCGTGGCCATTGGAACAGCGCACGGCGCCTACAAATTCAAAGGCAAAACCCATCTTGATATTGATCGACTCAAAAAAATCGAAAAACTCGTCGCTATTCCTCTTGTGCTTCATGGTGCATCCGGCGTGCTAGAAGACGTGGTCAAAATGGCTGAGCATTATGGCGCTAAGCTGGGCGAGGCACGCGGCACCATGGACGAAGATATCGTCGAAGCGATCAAGCATGGCATTGCGAAAATCAACATTGATACAGACTTGCGCCTTGCGTTTACGGCTGGCATTCGCGAAGCAGTAGCTGAGCTCCCCAAGGTGATTGACCCACGCGAAATACTCAAACCCGCCATGCTTCTGATGACAGCCGTCGCAAAACGCAAGATGTGCATCTTTGGGAGCAAGGGCAAAGGGTAAGAAAAACAAAAAAGGCGTATAATAACCGCGTATGACGGACACAGAGTTCCTTACACGCATGCTTTTCGAGTTTTCCTATTGGCACGACATGCAAGATGACGCGTTCAAGCCGCGTGCGTATCAACTTGCCGCTGAAAGCATTGGCGCATTAGGACACGAGGTCAAAGAGGCCTGGCGCAAGGGTGGTATCAAGGAGCTGAAGGAGTTGCCGGCGATTGGACAGGCTATTGCAGAAAAAATCGACGAGTACTTTCGTACCGGACGTATTCGATCCTACGACGCACTTAAAAAGAAATTTCCCGTTGACATCTATGGCCTGGCGCATGTGCAAGGCCTGGGTCCAAAACACATCCGCGATCTATACGAACAACTTGGTGTGAAGAACCTCAAGGATCTTGAAAAAGTTCTACGTAAACAACAGGTCCGCGACTTGCCTGGGTTTGGAGAAAAAAGCGAGGAAAAGCTCGCCCGAGGCATTCTCCTCATGAAGCGCTCGACCGGTCGTCATCTTCTAGGGCACATCCTCCCTCTTGCAGAAGATATCGTGACCCGACTGTCCCGCATTCCCGGTGTGAAGCAGTGTGTGTATGCCGGTTCCTTGCGGCGTCGGCAGGAAACCGTTGGTGATATCGACCTCCTGGCGACGTCGAGTGATCCAGAGCGCGTCATGAAAGCGTTTGTGCATCTGCCAGAAGTGGAGACTGTGCACGAACACGGCAAGACACGCTCATCCGTGCGGCTCTCCATGGGAATTGACGCTGATTTACGCGTTGTGCCAGACAAGGTCTTTGGCGCAACGCTCCAATACTTCACGGGCGACAAGCGTCACAATATCCTTTTACGTGAACGCGCGATTCGACAAGGCCTGCTTTTGAATGAATACGGTCTTTTCAAAGGGAAGAAACTCCTTACCTGCGCCTCTGAAGAAGCGATCTACAAACGACTTGGTCTTGATACTCCGCCACCAGAACTTCGTGTTGGACACGACGAGCTCTCTGCCGCAGAACGCCACACACTCCCCGACCTTCTTCCGTATGGTTCCGTCAAAGGCGATCTCCAAACACAAACAAACTGGTCAGATGGCACCTCGACCATCCGCGACATGGCTGTGGCCGCAAAAACGTACGGTCTAGACTACATTGCCATTACAGATCACACGCAATCACTGGCGTTTATCAACGGCTTGGATGAAAAACGCGTGGCAAAGCAAGGAAAAGAAATCGATACCCTCAACAAACAACGTGGACAGTCTCTTGCGCGTATTCTCAAAAGCGCAGAGGTTGATATCAAACCTGACGGGTCGCTTGATTTAGATGACGAGACGCTCGCCTCGCTTGATTGTGTAGGCATAGCCATTCATTCGCACTTTTCCATGACCGAAAAAGAGGCGACGAAACGCATTATCCGAGCCATGAGCAACCCCCATGTTGATTGCCTCTTTCACCCAACCGGCCGCCTCATTGGCAAACGCGAGCCATATCCGCTGGATATGAAAGCAATCCTTGCAGGCGCAAAAAAATATCGCGTTGCCCTGGAAATCAACGCCTTTCCAGATCGCACAGACTTGCGCGATCTACACGTTCGCATGGCTGTGGACGCCGGCGTGCCGCTGTTCATCAACACGGACGCGCACGATCCAGAACACTTCACCCTCCTCTCCCTCGGGGAGGCGATTGCGCGTCGTGGATGGGCCACCAAACGTGATATCATCAACACAAAATCACTCAACCAACTCCG
Source organism: Patescibacteria group bacterium (assembly GCA_041665285.1). Lineage (GTDB taxonomy): Bacteria > Patescibacteriota > Patescibacteriia > 2-12-FULL-60-25 > 2-12-FULL-60-25 > JBAYJC01. Next base: position 38,195 of record JBAYJC010000007.1, on the reverse strand, counting down.
CGCCTGGCTCGAAAAAAAGAGACCCCGGCCAAACTGGACGGCATAACGTTCTCCTCCAACGCATACATAAAAAACAACACCCTTGTGAGGTGTCTAGGAGTCCTTTAGGCCGGCGAAGATGCGGCAGAGCTGGACCAGGTCTTCAGTACTGAACTTGCCTTGGCGCAGTCGCCAGGCAAAGAGGAGCTTCAGAGCGACCGTCTTGTGCACCGCCTCGTCCTCAACCTGTTGCATGAAGGAAGAAGAAGCCACGATCCCGTTGAACAGCTTCACGGAATCGATATGCAGGGGCCGCTCCTTGCTACGAAGCACGCAGGTGGGCAAATCGCAGGGCGTTTCGTACCAGAAGGTCAGGTCTGCCACCGCGGTATGGCCGTGCGAGATCAGGGATTGCAACAGCGCGACATGCGGCAAAATGCATCCCGAAAAGGTCTGGACGACCTTCAATACGTGCCGGACAACATCGTCCTGATCGCCGTGGCGCTCAGGGTTGGAGATGTGCGCGATCTCCAGCAGTTTCGCGCTCACCGTGGCTGGGCTCAGGTTCTGCTCCTGCACGACCGCCATGGCACACGCTTGCTCGATCGACAGGAACCTGACACCCGTCAGGAGCACTGCATGCGCGATCTCCTGGCGAGACACGGGCATCGGTGGGGAACCTGCCATCCGCTCGAACTCCGCAAAGACCTCCGCGTCTGGCGCCTTGGGGTCTTCTTTCAGCCCCACGCCGTCCGCGCAGTGCATGGCAACCTCACACAGAAACCGAGCCACAGGCATTCCCAAATCGCTCATGGTGGAGAACCTCCGTGGCCACAGCTCATCATAAGTTTGGCGGCATGTCCAGTCTACAAAGAAGACAAAATCGCAGACCTGCCTCGCGGCGTGGCCCAGCTTGATGACGCGGTAGCGGAAAGTCTGCCCCGCCTCTCGTGCGCGAGAGCATATTCACGCCGCCGAAAGTCGAAAATCGATGACAGAGATGCAAAATAAAACACCCCTCATCTCGTGAGAGGAGGGGCTAGTCGTGTTTGATGCCGGCGAAGATCTCGCCGAGCGTGACGAGGTCCGGTGGCGTGAAGCTACGGCCGTCCTCGGAGGTCTTGACCGCCATCATGATCTTGTACTGCACCATGATGCGCTCGAACGGGTCCGTGACCTTGTGCTCGAACGGGTCCGTGACCTTGGAGAGCACGCCCGCGACCGCGATCAGGTTGTCGGGCCTGGCCATGCAGGTCTGCCACGCGGGCATGATCTGCTCCAGCATGGCGCAGCGCCCACAGCAGTCCGGGATGTTCAGGAAGTCTCCGTGCCCGAGCTGTCCGCCCTGTCGGCCGATGCCATAACGCATGCCGGCGACGTGCGCGAGCGTGTACTCCACGTACTTCTTGGCCACCATGGTGAGTGCATTGCGGTGGAGCTCGAGCGTCCAATCCGGCTGACCGGACACCTTGCCGCCCTGCTCGAGCTCGCGCTTCTGCACCACGGCGAACGCCAAGGTGCACAGGCCCTGGACCACGGACGTGGGCGTCACATCGTCCTCGGGCAGACGCGCGAGGCCAAGCGCCTCGGACAGGGGCAGGAACTTGAGCGCCGCGAGAAGCAGAGCATGCGACGCGTCCCTCGGCTCCAGGTACACGGGGTCCTGGATCTGGTCCGGGTCGGGTCTCGTGTTGCCCACCTGGTGCTTGCGCCCGGTGTGGCGCTCGATCAGGGCCACGATGTCGTACGTGAAGCAGCCGGCGACGATCCTGGGGCTCTCCTGCGTCATGAAATCCTCCAACCAGGGCGTGATTGCCCGGACACGTTTTAGCAAAGACCAGGGAGTCTGTCAACCTCATTGGCCTCGACCGATGCAATCAGGGTGCGCTACACTCATTCTATTCTATCCTATGCGACGCCTTGATCTTACCTTTACCGCGCTCCTGCTTCCTTTGGATTTCTTGGCGTTATTTGCCGCGGCCATGAGTGCGTATGCCCTGCGCTATTCCCAGGCATTCATTGAAATCAGGCCGATTTTCACGCAAATCCCCTTTCCGCAATATCTTGCCACTGCCACGGGTTTTATTCTGGTATGGATGGCCTTGTTTTGGATCGGTGGGCTCTACAGCATTCGCGGAAGATCTGCCTGGCGCGAGCTTGGACGCATCATCCTCGCTTCCACCGCTGGCATCATGGTGGTGATCGCAGTTGTCTTTTTCCAACGTGAGCTTGCGACATCGCGCTTTGTTGTTCTTGCGGTCTGGGGTCTTACGATTCTCTATACCTGGTTTTCGCGGGTGATTCTCCGCCTGATTCGACGATCTCTGCTTCGTGCACGTAAAGGCCATCAAATGATTGCGATCATTGGCCAAGGAAAGTCTGCAAATGATATCAAAAGCCTATATCAAGCGCGTCCAGTGATCGGTTATACGGTTGTGCGACAGTTCAAATCCTGGAATGAACAGGCTCGCCAAGATCTTGAAAAGCTCCATCGCCAGAGAAAACTCGACGTGATCCTGCTCGCAGATCCAGACATTACAAAAGATGCGGCACAAGACCTGATTGCCTTTGCCGCAAACCAAAACGTGACGTTTCGCTATCTCGCGGATTTATTTGCGGCATCCTTCACAAATATCGAGGTCTCTACCGCAGAAGGCGTTCCGGTCATTGAGGCAAAACGCACAACACTTGATGGTTGGGGCAGAATCGCCAAACGTCTGTTCGATGTGGTGTGCTCGCTTCTATTCTTGACCATCACCTCCCCGATTTTCTTACTGACGATCATTGCCATCAAACTCGACTCCAAAGGCCCCATCTTTTTTAGCCGCCTGGACGACGGCGAGCCTGTAGAGCGCATTGGCGAAGGAGGACGGCCGTTTCGTTATTTCAAGTTTCGCTCCATGTTCGATCGTGTGCACAGCATGCGCTATACCACGCTCGCACATCAAGACACGCGCAAAGGCCCGCTTGTAAAAATCAAGGATGACCCTCGCATCACACGCGTGGGGCGTTTTATTCGCAAATGGTCCATCGACGAATTTCCAGAATTCGTCCTTGTGCTTCTTGGACGCATGAGCCTGGTGGGTCCGCGGCCTCACTATCCGGAGGAAGTCGCGAACTACAAGCCATACCAACGTCGCGTGCTCGCGATCAAACCCGGCATCACAGGCCTCGCACAAATCAGCGGACGATCAGACCTGGACTTTGATGAGGAAGTGAAGCTCGACATCTGGTATATGGAAAATTGGTCTCTGGCATTAGACATGTACATCCTGCTGAAGACGCCACTTGCCGTGTTGCAAGGCAGAGGTGATACGTAACGCTCTTGACCCCTCCTCCCTTTCGGACGTGCGCCTGCTAAAATGCCGGCCATGCGCGTGGCACTCGTCCACGATTACTTGATCCAAGATGGTGGCGCAGAGCGCGTGTTTTTGGCATTTCACGAAATGTTTCCCTCTGCGCCCATCTTTTCTCTTTTTCACGATCCAGAACTCACGCACAAAGGTTTTCACGGTGCGACCATCATCACATCTTCGTTGAATCGCCTGCCTTTTGCTCCAAAACACTATCAATGGTACTTGCCGTTTATGCCGCAAGCCATTGAGTCGTTCGACTTCACACATTTTGACCTTGTCCTTTCTTCCTCATCCACCTTTGCCAAAGGGGTAATCATTTCACCGGAAGCAAAGCATATTTGTTACTGCCACACGCCCACGCGTTTTCTCTGGCAAGAGCGCTTGAGCTATGTAAATGATCTGCCGCAACCCGCGATCGTGAAGTGGATCCTTCCTCCCTTTCTCCATCGCATGCGCCAATGGGATCGCTTAGCCGCAGACCGTCCGGACCACCTCCTCACAAATAGCCGCACCTCACAACAGCGCATTCATCGTTACTATCAACGCGCATCAACCGTGATCTATCCCCCTGTGGATGTGAGCGCCATTCCGCTTGCCACAGGTCCTGGTTCCTATTGGCTTGCTGGTGGGCGTTTTGTCGCCTATAAAAAATTCGATGTGCTTCTTCGTGCCTTTTCTGCGCTTGATTTGCCTCTCAAAATCTTTGGCTATGGCCCGGAAGAACGTCGTTTACGCGCAATCGCTGGTCCAAAAACCGAATTCATCATCCACGCTGATGAAGCGACAAAGCATCGACTATTCCGTGATGCGATTGGTTTTCTCAATCCACAAATGGAAGACTGCGGCATCACGGCCATTGAAGCCATGTCCGCTGGACGGCCCGTCATCGCCTATCGCAAAGGAGGCGCCACGGAAACGGTCGTGGAAGGTGTGACAGGGCAATTCATTGATGCGCAAACGCCAGAAGCTGTCATAGCCGCTGTCAAAAACTTTGATGCCAGCCGGTTTGACGCGCAGACCATCCGCGCGCACGCCGCAACATTCTCAAAAGAACGCTTCAAAGAGCAAATGCAGGCGTTTATCACACATAGTCTATGACAATCCTGGTGGATGCCCGGCCCATGGTTGATGGTATTGCGGGCGGAGTCCCACGCGTGGCACGCGGATTGATCCCCGCGCTGATCGATGCGTGCCCAGAGCATAGGTTCGTGTTGGGGACAACGGGAATGCGTCGACAATCCGCGCCATTCACCCACATCAGAATCCCCAATAAGCTTTGGTCCTCGCTTTGCGTCGCGCGACTCACTTCTTTTGATCGCGTATTCGCAAAAGAGAAACCTGATCACCTCTTTTTGCCAAACATCGGCTTTATCGGCGAGCCACGTGTTCCGTATACGCTCGTTGTTCATGACCTGTCATTTTTGATAGAGCCGCGCTGGTTTTCTTTCAAGGCTCAATGGTGGCATCGCGCTGTTCAAGCGAAAAAACTCATCAAAAATGCCACGCATCTCTTCGCCGTATCAGAACGAACACGAAACGATCTCATTCGCCTACTGGATATATCCACAGACAAAATCACGGTTATCCCCATGGGGATAAGTTCGATTCCGATAATCGCAGAGGCAGACGCAGTTCCATCACTCAAAGGACGCCGTTTTGTCCTCTCGCTCGGGTTTGGTGATGCGCGAAAAAATAGCGCCTGCGCTTTAGCGGCATTTCACGCGATAAAAAATGACGTTCGCTATGCCGACGTGCAGTTTGTTGCCGTGGGCCGAAAGGTTCGTCCAGAAAAAGACGTGCTCGCGATAGAACGTCCAACGGACAAGACTCTTGCTTGGCTCATGCAAAACACGTGCGCACTCCTCTATCCAAGCTGGTACGAAGGTTTTGGCCTCCCTTTGCACGAAGCCGCGCAATTTCACACGCCCTGCATTGCCTCAACAGCCGGCGCTCTCCCCGAAACCGCGCCCCAAGGCACGCTATTTGCTCCCCCAGCCAAGCCGCACCTATGGGCCGTGGCCCTGGCGGACGTACTCGAACACCCAGAACACCATCAAACCACAACAACACTCGGAAGCTGGAGCGCGGCGGCAGCCATCATCAAAAATATCCTCTCCCGTCGTACCTGACCCCATTTTTTCTACCGGTGGGCGTCTTCTTTTGCTAGAATCACAACCAAAATACATTTTTCAATATGAAAAATGGTACCTGACCCCTTTTCTGAATTTTTTACACCATCTCCCCTTCTACAAACGCCTGATACTCTTCCTCTGACGTGAGGATCCCTGCTTCTTTCATGGATTGAAATCGTTGATCGAGTTGCGCGAGCTCTTGCTCTGCGCGAGACAAATATGGCTGGATGGTGCCCTGCTCTTCTTGCCATAATCGCGCGTGCACTTCTGGCCGTAACAGCTCGAGCTCTTGCTCTTCTGCGTCATGCAAGGCATATACCGCGCGGTCCGTAGCAAGCGCATCATCATAGGTGACGACTCCTGGTTGTTTGAGTAAGCGCGTGAGTAGTAAAACCGTGGTAGGCCTTGCGTAGCGAAATAGCTCCTCCCACTCTCGATCTGCGCCCTCTTCTTGGATGTAGCGCTGAATAGCACGACGTGGGATCCAAGACCGACGCCCCAACTCAATCACCCGCCCATGTTGCTCTGGCGTAAGGTTGTCTGCTTGTTCGAGCTGATCAATAAACAACGCCCAAACTTCCCGCTCATCCTCAGGAATATACTGCGTAAGTACATCAAGATAATCCGCAAGGTGCATAATAAGGACATTGTAGCACAAACCGCTAAAACACCCCGCGCCTTGACGGTCTGTCCGATTTCCTCTAATCTCCTGCCATCTGTCCCGGCGTCCGGTGGACTGGCGGTTTTTACGCACAGCATCGCGACGATGGGCCTGCTGGAATACAGGATTCCCTACACATTATGTCAGAAGCCATAAAGTCTTTTGTGCAGTTGCTGAGCGACGACACCTATACCTATTTCCCAAAGGTAAACGACGTTGTCAAAGGCACGGTTATCGCCGTAGGTCGCAATGAGGTCCGCGTGGACATTGGCGGCATCACGGTTGGTTTGATTCGCGGTCCAGAGCTCGACAAGAACTTGGACCTCCGCATGGGCGATGAGGTCGAAGCGACCGTCATTGAGCTTGATAACGAATTCGGCGAGCTCGAACTTTCCCTCAAGGGCGCTGGTCGCAAACGTGCCTGGGACAAGATCAAGGAGCTCTTTACGCAAGGTACCCTCATCAACGTGAAGATCTTGGACGCCAACAAGGGCGGCTTGATCACACGCGTGGAGAATGTCCCGGCGTTTATCCCGGTCTCCCAGCTCTCCCCAAACAACTACCCACGTGTGGCTGGTGGTGAGAAATCCAAGATTCACGAGAAGCTCAAGTTGCTCGTTGGCACTGCCATGGACGTGAAGATTATTGATGTGAACGAGGACGAAGAAAAGATCGTGGTTTCAGAAAAGGCTGTGTGGGAAACCAAACAGGAATCTGTGCTCGCCCGCTACAAGGTTGGCGAACAGGTCGAAGGAGCTGTCACGGCTGTCACAGACTTCGGCGCGTTTGTCCGCTTTGAAGAGAACCTCGAGGGCTTGGTGCACATCTCTGAAATCGCCTGGCAGCGCATTGATCACCCACGCGATGTGCTGAAAGTCGGCGATCGTGTGCGCGCAGAAATCATCAACATTGAAGGCTCCAAGATTTTCCTCTCCATGAAAAAGCTCGTGGAAGATCCATGGAGAAATGTTGCGAAGAAATACAATGTTGGCCAGTGGGTCAAAGGACGCGTGCTCAAGATCAACCCATTCGGACTCTTCGTGGAGCTTGATCCAGATATCCACGGCTTGGCACACATCAGCGAACTTTCCGCGAAGCCAGTGCGCGACGTAAACGAGATCGCACGCATGGGCGACGAATTCGACTTCCGCATCATCTCCATTGACCCAGAAAACCATCGCCTGGGCTTGTCGCTTCGTAAGGCGAAGGATGAGAAAGAGGAGAAAAAAGAAGGAGAAGAGGAAGCAAAAGCATAAAACAGCAAACACACCCACGGCTTTGAACCGTGGGTGTGTTTTGTATTGACAATAGTTCATTTTGCTGTACGCTCTGTTTGCGACGTCAAACCTTCCCGTCGCGAGGAGCGTGTCATGAAAGGGAACGTGTTTCTGCTGGACCTTCACGAGGGCAACCCACGGATCTGGGAGATCCTGGCCAAGTTCGGCCGGGACCGGGTGGCCCAGGAGCTCTGGAGCGTCACGGAGTGCGGCAAGGCCGGTCTCGCTCTGCGCGCGGCCATCCAGATGAGCGCGGCAGACGTGGCCGAGTACGCGGCCAAGAAGGTCCTCGCAAACCCGCTGTCCTCCGAGGACGACAAGCGGGTGGCGAAGAACTACCTCAGCCCCACCCCAGCCAAGCCTCTGCAGGCGTGCGCACCGCCCTGGCGGTAAACGCGCCTTTTTTATTTCCGTAAAACCCCCTTTCACCTTGCCTCACCTGTCAAAATCCGCTACCCTCAAGCAATACCTATCTATGCAGAACTCCACACGCAATATCCTCATCATCCTCTTCTCCATCGCCATGATTGGAGGCGGATTGTCGCTTATCAACCTTCCGGATGCCAAAACCATGGATGTGGGTACATTCGTGAGCAATGTGCAGGAAGGCAAAGTCAAAGAAGTGACTGTTGTTGGCACAAAACTTGAAGTACTGCTCACAGACGATACAAAAGTGATGGTCGCAAAAGAATCCGCAGAATCGCTCTCCGAACTGCTCCGTAATTACGGCGTGGATGCGGAAAAGGCACGCAACATCATAACGACGGTCAAAGAAGCAACGGGCTGGAGCTATTGGTCCAGCGTGATTTTGCCAACGCTGATCCCGTTTGTGATTGTACTTGCGCTCATGCTCTTCTTTTTCCGTCAGGTGCAAAGCCAAAACAACAAAGCCATGTCGTTTGGACAAGCAGGCGCACGCGAAACCAAGCCAGATCAAAAAGATAAAATCACTTTTGCCAATGTCGCAGGCGTCAAAGAAGCAAAACAAGAATTACTAGAAGTCGTGGAGTTTTTGAAAAGCCCGGACAAGTTCGCGAAGCTCGGCGCCAAGATTCCAAAAGGCGTGCTTCTCATGGGAAGTCCGGGTACAGGGAAGACATTACTTGCGCGCGCCGTTGCCGGTGAAGCAGATGTCCCCTTCTTTCATATCAGCGGCTCAGAATTCGTGGAGATGTTCGTGGGTGTTGGCGCCTCGCGCGTGCGCGATCTGTTTGCAAAAGCGAAAAAGGGCGCGCCGTGCATCATCTTTATCGATGAAATCGATGCCGTAGGCCGTCAGCGCGGTGCTGGACTTGGCGGTTCACACGATGAACGCGAGCAGACACTCAACCAAATCCTTGTGGAAATGGATGGCTTTGAACCAAACCTTGGCGTGATCGTTATCGCGGCAACCAATCGCCCGGACGTGCTTGATCCAGCGCTTCTCCGTCCAGGCCGCTTTGACCGACGCGTGGTGTTGGATCCGCCGGATATCAAAGATCGCGAAGAGATTCTCAAAATTCACGCACAAGGCAAACCCCTCGCAAAAGGTGTGGACGTGCGTCGCCTCGCAGAACGCACGCCTGGCTTTTCCGGCGCTGATCTCGCAAACCTCATGAACGAGGCCGCGATTTTGGCCGCGCGTCGCAATCGTCACGACATCACCATGAAAGAGCTGACCGAATCCATTGAAAAGGTCATGCTCGGCCCTGAACGCCGCAGTCACATGATGAACGAGGAAGAACGTCGCGTGACCGCGTATCACGAGGCTGGCCATGCCGTTGTCGCACATCTGGAACCGCACGCAGATCCTGTGACAAAGGTTTCCATCATCAGCCGTGGTCGCGCCGCAGGATACACCATCAAACTGCCGACCGAAGACCGCATGATGCGCACACGCACGGATTATCTGGAGGATATGGCTGTGTCATTGGGAGGTTATGCGGCAGAAAAAGCGTTCTTCGGCGATTTGACGACCGGCGCGTCTAGCGACATGCGCCATGTCACAGACCTCGCACGAAGCATGGTCACGCAATGGGGCATGTCAGAATTGCTCGGCCCGCGTACATATGGCGAACGTGAGGAAATGGTGTTCTTAGGCCGCGACATCCATGAAGAGCGCAACTACTCAGAAAATCGCGCAGAGGTGATCGACAAAGAGATCGACAAGCTCATCCAAGGCGGCCTGCTTGAAGCAGAACGCATCATGCGCGAATACCGTGATGCCATTGAACGCGTGGCAGAGTATCTCGTAGAGCACGAGACCATTGAACGCGATGAGTTTCAGGACATCGTAGGATTGCCGCCGGCGAATAAGAAGAACGAGACGAAGAAAGGCTAACGGCATTATCCGAGCCCGAAGGCTCCCACCCCCTCCACCTCCCCCTCCGAGAGGGGGAGAGTTCAGATTCCCCTCCTCCCGGAGGAGGGGTTAGGGGTGGTGGGAGCCCTCACCCAAAAAAAATCCCCGCTCAGGCAGAAGCCGAACGGGAGAAGCTAGTCCTCATCACAGACCCAGAGGTAGGTGTCAGGGCGCGGGCCGCTGGGGAGGAAGGCGAAGTCGCCGAGGATGCGTTGGCCGCGATGCTCGTCGAGAAGTGGGTACATCTCGTGGGTGGTCGAGAAAGATCGAACTCGCACCGACTCACCAAGCGCCGCGATGGACCTCTTCATTTGAAGGTACGGTTCCCTTCGAGCGAACGCGAGTTCCTCGATGAGCGTTGCCGGCCGCCGGTGCATCTTCCGATGCGTAAGAAAGTGGTCCTTCTTCGCCTGCGCGTGCAGAATGACCGAATATGGATCGCCCTGCGCTTCCCTCGGAGGAGCCCAGAGCGCAAACAAACGCATCCCTGACACGGGCCTGTCCGGCACTGACGAGTCCGAGATGAGCGTCGGCACGCCCTGAAATGTACCCGTCACCTGTTTCAGGTCACCGAACTCATCCTTGAGTTGAACGGCAAGCGACGTCCTGGAACGCGCATCGTAGTCAACGTACGCGTAGTAGTACCCATCCGGCAACGCCTCCGCATCCGGCGGGTCGCACACGAAGAGCTGGCGCATGCGGACCCACGGCTCGTCGAGCAGGCCGTAGCCGAAGATACGTCCGTGCTCGTCGCTCGCCTGGACCGGGACGCACCTGCGCCCCTTGTCACCCAAGGCAAAGGAGCCAAGCCCCGCGTAGGGCCTGTTCTCCTGTAGGTGCGGGAACTTTTCGCCGAATGCGTAGATCTCCTCTCTGATAACAGGCCGCGGTTTCCGAGCCTTCACCGGCGGAGTCACCTGAGAGGTGACGCATTCGATGATCTCTTCGCTCGCACGAATGTCACTTAAAAATTCGCAGAGGTAAAAAAGCCTCTCACCGGACACGCGAACGTGCGTGCCGATCTTACGATGCACAAACGTCCGGCCGTCGAAGATCCTGTCCACGCTGTCCGGGCCAGAGAACCTCTTTGCGAGCTCGCCGAACGCGGGGAACCGGTCGTAGTCCACGAACGCGCGGTACCAGCCCGAGGGCAGATCGCCGGACTCGTAGGTCAACAAGCTTTTCTCTCTGCTCATGTTTCAGTCCTTCCGTTCAGAGCCTTGAGCCCTCGCATTTATCCAGAAAATGCGAGTTTCGTCAAGTGGAACCACCTCACCCCCTGCCCCCTCATTCCTAAGGAGAGTGGTGTGTAGTAATAGAGCAAGAGACTCTTGACAAAGCAGGCGGAATCGGCTACGTTTTGGTTCCGCAGTACACTCGCGACATGGATTGCGGATGTCACTTTCAAAAAATTGTCGCGTGTTTCGTAGGAAAGTAGAGAACGAAGATGAGCGAGACCCCCGTCACCCCGACCCAGAAGTGGCTCGATGCCGTCTCCATGCTCGCCCTGAACCTGGAGATGGAGCCCGCGAGCGTGACCGAGAAGCTCCTCGGCGCGAAGATCGTGAAGGCTCCGAACGACATCGGCGCCGCCACCCTGTGCGACGAGGAGGCCGTGCCCAACGACGACCTGTTCGCCGCGTTCTCCGACGTGCCCAAGCCCGTGGTGCGCAAGGCCGCGAAGGAGATGCGCAAGGCCGCGAAGCCCGTGGTCGAGGTCCCCGCGACCCCGGCCGTACCCATGCTGCCCACGGCGCCCGTCATGACCTTCGGCGCCACGTACATCATCCCGGACGTGCCCGCGGGCTCGAACTTCCTGGCCGCGCTCTCCGCGTCCAAGACCCTCACGGTCGACGACGTGACCATCCGCGCGGCGCTCGAGGCGCTCTACGCCGACAACCTCGGCCTGTCCGACATCCCGGAGCGCCTGGCCGAGCAGATGGAGGCGTTCGCGGACACCATCGAGGAGCCCGTGGGCGACCAGTTCATGGAGGTCCTCAAGTTCGTCCGCGAGCGCAGGTACGCGGAGATCAACGTGGACAGCCGGCTCGTGACCAAGGCCCGGAAGGCCGAGGTGCTCAAGCGGCTCCGCCTGCTCCCCAAGGCCGTCGCCCAGTTCCACAGCGCGCTCAGCGCCTGGAACGAGCAGTACGAGTCCGAGCGGCGCAGCAACCCCCTCGGCGTGCTGGGCGGAAGGGTGATCTACCCGCCGGCCGACGACGTGATCGCGGCCGCGGAGATCGTGGTGGACTGCCTCAAGAAGGCCTTCTCCGGGCTCGGCGTGCAGGTCGCCAAGGCCATGGCGTACGAGGGGCTCAAGATCCGCGAGACCCTGGAGCGCCCGGAGCTTCCCGCGCTCACCGGCTCGCCCAACCGCGAGCTCATGCTGAAGAAGCTCAACTGCAGTCTCAGGAACGCGGACGAGCGCACCGAGCACAGCATCGCCAAGTACGTCATCTTCGTGGCGACCACTGTGTACCGCAACATGCCGAGCGGCCAGGAGGGGCCGATCCTGGAGGCGCTCTACCGGGTCGGCCAGACGATCCTCCCCTGGATGCGCGGGGACAGCACGTCCACCGACCGCTCCCCCGTGGACCCCACGCCCATCGGCGGCAAGCGCGGCGGCGGGCGCGACACCGGCCCGTACGGCAACGCCGACCGCTAGGTCGTCTCGCCACACCTACCCCACCACACTTGCCGAGCAAGAATCGCGTGACTCTCACGTAGAGGACAGCTCGGCACCTTTATTTGTCACTCGTGTGCAAACACGAATGCCAAAGAGAGGGAATCGTCCCTTTCTGCACGCAGACCAAGCGGAGGAAGCGATGAGTAATCCATCGTACAAGAATTACACAAGCTACGGATCCGTCGCCGAGCATCTGGCTTCGACGGACGAGAAGAAGCGGCAGGAGGCCGAGAAGGCACGCGCCAAGCGCATGGCCGCGAGCGCGAGGAGCGCCTCCGTCGAGGCGCCGCGAGCGCACGCCAAGGCCAGAGTCGAGCGCAAGGAGCCCATCGACCTGTCGCTCGCGTGCAACGAGCTCACGACCCCGCCGCCCAAGGTGGCGACCGAGTGCCACCTGGCGCTCGTGGACAACTCCGGAAGCAACGAGGAGATCGCACGAAGCCTGCGTACGGGCTCCGGCTACCTCATGGCGATCTACGAGATCCTGGCCAGCCTGGGCGCGTTCGGAACGGTCTTCTTCTCGGACCACTGCGACGGCGCCCGCCTCTTCCAGGACGTGGGCTGGGTCATGCCCGGCGAGAGAGGCGCAAAGATCCTCGAGGCCTCCATCGCCAAGGTCCAACCCGCTGGCGGCGGCGATGCTCCGGAGGCCATCGAATGCGCGCTCAAGCGCGCGGCAGAGCTGGACTTCGGCCACATCGAGAAGAGGAGTCGTCACCTCTACCTCGTGACGGACGAGGTCGCGCACAACATGGGTTACCCGCGGAGCGAGGATGACGGCTGTCCGCACCAGGTCAGCTGGCGGAGGTCGCTCGAGCTGGTGCATGAGACCTTCGGCACCTTCCAGGTCATCGCCTCTGGATGCGACCGCAAGACGTTCGAGCTCCAGAAGCAGTTCATCGCGCCGGAGCGCCGCCGCTTCGACCTCATGGATTTTGCCACGAGCAGACTCTCCGACGAGGAGCGTTGCAGGCTCGTGGCCAACGGGCTCCTGTTCCAGGTCGCGAAGAACCGTGGTCAGCAAACCGTTGGAGCGTTCCTTATGACGCTCGCGGAGAAGTGGCTGGCCGAGCCTCAGTACGGATGTAACACCGTTGCGCGGGCGCGGTCGCAGATCAGGGACTTCATCGACTACCTCGACATCACCGAGGAAGCGCGGGCGAGGCTCCTGGAGCGCATCTTCGCCGGCGTGGAGTAGAACCTGGCCGCGTTGCCACTCGGCGCGCGGCAATTTTTTTTCAAAGAACCGCTGACTCGGAAGGCTGTCGCGTTGACGGCGTTCCATCACAACGGCTCTTGCAAGGAGGAATCATGGACTACGCACAAGAGATTCGCGCTTTGCGAAACGCTCTGGCGCGTCCAGAGTTTGTCGGCGTTGAGACGATCGATGTTCTCAACACGCTGGCCACAGATCCAACGGCCTATGGCGTGAGCCGCGAGCTCATTGCCTATGCACATCACACGCTCCTCGCCACACACGGGCGCTACCTCGCACCGGCTCTGCACGCGTGGGCAGAGATCGAGCGCGCGGACATGGTGGAAAACGTTCGGCTTCTCGAGCACCTCGTCTTCCAGGAGGAGCCGAGCTCTGCACGTACCGAATCGCGCGATACAGTGGACGAACGCTTCCAGCGATACTGCGATGAGAACGGCCTTGTCATCCTGGGCCAATACCAATCTGGTGATGAGGGTGAAGAAGGCCGGAGCTCTGTGTTCCTGGTCTTGGACGCAGACGGCATCGTCAAAGTGTTCAAGGAGGAAAAACGTCCTGGCTTTGATCGCCATGGCCATGCGCTGGAGGGCGAGCGTGCACTTCACGAACGCCTGGGTCCTGTCCCTGGCCTGTCGCGCTGTTACGGCACGACACAGGTGGATGAGACGCTTGCGTTTCTCCGCTTGCAGATGTGCTATGGACAGCCGCTCAAGCAAACGATCCATGCGCCAGATCTGCTCTCGTACGAGGACGCGTGTTACGTCATCGGCTGTGTGGCAAAAACGCTCGCACAGCTCCATGCGCAACACATCGTGTTCTTGGACATCCGGTCTGAGAACGTGCTCGTGCACGGCAGTGAGGTCACGCTCATCGACCTCGGTGACGCGCGAACGCTTCCCTCGAGCGGCGAAGTGGCCACGCATGTGCATGACGCTTCCTATGCACCGCCCGAAGTGGTGGTGCGAGGCATAGCAAGCACAGCATCAGACATCTTCCAGCTTGGGGTGCTCTTTCACATGATGCTCACGGGTCTGCATCCCCTGCTCGACGGCATGCCATCGCGTACAGACAGCGAGGATGGGACCTGGGTCTACCGCACGCTCAGCAACGCGCTCGTGCCGTTCTCGTCTGACCAAAAGTCCTCCCCCGCGTTTGCGCTCATTACGCAGATGTTGGAGAAGGATCCTGCCAAGCGGCCGACTGCCGAAGACGTAGCGCGGGCGCTTTGTTCAGAGAAGAAAACGATCACGCACACGAAACGTACTCACACGGAACACGACCGTGGAACCGTACTCTTCCCTGCGCGCATGGGCGTGCCACATCGCGGGCACATTGACTTCATGGCGCGTCTGCTCGAGCTCGGCTACAAGCTCCTCGTTTCGCTCGGCGCGTCCTACATCAAGTCTGAACGCGACCCCCTTCCCAAGCCGATCGTGCTCAAGATCGTGGGGCATGCGCTCGAAGCAATGGGCTTTGACCTGCAAAACGTACGCTTCCTCTGCACGCCGCTCTACTACACGGACGAGCAGGCCGCCCTGCACTATGCCCTGCTCCCAGGAAGGGAAGACATTGTGGCTGTGGCATCTGGCAATGAGGAAGTCCACGCCCTGTTCGTGGGCCGCTACCCCATCATCGACCAACGCACCGTGTTCGGAGTTGAGGGAGAAGCGTTTGAGACGCGCTCCTGGGGAGAGCGACTCCGGCATGCGATTCGTACAAGCGATGACGCGACATTCTGCGACCTGATCGCACCAGGCGCAGAAGAGATCCTCTCGTTCCAGGAACTGCGTCGATACTGCGTGGACGAACCTGATATCGACTTTGCTTGGGGTCATCCGGAGCGAGGTCATGTGTTCGTCCAGGTGGAAGATGCAGGAGGAGGCGTTATATTGAAGCGTCGCGTCGGCGCGTACAGCACGCCCGAAGACACAGCCATGCAAGCGCTCGGCGGCACATGGGTCAGCCGCTTTGCGCGCTGGGACAGCGTCTTCGAACTGCGAGAATGGGAACACGGTCTACGTTTTCTCTACGCGCGGCTTGATGACGACCAAAACGAGATCATCACCTACTACATGACCTGAACGTCAAGCGCGAGCAGGTCGTTTTTTTTATCTCGTGCTATAATATGGTCTGCTCTATGATTTTCAAAAAACATCGTCCCTTATACCGCGAAGTCCTTCGAGAAGCATTTGCCTTTACGTGGCATGAACGTCACTTATGGATACTCGCGCTCTTTGCCGGCATTTTACAAACAGGCGGCATTTATGACGTGATCTTGCAATCTGCAGGACTACTTTCACAACAAGTGCAATACCTGGCGGCAAACGGCGCAGCCACACCCTTTGCCGGCTGGGCTTTTTCCGGAGAAAAACTCTCCTGGTTCCCCACAGTGCTCTCTTTTACGCAGGCCGTAGAAACCGCCCTGTTTGCGATCATTGCCCTGCTCGTCATCCTCGGCATTTCCGTGATCGCGCAAGGCGGCTTAGTGTATGGCCTGTCCACGCGCATCAAAAGCAGAGCACCTTCGTTGCGTGCGTGCCTCACCATCGGCGCACGCAACATTTGGCCCATCGCAGGATTGAATGCCATCACATTGGGTTGTATTTTCTTGGCACGCTTCCTTGTGTTGATCCCCTACACCTATTCGATCACCAACCCCTCCTTTTTCACGGTCGCCCTCTATTTCCTCGCGTTTCTCGTCTTTCTCGCGCTCGTTGTACTCGTGACAGCCATTCATCTCTTTGCGTTGAATGCCATCGTACTTGATCGCGTATCATTACATGCGGCTATTGTGTCTTCCTACAGACTCTTTCAACGATCCTGGCTCACGGTGATCGAGCTAGGCGCTATGCTTTTTGTCATTGGCGCGGGACTGTTGGCACTTGTCATCCTGCTCCTCATTATTGCAGGCATTCCTCTTTTCCTTCTGATTGTTACTGCGGCAACCATGCGCTGGGATGTTGTCGTAGACCTCACCTATGGCGTTGGTGTTGGCGTGACCTTGGGCGCCATGCTCGTAGCAGGTGCGGCGGCTATCACCTTTCAGTATGCGACCTGGCAAAGACTCTATCTGCGCGCAGGACAAGGGAGCGCTGTTGCAAAAATATCACGCTGGCTCCACTGGCTCTTTCCTTCGTTGAACTAACTTTTTCTCGCTATGGCCAAGCCTGCCTCTGCATCTTCTATTGAAGAGCTTCTTTCTCCAGCAAAACCCGCAGTCAGTGCGCCTGCCACAGCGACTCCTGCAAAAAGCGCGGCTCCGCAAAAGCCCGTAACCGCCAAAAAAATCACTTCTGCGACAGACAAGCTCTCGGAGAAGATGACGGAAATTCAGTGGCAGGAAAAGGAAAAACTCGCTCAACAACACGCGACAGATTTGGGGATGAATTACATTTCGCTCCGCGCGTTTCCTATTGCTCCAGAAGCCTTGTCCCTGATTTTGCGTAAAGAGGCAGAGACACGCCGTCTCGTGGCGTTCTTAAAAGTGGGCAATGAGATCCGCGTGGCCCTCACAGAACCAAGTGAAGACGCAACAAAATTTATCAAAGAGCTTGAAGATCGCGAACATGCCCACGTTGAAGTGTATCTCGTTTCAGATGACAGCATAGAACGTGCTCTGAAGCTCTATGACACGCTCCCAGAGGTCAAAGAAGTGATCTACGGCTACCGGATTGAAGAAAAAGATCTAGAGCGTTACGCCGAAGAAATTTCCGATTTTCGCCAGCTCCAAGAGCGCATCGGCAAAGTCTCTACCACAGACATCATCACGCTCATGATTGGAGCGTCTCTCAAATCCAATGCCTCTGATATTCACGTGGAGGCTGAAGAAGAGGACGTCAAAATTCGCTATCGCATGGATGGCATTCTTCATGATGCGGCCACGCTTCCTCGCGAAACCTGGAAACAAATCATCTCGCGTCTCAAGTTGCTCGCTGGTGTCAAAATCAATGTGGACGATGTCCCACAAGACGGCCGCATCACCATTTATCTCACGAACGAAAAGCTCGACATTCGCGTGAGTTTTCTTCCCACATCCTTTGGCGAATCCGTGGTCATGCGCTTGCTTCGTCCAAAATCCATTGCGCTTGAATTTGATAATCTCGGCATTCGTGGCCTTGCCCTCACCCGCTTACAGGCAGAGATCGAAAAGCCGAATGGCATGATCATCACCACAGGTCCAACGGGCTCTGGTAAAACAACAACACTGTACGCGATCCTCAAAAAACTCAATTCCCCGGAAGAAAAGATCATCACGCTGGAAGATCCAGTCGAATACAAGCTCAAGGGTATCAACCAAAGTCAGATTCAACACGACAAAGGATATGATTTTGCCAAAGGTCTTCGTGCGATCTTGCGCCAAGATCCAGATGTAGTCATGGTTGGTGAAATTCGCGATCTTGAAACCGCAGACATTGCGATCCAAGCCGCTCTCACGGGCCACCTCGTAGTCTCCACCATCCACACGAACAGTGCGGCAGGTGCAATCCCCCGTTTTCTTTCCATGGGTGTCAAACCGTTTTTGCTCGCACCAGCGTTGAATGCAGTGATCGGTCAGCGTCTTGTGCGTCGCTTGTGTGAAAAGTGCAAAGTGCCAGCTGTCCTCTCGCCCTCATCCTTGGCGCAGGCAAAACAGATTCTCGGATCCATCTCGCCTGCCTCAAATATCAAAGTTGATATCGGCGCTCTCAAGTTTATGGACGCGAAAAAGGGCGGTTGCGAATTCTGTCACGGCCAGGGATATAAGGGCCGCGTGGGTATTTACGAGATTTTCAACATGACAAAGACCGTGGAAGAAGCGATTTTGGGTGGCGCTATTTCTGAATACCAAATCCAAGAGATCGCCCTCAAAGAAGGCATGATCACCATGGCACAAGACGGCCTTCTCAAAGCCGCAGATGGGCTTACAAGCATTGAGGAAGTTCTCGCGGCCTCCAATGTCGATACGTTTGTCACAGAACCTGAAGCGCCCGTTGCACCAAAAACCGAAGAAGGAAAAACCGCGTAAAATAAAATACCCCGCTTGCGGCAGGGCTAGTAGTGATGAGCAACGCAGAACTCGGTCAGGCTCTGCATGGGGTCTAGATCGTCCCAATCCAGGGCGTACACAGTCCCCGTACAGGGCGCACGACGCCGAAGATTGGAAACAGGCTGACCAGGAGACAGGAGTGCGAGCACAGCGTACGTCGTGAACTGCGAGCAGATCACGATCGTGTGCTTTGACGTGCGTTCTGCATCCAGAAACGCAGAGCTTGCCGCACGTACCAGCTCCTCCGAGCCCCCTTCTGCCATGCGCTGGCTGGTAAAGTGGCGCGGCAAGTAGCGCACCTGGCACGCCCCTGCTTCAAACCACTTGTGCAAGAGCACAGCGAAGGAGCGCAACCGCGGATCCACCACGCAGAGCACGGGTCGTAACGGGGAAGGCCGTAAACGGCTCATCCACCGCTCCACATCTTCCGGAAGCAGGCCTTCTTCGATTTCGTAAGGACTGCTTTGCGTCCAGCGCACCGTGCAGATCTCCAACCGACGCGGTGGCGGTAACAGCGTTTGCCCCATCCGAGGGAGGATTTGCTCCAGCAGGGCGTGTCCGCTCTCTCCCACGGAAACCACGTGGTAGACAGTATGTTCCTGAAGAACAAAGACCACACCGTCTTGTACGTGATAGCGATAGTTTGCCAATGCGGCTTGATCTGCCCTCGCACGCGCAAAGGCTCGCCGATCACGCGCAAGAGCAAGCCGCGGCCCACGATCCTCCACGTCGCTCTCCGCGCATTGCGTGTACAGCTCGTAGGAAATGGGGACGCTTTCCGCGAACTTCTGCAGAAGAAGTGCCGCGTACTTGGCCAGTCCTGCAGAGGACATGATGTAGTCCGGCGGATAGTCCACGTTCTCCACAAGGGCGAGGTATTCCAGAATCGCCTCGTTTGTGACCCGAAGCACGTCGGGGATCATGATAAGCTCCTCTTTTTATGGCAAATGCCACTCCATGAGTACCATGAAATGGCTAGGAAGTCAACGCCCTTCTCAACTCATTCCCTTGGGAATCAGCTTCCACGACAATCTGTATTTCTCGGTATGCTACGCCCTGACGCGTGATCCATTCACGCACCTGCTCTGGCCATTCGATGATGACGAGCGTGCCCGGGGTCGCAAGTTCTTCCTCCAAATTCAAAGGAAGAATATCCTCTTCTCGCTCCAAACGATAAGCATCCACATGAACCAATCTCGTGATCGCTGTTGTTGGATGCGTGAGGGAATGCGTTCGCAAAAGCGCAAAGGTTGGGCTTTTTGGCGCAGATGTCTCTCCTAATTCCTGCGCAAGATATTGAACAAAGGTTGTTTTGCCACTTCCAAGCACGCCAGATAATCCCAAAATCATGCCGGGCTGAAGAGCCAGAACAATCTCTTGCGCCAGAGTCTTCCAATCATCAAGCGTCGCGATAATACGTGAGGACATATTAGTCTTGTGCACCCAATATCATATCCGGCTTGATATCAAGCGTTTTCCAATCTGCGACATGCCCATGGAAAAACTGCCATGCGCCTGCCACGCCAATCATGGCGGCGTTATCCGTGATGTATGTTTTGTCCGAAGGCAAAAAAGCCACGCGCTTCAAATCTTTTTTGATACGCTCTCCTAATTGACGGCGTAATTCCGCGTTCGCAGATACGCCTCCCACTAACAAAATGCCCTTTACCGCATGACGATGTGCGGCACGCATGGTCTTTTCCACGAGCACGTCCACAGTCGCCTGCTGAAGAGACGCCGCAAAATCCGCAGGGATATGACCGCCCTTGCCCCATTCAGTGCGCACCGCGGTTTTCAACCCGCTAAAACTAAAATCCAGCGTGTCATCATTAAGCATGGGCCGCGGAAACGCGTACGCAGATGGGTTACCCTCTAACGCGAGCTTTGCAATCTGTGGACCACCGGGATAGGGCAGACCCATGAGTTTTGCTGTTTTATCAAAAGCCTCGCCTGCCGCATCATCGCGTGTTTGCCCAATGATTTCGTAGGCGCAAAAATCACGCATAAGCACGAGCTCTGTATGCCCGCCTGAAACAACCAATGCAAGTAAAGGGAAACGCCACTTGCGACGGTTTGCCGGATCAAGCCACGCAGAAGCCACGTGCCCCTCTAAATGATTCACGCCAATCAGTGGCTTACCGGACAAAAATGCAAGCACTCGCCCAGCCTCTACTCCCACACTCAGAGCTGTCGGAAGCCCAGGCCCCCGCGTTACCGCAACCACGTCGAACGCCTTACTCCCCTTCTTCCCAAGCGCGACCTTCGTTGTTGCCGTGGACCCGGAGAGGGCCTGCGTAATGAGTGAGACAGTCTCTGGCACATGCGAACGCGCCGCAACTTCGGGAACAACACCGCCGTATTTTTGATGGATAGGAATCTGCGAAGTGACAAGGCTCTTCAGGACGCGCGCGCTTTTATCTGTGACAGACACCAAAGACACGGCTGTTTCATCACAGCTTGTTTCAATGGCCAGGACTTTTACGCGCTTCATGCGTTGGAGAGTAGCGAAAAATGCAGAAACTGTCCACGGATTTGACGCAGGGTCTGCTTCGAGGCATTCTAAAAAATAAGAGCCGGCGGAGGAGTCGGCCATTACACGGTTATTGGGGGCTGGACCTGTTCTGCTTTGGCAGGACTGCGAGGCCTCTACGCGGCGTGTGTTGCGGGAGTGGCGGTCCTGGCGTGCAAACGTCATCACATGCGCTCTTCGCGATTTGCCCACTTATCTTTAGCCGAGTAACCTCCCCGGTTCTTTTTGTTTTTGCCCGCCCTTGACTTTCTCTTAAAAATACGCTTAGCTATACTGTTCCTGGATGTTCTGAACGTTCATTTCATGTGCTGAACAAGCACAAAACGATCCAACACGGAGAAGACGGACCATGGAAAAGAAGTTCCCGACGGATTCGGACGAGGACGAGGCCACGCGCGTCGTGGAGGCCTACGAAGACTTCGACAACGAAGCTCCGACAGCTGTGGCGAGCAAATCCGATGCTGATGGAGCGGCGACGGCTGTCGACAGGGTCCCGTTCCGCGGCGACGACAAGCCCACTACGGCCAAGCCCGGCATGGTGCTGGGCTGGCGCTACCGCCTTGGAGAACTCCTCGGCGAGGGTGGCATGGGAAAGGTATTCGGAGCCACGCTCACTGGACTCGCGAGCAAGAAGCTGGTGGTCAAAGTCCTCCACCCGGAGTTCGCCGAACGCGAGGACTCGCTCCAGCGCTTTCAGCGCGAGGCTGATGCCGTGGCCATGCTCGATGGCCACGAGAACATCGTGACCGTGCTCGACCGTGGCCAGGACGATGTGACCGGGCTCTTCTACATCGTCATGGAGTACCTGAACGGCTGTACGTTGGAAACGCACATGCTCCAGCGAGGCGGGCCTCTCTCTGAGCCGGATGCCATCGCGATCGTGCTCCCGGTTCTCTCGGCGCTCGCGTTCGCGCACTCCAAGGGAGTCGTACACCGCGACGTGAAGCCGGCCAACATCTTCCTCGTGAAGAGACCCGGCGGCCGCACGGACGTAAAGGTCCTGGACTTCGGCATCGCCAAGATGACCGAGGGCGACGCGAGCACGAACGTAAAGCTCACGAAGGACCGAGACATGCTGGGCACCGTGCACTACATGTCGCCGGAGCAGGCCATGGGCAAGAAGTCCGTGGATCTGCGGAGCGATCTGTACTCTGTGGCCGCCATGCTCTACGAGATGGTGAGCGGGAGATGTCCGTTCGGCGATTCGGACGAGGACCGCGCCATGGAGAACAGGAACGCCCTGAACTACAAGGTGGTGGTCGGGCTCATGACCAAGGCGGCCACGCCGATCCTCTCGATCCAGCCGGGCCTCTGGCACGTGATTGCCAAGGGGTTGGCCAAGGAGCCTGAAGATCGGTACGCGAGCGCCGAGGCCATGGCGCAGGCGCTGAATGCGCTCCTACCGCTCTACGGCAAGGTTGCGCCTGAAGCACCTCTGCAGATCGAGAGCCTGTCCGAGGCACCCCCTGCACCCGCCAGCCTCAAGGGCGCGCCGACCGAGGCGCTCCTGGGCACGTCATCCGATCGACGTCACATCTCTCAGCTCCAGCGCTCGCCGCACAGAAGGAGCGTGATCCTGGCCGCCGCCGCGTTTCTCACGGCGCTCGTCGTGACGGTCATCGGTGTGCGGCTCTTCTCTCGACCTGTGACTGCGCCGCTCCCCGCGGTCCGCCCGACGCCCGTGACTGCGCCGCTCGCAGATGCGGCGCGTCCCATCGCGCCCCTGCCCGAGCCAACGGCGTCCGCACCGCCGCCCCTGCCCGAACCCGTGGCCGCGCCGCTCGCACACCAACCAAACGTGACCGCACCTGCTCCCGTGGTGCCACGACGCTTCATTCGCCCACGAAGGCCCGTGCGCACGCGGCCGCCTCTCGCGCCGACCACGTGCGCGCGAGAGATCAACGGCATCCGCATCCTCATCCCCTGCCCGACCCGTAGCCGCTAAGCTCCGGGTCATTTTTTTATTCTAGATGCTTAGGCAGATTGACAAAACAGCCTCTCCGTGGTACTCCTTGCCCGCAAGGGAGGAACCACCATGGGATTCAAACTGCATTTCGAGCCGAACGGACGCAGGGTCACCGAGCTCCAGGTGGGCGACTACTTCAGGATCGGACGCGAAGCGAACACGGACAAGGTCGACCTGCAGATCACGTGTTTTCGCGGGGAGCATCGTCTCTACATCAACGGAGAAAGCGCGACCGGCCTGCACTTCTCCCCCATGACGGACGCAAAGGACCTGGCCATCCTGCTCGCGGACATCCTCACGCCAGCACTCGACGGTCGGGGGCTGGCGATCGAGGCGATCTCCCGCGACCTCGCCCTTCTTCACGTCATCTCTCCCGAAGAGCTCCGCGTCCGCCGCCGAACCTAACCCGTAGCCTCCTGCTCCGGGTCATTTTTTTTAGAAATATGCCCCTACTTGCCAGGGAGGACGCAAATCGCTACACTCTTCACGTTCGGAAACTCCTATAGCCATGCGGCTGAATAAGACAGATTTCGCCGAAGTAGCTCAGTGGTAGAGCGAAGGACTGAAAATCCTTGCGTCGCCAGTTCAATCCTGGCCTTCGGCACCACAAAAAACGACAGCTTACCCTGTCGTTTTTGCTATCTTCCCTCCTATACCCCCACTAAACGATCTCCACCACAAGCCACGCAAGAGAAGCCGCACCCATCAGCACGCAAGCCATCACACACAAGATGCGCGAAAATCGACTGCTCACATATTTGCCCATGATTTTTTTATCACTTGCAAGCCTTTGGATCACATACAACAGAGGCGCGGCCGCTATGGCATTGCACACCGCCGCATAGATCATCTGCTTCACGGGATTGATGCCTAACCCGTTCATCGCGAGTCCAATCACCACAGAGGCAACGATGATCGAATAGAAGATTTTTGCTTGATGCCATTTCTTATTCAAACCTTCTTTCCAGCCAAAAGCCTCGCATATAGCATACGCAATACTCCCGGACAAAACAGGAATCGCGAGCAAACCGATCCCCACAACACCAAACGCAAACAGCGAAGAGGCAAAGCGTCCAGCAAGCGGTTCTAAAATTGCGGCGGCCTGATCTGCGGATTGGATATCTGTCACTCCATGGCGAAACAGTACGGTTGCGGCTGTAAGCACGATAAACCAGGCAATCAGGTTTGAATACGTCATGCCTAAGGCAGTATCCACGCGCATTTTCTGCAAACAATCAGGCATGGACTTTATCGTACCGTTTGTCACACAGGATCGTTCCTCCACTTCTTCGCTTGCCTGCCAGAAAAAAAGATAGGGCGAAATCGTTGTCCCAAGAAACGCAACAAAAATCAACAGATATTCTTTTGTAAAATGGATGGTCGGCAAAAACGTCGACCAAATCGCTTCACGCCACGGCACACGCACCACAAAGGCAATCAACACATAGGACAAAAGCGTAAGCGTGAGCCATTTGAGATAGCGTGCGTATGTTTTATATGGCAAAAATATCTCCAGGAGGAGCGTGACCACGCCCATGCCAATCAATAACAGCGTCTTGGAAACGGGCACAAGCAGCTGCATAGCTGAGGCCATCATGCCAAGATCAGCGCCAATATTGATCGTGTTCGCAACCGTCACAAGGCCCACGACCAAAAGCACGAGCCAACGTGGCGCACGACGCTTCAAATTTGCCACGATCCCGCGACCTGTGACCGTGCCAATGCGCGCGCACATCTCTTGCACGGCAATCATGAGCGGTAACGTGAGCAATGCCGTCCAAAGCATGGAAAAACCAAAGGCCGCGCCTGCCTGCGAATACGTGACAATGCCAGACGGATCATCATCAGACGCGCCCGTAATCACCCCTGGTCCAAGTTTTTTGAGAAATCGAAAGAACGCCATGCACACAGTATGACAAAAAAACGCCGACTCGAGGAGGACTTCGCACGGTCGGCTCTTTTTCGGTATACTCTTTGCGTATTATGATGGATTTTCCTTTTCCCGCCATTCCTTCCTTGTTACCAAAACAGGAGAAGCAACCAAAAAAATCACAGGCCCCCCTGGCTAAACCGTCCCCTGACGCGCAAACAGAGGAGGCTCAACGAATACGCGCAACAAAAGTACGTGCTTCCCTGATCGAAAAACCAAAAAAAGCACGCCTTTGGAAAAATGTTGCGCTCGCTATTGGCATGCATGGTGTGCTGACTGGGACACCAAAAGCGGCAGAACAAATCGAGGAACCAGTTACGCGTGCTTGGAATGCTGTCGAGCGAGCAACGTCTCGCGTAGAGAGACGTTCTGTACGCACACTAGCCATTGATCGAGCACGCAAAGAGCTGCGTGAAGGGCGTCTCAATTTTTGGGCTTTTCTCCGCGATACTGATCAAGCGGATTTACAGGAGCAAGGAGAGACCGTTATGCGCGAACTTGCAGAAGAACGGTATTATGACGCATCGCGTATTTTTCGAGAACGTCTTGGACGTCTTCGCGAGGTCCGAAACATGGAGGACGCACGCCACGCCGCAGAAGCGCTCGCCGCCGCACTCGGCGATTATGATTATGTGGCCGGTTTTGGAGGCGCAGACGTGCTCACATTTTTTCAAGAAAAAGGAGGGCCCTGCCGCATGAATACACTTGGCACCCTTGCGGTCATGGCCGCCTCTCCTCTCTGGCGACAACTCGGCATGCGCGCCTATCCACCAAATGCAGATGGCATTGGTCATTGGGCGCCGATTTTACGCTTCACCCTTCCGGACGGAACCACAGAAGAAATTGACCTTGTTGCGCAAAGACCTGCTCTACAATCTGGTATTTTTCAGTCATTGGAAGACATTGTGCGTCGGTATGCGGAAAATCAAACCATCACGCCAAATCACGACCCCATGGAACATGTGCGGAACACGCTGGGTCGAATGGCGCGTAGGACAACAGAAGAACAGCATTCCCAATCATCGCACACAGAAGAAAGTCGCAGGGCTACCGGTGCGCAACAGAGAGCGCGTACCCATCAACCCAGTACCACAGGTGGCTGGGACCTCGCTTTGCCAGCATTTCGCCCAGGAGACCACGCATCCCCTGGAAATATCCCATTTGTAAGAAGGCTCACTGCCGAACACTTTTCTACGGAACGTGTACAACCCGAATCCCCAACAGATGCAACAGATACAAGACAGATACAAGAGCGACAACAAGAAGTATTGTCCGCAACAAGATCGCTTAACGATCTCCTTCCGTTTTATCCAACGAGCCATTCCATCACCGATCCAGAACAACCCTCAGAAACAGAGATCCCCCTGGAGACAACACCGCGTCTTTCTCCCCAAAACTGGAATGATCTTAGTCATGCTATAAGAATATTCGAGAGAGAGATCAACCAAACACAGAGCCCCGCCGAAAAAGCCGTGATCGCTGGCTCGCTGGTGATGCTGTATCGCATTGGCTCGAGCCAAGCGGCGCTCTCCTCGCGTGGCCAGGCCTATAGAATGGCCGAATCGAAAATCGCACACTACCGCGCAGAAGGCACCACACTCCTCCAACAGCCCGGAGTCATCGAACGTGTGCAGGGTGAACGTGTCTATGATATTGCCTTTCTCGGTCCGATTGGCGAGGCAAAAGCACTACAACTCGCCACGACGCTTATGCAGGATCTTCGTTCTCTTAGGGGCGAGGGCGATTATGATCTCGTGAGCGCTTTACGCCTCCTGATCAATCTCTCAGAAACACGCGAGCGCGCCATGCATATTCTCGAACAATACAATACTCCAAATCGCATCATTATTGAGTGGGATCTTTCCACGGAAAACGACATCTTCAATGGATCAGATCGGGTGAGCCATGAGGTTCGTGCCACCAATCGCATCCGCACAGCATTTGGCGCTTTTTGGGATGCCTCAAACCAAGAAAGTGAATCGCTACGCCTCCTGCGCGATGCAGAGACGATCGTTCGAGAAGCGGGCGTCGCCGCACAGCTCGACAGTAACGATCCTGAGACACAACGATGGTTAGTGGCTATGAATGAATTCGCCAACCTATGGATCATTCGTGCAAGCCTCAACAACAATGTACTGGGACAAGCGGCTTTTTCGCCCCAATTTTGGCAAAGAGCTGAAGCCATTGTCTCCAGCCATCAAAATGCATCACAGTTTTCTTTAGCATGGGAAAAATTGCATAACGATTGGAACTGGCCACTACTCACAGGGAGATCTCCTAGGCACTAACAAGCAGCTTTGATCGGAAGACGCCAATAAAAAACGCCGACTCGAGGAGAGGCGGCGAAGGAAGAACGTGTTGCGCGAATGCTACATCGCGTCTTCGGGAGAGCACCTCCCTTCGTTGCCGACGCACACGAGGCGCGAGCCGCTCTCGGCGCAGGCGTAGCGGCCCTGCTCCTGGCATCCGACGTAGAAGATCTCGCAGGCCTGGCCCACGCGGAACGTCTCGTCCACCTCCTCGTCGCAGTCGTTGTCCACGCTGTCGCAGAGTTCCGCGTTGCCGGGGAAGCGACGCGCATCCTCGTCGTCGCAGTCCGTGGCGCGCGTGGCACCGTCATGGTCCGCATCCTCGTCACGCCGCGCTTCCCAACTGAGGAGCGGGCATGACTGGAAGAGCTCGATCGTGAGATCCTCGCCCGTGCCGGCAATGGCCTGCAATTCGTCGGGCATGAGCTCGACCGCAGAAGCTGTCTGATAGCCCACGGTACGCGCGAGCTCGTTCGTGGCAAACGCACGCACCTGACGGTCGCTGGCGTAGAAGAGACGGCCCTCGCTCCTCACGAGCGCGCCCAGAGGCACAGGCATGGGGCCGAGGTTGCGATACGCACGCATCCACTCGTCCACATCCACTCGCACGACCGTCGCGCGATTGGGGTCGTCGTGCCACAGACGGGCGATCGTGGGGTCTGCCATGCGCCGCACTCCCTGCACGCGATCCACGTACCAGAGCCCATTCGTGGGCAAGACCACCAGCTCGAAACCTGCCCGAGGGGACGTGAACGTGCCCATGGGACGAAGGCAGTCGCGCTCCGCCGCAGACAGCGGAATGGCCGAAGACGGCGAAAGCCCCTGCGTCACAGCCTGATCCGAAGAGATCAGGAGCCGATCCGGCCACGTGCCCACGATCCAGAGCCTGCCGCCATCGTCCGCGAGCAGAGTGCCGGGCAAGTGCGCAGAAACGTCTGCACGCTGTTCCGCGACGGTCTGCTCCTGCGTCGGCTCCTCCCGCGCGCACCCCGGAAGGAGGAACACGCTGAAGAAAACCATGACAGAAACGAAGATGATGGGCAGCGGAGGAAAGGTGATCTGGCGCTTCATGAGAAACTCCTTGTAGCGAGGATCATGATTGATCCTTTTATACTGCGTTCCAAAAATCGAGACGCTCGTCAAAAAAATTGTCTCGCTTACTCAACAAAATCTTGCCTAAGATTAGAAAAACTTTGAAATCCGTAGGACGTGACGCGCACGAAACGTGTTCAAAACAACAAACAATCCACAGACCTCACAACCCTATCCACATAGCTGTGGAAGAAAAGATATCCACAGATGTGCTACCCTTCTTACATGCCTCTCCCTCAAAAGCCTCGTGCGATCTTGATCGACATTATTCCACCGCAAATGGAAAAGCTTGTCGCGGATCGTCGGCTGGAAGAATTGGAACTGCTCACGAAAACGTACGGCGGTTTTGTGATCGTGAAACTCATTCAAAAGAGACAACAACCTGATTATCGGACGTTCGTCGGCTCGGGAAAGCTGGAGGACATTTTGAGGATCGCACGAGAAGAAAACGCAGAGCTCCTCATCATCAATAATCTCGTCAAACCTAAACAACTGTTTGAAATCGAAGAGTTTTTCCGCAAAAACAAATCCCCCATCAAGGTTTGGGATCGCATTGATCTTATTTTGAAAATCTTTTCCAAACACGCAAAAACCGCGGAAGCAAAACTACAGATCAAACTTGCGGCCATTCGTCACATGGGTCCACGTATTTTTGGCATGGGTTCTGAGCTCATGCAACAAACAGGGGGCATTGGTACGCGCGGGCAAGGCGAAACAAACACGGAAGTCATGAAAAGACATCTGGCGAAACAAGAGGAGCAAACGGAAAAACAACTCGAAAAAGTCGCGGCCTCGCGACAACTCCACCGTGATCGTCGTGATCGCATCGGCCTGAAGACGGTCAGCGTGGTCGGATACACGAATGCCGGCAAGTCCACGCTCGTGAATGCGCTTACAAATAAAGGCGCGTATGTAGCAAACGAGCTTTTTGCCACGCTCGACACGCATGTGGGGAAAATGTGGGGAGAAAAGCCGGTTCTCATTTCAGACACCATCGGCTTTATCCAAGACCTTCCGCCGCAACTTGTGAGCGCATTTCGTTCTACGCTGGACGAAACCGTTGATGCGGACCTTCTCCTGCACGTTATCGATGCCACAGATCCGCATGTCTGCGAAAAAATCGAGGAAGTCGAAGATGTTTTGAAGCAGATCAACGTCACGAACACGCCAAAAATCTACGTTTTTAATAAAATCGACGCGCTTCCCAATAAACGAAAACTCCCCTGCAAAGGCACCTTCCCAGAGTTCTCACCGGTCTATGTCTCTGCCGCAAAGGGAACGGGGCTGGAAGCATTGAAAAAAGCCATCGAGAAAAAGCTTTTTTGACGCGCTGACCATTCCCCGATACCGTAGGTGCCATGGAAACAGACCTCGTTCAGCGGCTTCAAAGACAGGAACCTCGACTGGTGAGCGCCATCAACGACATCGCACAGACCGTCGCGAACCATCCAGCCAATCCTGCCTATCCCGATACAAAACCAAGCGCATGGGTCGTGGGTGGGTTTGTGCGGGATCTATTGCTTGGTCTACAACCAAAAGATGCAGATATTGAGGTATTTGGTGTATCTCCAGAGGATCTCACCAAGATCGTCACAGACCTTTTTGGAGACCATGTGGATGCGGTCGGCGAATCGTTTGGTGTGCTCAAGGTCTTCCTAGGCGATGGGTTTGAAATCGACGTAGCGCTTCCACGCCGCGAGTCAAAGGCAGGACGAGGGCACAAAGGCTTTTTGATTGATAGCGATCCTGGGCTTTCCCCGATCGACGCAGGCAAACGCCGCGATTTTACGGTCAATGCGATTTCCTTCAATCCTGTTTCTGGCGAGCTTTTCGATCCTTTTGATGGCGTAAAGGATCTGGAAGCAAAAATCCTTCGCGTAGTCGATGCAACGCATTTTGTGGAAGATCCTCTTCGTGTGTACCGCGCCATCCAATTTTCCGCGCGCTTCCATCTCACGCCAGATGTGCACTCGTTCGCACTCATGAAGAACATGGTTGCAGAAGGAGCCTTGGAAGAGCTCTCCGTAGAACGCGTGACAGACGAAATCAGAAAACTTTTGCTAAAAGCACCTCAACCGTCTGTTGGCTTCAATCTCGCGCGCGAGCTTGGTGTTGTTGCGAAATACTATCCTGAACTCGAAGTGCTCAAACACACGCCACAAGAACCAGAATGGCATCCAGAGGGTGACGTGTGGATCCACACCATGATGGTGATTGATGCGGCCGCAACCATTATCCGCCGCGATGCGCATCTCTTTACGGATGAAGAACGTTTGTGGGTCATGCTTGGCGCGTTATGCCATGACTTGGGCAAGCCTGCGACAACCGCACCCGGCGAAAAGCACGGCGTGCCGCGTTTGCGTTCGCTTGGACATGAGGCCGCAGGCAAAGAGCCAGCCATGGCGCTTATTTCAAAATGGGCATTCGGCTCTGCGGCTGAGCAAGCGGCTATTGCCATTGCCACGCAACACATGTTGCCGTTTGACCATTGGAAACGATTTGAAGAGCACAGCATCACCAAAGACCAATACATCAACGCGATCCGCAAGCTCATTCGCAGAATCTACCCCACGCCGTGGCGTGTGTATCTCGCCGCAACAGAGGCTGACCGGCGCGGACGTCTGTTTCCCAATGTAGACACAGAACCCTACGAACCAGGCATCCTCTTCAGCGAAACCGTCGAAAGATACGGGCTCGAGGAGCAAGCAAAAACCACGCTCATCCAAGGCCGCGACATCATGACCATGGCAAAATCACTCGGCGTCTCCATCAAACCAGGGAAACGATTTGGGGAGATCATCGAAAAAATCGAAGCCATGCGAGATCAAGGGATCATCAAGACAAAAGAGGAAGGACTGGAGAAATTAAAAGAAATTCTCAAATAAAAC
This sequence comes from Patescibacteria group bacterium, assembly GCA_041665285.1. GTDB lineage: Bacteria > Patescibacteriota > Patescibacteriia > 2-12-FULL-60-25 > 2-12-FULL-60-25 > JBAYJC01. Next base: position 6,809 of record JBAYJC010000007.1, on the reverse strand, counting down.
ACCCCTGCTCTCAAGAGAGGAGGGGCTAGAACGCACACCGAGCACTTCGCATGACTTTTGCGACTCATGGCGTAAACGGGTACAATGCTCGCATGGCAAAACTTTCTACGCATCTGCGTCCTTTTCTTGAATATGTGGAGGTGGATAAAGGACGCTCCCCTCTTACGGTCCGCAACTATGCGTTCTATTTGCAGAGATTTGTGGATTGGGCAAAGGATCCTGATCCAAAAGATGTGGATCCAGACATGCTCCATCGATTTCGTTTGTATTTGAATCGGTTGGAAAATCGCGAGAACGGCACACTCAAAAAATCCACGCAAAACTATCATTTGATTGCGTTGCGCTCTTTCTTTCGTTTTCTTCAAAAACGCGACATTCCCTGCCTTTCGCCAGAAAAGATCGACCTCGCCAAGCAAGGCGCGCGCGATGTGACGTTCTTGGATGCCACAGACCTGGAGCGCCTCCTGAATGCGCCCGTTAACACAGACGCGTCGCCTGTGATCAAGCTTCGTGATCGCGCCATTCTCGAGCTGTTCTTTTCAACAGGTATGCGTGTCTCAGAGCTCGCAAACCTCAAAAAAGACCAAATCAACCTCAAACGCGAAGAATTCACGGTTCGCGGAAAAGGCGACAAAACGCGCGTAGCCTTTCTCACACACCAAGCCAGACATTTTCTCCAAGAATATCTTGATCTGCGCGATGACGACGTCCCCTTTCTCTTTGTGCGCCACGATCGCGCCGCTCCCCATTCTCCCCCTGCCGGAGGGGGAGCTAGAGGGGGAGGGAGAGACATCGGACCACTCACGCCACGTTCCATGGAACGACTCGTGCACCACTATTCCGTGGCATCTGGCATCCCCAAAAAAGTCACGCCACACACGCTCCGCCACTCATTCGCGACTGATCTTCTCATCAACGGCGCGGATATTCGTAGCGTGCAGTCCATGCTCGGCCACTCCTCCATCACGACCACGCAAATCTACACACACATCACCAACCAACAGCTCAAAGACGTGCACAAAGCGTTCCACGGAACAAGAAGAAAAAGCTAAGATACGCAAAAAATATTTTGGGATCTGATCCAGATCTGATCCGTATCTGATCTCCATCAATTTCGTGGTATACTATTTTCATGCCGTCATGCGTTCGGCGTTTTGAAGATATTAATACGCCTGCTCGTTTGTGTGTACAAAGGATTGCGCAGGTTTATGATACACACACGCGATTGCTCCATGGATCGCATTTTACCGATACCATTCTCGTAGAAAATGTTTCAGGCACACGCGAAGATGTCCTTTCCTCTGCCGCAGAAGAGCTGTTTCGTTTGCTAGGTGCAGAGCCAGCACAGTGGCGCTCTATCACGCATTACGCGCTTTCCCCTTATCCCAACATCGATAAAACAGCCCCTGCGGCCGCGCGTGTTGGTTTTCTCCTTCGTGCCTTGATCGCAGACCTGAATGCTCTTACAGAAGCGCTTGCCGCACTTGAAGATGCTTGGCGCATCATCCGTAGGCCTGTAAACGAGGTCCTTGGATTTCAAGGCGGCGTCCCCGCGCACCTGATCCAGCCCCTCAAGCACTATGGTTTCGTTGTCGCAAAGAGCGGAGCTATTTGCCGCGATGACGATGAAAAGCCTTGCTCCCGTGCTTTTTCCACTGGTTCTACCTTTCGCGAACGTAAGATTCTCGAAGATCGTGAACGTGACGTAAAGGCTCAACGTGAGGCGCATGCTCTTCGCGAGGATCGCGCAAAAACGCAACAGGACCACGCACAGCTCTTAGACGAATGGCAATCTATTCAGCAACAAGTCGATGAGATTCTCCCTGCATCTATTGCGCAAGGAAGAGCAGAGATCAATCATGTGGACGAAGAAATTGATCGTTTTACAGAAGCGCTTGCAGAAACAGAAGACGAAATACAGCAACATCTTGGCGAAAAAAACTCCTGGGCCCTTACGCATAGACGCCAAACATTTGCGGACGCCATTGCCCGCCTCACTGCATATCGCCAGCAAATTTCTGACACCATGGAAGAAACCATGGCAGAACTCAGCTTGCTTCGCGAACGGCGTGAACATCTGCACAACAACATCGTCGAACAACTACGAACAGCGGAGATCTGCGAGGAACGTCTTGCTCGCCCTTTTGCTACAACCACCGCATAGCGCTCCTTATGTCTGCTCCCCTGTGCCCCCCTGGCCTCATCGTTGTCAAAGACCTGATCCAACGGCTCCCCGCGGAACGTTCACGCATCCTTGCCTACGAAATCGATCGCCGTGAACGCGATGTCCTTGTATACGACAGCATTCGCAGTGTCACCAAGCTCCATATTTGGGATACGCTGAAAACCGTGCTCACCACAGGCGCCCTCGTATTCACGCTCGTCGCACTAGTCGGGCAACTCGCCAAGCTCGGACAATGGATCACAGACATGCAATCCGCCAAACTACCGGTCAAAGTACCGGCGCTTGGTGGCTTTAACCTGGATGTCGGCTCCTACGTCCCCACTTCCACAGCCATTGGCCACATCGCGCGTCTCCCAGGATGGGACACGCAAGACGCATTGACCGCGGCCCTTATTGTCATGGGCTTGATCACCATCGGTCGTATCATTGCCGGCGTGATCATCTGGCAACGCTCCCAAGGCCTTCGCGAGGCTGGCGAAGAGGTCAAAGAAGAGATCGCTGTATTGCACGCCTGGCAAAAAAAGCGTTGACGTAATACTTTTTCCATCGTAGTGTTGTCGGACAATAACCACCCGTCCCTGTCGTACAACGGATAGTACAACAGCCTTCTAAGCTGTGAATGATGGTTCGATTCCATCCGGGGACACCATGGAAAAGCTTCGCTTACGCGAGGCTTTTCGTTTTGATAAAATAGCCCCAAACCCTTGACTCGTTCAAGGTTTTTTGGTTCACTGCATAAACGTTTTGCCACCAAGGAGGCTCCCATGGGTCTTTGTCCACGTTGCGGAAGAGCTCTCTGTGACCATACGCCGAAAGAACGCGGCCAAACACACGAGGAGATGATGCGGCCGCTTTCAGACAAGGAGCTGGCCGCGCTTGCGAGGAACGATCCGCGAGAAAAACTCCGCGTTGCGAAAGAGCAGGCCCGTCTTCTCAACCAGCAGAGGAACATGTTCGGAGATATTCAGCTCTCGCCGGAAATCTGGCCAGGCAACAAGAGACTCCCCGTTGAGCCTGGCAACCTCTCCCTCTTCGCGCCAGAAGGCGAGGGTGGCTGTGAGAACCAAGACAGCGACCCGCAGACTCCCTTCCTACGAGCATCTCGGACGAACGCACATGGCGGGAGCGTCGTCTTCTTTGATAATGACGTGACTCGACCGGACCTTAAGACGCTCCTACGCGTCCTGCACGTCCGCCTCGCGGATGAGAGCCTTCCGCAGACAGAGTACGTCGCGTTCCTCCAGGAGTCTCAAAACCCGTGCGAGGATGGCTACATCCTGCAGATGCGCATCGTTTCCACCTATGGTCTTCGCTTCCTGTACCGAGCGTTCCACGGAGAAATGGACACCTTCCCCAAGCAAAAGGTGCCACTCACGGATGCGCTCTGGTACTTCATGGAGCAGGAGCGCAAGCGCTGGGGCACGCGCTTTTGGGAGGCCGGCGAACAAAGCCTCGAGGGCATGTTCAACGGCGATGGCGATGGCGCGCGCGAAGAGCTGTGCTTCGGCCTCATGGTGGAGAACGGCTACTACAAGATCTACCGCCTCTGGTCCCGCGCACAACTCGTGACCAAGTAGCGGCAAAAACCACCTTCTCAAAGTCTTGGCAACCAGCTTTTTTCTTTTCTCTGTAAAAGACCTCCTATCAAAAATATATGCTAATAGTCACTATATTTTCATAACTTGACAACCGATGTACGTCAGATTACGTTATTGTTGGCCACCTATACACAAAGGAGGGGGCCATGCTCATCAAACTCTTGCGGTTGTTCGTTCTGTTCATCCTCATCGCGGCGTGCGATTGGCAGGCGCACGTCTACGCCTGGGACGAGGAGTCCCGTGCGATCATCGAGGTGTACGACGTGGACATTGACCGCGACGGAGGCCAGCTCACGGCATCGTACCACGATCCGTCCGGATGGGATCAGCTTGTCCGGAGGTACAACAACGCCGAGGCACTGGCTCAGGATCTTCCGCAGATCTTGGCCCAGGCGCCCAGCTCGGCCAAGACACGGCTCTTCTTCGGCAACAACATCAGCGGAGAGATCCTCTCTGCGATCCAAGGGAGCGGAAGCACCGTGTGCGAGGGCGACACCTGCACATCAAGGCAACCTTTGGTGGTAGGCCACTACTACATCTCCGCAAGGTACGATGGTGGTGGCTACGTCTCGGGGTGCATCAGCCGCAACACGCCGCACGTCAACGCGATCCTGCGTGATACGAATGTTGGCGGTAGCGCAGGCCTTCTATTCGACCTCCACGTTGCCATGTGGAGAGACTCCCACGGGAACACCTGCCTCGGCATGTACGAAAGCGCGCGCCGAGCAATCAACTGGTGTCCCCCGTGCACGAGCGTACCCAGGCGCATGAGCGAATCTGCGTCTGCTGTCCGCGACGGCATCCGCGACGGACTCATGCGGATGAACATCCCCCTTCTCACGGCCACGACGCTGGCCACGATCATGGCTGGCATGATCATCGTCCTTGCCCCTGCGGGCGTATAGTCACTCACGCTATGCAAAATCGTCTCACTCACGTCATGAACAAACTCCTCATACTCTGTGGGGTGCGTGTGGCGTTGCGTGAGCGATTCGCATTCCTCGGGTGGCAAAACACGACCACACAAGAACGCTACCACGACAGCCCAGGATTTTTCGAGAATGAATGGGCCGCAGGCCGCGTACCAAATGCGCCGCAGTACCCACTCGGCCTGTTTGACATTTACGAGGCAACACCACCAGGTGGTGGTCGCGTTCTCACGGTTGTTCACGATCCCAAACGTCTTGGCCAACAAGACGTGCTCCGGCTTCTCAAAGAGGTCGGCCTTGCCTGCAAGCCGCTCTAGCCACCACCAACCGTCGTCTCTCCGGCCTCTCTAGGCCGCTTTTTATTTCCCTCTCATACTTGATGGTTTGCTGTTTTTTTGTTACATAGAAACACACGGAAGTTTCAACCCTCTGGAGGACACCATGGCTCACCGCAATAGACCAGAGCCGCCTGGCCGTCACACGAGCACGCTTCTCATGTGGGAGCCAACGGTTCCTGCGCCCCAAGAGGCACAGCCCGCAAAGCCGCTGAAGACCGCGCCGGTTCCTCAATTGCACGGCCCCGTTCTCTTCAGCGAGGTCAACGCCCTCGTACGCGCCGCGCCCCCAAAGGAACCGCCTTCTCCGGTGACGGTGCCAGAACCGACACAAGACGCAGAGCCAGAGCCTATTCGCCCGCCGCCACCTCCTGCGCCAGAGCTCCCCGTCCCGTGCGAGATCGAGATCGCTTCGGATCTTGAGCCTAGGACGCCCAGATCCTTCCGTGATCTTCCGGCATTTGTGCCGCCGCCAGAAAGCGACTCTCACCTGCGGCGCCTTTCCAAGTCCCTCCAACCAGACCCGCCTATTGCACGCAACGCGCTCTGGATCCTCGCCATCGCCCTTATGACGATCGTCATCGTGCTCCCCCTGCTCGACCACTGCTAACGCCCGCTCTTCTGCAGGCGTCTTTTTTTTACCCCATCCCTCTTGACGAAGCCCTTCTACGCGTCGTATCCCATGCTAGGATACGCACAATCGTATGCTGTATAAAACGTTGTGGCGGTTTATCGAAAAGGAGCAGGCGCGTTTCAAAGCCGCGTACGCGCCCGAAGGAAATGAGGCGACTTTTCGACTTGCGCAAACAACAAAGCTCGCAGAAGAGGTTGGTGAGCTTTGCAATGAGATGCTTGCGCTGAACGGCTATCAACGGCAAGAGAAACTCGCGCAACACAACCAACAGACACTCGCTGATGAAGTGGCAGATGTGCTTATCGCGACCCTTATTCTCGCAAAATCCGTGGGGGTCAACCCAAATACGGCATTGAGGCACAAAATAAAAAAGATCGGCAAACACAAATAATCACGGAAGGCCTTCTGTAACCTTTTCTTACATAAACCGTATATACAGCGCATGACAGATCCGCTCATCTTGACTTTTTGCGGAAATCTGTCATTCTAATGACCTGGCTCACTTAGGAGCTGGAAAGGAGCGACCATGCTGATCAGGATGTGTGTCCTTGCCCTCGTGTTCGCGCTCTTCCCCTTGTCGGGGATGGCGCAGACAGCCAACCCGGCCAACGCGGGCCGTCGCGCCGCAGAGGCCGTGGCCTTGCTCGAGCAGGGAAACCTGGCCGGAGCGGCCGTGGCGTTCGACGCGGCGTTCCACTTGAACCCGCGTGAGCTCTCCTACCTCCACAACGCGGCCGCCGCGTGGGAGGGGGCAGGCAACCTGTCCGAGGCGATCGCACGCTTTCTTCGCTACCAGAGCGAGGCACAGCTGAGCACCACCGAGCGCTCTGCTCTGCACGAGCGGATCCAGGCGCTCTTGCTCCGCGCGCACCAGACCGGCCTGTCCCTACCGCAAACGCAGACGCCGGCTGTCACGCCGCTCGAGCCTGCGGCACCGGCCGTAACCGTCCCGCCGCCTGCCGTGACCCCGCCGCCCGCACCGCCCGCTCCCGCGCCGGCCCAGCCGCGCGCAAGGCGACGGTCGTTCCCGTGGGCATCCACCGTGCTCTACACCATCGGCGGCGCGGCCCTGGTCTTCGGCGTCTACTCGGGCGTGGACGCGATCGTCAGCGCCGGGCATGCCGAGGG
>JBAYJC010000006.1:0-66807 GCA_041665285.1 Patescibacteria group bacterium | reverse complement strand
GAATCGAACCTGCGACCTTTCGAATGTGAATCGAACGCTCTAACCAGCTGAGCTAAACGTCCTCTGATCGCTGGGCGATTATAGCCAGACATGCGCTGGCTGGCAAGTCTCATGGGATTTCGCTATGCTACACGCATGACGATTCGTGAACTTCTCAAAACCTGGACGCCGCTTTTCCAGCAACATCTTCGCCCCCTAGATCTCTCCACAGCTCATCTAGAAATAGAGCTCCTCCTCGCTCATATCCTCAAAAAGGATCGTTCCTGGGTAGCGGTACACGATGAAACGCCCCTGACAAGCCGCCAAAATGGGCTATTTGAGGGTTTTGCCCGCCGCCGCCTCAAACAGGAGCCTATGGCCTATATCCTTGGCCACAAAGCGTTTTATGGCCGAGAATTCCTTACAGATGCACGCGCCCTGATTCCCCGACCTGAAACCGAGCTTTTGGTGGAGCGGGCCATCCTACACCTAAAAAAACAAGCCTCTTCAACGCTTGTTATCGATGTAGGAACAGGCTCTGGAGCCATTGCCGCAACCATAGCCCTGGAAGTGCCTTCCGCGACCGTTATTGCTTCAGACGTGGATAAAAAGGCTTTGGCCCTTGCCAGGAAAAACATCAAGCGTCTTCGAGCCAATGTTCAACTCCAACAGGCAAATCTCCTGGATAAATCACTCCTTAAACAATTGGGTCGTTCGCGTGCAAAACAGCTGGTTATCGTAGCCAATCTCCCCTATCTTCCACTTTCCGATCGAACGATCCTCGCAAAAAGCGTCACAAAATACGAACCAATACAAGCACTCTTTACTAAGGACCATGGTCTGTTCCTTCTCCGCGCACTCATAGAACAACTCGCAACCTTTCAGGAATGCGACCAACGACCGCTCGTCCTTCTCGCAGAGTTTGACCCACCGCAGGCCGAGACACTCTGTCGCATCGCCGCGCAATATTTTCCGCAAGCCTTCGTCACTATTTACCAGGACCTTTGTGGACGAGACCGTGTGCTGGAGATCGTCAAAAAACAATAAGTCTGTTGTCATATACGCTTCTTGATCCAAAATTTCAGATTTGAGACAAAACCGACGGGAAAATATTTTTTGTTTAGCCATAGCTAAGCCAAAAATATTTTACCTAGGGTTTGGCCAAATATGAGATTTTGGGCTGGAGCGTATATGACAACAGACTTAATAGCCAAGGAGCTACTGTTTTTTACAATCCTGCAAAAATACGATCATCTGTCGTTACTTCAATCCATGTTTTCCCGCGATTCAACAAGATTTCCGATCCGTCTTGCCCGGCAAAATGTATGGGTTCGTTTTGCGCGCGTTGCCAACGGATACTGTATTTATTTCCATCCCGATACAACGTCGCCTCCCCACTTCCAGTTGTACGTATCTGCAAACGACCAATGGCATCCAACACCTTTTCTTCCGTCTTGATGACCACCACATTTGAAGCCTCGACGCGAAGATCATTCTTATCAAGCTGTGTTTTTTTCCCTTGTTGACGCACGTAAATATTGCCATCTTTTTCGTACTGCCAGTTCACCGTATAACTTCCTCCATAACCAACCTTAATGGTTCCGCCCTCCCCACGATCCGTAGAAGAGGCACTCTCTTTAAAATGCCAGGCAACAGGAATCGTTGTTGTGGACCAATCCACATTCAGAACCGCCTGATCCATGAACTCTTTCTTCGTGTAAATATTATGCGGCGCTGATCGTGCTCCGCTCCGCCAAAAAGCATCTCCGTGAGCCATCTCATCCACATTGGCCAAGGACACGCCATCCAGGACTTGAAGCTTTGCCAATGCATCTGGACTACCTCCACAATGGAAATACGCAGATTTCCATCCTGCGGCCCAATCAACGAAATAGGGGCGCGCAGAACGCACAGCTCCCACCTCTTCAATGGTGGTCGTGGCGTCAAAAAGAAGCATGAGACGAGTGATACCACCTTCCACGGGCGCCTCAATAACCACATTTGCCTTTGCAATGCCCGCAATGGGACGCGCATCCACTTGATTATCAACCATGACGGCGCGCGGCGCATACGCATCCTCCTCGTGAGAAACAAGCACGCCATCCAAACGCCGCGGGACAAGCGTGGTCGTTGACGACGTTGCGGCTGTGTCACCTGTTCCATTAGCAATCGCACCCTGCGTGCGCGTGCGACCGGTGATGATGAGATACATCAACCCACCAGAAATCGCCAACAACAAAACGGCCGCGGTCGCAATAAGCGCCCACGGCCGTCGCGGTTTTATCGGAAGGTTGGCAATGCCATGTAACTCTCCCATCATGGTTGTAGGTACGTTATTTCTTTTCCTCTGCCGCTTTGCCTGCCGCTTCTGTCGCGGCCTTTTCTGCCTTCTTCTCATCCTGCTCTGTCTTCACGGTGGAGATATCACCCACACCTTGCTGTTCCATGCGCTTAATCTCATCCTCTGTGAGAGGTCGTGCGACCGTTGCGACTGTTACGTCAGAGGCTGTCACAGCTTTGACGCCTGTTGGCATGGCAATGTCTGCCACAGTGATGACGTCTTCGAAGGTAACAAGTTTTGCAAGATCCACCTCAATCGCGTGTGGCAAGTTTGCTGGCAAACACGTGACCTCGATTTCATCGAGCGATTTGACCAACGTACCAGCATCCGTCTTGACTGCCTTTGATTCACCCACGAACGTAAGCGGAATCGTTGCGGTCATCTCCTCATCCATGCGGACCTGATAAAAATCAATATGTCGAGGCGCCATGGTCAACGGATGTAATTGTACATCTTTGATCAAGACTTTCACAGCCTGGTTCTGTCCCACGGTTACATCCACCAAGCTGGATTGACCAGCGGCGTTGTAGACGCGCACAAAATCTGAAAACGGCACAGAGAGCATCTGCGACGCAATCCCACGGCCATACATAATAGCCGCGATTCTTCCTGGTTGGCGCTCGCCTTGCGCCCGCTGTACGGCGGAAATCGTTTGTGTCATATCATCAAGTTTCATCAAAGTGTTGCTAGGATAAAGGAAAAAACGAGCTTCGTCAAGGGACAACTTTTTTGTGAAATTAGCCTTTTTTTGGCTCAGTTGTCACAAGGAGTCGTTGACAGAGCTTGGCACTATCATGGGCTAAGACCTCATGAAAGCGTACACATTCGTCTGCGGCAAGCCCGGGAAGCGCCTCCAAACGCTGAACGTCAGCGAACTGCAGATCCGTAATCATCCCCACGGACGAAGACCATCCTGTGGTTTCGAGCACTACCGCAATCATGGCATATCCACATCCAGAGCACGCACAGTGGTACACCTTGCTCATGCCTGTATTCCCTGCATCCGAACACAAACGCATCCCTGCCGCTGGATAGTTGGCATGGCAAAGAGGACACTGCGCGATAAGGCGATTTGGTGTGGGCTCCATAGCTTCAGCATATCGAAGAGCCCCTGCCGAAGCAAGGGCTCTCTCGATTAGAAATCGAGATTTTTTACGTGCTTCGCGTTTGTTTGGATGAATTTTTTGCGTGGTGCCACCTCTGCTCCCATGAGCATCTCAAAGGTCTCATCAGCCTTTTGTGCGTCATCCACGGTTACTACCTTCATCAAACGCGTTTTTGGATCCATGGTTGTTTCCCACAGCTGTTCTGGATTCATTTCTCCAAGACCTTTGTAACGCTGGATGGCAATGCCTGCGACCTTGGTTACGCCATCTGGAGCTTCCTCCCCCTCTGCTTCGATCGCCGCATCTGGATCCGCTTCTTCGACCTCTTCCGTTTTCTTTCCTTTTTTTGAAGCGGCTATCAGCTTCTTCATTTCTTCTACGTAGAGATCACGCTCTTCTTCCGTGAAGGCATAGCGCACATCCTTATTCTTTGCCACACGATACAGTGGCGGTTGCGCAATAAGGATATGCCCCTTATTCACCAAGTCTGGGAAATAGCGATAGAACAACGTGAGGAGAAGCGTGCGAATATGCGCACCATCCACATCAGCATCTGTCATGATGATGATACGCGCGTAACGCAGTTTCGTGATGTCAAACATTTCGCCAATGTTTGTTCCCATGGCAATAATCAAATTCTTGATTTCTTGATTTGCGAGAATCTTATCCAAGCGTGCGCGTTCGACGTTCAAGATCTTGCCACGCAAAGGAAGGATCGCCTGCGTGTCGCGATTACGTCCCTGTTTTGCAGAGCCGCCGGCAGAATCTCCCTCAACAATGAAGAGCTCGCTTACTTCTGGATCACGGCTTGAACAGTCCGCGAGCTTGCCTGGCAACGTCAATCCTTCCAATACACCTTTACGCAAAACCGTATCACGAGCCGCACGAGCCGCCGCACGCGCACGTTGTGCGAGCACGCATTTGCCGATGATCCCTTCTGCATCACGCGGATGCTCTTCCAAGAACATGGCAAAATGTTCGCCCATGACTGTTTCTACGGCGCCGCGTACTTCCGGACTGCCAAGCTTCGCTTTTGTTTGGCCCTCAAATTGTGGCTCCGGAATACGAATGGATAGTACGCAGGTCAAGCCTTCGCGCACATCTTCGCCGGAGAGATTATCATCCTTTTCTTTGATAAATCCCTTGTTGCGTGCATACGCGTTCAAGACACGCGTCAATGCCGCACGAAAGCCCTGCACATGCGTACCACCCTCTGGATTGATGATGTTATTCGTAAACGCATATAGCGTCTCTGAATAATCATCCGTGTATTGCAATCCAATGGACACTTCCGCATTCTCCACCTGCTTTTCGACAAAGAAGACGTTCTCGTGTTTTGGCTGTTTCTTGTGGTTCAAAAACCCCACGTAGGATGCCACGCCGCCTTCAAAATAAAATCCATAGGCTTTGAGGTCTTCCACCGTGCGTTCATCGCGAATAATCAAGCGAATGCCCCGCGTGAGGTAACACTGCTGACGATAATGATCAAGCACGCGCTGATAATCAAACATCGTGCCCTCTGTAAAAATGGAGGCATCAGGCTTGAAACTCACGGTAGTACCATGGCGTTGACTTGTCCCTACTTTTTTCACCTTGTACTGTGGAATGCCTTTCGCATATTCCTGCTTCCACATGCCACCGTCGCGCTCGACCGTCACTTCCAACCATTCAGACAACGCGTTCACCACAGACACGCCCACACCATGCAAACCTCCAGAAATCTTGTAGCCACTTCCCTCTCCACCGAATTTACCGCCAGCATGAAGTTTTGTGAGCACAAGTTCCAACGCAGAAACACCATATTGTTTATGCATTTCCACGGGAATGCCACGGCCGTTATCAAAAACGGACACCTTATCATCTGGCAGAAGCGTGATCGTAATCGTATCCGCATGACCTGCCATGGCCTCGTCAAAACAGTTATCTGCAACCTCACGCAATAAATGAAACAACCCATCCGGACCCGTGGAACCGATGTACATGCCCGGTCGTTTACGGACCGGCTCTAGACCCTCGAGTACGGAAATCTGCTCAGCACCGTACGAACCTTTCTTGGCTTTTTCGTCTTTGGAAGTCATAGTTTTTGCCGATGTAGAATAGCAAAGATACGTCCATCTGGGAAGCGGAAAACCTAAAGATGCACAAGGCCTCATCCATGCCCTCACGAACTTGTGATATACTAGAGACATGTCAACGAGTTCACGCGCGGGCGACGGGCTTTCTGACCAAGAATTGCAATTCGCTTCTTGGTGGGTACGTCATGGGGATGCTCTTCGAAAGAATGGCCATCGTTTTCTCATCGCATTCAGCGTCCTTTGCTGGAGCTATGCTTTTTGGGTCGTACTCGATACGTATGCGATCTCCTACCCCAAAGAACAACGCATCACCCAAACGATCCTCCGCAACCAACTCTCCCTGCAAACACTGCAAGAAGCCGCTCCGCAGGCACTCAATCCCTCACAGGTACAGATGTTCGAAACCACAGGCAACCGACGAGATATTGTTGCACAGCTCTCCAATGCTAATCCCCAATGGTGGGCGGAATTTTCCTATCGTTTCAACATTGATGGAACGCTTACCGCGACACGTACCGCGTTCATCCTCCCCAACTCGCAACGCTATCTCACAGAGCTCGGCTGGTCTGGCAACGGACGTTCCCCTGCCCTTGTCTTTGACGATATCCGTTGGCATCGCATCACGCCCACGGCAGTAGACGGAGATTATCAGCGATTCTACGATAAACGCCTGAAACTCACGTTTACGGACGTCACCTATCAACAAGACGTGGACTATGATGGAAAAAAAGTAGGACAAACAGCATTCACCCTGAAAAATGCAAGTGGTTTTGGCTACTGGAATATGGATCTTATGGTCATACTGTACCGACAAGGCATCCCTGCTGGCATTACCCAAATCAATGTGCGCGATATCAAGCCAGGAGAAACACGCCCGATCACCATCCACTGGTTTGAAAATCTGGACGGTATTGCCAAAACAGACATCCAACCCGTTGTGAATGTCCTTGATCAGAACGTGTTTCTTCCAAGCACGAGATTTTAAGGAGCCCTCTACACACAAATCCTGCGACTTGCTACCGTAACCGCATGCTACGATTTTTCGATATTGTTGAGCATTTTGATTGGGTGCTCTTTATCGCGGTTCTCGCACTCACCTCACTAGGCCTGGTGACGATTTATGGCATCAGCATCTCTCAAGAGCTCGTGGGGCTATTTACTTTTTACAAGCAGTTAGCCGCGCTCGGCATTGGTATTTCTCTTGTGGCTGGACTCACCTTTCTTGATTACCGTCACCTCAAATCCTTTGGATTTCTTGCTTTTTTGAGCGGCGCCATTATCCTCATCCTTGTACTTTTCTTAGGTGAAACGGTTCGTGGAACACGTGGCTGGTTTCAAATCGGGTCCCTTTCGTTTCAGCCGGTAGAACTCGCGAAACTCTCGCTCATTCTCTATATCAGCGCCCTCTTTTCACGCATGAGTCATGGCCGTCTTTCCTGGCGTATCTTTGGTTTGAGCGCCTGCGCCACCATGACCTACGTGGGCCTTGTTCTTCTCCAGCCAGACTTTGGCTCTGCCATGGTCATGCTAGGATCTTGGATTGCCATGTGCTGTTTTGCAGGCTTGCCTCGTAAAGCCTGGATCATTCTTCCGCTCTGCTGTCTTGTTGCCGGAGGTTTGTTTTGGTCATTTGGCGTCAAAACCTATCAACGCGAACGCATCCTCACGTTCCTCAATCCTGCGGCAGACCCGCATGGAGCTGGCTATAATGCCGCACAGGCACGTATTGCGATTGGCTCTGGCGGATGGCTTGGCAAAGGCATTGGAGAAGGTTCTCAAGCACGCCTGCGTTTTCTCCCTGAAGCGGCTACGGACTTCATCTTTGCCGTCATTGGAGAAGAGCTAGGGTTTGTTGGCATCAGCATGGTCTTGGGCTTATCTTTTGTTCTGTACTTTCGTTTTCTCACGATTGCCCGCGAATCTGAAGATGAATTTGCCACATTCGTGCTCATTGGACTGGGAAGCGTTTTTCTCATCCACATGTTTGTGAATGCAGGCATGAATCTGAGTATTGTCCCCATTACCGGCATTCCCATGCCCTTTCTCTCTGCCGCGGCCTCATCACTTGTGGTGACCTACGTCAGCATTGGCCTTGCACAAAGCATTGCCGTACGACGGAGCGGCAAAGCAAAAAGCGAGCAATCATAGCTCGCTTTTTACGCCTGTCTCCTTTTTATCGAATCAAATCAATTTTGCGTGTCTTTGACTCTTCAGAATAAGCATCCAATCGATCGCCTACCATAAGCTTGATCTTACCGCGATAGGACAAGCCGCACTCCTGACCAGCATTGACTTCCTTTGCAGGAGATTTGCCTGATTGCATGGATTCGAGCACGCCATCGCCAATAAGCGTTTCCCCTCTCCATACGCGCACTTTGCTCCCACTGATCAGCTTCCCTTCTTTTACGCGAGCTCCCACAATCATTTTGCCGGTTTCTGTACGGAAGATGGCCGCGACTTCTGCGCTTCCAAGCTCTGTGACGATCACTTCCTGTGGCAACAGTGCATTCAGCTTCGCGACCACATCATCAAACAAATCGTAAATCACCTTACACATCTTAATCTCCACACCCTTTTCGCGTGCGAGCGCCTCGACGACCGTCGGCGACATAACATTGAACCCATAGACAACTGCCGGTTGCGATGTTGCCGCACGCTCCACATCATTATCCGTGATATTGCCCAAACCTTTTTGAATCACTTCCACGCCAACAACCTCGTGTTGGATCTTCTCCAACATGCCGAGAATGGCTTCCAAAGATCCAAGCACATCTGTTTTCAAGATCACATTCAACGTGATTTTCTTGGTTATCTCTTCGTCCTGTTTTGGCATGGACTTAGTCGCGGTCATGGTATCGGCCACCTGCATGTTCGTCTTCACCTTTTTGACCTCCAACGATTTTGGATCTGCAGGAACCTCAATAATGTCACCAACAGCGGGTGCGACTTTGAAGCCTAAAATCTTGATTGGCGTTCCAGGCAAAGCCTCATCTACGGTGTTGCCCTTCCAATCTCGCAAAAGACGAACACGCCCATAGGCCGCGCCATCAATACCAATCCAATCATTACGACGCAATGTGCCATTCTGCACAATAATCGTTCCAACGGGCCCTTCTCCTTTATCTACATGTGCTTCAATGACCGTTCCAGCGGCACGCGTGTCAGGATTGGCAACAATGCGCTCCTTTTCCATGTCTGCCACCAACAAAATCAAATCCAATAGTGCATCAATGCCTGTCCCCACTTTTGCAGAAATACGCGCCATGGGCACAGTACCGCCCCATTCTTCGACCGTGACACCAATTTCCGCAAGCTGACCCATCACGCGATTTGGATCTGCTTCTGGCTTATCGATCTTGTTCATGGCCACGATAAAAGGCAGATGCGCGGCCTTGATAATATCGTGCGCTTCCTTTGTCTGAGGCTGAACACCGTCGTCTGCGGCCACAACCAACACTGCAATATCAGCAACCTTGGCACCACGAGAACGCATCACGGTAAATGCTTCGTGACCAGGTGTGTCAATAAATGTGAGTTTGCGTCCTTTATTTTCTACCTGATACGCACCGATGTGTTGCGTAATGCCACCGGATTCTCCCTCCATGACATGCGTTTTGCGAATGGCGTCGAGCGTCTTTGTCTTGCCGTGGTCCACGTGTCCCATCACCACAATCACCGGCGCACGCGCAACGAGCCCCGTTTGTTCATTCTCAATAATTTGTTTGATACGGCTCTCCTCATGGACTTCCTGCATTTCCGACGCACCCTTTGCCTCTTCCGTGGCTTTGTATCCAAGCTCTTCCGCAATGATGGCCGCGGTCATGAAATCAAGACGTTCATTCTGCGATGCAAGAATGCCCGCTTTCATGAGCTGTTGGATCACACGCGTAATCGGCAAACCGAGCTTGCCGGCAAAATCACGCACAGACATCACAGACGGCAATATCACTTCGTGCTTCACGCCTCCAGGACCTGCGATGGCAGATGCACGTGTCAACTGATCACGCATGCGCTCGCGACGAGCATGTTCAATCCATTTCAGGTAAATCTGCTGAGCAACACGATCATCTACCTTGATGGCACGCGCGCCGATATCAAAGCCAAGCTCAGGCAATTTGCCGAGCAATTCCTGTGGCGTAATACGCAAACGACGGGCAAGTTCAGTGACATTCATAGTGCGCATCTTAGGCTACACAAAGAGAAAAGTCAAACGGTAACAATCAGAAAACGCCCTGCTTGACCAAATAGCATTTTTCCCCTATATTGTAGCCCTCGCTCCTTTTCGAGCGATGGTTTCAGGAGGAAAACGCATGCGATCGCCGTTGGTTCCTGTTCTCTTCACCCTGCTCCTGAGCGCCCTCTGGCCCTCCCTGGCCAACGCGCAGACCTCGCCCACCGAACACGTCGAGACTCCTCCGGGAGGAACCCAATCCGCGCCGCACCCGCTCCCGGGCAATGAGCTGTCTGTATTCACAGACTTCACGTTTCAAGGCTCTGGTGTTGTCCTGGGCGGCAGGCTGGGCTGGTTCGGCCTTGTGCTGGACGCCTACCACCGCAACCCGAACTACGAACACCCTCTGCACGGCTTTGGCCCGGACTTCGGCGGCTACCTGACGATTGGCGGGCCGCTGGCTCATCCTGGATACACCATGCTCCTGCATCTAGGCGCTGGGTACAGCTTCGAAGAGCGAGCGCCGTCGCTTCGTCAGCAGTTCCTTCTCGTGTCTGACCAGTTCACGGCTGGCTACGCCTCCGCCGCCCTTTCTGAAACCTTTGCCTCGTGGAGTCACGAAGGTAGGGCGAGCACCGCTCTAGAGCTCCGCGGCGGCCTTTCTATCAACCTAGGACCGTTCGCCGTCGCGATCTACGGACGTCTCTGGTCCAATCTCGCAGAAGGCTTCAGCCATTCTGCTTTCGGACCAGGTGTGCTCATCTTCCGCATGTTCCACTCCAGCTAGCCCCGCATCGAAAGAAACGGGGTATTTTTATAACCAAAATCGGCTATAGAGCCGATTTCAGTGCGTAAAAGCGACATTGTATCTTTATCTCACATATCCCAACACGCGCACCGTAGCCCATTCCCCTGGTGTAGCAGGAATGTGCCGAAACAATCGTTGAAATGCGGCAATACCCACACGCTCCTTTGCGAGGTCTCGTGGGAATCGGATGCGGTACATCAGCGTGTTCCAAGCAAGATTTTCGCGTGAGTTGGAGAATACAGGATCATGGCCATACATGGCACGGAAGGTTGCACGAACACTCACCACGCGCAAACGCTCCTCTGCAAGATTGCGTCCCAAAGGGATCTGTCCTGTTGCCATGCGGTTAAGATCAGCCAAGGAGATAGCCCCGCGCCTCATGGTCTCAAGCGCGTCACGCACTAAAGCCCGACGTTCGCCCGATCCAAGTGCAATCGTTGCAGGTGAAGAGCCTTGGTCGATAAAGAGAGAAAGCCGCGCCTCGTCCTCTCTGCTCAAGATCACATGAAACTCACGAGCGTCTAAAGAAAGGCGCAAGACTGTTATAGGCAAAGCCACGGGGGTTGCTATGGGCGCTTCTTCGATAATCGGCGTTGTGGATTCTGGCGATGGTGATACGGGCGTTTCTATGGGAACTGGAGCAATAGCTGGTGGAGCGTCATACGGGAATAGAGATGTATTACCGATCGAACCACTTCCGCCTGAGGAACCACCTCCACCGCCTGAGCTATCGTCATCCGTAATCGTAATGGTTTGCTGCTGGGTTGTTGCTTCTGCGCCATTTGTCACAGAGCTCACGTCAACAATAATGGTTTCACTCCCTTCGTAAATAGTATCTGACGTAGCCAAGACATTCGTTGAACCTGTTGTTGCACCTGCAGGGATAACAATGGTGACGGTCGTGGTTGTGTAATCTGTACCATTGCCTGTTGCTGTTCCAGAGTACGCGAGGTTTACGGTCACGGAGAGGCTAGAGACCGCAGAAAGCGTTGCGGTGATCGTCGTAGAACCGAGTGCCTCTGTTACCGTTGCCGCGCCCGTCGACAGCGTAACTGAAGGCGCGGCATCATCATCCGTGATCGTGATTGTCTGTTGCTGTGTTCCGTTTTCCGTTCCATTGGTCACACCAGAAACATCGACAACAATTGTCTCATCTGCCTCGTCCATCGCATCTTGCACAGCTGTGAACGTTGTTGAGCTGGCGGTTTCTCCTGCAGGGATAACAATGGTGGCGGTCGTGGTTGTGTAATCTGTACCATTGCCTGTTGCTGTGCCAGAGAATGCGAGGTTTACGGTCACAGAAAAGCTAGAGGCTGCAGAAAGCGTGGCAGTGATCGTCGTGGATCCTGCCGCTTCTGTTACCGTTGCCGCGCCCGTCGACAGCGTAACTGAAGGCGTGGCATCGTTATCCGTAATGGTGTAGGTATGCGTCGAAGAAGCGGCGTTCAGCGTAGTATTTGCGCCGGATGTTGGTGTTGTAATCGTGGCAATAGCCGTCTCATCGGCTTCATCCAATGTGTCATTCACCACGGTCATGCGGACGGAAGTGGAGGTCTGTCCTGCGATGATAGTCACGGTTGCAGGAGAGGAAGTTGTATAATCCGTGCCATTGCCCGTGGCAGTTCCACCGGTGAAGGAATAGGGAATCACGACATCTTCAAAGTGAGCGGAGGATATATCGACCTGAAGGCTCACGCTCGCTGTACCTTCAGAGCCAGAAGAGGTTTCTGTTTGAAAACCAACGGTACGAGCCGCAGTATCCACAATAAACGCCACGATCCCCGTGCCTGTTGCTGTGGTCCAGTCTGATGCAGAAGCGGAAGAGTCTATGGTTTTGACACGCCAATAATACGAACCAGAAGAAAGTGTCATGCCTGCATAACCCGCTGTATACGAACCTGTTCCTGTTGCCTGACCCACGGAAAATGAGGCGGCTCCTTGCGCGGCAAGAGCAGAGGTATAGTCAATAACAGGACTACCGTAGTTTGAGGAGTCATCAACCTGGATTTGATATTTCACCTGATTACCAGCATCCGGATCTGCGAGCGTAAAGGTAAAACGCGGAGTTGCTGAGCTTGTTGTGGAGCCGTTTGTGAGAGAGGTTTGGCCAAGAGAAGAAGGAGCCGTAGGAGATTGATTGGAGACAAACGAAGTCGTATACACAGATCCTTCTCCTCCCGCGCTACTAGCCGTCACAAGAGCGGCACCTCCTACAGAGGTCGCGTTCGCAAGATTAAACGTTCCCAAAGCACCATAGTAGAGGGCAACACGACCGCCGCCGCCACTACCACCATACGGCCCATATCCCGTTCCTCCGTTTGCTGTCACGGTCGTTGCCGACCCATTCAGCGTTCCGTTTGCACGAAGATATAACGATCCGCCTGAACCAGCGCCATTACCGTTCCCAGCCCCATCTGTCGATGGATTTGCACCGTCTGCCCGCACAGAGCCATTCACGGTCATGTCACCCGTAGAATGCAAATACACAAGACCACCACCAGCACCCGCAGTATTTGGATAATAAGCGGCCCATCCTCCACCACCAGATCCCAGCAGGAGAGGCTCTGTAGAAGAGCCATATGTTGTGGTTTGCGGGTTGATATCAAGCGTCCCATTTCCTCCAGCGCCCGCATGAGCCGCACCGCCCCATCGACCAATACCATAGCCTGATGTGCTCACTGCACAAATGCCAGTAGAAGTAACGGGACCATAGCCGTTATCATCTGTTTCACCAATCGATCCTGGACAACCTTTCCCTGTTACATCCACAACACCAGAAATCGTGATGTTTCGCGCGGTAACTTGCAAACCCGTTGATGAGGACGCTGTATGAGTCAACGTCGAACCAGTACTCACAGTAAAATCATCATCAGAGCCTAGGGTTACCGTACCACCGAATGTCGTTGTCGCGTTTGTACCAGTGACATTTACGATACCTTCCCCCACCAAATCGACTGCTCCGTTCCATAATACCGTATATCCGCCGCTCACAATATCGATCGTGTCGCAGGCGTTCGCATCAATATAACTCTGATTGATTGTCGTTGCCTCCCCAATAATACAAAGCCCCGAACGGGTAACAGCTAAAAATAATGTCCCCGAAGAACCGTTTTCTTGATCTGACTCATACGTTCCTTTAAGACCTCCTGTCACCGTCGCATTTGACGTACTGAACCCAGATAGTGCCCCATAATAGAGAGCAACACGACCGCCACCACCGCCACCACCAATAGAAGTATAACTCGGCCTATCAATACTCGAGCCGCCGTTCGCACTAATTGAGCCTGATCCGGCAAGCGTGCCTGCTCGCAAATAGATAGAACCACCAGAGCCACCTCCACCGCTTCGATCCCCAGAATCTGAATCAGTACCATCTGCACTAATCGTTCCATTTAAGGTCAGCGTACCTGAAACCGACAAATACACGGAACCTCCTCCGGCACCGCCTACACCGGCATCCGTGGATGCGCTTCCGCCAGAGCCGAATAGCGTCGGCACAGTTTGTGATCCATAGGTGACTGTAGGACTGCCGCCTAGCCCGCCCTTTCCTCCTGCTCCGCCGTATCCACCGCCATCCCCTCTTCCGCCTATACCTCCACCTCCAGAAATACCGGGGGCGCAAATACCCGTACTCGTACTAGGACCCCATCCTCGTCGCTCCCCTGATGCCGCTCCACCAGCACAGCCCATTCCATCCGTATTAATAGAAGAGCTAGCATCTATAGTAAACGTCGCAGAAGTCGAAGAAACGTTCGTTCTTAATATAGACCCTGCCATACTGACAGCTCCCGTTGCATTCAAAGAAAAAAGGCTCGTTGTAGCGGATCCATTCCACGTCGCATTTGTGAGGCTGATGCTTGCCGCTGAGATGCCGACGTTTGTTCCTGTACAGTTCCATGTCGAACCACTATCAACAAAAGCATTTACCGCAGATAGCGTTAATGTTGTTTCCGTAGGACAGATCAGCTGAGTTCCCGTTGCTACGGTAATTGCATCGCGCGCATAGTCAAGCGTCGACGGAAAATCAAAACTACCCGCAAACGTCAGATGACCAGCGCCATCATCTGTGCGACGATCCAAAATAAATGCGGTCCCATCGCCGCCATCCGTCGCTACTGTACCGCCTTTAGAACCATGTGTAACGGAGATGTTTTGAACATTAAAACCACTCAAAGACGAATAATAAACAGAGATGCGCCCACCACCGCCACCGCCGCCATTTCTGCCATCTGCATAGGCCGCGCCATTAGATCCATTCGCAGAAAGAGAGCCTGAACCAGTAAGCGTACCCGCCAAGAGATAAATCGAACCTCCAGAACCTCCACCTCCAATACTTCCACTGTTTCCTGCAACGGGATTCCCACCGTTTGCACTCAACGTCCCATTTATCGTTAAGACACCCGACGCATTCAATTTAACAAAACCTCCTCCATTGCCGCCGGAACCATAGTCAGTGAACGGGCCGCCTCCACCAGAACCAAGAAAAGTCGGAGTTTCACCAGCTCCATACCCATATGTCGTGAGTTGCGCGTTCGGATCAAACCCTCCGGTGCCTCCTGCACCACCATACGCTCCGCCTCCACCATCATTCCCATATTTTCCATAGCCACTTGTTGCAATAGCGCAAATGCCTGTTGATGTGCTCGGGCCATAGCCATCTGCTCCAGAAGCGCCACCCGCACATCCTTTTCCGACAACATTCACATCTCCGGTCACAGTAATATTTCTCGCCGTGACCTGCAGCCCTGTTGATGATGCCGCGCCATGCGTGAGCGTTGCTCCATTATCTACGTAAAAGTCATCCGTGGCGGCAAGCGTGAGCGCTTGGTCGGAAAAGATATTCGTTCCTGTCACGTGAACAGAACCATCGCCCACGAGATCAATCGTCCCGGACCAAGAGACGGTAATACCGTCGCCACCAATATTAAGCGTACCACAATCATTTGCTGTCACATACGCCTGACTGACTGTCGTCGTAGTATTTATGTAACAAGTACTACCCGCCGCTCGAACATTGATCGTGTCCTTTACGAGATAATAGCCAAAAACAACAACGACAACACTCAAAACAAGCGACACCCGCCAAAGGAAGGATCGAACACTCATATAGCACGCAAAGTATAGCAAAAAAATCCTCGGAAAGGAACCGAGGATTTTTTCTTGTCGTGTGAAAGTTTTTATTTGACGTATCCCAGCACCCGCACGACTGCCCATGTGGCTGGCGTGGAAGGATCGCGCTTGAAAATGCGTCGGAACTCTTGGATACCTTTTCTTTCTTTGACGAGGTCACGCGTAAAGCGAATGCGATACATCAAGGTGTTCCATGCGAGGTTCTCTTCTGGATTGGAGAACACCGGGGCATGGCCGTAGATGCTACGGAAGGTTGGCAAGGCCCAATTCACACGGGCGCGTTCTGAAGCCAAGTTGCGCGTCATGGGGATTGCACCTGTTGCCAAACGCTCGAGATCATCCAATGGGATCGAGGCTCGTTGCATCGTGTCCAAAGCATCGCGTACCAATGCTCGACGTTCGCCAGATCCTAATTTCACGGTTGCGGAGGAAATACCCTGTTCGATAAACAAGGCCATCTTTGCCGCGCTCACCGCATCAGCCATCACACCGAATGCACGATAATCCGCATTGACCAATGCGACTGTCGCAGGTCCAGGAGTGCCCGTAAGTGACCATGGGGTTGCGACAGACACAGCTACCGGGGAAGGGTTAGCGACAGATACTGGAACCGTAGATACGGCTGGAGGTGCCACAAATACCGGTGTGACTGTCGTTGTCCCGCCGCCGCCACCAGATGATCCAGGCGCAGTGGTCGCGCCACCACCCGTGACGGTTGTCACGGTCATACTCACGGTTCCAGAGCTCGTATCCGCGGCCTCTTGTGCATCCACATAGCTCGCGGTGCCCGTACCAGTACTCACAACCTCAACCGTGCCGTTACCTGGAACTGCCGAGCCGATTTGTGTCAGTGTCAACGCTGTTGCATTGCGGAAAATGCCTGTACTGAGTCCAGTTTCTGTCAACGTGACATTTTCTGAATCAAGCCCCACAGAAATGCGCACCGTAACTGTTTCAGCTGTGGCGCTCAAAAGATTGCGATTCTGATCACGTAATGTCACATACAGCGAGCCACCAGCGGCAAGTGTCGTGATCTCTGCGCTCGCGCTATCCGTAAAGCGAACGTAGTCTGTCAAATGATGGAAAACACCCGTGGTTTGCGTGATCGTCCCATCATTCACAATGTCTCCATTTGCGTAAAACGTCTGTGCGCCCATGGCCAGCGTTGCTCCTGTAGCAACCGTGGTCGTTGCCATGGCCGTGGTGCTCGCGGTAATCGTAAAGGTCTGCGCCCCTCGCACGGCGAGTTCATAATAGGACACTGCCGCGATGCTTGTTGCGGCATCCGTATCATAGACCACCTTGCCCGTCGCAGGCACCAACACGCCAGATGTCACAACAAACGGCGTTGTTGCGGTACCAGCGTCCGTCAAAGCTAATGTGTAAGAGCCGAGGTTCAGGTTGCCAGCGGTCAGCGTTGTGAGAAGCGTAGATGTAACAGCACTACCTAACGTGAGACTTTCCGCACTCTTATTAATCTGGATGTTGCCAAAGTCTCCATTTGTCGCGGCGGCTGTCACAGTTTGCGCGTTCGCACCATTAAAACGAATCGTGCCTGTGCTTGGCGTAAAGGTTCCTGCGGTATGCGACCAATTACCCTGAACGCTATAAATATAGGTTGCTGGAGTAAAGGTCCCTGCCGTGAGCGTAAAATTGCCTGTAGACGTCACAGCCGAAGCGAGCGTCAGGCCATTTGCTGATTTGAACACCTCAATCGAATAAAAGTTACCGCTCGTTGCTGGCGCGGTAAGAATTTGCGCAGAACCTCCAGCAAAACGTACGGTTCCACCATTTGCTGTTTGTGTCCCTGTATTTGTGTAGTTACCTGCCAGCGTAAACAAACTACTCCCATTAAGATTCAAGGTACCTGAATTCACTAAATGCCCGGTTGACGTTGCCAAAGCACTTGGCCCAAGGTCAAACGTACCCGCATTGGTAAAGGTGCTTGCAAACGTAATCTTGCCTGACGCAGTACCGATATTATGCGTTGCGGTGTTTGTGATAGCGCCGCTAAATGCCAAGGTACCACTCGTCGATGTCACGGTGGCGTTATTGGTCAGTGTCGATGAAAATGTTGACGTACCGCTCCCAGCATTAATCGTTGCCGTAGAAGTTACTGCGCCAACAAATGCCAGAGAACCACCGTTTGATGAAGAGACAGACCCTCCCACGAATTCCGTAACATCATAGAAGGACAGACTACCTCCATTCGGACCAGAATACTGGATATTACCCAAAGCAGTTGTGCTCGCATGCCCCATGATCGTCGTAGAGGCAGTAAAATCAAGCACATCTGTGGCACCGCCTGCGTACTGGAGCTTGTTAAAGACACCACCCACCACCGTGCGATACCCATAGCCTCCCAATAGCCTCACTTCGCCCGCGAGCGTGTGCGTACTTGCACCAACCGTGAGATTTCCACCAACAGCGAGCACGCCGGCCGCGCTCTGCGTAATGGTCCCTCCAGCTACAACCGTGAAATTTCCCGTGGTTGTAACAGAAGCAGTACCTAAGGCAATCGTACCGCCAGATGAGACGGAAATGCCCGTTGGATTGACGGCTTTGGTTTCGAAGTCAAAGTTTCCCGTATTAAAAGTTCCCGCGACTTCCAAAGATAACGGTCCAGCCGCCGCGGCAATGGCGGCCGTGAGGTTCGTGGTTGTAGCCGCGGGGATTTGGGCCGTATCCGCGTTATCCGGAATCGCTCCATCGCACGTCAACCAATTTGCCGCATTGTTATAATCACTATCCCCTGCTGACGCAAACACGCACGTCGTCGCAGAAGCAGAAGGCGCCTGAGACAAAAAGAGTGCGAATACAAAAACGAACACAAGACTGAAAACTGCGCCTTTTTCCCACAAAAATGGGTGCGTCATACGTACAGAGCGATGAATAAAATTCATAAAATAATTGACGAATGTTAAAGACCAAATGAGTAACGAAAAAAGTATAGCACATTAACATCGAAATACATATCCACAACCGACAACTTTTTTCTACAAAAGAACAGACCATATGGTCTGTTCTTTTTTTGTTGATTTGATCGCTTAGCGTTTGCTCCACTGTGCTACCCGGCGGGCACTCTTCGTGACCTCACTTGCGTTCAGGAGCGTGGAATCAATCTACAATTACCACTATACTCCTATCTCCCGACGCCGTCAATGATAGCCTGTGGATAACTCCCGACACCTTCAAACTCCCGTCATTACAACGCTTTTTTCTTCTTCCGTTCTTGGTCTCGTTGAATAATGTCCCAAACGGTTTTTACGTGAAGGCCCTGAATCTTGGCTATTTCTCTGTAAGAAAGGCCTCTTTCGAATTGGCGGACTATGCTCGAATTTCGAGCGATTTTTTCTGGTACTGGCATACATAAACATAGTATTCTTCTCCCGACACTCCGTCAATAGCGTTCCGACTTCCGGCAGGAGCTTCGCACGGCACTCGTCCTCGACCTCTTTCTCTTTGTACCCCATGTACACCATCGTATTCTTGAGATTCGCGTGCCCCATGGCAACCTGCAAATATCGAAGGTTCACATCGTTGCGCACGCCACGATAGCCGAAGCCGTGGCGACAGGAATGAGGTGAGAGAGGCTTATCCATGCCGAGCTGTTTACGAAGCGCACGAAAGAGCTTTTGCACGCAATGGCGCTCAAGGCGCGCGGGAGGGCGTGACGTGTCCATGCTGACCCATAGAGCCTCACAGCCGCTCCCCTGTGTCCGGAGAACATGCGCACGGGTCTCCAACCATTTCCCCAAAAGCCGATTGGTCTCCTCATCCCAATAAATCTCACGCTTGTGATCGTGGCGTTTGAAAGTTCGCACAACCGCAACCATGCGCTCAAGATTGAGATCATCGACGTTCAAACTCAAAAGTTCACCAAGCCGCACGCCTGTTGCGTACAAGAAGGCAATAATCGTCTTGTTGCGCAGTTCCTTGGGATAAAACTCATCGAATGCCCCAAGAAGCGCCGTAAACTCGTGCGGCTCCAAAAATGGATACGAGCGTCTGTCACTCGCCACCCTCGGCGTTGGGATCATACTCTCATCGAGCGTGACCATCCCCTGCTTGCGAAGCCATGACCACATCGTTTTCAAGGACGTCACGTACAGCCCGCGCGTGCCGGATCTTAGGCCCTTGTTTTCAAGCCAGATGATGTATTTCGAAAAATCGTCCAGACTACACTCCAAAAGTTCACGATCAATCTCATCGAGATATTTCATGAGTGACGCAAGCGCATTGCGATAACTGGCAACCGTGGCCACGGAATGCTGGCATCCGAGCCATCGGAGGAATGCCTGAAAATGTTCCGAATTATTCGTGCTCATAAGTATTCAAAAACCGCCGACATACTCCCGCGCGGTTCTTAGGCTACGCGGTTTCTGTCGACGGCTTTTATATTATACGCCGAAATGTGGCTATTTTCTAGCCCAGAAATTGCTCGTCTAAGAACCCCATGAATGGGCGGCCTTGCGGCCACAAGCGATTGATCTTTGGTTTTCATGATAGAGCCAACCACTTGTCGGCCCTGTTGTCAAGTACCCAGCTACGACTCGACAGCGTGCTCAGAGATACACCTCCTGATTGCGTTTCTCTTCTTCACTGAGCTCAATAAGTAAGAAAGCACAAAATGATGGATTCCATTCATAGACAAGCTGATCGTCTCCGAGTCCAAATACTTTATCGTGTGTTGCAACGATTTGAACGATCGTCACACCGTCCTTTTTGAGAGCGTGTTTTGGCATAGTCCGTACAGCCTATCCCCTCTGCCAGGGCAGAACAACCCCATCTCATGAAACAGTCAAGGCGATGTCCAATGTCAAAGAATTTGACGCCCCCTTTGTGATGTCGATAGCAACATGGGACAACAGTTGACCTGTATTTGCTCCTGCACCCCCATCAATAAATAGCCCAGCCTCTTTGTGCGTGCCCGTAGCGCTCCCCGCTACGATGAAACACGAGAGGTAGGCGATGTTATCGAGATACGTCTGCGACGTGAGTGTCTGCCGGTACGTTTCTGTGCCGAGTTGCGTGTCTGAAATGTTCGGTGTGGTCGTATTCGATCCAACCGCGGCGTAATTCACGATACCGGTGTACGTGGTGACATTCGCGAGGCGTTGAGCGATCACGCTCTGTCCTACGGTTGGGATGAGGTTATCAAACTCATGGACCGCAACGAGCGCCTTGGCGTGATATTCGTCCAATAGCTCGCGCGCGACCTGCTCCCCACGCTCAATCAGTCGTACGATTTTCTCGTACAGCTCGGGTGCGCGCAAAGGATCGCACTCAGTGAGACGGTAGTGACCTTTGATGCCGACCTGTTCTTTGATAGAGGGCATATCAAAAATGGGTTATCACGACACATCCGCCATTCCCGCCATTCCCGCCTGCGCCTGCGCTTGTTCCTTTTCCTCCGCCGCCGCCACCTCCACCGTATGCTCCTCCTGCGCCTGCATTACCGCCGGCTCCTGCTCCGCCATTATTTCCCCCGCCTCCCCCGCCTCCGCCTCCGCCATTCGCACCAGCAGTTCCGGCCACTTCAGCCGTCCCACCAGCCGCACCTCCGCCTCCCCCGCCTCCATTCGCCGCGCCGTTTGCACCAGACGATCCACAACCTCCCCCGCCTCCGCCAAAAATAGGAGATCCTCCATTGTAGGCCCAGAGACCGGCGTCATGACCGCCTCCGCCCGCTCCACCATACTCGGCTTTTTTTCCATCTTGTTCCCCGCCTCCGCCTCCTCCGCCTGCTCCATCAACCGCCGCTGTATAGGCCGGACTTCCTCCGGTGCAGGTAGTGCCCGCGGATGTCGCTCCAGCGCCCAACGTACCGCCGCCTCCTCCGCCTGC
Organism: Patescibacteria group bacterium; assembly: GCA_041665285.1. Taxonomy (GTDB): domain Bacteria; phylum Patescibacteriota; class Patescibacteriia; order 2-12-FULL-60-25; family 2-12-FULL-60-25; genus JBAYJC01. The sequence continues at coordinate 45,350 of JBAYJC010000006.1, read as the reverse complement.
ACGTCCGGCGTTGATTCCTTTCGATCCTCCGCCACCTCCATATGCCGAAAAATAAGCGCCAAATGTTGACGTGCCACCAGCAGAACCGTTTGTGTCATTGCCTCCGCCAGAGCCTCCGGTTCCGATCGTGATTGCGACCGTGGCAGAATACAAATCCGCCGGACGAATGACGTGGTTACACGCGCCTCCTCCCCCGCCTGTGCCAGCACTTGCCGCGTTTCCTCCGCCTCCGCCACCACCCGCGCCAAATAAAAATACTTCAACGAGTTTTGCCCCGGTTGGTTTCGTCCATGTGCCGTCGCCAGTAAACGCCTGAATATCCACCATCTTCTGAGGAACCCTCGGCATGAACAAAAGCGATGTCGTGGAGAGCGCTACGCCGACCTCGACAGAAATGGTGCCCGGTGTGGTTCCGATCGTCCCGGCCGTATCTTGGAGATAATAGATGGATCCGGCCGTAAGCGAAGATAGCCCCTCAATAACCATTCCAGGAGGAATGACACTCACAACATCGTTTGCGGAGCCGGCTACGTTCGCCGCGGCGCTGAGCGCATCGACATGCGCCTGCGTGGCCGCCGATGCCTTCCAATGTTTTCCATCCGCCGCCTTGAGATACAGAATGTGGCCCACGGCGATCGTCTCTCCGTAGGTCTGCGTCGGACCGAACCAGTTTTTGTTGGCGTTGGCCGCTGTGAGCTGATTACCAGCGACTCCGGGAGTGTAGGACATACTAGGAAAGTGTTATCGCCCATTCGATCGTCAGCGTCTGGATGGCGCTCTTCGTGATATTGATCGCCACGCGACTGAGTAGCGTGCCGGTACCAAGTGACCCCGTGCCGTTGATAAATAGCCCGGCTTCTCGATAGGTGCCATTACATTCCGTCGCCGAGAAGAATCCCGTCAGCGTCGCCACATTGCTCACGTTGAGCGCGCTCGCAATGGCGTTTCGATAGCTTGGCGTTTCGAGTACCGTGTCACCGTTTGCCGGCGCTGTCGTGCCTGTGCCGAGCTCTACATGAGACACGCGGACGTCGATACTCGGATTCGCGAACGCCTGCGCCAAGAGAGCGCGCCCAGCCGTGACCACGAGGTTGTCCACGATTTGCTCAGACGCAAGACTCCCATCTGGATTCCAGACGGCAAGGCGCACCCTGCCCTTGAGGGTCAGGTGATCGTGGATGTGCTCAGGCATGATTTTAGAATACGAAATTCAACAATGAGAATGTGGACATGCCGGCGTCGAAGGCCGCCGTGCTTGAGACGTTCGAGAAATACAAGGTTGCCGTATTCGTACCCGTCATCTTGCATTGCACTAAACCGGTGGAAGTCGGCGATCGGTAATCGCCGGAAATAGCCTCCGCCGTACAATGGTCTCCCACGGAACCGGTCAGGGCGACTGCGGATGACGTCACGGATCCGATGGCCATTGACTGCACATCAATCGCGCTCGTCGTGCGGTACAAGCCCTTGAGAGGCGACCCGGCGGCTGGGATGGTGAAGGATGTTGTTCCCGTAGCCTGTGTGAACGTAAGACCGCCGTTTGCCGCCACTGCACCCGTCATCGTCGATGCGCCGCCCACGGCGAGCGTCGTCGTGACATTGGCCGCCTGCGCGGAAAACGTGGACGTGGCCAATAAATTGCCGGTCGTGAACAGCGAGTACGAATTGGTGAGAGCTCCCGGCATCGTAGCCGTCGACGTGACCGTAAGCGTGCCAATCACGGCCCGGGTCGATGTCGTGTTTACAGATGTGAGATTCGTCACGTTGAGCGTGGCGATCGTTGCGACCGTGATAACCACGGTGGCAATGCCCGCGAGGGCTGTCCCGACGATAGCCGCAACCGTCTTGCGAGGATAAGACATACACTGATGAAAAAAATGAATAATGAAGAGTTAAATTTGGTCTTCTATCCCAATATACTTCCGTCGAAAATGAACACCCGCTTATTATCCACAAAGCCCGTGGGGGTGTATGGACCAAACACAAAGATCGTTCCGTGATCGAGCTGACTGCTCAAAACCTCTGACGACGTGATGGTCTCCGTCTGATCGTTCCGGCTCCCCGCGAGCCACACATCTGTGATCGTCAGCATTTCCGTTATGTCCTGCACAAGATCGCTCACCTCGTTATCATTGAGGTCGATCTGTTTTTTCTCCTTGCGAAGGAGGCCAAGGAGGTAGTCGATGATGCCAAACGTGCGCGTGCTCACGATCGCGGCCTCGTACTCGAATTCCGTGGGTGTTTTGGCGCGGAATGTGACGGACCTGATGCGATAGCTGTCCGCAATACTGCGCGCGGCCACGTTGACGGAGATGGTCTGTCCGGCTCTGAGTCCCGCCACGTACGTTTTGAATCCTCCCTCGACCAAACTGTCGCGGTACGTCTTCAGCTCGGCGCTCGCGCGATCACGGCCGCCCTGGAGCGTTGTGATGGATTTGTCGACGATCACGTACTCATAAATTCCATGCGTGGCGATGCTGGATGCGTCACTCTTTTTTACAATGACTGGGATCTTCGGATTGCCGGTGATGGCGACGATCTTGGTTGCGGCCGGCTTATTGTCGCTTCGAAACTTTAGGGTTTTTTCATTGAAATTGTAGAGACAATCGTATGATGTTGGATCGTCCAGGTTATCAACGCCCACGGTCTTGCTTGCGCCAGCAACCTTCACACTCACGTTCTTCATCTTGTACGGCGTCTTGAAGTGGAGCTGGCTACCATCTGCCACCATGCTCTCCGTGATCGTTGAGCCGTCATACTCCCCGCCACGTACAAAGACCTGATTCTTGATGTTCGTGACGTCGCTCTCCACGCGCAAGCTGTCCCACACGAAATTCCCGCTTGTGTCTGTCAGGGCGAATGGTGCCACGATGGTCGAGGGAAGATAGAAGAAGATGTCGCGGGAGGGCGTGATGTACCACTCAAAACCCAGCGCCTCAGCGATCTGCTTGAGGGCTTGAGATACTTGCTCATAATTGAATTTGACGCTCCCCAGCACTGCCGTGGCGCTTGTAACGTTTTGCTGAGTGAAGGCCTCGGACACTTTCACGAGGCGGATGTCGTCGATGGAGACGTTGAGCGTGCCACTAGCGCCTGCCGTGATCTGACATTGACCCGCGGTGACAGCGGACCAGACGGGGCTACCCGTGGAGGTGAAGGCTGATTTTGCCACGACTGCCTGATTCCATCCTTGGCGTGGCGTCGCAACGATCGTCGTCTCGAAATAGTTGGTGTATGTACCAGGAGCGTCGTTCGTCAGGCGTAGGCGTAGGCTCGCGAAACGGGACACGGTGTCGACGTGATACCAGAACGTCACCAGGTCATCTGTGGTGCTCGCCAGGCCGTTATCGAAGATGGTGAGGTCGAGCGTCAAGGGAAAGCGCGCGGTGGCCGTGGCGCCTGCTGTGGCCGTGAATTTGCGCGACTGACTTTCGAGGATGAACTCCCCCGCGGTCGTATTCGCGGCCACGGTCCCATCCTCGGTCGTCCAGGTCTCCGTACTCTCCCCAGAGGCGATGACTTTCTTGGTACGGTTCACGAATTCCGTGATGATAGTGTTGATGACGTAGAACCCATTTTTGTTTTGGATCTCGCGCGCCACGAGGTATCGGTCCAGAGTGCGCTCGTGGGATACGCACTCGACGGAGACGGTGGTGAGGTTGCCGGCCAGGACCTCGTTTGCCACGCGGACGATGGTGCCGCCGAAGATCGCCGTGGCGCCGTCATACACAAGAACCTCGTCGCCGACGGTGAGCGCGAGCTTCTTTACTCCGTATGTCTTGACCTTGAACTGGGCGGAATCGACCTCAGAGGTGGCGATTTGCTGGACGTTGAGCGACTCCCAGTCGATGAACGCCGAACGGTCGGTGCCGTTGATGGTGACGATGAGGGCCATGAGGGAAGCATATCGAAAACCGCCTCGGAAAGATGGCGGATGTACACACCAATCAGCGGGACGCTATACTACGGACGTATGTTCTCAGCTCTTTTCAAGGCGTTCAAAGGAAGACGGGATCCCGTGTGTCCATACTGCAACAATCCGGCTCCCATCCCAACCAGAAAGCAAGCGTGCAAAATCTGCGGTAAAACCATCAGTGTTTTCAAAGGCGAATGGGTAAAGACGGAAGCGCTACCATTCCTCAAACAAATATCGACCTATGCAACCGATGGAATGGGGAATATACACACGGCTGTGGAGCTGTGGAAACACGAAAAACGTGACGACGCGTGGCGTGCTCTTAATCAGGAGATACGTGACGCCTCACAAGATGCGAATAATTCGGCCAGCCGCTTTTGTTTGGTTTACGAATTGATGGCATGTCAGCTCGGCGCAGAGGGGAAGCATTACACAGAAGCGTTGATCCTTCTTTTTCGTCATCTGTATTGGAAAATTGTCGTCAATGACCAATTCAAAACCGACACACTGGAAGAGTTGAAAGAAACAACGAAGGATCGGCTAAGCTACCCAAGCACGAACACGTTACTTCAAATGGCATTTCAAAATTCAGGAATAGCAAAGACAGAGTTTCGTGATCTTTTTCTCAAGATAGCCAACGAGGAGCTGATGATTGCGAAAAAGGTATACAAAGCCAAGGGAATCGATCATGCTCCCGACCCACGTGAATTCGTTGACATCGTTATCCAAGCCTGTGACTCATCTGAAGCTCCTTGATTATCATATCGCCAAGCATCCGCGCTACATCGCGAGAGTTGGTGCCGATAAATGATCCGCCGGAGATGTTGACGTTCACGCCTGCACCTCCACTGCCCATCCCGAGACGATTGAGCGGAATTATCGCCTCTGGCCCCTCCTCTCCAACAAGAACACGCCGAGGCGAAGAAATGATGCCGCCAGCGGCCTGATGCGTAAGTGATGACATCGGATTGGTTACGGCGCTTATTACATTTCCGGCGACACGGGAAGCCGCCGCGAATGCTTCACGCGCGGCAGTTGCGACACGGTTGAACCCGTCAATCACCCGCTGGATTGGTCCAGACAGCGTCTCAATAGCACTACGCATGAAGTCGATCGCTGGACCCACCTGCTCCATGATGATTGCCGTCCACTCCGTCAGCTTACTGATAATTTGCACGACGAGATTGATCAAAAATACGAGCGCTTCGATGAACGCCTTGAGGGCCAATACAAGAACCTGAGCGATCAATCCAGCCAATGCCTCAAGAAACGGATACAACGGCCTCATGGCCTTATCGAGACGTTGAAGTGATGGCATGAGCTCATCCTGTACCGTTTTCCAAACACTCCCGAATGCGTCCTTGAGCTGTGTGATGATCCCCGTCTTTTTCTCGAACTCTGCGACAAGATCACCGAATCCTTTTTGCAATCCTTGGATCTTGCCAAGAAATAGGGGGATCCCCTCGTTCACAAACCAGATCAACAGGTCCACGCCCTGCTTGGCCCATTCAATAAACTGTGCGCCCGCACCGCGCAAAAACATATTCCACGCGTCTTGCAAATTACTGATCTTTCCGACGAGCGTATCGCTCTGTCGCGACATGAGATCCTGAAACTTACCGCCCTCCCCCGAAAGCGACGCCATGGCGATCTCCACATCTTTGAATCCAACCTGCCCCTTGCTCACCATCTTCGAAATCTCCGCCTCTGTGACGCCGAACTGTTTTGCGAGCGTCCCGAGCATTGGCACACCTGCCTCAGTGAATTGCAAAAGCTCCTCACCCATGAGGCGCGTCTTGGATTGAACCTGCCCGAATGCCGTGATGAGCTGGGGGAGCTTATCCATTCCAACGCCTGCCGCAACGTCCCCGAGTGACTTGAGCTGTGTGAGCACGTTGTCTTGCGTGCTTCCGTAAGCAAGGAGCTGTTTCGATGCTTGCTCCAAATCTTTGAGCTCGAATGGCGTTTTGGCGGCAAAAGCTGTCATTTCTTTGAGAAATTTCGTGGCCTTCTCAGCGCTCCCCAGCATCGTCTCAAAGGCGACACGGCTCTGCTCATACTCACCGGCAGATTTGAGAGCGGCGATACCAAGCGCGCCGGCGGAAGCTCCAACGGCTCCGAGAGCGATGGCGCTCTTCTTCGCAAACTCCTTAAGCCCGCCAAGGCTCTGATTGACGCGCGTGAGTGCCTTGGATGCGTCGTCTTTTGCTTGAACAAGAATGGAAAGCGTTGTATTGGCCATATTGATACTCCGAGCGTATCATAGGGCTTGACTTTTTCCGTGGTTTATTCCACACTCGCACATCAACAAAGCCATATGCAATACATCGCCTATTTCCTTGTCTACGCCAGCATCGCGGCCCTGATCGCCGGACTGATCAAGCCGAACCTTTTTAAGTTGCCAAACCGCGGGAAGGCAGGAATGGTGCTTGGAGCCATCCTTTTTGGGTCGCTGGTTATTTTTGGTGCCACAATGCCAAAAGAATCGTCACACACCAATACGGCAACGAACGAATCCTCCCAGGTTGCTCCCGTTGAAAAACAAGATCTTCATCTCACCGTCACAAGCCAAAGCGTCAAAGAGGTGAACGGCAAATGCCGGTATTTCTTTGATATTCGCAACACCGACGAAAAGGCGTTCATGGGAACCGTCTCGATCACGCTGACGAGCAAAGAAGGACGTGACATCTGGACCGAGGAATTCAGCTCAAAAGAATCTCCAATCAGTACAGTGATCGGAAAAAGCGTTTATTTTGACATCAATACCTGTCCAATATCCAAACATGGCGACGCGGGTATCAATCAATTCAGCTTCACGGCAAAAATGGAAGGGTCCACTGCGCAACAAGGTGCAGGAGAAGTCAAACAAGCAATCGTCAAATAAATAGGTATGCGCATTTTTCTCATACTTGCTTTCGCAATGGCTCTCATTCTCTCCCCGCTCTCTTCCGGCGTGGCTTATGCCCACCCAGGCAACACGGATCGCTATGGATGCCACGTCTGTCGTACAAACTGCAAAAAATGGGGCGTAAAGTATTTCGCGCGCCATTGCCACGTAACAAAAAAGACACGGTAATCATTTTGTCGCCCTGTCTTTTGCCTTCCATTCCTCGAAAATCATAGCCGTCACAGTGTCAATGAACTGTGCCGGCTGTTTTTCATATTGATCGAGCGTCCACTTCATCTCGCGACAGACCATGGCGATGATCATCTCCTCATCGGGCTGTCCTCGACCAGCGAAGCAACGTTGCCACGACTGCGCTACTTCGCTTGCGTAAAAACGCTGTTCAGCTTCCCAGCTTCTTCGACGATGAATTCGTAGTCGCCGTCCGTTCCATCCTTCGGATTGCCATCGAGCAGACGCTCGACGATCTGGTCCGCGTTTCCGTCGTACGAAGTCACAGCCATACGGATCAGCACATCCTCTCCGTGATTCATCGCCTCGCCCAGGTTCTCAACCCGTACATCCTCCCCGCGCGTCATGGGGAGACGAATCGCCTCCGCGAATGTGTTACGAAGCTGTCTCCGCTCTCCTGCCGTCAGATACGCTTTGAGCACAGCCTCCTTGCCACTCGGGCACTTCACCGTCTTTGTTTCTCGTTCCATATGGGGACATTGTAGCGCGTGCTGGACGTGTTGAGTCGAGGGTATCCACAGACCGTCATGGACGCCTGTGCTATACTCTGACAGTTGACGTGATCTGTGTTGAAATGGTAAGTAGCACGGCACGAACCAAAAACACGCGCCTCCTTGTAAGAATCGCGTGTCTTGCCCAGAGTGCTTCCACTCGGGAATTAGTAGCTTCGATGATTACAGCGCCCTAATAGGCGTTGTTTTCGTATCCCTTACGATCCTCCGCACCTCACCCGTTGCATCGTCGAGCCACATCGGAAACGGACGTTTACGCGCTCTCACGATTTGCTTCGTGATGTGATGTTTGTAAGACCACCGGAACACTAGGCTTTTGGCCATATGTTTGTCGCCGACTCTGATCATCCACTAGCTAAATGCCATATGGAGTCCCATAGTCCAGGACTGGTCGAGCCAGCGGGCTGGTAGCACCAGCGTCGCCAGCCTCTTGCGACAAACAAAACCACCGAAGGCAACTACCCCGCCTACTACTTAGAAATTTCTTTCTTGGTAGTCAGCAGTGTTAGAGCACCTGACAAACCTTTGGGGTTCAGCAGGGTAGCTCCCTTCGATGGTCATCACTTGGAGTGTCTGTGATGAACGTTGCCTCTCTCGGCTCTAAACGAGAGAATGAATTGTGAAAGTCGATAACATGATAAAACAAACAGCCATTCGATGCAAGAGCATCGTTTCGAACCCGTCAAGCCCATCCCATCCCATCCCATCCCATCCCTTTTCATTTCACCCACTTCACAGCCACGAACATGCTCAGCACGAAGATGAGGACAAAAATCCACGCCGCGCATCCCAGCTCTTTGATCATACGAGGTCAAAAATCCTCCTTCGGCGCGTCTGCCCACATCTCTCGTGCCACGCCCACGCCCTCTTTTCGCACGATGTACGTCGCGAGAAGCTCCGCCACGCGCTCCTTGCTCGCCACGAGGATCTTTCCACCCTTCACGATGCCGAAAGCGCCGCTCCCCTGCGAGTCCTGCACGAGCTTGCCCTCATTCTTTTTCAAGAAGTCCATAGTTTTTTGAGCCGGTGTCAGCTTTGAGTCTGGCACGAGCACCCAAGAATTAAACACGTACACGCCTTTTGCCTCGCCCACGGCTGTCTGTACGCCTGCGGTGAAGTATTCCTCCGGGATGGCCTGCAATCCCTTCCAGCGCCCCTCCTGGATCGTGTAACGCCCTCCCCATGAGTTGCGCGTGAACATGCATCGCTTCCCCTCGTGCATCCCATACGCGCAAAGCAGTACCGCGTGCCCCCATATGTCCTCCCCTGCTTGTGGTGCGCGCACCTCAGACCTGCACCATCCGATATTCGTGCCCTTGAATCCACCTACGACGCCACAGTTGAATCGTATCGCGTGCGCAAAGAGCGAAATGTCATCCGTACCTCCTAGAATCACGCGAAAGTTGAAGCGATCGTGCGGAAGTGCCTTCGCCAGGATGTCCGGCGTGATCGCCGCGGCGTTGAACATAAAATCCTCGGACGGTGGCTGGCCATTCTCGTACGACGGAAGCTCCCCCTCATCGCATACGCCCTTCGATGCCACAAGATGCACGCCGTCGCGCAAATACGCCCCACCTGCATAGCCGAGGGCGATTTGCGGGTAAATAAAGCGAGGCGAGAATTCAATATCCTCCCCTGTCAGCTTCTTCCACCACACGCGCGTATGCTCTGCCGTGGACTGCGCCACGCAGGAATAGCTTCTCCCCTGATCTTGGTGCGGGTATGGCAGGCCAAGCTCTTCGTAGACGTTGAACCCCTTCTCCCAATCAAGATCACCCGCATCAGCACCCATGACGTCCTCATACAAGAAGTCTCTCTCATCGAGAGGATCAGGCCGGAGCCCTGTCTTTGGCTCGTATTTGTCGTCTGTGGTGCTCATAGGGTTATTTTGTGAATGTGAGCGGCTTATCCGCCTTTGCGCGTCCCACGATGGCGTACACGACGCCTACGAGTGACACGATAGCTGTGATGCCCTCGACGATGGATTGCGTCTCCCCATCCCCAATCTCGATGCCGAACATTTTGAGCACGAGCACCATGACGGGGAGCATCTGCAAAAGTGATGCACGCACCGTGGACGAATCGAGCCAGTATTTTTGTTCCATAGAATGAAATGAATGAGTTAGCGTTCGATCTTTGTTTCGAGTTTCACCACCCGTGACGTGAGTGTTTCACAGCAAATCGATAGGTTACCGATCTTCTTCTCTTCACCAACCGAGAGCGCTGTGTGCACATCAATTTTTGCCGAGAGCGCCGCAATCTTATCACCCAGATCCTCTTTGACTCCGGCGATGTACCAGACGAGGCCAGCCGTGCTCAAGATAATCGAAAGGACCGTGCTCACCGGAATAAACATGCGACCGGCGGTTAGCGTGAGAGAGTGGTCAGGCATATCGGTAAATCGCTGAGAGGCGGCTATGCGTATTTCGCTGTGGCAGATTGCGAACCGTTGTCATCGCGCACGTAGTGGATGTCGAATTCCAGCAAGGCGGCCTCGCCGGTAAACGTGTCATTGACGTGATCGGCATCACGGAAAAGACGACACATCAGCATCACCGACAGTCCCGCATAGGCCGACATCACGATTGCCGCGAAATTCGCTGTTTGATGCTTGAGAGCAACGCCATCCCCGGCATCCTCGATATAGATCGTCGTCGACGCCCCGAATGTCCCATCTTTCAATGCGACCGTGTATTCCAAACCCCAACGAACGACGCCCGTATGCGTGGTCATCGGTGACCAGTGTACGTGCGGCACGATGCTCGATCCGAGCTTCCACGCATGCGGCATCTGGACATGGATGAATACGCTCTCATCCGCATCCGGGTCAAATAAAAGCGTCTCGATGCCATCCGTAAATACTCCCTGATCCGGTTTTGCTGTAACAGGGTTGACCATGGCCTGCGATGCAGGGAAACGCAAATCCTCCCATGCGTCAGCTAAAACCTTTTTGCGTTCCTCTTCTTCACGATCCCAAGGCTCGACAGGAACGCCCGCGGTTGTCCACGCGGCGGTTGTGACGCCAACCGGAAGGAGTCCGGCAAAAGACGGAGATGGATTCAGGGAAGTGCCCGTGCCCTCGTTTAATGGATAGTATGCTGTTGCACTCTGCGGAATTGCGCCCTCCATGTAATAGGCTTCCATCTCATCAGGTGTGATCTTAACGCCTCGGCCGAAGACAAAATCTCCACGCGTTCCTGGAACGCCAGAGACTCCGTAAAGATAGCCGACGGACATGTAGGTGAATCCGGGTTCTAGCTCGGGCACGCCCGTTCCTTGCGCGACGCAGAATGTCACCGGTTTCCCATCGTCACCTTCGCGCAAACAGTAGACGGTCATTTCTCCCAAGTCCGCATCATAGGCCAAGCCAATGGCGTGCACGCGATCCACGCGCAACGCTTCACTGAGTCCTGAATACGCAGTAGGGCCAACGTAATGATAGACCTGCAATGATCGTGCATCCGGACCGCCAGATGCCGTAGTGCTCATGAGCAAAATGCCTGTTGTTGAACCTCCAAATCCGAAAATAAGTCGACCGCTAACGGATAAATCCGAAGGTCTGATTTTAATGAGGGCATACCACGATTCTCCAGCCGTTGGAAAAAGACCGGAGGCATTTGTCGCGTCGTAAAAATAGGCCTGCTGAGTTCCACTGACAGACAGTCGGCTAACGGGTACGCGACGCGTGAGCGGACGTGGAAAGGGTGCCCCAGAGATGCCAATCACGTTCAGGATGGCGTCTGCGAACGCTTTGCCGATGATGCCCTCTCCTTGAATGTTTGGATGGATGCCATCAATCAGATGCGCCTTCGTCATGATCGTACCAACGGGCACGATGCGTGCCTGCGGGTATGGAGCAAGCGCGGCCGGTAACGCGGCATTGAACGCGTCAAGATACGTCTGTTTTGTCGCGTATCCGGATACGGGAGGGCCTGCCGGCAACAGCGTGCCAACGAGCACAACACAATCAGGATTCGCGGCAATGCGATTCTGAATAAATGTCACGATTCTGGCCACCGCCTGCGCGGCCGTATCGGATCCGTAGTTGTTGGTTCCCGCAAGCAATGTGTACACGTCAGCGGCTCCTTGCGCGGCCTCTGCCTCAGTAGCGAGCGTGTCAATTTGCTGAATGGTGTATCCACCAAGAGCGGCGCATCTCCACGACCACATCATGACATTGCCGGGCGTGGCGTATGGCCCCGTTGATACTTGCGGGCCGATGTCCTTTGTCCCGAGCCATGTGATATTTCCACGATGAAGACGAAGTAATTTCTGTAGCCAGTAGCGATAACCCGCCGCGCGTTCATCAGTAGAAGTCGCACCTTGTGCGGTAATCGAATCCCCACAGACCATGATCTTTGCGTCTGTATTCGCCGTGATTTTGTTCTGGGCGATATTGGCATTCCGCGCAAACTGCGCGTCACGAAATGGTGGGCCTGCGTAATTTTTGCTTTGCATATTGGTGTTCTAGCCGTTCTCGCACGTCGCCGTTACAGCCGCATAGGCTCCGGCTTTCGTGAGCTCAAACTCTGTCGTTGACAACATCCAAACCAGTCCAGTATCACCATGGATCTCTTTCGCTGGAATCGGCAGATCGATCAGCGTATCCGAGCCCTGCACGTGTACGAATTTCGAGGAACCAGCGATGCGCGTCACAGCGCCATTTTCCGGCTCTACGCTGTCATCAATGAGCAAAAGAAAATAATCATCGCTTGGCGCGCTTTGATCAATTCGACCTGAGAGCGACTTGAGCCATGCGGCAGATGAATGAATCACGCCACCGATTTCCAAAGCGCTCGAAATGTATGGTGCGGGCATATGTTTAGTAGGAGGCTACGAGGTTGGTAAGAACGGCGCCGATCATGGAAGAGTCGGTGTCACTGTAGAACGCCTTGAACGAGAGCGTCTGCGTCACGATGTCTCCCTTGCCGAAACCGCGGGACACTTCTTCGAGGAGGACCTTCGCGAGGTTGATCTGGAGTCCAGGATTCGCGGACGTACCGATGGTCACGGCCGTGTTCTGGAGGTCGATGCGCAAGGCTTGTGCGGTGTTCGCGAGCAAGCTCGTGACGTACGTCGTTGCATCGTAGACGAGCTCAATCTCCCCCGTGACGCTGAATGTGGTGTTGAGGATGTCTTCCGGATCAACCGATCCAAGCGCGCGGTCGTCCTCGATCTTCTTGTCGATCTTCAGATTCACGGATCGCACCTTGATGCCTGATGCGGCTGTTAAGCCTGATAGGGCTGACGCAAACTTCACCACGCCATGATTGGGCAAGAAGATGTTCTCCGCCGTATACGTGGCCGTACGTGCTTGCACAGCGCCCGTCTTGGAGCGGAACCCAAACTTTGCCGTGGCGTGCTTACCAAGCTCGATCGAAAGCTCCATGCCCGTGAGCATCGAGAGGGCGTAGTCCTTATCTGCATTCGCCTCTTTCAGGAGCATCGTGATCTCGGCATGCTGGTTCGACTGCGCCACCGTGACGGAATGGACATATAACGTGGCTTTCGGTGCGGATTTGGCGGCCGGCGTATCAGTCCCGAAGATGTTCAAAAGCAAGAGGCCGATGGATGAGTCGCGGATCGGGAGCGTAAATTCGCCATCGGCGAGCTTCCCCACCACCTGAGAGTCAACCGAATCCTCGATCAGGTTACGGGTGGATTCATCCATGGACCGCATAACCTTCTCGTCAACGCTGACCTCGCTCGGACGAAGCCAATACGTAGGGGCAACGCCCGTGCCACGTACCGACTCCTTGCCGACTCCGAGATCAATCCTCGCACCAGTGAATTTCGCCATAGGTCAAAAATTATGATTCTTTAAGGTTAAATCGCTCGTTATACTGCTCGACCGCTTCCTCAAAGGTTGCGGAGATGATCGTGACCGGCGGCCGACCGTCTGAGGCACTGAAGTACCACTCGCTTTGCGCACACGTAGAAGCATCCGCCGCCGTTTCGGCTTTGGTCTGCACGTCTTTCTTGGACATAGATTTATTCAAAGAGGCGTTCATCATGCTTTGAGCATAACGAACGCCTCAATCCACACACCTCAATAATCCACAGCCCTATGCGTTGTCTTGAATTTTCAGACAGCGGACCGTGAGAACAGCCACGGCATGCAATTTTCCACGCCACTCTACGAATCCTCCTTTTGTGACCGTCGGCCTCACTCCCCCGTCTGCTGTGCCCGTGAGCGTACGATCATGCGCGAATTGGTAGATCAGGTCATCAAGCACCACGTCCAGCGCCTTCTCTGCCACGCTCGTGCCCACGTTCTCAAGCTCGGAATAGAGCCAGATGTCAAAGACGTACGTGTTCAGATCCTCGCCCAGCCCTCCGGCGGTGAAGTAGTCGGCTTCGCTCGCGCTACGGCGGAGCTCTGCAACGGGATAGGCGCTGATGTCGAGTCGTTGTTGGTCCTGCTCCCCATCAAAGACCTCGCCCAACACTGTGGCCGTTTTACGGGCGTTCAGGATGGCCAAGAGTTTCGTGCGTATTGAGACAAAAGACATATCAAGATGATCGATTAGCAATTTCGTCAGCCACTCGGTCAAGCGCCTTCACAAAGCGCTCGTTGATCTTTGGAGTTGTTACGGCTTCCAGTTTTTCCATGTACCGTCGCGCGCGCATCTTCTTCGTACCGTCGTTCACGTAGCGGGCATAGTGCGCGGTTGGACCGATGCGCCCGTACAGCCGACCGATGGCGATGCCCGTGCTGAACGAGTTTGAAAGGTTGCCAGTTTTGACCGGCACAATCCCCACGGAGCGCGCGGAGCGTTCATGAATAATCGCGACGCCCTCCTCGACTGCTGTCTGAAGGTGTTTTGCCGCGATCTCGGGGAATTGCCTCATGGCGTTCCGCAAGGCATCCAGATTCTCGATTTTGATCGCGTAGGTAGCCATATCAGACGAGGACAACGCGTCGATAGCGTTCGAGAGTCATCTTGTCCTCTTCATCGAATGAAGCTCGATAGCTGACACTCGCCTCCCCAGCGCTCACCGTCGTCTTTCCCACGTCTTCTCGGCGTTTGAATAGGCGGATCACGATGCGTTCGCAAAGATCGCTGACATCAAATGGAAGCGTGTGCTTTGTGATATCGCCCTCGTTCGTGAAATCAATCAGGTATCCGGCTGTGTAGGTAAATCGAACGTTATTCGTCCCAGTTGGCACGCCTCCATAGATTCGCACCAGACCCGCCCTGCCGTCCCCTACGAGCTCGAATTCGCTCGCGAGGTAAGAAGTCCATGCGGGTACGTCCGGCGTACCTGCGCGGTATTGGGCGGTCGTGAGCGCGGTCACAGGAGCCTGCTTCAATGCCACAAAGTGTCCGTCCTCGACATCGAGGCCATAGACCTCGCTTGTGTATGTATCGGACTTGAATTTCCGATCACAATAAGACTCTATCAAGTCCGTGGCGGCGCTGATCATCTCGGTGAGGAGATCGTCGAGCGTAGAAACCGAAATACCCAGGCGAGCTTTTACGCGTGCAAGGGTCGTGAGAGCGCGGGGATGGATAGTTGCGGCCATAGGATAAGCAGTAGAGGACTGCCCTGACGCCAATCAGGGCAGAGCCTCCAACGCCTAGGCGTCAGGAGTATTGCACGGGTTCATCTTCGCTCCACCAAGGGCGGCGAGGACGCAGATCGGACAGGACACAGTCGCGCCGACAGTCGTGACGTAGGCACGCTGATAGCGCAGACGGGATCCGGTTCCAAGGCCGAGCACCTTGATCGTTTTCACGGTGCTATCTGCCGTCATAGCAACAGTCGCGCCAGTGATGTCAACGGGTGAACTGAATGCCGCATCGACGGACTCCTGAATTTTGATCGTGTGCGTTTCGTCGCCGCCAACGAGATCGAGGTCGCCAACGGCGATCACCCATTCTACGTTGTCGTACCCCATGGTATCGACCGCGGCGCCCGCAGTGGTCGTCGCCGAAGCGATAGTCTGCGGAACGATCGAAGCGAGCGGCTTTACATTTTCTGCAACAGTCATAGCATTTATTCTTTATCGGATGATTTAGTTTCTTCCTTGGACTCTTCGGCTTCGTTCGCCTTTGCATCGGCGCCCGCCTCCTCGGATTCCTCGGTTTTCTTTCCTTTGCCCTTCCCCTTGCCTTTCGGCTTGGTCGTGGCTTCGTTCGCCTTTGCATCGGCGCCCGCTTCTGTGTGCTCTACCGTCATTTTGATTGTGGCGGTTACGGGCACCAGATACTCAGCCCCGATGTTCTCAGCATCTTCCGGCGGCATCTCGACAATCTCCCCGATCTCATGCCTGCCGTTGTACGCGATAGGTCTCAAGACCTTGTATGAGCGCGTGATCATACTGATTAGGAGGCGGCGGTCTTGATGGCGACCAATCCTGCCGGCAATGTCAACGACACAGCGGCGCGAGAGCCGTACACCATGCCGAGCTGACGAGACAGGGCGACTTCTTTGCCGCCGAATGTACCGCTCGCATAGACAGCCATGTCCATCTCAGATTTCAGACCAAGACCGACACATTTCAAGCTACCGAACACGCCGAATTTGGTTGACACAGCCGTGGCGCTGTTCGCTGGCAAGTGGCGGCAGGTATAGACAGGGAAGCCCAAAATTTCACCAGCAGGCTTCGGTCCGCCGTTCTTGAAGTTTGCACTCAAGAGAGCGCCAGCTTGTGGGAGGAGGTAGTTACCAGCCGAATCTTGCTGAACACGCAATTTCGCCCACACCGTGCGGGAGAAGTAGAAGGCCGCACCATCGAGCACGGATTCTTCCACGGAAGCGATGGCATCCGAGGAGTCGTCGATCACGTCATACTCGGCAAACGTATCCTTGCCAGTGGCGAGGGTGAGCGTGCCCACGTTCGCATCCGTCAAAACACCGGTGAATGGTGCGCCTGTACCGATGAACACCTGTTTATCGAGCGCATTCGCCCATGCTTCGCCAGCCAATGCCAAGAGGAAGTCTGCAACCTGTGGCGTCGCTTCGGACAAGAGATCCTTGCCGACAACGAACGCGAGTTGCCAGCTCTTTGCCAAGAGTTTCGCGGCCTTGAATGTAACACCCGTGACGGAACCAACCGCGTCAAAGCCCAACCATTCGCCTTCCAAGATGGAACCAGCGTATGCAGGCACATCGAGCTCGTCGCCCTTCATGTCCCAGCGTGCGCATTGGCTCATGGCGATGCCCACGGAAGCCGCGATGCGGAGGATGGCGTTTGCCACTTCCGGCGCGATCAAATACCCACCACGAGAATCCTGATCACCAACCATTGCCTCGTTGGCCTTGGTTTGTGCTGGGATGCTCTTCACGAATTTCACAAATTCTGTCTTCTGTCCTTCTGAGAGGCCGGTTCGGTCATGACCGAGCACAGCACGCTCGACGCGCATATCTTCCACGATTTCGCGGACGATGGATGAGCGCTCTTCACCGATGACTGACTTCAATCGGCTTTCCAGAGCCGTATCGAGGTGGCTCTTGATTTCTGCCGACATTTCTTTCTTGAACAATTCGAGATCCAACATACTTATTTTTTAAGAGTAATCTTTGATTTAGCCAAAACCTCTGACGTTGCCGAATTCACGGCGCGCAAAGCTCGACGCATGAGAAGCCATGATTTGAGTTGGGCTTCGTCATCGAACCCTGCACCACTCGACCTTTGTTTTGGAGCGCCCTTGCCATCCTGGGCCTTCTCCTCAGTACCCTGCGGATCGGTTGCATCGAGCAACGTCTGCAAAGCACTGTTCGCTTCATTCATTTGAGCGATGGCGTTTTGAATGATCGTACGGTTAGCGTCTGACAACACTCGTCCGGATTTGGTCATTTCCTGGTACGTCTTCATGGACCAGACAGCCATGGCTTTGACGAGTGGCTTCTCCTGCTTTTCCATTTGCACTCCTGCCGTCATGAGTTGGGTCATGGTGGCCTTATAGTCCTCGCAGAGGGCGCTCAGTGACTCGATAGGTGTGGAGTCCAACATGAAGGCGTCTACGAAGTCCCAGAAGGCGTACACGATCGGATCCATGATGCTGTACTTCTGACTTCGGATCTCGCTTGCGGCTTCCAAGGTGTCATACACGAGCCCCTTTTCCACAGCCTCCTGTGGCTCCTCCCCACTCCCCTCCCCTACCGGCTCTTCCCCTGCATTTTCGGGCTTTTCCTCGGGTTTTGACGGTTCCTCGACCGGTTTCTCTTCCGGCTTCACCTCTTCCACGCCGGCGTCTTTCATGAAGCTCTTCACGGCCAGCTCTTCCTCCAAAGCCATGGTCCGAGCATTCGGGTTGCATGGTACGGCCACGAAGGAGACCTCCAGGAGCTCGTTCGTCACTTTTCCGTCCTTCATGCGGCTGATGAACCCAACGGATACGGTGTCGAGAAAACCTTGCTCCACAAGCGCCTTGCATTCGCGCGCGGCATCCGTGATTTCATGAAAGCGCGGCTCGAACATGAGCTTGCCGTCTTGCGTGCGGATGTTATCGGCAACGCCCACGATGCTCTTCACGGAATAGTCGTGGTCGATGAGCAAGCGCGGTGACTTCTGAAAATTGGTCAGATCCCACGAGGAGATCGGAATGCTCTCGCCAGAACGATCCACGGTTTCATCGCTCGCGACGACAGTGAGGAGTCCATTCGCTTTTTCGACGAATGCTTTGCATTGCAAGTGCTTGATGATTTCGGTCATAGATGCGAAGGGTTATGCTTTCAAGATAAAGATTTGCGCGAACGATTCGTGTGTTTTATCCACACTCAGTCCCCAAAGTTCACATTGGGCCGTACCTGACAGCGGCAATTCACGTGCAACGCTCCGCCGTAAATGTCGGAGTATTCGACGGTCATGGTTTCGCCATTGCTTCCCGTGATCACGTCGCCCTTGGTGAAAAAGTTCGCATCAGTCGCTACGACCTTCCCGTGTTGGGGAGCGCAAAACTCGCACACCTTTTCATCGAGTGCTGTGTACCAGACCATTTCCTTGATGCCGGTCTGAAGGTATGCCTCACGCCCAGCGATGTTCGCGATCCGATAGGACTCTGTGCGCGCCACCATGTCGGCTCGGACCGTGCTCGAAAACTCGGCGATGTCCTGGATGCGCTTCTTGAGCTGATCAATCCCCTCCCCCGCCTCTTCACCCTCCAAAATCTCGCGTTTTAAGGCCTCTACGGTGGTTTGATTGTAGTTTTGGGCCATGAGTTCGATGGCGTCGTTCACAGCCTTCTCCAGGCGGTCGCTCTGCGCATCAAAGGCACCTCCCACGATCTCGGCCACGGTTGTGCCCTCAGCCTCGGCAAGCTCGCGCATGACCGGCGCCATGGCGTCGATGATGAAAGTGATCTCATCTTCGAAGTTGATCAGGTCGTCGGCATTGATGGCCTTGGTCTGCTTCTCCAGCGCCGCAACAGCTCGATCACCCATGGCGAATCCGTAGTCAGCCATCGCTTCCTTGGCTTTCGTTTCGAATGGCGTCACTCGCGCGACAAACGCATTCCATCCTTCCTCCCCGTCGTCTGCCTTTTGCGTGCTCGCCTCCATCGCCATCTTGAGCTTGTCGGCGATCTTCCCAGCGAGAAGATCTGCCTCCTCTTCCTTCGCGCCTTCCTTCTTGTGGAATGTTCGGATGCGTGTTGGCATGGTCTTGATCTGGAGTCGCTTTGCCGGCGCCGTTCCTCCTGCGCCGAAATTCGTCACCGTGGCGATCTTGTCTCCGCCGTCGATCGGCTGAAGGCCAAGCGTGTCGCGCACCTCGTTGACGGTCATGTACGGCTGATTGCCGAGCGCGGCCTGGCGCTTCTTCATCTCCAGCTCCTCGTTCTGTGGAACAGGGTTATCAAAATCCAGGACGAGGTCGCCATCGAAGCGCGACAAAAGGCGTGTGTTCAAAAAAAGCACGATCCGCTTCATGCGCGGGCACACCGTGCGCAGGGCATAGATGTAATTGGTGGCCTCAGCAGTTGCGCGGTTCAGGTTCTCCCCAGCACCAAGGCCAAGGACAACGTGCGGCGTACGCAAGCCGGATAGGATGTCGTCGCGCGTCCAGCGGAGTTGCTCGACAAAATCCATCTCTTTCTGACTCCAGCTCATTTTTTCCGGCACGACGCCTTCAGGAAGCACAGCGACGCGATGAGCGTTTTTGGATCCGCGGTACTTGTCCTCGAATTGCGCGCGCATGGGTTCCATCTGCTCACGCGTACGGAAATTCGACTTGAGTACGAGGTCAGGACGTGCGCTGTTTTTGAAAAATGATTTGTTCCAGGTCCGTGCCTCCTGATCAAGCTCCACCGTGTCTGCCACAGCCTGAATCGGACCCATGCCGATGAGGGAGTCGGATGGGTTTGTCTCACGGAATTGGAGGATCTGGAATGGCTCAAATTTGTATTCCTTGCCACCCAGTGAATACGTGTATTGCTTTACCTTCTGCGGGAATGATCCTGTCTTCTCGACGCGTACATGCTTCGGGTTGAGCAAGTAAATCGCTTTTGGCTTTCCACGCTCATCCTTCACGCCCTCCAGGAACCAGTACGCATTCCCGTAGAAGTCCAAATGCATGGATGTCGCCTCAAAAAGCTCAGAGCGCGTCATGTCCGCATTCGGCGATTCCAAGAGCGACAAAATGTCACTTTCGCCAGTCACCTCATCCCAGGATCCGTCGCGTGCCACTCGATACAAACGTAAAGCCATGGCGCCGATCTCCTCCCCGAGAAGTTTCGAAGCCTTGTATTGCCACCCCTCGATATCTGCCGATGGGTTTGATGTACTGTCGAAAATGGAGTTGAAAACGTTTGTCGGCGCGGATTTCGTCAGCGCACCAAAGGCATGTCGAATGCGGGATAGAAGACTCATACTCCCCCAGCATGACAAAACCCGATGCGTGATCGGGCTTTATATCCACAGCATTTCCGGTATCCAGTTCGCGCGCTTGGCGTAAAAACAGATCGCGAGACCATCCGCATGGTCCGGTGACTTGAGTCCGCGCTTTTTCATCTCGTCCTTGCTCTCGATCTTGATCTGTCCCTTGGCAGTGATGGAAAACTTGATGCTCGCGAGCTGGCCAATGAGATGCGGATTGTTCGGGATACGGATTTCATTCTCTTTCTCGAACGCCTCGCGCAATCCCCAGTAGATTTCTGCCTTGAGGTTAAAAAACTTCTCAGGATCGTTTGCCGCGCATCCAAAGTTGACAGGTATGACTGACGTTCCGTTTGACCGGCAAATATCCGTGACGCCTCCACCGACGCCCGTGTCATCCACGGCCACAAATTCCGTTTCAAAATCTTTTGCCGCTTTCTGGAGCTTTCCGGCGGTCTCTGTGGTGTCCTGCTTGCCCGCGGCTTCCACGAGGTCGAACCAGCTACCCGTGCACTTGTAGATCGTGGTGAGGTCATCGCCAAAGCGGGCCACGTCACAGCCAATGCTCTTCGCACCCTCCTCCTTCACGTTTGGATTCTCGACAGCGCGTTCGACCCAGGTGAGAGGGATCAGAGTATCCGTGCCCTCCGTTGGGAAGTTACCGAGCACCTTGGCTTGATAGAGTGGGCTATTCTCTCCCCACTCTGCCTTTCGCTCCTCGATCCACTCGCGTGTCACAGCGCCAGGCACTACCACACGCCCTAGCTTCACGTTTGGATGGTCAAAGCAGGAGATGTGGATCTTGTTGTATATCGGACTCTTGAACGTCTCATAAAACGGTCCTGTGGGGCTGGAAGGGTTGCCGATGTCCACGAGCTTGTTGTTTTCGCCCGTGAGGAGCGACGTGGCGCCGATCCACGTCTCGGGAGCGATGCCAGCACCTTCATCTAGGACGATGAGGAGGTTTGGGGAGTGGAACCCCTGCATCTTCGCGGATCCAAACTCGCGCTGATTGACGCTCTCCTCGGTTGAAAAGCCCAGGGCGTAGTTGCTCTCGTCAATCTTCCACGTGATCTGTAATAGCGTACCGCCCAAGGGCACGCGCGAAGCGTTGTATGCGCTGTGAATCTCTCCCCAGAGGACTTTCTCCACCTGACGCCCTGTGGGGGCTGTGGTGAGGACGATTCCAGGTCGATGGACCGAGAGAAACCAAATAGCGACCCGAGCCATGAGCCAGGACTTCCCGACGCCGTGACCGGATCGGATAGTCGTGCGGCGGTTATGGACGATCGAGTCGCAAATCTCCTCCAGCTTGTCGTAGACAAAGATGTCAGGCCAGCACATCCGAAAAAACTCAACGGGACTTTTTTGGAGGCGCTCGATGTTTGTGATTTTCTTTTGCGGCTTCGGCATAGGCTTGGTTGACGTAATCCGCAAAGTTCGTGACCGTCACCTCTTCCTTCACCTTGATGGCATCCGTCCAGCCGTATCGGTTCTTCATGTTGAAGATCCACGTCACGAAATTGCCTGGGCGCTTGCGGCTGTTCATGGTCGACATTTCGATGCCGATTCGCTCCCAAAAATAACGTCCACGATCGAGTCCCCTTTTTACGGCTTCGGAAAAACTCCCCTTGTAGTATTCTCCGTCCTTTTTTGTCCATTCGTACAACGTATCGCGGTCGATCAATAAATGGCCGCACAGAGCCTCCAAGCTGTATCCAGACGCAAGAAACTCCTCGGCGATGGAGTCCATCTCCGGCTTATATTTTGAGGAATTCTTTGGGCGGGCCATATCAAAATCGTTTTTCAATCAGCCCTCCTACGGTTAGAGTGGTCATATCATCCTTTCACAACGCCAAGCGGCGATAATTCGACGACGATGTCCACCAAGTCCTTTTGAAACGCCATTACCTCCTCAATCGGTTTATACGCTCCCGGAGCCTCTTCCAGATCGTCTTGATTACGCATACCATGAATAATGCCCTGTGCGTCCATCAAAGCTTTCTGTTCCTCAAGGTTGAGTTTTCTACACGCATCTTTGCGACCAAGGCGTCTCCCAGCGCCATGAGAGCAAGACGTAAAGGATTCAGGATTACCCTTACCCACCACCACAAATGACTTCGACCCCATGGACCCCGGAATAAGTCCCGTCTCCCCCTGTCTAGCCGATGTAGCCCCTTTTCGATGCACCAGAACATTCTTTCCAAAATGGTTTTCCAAACGTGCATAGTTGTGGGCAATGTTAATCATCGGGTCAAAAGATGTTTCACGAAGATCTGATGTGCTTAATCCACCTGGATTGGATATAGACGGATGCAACGGGATTACCTCTCTTATCGCTTGCTTGCACCGTTCCATCATGAGCTTGCGGTTGGCAAGCGCGAAGTCTACGCAGTATTGCATCTCACGCATGTACGCGACGCCTTCTTCGCTATCAAGCGGTAAAAACGCCAATTCCCATGACTTCGGTACAGAGGTATGCCATTGTTCGTTCAGCTCAACGGCGAGCTTGTTGTAATGATCCGCGACCTTCTTTCCAAGGTTACGCGAGCCAGAATGGATCATGATCCATACGAAACCGTCACTCCCTTTTTGCAATTCGATGAAATGATTACCACCGCCAAGCGTGCCGAGCTGTTTGAGAGCTGAATTATATTCATTATGGATCACTGGATACCTTGTTATGTCTGGCGTTGCATTATTGAGTCCACTTACAGTATCAGCCCTTGGCATGAGCATCTCGTCCTGCTTTTCTTTGTGATGCTCAAAGCCAACGGGTACGAGCGCACGGATGCATCCTAGAATCGCCTTGACCTTATCCTTTGTGATGTCGGTGATGTTTGTCTTGACCGCGCACATTCCACATCCAATATCAACACCGACAGCATTCGGAATTACAACGCCTTCCGTCGCAAGGATACCACCGATCGGCATCCCATAGCCCTGATGTGTGTCGGGCATGATGGCGACGTGGTGGAAAGCGAATGGAAGATTCGCGATGTGCTTTATTTGGTCCATCGCGCCTGGTTCTGCTTCATCAAGCCAGACCTTAATAGGGATTTTTTCGGTTGAGATAACTTGTTGCATATCATTTCTCCCCCATCTTCTTAAGCTCCTCCCTGAATTTCGCCACGTCCTCCGCCGTCGGTTCCGGCGCCTCTGCCACATCGAGCCGTACCTGCCCGTTTATCGCCTTCGTGCGCATCTTCGCGGGGAGCATAGACGCTTTTTGCCCAAAGATGCGCGCCTGCCACACGCGCTTCATAAATGCGGCAAGGACACTATCCTCTTGCGTCACCATCTCTTTGAGGTTGGCCGTGGTGCTCGGCATGTAAATCATGGGCATATTATTTCCAGTAATTGATGATTCCAAAAATCATAGCAACGGTCACCGCTACCGTAGCGATAGCCATTCCCTTTGTTATTGGCTTGCGCTCATCGCCTATCATGCTGATGGTGCCGATCGCACCGATTATCCAAAATACAATCAACACATATTTGAACCACATAGCTATTTTACGTTTAGAAATTGAATAACCCTTCCCGCAATCTCCTCCGTCAGCCCCGTCTCCCAGGAGGTCTTGAAAAGCGGCTGATCTGGCAGAAAGTCGCTGTCATCGTCGAGGATTGCGTAGCGTTCGACCTCTGGATGTTCTGTGAGCCACGCTTGAATCTCATTCCCGCGTTCGCACGCTTCGACTCCGCCAGAAATCGGAAGATTTGGCGTCACATCGATGCATTTCACCACCTGCCGCTCTACCTCTGCACGGCCATCCTCGAAATATCGCCAGCTTGAAGAGAGGACGACCTTTGCATCAGTTGCTTCGACAATTCTCCCCACCAGAAACGCCATGTAGGGATCAATGCCGATATATCCACGATGGCGCTGTGTCGTTGTTTTACAATTCACGACGCCATCAATGTCAAGAAAAAGGACTTTCATAGCCATTTACGAATTCTTTCCATCTCCGAATTCCTTATCCGCCAATTCATCCAGCGCACCGTTCATGATCGGGTGCCTCCCCAAGCTGATCGCCTTGTCCAAAACCGCCTGATTCCATCCCACGATAATCTGCCCGTTGATGTCGATCACGGGCACGCCCATCTGTCCGGATATTCTGACCGCCTCCTTGGCGTTTTTGAGTTGATTCGTGCTGAGCTCGAAAAAGCGCAGTCCTCGGCTCTTGAGAAACAAGCGGAGCTCGTGGCAATGCTTACATCCTGGCGCTGTATAGATTTTGATGTTCATAAGTGAGAGAAGGTGGCCATTTTGAGAAGGAATGGCCAAACCTTTTACGCGGTCACCCGTGCCTTCCGTTTCGCCCTTATGGTAGAGGGCGGTGGTTACGACGTCCCGCCGAGCTTGGCGAGCTGTGCGCGATCCGCGTTGGGAGGCGCAGGAGCTTCCCCGTGGGGGAGCTCGATCTCGCCCAGGTAAACGAGGCGGATGGTGTTGGTGTCCGCCTTGCCCACGAGCTCCAGGAACGGAGCGTGGTGCTTGAGGAGCCGCAGAATCGCGACCCCGTCCTTGTCCAGCGGGAATGTGAGGATTCCCTTCTTCGTGCGAAGCGTGATCATGCCGTCCTCCTAGTGCGGGTTGATGTCGAGCAAGTCCGTCCAGCGAAGCGAGAGCTGGTACAGCTTCACAGTGCCGTGACGTTCCGTCTCGAAGGTGAAGTTGGGGTTGAGCGGCGCGAGCATACAGATACCGTCGTACGTCTCGCGGCAAAACACCACATTGAGGAGCTTAACCTTGACCCCCGTCTGCAAGAACATGTACATGGTGACCTCCTTGATCCGCGAAGGGTGGGGACAGATTGCCCCCTCCCTTGGTTTGTAGGTTGTGCAGTAGTGGATTTGCACCACACAGGAGACACGGTATTTGTAGGCTGGTTTAGGCCTTAGCCCACGCATTCGGGGCGACCGCTTCCCTACGCTGTTCTGCACGTGATTGCGACGTAGGTCGCTGTGAAGAGGTGATGAACAAGGTTTGACTTGTAGCGAGTCGCGATTCGTTTGGAAATATATCCAAGTTCCAGTTTGGCGGCCCACTCGTTTCTGGGGGTTCTTAGAAGCCCTAATGGGTTTTTCACCCATACCCTTCGGCTCACAGTCCGACATCACCACCTCACAGCGACTTGCGTCGCCCTACTGCTATTGCTTCCGCGGCTGATACCGCTTGAGCGTGATCCGTGCGTTTACGATTTCGGATAGATTCATGGTCCACGGATCCGGCATTCCTGCCGCTTGTGGTGGCTCTGGCCAAATTTCAGCGGCCAATTCCACCGCTTGATTAATTTTGCGTAGGAGTTTGCGGATTGGCTCCTCGACGATTCTACCTGCGTTGATTTCAAGTTGTTCTGGCATACGTTTGATTGATAAATTAATGCTATTTTTGTTTTGATTTGTTGAGCTCCTGTATAGAGCCCGTATTCTCCGATGATGTCACTGAATTCATCATGAGAGCTTTGACGAGACGATCGGCTTTGGTAAGCCACTCGTCCGCCATGAGGTAGCATTCCTGCTTCTGATACTCGACGTACTTCTCGTACGCGTCGCTCAGGTTGCGCAGGAGCTCCTCATCCCTCTGGCCGGCGATCTGGACCGTCCAACCAACCGCGCCGGCCCACTCCTCGAATCCGTCTGCATTGAAGTCGACGGGCACGCCACGGCGTCGAAAAGCTAGGAGTGCTCGCCGCTCCCCGACGACTATGACCGCAAGCACACGGCCGAGCTCCTTCGACGCTGACATGATCGCCTAAGCGACAAGCGTCAATCTACTGGTACGGATGAGTGCTGTTTTTCGTTTGTGGGTCTGGAGGTATGCCTTGGACGACACCTTGACCAACGCACCCACGGCTTTGAGCTTACCGCCAAATAGGACGGGCTTAATTTTAACGATCTCCCCTTTGCAAACAAACGGCTTGCCTTCTTTAGGTCGGCAGAGCCAAGAAACACGAGCATGGACGTGAAACTTCGGCATAAAAGAAACGAATGAGCGCGGTTATTTCCGCCTTCGACCTGAGAGGCTTGTCGTCCTTCCACCGCTTGCGCAATGGTTGGCTCTCAGACCGGAGGCGAACGGCAAGAGTTCCCGTCTTGCCTTTCGCCCTGTTCGTGTTGTGAGCGTACGAAATGAGGTGCGAGTGTGCTCATTCCCGCTGGCGAGGCAGGTGACGGCGCCCATGCTTGTGGTACCGCCGCCATGCCGCCTCACCAGCGAGAGCCGTCTCGGGCTTTCCCCCACCCATCCCATCGCTCTTGATCCGCTGGGCTAGCCGATTGCTCGGACTTCGCCTTCGCAGGGCGCTTGGGATAGGTGGGAGAGGCGAGGTTGACGGCTGTCTTCCTCCCCCGCCCATCTTTCGATCCATCCAGAGAGTCGCGTCGTGATCCGTACTGTGCGCAGGCTAGTGCGCAACACCGTTCGGTGTATCAGGGCGGAAAGAGGGCGAGCGCTCCAGGTGGTTCCTTCGTGATCTCGTCTGGCGTGATGAGGTATTTCGCCATGATCTTCGCCGCGACGCCCGTCTCCAGGAAGTGAGGATTTGAGGCGAGTGCGGCTCGGATGGCTCGGATCACCTTCTCGCGCATGTCTGCCGTGTACTGACTCATATACCTCATCTCCACTCCAGTTTTTCCTTGACGTTGCCGGCGTATTCTTTCCACTCCCCCGTGTGAATCTTGACCCGCCATGAGTCCGTGGCATCGTCATGGAAGGCAGGATCCCCGTCGATGTAAGGTTTTTTCTTTGCTTGCGCGGGCTTGTAGTTCGGATTGAGCGCTCTTGGGTTTGTGCCCATGGCCCTCGGGTTCAGTTTTTTTGATCTGGCCAATCCCCCCACTTGTGGGGGTAAGGGGGATACTGTTCTTTTTGTACTGTTCTTATTCATATATGGATGCGACATGGGTGTCGTATCAGTGGACGACACCGGTGTCGTATCACTCGCCTCTTTTTCCTCTTCTGGAGTGATGCGACAATTTGTCGTATCACTCTCTGTGGACACTTTCTCAACCGGCTGAGTGGCGAAGTAATTTCCCACGATTCGGTACATGTTCGTCTTGCACTTTCCGGTTCGGACAACCTGAATCATCCCGATGAGAACAAGCTCGTCGAGGATACGTTGAACGGTGCGCACGTTGACGCCCATTTCTTCAGCGATAGCGATCTGACCAGGCCAGCACTCATTTTCCCCGTTCGCACGCGTGACAAGCATGCCAAACACGAACCGAGCTCCGAGTGAGAGACCCTTCGTGGCTTTTGGAATCATCCAGAAGCCACCGAATTGCGTTGATTTTTTAGATGATGATTGCATAAGGTGCCCGCACTCCCCTCCCAGATGCCTGGAGGGCGTAGGAGGGGAGATTTTGTGACTTAATGCTTCGCCGATTCGATTTCTCGTTCTACCGCCCTGAGCTCTCGCTCGATCTGCGCCCGCTTCTGTTGCGCGTTGTCCATCGTTTCATCCTGCGCGGCTAGGAAACCTTTGAGGTACGAATGTTTGGCGAATAGCGTGCGGAGAGCTTGGCGTTGAGCTGGGTCTTGGTTCATAGGAGCGAGGTTAGTTCATGATGGCGACTTTGAGATTCTGACGTCCCCACTTCACGGCCGCGGAATGGCTATCGTCGAAGATGTCGAACGTATCCCCGAATTTGGCTTGCACCCAACGAGCTGTACGATCCTCGCAGGTGTAGATCTTCCCGTTGATGGCGACCTTGGTGCCGAGCTTGATCTTGTGTGGGCAAGCGACCGTGATCCCGTGCTTGACCGGCTTTCCTGATGCCGTGATGCACTCCCCTTTGTCGTTCTTGTTGTGGCAGGAGTCGATGCGGCTGTATTTCGTCACAGAGCCTTTGACGACCGTGTAGGCGTCGCCATGCAATCCGTATGAGTCCGAACTGGCGATGGCGTAGTATTCCGCGTCTGTGAGCGTGCGGCCGACCCACGTCCGGGGAGCTTCGATCGTAGCGGCGGCAACCTGCGGAACCTGGACCTGTTTATTCAGCGAGCGCGCGATGACGATGGAACGGATGGTGCCGAGGGCGACGAGGGTGAGGAATACCGTGACCACGATGGTCTTTACGACGTTCACGGTCTCCCCGTATCGGCCCTTGGCGTCTCGCATTTGAATTACGCGTTGCATACGCTCTCCTTTCCGGCCTTGTTCGCCACGAGGCGAGAAAGGCGCTCAATGATTGCCGGATACTGCTCTGATACAAGGTCGTAGTTCGTCAGGGTCTTGATAGTGACATTCCACTCTTCTACTGATTTTGGAAGGAACCCGAGGGATTGCGTGAGGCGAACGATCTCGATCCTCTGTTTCGCGTCCTCTTCGATACGACGTGCTTCTGCTGGCGTCTCGTCGACCGTGGTGACCTGGACCGGTCCTGGCTTTGGAGTGGCGATCTCTGTTTTCTGGATGATCCGTGGCTCTTCCGCGTTATCTGCCTGCCCCATCTCCTCGTGCGTATAAAGATCAGAGAGCTCGTTCGGGAATGCCTTGCGCAAAGCGAGGGACTCGGCACACTTGGCAAGCATGAGGTACGGCATCCGTTTCCACATGGGTCCGGCATCCTGCTTGTACTCCTCCCAGCGAGCGACGCCTGTGTAGGCGTAGCGTTGACCCTGCGTGAGGCGCCAGACGGTCACAGAGGCTTTGTTTGGGTTCGGTGCCGATTCTGTGTCGTAGATGGCCTGGTCAATGCCTGCGAGCTGTTTGGTTCGCGCGGCGATTGCGCGAAAGCCGTCGATGGAAACCTGGATAGTCGCTCCAGCTCCCCGTTTGATGCAATAGATCTGTTTGGAAAATGGGGAGAGTCCTACGCTCTTACAGACCGTTAGGAAGTATCCGACCTCGGTATCCGTGCACCCTTTGGCGATCTGGTTACGGATAATCTCTTTTTCTTCTTGGGTGTACTTGTCGATCGTGCGCAGATTAGCCGGAGTGATCGCTGTCGTGGGGTTGCTTGATGGCATATGGCGTTATGAATATTTTAGTAAAAGGTTGGCGATGTACGTTCTGGCATCAGCTCGCTCTTCCTCGCTGTATGTGTTTGGGCGAGAGATGGCTATGAGGGCACCGATCAGGTCACTGGCCTCCTTGACGTTGAGCGCTCGCATGGCGATCAGCTCACGGATCCGTGGTTCGCCGATGTCCGTCCCAAGGCACCAGTGGAGCTGACGGAGGGCACATTCGCCCTGTTTATCCGTCATTGGGCTTGGCATACGGTTTGCTCTTCGCGAATGAGGGTGAGCGCGTGCTCGTAGGCAGAGAGGACGGCGCGGATTTGGTCCGCCTGTTCCTTCCGGCCTTTCTCGATGGCGACGACCCGCATCTGCTGGTAGAGGCGAATCATCTTGCTGATGACCTTCGTGGCATGTGGCATATGGCTTAAAAAAGAGGAGTAAGCTTGTAGGCTGACTCCTCTCGGTGTTTTGTGCTCTTTACACAAAAGCGCCCGGGATTTCTCCCGGGCGCTTGTTTTAGCCACGTTTTTATGTCTGACGGGTCATTGTGAGACCAAGCATTAGCGCTTGGACCACTGTGGTGCGCGACGGGCACGCTTCAGGCCTGGCTTCTTGCGTTCCTTGGCGCGTGGATCGCGCGTGAGGTAGCCGAGCTTTTTCAGGACCTTGCGATAGGCTGGGTTCAAGGCGCAGAGGGCGCGAGCAATACCCAAGCGGACCGCTTCTGCCTGCGCGTGTGGACCGCCACCGTTCACCAAGGCGCTGATATCCATGGCCGTTTCCATGGCAGTGGCCTTGAGCGGCTGGATGCTGATCAAGCGGGTTTCAAATGTTTTGAAAAATTCATTGCCTGGCTTGCCGTTCACCACGAACGAGCCTTTGCCTCCTGTGGCCATGCGCACACGAGCAATGGCAGTCTTGCGACGTCCCAAAGCACGAATAAACGTGCCAGGAGCCATCACAGGGACAGGTTCCACAGCGGCGGCTACTGTTTCCACAGCAACAACCTCTGCCTCCTCCTCAACCTTTTCCGCTTTGGGCTTGCGCACGCGCGGGGTTGCAGACTTGGTTACACGCTTTTTTGTCTCTTTTGTTTCTTCGGTCGTAGCCATAGGATTACGCAATCACCAAACGCATCAGGCGCGTCTTTTGCGTCCGATTCTTAGGAAGCATGTACTTGACCGCGTGCACCAGGATCTCGCCTGGTTTCTCTTGCTGAAGTTTTGCCACAGGCAAACGCTTCACACCACTCGGACGGTTCGAGGAGCGGAACAATTCCTTTTGCTCCATCTTGCGTCCGGTGTAGATCAGCTTATCTGCGTGCAAAACCTTCACAAAGGCACCTGTGTCCAAGTGCGGAGTGTAGTCTGGCTTGTCTTTTCCCATCAAAATTGCCGCGATGCGCGTCGCCAAACGACCAACCGGTTGTCCGGCGGCATCGATGGTGATGGTTTCGCGTTTGCCTCGTACTGAGACGGGCACGTGTGCATTTCGTTTCCAGGCCATAGAGATTATTTCACCAATTGCATCTGCGCCATCTCTGCGCCATCGCCCTTACGCGTGGTCAGCTTGATGATGCGTGTATAACCGCCGAGGCGTGCTTGATAGCGAGGCCCCAGCTCTTCCAGCACCTTGTTTACCGCAGATTCCACGGTCAAGGTTTTGAGGAGAGCCCGACGCGTTGTCAGCGACTTGGTCTTTCCTTTGGTAATCAGTTTTTCTACGAATGGTTTGACGGCCTTTGCCTTGGCAAGGGTCGTATTCACCTGTTCGTACAAGATCAACGACGTCGCAAGGTTCCGCAAAAGCGCCCGGCGAGCAGTCGAGTTACGATCCAGTGTTTTTCCTACGCGTTGATGTCTCATACGTTAAGGCTGGCTGAGTTTAGGACGACTCTTCCGAGTACGTCAAGTCCTTGAGTGGATTCATGTGATCCTGGAGGATCGTTACGGCCTGGTTGACCGCATCAAGCGGGTCAACGGCTCCGTCTGTTTCCACGCGGAGAACAAGCTTATCAAAGTCTGTTTTCTCACCCACACGCGTCTGTTCTACCTTGTACGATACATTGGTCACCGGGCTGTAGAAG
Organism: Patescibacteria group bacterium; assembly: GCA_041665285.1. Taxonomy (GTDB): domain Bacteria; phylum Patescibacteriota; class Patescibacteriia; order 2-12-FULL-60-25; family 2-12-FULL-60-25; genus JBAYJC01. The sequence continues at coordinate 13,910 of JBAYJC010000006.1, read as the reverse complement.
GCATCCACAGCAATGGTGCCGAGTTCCATCTTTTCCTTGCCACGCTCTTCTGTTGGACGATAGCCTCGACCTGGGCCGATCCAGACTTCCATCTCCAGTTTTGCGGCAGAATCCGTCAACGTGGCGATGTGAAGCTCTGGATTAACGATTTCCACGAGTGCATCCTTCGAAAAGTCCTTGGCCGTTACTTCCTTCTCCCCTTTGATGGTGAGCGAAAGCTTGACCGGCTCCTCTGAGAACAACTTCATGCGTAAGGCCTTGAGGTTGAGGATGATTTCGAGCACATCCTCCTTTACATGCGGCAAGGTAGAGAACTCGTGGTCCGCACCTTTGATTTTGACCGCTGTCACCGCCGCACCAGGCAACGAAGACAGGAGTACGCGCCGCAAGGCGTTTCCCAGGGTCGTCCCGTACCCCTGAGCGCACGGCTCGACGATAAGGACGCCCTCATGAGGACGTTCTCCGTGCAGAAACCGGATTTTGGATGGAAGCATGACTGGCTCCATAGAGGAAAGATCTATTCCCGCGTGCCCACTGGGCGGCGAGCAACAGGAGGGAATTAACGTGAGTAGAATTCAATAATGAGTTTTGGCTCGAACGCTTGTTTCAACTCTTCGCCAGCCGGGAGAGACGTAACCTTCGCTGTCAAAGCTCCTGCATCCACAGACAACCAGGATGGAGTTTCTGTACGCTTGGTCAACGTTTCGGTGATGTCTTTCCAAAGTCCCTTCTTTTGTTTGTTCTCACGCAAGGTGATCACATCGCCGATGCGGACGCGATAGGAGGGAATATTCACGGTGGTGCCGTTCACCTGAAAGTGTGCATGGCCAACTGCCTGACGAGCCTGCGCCCGTGTTTTGGCAAAACCCGCACGATAGACCGCGTTATCCAAACGCGTTTCCAGCAACTGCACAAGCACTTCGCCTGTGTTGCCATGACGCTTGGTCGCCTCCGTGAAGAGCTTGCGGAACGGTCGTTCCATCAAGCCATACATGCGCTTTGCTTTTTGCTTTTCACGCAACTGTTTTCCGAAGTCCGTAATACGGCTACGGCTGGTAGGTCCATGGACGCCAGGGGCATAGGGCCGACGGGCGAGTGCACGCGCATGGCTGGCACGATCACTGATCGGCATGCCTTCGCGGCGTGACATTTTTGCGGTTGATTTGATTCTCATAGAGAGGTGAATCCTGTACGGAAGGCGTTACACGCGACGCGGGCGAGACGGCCGGCATCCGTTATGCGGAACAGGCGTCACATCCTTAATCGAAAGCACATTCAAATTATTTGCGTTCAAGGCACGAAGAGCGCCCTCACGACCCTGACCCACGCCTGTCAAAAAGACATGCACATCCTTGAGACCCACATCGTGGATCTTCTCGGACAATTCACGCACGACCACAGATGCGGCGTAAGGCGTAGCCTTTTTCGGACCCTTAAAGCCCGCACCACCAGCACTCGCCCATCCAATCACATTCCCGTTCATATCCGTTGCCGTGACGATCGTATTATTGAACGTCGCCTGGATAAACATCTTACCCTGGGGCACTTGTGCGCGTGCTTTTTTGGTTTTCTTTGGCTTTGCTTTGACAACCTTCTCCGCTTTTTCGGATGCAGTTGCCTCTGCCGCCTTTTTCTTTGTTTCTTCGCTCATAGCATCAGAAGATTATGTCTTTTCAAGCTTACGTTTACCAGAACCCATGGTGCGACGTACATTGCCGCGTACCGTACGGGAATTGGTTTTGGTTCGCTGACCACGCACGGGCAATCCCTTGATATGACGCGTGCCGCGATAACAACCAATTTCTTTCAAGCGCTTGATATTCGTAAGCACTTCACGGCGCAATTCGCCTTCAACCTTATACTTCTTTTCCACCTCTTCACGTAACTTGTTTGCCTGTGCCTCGGACAAATCCTTAACACGCACTTCACTCGGAATGCCTGTGGTCTTCAAAATCTTACGAGCGCTGGTCGAACCAATACCGAAAATATAAGTGAGCGCAATATCCGTGCGCTTGTTCAATGGGAGAGAGACTCCGGCGATACGTGCCATAATATTTTATTATCCTTGACGCTGTTTATGTTTCGGATTCTTTTTGCAAATCACGACCACGCGACCCTTGCGACGGATCACTTGGCACTCACGGCACATGGCCTGGACAGAGGATCGAACCTTCATAGCGAGATCTTGAGAGAATAGCGTGAATCGTGGATGAGAGTAGGCCGAAGCGTTTTTATACGCAACGGGCGCAGACGAAAGAGCCGCCGGCGACGACCGGAGGGGTCCAACATCTGCTTTTCAAGGCCTATAATCTATATGTTATGCGACCTTTTGTCAAATCGTAGGGGCTCATTTCGACCTGAACCTCGTCGCCAGGCGTTAGTCGAATGCGGTTCATCCGCATTTTCCCCGATAGATAACACAAAATCTCCTGCCCGTTCTCCAGTTGAACCCGGAAACTCGCCGCAGGAAGATTCTCCTGAATCTTGCCTTTCAGAACGAGGAATTCCTTGTTCGGAGAGCTATGTTTAGCGCACATACGGACAGCGCACAGAATGGATCATGGGCGTACGCACAAAGAAAAACGATTTAGTGGCACTATTCTAGCGGAATATAATAACAAGGTCAAGCGAAAAAGGGGATAAATAAACGACCGCAGGGCAAGAATACACCGTGCGGTCAGGAAATTGGGTTCTGGACAGGGCCAGGAGCAAGAGCCTTCTGGGTCAAAGAAGCCCCTGCGTGGGGAAGCCCGAAGGAGGACAGGGCCGCAAAGGCCTCTTCAACCAATGCTCTGTCCAGAACGACCCACAAATCACCATAAGATCGCTCCCCCGTCAAGCCTCACCAGAGAAAAACCAGCCTCTGTAAAGGCTGGTCTTCTCCCTACCCGACATTTAGCCCAGGATTGCCTTGATGCGTCGTACACCCGCCGAAACCGCTTCCTCCTTCAAGATCTTAAATGTCTTCAGCTCCCCCGTATGTTTCACATGAGGACCTCCACAGATCTCTCGTGAAAACGGGGCTAACGGATCGCCAACCGTATAGACTTTGACCTTGTCCCCATACTTTTCGTCAAAAAGCCCCATAGCGCCCAAAGTCTTTGCCTCAGCAACCGTCATTTCCTGCAAGGTCACAGGCAGATCTTGCCGAATGGCGCTGTTGACCAGCTCTTCGACTGTTTGTACCTGTTCAGGCGTCATTTTGTCTGGGTGAGAGAAATCAAACCGCAAGCGTTCAACCGTAATATTGCTTCCCCGCTGTTCAACATGGGTGCCGAGCACCTTCCGGAGTGCGGCCTGGAGCAAGTGTGTTGCCGTATGCAACTGCGTTGTTTCTTCCGTACTATCTGCCAGTCCGCCCTTAAAGACACCCGCCGAAGCCGTGCGTGACAGGTCCTGATGCTTCTTAAATTCCGTGACAAATGCCTCATGGTCCACGGTTCCGCCCTGTTCTTTGACGATCTCTTCCGTCATCTCCACAGGAAACCCAAACGTCGAAAACAGAACAAACGCCTGTTCACCAGTGATGCTATTCGTTTTTGCCATCATTTTTTCCAGCTCACGTGTCCCCTTTTCTACGCTCTTCCCAAACTTCTCTTCCTCTTTTTTCAGCTCCATGAGAACGCGTGCGGCGTTTGTCTCGAGTTCTGGATAAGCTTCTCCATAGGCTCCGATGACAGCCAAAGCAACTTGTTCGAGCAATGGCCCTGTCACGCCAAGGCGTCGCCCCTCACGGATCGCGCGACGCACCAGCCGACGGACAATATAGCCCTGGCCCACGTTTGAAGGGACGACCCCGCGTGGATCCCCCATGACAAACGTGGCAGATCGCACATGATCCGCAACAATACGAAAGGACCGATCCACTCTCTGATCTCCCGCGTTATACGCCTTGCCGGAAACCTCCGCTATGGTATGCATGATCCCCTGCAAAGCATCTGTATCAAAAATCGTCGGTACGCCCTGTAACACCTTTGCCATGCGCTCTAAGCCCATGCCTGTATCCACGTTCTGCTGTTTCAAGGGAAGGAATGCCCCATCTGTCTGCTTGTCGTACTGCATGAATACATCGTTCCAAATCTCGATAAAACGACCGCAATCACAATTTGGATGACACTTCTCCCCAAACGCCGTGTCGTGTGGCAACCCTGTATCATAAAACATCTCCGTATCTGGACCGCATGGACCGGTTTGCCCCGCAGGCCCCCACCAATTCTTCTTTTTCGGATACGCAAAGATACGCGGCCCTTGTTCCGTGATCGTTGGTTCATCCATGCCCGCGACCCCCACATCTGCCGCAATGCCCTTCATTTCAAATTGCGCCTGCCAAATGCCAATAGATTCCTCATCCCGAGGCGCATCTGCATCACCTTCAAACACCGTCACATAGAGTTTTGATGCATCCATACCAAACCAGCGGGCATCCGTGAGAAGCTCAAATGACCACGCGATCGCCTCTCGCTTAAAGTAATCGCCCAGCGACCAATTCCCAAGCATCTCAAAAAACGTCCCATGGCGATTGTCGCCCACCTCATCAATATCATCCGTACGCATGCATTTTTGCGCACTCGCCAGCCGCTTGCCTGCCGGATGCACTTCCCCCAACAAATACGGGACCAGCGGGTGCATGCCAGCGGTCGTAAAGAGTACGGTTGGGTCATTTTCCGGAATCAATGATGCCGAAGGGATGATCGCGTGTCCTTTTTCACGAAAAAACTCGAGATATTTTTGGCGAATTTCATGGGTTTTCATACAGGGTCAGGGTTATGCTACTCACTCTTCGGCGTCTCGACAAGTTGCGGCAAAGCAACAGGCGTCTCCGCAACCACGTTCGGCGCCTCTGAAGAAATCTCTCCCAGAGGAAAATGCTGGTAGAGCATTTCTGCGTGGTTCACAAAGACCTTGAGCAACGAGGCATCCACCTCTGGAATATGTTGATCAGCAAGATGCAATAGAAGATACGCCTTCTTATTGCCCTCAGATCGATCAGACGGCACCACCAATATCTCCTTTTCATCCTCAGAAAGGACAAAACTATGCGAAAGATTACGCTCATGAATCGTACGGAGATCGCGATTTGCCACACGAAATACAAATCCTTGACCATTGTGAAGAAACTCTCGGTCGGTCCGAAGCCTGTCGTGATCCACGAAACGCAACAGCGCTGTCTCTGCGCCTACAGCAGAACACGCATTTGACATCAGGGACTGAAACAGCTCCTTTGAGATATGTCTCTGCCCGGCAAGCGTAGAGGTTGTATCGTTCGCAACCTGCTTCAAGAGCTCAATCTTCCGATTCACAGAGCCGATATACTGATAGGACTCCATGAGTTCCATCTTAGCCTTTTGATATTGCCCCTGCACTTGTTCACGTTCTTTTTCACGGCGCTCCATCAAGCGTTCGTAGAGCGTAAAGGTCACAATCCCTGCTAACCCAAAAATAAAAATAGTGATTTCCTCCAGTGTTTCTTCGGCAATCCCAATATAATTATTGCGATAAAGCGAAGGAGAAAGAACGGCCAGCACAAAAAACAAGAGGTACACTAACGAAATCCACTCAAGACGTTTTTGGCGGATGTCCATACGCAAAGGATAACGATTCGTCACGAATAAATCCACCACCCAGACATTCATCTCCTGCGTAAAAAACAGCGGACTGTCCCGGGGCTAATGCCCACACAGGACGATCAAAATGTACGCGGGCTGTTGTTGTGTTTGTATCAAGGGTCAGTGTTGCCGGCTCTGCTATCTGTCGATAACGAATCGCGACCTCTCCTCGTGACGGCATCTGAGCCACCTCGCCTATCCAGTGAACGTGATCCACTACGGCATCTGAAGCAAATAGCAACGGATCCTCATGATCCGGAACTACGATCAGACGATTCTGCGCACGGTCCTTCTTTGCCACATACCATGCAGAACGATCTTTGCTCACGAGCAATCCTTGGCGCTGACCAATCGTATAGGCATCAAGCCCGTCATGACGGCCAATGACAACGCCGTCTGCGGTCACAATATCCCCTGGTGTTGGTGGATTGGCCTTACGCAAAAAATCATGATAATCAAGCTTCCCCACAAAGCAAATTCCTTGGCTATCTGGCTTTTGTGCCGTAGGAAGGCCTCGCTCCTCTGCAAGACGACGCACCTCTGACTTTGTGAGATGTCCAATAGGAAACAGCGTCTGCTGAAGTGCCTCCTGTGAGACACGATGGAGAAAATAGGATTGATCTTTCTCTGTATCCTTTCCTCGCCACAAATGCGCTTTCCCCTGTTCATCCCGCGTGACCTGCGCATAATGCCCCGTTGCCACATAGTCAAACGACCGACGAAGAGCCTCTTCAAAAAAGAGGCCAAACTTGATTTCCTCGTTACACAAAACGTCAGGATTCGGCGTGAGCCCTTTTTGTGACTCTTCCAGCAACCTCCGGAGAACCCGCTCACGATACTCTGTCTCAAAATCAAACGTCAGCAAGGGGATATCCAAAGCCGCACACACACGCATGGCGTCACGACGCTCTCCGCGCCACTGACACTCCCCGGTCCAAAGATCCTGCGTATCTGACCAGTTCTTCATAAAACCACCCACAACCTCATATCCCTGATCCAAAAGAAGCGCCGCGGAAAGACTCGAGTCAACCCCTCCAGACATCCCAACAAGCACCCGTGGTTTACGGATGTTTTGCGAGAGTCGCGTCAAAGAAGCACTCGTCATGTTGGCGAGGTTATACCAAGAAATACAAATAATGTCACGCCGTGAGGTTTACTATTTGACAGGGGTGTTTGTGTTCTGACTTGCGGCTTTGACCGTCTTCTTTGTGGTTTTTGCAATGGGAATCGCGCTGAATCGATCGCACAGCGGCACAACTGCCATGCGATTTGCTACAGGAATACGCCGGATCAAAAATCGGCTTGAGCCTGCTTGCAAGGATCCGAGCCGCACACCGAACCCAAGGGTATAGCCTGCTTGCTCCACTTCTCTCACCACGTCTTCGGTCCAACTCCCAAATGGATAGGCAAACGTCTGAATAGGATGGCCCACAATCTTTTCCAAATCTTCCTTTGATCCTTTAATCTCAACAGAACGCGCCGCTGTGCGCCCCATCTTCCCAAGATAGACATGATGACGCGTATGCGATCCAATCGTAATCAAACCACTGGCATCCATGTCACGAATCATGTCTTTTGTGACGTGCGCTGGGCTTGAAAAGACATTGGAGATGATAAAAAACGTTGCCTGCATCTGCAAGCGTTTCAACACAGGAAACGCATACTCATATTGATCGCGAAATCCATCATCAAACGTAAGGATCACGGGTTTGGATGGGAGAATATCCCAACCGTACGTCAGCGCACGACGCAGATCATCTGCGGAAATCGTATGATAGCCCGCAGAAACCAAGGACTCCATCTGTGCAGTAAACGATTCTGGCGTGACCATGTATCGCCGCTCTTTCAATGGTGTTTTTGCAGTGATGGGTGCGATACGATGATACATGAGGATCGGAATACGCATCCCAATTTCTCCAGGCTCCAACACAGGATCGCCTGCCACACGCTCCAAATAATCCAAGGAGGGCATAACAAGCGACGCAAATGCAGAAGATGTAACAGATAGCGCAAATCCCGGCGCTGTTTCTGTCACAGACGTAGCAGGCACAACATGATCATCACGCTGAGAGACAGGAGAAGAGCCAACAGGCAACAAGAACATCGCCATCCCCGCGCATACAAACGCAACGAAGACAGTCACGGCGATCACCAAAGGAACATGTCTATGCATGAAGAGCTCAAAGAAAAATGGGGCCACAGCTTACGCACGATGACCGGCGAGTTGTCCGCATGATGCGTCAATATCTTCTCCAAAGGTCACACGATGCGTGGCATTGATGCCCGCACGCCGAAGCGTTTCTAAAAATGCATCACGCGTTTCTCGATCCGAGGCGGTAAACGCGCCGGTCTTATGATACTTGATCAGGTTTACGTGCGCCAGGCGTTTCATAGGCGAAAGAAGGTCCACAAGCTCCCTCGCATGCGCTGGGCCATCGTTCACATCTCGCAGAAGCAAATACTCAAAGGTAACGCGACGGTTTGTTTTGTCCATGTAGGTTTGCACGGCCTTCATCAATGTATCTAAAGGATAGGCACGATTCACCGGCATGATCTCTGAACGGATGGCGCTCGTCGCCGCATGTAAAGAAATGGCAAGATTCACCTGAAACGCCTCGTCCGCCAAGCGGAGGATGCCTGGCACAATGCCACACGTAGAAACAGTCATGTGTCGCGCACCCAATCCAAAACCATCCGCACGATTCAACAGCTTCAGTCCGCCCAGCACCGCATCATAGTTATGAAATGGCTCCCCCATGCCCATGACCACGATGTGCGTCACGCGCGCCTGCTCTTTCTGAAGGAATCGCGCTACCTGTATGGCCTGCTCATAGACCTCTTCCATGGTCAGGTTGCGTTGAAATCCCTGGGCACCTGTCGCACAAAATCCACACGCCATCGCACACCCCACTTGTGAAGAAACGCAAACCGTATTTCGACCATCCTCGTGGCGTAACAGCACAGTTTCTATCCGTGCTTCATCTGCACAACGAAACAAAAACTTCACGGTGCGTCCGTTCTCACTTTCCTGCTCCTTCACGGTCGTCAACACATCCCAGGGCAAGGCAAGAGCGCAGGCGTCCCGCAATGTTTTCGAAAAGACCGTTACTCCATCCCATGAGCCTGCAAGGTCCACAAAATACGCCCGCGTGACTTGCGCGAGGCGATACGCCGGCTCCTTACGTTCCGCAAGGAATGTCTGTAAACGGGTCAACTCCATAGGCGTGCACAGTGCTATGAACAGCAAAAAACGTCAAGCGGATCCTCTCCTACAAGCCATACGTGAGCAAAGAAACCACGGCAAACACCGTTGCGACAGTCAATGTGCCTACACCGACAGAAACCGCCAGCTGAAGACCAGCGATCTTTGCCACCATCAGAGCCGCGACCCCAAGCACCTGCAAAACCATTTTAATTTTTCCATACTGATTGGCAGAGGCGATTTCACCGTGCCCCTTACGATACCAGGCGCCCAAACCAATCATGACCTCAATCAAGACGATAATCAGCGCAAATAAAACATTGACCGCCTCTGCCACAAACAAGACGACCGTAGAACCAATCAGAATTTTATCTGCCACCGGATCAGCAATGGTCCCCCAAATCGTGATTTGCTTCCGTACACGCGCAAGAGAACCATCCAGCGCATCTGTAAACGCGGCAACAAGAAAAAATGCCAACGCAAGCGCCCATTGTTCACGCCAGAGAAACCAAAGCACAAACGGCGTGAGGCACAGCCGGAGGACCGTCAAATGGTTAGGCCGAACAGCTTGTGGAACAAGCGGAATGATAAGCTTGGCAAATATCTTATCATGCGGAAAAAGCTGGACGTTCTCATTTGTCATCAACATAGGAGATAGGCTCTAGTAATAGGATACGGCAAACGCACCTGCCCGACAACGTCGCTTGAACCGTTCGCTGTTTTCCTCCATGATGTGTTCATGTCTCTCTTTGCCCGGCTTCGTTGGAGCGATACAGCCCTCCTCTTTGGAAGCGCTCTCTTCTTAGGGATCCTCGGTACCTGGCTTGCTGGAGGGCGGCTCGCACTAGGGTATACCCTATTTGTTTTTCTCTACTTCAGCCATCGTTTTGGCAAACACCTCAGCCCCTCGCTCCCCCCAACCCTCTCCTGGCTCATCGGAGCACTGACCCTGCTCGCAACACAATCCATCGTTCAGACACTCTGGTATTACGCAGGATGGCGACTGGATCAAGCAAGCGATGCCTACACCCTGGCATGCGCCCTTCTTCTCCTCATCCCCTGTCTCTTTCTCCCTGATGCAACACCAGCACAAGACCGGCCGCTTGCTGTAGGCGAGGAACCGCTTGTCCCCGTGGCTGTATCTTTTATTGATCAACACACACCCACGCCTCCTTCAACGACAGAACACCCTAACCACACACTGCGCCGTTGGCCATGGCTCCTCCTTCTTGCCGCTTGTTCGGGAATAGCCGCTCTTTTTTTCTTACGTGTTGCTTGGTTGTCCGGAACAACAGAAAGCATTCGTGCCCCTTGGGCGCTCATGCCTGCAGGCACGTTTGCCGCGATCGCCATCATGAGCATTGCCGGATGGATCGCCGCGCACCGCCAAGCTCAACCCTGGCTCCTTGCTCTTTTGGCAACGGGAGCGCTTGCCCCCGTATTTTTCTTCACCATCCTAATCTACCAAAGCGGTTTTGGCTTTGATGGATTTTTGCATCGAGCGAGCGAAACCATCCTGCTCTACACGGGCACTCTGCATCCAAAGCCATTTTATTATATTGGGCAATACGTCTTCACCACATGGTTTGCCCGTCTCTTTGATCTTCCCTTGCATGGCATAGACCTTGCCCTTGTTCCAAGCATGGGGCTTCTGCTTCCCTGGATCCTTTTCGCGAGCTTTCGCAAGCATCTCCGCATAGCTTGGATGCTCCCCGGCCTTCTCATCCTCCTCCCTCTCACGGCATTCATTACAACAACACCGCAGTCATTCGCCTATCTGATAGGCCTCATGGCGCTCATCCTTGCCACGACCGATGAGGTGAATCCGCTTCCGAGCCTCACCCTCGCGCTTTGGTCTGTGGCTATTCATCCGCTCGCCGGCCTTCCTCTGCTTGGGGCAACGATCCTCATGGCCTGGATCCGCTGGCAAATACACCATCATCGAAGACCACTCCGATCCTGGCTCACCTGGCTCGTGATCATAGGAACGTGCGCGGTCATTCCTGGTGCATTTTTTCTTCTCGGTCAACAAAGCGGCACACAGGTTGCTTGGAGCACCGCCGTATTCCGCGATCTCTCCTATTTTGTTCAGAGCCTGCTCACGCTCCTCAATCCACCCACCTCTCATGCGGCATTATGGGCTGACTGGGCTTCGGTCATGGGTTTTCTTCAACCCATAGCCCTGCTCCTCTTAGCGATCCTAGGCATCGCAAAAGACACAACCCATCGCGCGGAATGGATTGCCGCCACAGTCCTTGGCCTTGGTATGGCGCTCGCAGGCTATCTACTTCGTGCCTGCGGAGACTTTGCTTTTCTCATTGATTACGAACGAAGCAACTACGCAGATCGACTCTTCCTCCTCTCGTCACTCTTCCTGTTACTTCCTGCCCTGGTTGGTTTAGCAACTGCCATGGCGCGAGGTCTTCGCGGCTCCCCGATCCCCTCCGCAACGCTCCTCCTCTTCCTCGCGGCCTGGAGCAGTGCCCACATCTACAACGCCTTTCCCAAGCATGATGCCGCAACCATCTCTCGCGGATGGAGCGTGGGCCAAGCAGACAAAGAAGCCGTACGCTGGATCGACATGGATGCCAATCACGTGCCATACACCGTGCTTGCCAATCAATCTGTCAGTGCCGCGGCTATAGAAGCCTTTGGGTTCAAACGCTATGCGCAAGATATCTTTTATTATCCTATTCCCACGGGCGGCCCGCTTTATCAAGTCTTCCTGAAAACTGCCTTTGGCCACCCAACTGCCTCAACAATCGCGGAAGCTGGGCGCTTAGGACAAAGCAAACGTGTGTACGTTGTCATGAATGATTATTGGTGGGACGTAGGACGTATGAACGAAGAACTCAGCGCCATTGCAAATAGCGAACGAAGCATCCAACAGGGTAAAGTCATCGTGTACCGTTTCGACCTTCCCTAAAAAAAAGACTTTCACTCTCCACGAAGTGCTTCTGTAAACCGTGCTTGATAGCGTGATCGTTCGTGCTGTTCTGCGATCATTTTCATCGACATGACCGCCTGCTGATAGACGTGCTCTTCTATGAGTGACTGGATGGCTTGCTTCCATGCACCTAAGTCCTGCGCTGGACAGATAATCCCTGCGCCACGCAGCGTTTCGCGTATTCCACCTTTGTCCGACGCAATAACCGGCAAGCCAACACTCGCGGCTTCCAGAATAACGGTTGGTTGATTTTCTTCGATCTGCGACGGCACGAGCAACACGTCTGCCTCGCGCATACGTGCGAGCACCTGCTCAGGCGAGGCAACGCCAAAAGCATGGATGCGTTGCGAGTGTTCCAGTAACGCATTCATGTCTGGCCCTGTGCCCACGATCTCCATGAGGAACGGCACATCCAGTTCATTCAGCAAACCCGCAAGAAGATTCGCGCCTTTGTCTTCAGACACGCGCCCCACGAACAGGAGGCGCAAAGGCGCATGCAAGGCACGATCAAACGTCTGTGCAACAGGCGCGGGGTTTGGAAGAACCATCGATAATCCCTTGGAAAAAAAACCTCTGCGCTTATGTTCATCCAATAGCCATTGCGTGGGTGTCACCACCACATCCGGCTGACCAAGCGCTCTTCGACGCAAGGAAGACCACAATCGTTGCCACCACGTGATCGCTACGGCAGACACGAGCTGACCGGACGGCTCAAACAGCTGTACATCATGCAAAACATGGAACCAACGAACAAGGTGATGCGTACGAATCGCTTGCGGCGTCGCAAATCCGCACCCCGTAAGATTATGTGTGATTAACACCTCAGGCTTCCATGCAACAATCTCTGCGACGGTCTCGTGAGATGGCCACAAATCGCAAACATGTCGTAGGAGACGGACAGGTACAGAACGCGAAAACCAAGTGATCTGTGGATGCCACACACGCACCTCATGCCCCGCAGAACGTAAAACGTCAACCTGAAGCGCGGCAATCTGCCCTGCGCCCCCTTTGGCCTCTGGAGGAAACGCATTGGTTAAGATCGCGATGCGCATACACGTTGATAAATCTGCATCAAACCATCGATATGCGTGTCCCACGAAAAGCGCTCCACTGCCAGTCGACGCGCCTCTCGCCCCATTTGCGCGCGGCGTACAGGATCTGCGGCCAGTGATGCCATAGCATTCGTCAGAGCGACCACATCTTTCGGAGGAACGAGCAGACCTGTTTGGCCATGAAGAACCACTGTACGCACGCCTGGTAAATCTGAGGCAATGACCGGCACACCACAGGATTCAGCTTCCAACGCGGCCAATCCAAAAGCCTCCGCAGAAGAGGTCGAAGGAAACACAAACACATCCGCTGTACAAAACGCATCGCGCAACGTCACGGCATCCAACCGGCCAAGAAAATGCACACGATGCGCTATACCGAGAGCTCGCGCTTGATCCTCGTACGTCGCGCGAAGATTGCCTTCGCCCACGATCAACAGATGCGCATGCGCATCGATGGACGCAAATGCTCGCAGTAACTCTTCCACGCCTTTAAAGGCGTGCGCCTGATCAAGGCCACCTACAAACAAAAATGTAGGCGCGTCAGATGGCACGCTAAATCGTTCTCGTGACGACGATCCTGGCGCAAAAAACTCTGTGTCCACGCCAAATGGCAGTTCCACCACCCGATCGATGTGCTCGGCAAACCATGGCTCCAGCGAGGAGCGATGCGCATAATCAAATGAAGAGACAATGACCGTTGCGGCACGTGACAATAAATACGGCTGAAGCCACTCACGATGAATATCTACCGCCATCCCCTTCCATCCTTCGGGTTTTGCATCCATGTGAAATGTGACTACCACCGGGATGTGCCCACGACGCCACAACAACCGTTCTGCGGTTCCGTAAAAGGGATAATGTAAATGCACGACGTCCGTTTGCCGGAGACGCGCATCAAGCCCTCGTAAAATCGCACCGTTGCCTATACGTAATGCAGGTAATCGCTCAAAAGAACTGCGCGCTTCCTCCTGAAGATCTGTGAGGGGCTCAGGCGCAATCAAGCGCGCATCAAGAGACCGCGCACGCAAGAGCGCCACCTCCTTGGCGGCAACCGTACCAATCCCCCCGATTTCCGGAGGCGCAGTACATGAGAGATGAGTGAT
>JBAYJC010000005.1:0-84156 GCA_041665285.1 Patescibacteria group bacterium | reverse complement strand
ATGCCGAGGGCGCAGGAACGTGGACCCCTGACGCGGGGTACGCCTACAACCGCGCCTCGACCGGCGATCTGCGGCTCTGGCTCGGCCTCGGCACGGCCCTGGTCTGCGCCATCACGGGCACAGCGCTCCTGGTCGGTCGCTCCTTCGAGGACCGCTCCACGCCTCCCCGGCCCGCCCTCGCCTTCTCCCCGCTCTCGGGTGGTGGAGCTCTCGCCCTTTCCGGCACGTTCTAGCACCGTCATTCACTCGTGAATGACGGTCTTTTCTTTTATTGACGTCCCCCAAAGACCGCGCTACGTTAGAGGCACCTATGGATATCCTATTACAAATCGTCTTTTGGTTCGTATTAGTCGTTGTGCTTGGCTCTATTCGCCAGGTAAACCAATACGAACGCGGCGTAAAATTCACGCTGGGCAAATATACCAAGCTCGTGGAACCAGGATGGCGCCTCGTGCTCCCCATCTTTCAGTCCATGGTAAAGGTTGATATCCGCACCAAGGCGGTCGAGGTGCCGTACCAGGACGCCATCACCAAGGATAACGTGTCCTGCAAAATTAACGCGGTTATTTATTACCGCGTAGAAGATGCCGCACGCTCGGTCATCGAAGTCGAGAATGTGTGGAATGCGGTTTCGCAACTTGCGCAGACCACCATGCGTAATGTGGTCGGCGAATTATCGCTTGATGAACTGCTCTCAGAACGCGATCAGGCTTCTGCTCGCATCAAAGAACTCATTGCCACGCACACGGCCAACTGGGGCATTGAAGCGCAAACAACCGAACTCAAAGACATCGTGCTTCCAGAGGACATGCAACGCACGATCGCCAAGCAGGCCGAGGCCGAACGCGAACGTCGCGCCGTGATCATCAACTCCGAAGGAGAAGTGGCGGCCGCAGAAAACCTGCGCCACGCCGCAGAAATCCTCGCCGTCAGCCCTGGCGCTTTGCACTTGCGCACACTCAACACCATCAATGACGTATCAAGTGATGCATCCAACACGATCGTCTTCGCGCTCCCCCTCGAAATCCTCCGCGCATTCGAACGATGGAACCAGCCGAAGTAAGTATCACAACAAAAGTCACGGCTCTCCGGTCGTGACTTTTATTTTCTCATAAATGACACGTGCTGTGTGATGCGTGTTTTGTAATCTGCTATACTGTCTTCATGGGATATCTCCTTGTCACCATCGGCGCCTTTGCCACGATCGTCGCTGACTATATCGCGAAACTTTGGTCGCAAAAACCCAGTTGGCTGTTCATGATTACAGCGATTGTGCTCTATGGCGCATCTGGCAGTGCGTTTGTCTTGTCGCTCCGTTATGGCAAACTGACGATCCTCAGTGCCGTATGGACCATTGGCGTGTTTATCGTAGCCTCTCTCATGGGCCTCCTCCTCTTCCATGAAAAACTCAGCCGCACCCAAATCGTGGCGCTCGTGTTCGGCCTCATCTCCATCGTCCTCTTTGCCGTGAGCGAGTGCGGCCCCAATGACCCAACCTGCATCGGACGTACTCCCCCCAAGAAAACCAACCAACGGACAGCCCTGCATCGATAGGGTTGCCAAAAATCGCGCTATCCCCTAAGATAACTGCACAAATCCTCCATGGTGGCCATGGTGAAGGGGTTATCACAGCGGGTTGTGGTCCCGCTATCATGGGTTCAAATCCCATTGGCCACCCCACCAACGTCCGACCTAGTAATGGGTCGGATTTTGTTTTATTCTGATGCTCTATGTATACCAATGCAACCCAATTTCTCGGGAAGCTCATAACCATCAAAATAGATAGACGGCTTGGTTCAAAACATCCAAAGTATGGATATATTTATCCAGTCAACTATGGTTTTGTACCTGAAACAAAATCTCCAGATGGCGAGGAGCTAGATGCCTATGTTCTTGGGGTTAATGTTCCTCTTGAGGAGTTTTCAGGACGTTGTATCGCTGTTATTCACCGCTTGGATGATGACGACGATAAGCTAATAGTCGTACCTGATGGGCAATCCATGACAGATGATGAGATCCGTAAGGCTATTCATTTTCAGGAGCAGTATTTCAAATCCGAGGTGATACGGAATGAGGCGCTTTATGATAAGAGCACCCCTCAAATCGTGAAAGAAGTGGGTTTTGATTTCAACTGGGATTCCAAAAAGGTCTGGGCGTTGAATGAGCCAACGATAGAAATGCCCATGAATGAGCTTGATTGGCATTTCGATGTTCCGTTTTGGGATTCCGAAGGAACCGACGCTTACAACCTGACGCCAAGAGAAGTTATGGCACATCCAGACCGAGAGCCGACGCACTGGCGTCTTATTCAGGAGGCTGATACGTCCTATCCTATCGACATCATGGAGAACAAGGGGCGCTGGTTGATTTTGGACGGATTGCATCGCCTCGTGAAGGAGTTTTTGGCGGGCAAGACGATCGTGCGCGTGCGCAAGATTCCAAGAAGTCGGATACCGGAAATCGCATCGGACGGTCAGGGGTGACCATAATAACAGGGTCACATCTGCCACAAGCGGTATTTTCGCGTGAATAAGTATATAAACGTTGCTTTTCTTAGCAGATTCACGGAAGCACGCAAGCCCCTCCGTCAGATGTGACCCCACACCCAAAGATAATAAACAACCCCGCCACGCGCGTTGCGCATAAAACGGGGTCAAGGACTAGCGGCTCGTGCCAGGGCTGGAGTATGACGCGACGAGAAAGACGCCTTCCCCATTCTCGCTCATGCCCATGTACGGGTTGCCATCCCAGCAGAGCGTGAGAATGGATTGGATACCGAAGGCCTTCTCCGAATCGCCCATGTACGCATATGCGGCGGTCGTGAAAAGGGCATCCAAGAACACGCCCTGCGCAGACTCGCACACGTTCAGTGGAAAACACCCGGGCCTGCAGTGATCAGGAGGCGTTCTTGTACCGAACAGCCGCCTGAAGCGGGCCGCAGATGCGATGAGCGCCTCTTCGAACTGGCGAGGAGGAAAACTACACAGAATCCGATCGAGCACGTCATTCGGGACGACAGTCTCGACCATTGCGGAATACACCCCGGGCTCCAACAGGCCTTGCACGGACTCGTTCAGCTTGTGCAAGTACGGATCAGCATCGCCGTACCCATAGAGTCGACCGCTCGCGATGGCGTAGGAGTCGGCCAGATCTACGACCTTGATCCTCGTGAATGGCCTGGCGCGCCAAGCAAAGGCCGCCCGCGCCCTGGCCTCAAGATCCGGCAGTTCAGGCCGGATCACGAAGTCACCCCTCATATAATGAACGACGAACGCAGACGCCGCCTTCAAGCGCTCTGGAGAAAGCGCGATTTGCGCCTGCACCGCAGGCCTCTCCGATGCCGCGTCAGACTGCTTTTCAGGCGTCCTCTTTGCCATGGTCTTTCCTCCGAAGCTCAAGGGCCGCTTCTTTATCCCGCTATCACACAGGATTGAGTCATCTTACATAAAGAAACGCTCAAGTCAAGGAAGAGACACCGGAAGACGAAAGCGGTCAGGAATGAACGAACATGGTGGCAGATTCTCCACAATAGGCGACGCGGTAATCATTCTTGACAGAGAGCAATGCCGAGGATACGCTCCTGCCTTAGAGGATAGACCAATGTGTGAACCAAAGACGATCATCGCCAATCTCAACGCGCTCACCGCCGGTGAGGACCTGGCAGGACGCATGCGCAAGCTCGTCGAAGATCTCGCGCCGCATGCGCAGTACGTGGATGATAGCACGATCGTAATCCCGTTCTGGGCTTACAGGCTCGCCCTGTACTACCTCGAGTGCCCTGGCAAGGGATATGACGCAATCCTCGATGAGATGAAGAGGTACAGAGTCCACTTCGAGGACAAGGAAGAGGCGGTTTACATGGCCTTGGACATCTGCAAGCGCCTCGGCTACTGACCAGATCGCCCGCCGTCACGCACCTTCCACGACATGAGAGCCTCCGTAAGGGGGCTTGACCTGGGGTACGGATGGTTCTCATCCGGATCTACCCCCTTGTCATTGAGCCTTTGTCTCGAATGAAGGTTGAATAACAGGACATACGGTGAATTTCGTGGTGGGACACTATGTCGTCATCGATGCCATTTCTTGCATTTAAAATCAGGAATATAAACCGTCACATCGTTCCTCTTCTCAAAAAAACACGGGGTCACTTCTGCCGCGAGGCGCTCAACTTCGTCGTATCACGACAAACCATGGCTTTGTTTGCCATAGTTTATATATCAGAGGCATTACTCCCCGCTTCTCATCAGATGTGACCCCGTTTTTACATTCGCAAAACCACCCCGAGCGGGTGGTTTTGATTTGTGATTTTTGTTATTCGGTCTTGGCTTGCAACGCGAGTTCAACGGGTTTGGGCTGCTTGATTTCCAACGGCTTGCTCCAGAAGGATTTTCCGTTGCGAAGCGCGCGGGCCGCATAGCCATTGTTCACGTTACAGCTGTTATGACACTGCACCGCGTAACTCGTGTATTTGGGATACATGTTGGATTCGAGGTAATCCAGGGTCCATTTGGCAGAACACACCAAGTCTTCTGCACAATCCACGGAAATCTTGTGAAGCTTCACGTGAATCTGAAAGTATCCACGCGCTCGCCCACCGTCTCCGATAACCGTAGAACGGTTGGACGACTCATTCCACATCATGCCCAGAAGGGTCTTGGCACACTCTGCGCCGTAATCACGAGCCTGGCACACGTTCAAGAGCACTTCTTGAACCGTGGGTTCATCTTTTGCCGGCTCTTCCTTCTTGATTTCTGTGGCTTCCGTGGTTTTGGAGCCAATATCCATGGCCGTAGAAGTACGGACCGAAGACACGGCGTCTACTGCAGGCGTCAGGTTCAAAGACGCGGCCTGGGAGGCAGAAGCCTGGGAATTGGTCAAAATCACAGCCAAAACAAACGCGGCAATCACTTTGCGTTGGCAAAAGGACGACGTAAGTTTGTTTGAGCATTGTTTCATAATTGGACCCCCGGATTCTTGCCTAACTTTGGCAGATCCAGGAATGTCCATTACACCATATTTTAAGGTTTTTGTCAACGATCAAAGGTCAATAATTCCGCTCTATTTAGCCATTTTGGCTCAACATAGCCCCGTAAAAAGGGGCTTGGTTCAGAGAAGAAAACTGGCGTTGCCACTGTCATCACCATCCGAAAATCCGAGCGGCGTCTTTTCTAACCATCCGCACACCCATCCGCATAACAGACTTTTGACGTGCGAATAAGCACTGTGTTACCGTTTTTATAGAAACGCACGCACCATCTACACAGCCAAAAGGGGGCGTTTATGGGACGGTTTCAGGAGTACCTTGATCCCCTACCTTCGCTCGAAGACCGCGTGACCGAGATTTTCGACGAGCTCCACATCATCGAAGAGCGTCGTAATGCGATCTCTGCACTGCTTGCCCCACTCAAGCTCAAGTGTGCCGTCACGCATGACCACTACGAGCACAGCCTGCGCGTGGCGATTGTCGTGCGAGATATCGCCAAGTACCTGGGGCTGGATCAAAAGGCGCTGTTTTACGCAGGGCTCCTGCATGACATCGGGAAAATCCAGACCAACATCCAAACACTCGGACGTACGGATGGATGGTCGCCGGCAGATGCTCTGGAGATGACGTCCCATCCCATGGATGGCTACCGCACGCTCCGCGGACGTTTTGACTTCACGGCTGAGGTCATTGTGCGGCACCACCAATTCCAGGGAAATCGCTACCCCGAAGAACCGCCGCCCCTTTTGCACGAATACTCCGGCGCCACGCTCGCGACGATCATGCGATACGCGCGTATCCTCGCACTCGCGGATGTGTACGATGCATTCCATCGCGTAAACAGTCGCGACGGCATCGCACGCATCCTCACTGGCGAGGAAATCAAAGCAGGCCTCCTCAAAGCCAACGAGGACGAGCACGACCTAATCGAGCGCCTGTACACCGCTGGCATTCTCACAACCAGGATCCTCAACACCTGAGCTCCGTCTCGTCTCCCCCGCCCTTCAACAATCGGCGGGGATTTTGTTTCCTCCGCTTTGATCTGCTATCGTTTCTCCAAGTAAATAATCCGAAAGCCGCTGTTCCAAACATTATGCCAAATAAATACTTCCTTGGTTTTGTACTCCGTGGACCGTCGGCAGATTGGACCACGCATTTAAAAAAGGACATCGCACGCCCCTTTGGCCTTAGCTGGAGTCTCACCTATCCTCCTCATATAACGTTGTTTTATCCTTTTGAAACGAACCGCATCGAAGACGTCCGACAATTACTCGAAGAGGTTGCGACGCGCATTACACCGTTTGACGTTGACATTACTGGATATAACCACTTTGAAACTGACGTCTGGTTTGTTGAACCCGAACAGCGTGACGAGCTTTTTCAATTAAAACAATCCATTGCTATTCCTCTGTCTGCACTACTTCAGATCAAAGAAAACGATAAAGGGTTAACACCACATTTCCACATTACGCTCGCCCATAAAGAACTCACGCCCGAGTCTTTTGCGGCGATTGGCAAACAATTACAAGCAACACCTATCCCATTTGATAGTCTTCTTATCGATAGTGTGAGCATCCTACGTAAAACGGACACGGACTGGGTGGAAGAGGCTCGTATTCCTTTCAAGGGTGTCTGATGCTTTATCTCAGCTTGTCCAAATCCAATCTCTCGGTAAAGGAAATCTGGTTTACGAACTCTTCCATGTGGCTGACCATGATGATGCCACCTTTGAAGTCTTCCAAAGCGCGTGCGATCACAGGCAAATGACGAAAGTTGATGTGGTTTGTGGGTTCGTCGAGGATGAGAAGGCCTGGTTTTTGGAGGACAAAGCGTGCAAAACACAAAAGCCCTTTCTGGCCTTCAGACAAGGAACCAACCTTGTTTTTCAAGGTGTTTGAGTTGAGCAAAAACTCTGCGGCTGTGGCATAAATCTCTTCATTGGACGGTTGCTCCATCATTTTTTCAAGCTCTTCATACGCCGTGGCGTCAAAATCAAGGCCGCTAAAATCCTGGCGATAATACCCAACCTTCACATCTTTACCGATCACAGCGCCTGGATCCTTTCCTTCGGCGAGTAAACGAAGCAAGGTGCTTTTTCCAATACCGTTTGGCCCGGACACAAGCAGGCGATCACGCTTGCGAAGCGTGATGTCAACGCTGACTTGCTTGGGTGCATGATCTCGAATAATGCGCACGGACGAAAGTTTGACGAGCGCATCCGGATAATCCTGCGCAGGAATCGTAAAATCGCGGATCGTCTTATCATCACGACGCACATCCACCATATCTTCCTCTGCCTCTTCGACCTGCTCGCGAAGCTTGCTTGCCAATTTACGCATCTTGCCTCCTTTATTCGCAAAAAAGTTCACTTTATCCTTGCGATCTTGAATATCTTTCAGCAAACGCGCGTTTTTCATGCGATCGCGTTCGAGTTTTGCGGCAATCTCCTCCACAACATTGAAATAGTTGCCCACGTACTGCTCGACTTTGTGCGTGAACGCATCCAAATGTAAAACGCCCTCCGTAAACGCATTCAAAAAGTCTGCGTCATGCGAAATCACGAGGACCGTCTTCGGATACATCATCAAAAACCCGGTCAAATGCTCAATGCCTGCTTTGTCGAGATTGTTCGTTGGCTCATCAAGTAAGAGGACGTCTGGCTTTTGGATCAACGCATACGCGAGCAATAACCGCGCTTGCTCTCCCCCGGAAAACTCGCCCACCTTTTTCTCGAGCGGAGCCGGCATATTCACGATCTCCATCACATCGGCAATGCGCTTGTCCAAATCATACATTTTCTCTGGAAACGCCGCGGCGAAAAACTCGCGCACTGTTTCCTGCATGCGTTCGCGAGCCAGCACCTGCAAACCAATGGCAACAGAGGCGCCTTTTGTGATGCTGATTTGCCCTTCCAAAGGCTTCACCGCGCCGGTCAGGAGTTTGAAAATCGTACTCTTCCCTGCACCGTTTTGCCCCATGATCGTGATCTTGGCATTCTCACGTACCGAAAAATCCACTTCTTCAAGAAGCGGATGGTCTTCGTCATATCCGTACGTTACGCCGCTAAAGCGCACGATCACATCGCCGTGGTCCATAAGGCTCGCATCCTAAACAAAAACACGACTTCTGTCCAGTGCTAGCCTGCACGAGTTCCTAGAGATTTTGGAATGAGCCGCCACAAAATCAATCCGCCTACCAATGAGCCGATAGCCGCAATACGAAACGCGATTTCAGGCGTTTGTTTGTCCCAAATAGAACCCAGAACATAACCACCAATAATCAACGCAAGTCCAAGAACCGTATAATAAATCCCATACGCAAATCCACGACCGGACACAGCGACCGTATCTGCGATGTACGCCCGCGCGGAACCCTCTGTCAGGGCAAAAAAGAGGCCATACCCCGCGAATAACACGAGGGTCATGGGCATGCTTGGGTCCACAGAAAAACCAAACTCCACTAAGGCGAGGACCATCCACCCCGCGGCCAGGAGGGGCATTTTGCCTATGCGATCACTCCAAATGCCAATGGGATAGGATAGCACGGCGTAGATAAGGGTAAAGCCTCCGAAAAGAAGCGGAATCGCCGTGGGAGAAACACCCAGGTCTTGGGCACGCACGAGAAACAGCGAGTCATTGATTTTCGTGATAGTCGCAATAGCCATAGCCATGGTAAAAAGCCAAAATTGCCAAGGAAGCGGCGTTGTCGCGCGCGAAGCAACGCGGGACGCATGCGCTGGCTCACGAATGCCAAACCAAATCAGGCCAAGCGCCACCACACCGGGCACGATCGAAAGCGCAAGAATCAAACGATAGGTCGCAAGCGAAGGAAGGAAGAGCGCCAGAAGCGCGAAGGCAAGAAGCGGACCAAGCACCGAACCAGCCGTATCCACCATGCGATGAAACCCAAACGCCCGACCGCTCTCCCCAGAAGCCGCCGCATCTGCCACAAGCGCATCGCGAGGCGCATCCTTTGTCCCTTTCCCTATGCCATCCAAGACGCGCAAAGCCGCAAAGGGAAGAAAGCCAGAACCAAATGCAAGCAGTGGTCGAGCAAGAGAGGATAACGCATAGCCAAAAAACGCCAAGCGTTTTCGACTCTCCACACGATCCGACATCCAACCTGACACAAAACGAAACAGATTGGTCGCGCCCTGCAAAAGCCCATCAATCAACCCAATATCCGCACGGCTCATCGCGAGAAGAGCAAGATATCCAGGCAAAACAGAAGACACCAAATCCTGCCCAAACCCAGACGCCAGCGCCACAAACCCAAGCACCAAAACCGTCCGAGGAATCTTCTGCTTGCTTTTCATGAGGATAGTATACCTTTCGAGATACAACAAAGAAATGATAGTTAACCCGCCATATATTCCTTCCAGCCTCGCGTTGCGGGTTTACCGAGTTGATAAAGACCATCAAATATTACAGCTAGCGCATCAGCAATAGCACGATGTTTAATCGTAACCACGAGTGAAGTACGCGGAAACATAAAGGCAATTTTATCGCCATATACAAAAAGGAGCTGTTGGAATGGCAAGACAGCCTCCGGCACCAGCCGTAAATGCCACACACGACCTGACATAGCTAGTTGATTCTTTTTTGTAAGTTTTTTTACAGGAACATCTGCTGATTCCAATGTAAAAATGGCCTTGGTCTCAATCTTTCGTTCTTTCACGCGAGAAAAGAATATATTCCACTGTTCCTGCGGCAGTAGCGAAAACTCCGCATCGAGCGCCTCCTTCCCCTCGAGGACGCGGAACATCGATCCAACTGGGCCGTAAGATATTTCCTCATAAATACGAAAATATCCCTGCTTCGAATCATACACCTCAATAATTGGCGTTTCCGCATCCACTTTTCTCAATGATTCAAGCCAAGGGATAATACTTTTAAAATCACCCGTCCACTGCTCAAGACGTTCACCAAGATCCTTGGGAGGAACAGCTACGTACTGCAATGCTTTGCCAGAACGAGTTTCTTTAATCATCCGCTTTTCCAAAAGATTTTTCACATGAAAATAGATCCCTGCACGGTTCTTCCCCAGCTTTTTGGCGATTTGTGCAATACCAGCCCTGCCCACAGTAAGAAACGAAAGGTAAACCTCGATCTCCTGCGGTGATAGGTTCAAATGCGCAAGCGTATCTTTTGGTTGTGGCATATTGGGAATATATAACATGAATCTCCATGTTTGTAAAATATTCTTTGCAACAAAAATATCTTTTATCAAAGCCAAATACTAAGTATTTCTTCATAGATGCGCCGACAACCGTAGACAATGATACCAAAATAGGATAAGTTCTTCAGTCGCACGATATTGTGCGACGTCCACGACCGTTATGTGAAAAGGAGTGTTGTTATGAGACAGTTGGCTCACAAGTGTGGGGCAACGCCTGAGTGCAGGCGTATTATCTCGCGCATTGCAAAGGGCGTCAGCCGTCGCATCGGTGACGTAGAGGTTTGCCAAGCCTGCTACCAACGCACCTACGCACTCGCAAAAAAGATGGGACTCTCCAAAGAAGAGGTCCTGCGCAATGGGCTCCCTGCGCTAATGATTCCTCTTCCGCGCATTGCGACCGTGTGTTCACGGTCAGGATGTAGCACACGCCTTCGCAAGGGAGGTGGACCAAACGTCAGGCGTACGATTGGTTTACGACACGTCTGCAGAAACTGCTACCAAACGACGTGGGAATATGCCAACAAACACAACGTCACCCTTGAGGAAGCACTTCGCTTGCTCAAACCACTCGGATGGAAATCTCCCCCGCCTCCAGAGGTGCGTTGCAGTGTGCCATGGTGCGCAATAAGCATGACGCCGAGCGCAACCAACACCATCACGGAATCGCTCTACGCGTGCGGTGCCTGTCGAGCGTACCTCCTCAATAAGAGTAAGAGGCCACCCTTCCTGGGGAAAACCCTTGCGGACATGGTCGAGGCGACGATCAAGGGACATGTGCATCCGCCTGGCACAAAGGAACCCTGCGCCATGCCCTGGTGTAACCGTAAAGAAGTCATCCGGCACCGTGGACCCCACGGTGAATTCCTCTGCTGGGCAGATGCGCACTACCTCATGATGTACCGCAAACGGCATCATCTCACCCACGAACAAGCGTTCTTGACCGCGCCCCAGCCACGTCGTTTTGGACCTGCTCGTACATAGGCCCCTCCCGTCGAGACTATCGACGGGTTTTTTATCGATGGTTACTAATGAGCTTATAAATAAAGCGGTGAAAACCTCAATGTGCCATTACGATAATCTATTGACACAACCGACTACTCATGCTCCAATAAGCCCGAAAGGACAGCCCATGCATAAAACATTTGCCGCACTCGCCTATCTCATCGTCGTGAGCCTCGGCGGAGCATTGTTCGAGCTCCTCCTTCGACCGCTCCAGGTCAATCACCTCACCACGGCCTGGATCCTCACCGTGGCATCCGCCATTCCTCCCCTGGCATTCGCCGCCGACCTCATCGCATCCATTTTTTCCGACACGAATCATCGTACGCACGCTATCAGCTTGGGCATTGGCAGTGCCCTCTCGATAGCGACCTACCTCCTCGGAACCCTGCACGGTACACCCCTGGGCTTCGTGGGTGTGATCGCGGCGCTTCTCCTCATCGTGAACGTAGGGTTGGGTATAGCCAACGTAACAAAGCTGGTCCGTCCGTAAATCCCTCCCCGTCTGGTTCTCAGGCGGGGTTTTCATTCTCAAAAAGGCTGGATCGTGTTTTGCGCCCCTGATATAGTAGTATCCTTGATCCTCTTTTGTTTTCTATGTCTCCCAAAGGCGAACCGAAATTCGAAGCCGCAAAGCCGCTCGTTGCAGATCAGATCAAAACCGTGGCGCGAAATAGTGCGGAGCTTGTGCAAGACTCTGTGAAAGAGCTTCATGCGGTTTTGCATGCGCAGAGAGGTCCCGCAGAAATCAAAAACCTCTTTATAGAGAATGCCATTCTTCCTGGAGTTGATCTCTCGAGTCGAGATTGTTCTGATCTTATGGCTCGTGGCGCCTTTTTGCGTGGCGCGGACTTTCGCATGTCTGTGCTTGATCGTGCGCAATTCCCCAATGCAATCCTCATGGAGGCAAATCTCCAGGGAGTGCACGCGTACGAAGCGATTTTTGAGTCCGCTTCACTTCAACGGGCGCACATGGAAGAAATCGACGCGGAAAACGCGATCTTCCGAGGGGCGAACATGGCGGGCGCACGTCTCCAGGATGCGCATCTTGAGGGCGCGGACTTTTCAAGCTGTGTATGGAAAGGCATTGATCTGCGGGGCGCGCATTTTGATGATGCAACGATCTTGCCAAACGGACTCTCTCTCGGCGAATACATCAGCGAGTCTGTCCCACGCTTGCTCGCGGCAGGCGGAGCCAATCTTGCGACCATCCTCAAACCCACCGAATGGCGGTACAGCTATCATGATCGCATTCTGCTCCTCGCCTTCGGTGAGCGCGACCAATCCAAGCCTATCACCCGCAAATATGCAGACACGTCGTGCTACACCTTCAACATTCCCGCGAGTGTGGCTGGAGAAATCGACCTTTTCCTCACGCTCTTCAAGGCAGGAGCGATTCCGTTGGCGAGATTGAAGGGCGCCAAATAAAACTCCCCGCTGTAGAGTCAGCGGGGCTGAGCTTGGTCGGCTCTAGAGGCCGAGCGCCTCGAGGATCACGGGCTTGAGCTCGTCCGGGGTCGTGATGCCGCAGGCCGCGCACCCCCAGTCGATCACCTTGCCGCGCGAGAGCTTGCCCATGGCCACGGGCCGGTCGTTCGGGTTGCGCAAGAAGGCCTTGGCCAGAGCCGCGTGCTCGAGGAGCTCGTCCTGCGTGTCGCCCACGAGCAGGTGGGAGCCGCCGTGCAGGCCGGAGCAGTGCTCCCAGTAGATGAACTTGTAGCCGCGACGCAGGAGCGCCTTCGTGTACTCCTCCTGCCGCACATTCACAGTCCTCACCTCCTTTCCGCCGTCGAGCTTGTAAACCTCCACCGTGGCGAACCAGGTGACCACATGGACGAATCCCATCGCAGACCTCCTAGCAGACGGTTGAGAGTCTAAGGTAAGGAAGCTGGTGCACAAGGGCTTGAGATCCTTGCGCCTAAAAGTTCGCGAAGAGCGTGAGGCCGGGCGTGATGCTCACGTTCGTGGTGGGGCTCGCGTTCGTCGAAGTGATGGCGAGCGCGAGGTTTGGGTAGAGGCGCAGGATCGTGTTGTGGAGCTTGAAGTTTGGCCCGACCCGGAGCGAGGCGACGACCCCGTCCGTTTCGGGCGTCCAGGCCACGAAGAGGCTTGCGCGCAGTGCGACTGGCGCGAGGTTCGTGAGGATGAAGAGCCCGCGCGCGCTCCAGCGGATGTCGTGCGTGGCCGTGATGGTCGCGCCCGCGCCCAGGTTGTTGAGCAAGAGCCAGGTCGGCGCAAGTCGCGTCACGAGCGTGGCGTAAGCCCCCATGTCCGGCGTCCGCGTGTTCAGGGCAAAGCCGTGCCGCACGTCCAGGCTAAAGCCCGGAAGCACTCTCCCCTGTCCGAATGCCGCGCCTCCGCCGAGCGCTACGCTCGTGGGAGAGGTGTCCGCGAAGAGAAAGGGCTGTGCCTGGACCTCTTCGCAGAGGAGCAGGGCGACCAAGTAGGCGCAGATCGTGACCAGTTGCTTCATGGAGTCCTCCTCAAGTTGTCGAGGTGCAAGGCGCAATATACACGGGTTCTGCTACACTGTGTTGAAATGTAACAAAATCTGTAATGCGAAAAGTCATCATTTCTCTATTTCATGCAAGATAAGCCTTGACAAGTCGCCAGATTTGTTGTAAAAATATTTTACACCTATGAAAATCACTGACGCATTGCGGCTCGTCGGTCTCTCAGATATGGAGGCAAAGGTCTATCTCTGCCTGCTTGAACACGGCCCCAACCACGTCTCCGGCATTGCAAAGCGGACGGGCGTGCATCGTCCAGGAATTTATCAGGCGCTTCCAGAGCTCACCCATCGCGGACTTGTGACGCTTTCCCCGCGCAAAAAGCAAAAATGGTATTCCGCAGAACCACCGGCAGTGCTTGAACAGCTTCTCGATGCGTCTGTCACGACTTTTAAGAACGCCCTTCCTGATCTCCAACACGCCTACGAACATAGCGGCAACAAGCCGATCGTAAAATTCTTTGAAGGTGTGCAGGGCATTCGTTTTGTGTACGAGGATTTGTTGCGCACCCTCAAAAAAGGCGACGTTTTTTACCGCTACAGCGCACGCAAAGAGTTTGTAGAGGGTGAGCGCTATCTCCCCACGCGCTATCGCGAACGGCGCGACCAAAAACAACTCCAGCGATTTGTCATCACGAGTGAAAGCGTACGCAAACAAAAGAAACCGCGACTTGAGCGCGCGATCCGTGTAATTCCCTCAAGCTACGGCGTTTTTGATTTTGGCGTCACGCAGGTGATCTATGGCAACAAAATCGCGTTCATCGACTACAACACCGACACCGCAACCATCGTAGAAAATCCGCTCATTGCACAATTCCAAACAAAACTCTTTAAAGTGCTATTCGATACGCTGAAATAGTCGCTCTGCCTACTTAAATAATAGAAATCCATGTCTTTCTGCTCGTTTCGCATCTGTCCTTCCATGCGACACGGAGTAAGACACATCAAATGTTTCGCGATCAATATAATATCGATGCGTGCCAAAACGATTGAGGATATAGGAATGATCGCCTTGATGAGGTAGCAATCCCTGATCAATGGCCGCAAAGATCTGTTCCGCAGAATCCTTGCCGCCCTGAAACATCATGCGTTGATAATCAAAGTCCTGCTCTCCACCTTCCATGGCCTGTAACGCACGTAAGAGAGCCGCCCGGTTGGTTTTTGCGTTTTGTGGCATGACCTCCGGAATACGCCAGAGACACTCGGCCTCCAAACGCTGATCGTTTATTGCAACCTGCCTAAGCCCTTTTTGAAGCAGTTCCTTCTTGATTTGCTGAAACGTATAATCAAAAATCTCCATCAACATCGCATCCAGCATCACATCTCCATCAATGGGTTTCGACTGTTCAAGCGCATCGAGGGCTTGTTGGGACGTCCTTTCTTCGCCCCGCACCAAAAGAAACCTCTTAACACGATCTCTCCAGAGCATAAGAAACCACTCGCGCTGAACCTCTGCCGAGGCAATATCTTTTCCATCTTGCTTAATAACCTGCCGTGTTTTTTCAAGATCACGCTCCGTGTAAACCATGAGTTCATCCGCGATTTGCTCTAAAATCTGCTTGTCCGCAAAAAAGAGCTCTGCGTGTCTGTACCGACCATAATCCGTGAGTGGATGGTCCGCTCCTTGGCGGCTCAACCGTAAAAAGGCGCTCACCAATGCTTGCCGTGTCCTTTCTCGCAACAACGACATCTCTAACGGCTTGCGAGCAGTGACGAATCGATCAATATGCGAGATCTCTTGAGTTGCCAGTGGCGGACGATCGTAGGCGTCATCTGTTAAAAGCCAATACTCAAGATAGTCATACCACCTCTTCTGGAAGGCAGACTCACTGACACGGACTGCTTCTGCTAGAGGAGGAGTTTGAACAAGACGCTCCATAGATACGTCTCATTCTATCACACAGGGTCCCAACACTCGACACGCTTTGATTCCTCATCCCGTACGGGATACGCTATGCCTTATGCCCCGCTTACAGACCATCTCTGATATCGAATCTCTCATTACAGACGATCACTGGATGATGACAATCCTTCGGCACGTCGAAAGTCTCAGCCTTCCCGATTGGTACATTGGCGCGGGTTTTGTGCGGAATAAAATTTGGGACGCGCTTCACGGCTATGCATCGCGCACACCCCTGAACGATATCGACGTCGTGTATTTTGATCCGATCAACATCTCTGAAGCACACGATCACCATCTTGAAAGACAACTTCTCACGCTTGATCCAACGTTACCTTGGTCCGTCAAAAACCAAGCACGCATGCATTCACGCAATGGAGATGCTCCGTACACAGACACCGTAGATGCGTTTTCGCACTGGCCAGAGACGGCGACATGCATTGGCGTACGCCTCATAAACGGTCACGTCGAAGTGAAAGCACCACTTGGCATCGAAGATCTCCTCGCACTCCGCGTCCGTCCAAATCCGCATTTCTTACATAAAATCGATGTGTACACCAAACGAGTTCAATCAAAAAACTGGACTATACTGTGGCCAAAACTTGCCATAGATATCCCCTCCTAGTATGGATGGCGCTATTCGCAAAGACATCTACCCTGGTCTATCCGTCGTGATCGTGGAAAAGCAGGACCAAGGCACTGGCCGATCCACGCGCGGCATTGTCCGCGATATTTTGACGAGCGCGCCTGTGCATCCACGAGGAATCAAGGTACGGCTTGAAACCGGAGAAGTCGGACGCGTGCAGTATATTGAGGTGTAGGGAAGACAGACGACTCACTATAACCATTGACAGAATGGGCGTTTTATGATTATCTTTCCCCATCAAATCGCTTCTTTTCCATGGTTCTGTGCATCCGTGCTGGGTGCTCGGAACCTGTGGAAGGGACGCGAACGCTCTTTCCAGGTCTTCTGCTGACTGCTGTGTTCGCCTGTCTGCTGAGGTGCATCATGGGTAACATCGGATACATGGGTCAGGTCACGAGCGTACGGGACGGCTACGGCTTCGTCGGGATCGGAACGGTCACGAAGGCGGATGGCACGCCTCACGGGCTCATGACCCTCCGTGACATCTTCGTCCACCAGGACGACTGTCGCGACTTCACGCTCCACGTGGGCGTGGAGGTCGAGTTCGAGGCCGTGGAGGATCCGAAGCGCGGCAGTGGATACTACCGTGCGCAAAACGTGACCGAGGCGCTCCAGGTCGAAGTGGAGGAGCTCCTGCCCACGGACGGCAGTGCGCCGGTGCCCGGGCTCGAGATCCAGACCACCGAGAACGGCACGACCACCCTCGCCACGCCGTACGATCGTCTTCCCGTGCACGTGGGCATGAAGCCCATCGCGGACGAGGCGATCGCCAAGGCCAAGGCCAACCGGCCGCTCGAGGGCGTTCCGCGCACCGAGGAAGGCGCGGCCACCATGCGGAACGACACGGACATCCTCAAGGCGCTGAGCACGGCACTCTTCAGCCAGTTTCCTGGCCTGCACAACATCGACCTCACGTTCGAGATCGTGGGGTACGATCCTGCAGAGCAGGACGCGCTCGTAGCCGAGACGGTTACGAACTGCCACGAGCTGGGCATGGAGGATCAGGCCACGCTCACCCAGGAGGAGTATGGCCGGTTCAAGGCCACGCGCGACATGTTCGCGTGGATCTTCACCCAGGGCTGGCTCCAGCCTGGCACCCAGGCCACGCCTTCGGTGCTGAACGGGCTCATGAGCCTGGTGAAGAGCGTGGAGGGTGCCTCGGACAAGGCGCTCACGGTCGAGGGGCTGAAGAAGCTCTTTGGCTTCATGGGCGCGCATCAGCTTCTGCGCCCGAGCTCTGTGCTCCCGGTCAAGTACCTGCCGGATCTGTTCATGGCCGCACCGGTCTGGTTCTTTGCCCTGGACGGGATCGATGAGCGGTCGGCAACGCAGAACCTCGTTCCGACCGGCGCGAGTAACAACTCAAGCCGGGATCCTCTGCCAACTCGAGCCACGAGCTTCGTGTGCGAGCTCCTTCCAAATAACCGGCGATGGAACGATGCGTTCCAGATGTTCAATCGCAGGACGCGCCCCATCGCCACCTACAAGGGCGACGTGGTCCCGCCGGCTGTGCTCCGCCTGATCCGCGAGGCCAAGGAGGTGTTTGACTACGTGGTCATCATGACCCCGTACCTGGACATCGCGGGCGCGGACTGGAAGGATCTGGCCTGGCTCCGGTCCATTGATCCGTACGTGGTGGGGTTCAAGAAGAACTGCCCTACCTTCTTCATCCTCGCGCGGTTCTCCAACTCCGGGGTGTTCCCGCTTCTGCCGGATCTGGTGGCTGACACCATGCAGTTCCTGAAGGAGAAGAAGGAGGATCTGCGCCGGGGCTTCAACGCCGTGTCCCAGCCCTACTGGTGGAACAGACATCAAAGTGCGCTTCCCTGTGCGGGCGGCGATTACCTGGCCTCGCGCGTGGACGAAATGCTCCAGGCGTACGAGGCCGACCACCTGTTTGACTGGCTCCGCAACGAGTGGACTCCTGCAGAGGACGCCACCATCACGACCGTGAAGCCCAGCACCTAGCCGCTCCGTCACCAACTCGCCCACCCCGCTCTCGCGCCGGTGGGTGTTTTTTATAGGCAACCGTATTGTGTTTGCTATACTTACTTTCTATGAAGAAACTTCTCACGCTCTTGGCTCTCACGGTGCTCCTTGGCGTCGGCTGTATACAAACCCAAACCGCCAAACCAACGAAGGACGATATCGAAACAAAACCTCCAATCAACACGGCCAACACC
Organism: Patescibacteria group bacterium; assembly: GCA_041665285.1. GTDB lineage: Bacteria > Patescibacteriota > Patescibacteriia > 2-12-FULL-60-25 > 2-12-FULL-60-25 > JBAYJC01. Next base: position 65,757 of record JBAYJC010000005.1, on the reverse strand, counting down.
GCTGGTGAGGTTGTCGAAATTATGCAGACTTCCTGCACCACAGACGACGAATGCACTCTACCTATGGAATACGCCATCCGCTCAAATTGCCCGTACAAGACGAGTTGCCACTTGAAAAAGTGCACCGTAATCTGCCCCACCGGATTCACGCATCCAAAGCCGCTCCAGCCTTGACGTTTGAGGCTGGTTCTGCTATCACTTGCGACGAGGTGTTCCATGGAAATCATCGAACGAGAGCTCGCCCTTCGCCTGCCCTTCATGCACATCGGAGAAGTCACGGAGAGCGTGGACGGGTCCGAAGATACGATACAGGCCTCGCGCGGTGCGCTACGGGCCAAGCTCCTTCTGCTTGCTGAGCAGACACCTGCCACGCACGCGACGTACCGCGAGGACGTGCGCACGGAGACGCGGGATGCGCTCGGCAATCCCGTCCCGCCTTACCAGCGGCTTGTTGGTCGGTGCAACCTCTACTTCATTTCGCCGATCATCATGCTTCACAAGACCGAGTACGAGCGCTTCAGCGACGAGCTCGAGTACGTGGGCGAGGTTTCCGGCAAACACGAGCACACGGCGGCAAACACGGCCGAGCTCACGTTCTACCGACGGAACCGGTGGGAAGCTGACCTGTGCATGCTTCAGGCCACGCTCATGCTCAAGGCCAAGAGCATGAGCGCCACGCACGCCAAGCTCGGCGAGTTTCGGGAGCGCGTGGGTCTCGAGACCTGTAGCGTACAAGTCTCCTTCCTCCTCTACCGCAACAAGACCAAGGCCACTCCCTCGACCGCCACCTGAGGCATCCACGCGATGACCTCTTTTTTATTTCATCGCGGCCTTGACCTTCTGCACATTCCGTGTTTCCATAGGGTCGCCATAAGGAAATGCTTCCAGAATGGCGCAGGCCGGAAGCCTCCGGTCTTTTCAAAACACTGAGGTAACAAGCAATGAAGAAGCTGGCTCTACTCCTGGGTTACGACGCCGCTGGTAGCACCGCGTTCAAGCTCGTCGCAGGGGAGCTCGTGAACCGGGACTACGAGGTGGACCTGCTGGTTGGCAACGGCCAGCAGATGTCCGTCACGGACGAGGAGCTCGAGGAGCGCGTGAAGAAGGCCGACGCGGTGTTCCTCTACATGTCCACGACCGCCGAGCGGGCCAGGATCGAGATCCTGGCGGCCAACCTCGCGAAGAAGTACGGCAAGCCGTACGGCTTCTACGGGGACATCGTGCAGTGCTGGGGTCGCGCGCGGCCGGGCGCGTGGTTCGAGCCCGTGGCCGCGGACGCCGCGTTCTACTGCGGCGTGAACGAGGAAGACTCTCAGGCCGCGGGCGCCGTGTTCCCGAACGCCATGCTCTTCGGGACCGGCAACCCGGTCCGCGAGGACTGGCACTTCCCCAAGACCACGTACAAGGAGGTGCGCGAGACCCTCGGGATCGACGACGACACCTTCATGGTGCTCCTGTCGCTGAACAAGCAGGCCGCGCACAACACCGCGACCATGCTGTCCGTGTTCCGGGCGCTCAGCAGGCTCATCACCGACGCCGACGGGAAGAAGCACCCGGAGTGGTACCGCCTGGTGATCGGCCTGCACCCCGGGGACCCGCAGTACCCGGTCAAGCTCGAGGAGGAGGCCGCGGACCCGACCACGCCCGAGGGCCTGCTCCGGTACCTGGAGCTCCTGGAGCTCTGCCCCGTGCCCGTGACCTTCATGAGGAAGGGCGATACCCGAACCTCCGACCTGGTCCCGGGCGCGGACATCGTCGTCGGGCTCGGCTCCGCGGTCGAGCTCGAGGCCGCGTTCCAGGGGAAGCCGGTCATCACGTACGGCTTCGAACAGCCGTTCCGCCTCATCGAAACCGCGAACGGGACCAGGAACCTGGAGAACGTCTCCAGCGGCGCCTCCGAACTAGTCGTCGCCTCCGTGGACAAGTTCACGGAGGCCATGCGGCGTCTGCTCACCCGCCAGGGCTACGAGCCCATGCGGGCCAGGCAGGCGGCCCTCTTCCCCAAGCCCAAGGAGCGCGGCACCGCGGTGAGGAACATCGCGAACGTGCTCGAGGTCTTCCTCCCCAAGCACTAGAGACGTCACCTGACGTCTTGTTTTTTTATGCAAAGAGACATTCCTTCGTTATGCAGGATCTGTTACGATGCACACACATCTATGATCGGCCTTCTCCATCTGTGGCACTCGCTCCTCAACATGCCAAAATACGACCGCGCGTGGCACGAGCAGGACATTGCCGACGAACTCAAAGAATATAACGACGCTCATGACACGTTCCTCCATCGCTGGAGCGAGCTTTCTGATGTGGCGTACACGTACACGCGAGCACGATGGTCTGGCCACGATTTCCCCCGGCCGCTTCCCCTCCATCTTTTTCTGATCGGCGTGTTGTACATGATCCCCAAAATCTCCTTGCGTTGGTGGTTTTATCGAATTGCAGGGAAAAGAACCAATCCCCACGCGCGACTGCACGAAGTACGCAATCCAAAAAAGATCGAAAAAGTTCGAGTAATTTCTGAAAACTACCATCTCGACACCATTCGTTTCGAACAAGAATGCCGGAAGCTCTTGCGCTGGTGGCCTTTGCTTGATTGACGGCCCCTACCATTACTACATCATCACAGCCCGCACACGCTTGGCTGTTTTTTCTGGAATAACGTGCAACTCCTCCAGCTCATTCACAAGCACAGCCATGCCATGGTGCCCACGATCTTCCAACCGATCAAACCGATTATCCATAGAATGTAGTCGGCGATCTACACGATCAAAACGATGATCCACTTCAACAAAACGCTCATCCATGTGTGTGGCAAGCGTCTGAACAGACTCAGCAACTTCATCCACTTTGGCGGTCAACACGTCAAACCTCCCGTCCATTTCTTCAAACCTTCTATCAATCACATCAAATTTCACCTCAAGCTGTTTCTCTTGGCGATCAAAACGCTCACTCAAGCCCTCGATCTTCTGATCTAGGCCTGACACTCTCTGATCTAAACCAGATATCGTCTGTTTGAGCTCGAATATCGCGACTACGACATCCCCGATGGTTGATTCTGTTGACATAGAGTTGGCATGAAAGAATAATACCCACTCTCTACTGCGTTCCACAAACCAACACACCTGTCAAGAGACTTACTCCGCCTTTATGGAATACGTTTGAAACTCACCTTGATGATCGGCTCGTATTTCACGTCATTATCATCCATAAGCTCGATCTTCTCCCCTTTCATCATCATGGTCAGAGCCACATCGCTCATGAGTTGCGCATCGGTTTTGATATCCATGGCTAATCTCGCGGCTTCTTCGAGTTCTTTCGCACAATCTGTCCGTAATGCGTTCTCCACCTGCTTTTTCTTTGCGTTGAGGACCTTCAACTGCTCCATGAGCTCTTGGTAATGCGTTGACGTAGCAAGCGTGTCCTTATACACAGCGTGCACGTCTTTCTTGGCTTTTTTCTTGTCGCGAATACGTTGATGGAGTTCTTTGAGTTCTGGCATAAAGAGAGAAAATGAATACGGCCGAAGTATAACACGTCACCGCACGCGACTCTATCCCCTATAAAACCGCGTCAATATCAGCAGTCGCTGTGGATTCTGCTGAGGCCTGATAGTCCGTGGCGTTCGTGATATCTGCGCCAAACGCATAATTTGTATAGAACGCATCTGCAATATCATCAATCTTCGTGTTCCAATCCATGCCGTAGAGTGCGATGGCCAACGCTTCCGTAGGAACCCAGCGAAGAGCACCTGTTCGACTCACAGCATACACGCGATTTTCCGTTTGGAACTTCACCATGCGTGCGCCTGGCTTATAAATGACGTTCTTGCCAAGCGGAATGGCCTGCATAATCGCAGGGGAAACCGTCACAACAGCATCGAAGTTTGCGAACCACGTAAAATAAACCTTTGCGTTGGGAAATGCGTGTCGTTTTCCGTCAGCGCCATAATAATAGACGGCCGTACACGGATGATCGCCTCCTGCATCCGCTGGACACTCGAGCTTCATCAATGAACGATAGGCGGGAGCGCCCGGTGTCACGATTGGTTGTGGCGCAGGCGTAACCACTGGTGGCGTCACAACAGGCACAGACACGACCGGAGCTGTCACCGCTGGTGTTACGACAACAGGCGATTCGGTGACAGAAGGCGCCACTCCCCCAAGCACGGGTTGCTCGATAATAGGTCCTGCCACCAAGATGGATGTGTTCGCTCCGGCGGCCATGCCACCAGCAAGATCATAACAAAACACGAATAGCGTATAGACACCTCCGCGAGTAAATGTGTGCGGCCATGTAACCGTGATACCGTTCATGATCATCAAACCCAGATCCTGGCTGTCGATATACATGTGACACTCCCGCACACCAACCGAAGAGCTCACTTGCGCAGAAAGCATCGTCGGCACGCTCGCCGTCACACCAGCAGGATAATCCACCGTGGAAATAGTTGGCCCCGCGGCACTCACAGAAGAAACGGCTCCAAAAAAGAATGCGGTACAAAAAAATGAAAGACCTGTCTTGAGAGAAGATGTCATACGAGGACAGTGTACCGCAAAAGACTTGTTCGCCGTAAGCCCAACAACTCATTTTATAAAAAATACCACGACAGTTGCCGTGGCTCAGTATTAGCCGTTGCGTCCGAAGCGCGTGTGCACGACCTCGTCTCCCCTCGGCTGCCAATCGCGCCCTGACTCTGCCAGCCTTGCCTTTTCCTCCGTGGCAAGACCTTCCCCTGCATCCGGAACTGGATCCGAATGTGGAACGAGCGCCGCCTTCGCGACCTCGCTATCCACACGCACCGGTGGAGAGACAAGCACAGGCGGTGGGTTGCACACAAAGGGACTTAGTGCGGTAATCACCCGTTCCAGATCAGCTTCGAGTTGCTCTGGCTTCGTGAAAACCGGAATGAAGATCTCACAGAAAAACGTATACTCGCGATACATGTGCCCCACGAATCCCTGCACTCCAGCCACGATCTCCTGCTCCGTGGCAGGCACTGCGTCTGAAGAGGATAGAGACGCCAGATAGGCGATCAGCTTCTTATCAAGGTCCTCTAGCCTGGATTCAGATCGAGCGATTTCCCCGTAATCCATGGCCCAGCACTCGTGGAGCAACTGCCGCGCAACAGCAAGCCGAGCGCTCAACTGTTCTTCGGCGGTACTCCCTGCAAGATCTGCACGGTACACGCCACCCTCCGGCATGAGCAACGGGACATCCCCTGTCGCCTCCTCGCTCTCAAGACCGCGTGCCTCTGCGATGGCGAACAGGCGGTCAGTAGCATCCTGCACGAGACGCCCGCGCTTTTCTTGCTGTTCTGCGATTTGACCGGCGAGAACAGCCGCGAGCGGATGCGATGCAATCTGCTTGCGCTTCTCTGCATCACTGCGTCGCTTTGCCTGACGATCCCGGTGAACATCACGCCGCGTGAGCACAGCCGCAAGCGCCGAAATCCCAGCCAAGATGCTGAGAAGCGCCAGAAATGGCCAAGCGTGAGCAATAAGCGAGACCAGAGCAAGCGCCGTTGCGATGCCACTCAGGGCACCAAACTTTACGACCCTCAGCCTTGCACGACACGGACAGGCCTCCGCACCAGCTCGCAGATGCGAACGCTGGAACCGATGGTCTGCCTCATGCAGGCTATACTGCCAGGCCACTTGTTCCAGCAGACCCGCGAGCTCTTGGTTCTGCACCTGCGACGATGCACCCAACAACTTCATGGCCATTGCGTCCTCCTTTTTTGTAAAGACGCGCTTGTATTTGACCAGGGAACATGACGGCCGTCAAGGGACGGTCCCCTTAAAAAAACAACGCTGTGTAAGCGTTGTTTTTGTGAAACCATCTCTTTACATCACAATGTTTACCAACTTCTTTGCAATATAGATCACTTTCTTTGGTGCCTGACTCTCCAACCACTTTGCGACAACCGGCTCGTCTAGAGCAAGACGCTTAGCTTCTTCTTCTGCAATGTTCGTCGCAACCGTTAACCGCGCACGCACCTTGCCATTCACCTGCACCACAAGCTCGAACGTGTCGCTTTCAAGTTTCGTTGCATCGAATGAAGGCCACGGCTCCCGATGAATCGTCTCTTTATGGCCAAGCACCTCCTGCCAAAGCTCTTCCGCAAGATGAGGCGCGAACGGCGCGAGGATTTTTAAGAACCCTTCACGCTGATCTTCTGGCACACCACCTGCGTCCTGATAGGCGTTCGTCAAAATCATCAACGCTGACACAGAGGTATTGAACTGCATGTGCTCAATGCCTTCTGTGATTTTTTTGACGGTTTGATGGTAGAGAGTTACCAAACTCCCCTCCTTTCGAAGGAGGGGTTGGGGGTGGTTGGAGCCCTGATTCGCTCCCACCCCCTCTACCTCCCCCTCCGAGAGGGGGAGAAAGAGAGCACACACCTTATCCAAAAATCTTCGCACGCCCTCAATGCCGTTCGTGTCCCATGGCACAGCCTGATCAAACGGACCGATGAACATTTCATATAGACGCAAAACATCTGCACCGTATTGCGACACGATATCATCTGGGTTGATCACATTGCCTCTGGACTTGGACATCTTCTCCCCGCCTTCTGCGAGCACCATGCCATGCGAGCGTCTCGCACGATACGGTTCACTTCCGCACTCCTCCGGAATCAGACCAAGGTCCCACAAAAACTTGTACCAAAATCGCGAGTACAACAGGTGTAGCGTCGTGTGCTCCATGCCACCGTTATACAGGTCAACAGGTAGCCAATAAGCCAATTTTTCCTTTGACGCAAATGCGTGATCATTATGCGGATCTGCATAGCGAAGGAAGTACCAAGACGACCCGGCCCAGTTTGGCATGGTGTCAGTTTCGCGCTCTGCTGGACCTCCGCAAACCGGGCACGTGGTCTCCACCCAATCGCGCATTTTTGCGAGCGGCGACTCTCCGGAGTCCGTTGGTTCGTACGCTTCGACTACCGGTAGCTCGACAGGTAACTGCCCCTCAGGAACAGGAACCCATCCGCACTGCCCACACTGCACGAGCGGGATCGGCTCTCCCCAATAGCGCTGACGAGAAAATACCCAATCACGCAAACGATACGTCACCGCGCGTTCACCATCACCATTTTCTTCAAGCCATGAAATCATGTCGTCTTTCGCTTTCCACGTGGGAAGACCGTCGAGAAAGTCGGAGTTGATGGCAAAACCATCAGACACAAGGGCTCCCTCCCCCTCCTCTTCCGACCGTGGCTCCCACCCCCTCCACCTCCCCCTCCGAGAGGGGGAGAGCTCCGATTCCCCTCCTCCCGGAGGAGGGGTGAGGGGTGGTGGGAGCGTGTCGGCGACGACCGTCACAACAGGCAAATCGTATTTCTTTGCAAACGCAAAATCTCTTTCGTCATGTCCTGGCACTGCCATGATGGCGCCTGTGCCATAGCCCATCATCACATAATCCGCGATCCAAATCGGCACGCGCTTGCCGTTCGCAGGATTGATGGCGAAGGCGCCTGTGAACACGCCTGTTTTCTCACGGTCCGTTGAACCGCGCTCTTCATCTGACGACTGTTTCGCCTCCTTTATATATGCCGTGACTGGATTGCGTGATGCGTGATGCGTGATGCGTGACACAAGCGGATGCTCTGGCGCAAGCACGGCGAACGTCACGCCAAAGAGCGTGTCTGGGCGCGTGGTAAAAACACGAAGCGCCTCATCAATGCCATCAATATCAAAAACAACATACGCCCCTTCGCTTTTACCGATCCAGTTGCTTTGTTGCGCTTTGATCTTGTCGAGATAGTCGACCTGGTCGAGATCTTTCAACAGACGATCTGCGTACTTGGTGATGCGAATCATCCACTGCTCTTTTTCACGCTCTTCAACCACAGTGCCGCAACGTTCGCATTTTCCATCCACCACTTCCTCATTCGCCAAACCGATCTTGTCCTTTGGGCACCAATTAATCAGCGTCTTTGCTTTATACGCCATGCGATGACTGTCGATGAACGCACGTCGCGCTTCTGCATCCGTCAAAATCACGGGGATAGGAAGTTCTGCGATCGGACGGGCGCGTTCCGCCTCTTCGTCATACCAAGAATCGAAAAACTTCAAGAATTGCCATTGCGTCCATTTATAGTATTTCGGATCTGTGGTGTTGATCTCGCGTGACCAATCAAATCCAATGCCAAGCGACTGGATCTGGCGCTTATAATTCGCAATGTTTTTTGTTGTCACGACTTGTGGCTGTTGCTTGGTTTTGATCGCAAAGTTTTCCGTGGGAAGCCCAAACGCGTCCCAACCAATGGGATACAAAACGTTTTTTCCTTCCATGCGAAGCTTGCGCGTCATGACATCAATAGCCACAAACGAGCGCGGATGCCCGACATGCAGCCCCTCACCAGAGGGAAAAGGAAACTCAATCAAGCCAAAAAACTTGTCCGCTTGATCTGCGTCATCCTGTGCGTGATACACCCCTTTTTCTTCCCACGCTTTCTGCCATTTAGGCTCGTATGTTTGAAAATCGCGTTTAGACATAAGCAATGCGCTAAAAATAGCAAGGAAATCCCTGCATGGGAAGAGAGGAGGGAAAAGGTCGCTTGACATCAAAAACCATCGATCTTATATTTACTGTATCGGTATGAACCACTCACGCGGACTTATGATCACAACCACATGCGTTACAACGTATGTCGTTTGGTTTATTAAGATCGCAAGCAGTGGCCTTACCAAGACCTGATCATCAACATCAGTCTCTCCATGGAAAAGCCACCGCAATACACGGTGGTTTTTCTTGCGTCCTGTATTGGGGGCACCTCGAAAGAGATGTCTCCAACAAGTACGCAAGGGGGGAACAACCATGTCAAAACGCCGTACGATTCCTGCACGCCTGCACGGACAAAACGTCCGCGTATTCTCCAGCCCAGAAGTGCCGAACCTGCTCGATCTCCTGCTCGAGTACCAGCGACTCTATCCTGAAATGGAAGCCTGCGTCATCATGCGTGGCCAGCGCCCTCGCAAGGTGCCTATCGGTCAACTCGATTTCGAGCTCTCCTCTCTCACCCGGTCTCTCACGATGGCTGCGTGACTCTCCCGGACGTGGATCCTCTCCCCGTCCTTTTCTTTTCCCTCATGATTGACGTTTTTCGTTATCCGTGTTTCCCTACTGCCACGGAGGCCATCGTGAACCCTGAAGAAGCTCAGCAAAACTCCCGCGACCAAGTCCTTGTGCGTATTGTGCTCGGACTACTCGAGCCCGACCAGGCCACTCCTCTCGAGCTCATGAACATCTTGCCGTCGTGCATGCAGGCGATGCGGCTCAAGCTCGTGCGCTACTGCGCGCAGGAGGCGAAAAAGCACCCGGAGGCATGGCAGAGCTACCTCGATGCGTTGTACGCGATCGCGTTCCCGCTCTACGACACGCAGAGCACGGACACAATCGAGGAACTTCTGCGGGCTCAAGCAAGGGGCCTTCCTACGAAGGCGCTGTGCGAAGCAGTTCGAGACGACTTCCTGCTGGAACCCACTGAGACAGAGCGGTTCGCGCCAGAGGTGAACGCTCTGCATCAGCGCTGGTCCATCCTCGCAACAGAGCTGGCCTCCAGGCCAGACATGTCGATGACGGACGCTGTGGAGATTCTACAGGGCGCACGTCTCTTGCCCGAAGAGGCCGTGCTCACCATCGTGAAGCGCACCTTGGATCAGCCGCCTCTCGAACACGGCATCTTCACGAGCCTGTACAACATGCTCCGGCACGATGCGGAGCATCGAACGCCGAGCATGCACGCGGAGGCGCAGACCATCCTGATCAATGCCATCGAGGCATGTGTCAAAGGATTGACCTTCGCTCAGCTCGCGCAAGCGGGTGCCTTCCAGGACCTGCCGATCGAGGTGTATCGCACGTGGTTGCGTAACCGCCGGGAGCTCTACTGGCGGGGGCGAATCCTCAGGAAGTTGCAGGACGGGCCCACTCTTCCTGACAACCTCCAGCAGGCGCTTATCGAACGCCTCGTCGAATGCCCGGAAGTAACGCAAGAAGATCTAGCCAATTTGATAGCTTCTGACCCGGTCAGCGAACGAGTACGTAGGCTCCTCTTGCGATCCATGGTCTCGCGCGAACCGGATCCGGAGGTACTCACCCTCACGATTCTCTACCTTCCGCACGAAGAGATACCGCCGGAGCTCTACAAACAGCTCCTCCAGTGCCTCACCCCCTCGACCCCAACCCCCTGAGCCTTCCTGGGCTCTGTTTTATTTGCCAGATCTGTATTTGCCGGATCTGATCCGAACCTGATCCAGGCTTGATACGTTGCGTGAATCGTGCTGGAATACACGCACCCACACAAAGCAAAGAGGCGTACATGAAAACCATGGGATTCAAACCGTTCATGGCGCGTGCGTGGTTGGGTCTGCTCCTGAGCTGTCTATTCATGGCCATCGTGTACGGACAGGCATGGGCCACGTCCGAACCGCTGGACACGCTCTATCTCTGCGGTATGTATCTCTTCAGCAATCTGTTCACGTGGTTTGGCTACCATGTACTCGCCACAGACGATGATATCCGCTGGAACAGCGATGGCTATGCAAGATACGCGGTACCAGACTCGATCGCTGGCTGGCTCATCATTGCCCTGTTCGCGCCTGCATTCATCGTCTACTTCTCCGTGCCGGTGTTCTTCCGGCCTTTGGGTAGAGGGATGGTGTGGTTCATGAGAGCGCTCTGGAAATGGATCAAGGCATTGTGCCGCGGCCTGGTGTGGGTGCTGGCTGGCTGGCGTATCCTCCCAAAGGAAACGACAGGTGTGCGCGTGGACGCCAGCCCCTCGCCTGAGGAACAGGATCCAGACGTGATCCAGCTCCGTGGCGTGATCCTGGATCTCTGCGATCAGATTGCCAAGGCGCCAAGGAGACAACGACTCGGCCTCCTCTCCAAACTGCGCAAGCTCGAACGCCGCATGCAAGCACTCATGGAGGGGCGTAAGCAGGAGCGCCTCTCACGCGAAGCTCAAGAAACTGCGGAGCGCATTGACCATGCCACAGACCTGGTGGATGGCATGAGGGAAGTAGACCGCCTGACTGCTCCCCACGACACCAAGCGCAAATAACCCATCGTTCTGATGGGTGTTTTTTTATCCTGATTGTTCAAGTTGATGCTGTAGTGGCGTCCACCTATCTCGATCATCAATTTTGACAAATGAAACAGTAACGTCCAATGTACCCATGCAACATCAAACGCATCGCTAAGGAGATTCCCATGGGAAAGATGGCGGATGACGAACGCAAGACCATCAGGCTTAAGGATCGATCGGACGAGGCGATCAAGGAGGTACTTGCGAAGGAGGCGGAGGAAGGATGGACGCCTGAATATCACCGAGGCGGACTTGCTCTCTTAGCCTTTGCAGCCAATAGCTACCATCGAACTGGCATCATCCACCTGTCGCGCGCCATGGACTGGCGGGAGCAAAAAGAACGGGAAGCGCGGATCAAACAAGAGATCAACGAGCCGACGCCTCCGTTTACAAACAAGAAGGCCGCGCAACTGTGGCGCTCATTGGAAAAACTGCAACGACGAATCCAGGGCCTTGAACAAAGAGCCAAAGACCTGCGCACGAGCATCGAAACAGAGTGCTCCCAGTGCACACACGACTGGAAGTACGCTGGTTACTCGCAAGGGTTTCCTGTGAAGGTCTGCAAAAAGTGCGGGAAATCTGAAATGGATCCAACGATTCTCTAGAGACCAACAAGACCCCCTGAGCCTTCCTGGCTCTGTTTTATTTGCTGACTCTTGCCAACTTTCCTGCTCTCTGATAGGGTTTGGCCACTAATCCTTACGCCTCGCCGGGGCTATCCTCGCGAGCGCGCGTATCCGGCCTTGGTGCAAGTGAGTGACGGTTTGCCGTCGCGCATCAGCACAAAACGCCGACACCTATGTTAACTTCTGAAAAGAAGCAAAAGGTCATTGCGAAGTTCAAGATTCATGCGACAGACACCGGCTCCCCTCAAGTGCAGATCGCCATTCTCACGGAGGAAATCAAAGAGCTTTCTGAGCACTTGAAAACGCATAAAAAGGACTTTTCCTCACGCCGTGGCTTGATCAAAAAGGTCGGCGAACGTCGTCGCCTCATGAAGTACCTCAAACGTGAGGACGCCAAATCCTACGACGAAATGATGACCAAGCTGAAGATATAAAGGACAGAAATCCCCTCCGACGTTCGTCGGAGGGGATTTTGTATTGACAAGGAGCCATTTTCTTGCCAAAGTGGCGCGTTGCCCAAAACCGTCTGGGTAACAGGACCACGGAGGCGCCATGGACCGAGAAGAACTGTCGGATATGTGCGTGGATCTCCTGCGGGAGCTCATCAAAGACCAAACGTACTCAGTCCTGGTCTCGACCGGGGCGGGGATCTCTGCCTCGTGCGGCGTACCTACCTTCCAGGCTACAGGCAGGCTGTGGCGCGGGGAGCCCATCGAGGAGCTCCTCACGCCGGAGCGGCTCGCCACGGATCCCGCATCTGTGTGGGCGTGGCACCTGGAACTGCGTCAGGCGCTGAGCCACTGCGAACCCAGCCGCGCCCATCACCTCCTCGCAAAATGGGCCAAGGAGCGTACGAACGTCGAACTCGTGACGCAGAACATCGACGGCCTCCACGAGCGCGCCGGACATCCGGACGTGATCCGGTTCCACGGCTCCGTGTGGCGTAACCGATGCACGGTCTGCCATCTCGAACGCGAAGACACGGCCCTTTCGTACAACACGCTTCCGACCTGCCCTGCGTGCGGCGCTCTCGAGCGACCCGCAGTCGTGCTGTACGGCGAGTCCATTCCAGACGAGGCTCACGCGCGCGCTTGCATCAACGCCATCAGGGCAAAGCTCGTGATCATCATCGGCACGAGTGGCATGGTCATGCCCGCGGCGCTCATTCCCAACATCGCCAGGGCCCACGGTGCCGTGATCGCAGACATCAACCCCCACGAAAACGACGTAGACGCGGTCCTCAAAATCCGTCTCAACGCAGACGAAGCGCTCGAACGCCTCTTCGCGTAACATCCATCCCTTGTGATGGTGTTTTTATTTTCTCCACTTCTCCCGATCTGGATGATGAGGGTAACTTTTCTCCAATGTTTCTAACATCTGCTCGGCAACCTCTGGTTTTTGAGCACGAATATCCCTGATAATCTGTAACCGCTGAGCAATATCCATCTCAACAACGCTATTGCGCATCTGTTCCATGCCTACTCCAGGCTCTGCCATCATACGCTCATGAAAAGCAGAGTCGCGTAAATCTCTACCATCCTCGCTCACGATTCTCCCTGCCCAAGAGCCCTCCCAGGTTTTGTCTTTTGGTGAAAAGGATTTCATAGTTTTGGAAGAACAACATTGAGACTTTTTGCATATTGCGCCAGAGCTTTTCCTTGCTGTTCGCCGTCCTCTGTGAGCTCTACTTTGCCTCGCCAATGGCTTCCCATCATCAAGCAATGCCCCACGCTCATGGTCTCAGGTTCAAGCGCCCCCTTCTCCTTATTCCACCGCATGTGACTTTCCGGCACCTCCCATCCCAATTCCTGTGCACGTGCCTGCTCCAAAGGGAATTGGCGGAGCAAATGGTATTGACCAAAAGAATCCTGGATCAACAAAAGCTCCTCTCCTACTGCACCTAGTCGTTGAGGCGTCACAGAGCGCCTTTGATCAGGATCCTGTGAACGAGTATCTGCCAAGATACGCTCTATCTCTTCATCAATCTGTTTCAGCTCAAGCGCTTCCTCTTCCCGAAGACCACTTTGGCTCCCCGCCAAGCCATTGCGTATATCACGCCATTTATCTTGGAGAGAGAGCACAAAATTCTCCCTCAACAAATCAAAGGCCCTCTGCTTCCCGTCTGCTCGTTGCTTGAGAGCATCTATGTCAGCCGCTTGCGATTTGGTATATGCCTCTAACATGCGCTCCTCTATACTCGACGTCTCGCTTGCGGGCGTAAACTTCCATGGCACTTGCTTCTCAAGCATTGCTTCCTTGTCCCATTGAAAACCACGATACATCCAATACCAGCCGCCTTTTTCAAGATTTGCATACAAGGAAAGCTCTTGCAGTCTTTCATCAGGGTTTTCTGCAGAGGCATTTTTTGCAAGCATCCATGCGAGGGACTGACGCAATACTTGCTTAGCCGTTGCCTTATTTTGATGCTGTTCTTCAAAAACCATCCTGTCTAAAAACGTTGTTTTTTGTATGTTCCCCTCTCGTTCTTCTCGAGTAAACGTCTGGATAATATCGTTTTCTCCATTTTTCTGCTTCTTTGTTCCATAGCGCATGCTTAAATTCATAGAACAAACAAGGTCTTTTCCCTTTTCTGTGGCAATAAACGCTGATTTCTCTGGATGAAAAAAAGCAGGGTGCCGATAATGAAGCTCTGGATCTGCTATGTGATAATCCATGGCCTTTATAAGTTGCTCTGCCTGCTCTCGCGTCCCCACAGACTCACGAAATGCAAGCACATTCATCAACGTGCGATGGCCTTCCTTAAAAACTAACGGCCCCTCTTGCCCATGCAGAGCCTCATCGTCCTCTGCTCGTGGCAAACGTTCATCCATAAACGCAAGAAGATCGCGCAACTGCTCACGATAAGCGGTATTCTCTAATTTTTTCGCATATGTCGCTCCGACAAATGCAACAAGCGCTCTATCAGCGACCTCTCGGAACTCATCACTCGCTTGCCGTGAGATCATCAAAAGGTCCAACTGATCAAACGAGCAAGGATTCTCTTGCAATATATTTTGAAGTGTCTCCTGCATTTTCGATGTCGCTGTTTCTGGGCCAAAAGGCATCCGCATGAGTGCAGACAATGCCTCATGATCAATGGGCTGTCCGGCAAAAAGCTTGTCTAAGAGCGCTTCCACTTTCTGATCCACGTCTGGCTCTCTTGCTTCATGAGGAGATATTCGACCACTCACATTTCGCGCTGTCTTCACCGCAGATGCCTCCTCAACCGAAGAAGAGGGAGGAACAGATAGGGTTTCTTTCATACGATTCTCATCAGGGTATCAACACGAAAACCTCCACACAATACCGTCATGAGATCAAATCCCCTCTCATTGGACGCCTAGCGCCTTTCCTGTTACGCTCCCTATAAGTTCCACTTTTTCGACTTTGACAAAAATTTTTATGATTCGAAGACCAGACCAACGTGCGGCCATTTTCATTGACACACAGAACATGTATCACTCGGCAAAACACCTTTACGGTGGCCGGGTGAATTTTGCGGCTCTTGTTGACGCGGCTATTGGCGTTCGCCAAGTCGTCCGCGCCATCGCCTATGTCGCCAAGTCTAAAAGTGGCGAAGAACAGGCATTTTTTGATGCGCTGACGCAAAACGGCATTGAGCTCAAGATCAAGGACGTCCAAGAATTTGCAAGCGGCGAAAAGAAGGCCGATTGGGATGTGGGGATGTGCGTTGACGCGATCAGTATTTCTTCACGTGTCGATGTCGTTATTCTCGCCACAGGCGACGGTGATTTTGTGCCGCTCGTCGAATATCTCAAGAGCCACGGTGTTGTATGTGAAATCATCGCCTTTGCCGCATCGACAAACGCACGCCTCAAAGAAGTTGCAGATGATTTCATTGATCTTGCCAGCGACCCAGACCAATTCATCATTCGTCCGCATCGCGGTGGAGCCACGCCACGCACAGGAAAACGAAGCGACGATCTCGAAAAAATGTTTGAGGACCACGATGACCTTCCCCCGCCCATCAAACTTGCGGCTTCAGAAGAAAAGCGGCGCCCTTCCTCTCCACGACCACCACGACCTGGGAATGCGGACAGCGGATCAAGAAAAGTGCGCGTAACATTCTAGTTATCCTCTTGACAATTGTTTCATTTCATGGAACGCAGTAGAAGGAGAACTCATTCATCTTTTCTCCCCTCTCTATGTCCAACGAACGTACAATTCAAGATGTTTTAGACGCGATCAATGTCTTCGCGTCAGATACAGAAAGTCGTTTTGTCAGCATGAAACAGCAATTCGAACAGATCGATCAACAGTTTCAACGAGTTGATCATCGGTTCGAGCAAATCGATAACCGTTTCGAGCAAATCGATAACCGTTTCGAGCAGATCGATAACCGTTTCGAGCAGATCGACCAACGGTTCGAGCAAATCGATAACCGCCTCGAAGGCATGGATCAGCGATTTGAACGCATTGAGGGAGCAATGGTCACGAAAGATTATCTTGATGAGCGGCTCACCTCGCTTCGTGACGAGCTCATACATCTTTCCCGCAGAACGAATACTAAGCTTTCTGTGCTTATTGAGGATTTAGAGTCGCGTAAAGTTTTGGATCACGCTTCCGCGCAGAGAATCCTCGCGCTCGAACCATTTCCGCAGGCGTAAAAATCGCTGAAAAATAAAAAGCCGCCGTGACGAGGATCGTCAGGGCGGCTTTGGTTCAGGGCGTAGCCCCGGGGATCAGGTTCATCGGATACCGGCGAGAGACCCTGAGGGGCAGGTCAGCGCCGGTAGCGCTCGGTCACGATCACGAGCAGGTCGCTCCTCTCATCGTTGGGTTGAAGCGCCCGGATCTCGGCGATCGGGTCGTTGATGCCACAACCCGACAGAGCCTCAGCCCGCAACTGGCTGTGCGAGTCCGAGTCGACTCCGCGGACCAGGTAGACCGCGTAGCTTCCTGGTCTGCTCAGCTCACGTACTTCACGTAAAACCGCCATGATAGCCTCCTTCGTGCTCGTCACGCTCCGAATAGTGGAGCTTGAACACGTTGCGATGATTGCGTAAAATTGCGTTTTTGTCAACCCCTCCCTTGCTCATTTCCCCCTTTTTTGGCATGCTGTGGACGCGCAGGGTACCTGCGTAGAGCTCGCCCTGAGACGCCGAGACGCAAAAAGCGGCTTCCGTCTCCGGACGAGGAAAAGCCAGGATTGGCTTACGACATCATTATTTATCTTTCAGGCGTATTACGATACGCCTCTAGAGTATCTTTTATGGCTATCCAAGCACCAAAAGAGTATTCGATTGACGTAGGCGGACGCACGCTTACGATCTCCACGGGACAGCTGGCGCAACAGGCCAACGGCTCCTGCGTTGTGCGTTATGGCGACACCGTGACCCTTTGCACCGCAACACTAGGCGAAGTAAAGGAAGGGCAGGATTTTTTCCCGCTTACCGTGGAATACGAAGAGCGAATGTATGCCGCAGGGCGTATCAAGGGCTCGCGATTTATCAAACGCGAAGGTCGCCCGACAGACGAGGCCATCTTGTCTGGTCGGTTGATTGACCGCGCGATCCGTCCTCTTTTCCCAGAGGCGTTGCGTAATGAGATTGCGGTCGTTGCGACAGTTTTCTCGCATGACCAAGAAAATGACGCAGATGTCCCTGGCTTGATCGGCGCTTCTTGCGCGCTCATGCTTTCAGACATTCCATGGAACGGTCCTTTGGCCGCAGTCCGCATTGGACGCAAAGATGGCAAGATGATCTTGAACCCAACATACGCAGAAGTAGCGCAAGGTGATTTTGAGCTGATCGTCGCAGGCATGCCGGATAAGACCGTGATGGTCGAGGCTGGAGCAAAAGAAGTGCCAGAGGACATCATGCTTGAAGCCATGGAGTTTGCATTGAAGAGCCTTGGCCCTGTGATCGACCTCATCAACAAGGTGGCCAAGGAAAACGGCAAAGCCAAAATCGACCCGAGCAAACCAAAAAACGAAGAAGAGGCGGCTAAGCGCGCGGAAATTGAAGAGATTCATAAAAAAGCACATGCGTTTCTCGAAACAAAGCGCAATGTTCTTTTTGCAGAGCCTCTTAAGCGCAAAGCAGATCGCAAAGCCGCGGTCTCACGTTTAAAAAAGGAAGTACAGATGCATTTGGGTGACATGGGCATTGCCAAAGATCAGGCTAAACGCGCTGAAGAAATTGTCGACGGATTTGTCGACGAAGAAGTCACACGCATGATTTTGGATGAAAAACGTCGTGCTGATGGCCGCGCATTGGACGAAATCCGTCCGCTTGGCGTGCTTGTTGGCGTTTTGCCTCGAACGCATGGCTCTGGTTTGTTTGAGCGCGGTTCCACACAGGTGCTCTCCAGCGTCACGCTCGGCGCACCAAGCATGGAGCAAACGCTTGATACCATGGAATATCAGATCAAAAAGCGTTACTTCCACCACTACAACTTCCCGTCTTACAGCGTTGGCGAAACGAAAGGCAGTCGCGGCCCTGGCCGTCGTGAAATCGGTCACGGCGCTCTTGCGGAACGCGCCATCATGAGCGTGTTGCCAGACATTGAATCCTTCCCCTACACCATTCGCGTTGTTTCCGAAGTGCTTGGTTCCAATGGCTCATCTTCCATGGGCGCAACGTGCGGATCCACACTCGCGCTCATGGACGCAGGCGTGCCGATCAAAGCGCCAGTTGCAGGCATTGCCATGGGCATGGCATCAGATGAAAAAACAGGACGCTACCAAGTCATCACAGATTTGCAGGACTTGGAAGATGGCGAGGGCGGCATGGATTTCAAAATTGCTGGCACACGCACAGGTATCACCGCTATTCAGATGGATACCAAAACCAGCGGCTTGCCTTGGGCTGTTGTGACAGAGACACTCGAAAAGGCGAAAAAGGCGCGTCTCCAGATTCTCGATGTGATCGAAGCCATGATCCCGAAACCACGCGCAGAATTATCAAAGTATGCGCCGCGTATCGTTTCCTTCATGATCAATCCGGAAAAAATTCGCGATGTGATTGGTCCAGGTGGCAAGGTCATCAACGAGATCATCAACAAATATAAGGTAGAGATCGACATTGAAGACAACGGTCTTGTCATGGTGACATCCGTAAATCCAGAATCCATGGAAGCCGCAGTAAACTGGATCAAACAGCTCACACGCGAAGTCCAAGCCGGCGAAACATTCGAAGGCCCAGTCACGCGCATCCTCGACTTCGGCGCGTTTGTCGAGATCCTTCCGAAAGTCGAAGGCTTGGTGCACATCAGCGAAATGGCGCCGTATCGCGTGAACAAAGTCGATGACATTGTAAAAGTCGGGCAAATGGTCAAGGTCATCGTGCATGAAATCGATTCCATGGGACGCGTCAACCTGTCCATGAAACGCATTGAAGGCAACGTGATTCCACCTCCGCCAGCCGGCGGAAGCGACGATCGCGGCCCACGCGGCCCTCGCCCAGGCGGCTTTAACGGCGGCAAAGGCAATGACCGCGGCCCTCGCCCACCACGTCCAGCCAGCGCAGGAGGCTTCAGCGCCCCCCGCCCACGTCCAGAACGCAAAGACGTAGATCCAGCCATTGGATTCTAATAGAGAAAAAAACCGGTTCGATGTAAGTCGAGCCGGTTTTCTGTTGGGGTCAGGTACCAAATTCAATCCTAATGACGGAGTAATAATGCAAAATTACTGCACAACCCAGCATAAATTTTATCTTCAAAAACGAAGGCGGTCGCATAATCGGTACCTGACCCCAAACCCCCTTGGCGGATTCTTGGATTGTACGCCCACGCTTGACAAAACCCCATTTTTATGCTATTCTTGTATGGTTGCTCTGGAGCAGAATTTGCTTTAGAAATAAAGCAATCAGGCTCCTGGAAGATCTCAAATTCGCTGATAAATCCTCCTTTATCACCGAATCTGGGATCTTCCATTCGCCGAAGAGGTCGGTGTATGAGAAGCCCAAACGAGGGAACATGAAGCGCATCCTTGCCCTGGTGGCTCTCCTGGTCCTCGATTGCGTGGGGCAGCGACCCTCTGTAGGGGTCGTCCGAGTCAGTGCCATCGGCGTCACGCGCCGTGGCGACATGGAAACGAGGAGCCTGACGAAAGGCTCGCAAAAACGCATCGGCGAGTCATCGTCGGTGCGTAACACGCCAACATCTCGTGTGCGTAACAGGCACAGGCGTCTCGTGGCAACGCGGCGACCTGTGACGATCATTGCTCCGCGGCCCGTGGAGGCAGAAATGCCCACCGCCAGACCGACGGGGCTGTGGTTGGCACCACTACCTGACCAACTGCCAACGTTTCCTGTGTTCGAAAGGCCACGGCTCACAGCCGACGAGGTCCTGACGGGGACACAGAACGTCATGTGGCGAGCCATGATCGAAATCATGGGGGCGGCAATGAGACGCCGAAACGAGGACCCCTACATGTGCCTCGTACCGCGAAGGAGCCAAGACACACAACGAGATGACGGAAACTGACCCCCCCACCACCGCCGACGGGTCTGCTCGGCAAGGTCACGGCGCAAAACTTCTTGCCGTGGCTCCACATGAGACCGCGAGGACTTTTCTTCGCGCGCTGATGCAGGAGAAAGACAGTGATCAAATTCACCTCGATTCGTTTCAATGGCCAGAGGACTGAGATCAGTCGCACGGAGACTGCGGACAGGGCGCTGGACGTCCTGGTCGCGTGCGACCTGGGCTGGAGTGCCCAGATCCTAATGGTCACGCCCGAGCTCATCCGCACCCGGACATCTGCCTGGCCCGGGTGCTGGGACGAGGGTGTGTACGAGGGGCCGGAGGAAGAGATGGAGTTCCTCGTGCGCGTGGTCAGGGAGTACCTCGAGATCGGGAGGATCGACTATGGGCCGAGCCTGAATCATGGGACGCTCATGCCCACCGACCTGATAGGCAGAACACTCGTGGGCGAGTTGATCGCGCGCAGTGCCCTGCTCTCGGCGCTGAACATCACGGACGAGGAGGAAGTCCGGTTCGTGATGAGCGGGAGCCACAAGGCCTCGGACGTGGTGGCCGCGGCTCTACTCGCGCAGGAGATGCCGGGCACCAAGATCCGCGAGCTCCTGGCCTGAATCTTCACCACCCACCCCCGCCGACGGGTCTGCTCGGCAAGGTCACGGCGCAAAACTTCTTGCCGTGGCTCCACATGAGAACTGGAACGCGTGTTCAAGTGATCATGAAGGAGAAAAACGGATGATCATCAAACTGCAGAAGTGGGCGGGCGTGGGCGGACAGACTGTGTACGGCGAGCCGAAGAAGCTCTCGCTTGGCGAGGCGCTGTTCTTCCTCGTCTGCGAGCTCTTGCTCAAGAAGGTGCACGGTCACCCCATCGGGTACGTGCACTACCTGGGCAGGATGACCATGGAGGTACTCGTCACCGAGGGCGAGGACCAGCACAGCTCGTTCTTTCTCAAAGGAGAGGAGGACGAGATGGTCCCGCTCTTGAGCGCGGTGTGCTTGCTCACGCACGCGCGGCAGATCAGCGGAGCCAACTACCTCCGCGGCACCTACGCCGAGCTCTTCGAGAACATGGGCCGCCAGAAAATGATGCCCAAGTTCGAGTGGCACCACATCGAGCGTGTGCAGGCTTCCCCCGCACGTGCGGCGATGTTGCTCGCCATGATGCCGGACGATCCATCGAGTAAGGACGTCGAGGAACTTGTCCGCGACGAATTCCAGCTCGCGCAACTGCTGGACCTGGCACGGAGCGAGGGAATCTCGCTCGAGCAGGCCCTCATGCTAATCTAGTACGAAGGAGACCCCCCATGAACCAGACGACCGACAACGCCATCGAGACCCGGACCGCTCTCCGTAACATGGCGATCGGGATCGCGATCGCCTTCACCCTCGGTGGCGGCGCCGCGCTCCTCTCCCTCCTCCTCCGCTAACCCCGCTCCTTCCCCTCCTCCAGCCCCGACGCACAAGCTGTGTCGGCGCTCCCCTTTTCTGCACGAGTAGGACTCGCGTCGCAAAGAAGAGCGAAATTACAACGCATCCATTGACATTTTCATGGATGCGTTTTATGATTTCTGCCTCGCCTGCTCAACCAGAGCTTCTCTGGAGGCCGCGAGGGAGGAAACGATGCTCACCCCTTCCACCGTGTTCACCGCTGAGCAACTGCGTGAGATCGCGCGGCTTTGCAACATGCGCAACGTCGCAGACACCGAGCTGTACGCGGTCTTCCACAAGGTCGCACGAGAGCGAGCCGCCGACGAAACTTGCGACTGGGTCATGGTCGCGGACATGAGGAGCGGCAAGGTTGAGAGCGTCCCCATGTTCCCCAACATCCCGGCTCGAGCGTTCGGCGAGGTGTGCATCCTACCGATCGAGGGCAAAGCCCTTGTGCTCGACCTCGAACGGCTCCCGGGCGAGCTCATCATGACGCCCCGCATGAAGACTCACAGCAAGTCTCCTCTGGACCCGCCCCTCTGCCTCATGGTGGTGCACGAGGAAACGTACGACAAAATCCCCGTGCTCCACGAGGGTGAGCTCCGTACGCTCGACGGCGGACGCTTCGCTCTTCTACGCCTTCGCCACGGTCATCGCCCCACGCTCGACGAGCAGACGCGCTTCCTCACTGAGGCGCGCGAGCACGATCGCAAGTTCCGTGCCTCGCTTCCCCAGACCCCCAGGCTCCCACCGCGCGTCCCCTAACGGTCCTCAAGGCCGTCTTTTTATTTATAGACGATGGGCCCATGTACAACTCACGAAAAATCAGATACGTTACTCGCACGATTTTGCATGGAAGAACCCTACCTGATTTACACCTCTCGCGAGAGCAGTATCCTCGCGTACGGCGAACAAAAACGCACGCCTTTTACGATTGCGCTCCTTATTACTGCGATCGTTGTTGGCCTGGGTCTTTTTTGCTGGCTTATCTGGTCCTGCCTCCGTCCAGCGTTTCACATACCCACTCACACGCCTCTCCTCCTCACAAGCTCGCCCAAAATCCTTCAACGCACCATCCCGCAAACCATGCGTGATCGCCTGCCAAAGCTCTGGCAGGAGATTGTGCGCACAAACTCTTCATTCTCTGCTATTTTTGGCGCATACCCCACGGAAAAAGGATGGAAAAGCTTTGCGATTGTGCCGCGTTGGATCGGGACACAAAAAGAGTTCTTGCGTCAGGACGTCCTTCTTGTGAGTTTCGTGACAGACGATCAAGACATACAAGGCGATCGCCTTCTGCGCTACACAGACCGCTCTGATTGGAAAAAAACAAAACGTGGCGCGGAAATAGGTTTTTGGATTGATACGTCATCCTGGATCGACTCACAAAATGCTTCCACGCGCTTTACCGCGACGCTTGATCAACGAGTGATCCGTACAGATATCCCCGTGACTCAGCTACCACCTGAACAGCTTCCCACGGGTGATGTTGTGTTGCGCATCCCAAAAGACGCGGCACTCCTTCCCCTTGTCCGCGCTTTTCTCGATCAAGTACAGATTGGCGATATTACTCTGAATACGCTACACCCCGCACCAGAAACAGTTGCTCTGCGCCTCACGCCGTCTTCTACCATTGCATCGATTCGCCTTGCATTTGAAGCGCCTGTCACGCATGAACAGCTCAACACAGTATTCTTTGGTCTGCGAAAAACAACGCGTGCGCCTGCCTCCATGCCAAATGGGGAAATCATGTATGAAAAGCGTCCATGGCTTCAAACAACAGACCCAATTCCGACAAGTACGCAGTCTCTTTTTGGAAGAGTAGACGTTGAAACGAATATCCTCAACTTCTACGCAACAGAAACAACGCCACTTCCATTCCAAGAACCGCCTCTCGCGTGCAAACAAGGACAGCCGCTTGCTTTTTTCTCTTCAGAGGTCATGAAACAGCTACCGCTATCGCTGATCACACCAACTGAAACACCAGCCCCATTATATTTTGTGGCATTCGACGGAAAAATGATCGCGTGTTTTTAGCAGAGCCACCTCAATTTTTTTTCACACGTCCTGCTTGCTGATTTTTTTTACGTGATGGAGTATACTAGAAGAGATCTCCTGGACATTCCATGAGATCAAACCCTTCCAACGGGTCAGCACATTGATTTCGCTGAGTATCGCTTCGTGAAACGACGAAAGATATTTTTGCGAAAGTATTCCGTGAACGTTTTAAGGATTCTCTACTCGTACCTTCCCCTCAATGGTCTACGCGAACCGCAAAGACCACATTTTTGGGAATCCAAAGCACACAACGGAATAATAGTCAGTCGTTCTTTTGGTATTTTGCGCAATGGGCGCAATGTTCCTTGTTCACCACTTCGTTCCTTTAGACTGAGCCAGCGATCGACCCCCATCTCACATCACATCGCATCCCCTTATGGATGCATAAACGGCTCACACAATTCGCCGTCTATAGATGGAAGTAGATCCCTGCACGAACTGCGGATCATGATCCTCCTTCGGGTGGATCTGTGAAACGAAAAACGAAATCCTCGTTTTTAGGCGACCTCGACTTATGCGGCGTACTTAAAACCCACGCCGTCCCGGGGCTCCGCCGGATCTGCTGGTTTGTGCCCAGTCCTTATTATCGCTGTGTAGCGAGTGTTGTTCTTTGTCCATGCGCATTCCACGCGCAATGCGACGAAGTCCTACCCCTGCCGTCGATTTGTTGAGGCGCCCACCGCGCCAGTTGATCACGTGATCCTCTTGCGCACCCCCACGGGCGCCTCTTAACGTCCCAAAAAAATACCTGACAGCATTGCGTGTTTTCTTGTTCAGTACCCCTTCCCTTGTTCGGTTCCTCCCTTTTTTGTATACTTGTATTCAAATAACAACTCTCCTATGCCATCAAAAGACCTGTTGAAAACAATGAAGACGCGTTTAGAAGAAGAAAAAAAACATCTAGAGCAGGAGCTGGAGAGTATTGCTACCAAGGATCCAAAAAAGCCAGGACATTTTATGGCGAGCTACGAAGAGTCTGGTGGAGACTCCGAAGATGACAACTCCGCAGAAATCACATCGTACGTTGATGACATGTCTCTCGTAAAACGTTTAGAGTCTGAACTACGCGATACCATCAAAGCGATAGACGCCATAGAAAAGGGCACCTATGGGGTCTGCAAATACTGCCACAAACCCATTGACCTCAAACGCTTAGAAGCACGACCAACCTCCTCGACGTGTATTGACTGCAAAAAGCTGTTGACTCAGGAATTATAACAATGACGAGACAATCGATCGTGTTCGCTGGGATAGGAACAGCGCTAATGGCAGGCGGCATCGACTGGGTCACCAAGCATTTCCTTTTTCCTACGGCCAATAGGTCGATTTTTTCGTTGCCGACATGGTTCATCCAGCTCACAGACCATCGCAACTACGGCATGACGTTTGATATTCCTTTTCCTCAAACGCTTCTCCTCGCCATAACATTTCTCATCCTACTAGGACTTGTCGTGGTGCTTTGCACAAGAAAGTCGCTCACCTGGGTGGAGGCTATTGGCATTGGCTTGGTCATCGGCGGAGCGATAGGAAATTTTATGGATCGTCTTTTGCTGGGTTTTGTGCGTGACTGGCTCTTGTTTTTCCATCGCTCTGCCATCAATCTGGCAGATGTCGCTGTGCTCATCGGTGTGATACTGCTTCTGCTACATCCACATACATCACACCAAAAAGAGACCGCGCGGTAATCCTCTATGTTTCGTCTTCGTCCATATGCGTTTCCGCTCGTTTTTGCGACGATACTTGTTCTATTTCAAGCAGGAATCACATTGCTACTTCATCGATCAGGAGCTCCGGACAATATCTGGCTCGGAAACACGATCATCAACTCTGGGGATCAGGCCGTGTACCTCAGTAATATCGAACAGGTGCGACGAGGGGCGATTTTCCAGCGCAATCTCTACGGCCCTGAGCCACAAATCCCATTTGTCCATCCTTTTTACGTTCCTCTGGGGCTTTTAGCACGTTGGGCAAATCTTCCATCCGTACAGGCGCACGAAATCGGACGCTGGTTCGCGACCTTCTGTGCTGTATTCTTGCTCCACGCTGTTTCACGACGACTCACAAAGAACGAACGCGATGCTTCCATTCTCACAATTGGTACGGTTCTCGTGGGCGGAGTAGGCTGGGTCGTCAACATATCCCGTGCCTCATTCGGCATGACTCTCGGAGATGCCATACCAGACATCGAAACAGAGGCGTTTCTTTTCCCCATGCTACTCGGTGGCGCGCACATACCCCTTGTCTGGGCACTTCTCCCCTATGTTCTCATGCGGGCATGGGAAAACATCTATACAAAAACAAGTTGGAAACAACGCACGCTTGATCTTGGAGCGACCTTTCTCCTTGGGCTCATCCATCCCTATTCTCTGCTGACCGTTGGTATTTTTTTGTTGATCGTCGTCTTCATGAATGTCGAGAAATCGCGGCGCTTTCCTCTCGCTATATCTTGGCTTTACGCGCTTGTCTGCGTTTTTTCCACGCTCCCGCATATTCTCTCACACCTCCTCAGCCCAAGCCGACGTTTTCTTCTTGTGGCAAATGACCTTCCTATCCAACCCTGGTTTGTTTGGCTCTTTGCGTGCCTGCCATTCCTCATACTTTTAGGCTGGCGTGTCATCCGAAAGGACGCCCTTCAACCCCATGAACGTTGGCTTGCGTACTGGCTCATTGCCATCGCAATTGGCATTGCTCTCCCTTTCAAATGGGACCGCAAACTCACAGAAGGACTGTCTGCCCTCCTGATTTGGCTGAGCGCACCTACGATATTTTGGATGCGTGACAGACTTCGAGGAGAGCCTTTTCTCGCGGGAGCACTTTGCATGCTCCTCTTTCTCACACCGATTGGCTTGGCACGCGCGCAAATAGACTACGCAATCCAAGGATCAAACATGGGAAATGTCCTCTATTTCTCAAAAGACATCATGCAAGCGTTTCGCTGGATAGACGAACACACACCAAAAAATGCCGTTCTCCTCACCGAAGACGCATGGCTTGGCACCTGGGCACCAACTTACACACAGCACCACGTCTGGGCTGGCCACAAACACGAAACGCCCGACTGGCAACGCAAATACGATCTGCTCAAACGCGTGGTGACAGACATGCCGGTGAATGAGGTACGCGACACACTAGATCGCGAAGGCATCACGATTGTCCTTAACACCGAAAAAGAGCTTGCAGAGCGCTGGGATACAATTTTCGAAAACACGTCATGGCACGTTGTCGCAACGTTTGACGATGTGAGAGTGTTTGGGGGAGAATAATTTCGTGCCGCCATCCTACAGTTGCGTTCAATCGTTGGGAGGATAAAGTTAATACGAGAATTAAAAAAGAGCTCGATGGAGAGCCCTCGGCATTCACACTCCCTTCTTCAGGGCCAGTGAACACGTGAGATACTGGCGCCTCAATTCGGGGTCGGCGCCAGGAGTTTTCGCGAACTGAAGAACGATTGCCACGGCCTGGCTCGATGATTCGTTCGAATAGCGAAGCCGCGCGAAATGGGTTGGACCGGTAGGGCCGGCAGGACCTTTGTTGGCCATCTCCGGCGGAGCCGCGGCGTCTTCGGGGAAGAGAACCTCGAAGGCGTCCATTCCGTAGTAACTGGCCCTGGCCAGTCGCCGAACGGTCTCGGAAGGGCTGTGGCCCTGTAGGAAGGCCTCGAACTGTTCGTCTCTTTTGAGTTCCATATGCTCCGTGGGCGCCGAGGCAAAAGACGGAACCGCACATCGCGGATCCGAAACAGCGGCTGACAAAGCCTCGCTCTCCTGGCGTCCTGCGACTCTCTCAAGAAGAGAAAGTCACTCGTTGCGAAAGTCACAGAAGGCTCGGAGATTCCAAGGAAGGCTACGCAGAATCAGCGGAATTGTCAATAGTATGTACGCGCCCACCTCATTTGGCACTCCTCTGTTCTAGGGGTCAGGTACCAATTTTGGACGGTCTTGCGAAGCAAATCAAATTTTCGATGCTGCACAAAGCCAAATAATACAGCATCGTCATATCAAAATGGTGCAAGCCAGTACCTGACCCCTTTTGTATGATATGCGATACGTGATGCGGGTTACGTGTTACGCGACTTATCCCCTTGACACGTGGCGCGGAATATGGAACGCAGTAGAGTATGGCTAGCACCGTACTCACCGCGTCTGTCATCGGACTTGAGGCGCATCCTGTGCACGTAGAGGTTGATATCTCTCCGGGATTGTCGTCGTTTATTATTGTGGGGTTGCCGGACGCGGCGGTGCAGGAGGCGCGGGAGCGCGTGAAAAGCGCCATGAAAAATGCAGAGCTGGATTTTCCACGCACGCATATCACCGTGAACCTGGCGCCTGCGGATTTGAAAAAGACGGGCACGCCGTTTGATCTGCCAATTGCGCTCGCGATTCTGTGCGCGCAAGGAAGCGTGCCGGGCAATGTGGGCCAAGCATGCATGATCGCGGGTGAGCTTGGGCTGGACGGGACTGTACGCCCGATCCACGGCGCCTTGTCCTTTGCGCTTCTTGCACGCGAGCTTGGGTTGCGCGAGTTCATCCTTCCTGCGAGCAATGCGCATGAGGCGTCCTTCGTCGAAGAGGTGGCGCTTCGACCTGCCACGACCCTGCGCGAGGTTGTTGACCATGTGACTGGCACGAAGATCATCCCGACGTTTATCCCTTCTGACGACCGTCGCACAGTGACGATCCCGACATTTCCGCACGACTTTTCCGCGATTCGCGGACAAGAGCAGGCACGGCGTGCGCTTGAGATTGCCGCGGCTGGAGGTCACAACGTCGTGATGCAAGGACCGCCGGGTTCGGGAAAGACATTGCTCGCACGAACGTTTCCTTCGATCTTGCCGCCGCTTTCACGCGAAGAGGCGCTTGAAGTAACGCGTATTCATTCTGTGGCCGGATTGCTCCCCGCGTCAGGCATCATACTCGACCGTCCGTTTCGCGCGCCGCATCACAGCGCAAGCACACCTTCGATTGTGGGCGGCGGCGTAGTTCCACATCCAGGCGAGATCTCACTAGCGCATCGCGGCGTTCTCTTCCTCGACGAGTTCCTCGAATTCCCTCGAGCTGTTCTCGAAAGCATGCGCCAGCCTCTGGAAGATGGGTTTGTGACGGTCAGCCGCACGCAGGGCACCCTCTGTTTCCCTGCGCGATTCACCTTGCTCGCGGCGCTCAACCCTTGTCCGTGCGGTTTTCTCACAGATCGCGAACGCACCTGCACCTGTACGCCGACGCAACTCGTAAAATACAGGAGGAAGCTCTCTGGGCCTTTGCTTGATCGCATTGATCTCTTCATTGAGGTGCCAAAGGTCAAAACAAGCTCCCTCACAGACCTCGCAGATGCGGAAGCAAGTGCGACCATCCGTGAGCGTGTTCTTGCGGCGCGCGAACGTCAGTACGCGCGATTCGCAGGCATGCGCGTCACATGCAACGCGGAGCTGTCGAGTGATGCTGTGCGTCGCCAGGCGCAACTCACGGACAAGGCGGCGCTTTTGGCCAAGCAGGCCGCTGAACGGTTCCGGCTTTCTGCTCGCGCCTACTTTCGCCTGGTAAAAGTCGGACGGACCATCGCTGACCTCGCGCAAAGCGACATGATTGATGTTCCGCATCTCGCAGAAGCCATCCAATTCCGCCAGACTCTCACCGAATAGCAGACCCCCTTCCCTTGACGTATCTCTTGACCTAACCCTTTGACCCTCCCCCCTCCCCATGCTAAGGTATCTGTCACGTGAGATTTCCTACGAAATCTAGCTCAGCTTAGCAAAATAATCGCTGGTTCTGGCCTGTCGTTTGCTCTGGTGCGTTTCTGAATAACGACGCCTGCTAACCGGTTCTGGAGGCCATATACCTACTCCTACACTCAAATTCTACCTCGCCAAGGCGGCCATCACTCTCTTTCGAGTGCTTGGTGCCATTGGTCGTTTCCTCCAAAAAACCTGGGCCTTCCTCCAACCGGCTGTCAGTTTTGTATGGAAAATCCTTGTCAGTATTTTGATACTGCCTTTCTATAAACTTTTCATTGTTTTGCGCCTACGATTCTCTAAGCTTTTGCTTACAGCTCGTGGTTTTTTCTTTCTTTTGCTCACAAACCGCTACATCTTGCATACGGTACTTCTCGCGATCTCCATCCCGGTTATTGCCACGCAATTCGAGGCAAAGAGCGCCACGGCCATGGACGTGGGCCAACACAGTATCCTCTATGCCATGGTGACGGATGATCGTGAAGCTATTGTCGAAGAAACGGCCCGTCCTGAGACCATTGCGAAAAATACCCATTACCTTGGAGCAGAAACGATCCAACCGCTTCCTGGCATTGACTACGACTACGATATTCTCGATGAACCAGGAAGCGACATGTCTATTCCTGGAACGATTGCCGTTAAGCCGGGCGAGCTTTTGCCAGGTGCTTCTCCAGAAACAGAAGTCGCCGTGACGCCGGAGGACCACACGGACATGACGCATGAGACCGTAGCCACACGACACTCGACGGAAATTTACACCATCAAATCCGGAGATACACTTGCCTCCATTGCACGACGCTTTGGCGTAAACGTCGGTACTGTCATGTGGGCAAATGATTTAAGCTCACGTTCCATCCTTCGCCTTGGACAAACGCTCAAGATCCCCGCAGTCTCTGGTGTGCTTCACACTGTGCGTTCTGGTGACACTCTCGGAGCCCTTGCACGCAAATACGGCGTTTCCGCACAAGAAATTGCCTCAGCAAATCAAATTTCCAGTGCAACAAGCTTATCCCTCGGCCGCGAGCTCATTATCCCCGGAGGCGTGCCGCCCGAGGAAACACCCATTGCTCTTGCAAAACCTACCACGAAAAATACTGCTACCTCTCCTGCGGTTCGCCCAGGCGTTCCCATCTCTCTGATAAAAAATAAGGCTGTTGATGTCTATCAGGAACTCACAAAGGCCGATGAACGCGCCAAACCTGCAGATGTCATTGAAACAAAAAAGGTCACGAAACTTCTGTGGCCAACGCGCCTCCACGTCATCACCCAATATTGGGGCTGGAAACATACGGGCTTAGACGTAGACGGTGATTACACAGATCCTCTCTACGCATCAGAAGACGGCATTGTAGAAAAGTCCGGGTGGAATAATGGCGGCTATGGGTTGCAAGTCCTCATTGACCATCAAAATGGCATGAAGACGCGCTATGCTCATGCCTCCAAACTCTTCGTCAAAGAAGGAGAATTCGTGAAACGCGGACAAGTGATCGCTATGCTTGGCACCACAGGACGATCCACGGGTACGCATCTTCACTACGAAGTGTATGTGAACGGCGTACGCAAAAATCCTCTGGTCTACCTCAAATAAAAAATGCCCTCCGACTTGATCGGGGGGCGTTTTTTATTGACGATCGTGCTCCGCTTTGTTAAACCAATGCCACTGGCAACACCTGTGCCAGGTGAGGAGGCGGCATGTCGGACGTAGTCAGAGAACTGCTCGCGGCTCATGGAGACGAGACGCGCTACAGGCTCATCCTGCGAACGCCGAGGAGCGAGCGTGAGCGTATCGATCTGGCAGTGAGTCAGCAAGACGTGAGCGAGCTCTGCAAGCCGCTCATGCAAGTCTACCTGATGCAATGGAACCGTGGGCGCCGGATTCATCTCCTGAACCTGGGCCGTCTCATCGCTGAAGATGAGCGTCTTCCAACGAAGAAGCTCAAGGACCCTCCGATGACGGCCCGCGAGTTCGTGGCTCATATCCTGGATCGCGTGACCTCGCGCAAGGCCAGGCACTTCCGTGACCTGCATGGCGCATCGCTGACGGCCAGCACGCTCATGCTCCTGACTCAGCAGAACGAGGCGTGGGCCATCCGACAGGCCCTGAAACTGTCGGACGGAACGCTCGAGGTGCCGGACGGCATCGTGGTCGAGTCTCCTAACGCTCCTTCGCGTAACGCCAACGACCGCCGCGGATTCGTGGCTGGTATCGTGTCCATGCTCCATGGAGGACGACGTGTCGGCGAGGAGCACCCCCGCGTGCTTCTGAAGAAGTGGCTCATGCGCCAGGCCCATCAGCGGCCTACGCACGATGGCCTCGCGGTGCTCCGCTACCTCGCAGTCCTTCTCTGCCACACCGAGACCACGCCTGCGAACTTCATGCTACGGAACATCACCAAGGTGGAGTTCAACGGCCGTGAAGACGAAGACCTCAAGCGCATCATCCGCACCTGGGTGAACATGGCCTGGGAATGCATCGTGGCGCACGAAGACCAGGTCTTCTGGTCTGACACGCTGATCTCCTTGCTTCGTGAGCAGGCGTGCCCGCCCGAAGCGCGCCAGGACATCTGCAACAACATCACGGGCCTCTTGCGAACCAAGCAGTACAGCCTGGCGTACCAGTTCGCCATGCTCTACGGCCCCACGCTCGGCTTGTACCACGCTGCGTCGGCCCACAACTGGCGCTTCAGCAAGGAGCACCACGCTTCCGCCTGCAACGCCCTCGCGGCTCTCGCGCAGGCGCATGGCCTGGTCATCACCCCTCCTGCCGCGGCCCTCACCTATCTCCCCAGCCCTGAAGGCGACCACTACGCCTGACCCCCCCTGCTCGCGAGCAGAGGGGCGTTTTATTTGTGCCTTCGAGGTCAGGTCTTACGACCGTATAAGTATTGACAAGCTCCCTGTATCCATGCAACGCTTTACCCGCAGAGGAGTGTGAAAACCATGGGTCAACCGATGCAACCTTCCAACAACGAATCATCGCCCTCACCGAAGTCGCGCATTACAACAGAAAACTACAAACGTGTGGATGGATTCACGTGGATCGCTGTTTCTCTCGCTTCCTTCTACCCGTTGGGGTTTGCCGAGCTTCAGTCTCGAGGGGCCAACAAGACTTTCCTCTGGATTCTAGCAACGGCCGCGATCATTCACCTCCTTGGCACGAGCGTCGTGCTCGCTTGGATTCACGACTATCACGTACAACAGCGGATCCACAAAGACCTCAAGCAGGCGCGCGAACAACGTGAAGTTCTCGACGCGAAAACCGCTGAGGCATCTGCTCATTCCTGGTTTGCCTTTGCACATCTCATCCTGAATCCCTTGTTGCTCGGCGGCCTGTTTTGGCTAGCCTTCATCAAGCACCCACACGGCCTCTTCATTGGACGGGCCGTGGGAATCATCCTCATTGTCTGCGGGCTCTCCATCCCCCTCATCCGTCTCGCGCTCTACCAGCACCGAACGGAAAAACAGCCTCCTCGCCACAACGCCCTCTAGGCGTTCTTTATTTTGCGATATTGAGAATCAGGTCTGCACACCTGGGGTCAGGTCTGGTTGGGGTATGGCTGGGTTTGATAGCCGTATGCCGTTGACAGACTGCGCGTTTTCGTATGAAGTACTCCCTACGAAAGGAGGCAACCATGTTGCCCAAGGATCCCAGTGACTACGTAAGGGGAGAGCATGAAGAGACCGAGGACGCGGCGATGCTCAAGGCGAGCCGCCAGGAGCCAAAACAGGCCCATCAGACAACAGTCATCAAGCTCCCGAAGCCGCTCGAGCCCTACGTGCGGCCCGACGGAATCGAAGACACACAGCTCCACGCCAACATCTACCACAGGCGCGAAGCCCTTCTGCATGCCGAGCTGGTCTACGCACTTGCGAAACTATGCGGAGGCGGCGAGGGATTCGCGATTGGCGTCCATTCCCAAAAGGAGGGTGAATCGTTGCGGGAGACCCAGTTCACGCTCGTCACATTCCGAGCCTGGCAGGGAGAGTGGGATAGCCGCGTGGGGCTTCTCTTCCAGTTCAAATTCATGGCAAACGGAGACGTGGAAATCGGGGTTGCGAACGAGACCTCCCACGCTCGCCCTCAAATGAAGCGCGTCCTAATGGACACGTACGCAGCGTACCTCGATCGTGCGAGGCTCCGCTGGATCGATGGGATTGCGCTTGTGCTGGACCTGCGGCACGCGTTCATCGAAGAGCACGTACGTGAAATCAGCGCAGGGCTCGACGAGGTTCTGGCGCTACGCGAGCGCTACGGCCTCCCCACTCCGTAGGACCTGCTCCTCCCCGCACACAACCGCATAGCCCTCTGCTTGTGCGGTATTTTTTATCTGCGGATCAGATTCGGATCTGATACGTATCAGATCTCAAAATAAAAACCGCATATCTTCCTCAATAAATCGTCTGTAACTTTGTCGTTTTTTTGCCTTCTTTGTCAGAAACGACTCATGCAATGGATGGTTGTCGAGTAGCGGATCGTCTCGCCCTTCTGCACGTGCATGATAGCTACTCCAACGATATTTTGACGGATGATCAACGATGCCGGCGCGCACGGGGTTCAGTTCAATATATTTTGCACATTGTAAAAACTGCTCATCGCCTTTAATCAATACCGCCTTATATCGCCCCTGCCACACATGTCCGGTTGTTTTATGTTTATGATTATAATGTCTCGTATGCGAAATAGTTAATCCATGCATAAACTTAGATAAAGAGAATGCGCTTGTCGGCTCAACCAAGAAATGAAAATGATTTGGCATGATGATGTAATGGTAAAACCTCATCTGATATTTTCGTTTATATCGGAGAACGATCTCAAGAAAAAGAATGTAATCACCATCATCTTCAAAGACACGGTCGCGGTGGTCTCCACGATTCATAACGTGGAATTGATAATCCGGATCTGAAATTCGTAGTGGATACGCCATAAGTTTTAGAAAAGAGTAGCCATCCTCTTCTACTGCGTTCCACAATTCCGCTATGTTGTCAACTTCAAAAATCCGGATCTGATCCGAACCTGATCCAGATCTGATACGTATCAGATCTGGATTCTGCGGATCAGGTACCAAAAATCCGCCCGAAGGCGGATTTTTGTGTTGGCCTGTTAGGCCTCTTGCGTATCTGTTTCGACAGAACCTTCATCCATTTCACCAGCGCGGGAGAAGTACTCGTTGCCTACAAAGCCCGTACCTGTCGGCGTAAGTCGGCCGATGATCACGTTCTCCTTCAAGCCTTCGAGATGGTCTACCTTGCCAGTCACAGCGGCGTTGATAAGCACGCGCGCTGTTTCCATGAATGAGGCGGCGGAAAGGAAGGACTCCGTGGACAACGCGACCTTGGTGATGCCCATGAAGAGCTGGTCGAGTAATGCCGGCTCGTTCTTCGGATTCAGTGCCGCGCGTTCCTGTTCGACTTCTGCACGCGTCTTTTCAATCACCTGGCCTGGCAAAAGTTCTGTAGTACCCACGTCCTTGACGTACACGCGGGAGAACATCTGGCGGGCAATGATTTCAATGTGTTTGGCGTTGAGCTTCTGACCTTGGGAGGCGTACACCGCCAGCACCTCTTTCAAGATGTAGCGCATGACCGTCTCCTGTCCCTTCAAGCGGAAGAGCTCCTGAAGATCAAACTGACCTTCTGTAAGCGCATCACCTGCAAGGACTTCCTGGCCCTCCTTCACAATCACGTGATAGCCGGATGGGATCTCATGCTCTGCAACGACATTCGCTTCATACACGAGCGTGACTTTCCCCTCTTCGACTTTCACGGTGCCAGGATGCATGGCCGTGACCTCTGTGCCGTTGTGAGAAATCACGAGCACAGCGCCTTCTTTCACCTTTTGGCCATCCTTTACCTTGGCAAGATCCTTTTTGCCAAATGGGAAGACCTCTTCCTTCATGGCTTTTGTTGCAATGTGTATGCTCTTCAATGCACCGCTTGTATCCACAAGCTTGGTGCCCTTGGTGCTCTGAAGCACGCGCTGTTCCCCTTCCACAATCTTCACCTTGCCTGCGCATTCGGCGACTACGGCGTGGCGTTTTGGGATGCGTGCCTCAAACAACTCTTCCACACGAGGCAAACCTTGCGTGATATCCGCTTCTGCAGAACCACCCTGGTGGAACGTACGCATGGTCAACTGTGTACCTGGTTCACCAATGGACTGGGCCGCAATGATACCAACAGCTGTACCGAGCTTCACGAGCTCATTGTACGCGAGGTCATAGCCATAGCACTTCTGACACAGCCCGTGCTTCATCTTACAAGCCATGACAGAACGCACGACTGCGCTTTCAATCTTATTCTTGGTCCAGCGCTTGGCCATGTCATCTGTGATGAACATGCCTTTTTTAGCCAAGACCTCCTTTGTTTCCGCATCCTTCAAATCCTTGAGCAAACACCGGCCCTGTAAACGCGTGAGGATCGGCTCGCCGATTTCATCACACTCTGCAACCGTGAGCGTCACGCCTTCTGTGTCGCCACAGTCCGGTGCCGTAATGACAATATCCTGCGCCACATCCACGAGACGTCGTGTGAGGTAACCAGCGTTGGCCGTTTTCAAGGCCGTATCGGTCAAACCTTTACGCGTACCGTGAGAAGCAATGAAGTATTCGAGCACATCTGAACCTTCACGCAAGGAAGATTTGATCGGAAGTTCGATAATGTCGCCAGCCGGGTTTGTCACCAAGCCACGCATACCAACAGCCTGTGTCAGCTGACCTACCGAACCGCGAGCGCCGGAATCAATCATGGAGAACACCGTGCCATTCTTATCGAGCGAATCCTTACAAAGCTTTTGCACGCTATCCTTCACATCAGACCAAAGCTTGATAATCTGTGCAAAACGCTCTTTCTTTGTGAGCAAGCCTTCTTTGTATTGCTCCTCGATTTCAAGGGTGCGGCGATTTCCTTCTTCCACAACGCGGGTCTTATCCACGGCTGGCAAGTCGCCCACGCCGTAAGAGAAACCAGACAACGTGATGTAGTGGAAACCTGCGTTCTTAATTTCATCCAAGAAACGCGCGGCGCGTTCGAATCCAAGCAAGGAGATTGTGGAGCGTACAATTTCACCGAGTTGCTTGGTGCCAATCACTTCGTTGCGGAAATCAAGCTCCTTCGGGAGAATGCGATTCAACACAATACGTCCGACATTGGTCTCGATCACCTTATCTCCTGGCTTCAGACGTGTTTTGATCTTTTCACGAATGGACAAGCGTCCGCTCTGATACGTTCCCACGGCTTGGTCCGCAGATCCAAACGTCTTTACCTTTCCATCTGCTGGCTCAACCAAGGTCGTGATGTAGTAGCAACCCCAAGCAATATCTTTGTCAGGATGTGCAATTGGCTGACCTGTGGCTGGCTTCAAGAGGTTCTTGGTTGAAAGCATCAGGTTCTTGGCTTCCCAACGCGCTTCTTCGGTCAACGGAATATGCACGGCCATTTGGTCTCCATCGAAGTCTGCGTTAAAAGCACGACAAACCATCGGATGAATCTGAATAGCCTTGCCTTCAATAAGTTTTGGCTGGAAGCCCTGAATACCAAGGCGATGCAAAGTTGGAGCACGGTTCAAGAGCACTACCGCATCAGCCGCAATCTGCTCAAGAATGTCCCACACTTCTGCATGATCTGCCTCAATATAGCGGTTTGCAGAACGAATGTTATGCACGAGCTCACGCTTGATGAGCTGAGCAATGATGAACGGCTTGAACAGCTCAAGCGCCATGGTTTTTGGCAATCCGCACTGATGCAAGCCAAGCGTTGGACCGACCACGATCACGGAACGTCCGGAGTAGTCGATACGCTTACCAAGCAAGTTTTGGCGGAAGCGGCCCTGCTTGCCCTTCAAGAAATCTGCAAGGGATTTGAGCTGGCGCTTTTTGCCCGTTGCCGCAAGCACGGTTTTCGAATGACGGGCACTGTTGTCAATCAATGAGTCGACCGCTTCCTGCAACATGCGCTTTTCATTGCGCACGATGACTTCTGGCGCATTCAACTCAACCAAGCGCTTCAAGCGATTATTGCGATTGATCACGCGGCGATACAAGTCGTTCAAGTCAGATGTGGCAAAGCGGCCGCCATCCAATGCCACCATCGGACGCAAATCCGGTGGGATCACGGGCAATGCCTTCAAAATCATCCAATGTGGCTCAATCTTGTTGATGAACAACGCTCTCAAGAGCTTCAAGCGGCGCATGATACGATCACGACGCGCATCTGATGCCTTTTTCAATTCGCCATTCAACAATTTGCAGGTACCGTCCACGTCAATCTTGCGAAGCAACTCATCCACGGCTTCTGCGCCGATCTTGGCCTCAAAAATGTGGCCATACTTCAACGACAGGTCATGGTAATCAACTTCTGAGAGAATCTTGAGAGGCTTCAAATCCTTCAATTCCTTTTCCACCATGTCAAAATCCCCTTCCAACTCCTTCAACTTACGCTCTTTATTGCCTTGAACTTTGTCGAGCTCCTTGGTAACCGCATCAGCATCCAAGCCTTTGTCTTGGGCATTCTTGTTGATGCGTTGAACCTCGTGATCAAAGTCCGCCTCAATAGATTTGCGCTTGCCCTTATATTCCGTGCGCACCTGCTCCACCATCTGCTCACGCAACTCCTCATTCACATCTGTGATGATGAACGAGTTGAAGTAAATCACTTTTTCAAGCGATTGGATCGACAAGTCGAGCACGCCGCCAATCTTGGACGGCACACTGCGCAAGAACCAGATATGCGTCACCGGAGCGGCGAGCTCAATGTGGCCCATGCGTTCACGGCGCACGAGTGAGTGCGTCACTTCAACGCCACACTTGTCGCAGATGATCCCTTTATAACGAATTTTCTTATATTTACCGCAGTAACATTCCCAGTCTTTGGACGGCCCAAAAATTTCTTCCGCAAACAAGCCACCTTTTTCTGGTTTTTGCGTGCGATAGTTGATGGTCTCGGGTTTCGTCACCTCCCCATACGACCATCCGCGGATAACGTCAGGAGATGCGAGTTTGAGACGCATCGCGTCGAAATCCGTGGTTTTGATGTTTTCCGATTGGAAAAATGCCATACACGTCGTGATAGGTGAGTTAGAAATCCAACGCCGTTGGCGGCGGGCCCCATTCATTATCGCCGTCTACAGAGGCAATCGCTGGACGTGCCTTGAGCTGTTCAGGTCGAGGCGTGGATTCCTCCAAACGCTTACCGTCCTTCAAAAGCTCTGCGTCCAAACACAACCCCTTCAATTCGCGTACCAACACGTGGAAGGATTCTGGTACGTTCACTTTGCGGATAGGTTCGCCCTTGATGATAGCCTCATACGCCTTGCTGCGTCCTGGCACATCGTCTGATTTGATGGTCAACACTTCTTGCAGGGTATGTGCCGCACCATATGCTTCCAATGCCCAAACTTCCATTTCACCAAAGCGCTGGCCACCGAATTGTGCCTTACCACCAAGCGGCTGTTGCGTGATGAGCGAGTACGGACCAATGGAGCGCTGGTGCACCTTATCATCCACCATGTGGTTCAGTTTCAAGACGTAGATATACCCAACCGTTGGGTTGTGCTCATACTCTTCGCCTGTGCGCCCATCAAACAACGGCACTTTGCCATCATCGCGGAATCCCGCTTTCACGAGCTCTTCGCGAATGGTTTTTTCTGGAACGCCGTCAAACACAGGTGTCGCCACCATGTAGCCAAGCGCATTTGCCGCAAGACCCAAGTGCGTTTCAAAAATCTGACCCAAGTTCATACGAGACACAACGCCAAGCGGAGAAAGAATCACGTCCACAGGCGTTCCGTCTGCGAGGAATGGCATGTCTGCAATAGGCACGATCTTCGAAATAACACCCTTGTTACCGTGGCGACCAGCGAGCTTATCACCCACCTGCACCTTACGAAGGTCTGCTACAGACACGCGGATTTGCTTCAACACGCCAGGCTGGAGCTTGTCTCCATCGTCGCGAGAGAAAATCTTTACATCCACCACTTTTCCTTTTTCACCATGCTCGAGGTACAGCGAGGAGTCGCGCACATCGCGAGCCTTTTCGCCGAAAATCGCGCGAAGCAACTTTTCCTCTGCAGACAAATCCGTTTCACCCTATGGTGTGATTTTGCCCACGAGAATGTCGCCAGAACGCACCTCTGCGCCAATGCGCACAATGCCATGCTCATCCAAGTTGCGCAGTTTTTCTTCAGACACGTTCGGAATGTCAGACGTCACGACCTCTGGCCCGAGCTTAGTGTCACGCACTTCAATTGTGTGATGCTCAATGTAGATGGAGCTAAAGCGGTCGGTTTGCACCAACTTCTCGCTCAAGATGATGGCGTCTTCATAATTGTAGCCATCCCATGACAAGAACGCGCACAATAAGTTCTGCCCAAGCGCGAGCTCACCGTTTTGACAGGAAGTGCCATCAATCAAGACTTCACCGGCATACATCTTCTGCCCCTTCGTAACCACTGGGCGCTGGTTCATACAGGTTGAACCGTTGGAGCGCTGGAACTTCACCAAATCATAGCGACGGATCTGTCCTTCGCTTGTTTGGAATTCGATGTGCTTGCCAGATACAGACACCACCACGCCATCATCTGGCGCAATCACGGTGTGGCCGGAATCAATAGCCGCGCGACGTTCAACGCCCGTGCCCACGATCGGCGCATCTGGCTTGATACATGGAATGGCCTGGCGTTGCATGTTCGTACCCATGAGTGCGCGGTGACCATCATCATGCTCCACAAACGGAATCATGGCCGTGCCAATGGACAAAATCTGCTTGGATGACACGTCTACATAATCGATTTCATACACCTCAACAACCGTCGGCTCGCCATTTTTACGAGCGCTTGCACGTGTGTCCA
This sequence comes from Patescibacteria group bacterium, assembly GCA_041665285.1. Taxonomy (GTDB): domain Bacteria; phylum Patescibacteriota; class Patescibacteriia; order 2-12-FULL-60-25; family 2-12-FULL-60-25; genus JBAYJC01. The sequence continues at coordinate 25,537 of JBAYJC010000005.1, read as the reverse complement.
CAAAGCGACCATCGCGAGCAATCGGCGTTGTAGCCGGTGCGAGCGTAGAACGCTCCTCTGCAAATGCGTTCAAGTACGCAAGCTCCGTAGTCACGCGCGGGACAATCGGAAAACCAGGGATAGAAACCTTTTTGAGTTTATCCGCGACTTTTTGCGTGACTTCTGTGCCGGCCTCTGCAACCACTTTGCCTTCGCCATCACGCACATCCACGCGCACAGTTTCACCTACACCATCTTCCCCATCATTTTTCGCCCAGTTCTTGACCACACGATACGGCGTTTCGATAAAACCGTATTCGTTGATGCGCGCATACGAAGACATGTGACCGACCAAACCAATGTTCGGACCTTCTGGTGTGGCGATCGGACAGATTCTGCCGTAGTGTGTGCGATGCAAGTCGCGGACATCGAAGCCTGCACGTTCGCGGGTCAAACCTCCAGGACCCATGGCAGACAAGCGTCGCTTATGCTCGAGCTCTGCGAGAGGATTGACCTGATCCATGAACTGCGACAACTGGGAAGACATGAAAAACTCACGCACCGCGCCAATAACCGGACGTGCGTTAATGAGTTTTGCTGGCGTGATGGACGTGATGTCCAAAGTGGACATGCGATCCTTCACAATGCGCTCCATGCGCGCGAGACCAATGCGGAAGCGGCTCTGCACGAGCTCACCTACCGCGCGCACGCGACGGTTCCCAAGGTGATCCACATCATCCGGTTCTTCCTGCGTGTTGTTCAAGCGAATGATCTCGCTGATGATGAGCACGAGGTCTTCTTTGGTAAGGATGCGATTCTCTTCCTTGGCAACCATGTCATGCTCAGAAGGAAGGTTAAAGCGCTGGTTGAACTTGTACCGTCCGACCGCACCCAAATCATAGCGGTCGAAATTGAAGAACATGGACTGAATCAAGGATCGCGCGTTATCTGGCGCGGCCATGTCTCCTGGACGAATGCGTTTGTAGATTTCGATAAACCCTTCATCCTCATTTGCGGCCGCGTCTTTGGACAAGGTCTGCTCAATGTAGTGGTTCAACGGATGAATATCGACTTCCGTGAAGAGCTTGAGGATCGATTCATTGTCAGAAATACCAAACGCACGCAAAAGTGACGTTGCCGCGACTTTGCGTTTGCGATCGATCTTCACCCAAATCACGTTGTTGCCATCTGTCTCAAATTCGAGCCAGGCACCACGATTCGGAATAATTTTTGCGCCGTAATAGCGGCGACCACGTACGGCTTCTGCGGTGAAAAAAGCACCGGCAGAACGGACAAGCTGAGACACGACCACGCGCTCAATGCCGTTCACAATGAACGTGCCACGATCCGTCATGATCGGCAGATCACCCAAATAGACTTCCTGTTCGCGCTCGCTCGCTGTGCGCTTGTTGACCAACTTGGTCTTCACGCGCAAAGGAGCTTCGTAATTGACGTTTTTTTCCTTGGACGTTTTTTCATCGAACTTTGGCTCATCGATATAGTAGTCGACAAACGAAAGCTCCAAATCTCTGCCAATGAAATCCTTAATAGGTGTGATCTCATTGAAGAGCTCACGGATTCCATCTTCCAAGAACCAACGATACGAGGCCTTCTGTACCTCAATGAGGTCAGGCAAGGCCATGGCATCGCGCGCCGACGTAAAATACCGGCGCTCTAACTCCTTCGGCGTCTGCCGTCGGAACGTCATGGCGGACATGTCCGTACATGGTTATGACGCAAACAATGATGACAAGACCGTGTTTATCCCGCTTTTCGCGAGACTGGACCCCTCAGCCAACGCAACACAGTGACCGTCAGAACTGCTTACGTGCTTGTAGATAAAGAAACGCGACACTGCAGACAAAAATCCCCACTTTTTCCCCAAAAAGTGGTTATTATTCTCTGCTTATCTTAGAGACATTCTTGACATGTACCCCGGAAAAACGGTTCCGGCTCTGCACTGAGCCAAAAACACGTCGCGTTTTGCCTGCCGAATATACCAAGAAATAACAGAATGGTCAAGTAGGAGCGTACCGCATACGCCCATCCCTACGCTTTCCCGTCGACCTGGCTCCCACCACCCCTCACCCACGGCTCTCGCAAAGGAGCAGGCACGCCGCGTACATCTGCGCTCGCTCAATGTGCGTCCTCCGGGAGGAGGGGGATCTGATCGGGCTCTCCCCCTCTCGGAGGGGACTTCGGTGAGCTCAGTCGAACCGGAGCCAGGGGGGGTGGGAGCCTGTCCCCTTTCCCTTGACAAAATGGCTAATTTATGATATATTGTTTTATTGATTGAACAGATTTGCCCTGGCTGAAATAGGCGAATGACTGCCTCTTTATTGCTCAAATATAAGCCTTTTCCTCTATTTCTAGCCCCGGAAAAGGAACTGTCATTCCCCTACAACAAATCTGCGCTGTAAATGCCCTCTTGACAAGGAGGGCGAAAAGTGGTATTCTACTACGATTTGACGCTGGGACTTCGCCCGCGTCAACGCACCTAGGAGGAGACCATGGCTCGAGACCAGGACGAGGGTCGCGTGTACCAGGCACAGCCGCTTCGCGATGAGGAGGTCGGACAGGGCGTCGCCCGGAAGATCTACCGGGAAATCGCGGCGACCGAGCCCAAGAGGACCGTCTGCGTCCTCACCAACAACATCGATGGCGGCGGCAGGAAATACGCCTGCCGCAACTGGAAATTCCAGTAAACACCCCACGCCCCTTCGACATCTCGGCGACACTCACTGTGCAGTGAGGTCTGTCGCCAAAACCCCTTGATCGTTCAGCTCCTGGACGATCGAGTCGGTTTTCAACGTTCTGACGAGAGTTTTTGGAGGGCAACCGCGCGCTCCCCCGCCGCGGCGATTTGCGACATGGACTCACTCGGCTTCGGCTGAGTACCTCCATGAAGCGGATCACTGGCAAGGATTCTGCTTGCAGATACCCTTGTCCATGCCCCCAAAAACCCTCTTCAGAACCGGCGCAATTTGCCTTCTGGCATCTCTTGCGCCGGCTCTGTGAGGAATCTTGGACACAAGGACGTAGAGGAGGAACGTCTTGCGAGCCCGAACACGGGCACTTGCAAGATGGCGAGCTTGATCTCGTACGCGGCGGTTTCGACTGCCAACCGCGAGACACCAATCTCCTACTGGATGGATCTGCCTTCGGGCATGTATCCACCAACTCGCCTCTACATCCTTCTGTCCAAACGGACAGATGATCTTTCAAAAAATGCAGGGACTTCGGTCCCTGCGATCTGTGTATGATTCTCCCCCTCACCGAGGGGGAGGTAGAGGGGGTGGGAGCCCGTACGTGGCTCCAACCACCCCTCACCCCTCCTTCGAAAGGAGGGGGATCTGATCATCCATCGATCGCAGGGACAGAGAGCGCACCACAACCGGTCGCGCTAGTTCCCGAGCATGAAGAGGCCCCCATGAGCAGCCGTTCCCGTAGCAACCGTCGCTTCGCCACCGCCACCGCCCCCGTCGCCGCCGTCGACCTCACCCCGGCCGTCAGGGTCCGGGTGCTCGAGGCGACCATCGCGCGCGTGCGCGCGGCGCTCCTCGCGGTCGCGACCTGCGACGCGAAGGGCTTCTACACCGCGAAGCCCCAGGGGTACGTCCCCATGGAGCTCGCCAGCGCGTGCCCCCCGGCCGCGCTCCGCGCCGTGCTGACCGAGAAGCAGGCCGAGACGCTCAAGGGAGCCCTCGAGATCCTGCAGGAGGCCAGCAAGAGGCAGGTCTCCTCCGGCAAGATCGTCTTCGCCGGGCGGGCCGTGCTCGCCGAGCTCGAGCGCGAGGCGGCCGCGCTCCGGGCCGAGACGCCCGAGGCCAAGGCCGCGGAGTTCGTCCGGGCCTTGGCGCGAGCCGAGGCCGAGGCGAAGAGGCTCGCGGCGGTCGAGGCCGAGGGCAAGGCCCGCGCCGAGCGGATCGCCCGCAAGGGCGAGATCGAGGCCGTCGCGGCGGCCAAGGCCAAGGCCGCGAAGGCCGAGGCCGAGGCCAAGGCCAAGGCGTTCGCCCCGGTCCCCAAGAGCGAGGCCCAGCGCGCGGCCGAGAGGCTGGCGCCGCAGGCCCAGCGCGAGGCGGCGAAGGCCGACCTCATCACGCTCCGGCTCCAGGCCCAGCGCGAGCCCGAGCCCGCCGGCCTGGTCCTCGACCCGAAGGGCGGTGACTTCGTCACCCCCGAGGAGCTCGAGCGGCGCACGGCCCGCCGGGCCGAGCGGGCGCGGCTCACGGCCCAGCTCCCCCAGCCCAAGGCGCCCAAGCCCGAGGCCAAGGCCGCGGCGAAGAAGCCCCGGGCGAAGAAGCCCGCGGCGAAGAAGCCCGCGCCCGAGGCCAAGGCGGCGAAGAAGCCCCGGGCGCGGAAGCTCGCGGCGCCCGACGCCAGCGAAGCCAAGGCCGCGTAGAGCGCCCGTCTACCAGACACGAAAGTCTGGCCGGTGATTGTGCCGCTCACAATCGCGTAGAGGAGATCGACGCCTGTCTCTCCTCTGCTACCCCTGATCGCCGAGTTTACTCGACGCTCGAGTGTAGCAACCGCTACAGAAAGGCATCGGCCATGGGAATCGCCAAGGACACCCCCGGCCTGCTCGAGACACTCGAGTATCTCGCGTCCGGCATCCCGGCCGAGCTCAGCGCCTCAGACATCCAGGATGTCGAGGAGGCTGTCGAGATTGTCTGGCAGGTTCTACCCTATGGTGATCGCCTCGTGCGGTTGCCTCAGGGCGCCTTCAGCGAGTGGGCCTGGCTCAACGCGCTGAGTGGCTAGGCCATCCAGAAACACCCAACAAGAAAGGAGGTCTCTTCTGCGGGAGAGTTGATATAACCTCCCGCGCCGCTACAGATCGTGGATCATGGATCAACGCTCTCTAGTGGACGCTCTGGCAGACAAAGTCATTATCGCCTACGTTACACAGTGATATTCCTCGGCGTGTCACTTTTCCTCCTGAAACTTTCAGCATGAAAAGCGGCAAGCTGATCATTGCCACAAATTGCACCCTGCTTTCCGCGGGGTGTGTTGCTATCAGGAGGATCCATGGACATGTTGGGTTGGTTGATCGGGCTGTGCGCGTTTGTGACGGCGTGCGGATGCGTGCCTGAGGGCGCGGATGTACCGCCGCAGACGCGCACCATCGGTCGGGCCTCGTCGGCGCAGGTCTACGCCTGCACCATCGTCAGCGGTCCGACGCAACAACCGTCCGCTCTGGGTGTGTGCAGGATGCACCACCCGCGCCGCCCCACGGACAGCGATGTGGCAGGTTGGTTCCAGGTAGTCGCAGACCGCCCGGGCGCCACGGTCACGATCGTGTCCGCCACGCTCTACGGCGTGCGCGCGGACGGAACGCTCGCGTCCATCGCGGGCACGAACCACAACGGCCAGGGGGTCGCATGGGCTGGTCTTTACCAGCGCATGCCCTGGTTCGGCACGGACGCACACCGGCCCGTGTCCGTAGGCAACGGCTCCATCTTCCGAGCCCAAGTCCCCACGGACCACGTGCTTCACGGCGGCGTGCGCCACGGAAATCTCGCTGGCTTCGAGGACGCGGTCTTCGTGGTCGAGGCGACCATGACCGGCGACGCGCGGATGCAGCTCGGCGTGGACTATCGCCCCCAAGAAGGCGCAATCCTGCCGAATGGCAACCCGGACGTCAACGAGCGCTCACTCTCTGACTGGTTCACCACGAACAGCGGACTCTGCGCGCGCTCCACCCCAATTGCCACCCGCCCCAACGACTGCACTCCCCGATTCCCGGAGCTGTAGCCCACCTTGTCAGGACTTCCTCTTCCAGGCGCCCTGACCGCCTACACCCCTTTGTTATTCTCTTTGAGGATGATGGAGGGGTGTCTTGGATAAAGACGCGAAGAACCCTTGACAAAACGCAAAAAATCAGCTATGGTTCTCTGTTCCTGAAATGCATCCTGATCCATGTTTTGTTGGCAACTGCTGGCAAGAAAACATAGATAAGGAGGCACCGGATGGAAGAAGAAGAAAAGGTGGAGTTCACGATCGTTGAGCCGCGTAGGGGCGACTTGCCCTGGCGCGAGATCGGTACCGAGCACCTCGACTTCGTCGCGGACGAGGAACCGACGGAGTGGGAGCCGTCGGATGAAGTGCTCAGGATGGACGTGGCGTGGCTCGGAGAGGTCTATGACCGATCCCTGGCCGCGGACGCGCTCATCATGAACGAGCGGGCCGCCGCGATCGTGGCCGGGCGTTACAGGAAGGCGCAAAAGCACGCGCCCCTGCCGACATTCGTGTGCGACGTCGATGGCTATGACGAGGCGCTCTACTGCGCGGCACAGAGTGTTGCCCGCGAGTACGAGAACCTGCAGGCCGTGCGCGTAGCGCTCGACCCGCAGAGAGACCACCTCGAATCGCTTGGCTGGTTTGCCAGCGAGCGTGTGCTCCAAGCCATGGAGCAACTCACCACGGACCCGTGTCCGTTGGAGGGGATCAAGGCAGACCTCTGCAGGCTTTCCGAAAACATGCCTTACGACGTCGTGAGGATGTACGCGGAACTGCTCGCGCTTCCCAAGCCTCCCAAGGCCAAGAAGAGCGGGCTCAACCTGCACGTGCTCAAGGTCATGCGCGGCGAAAAGGCGGAACCCCCGCCCTTTGTCGCCAAGCGCGATCACCTGCTGGGAGCCATCCAGCAGTACCAGAACAGTCTGGCTGGGATGACCGCGCGCTACGCGGAACTCCTCGGCCAGGAGCGCGCCATCCTCAACAGGCTGGACGCGGCAGAGTCGAGACTCAGCAACCCCATCGGCGCCACGGTGACGCCGATGATCTACCACAGGCGATAAACGACACGGGAAGAGGTCAACCATGAAGACGAACGAGAACCAGGGGCAGTACGGCGTCAGGGTGTTTGCCCACATCGGGGATGGGACCATCTCCATCTCCAACCTCCGCACCATCGACGAGGGTGACCCGGAGGGCGCCCTCGGCCCGCCGAACGAGCAGGTCCGGATGCGGCAGGAGTCGAGGAAGATCGTCGTGGCCGTGCGCCGCGACGAGAGCAAGGTGGAGATCCACGACGGCGAGGTGACGTTCCACCTCAAGGGCGCGGACGTCCTCACGGACGACCCCGTGGCCGAGGCCAAGGCCGACGAGGCCGAGAAGCCCAACGGCGAGGAGACGGCGAGGAAGACGGCCGAGGCGAAGTTCTTCGCCGCCCTGCGGGAGAGCCGGGGGGCCGCGGACGCCCCGATCTCCGAGTACGACCGGAGGATGTTGGACGGCCTCATCGCCGGCAAGGGCGTCCACAGCAAGTCCGGACAGGTCTTCTCCGCGAAGCCCATGGCCAGGCACGCCACGATGCAGTACTTCGTGCACGGCGGGTGCCAGGACGAGACGCCCCTCCGCAAGGAGGACGTGGAGTACAGCGTCGTCTTGCCGGTGAAGGCGGTCCTCGACGTGCTGGCCAACAAGGCCGGCGGGGTACCGATCTTCACCACCGGCGAGGAGCGCCCGGGCAAGCCCCGCGAGGAGTTGATTCTCCTCGGGCTCGGGCACACGGACACGGGCGACGGGTTCGCGCCCCGCGCCGTGCTCGTGCTCAAGAGGGCCGTCATCCTCGAGGGTGAGGTCCGACAGAGCGGCTTTGCTCTGCTCCTGACGAACTTCGCGTTGTTCGTGGCCATGCGCCACTACGCGGAGTTGAGCGACCGCCTGGAGCCGGTCTTCCTGGAGGAGGAGGCCGAGCTCCAGGCCATCAAGGCCCGGCAGGCCGAGCGGGCCGCGAGGACGGTCCAGTACATCGAGGAGACCGCCCTCGTCGGCGCGGCCAAGACGGACGAGGAGTAGCGACCCTCGTCCGGGGAACAGCGTTCTGCGGCATCATCCAAACCTGGGTGGTGCCGCGCTTTTATTTTTACAGGCTCAAGTACTTGACTTTCTTTCTTTGAAAATCTACACTTCTCTATCTTCGGAACCAACGGGGGGACACATGCAAACCGTACAAGCAGACGTTCGGGGGAAACCCTTCCCCCTGATCACCAAGCTGGGTCCACGGCGACTGCACACGGCATCGCAAAGGGACACGCTCGAATCCACGCCCTACATCATCTGGTGGAGCAGTGCGGAGTATCCGGTCATGATCATCTGCGGCCACAAGGACATGCGGCCTCCGGAAACGACAAAGCCCGTGCACGAGGTCAACCTGCTCGAGGCTCAATCCCGGAGATACCCGCTCGCGGACTACCACCCGGGCACCAACGAAGCGACCATTCGATTCGTCAAGCGGCCGAGTCGCTAGAAAGCAAGCGGCCGCTCATCACAACGCGCTGACAATCCCGCACATCCAGGTGCAGAAAGATCAGGTGTATGTCTGCCACCCTCCTCGGAATTAGCCTGGCGCTCTTCGTTCTCTTCTGGGGCGACCTAACAAGGTTTGCCCATCGGCTCCAAAGGCCGCAACGGCGCTTCTAGCAATGGCTTCCAGCGCTAACCTCGCACTCCCCGCTTCTCCTTCGGCGGGCTTTTGTTAACAGAACGTATACGACGCCGCTTGACGCACCAGAAAATGGCGACTATATTCGATACTATCATCCCTCTGCATCTGCGGAGTAGCGTACGTTATCTTTGTTGTCTCGTGATGGTAGTCTTTCTCTCTAACCATCTCGAGAACACATCCTCTTTTTCGTGGCGCTACTTTGCAGGTTCGGACGGAGGATAGAAAAAAATCGCACACGCGATTTTTTTCATTCCTCTAGGATTGGCCGTTCGTACACAACGCGGCGAACAACTTCCACCTCTTTCCCATACCGTTTTTTCGCAGAGACCACGACGAGCGTTGTTCCTCGTGGCACGTCAATCTCCAAAGCAAAGGTGCCATCACGTTGAACGATTGCAGGACGTTCGTTGATAGTCACGCTCGCGTTGACCCCTGTTCTGCCTTGTACGTGGAGTCGCGGATTATCAATACGCTGACCATCTGCAGGCTGAAACACTTCCAGCGGTGGTGGGATGGAAATAGCATAAACCTGAAAAAAGACATATCCCACAAGAAGCGCCACAAACCCACCAAATATCGCCAGCGTTTTTATACGTGCGCCGACCGCCATATCAAAACGTGGGATGTTACGCACACGCGGAAGATAATCCTCGCGTTGCGCCGTTACTCCGCGCTCTGCTAATGCTCCACGATATTTATCCAAAAAATAGGAACCTGTGCCACCAAGCGCGGAAACATACGAGCGAAAAAGCTTTTCAAGGTAAATGACATCTTCTGAGCTTTCCCATTGATTATTTTCCCATGCACGAATCTGCGAAGGAATGACCTTTGTTTTTCGCGATATTTCTTCCACGCTCAATCCGCACCGTTCTCGAAGTTCGCGAAGATCAGCGCCGAGTCCGCCCTCTGCATTCACGCTCTTTTGGACAAATGGCATAGACTACAGCGATTCTTCCTCAACCTGCCCTTCACCTTCCTCCGCTCCATCCTCTGCCGCTGAGCTCATTCCATCCAACAAAATCGCACGAGGCTTTGCTCCGTCACCAGGACCGATTACGCCCTTACGCTCTAGAATATCCATCAACCGAGCGGCGCGCGCATATCCAACACCAAGACGTCGCTGTAAAAAGGTCGTGGACGCTTTTTTCGATTGCCGAATCTCATCAATAGCCGCCTCATATAAATCATCCCCGCCATCATCATCGCCTGCACTGCTCCCATTCATGACCGTGCCTCCCGCAGATGGTCGTTCTGTGTAAGTCAGGTCGTAATCCGCAGGTTCGTAATGCGATTTGATAAAATCTACAACCTGCTGAATCTCCTTTTCCGAAACAAAGCATCCCTGGATACGTTTTACAGAAGACATTTCTGCCGTGGAAAGCAACATATCTCCACGACCAAGCAACTTTTCCGCGCCCTGCTGATCAAGAATGGTTCGAGAATCCATTTGCGATGCCACGGCAAAGGCAATGCGCGCCGGAATATTTGCTTTGATCAGACCTGTAATGACATCAACAGAGGGACGCTGGGTGGCGAGCACAAGGTGAATACCCACTGCACGAGACATCTGACAAAGGCGCACAATCGGGCCTTCAACTTCCTGCGCGGCTGTCACCATCAAATCCGCGAGCTCATCGATCACGACAACAATAATCGGAAGCTTGTCTTCCACACGAGCATTGTATGTCGCCAAGTCACGCACGCCGAACTTTGAAAGCAGATCATAACGACGATCCATTTCGCCGAGCAGGTGCTTCAGAGCATTTACCGTCTCTTTCACTTGCGTAATAACTGGCGTAATCAAATGGGGAATGCCGTTATAGATCTGCAATTCCACACGTTTTGGATCCACCATCACAAACTTGACCTCATCTGGGCTATTCGCAAAGAGGAAAGACATGATGAGCGTATTCAAACACACGGATTTGCCTGACCCGGTTGCGCCAGCAACGAGCAAATGCGGCATGCGATGCAGATCCGCAACCCATGGCTTGCCCGCAACATCCTTACCAAGCGCAAACGTAATGGAGGATTTGCGTTCACGAAACTCTTTTGACTCAAGAATCTCGCGCATACCAACCGTCGCGACAGACTGATTCGGCACTTCAATACCCACAAGAGACTTTCCAGGAATGGGTGCCTCAATACGAATAGGATGCGCGGCAAGTGCCAATGCCAAGTCGTTATGCAAAGCTGTGATACGCGTGAGCTTGACCCCATCAGCTGGACGCAAGGAAAACTGCGTTACGGTCGGGCCAATAGCCACCTCTGCCATTTCCACAGGAATCCCAAACTTATCAAATGTCGAACGAATCATCTCGCGGCGCTGAACAACATCACCAGAATTAGGCTTTTGATCACGACGCTCTAATAAATCAAAAGGAATTTCTATCTTTGGATACTTTTTCTTTGGTTTTGCCTCAATTTTTTCTTCGTCATCATCTTCCTCTTCCCCTTCTTCTTCCTCGCCTTCCTCTTCATCTTCTGACTTTACCGCATGAGTTGGCGCTGGAACTGGGACCGCTGGCGCAGAGACCGTTTCAGACGGAACAGAACTCGCAATAGGCTGAGTCGCTTTTTCAATGACGCGACGATCCTGCCATTTGATGAGTGGCGAAACAATCGCTTTCAATACAAACAAGACTCCTTTCCACAGCCAACTAAAAACAAACAAAATTTCTTGTAGCGTTGCATTAAAAATGAGAAGTAGCGACACGAGAAACAACGCGCCCAATAAGACGACTGTCCCGGCCATGCCCATCATGTTTACCAGAGGGACGGCAACAGTCTCTCCCAACTTCCCGCCAGCCGCGGCTAAAGGTCCATCCGCAATGTGTTCGTTGATTTTTGGAAAGGTCAGCAGATGCACCAACGGATTCATGGTCAGATAAAACAGGGCAATGCCAATCACATTGGTCACGCGGATTGGCAGACGTGTTGGTGCAATCAAATAATACCCCCATGCAATAAAGATGATGGGCAACACGATCAAGTCCCATCCAAAAATGTAGGACAGTCCTTCATCAAGCGCTCTCCCCACGCTCCCCGCCATGCCAAAGCGTGCAAGAAACACGAAAAGCGCAAAGGCAAAAAGGCACAGCACAAGGATCCCATTTCGAGTTTCTGGATCCAAATGCAAATCAATCGACGAGCGACGGCGGCGAGACATGTCTTGATTGTATCCTATCCTGCGTTTCTTTCACAGTGCACTTACAGATCTGATCCGATTTTCGCATAAACAAAAACCACGCCCATCGGACGTGGCCCCAAAACGCCTCTTCCTCTTTACGCGTCCACCGGCGGTTCTTCGCCTTCTTCATCCTCTGGTGGTTTTGGCGTAGCGGCTCCTTTGCCTGCATCTGATGTTTCGCGCACCTGCCAGGCGGCCATGCACTTTTCGCGAATTTGCTTCATCAAATCTTGTCGCTGGCGTAGAGCAATCTTGGCATTTTCGCGTCCAACACCAAGCTTTTCACTTTCAAACGAGTAAGAATTACCGCTCTTTGTCACCACGCCAAGCTCTACGCCTGCATCAAGCAAGTCGCCTGGAATGGAAATGCCCTCGTTGTACATGATATCGAATTCGCAGGTGCGGAATGGTGCGGCTACTTTGTTTTTCACGATTTTGCACTTTACACGGTTGCCAATGATGCGCTCCCCCATTTTGATTTGCGCAGACCGTCGCACTTCAATGCGCATGGAAGAGTAGAACTTGAGCGCTGTGCCGCCGGTCGTTGTCTCTGGATTGCCGAAGACGACGCCGATCTTCAAGCGGATCTGGTTGATGAAAATTACGATACAGCTTGAGCGCGAGATAATGCCCGTGAGTTTGCGAAGGGCTTGGCTCATGAGACGCGCCTGCAATCCCATGTGCTGATCGCCCATTTCGCCTTCGATTTCTGCTTTAGGTGTCAGTGCGGCCACCGAGTCCACTACAATCACGTCCACTGCATTCGACCGCACGAGCGTTTCGACGATGTCGAGTGCCTGCTCGCCTGTGTCCGGTTGAGAAATGAGCATCTCATCAACATTCACGCCAATTTTACGCGCATAATCCGGATCAAGCGCGTGCTCTGCATCCACAAACGCCGCTACGCCACCCATACGCTGTGCCTCGGCAATGATGTGCTGAGCAAGTGTGGTTTTACCAGATGCTTCAGGACCAAACACCTCGATAATACGTCCGCGTGGAACACCGAAGACACCAAGTGCAAGGTCCAAAGACAAACAACCCGTGGGAACAACCTCTACCTGCATCTTGCGCGCTTCTCCAAGGCGCATGATCGAACCTTCGCCGAACTTTTCTTGAATCTGATCAATGGCTCCCTGTACCGCTAACCGCCGACCATCACGTTCCTCGGATTTCTTAGACATACGAGCATGAAAAAATGGATGAGCGTTCTATTTATGTTCTATGGTTGCAAGGTACAAGACCGTACAACAGCACGCAAGTGGATAAAAGAAGGGAGGCGACCCAGGAACGAGTATGACCTCCCTCATATCAGCGAAAGAACGGGCAACGCGATGAAGGAAAAGACGACAGAAGGCCACTCCCCGAAGAAGATGTGCGCCGGCCACCGTCATACGCGCATCGCTCGCCTGGCATGCAGGTGCACGGGCCCAAGTGCATGCCGTCGGGCTGGCAGAGGTTTCCCGTGACGTTTGCCCCAGGCCAAGGATCATCACAGCACGTGCCGTACCATCGTCCTGGCGTGCAAAGCATCTCGTGATGTCCGGCATCTTCGAACGCGCGAGGCACATCCTCGAACGTAACCAGACGTTCGGAAGATTCCTGACCCGCAGGCCCAGCATCGACTGGCACTGCCTCTGGGTTGTCGTAGAGGTCGCCATCTTCCATGCGAGCAACAGCGCATCCCATGGATAGAAGAGCTGTGGCAAACATGGCAATCAGGCCTACGGTGGCCATCACTGCCGCTTGCACGATTCCCGCACCATCACGATAGCTGTTCATGGATCCCTCCGTGGTTGGAGGGCAGTCACCACAGACCAGTTGGCCTGAGGCGACTGCCCCTTACGTGCGCTACGCGTCACGCAGGTAAGGGGCAGAGGAAGCAATCCTTCCTCAACCATGACTGTGAGGCATTGTCGTCAATCGACGTTGCCAGTGTGGATGCATGACGTGTCTTCACAAGGCTCATGCCCCACGAGAGACGACATACCCCGCACTCCTGTAGAAGCAACTCATCCTTATTCTGCCGCGCCAGTTTCGTGACCAGCACAGGGCAACAATCCAGGCCGCACTCCTTATTCATTCCTGAATTCTGCCATCGTTTCTTTGACTTGCTTGTGCTCTCGCAACCTTATTTCCACCATACGGTTGAACAGAGCGAGGGTCAAAGATTCTGTTATGTACGATCAACGTTTCGCCTATCGTCTTCTTGTGAAAAAGGCAAAAGCGCTTGCAAAAGAACTGTCCTGCTCGTCAGAACAGATGGACGTTCATCCAACGAATACAGTTTTCGCGATTTGTTATCCCCTTTTCTGTGGATAAGTCTCTTACGACTGTTGATAAAGCGCCAAATAACAAAGATCAGAAGATACAACCCCAACATTTCCATCCAATCAAGCGACACGTTCGACCAATAACCAAATCCAATTATGTCTGGAAGTCGTGCTATGGAGAGGACAGCCAGCAAAAAGCCGCGCGTAGGCAAAACCGTCATAGCACACGGAAGAAACAGCGCGACTGTCCCCGCTCCCATGATCCATGGAATCAGCGGAAGGACAAAGAGCCCTGTCACAAGCGCAAAACCACTCACTTGGCCAAATGCCCACGCCGCATACGGGACCGTCATCACCGTCGCGCCAATCGTGCTCGCGAGAATGCCGCGGATCAAATCCCAAGGAAGTACATTCCGCAGACGATCATCTATCCACCTTCCCCATGTGAGCAAACCCCACATCGCGAGAAAGGAAAGCGCAAAACTTGCGTCATAAAGGAGCGCCCATGGTTTCCAAAATGAAAACGTGACAGCCGCGACTAAAAGCAGACGGGACGCGCGCGGCAGTCGTCCAACCACGGGTGCAAGCTCGATCAACCAGCCCATGATAGCCGCTCGAACAACAGACGCAGACGGTTGGACAAACAGAACAAAGACGGTCAGCACAAAAGAGAAAAGCAAGAACGCAAACCGTCGCGAGAGCCCGATACCCAGCAGGCCAAGCATGACGATCGTTGCCACAATCGTTACGTTTGATCCAGACACCGCGATGATATGCAAAAGCCCAGCGCGACGGAAATCGTCCTTTGCCTCTTTTGATAAGCCGCGCTCACCATAGAGAATACCCGAAAGCAAAGCGCCTTCGTCGCCAGGAAAAAATGTCTGGATACGTGTCGTGAGGCTCGTTCTCCAAGCACCCAGCGATAAACGATCGCGCGCACTCGCCGGTACATACGCAAGACCTTTTGATGAAAGTGGCTTGAGCCCACGCGGCAAAGACGGTCGAACCGCGTCAAACCGCCAAAGACCAAACAAAAACGAGAGAAGAATAAGCCCAACGAACGTCGCTGGTCGCATAACCTTGACCCAGCCGCTAGAAACAAGCCCCACTCCTACGACCGACCCCGCCACAAAGACCAAAACTGAAACCGCGACGTACGGCCAAAACGAGTGCAAGAGAATGCCACCAAGAAACGCTAAACCCAGCCAACCAGCGGCTGTAGCAAACACAAGGAAACGTCGCTCCATACTCTACCGCGTTCCACGAATCATGTTTTTTGTCAATACGCGGACACATGATTACTCGTACACCCAAGCGGCTTGACAAAAGCGCTTTTTTGTGTTATTCTTCTATGATTTCGTCGCAATCCGTGACGGAAGAAGCATGGGAGGAAAGCCGTGAGATTACTCAACAAGATCCTGTTCGTCCTCGTGCAGAGCTTCCTGATCGGGTTTGCGGCCGCGGTGCTCATGAAGCTGAGCGGCGGCACGATCTCCTTCTGGCCGTTCTGCGGTCGGACGGCTGTCGCGACTGCGTTCGGTGCACTCATCGTGTTCCCTATCTACACCAAGATCGTGAGGAAAGTGAGACGCTGGCGCAGACGCCGCACCTACCGGATCCGCCTGGCCCAGCCGCGGGTCAGCTGAAGCGCCGCGAGGATTCAAACGAGCGGAGGACAGACTACCGCTCCACGTGATCGGTGATAAGAGCATACTGAACAAGCAACGAAGGGACGTGGAAGATGAAACAGATCCTGGGAACGCTACTGTATATCTTCATCGTCGGCATGCTCACGATCGTCGTCGCAAGGGCGGCCTTCGGTGCTCCGTTGCCTCGGTCGTTCGCCGTGGGCGCCATAGCCGGATCCGCGCTCGCCTGGCTCGTGATCATCCCCCTCGGCAAGAAGCTAGTCGAGTGGATCAAGCAGAGGAGGCTCACCAAACAGAACGCCCCGTCCGCCACGGAGGTCAGGCTCGTCGAAGAGCGCGACCACCTCCGCGTCCAACTCGAGGATGCGCTCACCGCGCTCCGAACCAAGGACGACCCGTTCCGCGGCGAGGACCCGCGAGCCGTTGCGGATCGCATCGAGGCAACGGTCAAAGGACGCGAGCGTTCGAGCTAACGAAAAACCTGCCGACCCCACCCGCCCCTTCCCCTCACCCACCGTTGCCGACGGATACAATTTCGGCACTCTCCAGGAGTTTGCGAACGCAGTGCTCGTCAACTACTGACGGAGGTTTACGTGAAGAACATCAGGAATGCGGAAATCTGGGTCGTTGACTCCCGCACACGCCGTCTCCTCGCCCGGCGGACAGTCTCGTACACAGAGTTCACCAAGTTCACGGTGCACGATGGCGAGACGCTTGTAAGCGCTCGCGTGCGTCTGAACGATCAGGACAGCAGGTTCCCCACCTGCTACGTCATCGTGAACGGACAACGCGAAGAGTACGAGGACGGTGTTCGTGAGTTCGATACTCACGGATACGGGAAGATTGAGATCATTTTCTACAGCACAAACCCGCCTACCCCGCCTCGCTCCCCCTCGCTGAACTAACCCCACCTCTTTGCTGACACGTTCGTTGTCAGCACCCCCGCAGTGCGCTTAAGCAGTGTCGCTTGAGCGCGATGAGGAGGCTCGACCATGTTCTTCAACGAGATCGCGATCCTCGACATCGGGACCCCGGCGAGTGCGCCGTCCCACTTCCGCGTCGTGCGGGTGCCGGGCTGTCGCTTCGACATGAGGGTCCGCACGTCGGACGGTGGCATCGTCATCTCTGGCGAGGGCCACGGCATGAAGGTCCGCGTGGGCGTCCTACACCCGCTCAATGGGTGCATCGACGAGGCCGAGATCGAACCCGGCCAGGCCGCGGCGGTCGGTGGCCACTTCGTGGTCACCTACATCCGACTGTCCAAGCCCCTCACCCCAGCCACCCACCCCACCAACAACTAGCCCGCCCTTTCCTCTCACCCGCTGACACATTCTGTCAGCACCCCACGAACGCTTGATACATCGAGCGTTGGTGCAGGACACAAAAATCCTCCAAACGGAGGATTTTGTGTTTATATAATGAGCCGACCGTCCCGATCGAAGATCCTTCCCGATGCTCCGATCGGGACAGGTCGACTCCATCGCGTCCAACGCGATTACGCTCCGACCCGGAAGTAACACACGTCGCCGTCTTGCATGACGTAGTCTTTGCCTTCAATGCGTGTCAGCGCCTTTGCGCGACAACCTGCTTCGCCGCCGTTTTCAAGATAGTCTTTCCAGTTTGTGACTTCCACGCGGATAAAATTCTTTTCAAAATCCGTATGAATCCTTCCTGCGGCTTGCGGGGCTTTTGCGCCTTTGACGACCGTCCATGCACGCGCCTCATCCGGACCACTTGTGAGAAAGGTAATAAGACCAAGCACGTCGTATGCCTCTTTGATCAGACGATCAAGTCCAGACTCTTCGAGACCAACCGTCGCGAGGTACTCTTTCTTTTCCTCTGCAGACATGGACGCGAGCTCTGCCTCCATCTTGACGCAAACAGGTACGAGTCGTCCTTTAAGAGGCACGTTTTTCCAGGAACCGTCGGCGATTTGCGACTCGCTGGCGTTCAACACGTACAACATGGGCTTCATGGTCAGCAACGAATACGGCTTGAGAAGTGCACGCTCTTCGTCTGTCCATGCAACATCACGAAGCATGGTTCCGGTATTCAGCGTTTCCAAAACACGTTTCAATAACGCGATTTCTTGCTCAAGCTGTTTTGTCATCCCAGACTTGGCTTGCTTTTCTGCGTTCCCGATTCTTTTTGAGACAACATCCAAATCTGCCAGAGCTAATTCTGTGTTGATGGTCTCGGCATCGCGTGCAGGATTTAGCGACCCATCAACATGAAGGACATTGGGGTCTTCGAAGATGCGGACGACCTGCGCGATTGCGTCTGTCTCGCGGATGTTCGCCAAAAACTTATTGCCAAGCCCCTGACCTTCGCTCGCACCTTTGACCAAGCCGGCAATGTCCACAAACTCAATGACCGTTGGGACAACCTTTGCGCTTTTATCAAACGCCGCCAGCTTGTCCAAGCGCTCGTCTGGAACCGCAACCGTCCCCACATTTGGGTCAATCGTGCAGAATGGATAGTTCGCACAATCCACCTGATTTTTCGTAATTGCAGAAAACAACGTGGATTTCCCCACGTTCGGCAGACCAACGATTCCAATCTGAAGAGGCATAATGATGCAAAAGACGATAGCATGCCCAGACAAGCATGTCACGGCCAACGGGAATGATTGACCTGGGTGCTTGGTTATGGTACTCCGTATCACGGAGGAGCCCATGAAAAACACAGCCTCGAACCAGCCAGCCAAGCCACCGGTAGCCCCGCCGCCCGCAGAGCCACCCCGAGAGATTCGACCTGAAGACTCCCCGCTCTTCCTCGCTGTGGCCGCCAAGGTCATCGAACAGATCCTCGGCCCACGCCCTCGCCGCGACTAACCCGCCTTCCTCGCGGTCTTTTTTTACCTTCACCTCTTGACGAATCGCCTCAAACGCGATACATCCTCCTCCACGGAGGAC
The DNA here is from genome assembly GCA_041665285.1 of Patescibacteria group bacterium. Lineage (GTDB taxonomy): Bacteria > Patescibacteriota > Patescibacteriia > 2-12-FULL-60-25 > 2-12-FULL-60-25 > JBAYJC01. The sequence goes on along the minus strand of JBAYJC010000005.1, from coordinate 7,076 downwards.
CCATGGGAACAAAAAGACGACCGTCTGCGCGGGCTCTACTGAGCGAACATCTCAAGATCGCGGGCAAGCTCGCGGACAAGGAGTTGCCTGTCGAGGTTGTGCTCGAATCCGCGCTCCGCGCCTATCTCTCGGGCACGAACGTCACGCACAAAATCCTGCGCGACTACGCGTACAAGCGCATGAGCGAGGAGCGCGCACACAAGATCCTGGACACCATTCCCCGGTTCTCGCGTCGCGGACTGCTTCTCAAGCTGGACGATCCGAGCGTGGACATGCCCGCGCCGCTCGCGAACCAGCTCGCGAACGCCAACATCCTCTACCTGTTCGAGCTCGCGAGCTTCACGCCCAAGCACCTGACCAAGCTCAAGCTCACGCCTGCGGAGATCCGCACGTGTGCGCGAGTGCTCATGAGCTTTGGCATGGGCCTGGGCGTACCGTTCACGGGCCAGACCCTGCTCGCCATCCTCCGCCTCACCAACTAACGGCCCCTGCCGTCTATTTTTTTACGAAAACCCATCCATGCTTGACAGCATGAGCAAAAAACCGTATGCTCGTGCGTCGCTAACAGAAGTGCGACAAGGAGGATAAGCCGTGTTCACGATCAGTAAGACCGCCCGTTATCGTGTCCTGTTCCTCACCATCAGCCTGCTCTTGGTCGCGTGGGTGTACTCCGTAAACCGTACGAGCCCATCTGCGGTTGCCACCACACGTGAGCGCGTGCACGCGCAGCGACTGTGGTATGGCCAGCCCATTCCGGCTCAACCTTCGCCGAGCCACATGGCACGCTACCTGCTGCTTTCACAGCAAACCATGGAAGGTACGCGGCTGGACTTGCCCCAGCTCTCGCACCAGCCCACCAGGCAGGTTCTCGCACAGAGCCGCGACATGATCCTGAACCGACCCACGCCAGCCAATGCCTGGAACTGGGACGGCGTGCGGGCCGTGGTGCGTAGCATGGGTGCGGAAATCGCTCTCCTTCAGACCGCGAATCCGAATGCCCTTGGCGGGGCATTCTCGTATGAGCTGGTCAGCAGATCCTTCATCGTAAACGTCCCGCCCAATGACCAGAGCGGATCCAACACCTTGGACATGTCTGGTGCCATGGTGCACGAAGGCACGCACGCGCTCGTGGAGCAGGAGTACCTGCGTCTGTGCGGCTTCACGCACGAACAGTGGATGCGCATCCTGCTCCAGTGCCGCGACGTACGCTTCGAGGAGTCCTATCTGAGCGAAATCCTGGCGCACCTGAACCAGGAGGTGTACTGGGGTTCACTCGTGAACATCCAGGACCTCATGGCCCTTGGATACGTGCGTGACACGTACGAAGCTCGGCACGGAAGCCCTTATGCTCTGGCGCGTAGGCTCGCAGAGCACGCGCGGCGCGATGTGGGTACGCACGGAGACCTGTGCGGCCCGCCCGTGAGCATTCGCGGCCCGCGCCAAGGTTCCTTCTGCCTTCCGAGCATGATCCAGGACATTCCCATGGTCTGGGACGTCATGGACGCACGACCCTAACACTGCCCACTGGCGGTTGTTTTTTTCTTTTGCCCCCTGGTTGACGGGTCCGCTGTTTTCCCGTAGATTGCATCTATCTTATGCCAGAAACACACATCGAATACCTCCCGAAATCAGAGGTCAAAATCTCGTTTACCATCAGCACAGAAGAAGCGAAACCGTATCTTGATGAGGCCCTTAAAGACATTTCGACCGCGAAACCCATTCAAGGCTTTCGTCCGGGCAAAGCGTCGTATGATGACGTGAAGCGCGAGTATGGCGAAATGCGCATTTGGGAAACTGCCCTTGAGCGGATTGTTCGCGCGTTTTACATCAAAACTGTGCTTTCGGAGAACATCGAGACTGTTGGCTCTCCGGCCGTTTCCATTGACCAGCTCACGCCTGGCCAAGCCATCAAATTCACGACCATCACCCCAACAGAGCCAAAAATCATCGAGCTTCCTGATCTAGAGAAGTGCAAAGTCCTTGCCAAAGAAATCAAGGTCACGGACGATCAGGTGAATGAGACCGTCGAACAGATGCGCAAGATGCGCCGTAAGGAGGCGCTTGTCAGCCGTCCGGCAACGGGTGACGATCTCGTGGTGATTGATCTGGAGATGCAGCGTGACCATGTTGTGCTTGAAGGAGGTACAGGCCGCGACTACAAAGTCTACCTCGCGGAACACAACTACATTCCTGGGCTCACGGAAAAGCTCCAGGGCATCAAAGAAGGCGAGGAACGAACATTCACGCTCCCCTTTCCGAGCGAGCACTATCAAAAGCATCTCGCTGGCAAAGACGTGGATTTCACGGCTAAGGCTAAAGGTGTGTACGAGTTGCAGTTACCGGCGTTTGATGATGAGTTTGCCAAAGGTGTTGGCGTTGAAAGCGCGGAAAAGTTGCGCGACCTTCTCAAAACAAACCTCGGCGTAGAGGCAAAATCCAAATCCGACGAAGCCGCGGAAATCGAGCTTCTCGACAAACTCACAGATCAAGCAAAGTTCGATGATATTCCAGAGCTCCTCGTGAATGAGGAGATTCGCCGCATGATGCATGAAATCGAGCACGGCGTGGAAGACCAGGGCATGAAATGGGAAGATTACCTCGCATCCATCAAAAAAACCGCAGATGCGCTCAAGCTCGAGTTTGTTCCACAAGCCATGCGCCGCATCAAGGCCGCGGTCCTGGTCAAACAGCTCGCGAAAAAGGAGGGAATCAAGGTTACAGAAGAAGAATTGGACACAGAAATCGACCGCATTCTCAATACACTCAAACCCGAAGACACGGAAACACGCGAACGTGTTGCCTCACCAGAGTATCGTGACTATGTCGCGGTACAACTCCGCAACCGACGGACGCTCGAGTGGCTGAAGGAAAAGTGCATTACAACGAAGTAACCAAACCCGGGGTCAAACCCGGGTTTTTGGTCTAAAAAAACACCGCTCGAAGAGTTCGAACGGTTGCTATGCGCCGCGAAGCTGGCGCTCCTCTCTCAGGAGGAGGTCGGCGAAGTCCTTGTCCTTGGTCCAGACCGTGTTCCCGTTGCGCACTTCCAGTCCCCCGCTCGAGGAGTAGTCGCCCTGGATGCCATCGACGTGCGCGCGATCGCCCTTCCAGTCTACCAGACGGAGCCACACTGTCAGATCTCCGCCCTCCTCGGTCGCAGAATGCGCCCACCCCGGCCGGTCTACCGTTTTCGGCGCGGATGGATCTACCTGAAAGCGAAACGCCGTGGGTGCATCAGGAAGCGGGTTTCCGAGGTACACCCGGTAGATCATGCAGGCATCCTTGATCCAGGTCAGCTCCTCCTGGAGAGAGCGAACCGCCTGTCGCAGAGCGATCCTCTTGGAAGCCTCGAGCCTGCCCATCTTGAGGTATGCGGTCGCCACCCCGTAGCTTCGGGTCACGAGCATGCCGCGCTTGCGATCCACTTCGTCGAGCTCGAGCGCATCCGGAGAGTGGCGGAGGGTTCCCACGCCCTCTTGCCATGGAAGGATCTTGCTCGAATTGCCACGGGATTCGTACGTCCAATGACGGCGCAAGTCGTGCTCGCTCCACACAGGGTCGTCTCCTTCGGCTGACGGGACCCACCGGAGTCGCGTAAGACGAGGGATCGCGGCCTCATGCACCGACAGAGGCTGTACGAGTCCAGTCACGAGAAACAGCTTGGCTCCTCTATGCATGTGAACCACCTCCGTCCAGAGAGACTTCCTGGACCAGAATTTTTAGCACAGTTCTGCAATTTTGTCAATGGGTTTGCTCCATGAGCCTCCTGTTGTTATCTTGTCCGTATATGCTCTTCGGTGCTCATGTTTCTATTGCTGGCGGCATTGTTAATGCTCCATTGAATGCCGCAAAGCTTGGTTGCGAGGTGTTTCAGATGTTCACGCGCTCACCGCAAGGAGGTCAGGCGCCGGAAATCACGGAAGAAACCGCACGGACATTCCTCGCAACGTGCAAGGAGCACAATCTGTCTGAGTGGGTTGTGCATGCGCCGTATTACATCAATTTTGCGAATGCTGAGGCACGCATTCGAAACAACTCCGTGCGTATTATCCGCGAAGAATTGGAGCGCGCATCCCAGATCAAAGCAAAATACGTGATGTTCCACCCGGGAAGCGCGAGCGGGGTTGGTGAAAAGCAAGCCATGCAGTTTGTGGTAGACGGCATCAAACGCATACTGGACGGATACGAGGGGTCCACGCGACTCTTGATCGAGATTTCTGCAGGCGCAGGCATGGTGATCGGCGATACGTTCGAAGAAATCGCGGAGATTCTTGACGGCGTGGGCGATCGAGCGCTTGGCGTGTGTTTTGATACGGCTCATGCTTTCGCAAGTGGTTATGATCTGCGCGATGCCGCATCCGTACACAAAACGCTTGCTGATTTCGACAAAACCATTGGGCTCTCACGCTTGAAAATGAGCCATTGCAACGACTCAAAGGTCGAACTCGGCGCACGCCGCGACCGCCACGAGCACATTGGTAACGGCCACATCGGCAAAAAAGGATTTGACGCACTCATGCACCACCCAGTTTTCAGCAAACTCAACTTTTATCTGGAAACAGAACCAGAAGGAATCAAAAAAGACTTGCAGACACTGAAAAAAATGCGCGATCTATGATCCTCTCTGTCACCCTCATTCCCTCTGCGAGCCAAGACGAAATCGTGGGCTGGGTTGGGTCTGCAATCAAAATACGCATTGCGGCGCCGCCCGTGGACGGAAAGGCCAATGCTGAGCTCTTGCGTTTCCTTGCAAAGAGAGTCGGCCTGGCACAAAGCGACCTCGCGATTGTTGGCGGACAAACATCAAAACATAAACGCATAGAGATTCCTCTTGCGGAAGAGGACGTGCGTGCGGCATTGACATAACCAACAACCACAGATACCGTCCACCCACAAAGGAGTGGCGCATGTTCCCTTCTACGAACCGTCTCCTCGCCTTTCTCATCGGCACCTTCTACCATCGCATGGAACGCCTCAACAAAAAGGAGAGGCTCGCACTCGAGGCATTCTCCCACGATCTCACCTTCCCGCCGCGCAGGACCGACTCGCCACTCATCGTCTGTATGGTTGGGTTAGTTGGTTCTGGTAAGTCGCTCGTTGCAAGGCTTCTCGCAGAGCACATCGGAGCGGTGGCGCTGAACGCTGACATCATCCGCATGTACATGCGCAAAGAGGGTCTTGGCTTTGACCGAGCGCGCCTACTTGCAGAAATCACGGCGCACCGGGCGCTGGATCAAGGAAGTAACGTGGTCATGGACTCAGACCACATCGATGCCGCCAAACGCGCGAGCGTACTTGCTCGTGCGAAGAAAATGGGTGTGCGGGTAGTCTTTGTTCGCACGGTCTGCGACCTGGACATCGCCTTTGGCAACATCATGAAGGAGGACTACAACCACGAGGATGGCCCCTTTTTCCGAGATGCCGCATCTCCATGGAAGGATCCGTCCGTGAGCGCTGGTGCGGTCGTGAAGATGCGCGAGATGCACCGCCGCACCTGGCTCCACTACGATCTGCGGCGTTCCGGCGGCGGTCAGTGGGTGCTGAAGCGCACCCTCCCCTTCCCCGTGTTCGCCACGATCGACACTGGCAAGCCGCACTGGCAAGAGGAGCTCGCAAACACGGCCAAAAACCTCGGCGTCTAGCACCACAGCCACCTGGCTGTGTTTTCTTACCCTAAACACTTGACAAAAACGGATTTTACGTATCTAATGCATCAAACAAAGCAAGAAAGGGACGTCATGCCGAACGACAAACAGCATTCTTCCCATAGCACCGTGACCGTCGCGATCCTGGGCGTGGCGATTCTCGCCATTCTCGGAATCAACGAGTATGTGCCGACTGTCATCAACCACAACCACGCACCGGAGGACGCCGGCGAACCGCTCGTCACGATCCCGGAAGACGCGGACCCCAACCGCACGCACGATCGCTATCGCGTAGAGCTCTCCTTCTCGCGACGCATCATCCTGCGCGTGTCGGAAACGGAAATCATGGGCCCGTGCCAGGCTGGGGACCTGCGAGAGGACGTCGTGCCGGAGCATCCGTGCCGCTGTGCATGGGACAGCGAAACCGCAACGCAGGCGTTTCAGGAGCAGGGAAAGCTCGTCTGCCTGCTGGACGTGCTACGGAACAGGCCCGTGGACCTGAGGGTCACGAGCTACATCGCGTGGCCGCTCACCACGAACGCTGGCAATTACCCCTGCCGCGCGCTCGGGGCCGAACGGCGCTTCGAAAACAACCCCGACCTTCGCATCACGGTCACACGCAACGGCGTGCCCGTGAGGACCTCCCCGACCGTGGCCGCCATCACCGCGAGCTCCACCCGCGCCTGCGCCCTGCACGTCGCGGACACCCCCTGCGAGTCCTGGATGGCCCGCCTCCCAAACGGCGGCTGCTGGCCCACAACCCCCCGCTGATCGCGCCCACTGGTGTGATCTTTTTTTGCCTGGCCGTTGACACAATGCGAAATCTGCGCTTAGATAGGCGCGGTTCTCAAGAGGGAGAAGCACATGTCCACACCCGTAGAGAAAATCCTGGTAGTCGGCGGGATCGTGAGTGCGGTTGTCGCGCTTACGGTCTGTACGGTTGGAAGCAACCTCGTCGAGCGATGGCTCCAACACCAAGGCCGAATCTCTTCCGAGCAGACCCAGACAGTGCGCCGCACGCAGATCGTGACGGATGCGCCGCACGAAACGTTCGACACCTACGTGATCACGATCCAGTACGCCAACGGGTTCACGCCGGCAGATGGCTACAACAACCTCGAGCTCGAAGTTCTCGACTACGAGACACTCTACCCTCCCTCGCCCAGGGAGTGGCGGTGTAGCCACGAGCGCGATCACCTCACCGGACTTCCGGCGAACATGGTTTGTGGGGATGGCCACTGTATCTGCACCATGCGCGTGCCGAGCGGCTACCCCGTGAACTTCGGCTTGAATGCCTGGGGCGCAGAAAGGCCGGAAGTGCCACGGTACTTCTTTGGCAATGCCTGCGTCTACCTGAAAAACGCAGGACACTTCGTCCTCCACCCCGCTTTTCTCTTCACGGCGCATCGCAACGGGAACCCCGTAGCGCTT
>JBAYJC010000004.1:0-114943 GCA_041665285.1 Patescibacteria group bacterium | reverse complement strand
ACGGGGTACAAGCGTTGGGAGTGGCTCCTTTCAGGTAAGGCTCCGTGCTATCGCGGTCAGCCTGTGGAGCGTCTCCGGCTCCTAAGCGGCAACTGCACGCATGTGCCCGTGGTCGAGTGGGTGTTGGTGAATCTCCATAGCGACCCCGAGCATGCGAGCATCGCGCGTGCGCAGGATTCCAGCGGTCTTGCCGACGAGCTACTTGTGCTTGTGTGGCTTTTCCCGTTCTTGATTCCTGCCATCAATAGCGACGATACTCCGAATTTGATCGCCGCTGGTTATGAGGTCAATGTGCCGGAGCGCGGTGGCGGCGATACGTGGCCGTACACCGTGGTCGTCAGTTCCGAGAGTGGCGGTCGTAATGTGACCATCGGCGCTTGCCACCGAACAAAGGGTGGTGAGACTCTCCTTGTACCGAGTCTCTGTACGTTCCCACGGCAGTAGTGGCTCTCCGTGTAGGATTCTCCATTTCTGGAGGCAATTCTACGCGGGTTTTTCTTTTCAACTGGTCGTCGGGGATTTCATGTGATACAACAATCGCGTTATGCCCTCCTTGAGCCAGCGCTATCGCCCTCGCCGTTTTTCGGAAGTAACAGGTCAGAGACATGCCACGGAAACCTTACGAAAAGAGGTAGAAACGGGCGTGCTTGGCCATGCGTATTTGTTTTGTGGGCCGCGCGGCGTAGGGAAGACCACGGCCGCGCGTATTTTTGCGAAAGCGCTGACGTGTGAGGCACCGGTACAGGGCGAGCCTTGCGATACCTGCGCTTCGTGCCTTGCGACCAATGCAGGGAAGCAGATGGATATTATTGAAATGGATGCGGCAACGCACACGGGCGTGGACAATGTACGTGAATCGATTATCGAGCATGTGCGCTTTGGGCCAAGCGTGAGCAAGCGCAAAGTCTATATATTGGATGAGGCGCATAGTCTGTCCGGTCCTTCGTGGAACGCGCTCTTAAAAACATTGGAAGAGCCGCCAGCGTATGCGTATTTTATTCTCGCGACCACAGAATGGCACAAAGTGCCGGTCACTATTGTGTCGCGTTGTCAGCGATTTGAGTTTCGTCGCATTACAGATGCGGATTTATTCGCCCGCGTGAAAGAAATGGCGCAAAAAGAAGGCTGGACCATAGAGGATGATGTCGCATCGCTGATTGTTTCTCGGGCAGATGGCTGTGTGCGTGATGCGGAAACTCTGCTTGGGCAGATCGGATCCTTGGGAGAAAATCATCTCACTATGGATATCGCGGGCCTGGTCATTCCGGCAAGCCATCGTGGTGTGGCTGTTGGATTGCTCGCGCTTTGGGCAGACCATAAACACGCAGAAGCACTTCAAGAAGTTCAGCGATTGTTTGATGAAGGTGTTCCGGTTCAGCCTCTTATGGAGGATCTTCTCGCCTCGATCCGGCGTCTTTTGATCGCCTCGAGTGATCCAAAACATGCAGAAGCTTGGAAACAGGGCATGGAAGATGACCGTCGTTTGGCTGAGCTCGTAGGAAAATTTTCGCCACTTGAGCTGAATGACCTTGCACTGCTTATCTTTGAACGTCGTCGCGATATCAAAGCAGGCGTAGACCCACTTTTCGCACTGCAACTCGCGAGCACAGTCGCGGCATGTGGGTTGACGAGGCACGCCGAATGTCAGGGAATGCCACCGCTGTCGCGTCCTGTTGAGTCCGCGCCTCGCTCCGAACAACGTGAAGAACCTCCATCCGTTCCGCGCGAGACCCTTCCTGTTGTTCAGGAGAACAAACAAGCGCCGATCGAATCAACGCACGAAAAACCCGTGGCTATCTCTGTTCCTGCGCCGGTCACGACGCCCGTTGTCAGTCAGGGTACTCTTGAGATCGGCACCGTGCGTGCAAAATGGAATCTGTTTGTGAGCGCTGTGGAGGAAAAAAATCATTCGCTTCCTTTCATCCTCAAAATCAGCAGGCCAGAGCGCGTGGAGGGGGATCGTATTGTGGTGCGGTTTCAATATGCGTTTCATCGCGATAAAATATTATCCGACGTGAAGCATCTCCGCATTGTCGAAGAATGTGCGCGTGAGATTTTTGCTTGCCCAACCTGTCGCTTTGAAGGCATGGTTGGTGAAGACCCTGCGCAACAGGAACAGCGATCCACGGACATGGTGGGAAATATTCTCAAAGCATTCGGCGGACAAGTGGTAGAATAAACAAATAGCTATGACCCTCAATTCCTCTGAGATGCGTGGGGTGCGTGTTGAGACACGATCTGGACAACCTTTAGGCAAAGTTGCGAGTTTTGATATGGACGCGATGACCGGGCGATTGGTGGCAATGCGTGTGAAGGCAAAAGGGTTGATTCCTGGATTGATGGAGGATGAGTTGTCTGTGGCGTGGGATGCCATCATCGAATTACTTCCTCAGAAAGTCGTAGTTGCTGATAGTACCGTGACGGTCACGGCACAAACGCTGACACGCACGCCCGCGTCGCTTTCATCATCAACGTTGATGAAGGAAGGATGATATGCAGGCAGAAGAGGAGGGGTTGATGAGGGCGATGTGTTTTTATGATGCGTTAGATTTTCCGCCAACGCGTGCGGAGCTCGTGCGGGGATGTGATCACGTATCACGTAGCGCGTATCACGTATCGCATATCGCGCATCACGTATCCTCTGTGCAGAGGTTGTTGGATCAAGGGATGTTGATGGAAACGCGGGGTCGACTGACGTTTCATGGACGTGAGGCGATTGTTGCGGAACACGAGCTTCGCGAAGGTCTCTTTCCTCGCAAAATACGCAATGCCCGGCGCGTGGCTCGTTGGCTCGCGCGGTTGGATGGTGTGCGATTTGTGGCGCTGTGCAACACAACTGCGCTCATGCACGCGCGTGATGAAGGGGATTTGGATTTTTTTATTATCACACGCGCTGGAACAGTTTGGCAGACACGCGCATGGGCCACGCTTCCGTTTTTATTGTCACGTCGTCGACCAGCAGAGGTGCATGGCAAAAAGGACGCGGTGTGTCTGTCGTTTTTTATTGATGATACGGCGCTCGATCTTTCTCCGCTTGTGCTTGCGGGAGACGATGTGTATTTTCGCCATTGGTTTTTGTCGCTCCTTCCTTTGTATGACGATGGCATTGGTCAGAAATTTTGGGAGGCAAATGCACCGCTTCGTCTGCGCCATCCCTATGCAAAACCCTGGATTGTTTCATCGGACCTGGGCGTCGTACGGCCTTGCGTGCGTGTCCCTATGCCTGATTTTTGCGAGCGACCGGCTCGTCGGGTGCAATCCCGAGCATTTCCCTCATCTCTCCAAGCAATCATGAATCGTGATACGTGCGTTGTGATCAATGAGCATGTATTAAAATTCCACACGGACGACGGCCGTGCCGCATTTCGTGAGGCATACATCGCCAGATGCAGAACCTATGGAGTGGCTCCGTAAGCACGCATGGAAGCTCGCGATCCTTCTGCTCCCTTGGCAGATGCGCTGGTTTAGCGAAGGTATTTCTCTCGGGGGACTACCATGGGAGCAGGGGCGATGGTCTGTGTACGGCTCGTGGTTCGTGATGACGATCGTGACGGGATTGGCATTTTCGCAACAAGGTGCGTCGCTTACCTGGACGAAACGTCAGAAGCAGATAATGATCGCTGGTATTTCATTATTTGCGTTTCCTTCCATTTTTACGATGTCTTGGCAGGCGACCGCGCAGTGGTGGATAGAAGTGGCGTTGCTCGCGGGGCTTGTCGCACCGCTGATTCGCTTGCGTGTCTCGCGAGAGTCATTGGCATTTTGGCTGATCGTCTCGCTCATCCCGCACGCTTGTCTTGCGCTCTGGCAATGGCAAGCGCAGATGGTTGTCGGTACGAAATGGCTTGGCATGGCAACGCAAGATCCGTTGATACCAGGCGTAAGCGTAATCGAAACATCCTCAGGTCGATTTTTGCGGGCGTACGGTGGCTTTCCCCATCCAAATATTTTTGGTGGATGGCTTGCAGGAGCGCTGACAGTCTCGGTCTGGCTCGTGAGTCGACTGAGCAAAGTATGGCAACGTTGGTTTTTGACAGCATGTACAGGATTATTTTCCGCGGTTTTTGTGTTGACCTTTGCGCGTGGCGCTTGGATTTCTGTGGTTGTCGGCATTGCGTTAGCAACGCTCCTCGCGTGGAAAGAGAAAAAGGGGCGCGTGCACGTCTGGCGTGTGCTTGTGGTAATGGCGCTAGCTGTGACGGTCACGGCATGGCAAACACGGGAACTCATCGCGGTGCGAATGACAACTGCGCCGCGGCTTGAAGCCAAGTCTGTTGATGAACGGCGCGAGGGATGGGAAAACGGGCAACGCCTGTTCGAAGAGCACGCTTCGGTTGGCGTGGGATTGAATGCGACGGCATGGGGGATTGCGCGGCAGACGGGGAGTGAGCCGCCACGTTCGCCTCTTTTGCCGCACGTCGTGACTCTCCTGATTTTGGATGAGGTTGGCGTGATCGGGTCTGTAGGGTTTGTCCTGCTCGCGTGGTGCGTCTGGATTAGGCGCCAGAACCGCTCTGCGTGGCTTCTATTGGCTGTGTGGCTGGTCTTGGGTTGTTTTGATCATTACCCCTGGTCATTGTGGGCTGGGCGGTCATGGACGGCCCTAGTGATCGCATGGATCCTCCTGGCGGAAGATACGGAAAAACGGCCTTGACATGCGGGGTGCTGATTAGGCAAGATGCTGACACGTCGTGGTTAGCATTCTTCGTTTTCGAGTGCTAATTCACGCAAATGGTTTTTTCTCATTCTTGATGCTTTATTCTTGTGTATGCGTCTACGTCCACTCGGTGACCGCGTGATTGTCAAAGCGGCCACAAAAGAAGAGATGTCCAAAGGAGGAATCCTCCTGCCGGACACAGCCAGCAAAGAGCGTCCGGAACAGGGCGAGATCATTGCCGTGGGTCCAGGCAAGCTCGATGACAAGGGAGTGCGTGTTGCCATGAGCGTACAGGTTGGTGACAAAGTTGTGTTCAAAAAATATTCGCCGGATGAGATCAAGATGGACGGCGAGGAGTATCTCGTGGTTTCTGAATCTGATTTGATGGCGATTGTCGAAGCATAATAAAAGAATATATGGCAAAAATTATTACGTTCAACGAGGAAGCGCGTCATGCCATGAAGCGTGGTGTGGATCAATTGGCAAATGCGGTTAAAGTCACGCTTGGTCCGAAGGGACGCAATGTGGTGATTGATCATGGCTATGGATCGCCGACCATCACCAAAGATGGCGTGACCGTTGCGAAAGAAGTAGAGCTTGAAGATAAGCAGGAGAATGTTGGGGCAGAGCTCGTCAAAGAGGTTGCTTCCAAAACAAATGATGCCGCTGGTGATGGCACAACCACCGCGACCGTCTTGGCGCAAGCGATGATTGCTGAAGGGTTGAAGAACATCACAGCAGGTGCAAATCCATTGGCCGTGAAGCGCGGCATGGAAAAAGCGCTGGAAGCGATTGTGAAGGAACTGCGCGAAAAAGTGGCTCAACCAGTCACGGGTGATAAGATTGAGCATGTCGCATCTATCAGCGCGAACGACCGCGAGATCGGCAAAACCATTGCAGAAATGGTGGCGCAGATGGGGCAAAATGGCGTGATCACTGTGGAAGAATCCCAGACCTTTGGTATCGACAAAGAAGTCGTGCAAGGCATGCGCATTGATAAAGGCTATGCCTCGATGTACATGGTGACGAATCAAGAACGGTTGGAGGCAGAATATGCAGATCCGTTCATCTTGATCACCGATAAAAAAATCTCCTCGATCCAAGATATTCTTCCACTTTTGGAAAAGATTTTGAAACTCGGGAAAAAAGAACTCGTGATCATCGCAGACGACGTGGAGGGCGAAGCGCTCGCGACATTGGTTGTGAACAAGCTCCGCGGTATTTTCAACGCGCTCGCGATCAAGGCCCCTGGCTTTGGCGATCGTCGCAAGGAGCTGTTGCAGGACATTGCGATTGTGACGGGCGCGCAATACATCAGCGAGGATGTCGGTCGTAAGCTCGACTCTGTGGAGATCGAGGACCTTGGCTCTGCGCGTAAAGTTATTGCCACCAAAGAAACGACCACGCTTGTTGATGGCAAGGGCGATAAGGAAAAGATTGCGGCACGTGCCTCTGCGATCAAGTCACAATTGGAAAAGACGGATTCCTCATTTGATCGCGAAAAAATGCAGGAACGCATTGCAAAACTTTCTGGTGGCGTTGGCGTCATCAAGGTTGGTGCGGCAACGGAAGTGGAGATGAAAGAAAAGAAACATCGCATTGAAGACGCCATCAGCGCAACCAAGGCCGCGGTGGAAGAGGGAATCGTCCCTGGCGGCGGTGTAGCGTTGCTTCGTACGCTTGGCGCATTGAATGCGTTGACGCTGGAAGGCGAGGAAAAAATCGGCGTGCAAATTATCAAAAAAGCGATTGAAGAGCCGCTCAAGATCATTGCGACAAATGGTGGCAAAGATGGCTCTGTGGTGGTCGAGGAAGTGAAGAAGCTCGCGGGTTCTATGGGATATAATGCAGAAGCTGATCGTTATGAGGACATGATCAGCGCTGGCATTATTGACCCGGCAAAAGTCACGCGTTGCGCCTTGCAAAATGCCGCTTCTGTGGCCGGGATGTTTCTCACGACCGAGTGTATTATTACGGAGAAACCAAAGAAAGAAGAGCCAGCGGCTGGCCATGGAGATCATGGTGGCATGGGCATGGGATACTAATCGCACAGGGCGTTCAAAAGCCGCGTCTCGCCAAGAGCGCGGTTTTTGGTTATGCTCTGGCCATGCTTGAAGATCTCCTTGCTCGTGTACAGGCCCTGCGCGCTCGTGTGAATGAGGCGTGGGATATTTTGGCGTTGGATACGGTCAAGCAAGAGATGGCGGCTTTGGAACAAGAATCCATGGCTCCGGACTTTTGGGCAGATCAGGAGCGCGCGAAACGCGAATCGCAGAAGCTGGGCGATCTACGCAAGGATTATGAGGCTTGGGATGCCTTACGTGCATCTGCGCTTGAAGCAGAGGAGATGTTGCGGCTGTCTGTCGAAGACAAGGATGCGTCTGTTGCCGGGGAGCTTGAGGTGCGTCTAGCAGAGCTGGAAAAGCGTTATCTTACGCTGGAGTTTTCCTTGATGTTTTCCGGCGCGCATGACGCTAGCAACGCGATCGTAGCGGTTCACGCAGGCGCGGGTGGCACAGATGCGCAGGACTGGGCAGAGATGCTTTTGCGTATGTTGGTGCGCTATTGTGAGGGCAAATCTTGGCAGGTACGTCTGGTAGATGAGTCTCGTGGAGGGGAGGCGGGCATCAAATCTGCGACGTTTTTTGTGACAGGCCGCTATGCCTATGGCCATCTGAAAGGGGAGCACGGAGTGCATCGGCTGGTCCGGCAGTCGCCTTTTAATGCAGATGCCTTGCGCCAGACGTCGTTCGCACTCGTGGAGGTTTTGCCTGAAATTGACGAAGATGTGAGCGTGGACATGAAACCTGAGGATTTGCGTATTGATACGTTTATGAGTGGCGGTAAGGGTGGCCAGTCTGTAAACACGACCTATTCGGCCGTCCGTATTGTACATTTGCCCACAAAGATTACGGTTTCCTGTCAAAATGAGCGTTCCCAGGCGCAAAACAAGGAAACAGCCATGAAGATTTTGAAGGCAAAGCTCGTGAAGCTTAAAGAGGAAGAATTGGCTAAGGAGAAGCTCAAATTGCGTGGAGAGTTCCAAAGCGCAGAGTGGGGGAACCAGATCCGCTCGTATGTGCTTCATCCCTATAAAATGGTCAAAGACCATCGGACAGAGGTAGAGACTTCTGATCCTGAGGCTGTGTTAAACGGAGATTTGGACCGGTTTGTAGAGGGCTATTTACGCATGCAGGCAAAAACCGAAGACCGTCGGGCTGACTTGAATAAGGAGTAGCTTGGTGTTCACCTCCTCTTGACGGCAGAGGAGCTTTTTGTTACAACATTTTCTCGTTCTTCTAACCTGTCTTATTTGGTTTGAAGGTCGAGGAGGGGTGCTTTTCAGCGCCCAGATAGAAGGAGAGGGGATTGAAATGAAGGACAAGAGCAAGGGATGGGTGGTCGTACTGGTCTCTTCTGTGCTCGCCGCCGCGCTGTTCCTCCCGGGAACGGCGCTGGCACAGGACGCGGGCGTACCCGTGGGGCCGCCCGAGGCGCCCGTCACGGCGGCCTCGCCCTCGGACGAGGTCTTGGACGCGTGTGTAACGCAGTGCATGAGCGCCAACAGCGCCTCGCAGGAGCGCGACCGCTACCGAAGGGCGTTCTGCTCTGGGGTCTCGTTCTCGTCGCCCACACCCGTCAACATGGCGAGCGTGTGCTTCCGTAGGCTGGACCCGAACAACCCGAGGAGCGCGTTCCAGTTCCCGGCGTGCGCGATTCTAAGCGCGCGCCTCGCGGCTGGCGGGGCGTTCCTCAACGTCCTGTGCGGCGGCGTCACGACCACGGCGGTCGCGGCGGCCTCGGCCTCCAGGCCGTTCGTCTCGTCTCCGCGTGCGAGCTCTTCGTCGTCCGAGCCAACCGTGGCCCGCGCCGAGCCGCGCGTGCGTCCGGGCGACTGCGCGCGCACCCAGTGCGCGGACCTCGAGGGCGAGAACCGCACGGCCTGCATGGCTTGCTGTGCGAGCGGCGGGGCGCGCTGGTACCGCGACGCCATGCCGGACGCGACGAGCATCTCGGCCATCACGGGTGCGAGCGAGTCCACGCTTCGGTGCGTGCGGCGCGGCACGGACGTGACGCTGGCCCTGGCCGTGAACGGCCTGGTTCGTCGCACGGCCGAGCTCTCGAGCACCGTGCTCGAGCACACCTCTGCTCTCACGGCCGCGCAAGGGGACCTGCGCCTCGTGCAGTCCCAGCTCAACAACCGGACCGGCCGCATGGGCGTCATCATGGCCGGGCAGTACGCCAGCATCAACGTGATGCAGGCCCAGCTCGAGAGGGACGAGGCGCAGATCGACCTTCTCCGGTGCCTGCTCACCAGGCGCCTGGACGGTGCCGAGGAGCTCCTCCGTCGCGGTGCCCCGTCCAACGCCACGGTCGACATGGCCGCGGTCAACCGGCTGTGCGCCCCCACGGCGCAGAGGCTCGAGTTCACCCAGCAGGCCTTCACGCAGGCCCGCGAGAACGCGCCGACCACCATCCCGAACCCCGCCCAGATCCAGGCGGAGGAGTCGGCACTGCAGGGCGTGTCCCGCGCCTGCGCGAGCCGGAACAGCGAACGGTGTGACGAGGCCATCAACCTCGCCGCCGGGATCATTTCCCCGGACGACCCGGTGAACGGGATCGCCCGCCTCCGCTCCGCGCTTGCGCAGAGCGACGTCCCGGCCTCGAACCGGGTCTCGGACATGGCACCCCTCGTGGCGCCGTGGGCCGCGAACAGCCAGTAACTCCCACCTCCGGTGAAGCTCTCACCAGAGGTGTTTTCTTTTCTTTGCGCCTTTCTGGTATCATACGGGCATGTCTGCGGACGTTTTTGACGGCATACTTGGGCATGAACATGTTCTTGCTTTGTTAATGCGTGCGATTTCTGCACCAGCGCCAGGGTATCTTTTCTTTGGACCAGATGGTGTGGGGAAGCGAACCGTGGCAGAACGCTTTGCACGAGCGCTCCTTCAGCAGCCGGCATCGCTCTCATTGGATGCACATCCGGATTTTGTGCGTGTTGTGCGCGAAGAAGAGGCAAAAGATCTCACCATCAAGCAAGCGCGTGAACTCATGAAGCGCATGCAGTTCACTTCTGCGCATGGTGGGAAACGCGTGGCACTTATTGACCACGCGGATCGATGGAATAGCGAGGCGTGCAATGCCTTACTCAAGGCTGTAGAAGAACCTCCTGCAGGAGTTGTCTATCTTTTTGTAACAGAACATCCAGACACACTGCCCGCGACGTTGCGTTCGCGACTTGTCCCATTGTATTTCGGCCGTGTTCCAGAAGCGTCTTTGCACGATTGGCTGGTAAAACGTGATATGGATATGTCTGCCGTGTCTGCGGCATTACAGGCGGCTCGCGGTTGTCCTGGCGTTGCTTTGCGATACACGGAAGACGCGGATGCATGGCGTGCGCAACGTGCATCTGCGGCGCAGACTATGCAGATGCTCGCGCATCGACCGCTGGGAGTAGCGTGTGGCGCTCTTGAGCGCACTGCACGATGCTGTGACGCGGAAGAGGATCCAGAGTCTGCTTGGCGTGCATGGCTCTCGATGAGCATGCAAGAGCTTGGTCCGTTGTTTGTGACGGATCCGCGCAAGGCCACGGATATTGCGCTTGGGCTTGTGCACGCATGGACTCTTGCTGGTACGACGTTGTCTCCGCGCCTTGGTCTTGAGTGGGCTTTGTCGCGTTCTTCCCTTTCCTCATCCATCTTTCCTTCCGTTCTTTATCCCTCATACCTATGACGATATCTCACTACGTTCGTGTGTTTGCGCCTTTGTGCGTCTTTGCGTTGGTTGGAGCTGGATGTTTGGACGGCGGTACTCCGCAGGGGAGCGCTTTAGATGGCGGCGTCTTTCGTACAAAGGATGTGGCAGTGACCTGGCAACAGCTCACCGCACTCACGATTGGTGGAAAAGTGGGGAGTATTGGCGATGTGGGAACTGTGACCATGGCGTTTGATCCGCAAGATGCACAGGCGGTGTATATGGGGAGTGCGGAAAATGGGTTGTTTGTTTCTTTGGATGGAGGTGATTCCTGGGCTGTGTCTAAGGGTCTGTCCTCCGGCAAAGTGCAAGCTGTGTCTGTGGATCCGAAGGATAAATGCACGGTGTATGTTGCCAAGGCAAATCAGGTGCTTAAAACCGCAAACTGTGGACGTGACTGGAATCAAGTGTTTTTCGATGAGCGCGTTGATAAGATTTTCACGGCTGTGGTGGTTGATTGGTTCAACTCAAACATTGTCTACGCAGGTACGAATGCCGGTGACATTTTGCGAAGCGATGATGCAGGAGGATCCTGGCGCGTTCTTACGCGTATTGAAGGAACAAACATCAATGACATGGATATTGATGCGAGAGATTCTCGTGTCATGTATGTGGCAACCAATGGTCGTGGTATCGCAAAAACCATGGATAGTGGCGCAACCTGGACGCAGATCATTGATCCGTTTGATGCTTACGACGGTGCCAATCGACCAACGCAGATCGTCCTTGATCCGGGTGCGCAAAATACGCTTTATACGGTCTCACGTTTCGGCATCCTTAAGTCAGACGACAGTGGTGCTTCCTGGCGTGCGTTGAGCTTACCAAATCCGCCAAATACCGTGCAGATTAAGTCCATGGCTGTGCATCCTACAAACCCACGCATGGTGGTCTATGCCACAGACACGTCGATCGTCTTTACGAATGATGGCGGTACGACCTGGACCTCGAAAAAGCTCCCAACAAAACGCGGCGTGAGTTTTATCGCGTTTGACAGAAGTACTCCGCCTGTGTTGTTTTTAGGGGCGTATCCACGAAAAAAATAATATCTATGCCAAACCATATCGACGACCACCAATCCGATTTTCAGCTTGTTATTGATCATTTTCAGAAGGAATTGCAGGGATTGCGTACAGGCCGGGCGTCGGTGGCTCTTGTGGATGGTATTTCTGTGGAAGCGTACGGCGGACAGCGTATGGAGCTTAAGGCGGTGGCATCGATTACAACCCCGGACGCAAAGACCGTGCAGATCGAACCATGGGACAAATCCATTGTGAAGGACATTGAGAAGGCGCTCGTCGATGCCGGGCTCGGCATGCAACCAAACGTCGCAGGCACGGTCATCCGCATGATCATGCCGCCCATGACAGAGGACGGGCGTAAAAATCTTGTGAAGATTTTGCATCAAAAAGCAGAGCAAGCAAAAATTGGTGTGCGTAATGTGCGCGAAAAAATCAAGACAGCGGTCACAAACGACGAAAAAGAAAAAGTGATCTCTGAAGATGAAAAACGTCGTCATCTTGAGCGGCTCGATAAAGTGGTGGGAGAATGGAACGCAAAAGTAGAGAAAATCTCTGAAGAAAAGGAAAAAGAAATCATGACCGTGTAGCCATAGAAGGTATGTCTCTCTCTCCAGAAAAACGCATGGAAGCATTAGTGTCGCTGTGTAAGCGGCGCGGGTTTGTATTTCCTTCGTCAGAAATCTACGGCGGGTTGGGTGGGATTTATGATTATGGCCACTATGGGGCGTTGTTGAAAAACAATATTCGCGATGCGTGGTGGAAGTGGATGGTGCAATTGCGCGAGGATGTCGTGGGATTGGATAGTGCCATCTTCATGCATCCGCGTACCTGGGAAGCGTCTGGGCATGTGGAAAGTTTTGATGATCCGCAAATGGATTGTCGCACATGTAAAAACCGTTTTCGTGCAGATCACGTACTCGAATCCTATGGCGTGAACGCAGACAAAGCGCCGCTTGATGTTATCAATGTGGAGTTGGACAAGTTGCGTGCAGAGAACAAGCTCAAGTGTCCACAATGCGGTGGAAAAGAGCTGACCGAGGCAAAGCGTTTTTCGTTGATGGTCAAATCCAATTTGGGATCGCCAACAAGCGCACTCTCTGAAGAGTCTGTCGTGTATTTGCGGCCAGAAACCTGCGGCGGGATTTATTTGGATTATAAAAATACGGTCGATGCGCTTCATCCTGGCTTGCCATTTGGCATTGCGCAGGTTGGCAAGGCATTTCGCAATGAAATTGTGGCGCGGCAGTTCATCTTTCGCACGCGCGAGTTTGAACAGATGGAATTGCAATATTTTATTCGTCCAGAAGAAACCGAACGCGTGTTTGAAGTGTGGAAGGAGGAGCGATGGGCGTGGTATCTGCGCTATGGCATTAAACCAGAGCAAATCCACTGGTACAAGCATGAAAAGCTTGCGCATTATGCGAGCAATGCATTTGATATTGAGTTTGATTTTCCTGCACTTGGCGGATTCAAAGAGGTAGAGGGGATTCACGCGCGCGGGAATTGGGATCTTTCACGTCATGCGCAGTTTTCCGGTCAAGAGTTGGTGTATGTGGATCCACGCAACGGGGAAAAAATCGTGCCGCATATTGTGGAAACCTCTGTGGGGCTTGGCCGTTTATTTTTGATGTTTTTGGATCAAGCCTTTGCGGAAGAGAGCGTAGGTGAAGGGGAAACGCGTTCCGTGCTTCATCTGCATCCAGATTTGGCGCCTGTGAAAGTCGCGATTTTCCCACTCCTACGCAATAAGCCAGAGCTTGTTGAAAAAGCGCGTGGCATCTATCTGAACCTTCGGAAAAAATACTGGTGCGAATATGACGACAATGGCAATATCGGCAAGCGTTATCGTCGCCAAGATGAAATCGGCACGCCGTATTGCGTGTGTGTGGATTTTGATTCGCTTACCGATGGTGCCGTGACCGTTCGCGACCGCGACACCATGGCGCAAGAACGTATTGCTATTGCAGATTTGGAAGAGTGGTTGAAAATAAAGCTCGGGTAACTTTCTATGTCTATCACACACAAACAGCTCAAAAACGGCATGAACGTGATGTTGGTTCCGCAGAACGGTGTGGCTTCGATGACCGTGATGGCATTTGCGCGCGTAGGATCTCGTTATGAGACAAAGGAGATCAACGGTGCCTCGCATTTTGTGGAGCATCTCATGTTCAAAGGGACAAAACGGCGTCCAAATACACTAGCTCTCACAAAAGAATTGGATCGCTATGGTGCAGAGTTCAATGCATTTACCAGTAAAGATTTGACGGCGTATTATATTAAAATGGATGCACAACATACGGCGCTTGCCGTGGATTTGTTGCATGACATGCTGTTTCATTCTTTGTATGATCCAGCAGAGATTGATCGCGAACGTGGCGTGATTATTGAGGAAATCAACATGTATGAGGATAATCCTCGTACGCAAATGGAGGATCTTTTGGAAGAGGTGCTGTATCCAGAGAGTACGCTTGGTTGGAATATCGCAGGTCCGCGCGAGGTCATCAAAAAAATCACGCGTGAACAGCTCACAAGCTATCGCGACCGCTATTATGTTCCCTCGCGCATGACCGTTGTTGTAGCCGGCAAAATTGTTCCTGGTGTGTGGAAGATGTTGGAGCAGACGTTTGGTACGGTTAAAGCACCAAACAAGTTGGAGGATACAGCGTTT
The DNA here is from genome assembly GCA_041665285.1 of Patescibacteria group bacterium. Classification (GTDB taxonomy): domain Bacteria; phylum Patescibacteriota; class Patescibacteriia; order 2-12-FULL-60-25; family 2-12-FULL-60-25; genus JBAYJC01. The sequence continues at coordinate 100,845 of JBAYJC010000004.1, read as the reverse complement.
GCCCCGTTTATTGCGCCAAAAAAGTTGGTGGAAGCGGTTGACTTTCGTCAAAAGAAAACAGAGCAGGTTCAGCTTGGCATGGCCTTCCACGGCATTCCATATACAGACAAGCAGATTCCTGCGCTCTCACTCCTCTCCACAATTTTGGGCGGCACCATGTCTTCGCGCTTATTTATCGAAGTGCGCGAGCGTCGTGGATTGTGTTATTCGATCAGCGCTGGCCATCAGCCGTTTGAGGATACGGGCATGTTTGTGGTTGCGGCTGGTCTGCCGCCGAATCGTTTGAAAGAGGCGATCAAGGTCATCAAACAAGAGTTACGAAAAATCACGAAAGACTTAGTGACCGCAGAAGAGTTGCGTCGTGCGAAAGATCATATCCGTGGAAAACTTACGCTGGCGTTTGAAGATCCTGCGGCGCAGGCAGACTGGTTTGGCAAGCAATGGGTGTTCCAGAAAAAGACCCTTTCTCCAGAAGAACGATTGCGCGCGATCGAACGCGTAAAGCCTGCGGAGATCCGCGAAATCGCCAAAAAGATCTTCCGTCCAGCCGCCATGTCCGCGGCTTTGGTCGGGCCGTTTGAGAAGAAGAAGGACATAGAAGACCTCTTTGTCAATGGGTAAGACAGGGCGCTTGCTGTTGCCAAAAACTCCAGTTTGGAGTAGGAATGAGTCATACGGTATGCGAAAACTCATTATTGCCAACTGGAAGATGTTTTACGGCCCGGTCAAAGCCGGTGCCTGGATCCGCGCTTTTCGGCGCGAGCGTTTGCCAAAGGACCTGGATATCGGCGTTTCTGTGCCGCATGTTTCTCTTGCCGCGGCGCGTGCGTCCCTTGGACGGGCAAGTGTGCCGGTTCTTGGTGCTCAGGACGTGTTTTGGGCAGAAGAAGGCGCGTTTACCGGAGAAGTGTCCCCAGGCATGCTCAAAGATTTTGGCATTGTGCTGTGCTTGGTGGGCCATAGCGAACGCCGCATTCATCTTGGCGAAACAGACGAAATGGTGGGCAAAAAAGCCGCGGCTCTTCAGCACGCAGGCATCCAGCCGGTGATTTGCGTGGGGGAGACGGAACAGCAGAAGAAGCGCGGAGAGTCTGCAAAGGTTGTACGCGCCCAGGTCACGGCCGCTATCGCGGGTTTGAAGGCAGATGGCCAAGCCCCTCCTGTGATCGCGTATGAGCCCGTATGGGCCATTGGGAGTGGCAAGCCATGTTCGGTGCAGGATGCAAAGGCCATGCATGAGGTGATCCGTGAAACGTTGATGAAACGCCTTGGAAAAACAGGGGAGGATATTCGCATCATTTACGGTGGCTCTGTGGATACGCACACGATTGCAGACTACTTATCCACAACCCATGTTGATGGAGCGCTTGTTGGTCATGCGTCGTTAGACCCGCGCGCGTTTGGTCTGTTGTGTCGCGCGGCTCTTCCGGCATAACGTTTTTTCGTACCATGCTTCTTACGCTACTCGCGTTTGGTGGGGCGATTCTCTTCTTGGGCATTGCTGTGTTTTTGGTTTCTCGCCATTGGAAAGAGATCTGTTTGCTGGACCCCATGTCCATCAAGGAGGAACAGCAACGTCAAAAACGAGAAGCTCTGATTTTTAGTCGTTTTGAGCGCATGCGTTCAGAACGCGCACAGCCGCTTTTGCAGTTTGGCCGGTTTATCAAGCGCTCTACATCCAATGCCTATCGCGGGGCCTACGAGCGTGTCCATAAATTGGAAACGTTTTACAACACCATGAAGAGCCCGTTTGCGGCCATGGCACCAAACACGCGTGACCGAATAAAAGAACTGCTCGCCGAAGGCCGTGCGCTTTCGCGCGATTTGAAGTGGGCAGATGCAGAACGTCGCTTTTTGGAAATCCTGTCTCTTGATCAACGTCACGCAGAAGCCTACAAGGGGCTTGGGCAGATCTATCTTCGTCAGAAACTCTATCCGCAGGCAAAGGAAACGTTTGAGTTTCTTGTGAAGCTGCGCCAGCAAGATGACGGCACCTATTCCGCGCTTGCGGAGATTGCTGAGGCGGAAGGGGATATGGCAATTGCAGAGCAGATGCGGTTGAAGGCCGTAGAGCAAGGATCACGGCAAGCGCATCGCCATGCAGAGCTCGCAGAGTTTTACCTCCGACAAAATGCAGAAGCCAAAGCCTGGCCATCAGCCAAGCGTGCAAGTGACCTTGAACCAAAGAGCGCAAAGTATCTTGAGCTTTCCTTGGAGCTTGCATTAAAGACCAATGATGCCGTTGAATCGCGTCGTCGATACAATCGTTTGCGTCTCTTGTCAGACGATCAAGGAAAGATCCAGCATTGGCGAGAACGTGTCGAAGAAATCGAGCGTCAAAAAAGCCGGGCCAAGTCTTGACGGACAGCCCGGTTTTTGGTTATGGTTACCTCGTCGCTACGCAGGGTAGCGACGCAACCACGGACGCTGGATGAAGAAAGTCCAGCCCGTAGGAGTAGGTACCATGTCCATGATCGCAAGCGTATGGGCGCACCTGAAGGAAGGTTGGCAGAAGCTCGAGGGTCTGGAGACCCTGGCCCAGGGGCAGAACGGCGGGCGCCGGTGCCTGTACAGGGGCTTCACGGCGGAGACCATCCCCGGGAACGCCAATCACGCGTACATCGCGGTCTCGAGCAAGGAGGACTTGCCTCCCACGGAGATCGTCGCGTTCTTCTCCCTGAAGGCGTTCGTGCCGCTCGAGCCTGAGCGCAAGGTCGGGAAGTACGTCCTGCCCGACAAGTCCGAGGCACACGGCGTGCTGGACTGGTCGTACAAGGGCGACCAGAAGGTCTTCCTGGCCAGGGCCGACTCCTACGAGGACCTCATGAGCCTGTACAAGCTCGTGCGTACGGGCAAGCTCGCGCCCGCGGAGAGCTACGAGGAGGTCCAGATCCAGGTCGTGCCCGTCCCGGTGTCGTAGGGGCGGGTTTCAGACCCGCTCATCCCTCGGGGCTAGCTCCGTCTGTCGCGGTATCTCGCGTTCACGCCACTCGTGAGCGCGTTTTTTATACGCCCGAGCCATCGTTGACGCGTCCGCGCAGAATTGATAACGTACTCGCGTTCAGGAACAGGACTTTCGAGATACATGCCGTTTTAGCTCAGCTGGTAGAGCATCTCCATGGTAAGGAGAAGGTCTCGGGTTCAATTCCCGAAAACGGCTCCACGGGTAGGTACCCAAGCGGTCAACGGGGGGAGACTGTAAATCTCCTGGCTCCGGCCTTCGAAGGTTCGAATCCTTCCCTGCCCACCACCACAAAACAGCCACCATAGCGGTGGCTGTTTTTGTTTCATGGGGATCTTAGATGCTCCTTCCTTCGTTTGCTGGTGGTCTGATATGGCTTGCGCGTTCAATGAGTTCGGCTTGGGTGCGTGAAAGGACGCCGAGATCGCCGTGTTGATAGAGCTGAAGAAAGCTGACAAGCGCTTGGTTGAGTTGTAGGCGATCGCGTGTGGTCATGGTCGAAGTCAGGGTGCGATACTGTTGCATGAACGCGCCGTAAGGATTGAGGGCGTTGTCGAGCCAGGCGCTTGTGGTGTCATGTGCCGCAATCGATTCGCGTGCTTGGCCAACGGCAAGGGCGAGATTCGTGGCAAGATCATGGAAAAGCGTCCGAAGTGCGGTGTTTGTGATGCCTTGTTCAAGGGCTTCGGTGCGTGTAGAAGCAAGACGATCCACGAGCATAAGCGCACGTAGACGCGTTGCTTGTTCCGGCGATTCGGCATTTGCCACTTCTTCGTTGGTTGGTTGATAGCGCAGTGTGCTATCCATCAATTCAGCGGCCGGAAGATCGTGCCGACGTTCAGAGTCGCGCAAAAGGTTTTGGATCGTGTGTGCTAGTTCTGGATCACCCGTGAGTCTCGCGAGCTCGGCATAGGCGCGTTCAATGCGCCGTACGTTTTCCGGTGCAAGATGTTGCCGTTGATTTTGTTCGAGTTGCTCCACAGTAGTGCGATAGCGCACATGCATGCCAAAGATAAGCCCAGGGTGTTCTGCCTCAAATGCCTCGAGAACAGCGAGATAGAGTGCGACCTGTTCCGCGGATTGTTGATAACGCGTCATGAGACGTGTTCGCATGGCTTGATGAAACGCCGTCACATTGAGCGCGTCTATGTCCATGGTAATGGCCTCTTCCATGATCATGGCAAGCGTTTCTCGCGTGATGTCTACTCTTTCTTGTGCAGTATCCTCTGCAGAGGGCCTTGCACGACCCTGCTCATGCGCACGACGCAACGCACTCCCGTGGTAGCCTTGTACATAAGGAAATGCAGAGGGTATTTGAATATGCGCTTCGAGGAGCGTGGCTAAACGACGGCGAAAGGCGGGCCGCAGAGTGGCGGCATTGTCTGGGTCCAAGGTCGCATGAACGAGCTCATGCACAAGGATAACAGTAAATCTACTGATCTGCTGATCTGATTCTTCTCCAATCCCTTCGCGTGTGAAGACAATCTCCGAACGTTCTGCCCCAGGGCTCATGGTGCAATGCGCGGCTTCATGGCCACCGGACGCGTGGCCAGCGCGAAGAGGCACTGTCGTATCTGTGAGTCGGATCCGTACGACATTGCGAAGAGCAAGAGGACCGGTGAGAAGATATTGCACGGATTGAGATAATACTTGGGGATCCACATGGATCCGTTCAGCTCCCTCAATATCTAGGCGCAGATGCTCGTGGGAAGATCGTGTGTCGATCATGGAACGTATCCGTTCAACGACTTGGCGATCCGAAGCCATCATGGCAAATGGCTGAACCGCGAATAACGAAGACAAGGCGAGTGCGATATCTTCCGCACGCAAGGCACGTAGCTTGGTAAACAGGCCTTGTGCGGCCAGGTGTTCTTTTCGTGTCCGTTTCTCTCTGTGTTTTGGTGGTCGTGCCGATTCTTTTTGAGAAAATGGCATGTGCACACGATGCGGCTCAGGAATAATGGCCTGAGGGGCGTGTTCAGATTTTGAGAAAAAAGCGGATTCGTGTTTAAAAGGCATACGTTATTTGTGGGCGTTGTTGAATCGTTGTGCTGTTTCCTCAAGAAGATTGGATAAAGCGGGGAGTTGTGCGGAACTCGCCTGCGCTTGTAACGAGAAGGACAGCTCAAGACGCTCGGCATCTGTGAGCGGCCAGGAAAGAAAAGCTGGCCAATACTCATCAAGTGCTTCTGGCCAGGCAACCAGTAAATACCCTTGGTCACGTGCCCAGGCGCTCAAAGCAGATGATGCCTGTGGTTCTGTGAGCGCGACGAGCGCTTCTCCGTAGACGCGTGTCGTGCCTGTCGCGTCATGCGTTTCTTGGAGAGTGGGGAGTGGGATGCCGTGTTGCATCCAGGTGTCCCAGAGAGGATTCAGAAGAGCTTTCGCCTGCGCTGACCAGGTGTGCGTTGGCGTTTTGTCAGACACGAGCGTGATCTGTCCGGCATAGGAACGGTCCTGAAGAAAAAGGCAGAAGTGCATATTTTCGCAAGAAGTATAGCATATGTGTGTATATTCCTGCTGTTTGTCGGCTTGATACTAGTGTAGATGGCTTGCCCCCTTGCTCAATTCCTTGTACCTTTTCTTGCATGCGTATCGCGATAGACGCCCGCATGATGGGGGCGGAGAAAACTCGAGGAATTGGGCGATATATTGAGGAGTTGGTTGCGGCGATGCTTGATGAAAGTGAGCATACGTTTGTGTTGATTGTGCGCGAATTGGAGGGGAAACGGTTTATTGGACATCCGCGGATTGAGCAGATTGTGGCAGATGTGCCGTGGTATAGCGTGGCAGAGCAGGTGCGCATGCCGGCGTTTTATCGAGAAGCGCATGCGGATTTTGTACACGTACCACATTGGAATGTCCCCATGTCGTATCAAGGGCCACTTGTGCTCACGATGCATGATTTGATTTTGCGTCATCAGCCTTTGAGCGCAAAAACATCCACGCGACATCCTTGGATCGCGGCAATCAAGCACGCTGGTTATCGTGCGGTTCTCGGGAGCGCTCTCAAAAAAGCGCAGGTGATTTGCGTGCCTACGCAGTATGTGGCAGAGGATATCCAGCGGTACTATCCTGTACCTTCTGAACGTTTGGTGGTCACGGGTGAGGGCGTTACGGCGTTTCCTGCGCCAGATATGTCACGGGTGCCAGAAGGGCGATTTTTATTGTATGTAGGTGCGGCATATCCGCATAAACGGTTGGACCTTTTGCTTGCAGGATGGAAAGAGCTTGCTACGCGCCATCAGGATGTGTCGTTCGTGATAGCTGGAGAAAAAGATGTGTTCATGGCTCGTCTGGAGGAGGAAGCGATACGTCTTCATTTGCCGCGCATGTCGTTTCTTGGTCGCGTGACAAACGCAGAGCTTGCTGGATTGTATAAAAATGCTTCTGCATTTGTTTTTCCGTCATCTGACGAGGGGTTTGGATTATCGCCGCTCGAAGCATTGTCTCTTGGATGTCCGGTTGTTGCGAGCGATGCGGCGTGTTTACCAGAGGTTCTCGCGAAAACGCGTGCACACATCTTCCGAAATGGAGACGTGAGTGGTATGATATCTGCGATCGACGCGATCCTTGTTGCGACGAACGCTCGGCATGAGGCCGAGCAGTCCTGGCATTTGATCAAGGAATCGTTTTCTTGGAAGAGCGCCGCGCGTAAAACGCTTGCGGCCTATGAACGCGTCGTTCCCAACGCTTGAACCATGCGAGCGTTCGATTCACAAGACGACCATACGTTCCCTTTTGAGGAACGCCCAGAAACGCCTCGCACAGAAGGCCAAGCGTCAGATTTTTCGTTAGAGGATTTGCTCGGTGCTGTTATTGAACGGGAAGGCGTGCCGATTTCCGTGGCTCCAGCGCCTCGTCGTCGCGTAGTACGTCCGCCGGTGGTTCAGCGCACGATCGTACGAGTGCGATCGTCTGTGCCCGTTCGTGCGGAACCCGTGGAAGAAGTGCCGGCAGAGCTACGTGCGGCTATTTGCCAGGAAATGGGTGCAGTAGAAGATCCTGTGAGCCAGCTGGATCTGGAGTTGCTCCGGCATGTCCATCGGCCGCGGAATCCGCATGCGCGTAAACGGGTAGAAATTCGCTTCACACCCCATGCAACAAGCGAGCATCTCTTGAAGTTTGAAGGAGAGGCGCGGAAAATCGTCACCGAAACAAACGAACTCTTTGGCTCCACGATTCGCTATTGGCAGGCGCCATACGAAACGCCGCCATCTTTGGAGCAATTTCTCGTTGATGCCAAGGATTTGTGGATTGATGAGGTTGATCCTCAATGCGTGATTGAGCAGTTTACGCCTGGTGATCCAGATGTGGCGTATGCAGAGCAGTATGGCTGGTGGTCTAAGCTCCGACGGCCGTTTATTCGATGGGAGGCTGTTTCTCGACCTGCGTCGTCGCGCGGCCAAGTCGTGGCGAATGTCGAAGAGGTGATTGTGTCGCAGGCTTTGGATGATCAGTTTACGGATCCAGACCCAGACAAAGCCTATTCTGCGTCTTATGGATGGTGGAGTCGTTTCAAGAATTGGTTTCGTTCACGTCGATTGGAAATAGAGACAGTCGAAGAGGTTGCTGTGGCGCCCATTTGTGATGATGCGGCAATCGTGACCACGGAAACATGGGATGTGCCTGTGTTGGTGCCGCGTTTGGATATTCGTCGTGTCATGATGGGTTTTGTGAGCTTGCTATTATTGGTGAGCGTACCAGCCCTGGCTGTTTCATTCGTACGTTCTTTGCGTTCTTCTGTTGATCAAGTCACATCGCAGAGCTTTGCGGCCCTTGAACAGGTAAAAACGGCGATTGGAGCCAAAGATCAAGGCGCGGATTCTTGGGGCCAGGCTTCTACAGGATTTCAGACCGCACAGCAGTCGCTTTCACGTGTAAATACCCTTGCTATTGCCACGGCAAATGCGTTGCCGCAAACACGAGGTGTGTATAAGAGCGTGAGCGCGCTGTTGCTTGCCGGGCAAAAAGCCTCGCAGGCAGGACAGCTTCTGGCGCAAGGGTTTGATCGATCTCTGCGTCTTGCGGCACGTCATCCGGATGAACGTTTGATTACGTTTGGTACGTATTTGGACACAGCGGCTCCCTATCTTGATGAGGCAGTCACTGCACTGAATGAAGTGCAGTCAGAAAAGTTACCTACAGAAGTGCGTCCACGTGTGGATGAGCTTAAAACCGCGCTTACGCAAAGCCAAGGCGTGTTACGGGATCTGCGTACACTGAATCAATTTGCGGTGAAAGCCGTTGGCCATGATCAGGCGCGTACGTATCTTTTGGTGTTTCAGAATCACACGGAGTTGCGTCCTACGGGTGGGTTTATGGGATCCATGGCAGAGGTGGTTGTGGATCGTGGAGCTTTGGAGCATTTGTTTGTCCCTGGAGGCGGTCCGTATGATTTTCGCAATCAGCTCCTCGCACGCGTTGCCCCTCCTGCGCCGCTTCAGCTTGTAGGCAAACGTTGGGAGTTTCAGGATGCGAATTGGTTCCCAGACTTTCCCACGGCCGCGAAAAAGATCCGCTGGTTTTGGAGTAAATCCGGCCAGCCGACCTTGGATGGGGTGATTGCGGTAAACGCGACGATCATGGAAAAATTGCTGGCCGTCACAGGACCGATAGAAATGCCAGAGTATGGCAAGACTATTTCTGCAGAGAATTTCTTGCTGGAAACACAAAAGTCTGTGGAATTGGAATATGATAAAGCCGAAAATAAACCAAAGAAATTTGTGGGTGATTTGATGCAGAAACTTCTTGAACGCGTCAAATCCGCACCACCAGAAGAAATGGTGGCCTATCTTGCGCTATTTGCAGATGCGCTTGAAACAAAAGACATTCAGATTGCTATGAGTCGTGAAGACGAAGATGAGATCGTTCAGTCGTTGGGATGGAGCGGTCGTATGGAATCATCCGTTGGTGATGCCCTGGCAATTGTTGAGGCAAATATCGCTGGATTGAAAACAGATGCGGTGATTGATGAGCGCGCCACGCTTTCTGCAGAGATTGGTGAGGATGGATCGATTGTTGATACGGTCACGCTTGAGCGCACACATCGTGGAGTAAAAGGCGAACTATTTCGCGGAGGAAATAACGTTTCCTATGTCCGCATGTATGTGCCGCAAGGAGCAGAATTGCTTTCTGCAGAAGGCTTTGAGGCGCCTGATCCAGCACTATTTGAACGTCCAGAGCCAGACGAGGCTGTAGATCCAGACATGGAAGAGCTGGTAAAAGTGCGTCCTTCACCGGTACCGGGTGTAGATGTGACAGATGAGTTTGGTCGTACAGCATTTGGTGCGTGGGTGCAGTTGAAACCGGGTGAGACAGCGACCGTAAAACTCAGCTACCGTTTGCCATTTACCGTACAGTCCTTAGCGCGTTCGATTTCTGAAACACAGGGGACTTCAGCGTCTGCGCGAGCGGCCTATATTGTGAAATTGGGCAGTCAGTCTGGTAAGCCGAATCGTACGATTGAAACACGTGTTGATGTGCCAGAGTCTTGGCGCATGACATGGGAAAACAAGGTAACAGGCCTCAAAGTATCAGACGCGGATACGTTTACGGGATCGTGGGATCGAGATCGCGTTATCGCACGTTTATACGAAATTCCTCATGACGCACAAGCCCTCACTACCAGCGTCGGGCAAGCGCCATAATGTGTGGCATGCCTTTTCAATACGCCTCCGTACTATTTTGCACGGAGTTGCTTTAGGTAAGCGACGAGTCGAGAGTCCACAGAAACCACGCGGGCAGGCAACATCTGATGCCTTACGAAAGAAAGCACATGAATTGCTCGTCGGAGCGCCGGTTGAAGAGCTCGAAGAGGAGATCGTGCAAGAAACGCCCCATTACAAACATCGATCACATGCGACGCAAGAAGCAGAAGAGCGAGATGAGTCTGTGGAGAGAAGTTTGGAGGTCATTTATGGAAAAGAGGGCAAGGCCTCCATGCGAGAACTTGGCCATATCGATCGTCAACGATCTCGTCGATTAATATGGGCGGGGTTAGGAGTTGTCCTTGTTGGTTTGCTTGGATTTGGAGGTTTCGTGTATGGCGTGCCTGCATTTTCTGCATGGAGACAAACGTCAGAGGCCGGCGTGCGCCTGACGATTGAAGGTCCAGCAAATATCCTGCTCGGCGAAGAGCAGAGTTTTCGTATATCTTGGGAACAAACAGGGAGCGCTTCGTTGGAAAATACAGATCTGCGCGTGATTTTTCCTGCTGAGTTTCAAGCAACGCAGTTTGACCCAAAACCCGCAGATGTCGCTTTGCTCAGGTGGCATCTGGGAGCCTTACCGTTGAATGGTAAGGGAACGGTTACTGTTAAAGGTGTATTTTTGGGAGAGCTTGGGTCTCGTTCTGCTATTCAGGCTTTAGCAACGTTTCATCCAGCAGGGGAAGAACGCACGAGGGAACGCATGACCGCAAAAACTATTACGTTTACGGACACGGTTCTTACGGGCAATGTGGTGCTTCCGGCAAAAGTCATTGCCGGAGACGCGGTTGTGTTGCGATACGCTGTGACAAATCGAGGCTCATTGCCTTTGGCGGGGCTTGAGGCGCATTTGGCTTTGCCTGCAGGGTTTCTTCCTTCAGACATGGCCACGTCCACGGTCGTGGCAGGGACACGAGACGTGTATTTGCCTCTTGGGCGCCTTGAGCCTGGAGGCTTTAATACCGTGACCGTGCACGGTTCGTTTGTTTCTGGCTATACGCAAGAAAGTCTGCTCATCGCAGAGGTGGGACGACGGGCTGTGCAAGGCGTTTTTCTCGCGGCACAACGTTCAGAGGTGCGTGTGCCGCTTGTGGCTGGCGATCTTGCTCTACATTTTGTGGCAAATGGCTCTGATCTTGATCAGGGGATTGAGCCTGGTCAGCCCATTCGTCTTGCCATTGGTTATGGCAATACTAGCCCAGAACTATTGAAAAAAGTGAATGTGCGTTTGGGGATTGAGTCCTTTGTGGATGGTCGCTCTGTCACGGGCACATCGTTGATTGATTGGTCGCAATTAGATGACGTGGCGCAAGGGGCAACAAATACACGGCCGCGTATTCAGACTCTCGTCTATACGCCAAAGCAGATTCCTTCATTTGAGGCATTATCACCGCAAGGTGAGGGAAGTATGGAAATTGGTTTGCTCGCCAAGCCTGTCGCGACAGGAACGCGTGATGCCTGGATTAAGCTTTCTCTTGTTGGAACGGTTGAATCTGTTGGCGACACTCCTGTACAGCGCACGGTGTATGCACGACCCATTGTGTTGCGGTATCGCAGTCATGCAGGGATTGGGGTCGAGCCACGATATTTCACCGAAGAAGGCGCACCGATAGGTTACGGGCCTCTCCCTCCTACGGTTGGTACAACTACGGCCTATCGTGTGAACTGGCGTGTGACAAAGGATTTGCATACACTCAAAGACATGGTCGTAACGGCTATTCTGCCTAAAATCGCAACATTCGGTGGAAAGGTTTCTGCGGATGTTGGCGTCATGACCTATGACGAAGCAACGCGTGTCTTGCGCTGGTCAGTGCCAGAAATGCCAGAAGCCCAGAAAGAAGTCGAAGCGGTTTTTGAGGTGCAGATCACGCCAACAACATTGGATGCCGGGCGTTTTGCTTCTTTGATGGGGGAGACGCGTTTAGAAGCGCAGGATGTCTCATTGCAGGAACGTGTTATGCAGGTGGCGCCTGCGGTCACCACGGATTTGCAGAATGATGAAGGCGCACGAGGGAAGGGCGTTGTACGTCTGCAGAGGTAAGGCCTGTGGATGATTTGTGGATAACATCATGAAACCACGTAGGAGCAAGTAGATTTTCATGGTATACTTCTTCCAGAATTCTTTTTATGACTATACGTGGAAGCCGACGACCGCATGTCGTCCCGATCACCGCCCCGTCGTTTCCAACGCCGCCGCAACCACATATCTATCGCAAGATAGCATATACCTTTGCGGCGTTTACGGTGCTCATTATCCTGGCGGTTCTCTGGCTTACCTCTGTGCGTGCGGAAATTCTGGTACGAGTCAAACGAAGCCCACTTAAATTAGATACAACGGTAGAGATTGCAAAAACTCCTGCGTCTGGCCAGTTGCCTGGTCGTATTGTGCAAGGAACGTTTGATTCGAGTGTTCATGAGTTTACGGTGACGGATACGGCGTCTTCCACAGCTCCCACAGAGCCTACGGCTGGTACTCCTGTCCCCGCGTCATTACCCACGCCAGAGTCTGAAGTGGATAATGCTTCTTTTGTAGCAAAAGGGACCGTGCGACTCATCAATAAGTACTCTCGACCGCAGACGCTCGTGAAAACAACGCGTTTGTTGACAGCGGATAATAAATTATATCGCATAGACAAGACCGTGGTTGTGCCTTCTGGCGGCGAAGTTGCAGTCGGTGTGTACGCGGATAAGCCTGGACGTGAGTTTGCGATTGGCCCCACAAAGTTCACCATTCCGGGGTTGTTTATCGATTTGCAAACGTTTATTTACGCGCAATCAGACACGGCTTTTGAGGCAGTGCCAGCAGGTGCGCCTGTTCCGGTAGCCACGGTGCCTGTGTCAGCGTCTGCGCCTCTTGTCGATGCAAAGCCAAAGAAGATCGTTACCGCGAATGCGATTGCTGATGCGCAAAAGTCTTTAGTGGATGCGGCTTTTGAGCAGGCAAAACGCACGCTTGCGGCAGAAATGGCAGATACACGCTATAACGAAGTGGTGTATGCTACGCGTATTCTTGATCAAAAAATCAATGTCAAAGCCGGACAAGCCGCAGACAGCTTTCTCGCGTCTTTGAAGCTCGAAGTCACGGCCGTGTACTATCCCACGGATGATATGTCTGCATTGATTCGTCTCCGTATGAAGGAGAAGATTCCAGAGGGACGAGAATTGCTTCCTTTTGATGACAAGAGCGCGAAATACGAGATTGAAAGTTCTGACATAAAAAACGAAAAGGCGTTGATTCATGTGTTGGTGGATGCAGAGCATCGATTAACCTCTACAAACCCCGCCTTACAAAAGGCCGCGGTTGCTGGGCGGAAAAAGGATGAGGTGATTTCTACATTGAAGCAACTTGAAGGTGTGGAGGATGTGCAAATCAAAATGCGTCCGAGCTGGATCAGCAAGATTCCAACGCTGAAAGATCATATAGAAATTAAGGTCGAATAAAGAGAAAAAACGCTTTTTCTTGACGTCTCTCGCCAAGAGGGGCATGATGATTTTATCCTCCGGACTCACCAACCGGCGCCGCAAAAGTACAGACAATGAAGCGGTCCGACGTTCGTCGGACAATGCGGGTGGAACCACTTTGACGTTCGTCGGAGTCCCGCAACGAAACAGAATCAATTTGTTTCGTTTTTTGTTCATCTTTCTTCAACTTTATGACACAGCAACCAGTGGAAATGCGTCGCCATAGTGCGGCTCATCTTCTTGCCGCGGCCGTACACCAGCTTTTTCCAGAGGCGAAGTTTGGTGTGGGGCCGGTCGTAGAAAATGGATTTTATTACGATATCGATATCGGCCGATCGGTTTTGCCTGAAGATGTGGAAGCAATCACCAAGACCATGCGTTCGATTCAGGGCCAAAATCCTGCTTTTGTACGACAGGAACTGCCCATCGATGAGGCGATCAGTCTCTTTGTGGATCTAGGGCAGACCTACAAAGTGGAGTTACTGAATGATTTGAAAACAAAAGGAACGACAAAGGTGAACATGGAGGAGGCGCAAGAAATCGATCCGCAGAACGTCGGGACGGTCTCCATCTATCGCACGGGTGCGTTTGTGGATCTGTGTCGCGGTCCTCATGTGGCAGAGGCAAAGGAGATAGGGAACGCCTGGAAGCTGACAAAAGTCGCTGGTGCCTATTGGCGTGGCAAGGAAACAAATCCGCAAATGCAACGCATTTATGGCATTTGTTTTGTGAATAAGGAAGAGCTTGAGGCATACGAACACATGCTCGAAGAGGCAGAAAAGCGCGATCATCGTAAAATTGGTGCGGCACAAGACTTGTTCTTTATCGATGAAACCGTGGGAAAGGGATTGGTGATGTGGCTCCCAAACGGCACGATCATGCGTAATGCTGTTGAGGCGCTTGCTGTGGAAATGGAGGAAAAGCAGGGATATCAGCGCGTTTCTACGCCGCATATTGCCAAACAAGAGCTGTATCTGACCTCAGGCCATTTGCCGTACTACAAAGACAGCATGTATCCGCCCATGGAAATGGATGATGGCGTGTATTACATGAAGGCCATGAACTGCCCGCACCATCACATGATTTTTAAGTATGGTTTGCGCAGTTACAAAGAGCTTCCTTTACGTTTAGCGGAATACGGCGTGTGCTATCGTAACGAATTGTCTGGCGCTTTGGCAGGATTGCTCCGCGTGCGCGCATTAGCCATGAACGATGCGCATATTTATTGCCGCAAGGATCAGATCAAGGACGAATTCAAGCGAGTTCTCTCGCTCGTGATTGAATATTTCCGTATTTTTGGCTTAAAGGATTATTGGTTTCGTTTGTCCAAATGGTCACCGGATCATGTAGAGAAATATATTAACCAGCCGGAAAATTGGGAGTATAGCCAGAATGTCTTGCGTGATGTGCTTGTGGAAATGCAGGTGCCTTTTCGCGAGGCAGACGATGAAGCCGCGTTTTATGGGCCCAAAGTCGATGTGCAGTTCAAATCTGTGATTGGCCGTGAGGAAACCATGTCTACGGTTCAGCTCGACTTTGTGGCGCGTGAACGATTTGCCTTGCAATATGTAGATGAAACCGGTCAGAAGAATGGAGAGGTGTTTGTGATTCATCGCGCACCACTCTCCACGCATGAGCGTTTCATGGCCTTCTTGATTGAGCATTACGCAGGTTCCTTCCCAACCTGGCTGTCACCCGTGCAAGTAACGATCCTGCCGGTTGCAGATCGTCATAATGCATTTGCACAAGCACTGTCTGCAGAATTGAAAGAGGCGGGCGTTCGTGTGACGGTGGATGAAACGCCAGAGTCTGTGGGTAAGAAGATCCGCAATGCCGAAGTTAAGCGCATTCCGTATGCGCTCGTGGTCGGTGATAAGGAAGCGGCCGGTGAAGCGCTTACGGTGCGTCGTCGTGGAGAGAAAGAACAGCAGTCTATGGAGAAAAGTGCCTTTATCAAGGCGTTGCTCGAAGAAATTAAGGAACGTCGTGGATAAACAGCTGACACAAAACTCGATCCGAGCATTCTCGGATCGAGTTTTTAGGCCGCTTGTTTGTTACGTCGCTGACTCTCACGCCAGATAGCGGCATTGAGATGTGTGAGAGGGTTGAGACGGAGAAGGCGATTGGATTGAACGAGTTGCTCTTGAAGAGCCAGAAGATTTTTTGGGAGCGCACGTGGACGGATCGTCCATGGAGAGAGGGAGGCAGAGACTTTTTCTGCGAGTGTTTTGTAGCTCATGACTGCATGAGTATACGCACGGACCAACTGGTGCTCATTTGTCACGCCTGGGAAAAGTTGGAAGAGTTGCTCGCGTTCCGTTTTGGAGAGCGGAGGGCGTGCGCTATCAAGTTGGTGGTGGATGGGGTCGCCTATTTCCGCAATGCGCTCAACGCGTGCATACACAGCCGTCATATCATCGCGTTTGGAGCGAGATTGACCCGTCTCTGCATACGCGTGTGCCGCATAGGCAAGGAGTTCTGCTGGCGTGATGTTTGGATCGCGTTGTCGGGCTTCTTGAATGGTCGTGCGTACGTGAGGATCCTCAATCGCCGCATCGTCTCCCAGGAGGATAGCGGTCATCACGTCTTCTGTGAGGTTATCGTGGATTCCATCGCTGGTAAGAAGAAGCTCGTCATCCGGCGCCATTTCAACAATAAACAGCTCTGGTTTTGAGCGCACGCTTTTACTGATGACATGTGAACCAACTTTATCGGAATCTGAGAAATAGTCAGTAATAAATGGCTCAAGTTTGTTCTGTTGGATAAAGTCACTTGCCTCTGTGTACCAGTCTCTCCAGAGCGCCTCTTCATTGGGCGAGATAGGCATGTGACGCGCTTTGTAGTACGTGAGACGTCGGATTGTGCGCCAATGACCCGCAGATTCCAATTTGTTGAGAATGCGTTGAAAGGCTAAAGCCGTATCAGGCGAATAGTCGTGTGCTATTTTATCCAGGACAGGTGTGTGATCAATAGTTACCTGCTCAAGAGTGCCAGATGCGCCACGAAGGATATATGCGCGGCTATCACCGGTGTGGGCAATCACGGCAAATTGTTTACCGTCTTGCTCGCAGAGTTTGACGACCGTGGCTGTGGAATTCATGGAGGAAAGTTCTGGCCTGTTTTCTTGGGCGGGTTTGGCTTTGAGGGCTCCTCGCGTCTGTTTAAACCGTTCGAGTAACGCCAGTTTTGTTTCTTCGACCGTGAGGCTAGAAAGGTCCTCTTTGTTCGCTTGAATGGTTTCTGATGCAAGTTCTGCGGCGATCTCTCCGTTTGAAGCGCCGCCTACACCGTCAAACACTCCGTAAAAGCCTGACGCGTCAAAAGCAAAGGAGCGATCCTCATTGTGCAAAGGGTGCCTTTCGCTATTCAACGTAACATTGTCGCTGGTTCGTTGTGGAGGACGTTCGGCGGGAAGAGCCTCTTTGAGAGACCGTCGCGCGATACGCGATGCGCTTTCGAGCATTTCTTGCACGTGCCGTGCTTCTTCTGCGGGAAGTTTGATACCAGGAGTCGTACGAAGGAGCTCTAGTTCTCTTCGCAACAGCTGTGCGGCGGAATGAATACGCTTCGCTTGTTTTTCTGAAGGATTTTTCTTTGTAGCGATTTCTGCTTGTAAAGACGCGGCGCGTTCTGCAAGCGCAATGGTCAGATCCTCTGAGGGCTGAGCCTTTGGGCGGAAAAGAGAGCGAAGCGCAGAAAACATAACGTAGGTATTATAGCAAAATCCCCTCAGATCAGGGAGGGGATTTTGTGAAACACGTTATCCGACGTTTTTCGCTTTGTTGCTAGCGAGAAATAGTATTGTTTGATCCAGCACGTCCTGAAGGTTTTCTTTGGGGGAGTGGCCAGTTTTTGTGTTGTACGTTTTGATGGTGTTATGAAGCTCAACAAGACGCGGGGGAATGACAATGCCATTCCGAATGAGGCCGTTGCTTCCTATCACGGACTTGATCTTGAATTTTTGCATGGCTTTTCGCGTGGTTTCATCCCAAAGAGCATTATATTCATCCACGTCGAGCAGATGCTGTTGTTCCGGGCTCATGCGAAACTCTTTTTTTGTTCCCAATTTTTTTACCAACGGAATGGGTAATGCCTCTGGTTCTTCGAGTTCAATGTGCTCAGAAAGATCTTCGGCGGTGGCGAATGCTTCTAAGTCATCGTGTAGTTGTTTGAGTTTTGCGTATTCTGGCAAAGGGAGATATTTTTCAACGCCCGGATCCGTTGAACGCATGCGATCCATGTCTGCATGTGTTTGCTCAAGCCAGGAGCCAAGCTGTGCGAGGTTTTTCAGAGGCACGTCTTCTGCTTTTGTAATCACTTCTTTGATCTCCTGCCATCGTTTGATGCGTTGGTTGAATTGTCCGCGAAGCATGCTAAAGATGCTCTCGGGACGAGCAGTGACCTCACGTGTCTTAAGCGGCGAGTCGTAGCGCGGGATATTTGTACGCGCCATGGATGATTCCACGCCGCTCCTGATGCCTGGAGTTGAAGAAAGTGAGGGGATACGTCCAAGGGGTTTGGGTAGTGGAGTGACGGAAGACGGGGCTTCTGGCTCTTCTTCGAGAAGATCTTGAGAGAGTTCTTCAATGACTTCTTGCTCTGGTTCAACTTCAGGGATGGTTTTTTTCCATTCTTCGACGAGCTTGGCAAGATACGCGTCTCTTGGAGCGCCAACCATACTACGGAACGCACCAACAAGTCGTTTTCCAAATGCGGCTTTTTCAGGTAGCGCATCTTTCCAATCTCCAGAAATCAAATCATCCTCCAAAAGGCCGTACTCATTTTCGAGTTGTTTAAGGATGGATCTTCTTCGCCAGGCAAGTCCTTCTTGTTTTTTGGTTTCTGCGATCGTTGTTTTTGTGTGTTTCTCTAGTTCGAAAAGCGACGGTGGCTCCTCCGTGAGTCCAGCAACCGATTTTGGTGCGCGGCGTAGCTCTTCGCGTCGAGCGGGTTCTTTTCGGCGTGTTTCGCGCGCATCCCCACGTGCTTTGAGATTCCGACGTATCTCCTCCATGTTCGCTTTCTCTTGCGCCGCGCTCTCCTGTCTCTTCCTAAGAGTGAGCGCATCGAGACGCTGTGCCAGTTCTGAGCGTGCCTCATTGATGATGCGCTTATCTGTTTTGGAAATTCTTTTACGCTGAGAGGGCGCTTCTACTTTTTGTGGTCGATCAAGGGGGAGCGGAGGAAGAATGCGAGCAGATCGTTCACCGGGCATAGAAAAATGATGAAAAGAAAATCAACACACAAAGAATACCATACTTGAGAAGGAAAAAAAATATCTTATCGCGCGACCAGAAGCGCGTGATGAAAAAAAATCCCCCGGATAAGGAGGATTTCTTTGCTCTAAATACTTCCTGGGCCCATGCGTTCTGAAAAGCTTTGTGTGCGTGCTCCTCGATTGATGGTTGGTTCTTTGCGGCTCTTGCGCATGACTTCTGCCATGTTAGTCATGTAGCCATTCGTGACGACATCGAGCGCTTCTTTGAGCTGTTGCCATTCTTCCATTTGCTTTGCAAGCTCTGGATTTTTTGGTCCACCTACCAAGCCGCTTAATCCACCTTTTATGCGATTCCAGAAACCATTTTTTGAAGGCACTGGCACTTGTTGCCATCCCTGCTTCTCGAGTTGCGCAGGTGTTCTGCCATATTGTTGCCTGATCGCCGTCTCCAGAGCCTTGAGTTCCTTGCCTGTACTCGTTTGCATGGCTTTTGCGAGCGCCTCTTCTTTGCTGAGGGGAAGGGGAGGCGTTTCGCGCGGACTTGCTGGTTTGCCGTAGGCTTTTTGAAGCATTTGGAGGTGCTCGGCATCAAGCGTGCGTCCGGCAGTGGCAAATTCTTCAGGGCTTGCGAGCGAGATATCAAGGTCGCCTGCTTCAAAAGCCTTGAGCCGTTGTGCGGCCATTGACTGTTGTTCAGTTTGTGATGCAGCAGGAAAGCCTAGGCGCGGTTCAGTTGTAGCGCGAAGCTCAAGCGCGCGTCTTCGTTCGTCTGTGCTGGTCTTGCGTCGAGTCGCGGCTTTTGCAGACTCAAGACTTGTGTATCGAGGAGGTCGTGTTTCTGCAGAAGGTGATGATGGTTGACGGTGACCTGCTTCAAGTTTTGGCATATCTATGAAAAGAAAAGATGCGAAGGAAAAGATGATGGGACTAGTATAGCATAAAAAGTCGGGATAAAAAATAATCCCATGAAGTGGGATTAGCCTGAGCTTGCCTTGCCGAACCGGACAACGACGACATTGCCGTCATGCCGGACAACGGCTTTGCGTACGGCCGCTCTTCTGCGTTTGGTCTCGGTTGCGTCGGCTTCGGACACGTCCTCGTCCGGGTCAGACTCTCCGCAGGGAGCAACCGTGGCAAGGAACGTGAAGGCAAAGAGGTCTGCACAGTCGCGCGCAATCGTGACGATCATGCGCGCCCGCTTGTCCATCACGTGACGCTCCGTGAGGTTGCGGTACAGCGCCTCGAGGAACGTGAAGATGGTGAGCACCGCACGCTGGACATCGTCTGTGAGGATGCGATCTGGATTGCGCGCGAGGAAGTTCAGCGCGTTTGTGCGCTGATTCTCCTTTGCCACGGTCCACAGATTCTCGGCCCAGTCCGTGTCCATGTCCGTGAGCGCGCGTACGAACGTCCCGTATACGGTCCGGAAGTTCGTGAGCTCGAGCTCGGGATGAAGGTCCTGGAGCTCGTCCATGTAGCGCACGGCCTTGTCGCGCGTCTCTTGGTGTGCAGGCGGCGGGAGCAAGACCCGGGGAGCTCCTGGCACAGAAGGGGATACTCCCACTTGGCGTGGCGATGCTTTGGCAGGAGACGACGGTGCTTTGATGGCGCGAGACGATGCGCGGCGTGTCTCTGGCGCTTGCGTGTGTCGAAAGAACGTGGCGCAGAGGAGGTAGATGCAACTCCGCGCGGCACTCATGGCCTTGAGCTGGTCTGCGGCCGGAACGTCTGCGCGTTCACGCATACGCTTGATGGCTCTGTTCAGGAAGCTGTTAGCATCCATGAGTGCTCGACTCAGCTGTGGGGGAGTGTCTGGGTGTTTGGGCAATTGGAGAAGCACGTCGAGTGCCTCTGTGGTGTTTGCGTCTCTTCTCTGCTTCGCCTCCACGAAGCGCTCTGCCCAGTTTCTACTTCTCTCGAGAAAAGCGTAGATGATCCTGAGGCAGGTTGGCGCGAAGTCGATCATGACAAGCGCGGGATGCGCAACCGCGACCCGCTTCACTTCCTCGACCGCGAGCACGTGTTGCTCGTCCGCAGTAGGGAGATGGTCCATGGCACCCTCTTTCTGTTCGAGAAAGAATGCTGTCCGTGGTGGTACCGTAGCAAAAAAGGTGAGTTTGTCAAGGGGTTTTGGGTAATACAAAACGAGCCTGACTCTCGTCAGGCTCGTTTTTCGGGGATGATCTTTATTTACCGGCAACTTTGGCAAACACCTCTGGGTGCTTTGCGGCAAGTTCGGAAAGGATTTTGCGATCCAAGATGACGCCGCGCTTGTGCAAGTCGCTGATCAATTTGGAGTAGGTGGTCCCAATCAAGCGAGCACCGGCATTGATGCGGATCTGTTGAAGGGCGCGGTTGTTGCGTTTCTTCAAGCGACGATCACGATACGCATTAGCTCCTGCTTTGACGGCCGCGATTTTTGCAACACGGATTTTGCTTTTGCGTCCCCACATCATGCCCTTGGTTCGGGCAAGGATATTCTTGCGACGCTTGAGGTGGTGTACCCCACGTTTGACTCTTGGCATAGATAGTTATGGTGATGATGAGGAGATATTACCCGTTGGCAATCAATCGCTTGATGTTTCTGACGTACACTTCTGGCACGGAGATGTCTCGGCGTTTGTTGCGGGAGACTTTTCCGCTCTCACGACTGTTGAAGTGATCCTGCCCGCCTTTGCGCATGAGGAGCTTACCAGCTTTGGTGACCGTAATGCGCTTGGAAATGGTTTTGTGTGTTTTGAGTTTCATACGCGTGAATCAGAGGTTCATGATCATGTGCGTGCGACCGGACCGGGACCGTTCGACCGTGCATGGGTGCATGTAAGGTGGTTAGGATTTTCTTCCGACGATCGTGGAGACATTGCCGCCAGCGCGGGTAGGAGCCTGTTCGATCATGAGAGGATACTTTTTTTCAATAGCTTTGCAAAATTCTTGAATGCGCTTGTATGCCAGATCGCCATGTTCCTTTTCGCGGCCACGAAGCATGATTTCGATTTTGAGCTTATCGCCGTCTGCGAGAAAGCCCTCGGCCTGCTCCCGTCGAATATCAATGTCATGCTGGCCCATTTTGACAGAAAGACGAATGCCTTTGACATCCACTTTCTTTGCGCGAGCCTTTTGAATGCGCATCTCTTTCTCCTTTTGGTATTTGAATTGGCCAAAGTCCAGAAGTTTGCACACGGGCGGCACAGCTTTGGGAGAGACCTCAACGAGGTCATACCCGCGTTCCTGTGCCATGCGGATGGCTTCGCTTGTGGGAATGACCCCAACAGGCTTGCTTTCCTCATCAATCACGCGAACGTCAGGGGAAACGATCTGTTCGTTGACGCGATAGACCGGTAATTCTTCTTTTTTCTGGTAGCCGCCTCGGCGGCGATGATGGATGCGCATGGATGTAGTGGTGGAGATGGGGGGTATCGCACCCCCGTCCGAGCAAAGACGCCCGATAATTCGTTCACAAGCTTAGGCCACTCGTTGGTTTACGTCCATGTCGGGGAGTGGCCGAGGCATGGGCGCTGAGTTCTTAGCCAGTCACGCTCCAGTAAGAACACCTGGAGCATCAATCCCTACAATATGACAATCGTTCCTACGCGTGAGGGCGCCACGCAGGCGATCGGCCCGTACAGCTCGTCTTAGACGAGGGACGGAGCAAAGGATGGAACGCGGAACGCATTTGCGACCGCATTTTGCACCTTAGATACGACGTTGGCAGTTGTCGTGGTGTTGGTTGGGATTTACGAGTCGACCAACCGACTCGGCTTGCATCATCGCACGACCTTTGTCGTCGATGCTGATTCATCCCCAGGGGATCGGTTCAATGAACCTACGCGGCAAACCACGAGCGTGGCGTGCGGCAAAGGCTATTCTTCGAGCCGGATCTGACGTTTTAGATCTCGCGTCTTGAGAGCCTCGCGTTTATCATGGGCTTTACGCCCACGGCAGAGGCCAAACGCGACTTTGATGCGTCGGCCACTAGGATAGAGGGAAAATGGCACTAGTGTCAAGCCTTTTTGCTGTATTTTGCCCAAAAGGGTCAGAAGTTCGTTTTTCTTGACCAAAACCTTACGGCTACGGGCTGGGTCATACCCCTCGCGATTGCCGTCTTTGCTATAGGCCCGGATCTGCGCTCCTATGAGCCAAAGCTCGTTCCGAAGGGGCTTGATATAGGACCCTTCTAGCTTTGCCCCGCCCTCTCTGATGCTTTTAACCTCTGCTCCGGTCAACGCCAAACCACCCTCAAATTTTTCGAGGGTTTCATACTCAAAACGCGCTTTCCGGTGTTCGGTGTACACGGGCATAAAGAGGAAACCGGTCTCAACTGTAATTCGTCTACGCTGGTTTGACTAGTCACTCATCTGCTCCTCATGGTATTCTGTGTGTATGAATGGTTCTCCTCCTCGCGTTATCGCAATTTCCACGGGCACAATTCTACGGGTCGTCGCTATTGCATTGGCGCTCGCACTCACGTGGTTTATCCGCGATATTGTCTTGTATGTCTTCACGGCATTTATGCTGGCAGGCGTACTGCATCCTTTTGCAGAATGGGCCGCGCGTTACAAGATTCCCAAGGGCGTGTCTGTGATTGCGCTGTACCTCCTCTTGTTTAGCGGCGTAGGACTTTTGCTGACGTTTCTTGTTCCGGCATTGGTGAATGAGTCGCGTTTGATTGCCGTATCCTATGGCGATAAGACCGAATGGGTTACAGAGATCGTGACCTCGCTAAAAACAGCCACGGACACTTATGGACTTTCTGCGAATCTTCGATCTGGGTTGATGGGATTGCAGGGGCAATTGCAAAGCATGTTCGCCAATGTTTTTGGCGCACTGGGCGATGCGTTTGGGGCAGTAGCTGGATTTGTGATTGTCTTTGTCCTCTCCTTTTATATCATTATCGAAGAGAGCGCCGTCAAGAAATTGTTCCGTGATATTGTGCCAAGAGCGTATCAAGAGCTTGCGACTAATCTCGTGTGGCAAATGACGCATCGTCTTGGTGATTGGATGCGTGGTCAGCTCGCATTGTGTTTGATCATTGGGCTGTTATATCTGATCGCGTTTGTCGCGATTGGGGTTCCGTACCCCGTTCTTCTTGCGGTACTCGGCGGTCTCTTGGAGTTTGTGCCGTATCTCGGGCCGTTTCTTTCCGCGGTGCCAGTGGTGTTTCTCGCGTTTACGGTTTCGCCGATGCATGCGGTGTTTGCCTTGGTGGCCATTATCATTATCCAGCAGTTAGAGAATAACGTGATCGTGCCAAAGATCATGCAAAAAGCCGTTGGCATCAATCCGATCATTAGCATTATTGCCTTTTTGGTAGGGGCAAAGCTTTTTGGTGTACTTGGAGCAATATTTGCTATTCCGCTTGCAACAGCGCTTTCGTTAGTATGGACGGAGATTATCCAATTACCACGTAAATAACACGCATATGTTTCGTGGATCCTGGGGATCGGTGGGACTCTTGGTCGCGGTTTTTTTGCTTGGCAGTGGTTGTGTCTTGCCGTGGAAGCGTTCTGCACAGCCAGTCGTGTCCACGCCCACGACCCAGGATATTCGTGCGGCATGGAACACGGGAGTCAGTACAACACTCGTGCGTTTTGATACAACAAAAAACGCGCAAGAAGCACGTGATGCATTATTGGATTTGCGCGTTACCGCGGAGGATAAAGAAGCGCACTTACGCCTTGTACTAGCATTTCAAGCTTTATTGGATAAGGCAAAGAACGCAGAGGCGCTTCTGAAGCAGGCACGAGAGGCCGTGGAACAAACAAAGAATACGCCATAAGATATGGCTACGCTTGCGCTGATCCTATTGCCATGGATCGTGAGTATCCTGGCTTTTGGGTTAGTTGAATGGCAGTGGAAAGAGCCGCTTCTCTATCCGTGGCCGCTTCTTGTACCGATTGCGCTCCATATATTCGCCGCGGTGATGATTGGCATGCGGCGCCTGCCTTGGAAGGAGATGCTCGAAAAGATGGGGCCTTCTGCGCTTGCCATGATGTCCATGGCGTTTGCATTCCTGTTGATAGAAGGGACGGTCATGCATCTTATCCTTGGGGTGTTATTTGCAGGGATCAGCCTGTTGACGCTCAAGCTTTTTTTCTTTTTGTGTTTTGATGCGGCGCGCTATCCCGTGAATGCGATTTCACGCGTGAATCTTGCCTTGATGCCGCTAACAGCTTTTTTCTTGGCATGGGGTATGGCAGGGCTCACGGTCTTTATGCGCTTGCCATGGTATGCGACCTTGCCCGTATTTGCGGGAGTCTGCGCCTTGTTCTATTACTGGACTGCGCATCCAACCGCCACGGCTTCCACGCGATGGCAATGGGCGGCTATTGGGGCGTTTATCGGTTTACAGGTTGGCATTCTTGTCCAACTCCTTCCCATCAGTATGGAAGTTCAGGGTGTGGTTGCGGCTTTTATGACGGCTCTTCCGCTTCGTGTGCGACGGTATGGCTATCAGCCGCGTCCTTCCCATCGCGTAGCATGGGTTGAGGGAGGGTTGGCCGTCACAGCGTATGTAGGGGCGCTTATTTTTGCGCGCTGGGCATAGCTCTTGTCCAAGAGGCCCTGATTCGTGCTATTCTGTTGTTATATGGGATTTTTTTCCTGGAATATTCGACGTCCGCATCCGCTTGCTGGCTGGATGTTGTTGATAGGTGTTGTCACCGGCGGCTTGAGTGGATGGATTTCTGCGAGCGTTTATGTGGATCCTATCCTCACAGATTTGGCTACGCGCACACAAATCGTGACAACCGCAACAACCACCCCAGAAACACCCACAGGCCCCACGGTCATTTCTGCAACAGGTCCAGCGCCGGGAACCATCATGTATCCGCCCGCATTAGTCACGCGAAGACTTTCTCCTGTGGCAACGATTGCAAAAAAACCAACTTCTGTCACAGAAGATACGTTGATTGCCGATGAACAGCATGTGGGGAGCGCGGTTGCTATTACTTCTGATGGATGGTTTGCATCTGTGGCGTCTGTTTTTAAAAACGTGCGCGTTGCAGATGTGGTGGTCCTTTGGCAGGGAAAGACCTATCCGATTACAAAAGCCGTACGCGATACCGCGACAGATGCAGTCTATCTCAAGACAGCGATTACAGGCTTGCCAACCTCTGCCTTTGCAGAGCCGCAAGACATGAGCGTTGGTTTAGCTGTATGGACAGAGCCTGTGGCTCAACGGATTTATCCCAACGCTCTTGTGGATCTCCGTGCCCCGGTCATGATCGATCCTGTGTTGAGCGAACATGCGGCACGGCGTTTTCTTGTGGATGGAAGTGTGGATACGCTTTTCGGCGGCGCTGTGTGGGATGAGCGTGGTCAATTAGTAGGACTTGTAGAATCCAAAACAAAAGAAGGTTGGCGCGTATTGCCTGCGGGTGATTTACGTACAGCTCTTTCCTCATTGTTGGCAAATGGAGAAATTCGTCACGCGTCGCTTGGCGTGCGTGCGAGTGATTTAGCGCGACTCACATTTGGAATTGCAACAACCACGCGCAATGCCTCAAATAAAGGGGCATGGATCCGCACAGACCGCCGAACAAATCAGCCGGCAGTGATCGCAGGCGGGGCCGCGGGGAAAGTGTTGAAAGAAGGGGATGTGATCGAGCGGATAGATCGCGATATTCTTGGTGGCTCTGCAGATCTTGGAGAGATTTTGTTGGAGTATCGACCTGGCACGCAAGTAACGCTTGCCATTGCACGCAAAGGTGAGTCTCTCGAAATACCCGTGACACTCGGATCCTACAATGCCGCAGAGTTGCTCAAGTAGCGTATGTCCTTTTTTCATCGATCTCCTCTTCATCACGCTGTGCGTACGCTTGTGCTCACCGCAGTGCTTGGAGTGATCTTTGCCGTGGGTTTTTCGTTTTTTCTTCCATTACATTATGGATCCACGGTGCGCGTGTTTGTCACACAGACTAGTGCTACGGGACTTGATCCTTATACAGCAGTAAAGACCTCAGAACGCGTCGCGCAGAGTTTGTCAGAGCTTCTCCATACCACGACATTTTTTACGGGCACCATGTCCAGTGCCATGGGGTTTGATTTGAACTATTTTCCGAATGATGATCTGGAGCGACGTAAACTCTGGGAGAATTCGGTGAAAGCCAAGATTGAGCCAAATACCGGCATTATGGCGATTACAGCCTTTCATCCTCTTCGCGAACAGGCGCATATCTTAGCCAATGCTATTGGCCAGCAACTCGTCGAGGTATCTCCCACGTATTTTGGCACGGGCGTGAGCGTAAAAGTGATTGATGCTCCCTTGGATTCCCGGTGGTTTGCAAAACCGAACTTCCTTGTAAATGGGTTACTTGGCGCGTTTATTGGCCTTCTTTTTGGCGCAGGTTGGCTTCTTGTAAAGGCAGGAAGGCATATTTGGTAATAGATTTTTTCTTGATAGACACAATAAGCCGCTGGACAAGCGGTTTTTTTGCGACCTGCCGCCCTTGACAAAACGGGCGAATCATGCTATTCTCCTTTGTTCGACCTGATACAGGCGAACACTTTTCCTTCAAAAACGCGTGTAATTGAATGGTTTTGAAGCCGTTCCGGCCAGTGTGGAATATTTCCTCCTTATTCCACTTTGTGACGGGACGGCTCCAGGACCTTTCACCATAGGTGGTGAGTTGGTCCACGCACCTCTCAGTAGAGAGATGGAACCGGAGCCCGCGTTTGGGCTTTGGACAGTGGATAGTAGAGGGAGAAGAGCCATGAAGAACGTCGGCAAGTGGATGGGTTTCGCGCTCACGCTCGTCGGGACCGTCGGCTACGCGGCCACGGCCAACGCCCAGTCGGACGCCGGCACCCCGCCGGCCATCGACCCGGCGGACACGCAGGAGCCGGAGGTCAGGCCCTCGATGCAGTGCTTGGTGGACCTCGGGACCTGGTCCCGGGCCACGGGCGGCTTCACGGCCTGCCCCAGGGACCTCGCGGGCTACCGCGCCTTCGTCGAGCGCTGTCACGACCTCCTCTCGGAGGGCGTGCGCACGTTCGAGACGAACTGCGCGGCCAACCCGAGGAACCCGGGCACCCCCCGCCCGGTCGTGACCTCGCCCCCCCTGCCGGACAGGTGTATCGGGCTGGAGAACGGCTCGATCCGGCAGGTCGGCCGGCGGTGCGAGTGCGTTCAGACGGCGGGGATCACGAGGAGCCAGTTCCTCGTGGCGAGGTCGGCGTTCAGGCGGTCGTACGCCTGCGCCATCACGTCGATCGGCGCGGATTACATCCGCGGCCTGTACGGGGTTTCGGCCCCGGCGCAGGACTACAACGAGCAGTTCGCGATCCTCTGCCGGCACACCGTGTGCCCGGCGGGGAGGCCGACCTGCGCTCCATCGGAGCGCGTGGAGAGCACGAACTGCAGGAGCTTCCGCCAGCTCCTGGACACGGCCCTCAACGCGCGTCCCGCCGGCGGCAACGTCGGCGCGGACAACCCCATCCTCGGGGAGCTCGAGCGCCAGATCATCGCGATCCAGTCGGAGAACCTCGGCCCGCGCGTCACCCACCTGGAGGACGGCACGAGGCCCATCGAGGGGCTCGCGCCGGCCGGCACGGCCGAGGGCGACCGCCTCCGGGTCGGCAGCGAGGCCGTCGTGGCCGCGGTGCGCCAGGTGCAGAACGGCACCGTGGGCGGCAACGCGGCCGCCTGGGTCGCCCGCGACGCCATGCGGTTCCACCTGGGGCTCGGGCTCCAGGGGATGTACCGCGAGTGGACGGACTTCCAGGCCTTCGTCGAGGCGGGGTTCCGGTCGCCGCTCACCGCGGGCGGCTGGGGCGCCTACCTCCTCGGAGGCGGTGGCTACGGCTCGTCCGGGGCCAACACGGACGGGTCGGTGCTCGCGCGGCTCGCGACCGGTGGGGTCTACTACCCCGGCGCGGAGCGGCAGACGGGCGTGTTCTTCGGGGCCGTGACGAACGTCACGTGGTACCCGGGGCCGTCGCGCCGCGCCGTGAACGGCGTGGCCTCGTACACCGGGTTTACCCTCGGTGGCGAGGTCGGGATCGAGCACGCGCTCAGCGCGCTCATCGGCATGCGGGCCGCGGTGCAGGTCAACCTGTTCGACAGGAGCCTGGTCCGGAGCGGCGAGCCGGTCGAGATCCACTCCTTCGAGGGCGTGAGCGGCGGGCTCTCGCTCTCCTTCTTCTGGAGGCCCAGCCGGACCCGCTGAACGCGGACACTCGGCGCTGAGGTAACACTTGGCGCTGAACGTACTTTCTTAGACTAACCGGGTTGCGACGTCCTGTTGCGACCCTAGGGCTTCGGGATATTCTCCATATCCCACCCTTTCTCGAGCGGATCTGCAAAGGTCCGGTTAAGAAAGGGTGTGCGTTTACACCCCTCGTCTCTCATCTGACGGAGGATGCGATGAAGAACAACGGTCAGTGGAATGTGCTCGCGGTGCTCATCCTGGCGGCCCTCACGGGCTGCATGTACGAGCAGGACGGCTTCGGCCACAGCGGCACCCCGGACACGGGCGTGCCGAACGGCCAGCCCGTGGACAACGACTCGGGCACGGCCGACACCGGCGCGCAGGACACGGGCACCCAGGACACCGGCACCACGCCGGCCGACACGGGCGCGACCTGCGTCTCGGGCTTCGGCAACTGCGGCAACGCGTCGTGCACCCAGGGACAGTACCTGGAGTGCCGTGCGGACGGGTCGAGCTTCTGCCGTTGTGTCACGTGCGTGCCTCTCCGGACGGACGTGAACAACTGCGACCCCGCGCGTTGCGGGGCGAACAATTCCGGCCAGCGGTGCAACGCCACTGGCACGGGCCTCGACGCCTGCGACTGCCTCGCGCCCCCCATCGTGGACTCGGGCGTGGTCGACACCGGCGTCACGGACACGGGCACGGCCGACACGGGCACCCAGGACACCGGCACCCCGCCGGCCGACACCGGGACCACGGACACGGGCACGGCTGACACCGGCGTCGCGGACACCGGCACGGCCGACACGGGCACCCAGGACAGCGGCGTCGCTGACACCGGCACCCCGCCCGCCGACACGGGCATCCCGCTGGTGTGCACTCCCGGAACCACCCGCAACCCCGACTGCAACCCCGCCTGCGGGCAGGGGAACACGGTCGAGATCTGCAGGACGGACGGGTCGGGATGGGCCTGCGGGTTCGCCGCGGGTCGCACGTGCAACCCGCAGATCTGCGTCCCCGGCGCGGAGCGGAGTCTCAACTGCAACCCCGCCTGCGGGCAGGGGAACACGGCCGAGACCTGCGCTACGGATGGCAGGAGCTGGTCCACGTGCGCTGTGCGCGCGGGCCGTACCTGCCAGCCCCCCGCCTGCACCCCCGGCACGCAGAGGCACCTGAACTGCAACCCCGCCTGCGACTCCGGCGTCACCGCCGAGGTCTGCAACGGGGACGGGGTCTGGGGGATCTGTCAGATCCTCTCGGGCCGCACCTGCAACTCGCAGTCGTGTACGCCGGGCGCCACTCGGAGCTACAACTGCAACTCCGCAGGATGTGGGCAGGGCAACACGGCCGAGATCTGCAACGTGGCGGGCACGGTCTGGGAGTGCAACGTGCTCCCGGGCCACACCTGCAACGCCCAGACCTGCATCCCCGGCGCCCAGCGCAGCGTGGGGTGCCTGAGCGGCTGCTCGACGTCGAGCTCCGCGGAGATCTGCAACTCCTCTGGCACGGCGTACGTCTGCCAGATCATCCCCGGGTTCTCGTGCCAGACCCAGATCTGCACCCCCGGCGCCCAGCGCAGCGTGGGGTGCCTCTCGGGCTGCGGCGCGAACAACTCCGCCGAGACCTGTAACGGCGCGGGGACCGCGTGGAACACCTGCGCGCTCCTGCCCGGGCGCATCTGCGCCACCCCGATCTGCACCCCCGGCGCCAGGTCCTACGACAACTGTAACGCGCAGGGGTGTGGGATCGGCAACACCGCGCGCTTCTGCCGCGCGGACGGGCTGTCCTGGGGCGACTGCGAGGTCATCCCGGGGCGCACCTGCTCGCCGACCGTGAGCGAGAGCCCGGCCGTGGCCATCCTCCGCGACCCGTACGCGGGCTGCTCCACGGGCTGGCGCCTCTTCTGCTGGGGCGCCAGGATCGGCGGCAACACCCAGCAGTACGGCGGCCAGGTCATCGGCAGGGTGGACGTCCCCAACACGGCCGAGTGGACCGGGTGGGCCTTCATGGACGCCTCGTGCACGGTCAACGGCGTCACCACCTGGATGAACTGGGGGAGCGTCGGCCGCAGGGCGTCGGACATGTTCTCGACGCTCACCATCGGCGGGGTCGACCAGCTGGCCAGCACCAACTGCGTCGATATCTACGCCCGGGTGGCCAACCCCCAGGCGCAGGCCGACAAGGTCAAGCCGAGCTTCCGCGCGGTGAGGGCAACCTCGTCGCCGGCCTCGGTGGTCACCCCGGCCACCAACTTCTGCCCCAACGGCACCTCCTTCTAGGGGGAGCTACGGGGCGCGGCGGTCTATCTGAGCGATTCTTGCTCGGGTAGACCGCTTTTCTTTTCCCCAGTTTGACGACTTCCGGGTTTTGTCCTATTCTTCACACGCTTTTCAGCCCTGTTACGTACCCATGCCGGCGTAGCTCAGCGGCAGAGCAGCTGTTTTGTAAACAGCAGGTCGTCGGTTCGAAACCGACCGCCGGCTCCACATAATCTCATATGCCACAAGATAACATCGCAAAGATGGCGTGTACCGTGTGCAAACGCACGAATTACCACACCACGCGCAACAAGCGCATTAAGGCACGGTTGGAGCTGAACAAACCTTGCCCGAACTGCCACAAGCACACGCTACACAAGGAGACCAAATAGTAAGAGCCCCCAGGATATGTCAGAAGACGCGCAACTTCCCATCGAAAGTGTTTCGCAAGAACCGCCTGTCGATGTTGTTCCGCAGAATGAGGAGAGCGTTTCTCCTGACACATCCCACCACAACGCCCCGCGATATACGTTCGCGCGGGCGATTGTGTTTTTTGCGAGCTTTTGTTTGATGACGATTGAGCTTGTCGCTGGTCGTGTGATGGCGCCGTATCTTGGCGTGTCATTGTACACATGGACAAGCGTGATCGTGATTGTGCTATTGGGCGTTACCTTGGGAAACTACGCGGGAGGACGTCTTGCGGATATGCGGTTGTCACGCATGTTACTCGGAGGATATTTTTTGCTGGCTGGTTTGGCCACGCTCCTCATGATCGTGTTAGCGCCCGTGATTGGCCCGCGCCTCGCAGGATCTGATATTGCTCTTCCATTATCCACGGCTCTCTTTTGTTTCCTGGCCTTTTTCCCCGTGGGATTTTTTCTTTCCATGATTTCTCCGCAGGTGGTGAAAGGGGATTTGCATACATTGGAGACTACCGGCGCAACCATTGGCACGATCGGCGCATGGAGCGCGATTGGCAGTATTCTTGGCACCTTTGCCACGGGATTTGTGTTTGTGATGTATGTGGGCACGCGCCAGCTTCTGTGGACGTTGTCTGCGGCATTGATCCTGGTCGGTCTTGCGACGATGTGGCGGATTGGTAAAAAGAGCGCCTAAGCTATGTCTCCCTTTTTTGCTCGTTTGATTGTCTTTGTCGCAAGCTTTGCGCTCATGCTCGTAGAGGTTGTTTCTGGCCGTGCCATTGCGCCGTATCTGGGTGTCTCCGTTTACAGCTGGACTGCCGTGATTGGGGCCACGCTCTTTGGCGTGACCATCGGAAATTATTTAGGAGGACGTTTTGCCGACAAGATGTATTCACGTAAACGCTTGGCGCTTGTCATGGTGTGCTGTGGCTTTGCCGTGTTGCTCATGAACTATCTTGTTCCTATTGCTGGAGAGATGCTCATGCCCCCGTATCTCCCGCTCTGGTTCAAGACGTCTCTCTTTTCATTGATCACGTTTTTCCCTTCCGCGTTTCTTCTTTCGACCATCACACCGCAAGTCGCAAAGAGCGATATCCGCGCACTGGACACGGTCGGCCGTCATTTAGGCTCTTTGTATGCGTGGAGCTCATTCGGGAGCTTGGTTGGTACAGCGCTCGCAGGATATGTGCTGATCGCGCTTGTGGGAACAAAAGTATTGCTCACCCTCACGTCTGTCCTCTTGTTCGCATTAGGCCTTGCTATTGCGTGGCCTGAACCGATTTGGAAGCAGAAATTTTCTGTGGTGATCGTGCTCTTTTTTGTGGGGGATTTGCTCGTGCCTGGCATTTGCAATACAGAGACAAGCTATTATTGCGTACGCGTTTCTCAGCAAGAGATGAGCGGTTCGTCTGCGTATATTTTACGGCTCGATCATCTGATTCATACCTACGTAAAACCGCAGAAGCCTGAAGACGTGGGATATGGCTATGAACGCGTGTACACAAACTTGATTGCCTACACCTATCAAAAAACAGACGCGTTCAACGCGTTGTTTATTGGTGGAGGTGGCTATGCATTGCCTCGCTATCTGGAGGCGTTTTATCCTTCCAGTGAGGTGACGGTTTCGGAGATTGATCCGGGCGTTACCGAGGCGAATCACACGCTCATGGAATTGCCGCGTAACACACGCATTCAAACCGTGAATAAGGATGCGCGTGTGTATTTGGATCATGTGGATGCGGGGAAAACGTTTGACCTTGTGTTCGGTGATGCGTTCAATGATTTTAGCGTGCCGTATCATCTGACGACCGTGGAGTTTCATCGTGTCTTGAAACAGCGCATGAGCGAAAAGGGTGTGTATGCCATGAATATCATTGATGATGCAAAATACGGCGACTTCCTTGCGGCTATGACGCGTACGCTGCAGAGCGTGTGGAAGAACGTGTACGTGGCTCCAGGAGAAGCGGATATCAAAGCAGGTCGGAATACGATTGTGCTTCTTGCCACGGATCTCGACCTTGATCTTGAACGCTGGAAACAGATTCCGCCGCAACGTACTCTCGCCACGGAAGAAGAGCGCACAGACTGGCAAACAACCATCCAAATTCTTCCGCAAGAAAAAGTCGAGACCTTTCTCGCCTCGCACAAGGCCCCAGCGCTCACGGACAACTTCGTGCCCACGGACCGCTACCTCGCTCCTGTGTTTTCAGACGCGTATTAAAATATAAAAAACCGGCCTTCCACGGAAGACCGGTTTTTTGATTATTGGACGTTGAATGTGGCGACTACGCGATCAAACTCTTCCCAGGGCACAAACTCCCAGCAAACGAGTTCGATGATGTCATTTCCTCGACGGAGCAGATACACGAGATTGGATTCTGGATAGCCTTTGTTTTCGAGGTTAAAGACTTTTCCTGTGAGACCATTCACAACCGTGTCCTGCCAGAGCTGTTCGCCTGTAGGTGCGTCTTTGATAGAGGTAAGCATCTGCGCCTCCATGCTGGCGTTTTTGTGCACCCGAATGATGACGGTCGGATAATAGTCAGTGCGATCTGGATCAGTGGGATCAACGTTTGGCTGAACGGCAATAGAGGTTGGCGTATCGCGGATCAGTCGATATTCTGACGGAATTTCAAGGGAAAAGCGAAGGTCCCCGAGTGTTTCCTGTACAAGCGTCATCACGGGATTTGTCGCAGGATCTGCAGGAATGATTTCGAGCGCTGGTGCTGTTCCTGTGACTTGCGTGCCTGCCACGCGTCCTGCATCAGTTGTCGTTGCATTGCGCGAGCTGACGGTCGTGGGTTTGCTACTGCGTTTCCAGGCATAGGCGCCGCCCGCGATCAGAATCGCCAGAGCAATGACAATCGCAGAAATCACGACCACGTCCGTAGAAGAAGACGGCGATGGTTCCGGCGTAGGAGTCGGCGTGGGCGCTGCAAGAGGCCCGCTAAATGGAGAGGAGACGTTTGGTTCCATATATCCCGGTCTTATCAGAAGGGGGGCACGCATGCAATACTCTTCACCATGTCTTGGCTTGATCCTGTACCAGAGATCAAAAAACCCAGCGCCCCTGGCTTTTGCTGTCCTCGACCGCCTCAGTTTTGGTTTGTCTATCTCGTGAACGTGCTTTTTAGCAGTGTGTTGGTCCATGGGGTCGCTCTTGTGGCACTTGTCGCGAGGTGGCTGTGGCAATCGCGTGCCGTATCCTTTTTCCCTTCGTGGATGTGGGTATGTGAAATCGTGCTCCTGCTGGTCTCGTTCGGTTTGGGACGTGTGTTTACCTATCATTATGTTATTTCCTGGCGTCAACGCTATGCAAAACTCTCTTCCAAGTAACGAGGCTCCTCTGACCTCGCGTGATCTTCTGCGCTATCTTGCTTGTCCGCATTGGCTCTATTGGGAGCGTTTTGGCGATCCTGAGGATCGTCGTGCATTGCCGCAAGAAGAGGAAGAAGAGCAGGCAGGATATCTATCCAGTGAGCGAGAGATTGCACAAGCCATGTTTGGCGATGTGACGACGATCACAGAAGAAAACACAGAAGACACACTCGCGGCCATGCAAGCAGGAGTGCCCGTGATCTATCGAGGAGCAATCCTCTCCGCTCTCGGTTGTGCAACGCCCACACTTCTGGTGCGAACAGAGGGGCGAAGTACGTTTGGGGATTGGTATTATATTCCGATCGATGTTCGTCGTGCGCACGCCTTGCGTAAAGAGCATAAGGTCACGTTGACGTTCGCGGCCATGATTCTCGAGCAGATCCAAGGCATGTTTCCTGGAGATGTGGCGGTTGTGAATCGCGATCAAGAGCGATTGTCTGTCGATTCTGCCAGCATGATCGCAGAAACACAGGCGTTGCTGGAGACCGTGCGTCGCATCAAAGACGGGGAACTGCCTGAGTCTGTGTATCGCAAAGCCTGCGAAGATGTATCGCCTTGGGGAAAAGCATGTTTTCGTCTTGCCTCTGCGCAGGACGACATTGCATTGATTTATAATGTCGACGTCAAGCGCTTACAGTCTTTGCGTGCCTGCAATATTCGCACCGTGAGTGACGCCGCAGATATGGATGTCGCAACCGTGGAGACATGTGCAACAGATCTGACCGCGCGTGGCATTGAATCCGCCAAACGTCAGGCGCATGCGTTGCGAGATCGTGTTGTGGTGATACGCGAACCATTTGTAGATCCGCCAAAAGGCGATGCCATTTATTTTGATATTGAAAGCCATCCTGCCACAGACACGGATTATCTGTTTGGATTTTTGTGGAATGATGTGTACCTCTCGTTTGCGGCACAGCGTCTCGAAGACGAGGAGCAGATGTGGCGTGCGTTTCTCACATGGGTCGAGACACTTCCCGCGGAATACACGGTGTACCACTACGGTGATTATGAGAGAGAGCGATTGATCGTATTGAGCAAGCGCTATGCCACCACAGAAAATCCCTGGCTCCAGCGTTTTCTTGATCGTATGATCGACACAAAAGAGCTCGTGCGCACGTATGCTGTGTTGCCGCTCTATATCTACAGCCTCAAATCCATCTGCAAGTTTCTCGGATTTTCTTGGAGAGGGGATGTGGCCAATGGCCGCGAGTCTGTGCATTTTTTCGATCGCTGGTTAGCCACGCAGAATGAAAGCCTCTGGCAATCACTTCTGACATACAATGAGGACGATGTGCGCGCCACGAAGTTTCTCGCAGAATGGTTGCAGGCGTATGCAACAGAGCCTATGGAGTACGGGGAGCCGTATACGTGGAGCAATAATAAAATGGAGAAATAAAATACCCCGCAGGCGGATTCGCGTTGCGAGGCGTTGAGGGTTGACGGATGTTCTCTCAGGAGTGGCTCAGCATCACCATCTTGGCCACCTTCTCGACCGCGTCGTGCTTCTCCGTGGCCGAGAACAGGCTACGAGGACGCCAGTAGACTCGCGCGAAGTCCTCCGCCGTCAAGGTGACGTACTTCTGCTCGATCTTCTGCCACGCGAGGCTGGTCGTCGGATGGAGGGCGTATTGCGTCCCGAGCAGGGCCTGCTTCTGGCCTTCGGTGAGGAGGGAAGGGACGAATGGCACGGAGTCCGGCACGGTGCCGCCGATGATGTCGCCCTTGGGCCTCTCGAGGTCTTCGCCCTTGGGTCCCCAGGAAACTGCGTTACGGTACGTGTGCGTGCTGTGCGTACTCGGCATGTCGAGGGTGCACGTGAGCGACAGCTCCCAGCGCCGCTCGATGAACCCCTGCTCCTCGAAGCACTCGAGCACCTCGTGCCACACCGCGAGCGGGACGCCCGAGGGTCGCAGGAAGCAGTCGGTGGCGAGGTCGATATCTCGGTACGCGATCATCACGTCGCGCGTCAGGGCGTCCGTGACGTAGTACCCCACGTTCTCGAACGCCGCCTTGTGCGCCTTCGTGTTGAAGTGGTCCGGTCGCTTGATGGTCTTCTCGCCGATCGTGAACTTGTTCTCGAACCCCAGGCCGACCGAGTTGGCGATGAGCCTGGGCACGGAGGCCGCGGCCTTGACGGCGACTAGACCAACGAGACCAACAACCGTGAGCGTCTTCATGGGAACTCCTGCGCGTCTGACAGTGTGCCCCGTGCACACCGACCGAGAAATCGATCTTGTGAGATCGCCTCGTCAAAGTCTTCGATGCGAGCATGCGAAGAAGTAGATGAAGAGACCTCAAAAGGGAGCTTCAGATTCTGACGAGTCAATATAGCACGAAAAATGGTTTTGTCAACCCCCGTCCGCTCGGTTCACGCCCCTCGCTCAGTGCGCTATTCAAAGGGGTCATTCAAAGGGGTCAGGTACCGGCCTGCGGTATCTCGATAAGAAGACACTGTATTTTTTGGCTTTGTAAAGCATCGAAAATTTGATTTGCTTTGTCTACCTATCCAAATACGGTACCTGACCCCTAGATGACGGTTTCATGGGTGCTTTTGTTGGTCGGGCTAGTGAGACTCGAACTCACGACCTCTTCACGGCTCTCGCATCGTCCTCATGCTCGCCGCACAAAGCTCCGCCAGCTCGCTTTGTGTCCCTCGCTCAGCGCGCTACCTACAACGCTATAGCCTAAAACAAAAACACCCACGGTTTCATGGGTGCTTTTGATGGTCGGGCTAGTGAGACTCGAACTCACGACCTCTTCGTCCCGAACGAAGCGCGCTACCAACTGCGCTATAGCCCGACGAGTGATAACTCCAGCAAAATATCAGGAAGAACATGGTTTGGCAAGGACGTTCTGGACGTTCTGACCTCCCTCTCCTAGCGAAGGAGAGGGAATGAGGGTGAGGTGGTCGGGGTGTGTCTGAAAAAGAAAACACCCCGCCATCTTTTTCAGATAGCGGGGGCTAGGGGTGGGAGAAAGGACTTAGTCCCGGGCGCAGACGTGGCACCCGGTGAAGTCCATGGTTCCATCCGCATTCCGGCGCGGGCGGGCCGTGGCGCTCACCTGGCAGGTGAGCTGCTTCTGGTCCGGGAGCTGGAACGTGGACGGGTCCACGTGCGCCCAGTCCTGGCCCGGGAGGTCTGCCACGGGGCGGCAGACGAGCTCCTGGCCGTTCGAGACGCGGCGGGCCGACACGTAGGTGCCGGTCCGGTCCGTCACGGCCTCGTCCGTGACGCAGATGTCGCCGCGCGTGCGGATGCATAGGGCGGGCTGGGCCGGCGGCGCGGGCTCGGGCTCCGGAGTCGGAGCGGGCTCCACGGCCGGCGGGGGGTTGGGAGCGGGCTCCGGCTCGGGCTCCACGGCCGGGGGCTCCGGAGTCGGAGCGGGCGCAGGCTGGGCCTGCTGAGCCGGCGGCGGGGTGAAGAACGACGTCTGTCCGGACAGCACCAGGTACGCCGCGCCTCCAAGGGGCGCGATGACGCCGAGCACGATCGCCGCCACGGTGGCCAGCGCCTTCCGCTGGCTCATGGGCGGCTTCGGCGCCCGGAGCTGGGCCCCTGCGTCCTCCACGGTCCTGGGCCCCGTGTGGGGCTCGTTGTCCGTGAACTGCCTCGGCGGCAGGACCGGCCTGTAGAGCAGCGGCGCCGTCTCCACGGGGTTCGTCGGGGAGACGACCGTGGCCGGCAGGGGCGGGGGCGGGGCCCCGAGGGGCTGAAGCGCCGGAAGCGGCACCGGCGGATCCGAGGGCGGCGGCAGGATCTGCTGGTGTCCCGTGCGCGCCGTCTCCAGGGCATCGCGACGTTGGGCCTCGCCCTCGAGCAAGGCTCTCACCTCGTCGATGAGGATCTTCGTGTTCGGCCGGTTGCCCGGTGCCGACACGATGCGCGTGATGGCGTAGAGGAGCCCCCGATTGGAGAACCTCGTGCTGTCCGTGCGGAACGCGTCGTTCCGGAGGTATTTGACCTCGAGACCGAGGTGCGTCTCGACCGCCTGCTTCTCCATCGCGTCGAGGTGGAGAAACTCCAGGCGCTCGATGCCGCGCAGGTAGTCGTTCGCGGCCGCATGGAATTCCACCAGGGACGTGTCCCGCGTCACCGCGTGCACGTCCTGCACGAGCTGCTCGCGCTCCTCGAGGCGCAGGCTCCGGTATCCCGGCAGGCCCGCGTTCACGAGCTCTCGCGCGTTCCCGATGCACTTGGGCTCGGCCGGCGGCACCTGGGGAGGCGCCTGCACGGCCGGGGCCTTGGCGGCTGGAGCGGGGGTGGTGACCGCGGGCTTGGGAGCCGGCGGCTTGAGGACGGGCGTGCCCAGGGGCTGGGTCACGCTCGCCGAAGGGGTGGCCGCAGGCTTGGGAGCCGCGGGCGGCGGAAGCGTGACCTGCTTGGGGGGCAGGACCACGACCTCGGGCTGGGAGGGCGGCGCCAGCATTTTCAGCTGGGCCTTCACGAGCCGCTCGGCTCCGGCGAGGCCGAGCTCGTTGAGGTGGGGGAGCCCTTTGTTCAAGACGCTCACCACCGCGTCCACCTCGGCCTGTCGCTCGGCGAGCGCGGCCTGGGGCTGATTCGTCAGCACCCTGGCCTGCTTGATCGCTTCCGCGACGGCCTCGGCCGACGGCATCGCCTCGTCGGCGATGACCTCGGCCTCGATGGTCTCGGGCTCCGCCTGGGTCGTCGCCGGGAACGGCGTCTCGACCACCGCGGCGCCGTCGGCCTCGGGGGCCTTCTTCTGCGCCGCCGCCGATCCGACGAACAGTCCCTTTGCCAGCTTCTTTGCCATGACAGCCTCTCTCTCTGCTCAAAGAGCTATGTCCCCAGGGTTTGGGGGCAGTTCCGCAAACAGCGGTAACACGAAACTATAGCAGAAAATAGCCATTTTGTCAAGCATGGCATAACAGGAGAGGGCTAGGGTTCAATTTATCGGTATTTTGGCTTTGGTTAGCCTTGTTTATTCATTTCCTGCTTGTCTTGCGCCTGCAAATCGACTATCCTATAAACATGCCTTTTTCTCGATCTTTAAAACGGCTCTCTCCTGGGCCGGTGGTGTTGGTGGTTTGGGATGGTTTTGGTATTTCCGACCAAAAAGAAGGAAACCCCACGTTGAAAGCAAAAATGCCCGTTTGGCAGGCTTTGCAAAAAAAGTATCTTTTTACCACAGCCCATGCAGATGGGGAGTACGTAGGATTGCCAAAAGGACGACCCGGCAACTCTGAGGCTGGCCATGCAAC
This sequence comes from Patescibacteria group bacterium, assembly GCA_041665285.1. GTDB lineage: Bacteria > Patescibacteriota > Patescibacteriia > 2-12-FULL-60-25 > 2-12-FULL-60-25 > JBAYJC01. The sequence goes on along the minus strand of JBAYJC010000004.1, from coordinate 61,063 downwards.
CATGGGTGCCGGACGGCCTGTGCCTTCTGATGTGGCACGCATCATGCGGGCGATTGATGATGAATCCTTTTTTGAAAATCCTGCGTTGCTCAAGGCGGTTGCGCATACGCTTCGTGAGCGAAGCACCTTGCATCTCGCAGGTCTGCTTACCGCAGAGCGAAGCGGTCATGCCTCGTTCAAGCATCTTTTAGCGCTCCTCGAGTTTGTAGAGCGTATGCATGTGCCGCGCGTGGCTTTGCATTTGTTCACAGATGGCCGCGACACGCACATGTATCAGGCGGTTCCTTTGTTGCAGGAATTGCAAAAACACCTTCCAAAAAATGTGGTCATTGCCTCATTGATTGGTCGGTTTTATGCCATGGATCGGAATCATTTTTGGGAGCGTACCTCGCTTGCGTATCATTTGATTGTCCATGGCGATGGCGTGATGGCGGAAGATCCGATTGCGGCGTTGACTGATGCCTATGCCCGTGGCGAATCTGATGAGTTTTTGGTGCCGACCATTTTGTGTAAGAATCGTACGTGCGTGGCGCCGGTTCAAAATAATGATGCGATTATTTTTTGGAATCTGCGGTCAGATCGTGCACGCCAACTGATCAAGCCGTTTGTGATGCCGCATTTTGAGTCACGTGAAATAGGTGCGTTCCATCGTCGAGAAATCCGTCAAAATCTCTTTGTGACAACGCTTACAGAGTTTGGTAAAGAGCTGGATCATACGGTTCCGGCGTTTCCTCATAGGCAGATTACCAATACTCTGGTGGAATCATTGCGCTATCATCGCCAACTCTATATCGCAGAATCCGAGAAGTTTTCTCAGGTGACGTACTTTTTTAATGGCGGTAGTGATCGTCCTCAATTTGGAGAAGAGCGTATCCGTATCCCGTCCTATCATCTGGCGCGGTATAGTGATGCGCCAGAGATGCGCGCTCCAGAGCTTGCCCATCGTGTTGCGCGCGCGGTTGATGATGGGTTTGATTTTATCTGTGTGAATTTTGCAAACGCAGACATGGTGGGTCACACCGGGGATTTTGCTTCAGGCGTCAAAACCTGCGAGGCTTTGGATTCTGCGTTGGGCGTGATCTGGAAAAAGGTTCACGAGCATAAAGGGACTGTCCTCTTGGTTGGCGATCATGGCAATATTGAACAGATGCGTCTTTCGCATGGAGGGTTAGATACGGAACACAATCCCCATCCTGTCCCGTTTTTAGTGGCAGGTCAGATAGCAGGCCGTCACCATGTTCGCGGAGGATCATTGGCAGATGTAGCTCCAACCGTGTTAGCGTTGCTTGGATTGCCTAAGCCTGCAGAAATGACAGGACACTCGCTTCTTGGATCGCCCTGGTTTAGACGCGTATTCTCCTAATCTCCTATGCCTCGTTTGAAACCTGTAGTGCTTGCGATTTTAGATGGGTTTGGCGTGGCTCCGCCCGCAGAAGGCAATGCCGTGGCAGATGCAAACATGCCGGTCATGCGGCGGCTGATTGAATCTTATCCTGCCATGACCGTACAGGCTTCAGGTATGGCTGTAGGCCTTTCTTGGGGAGAAATGGGGAACTCTGAGGTAGGGCATTTGACGATTGGCGCAGGCCGCGTGCTCTACCAAAACCTGCCTCGTATCAATCTTTCGATTGAGTCAGAGGAGTTTTTTGCCAATCCTGTTTTTTTGAAAGCCATTAATCGCGTGAAGGAAACCAATGGCACGCTTCATCTCATGGGCCTGGTATCGCCTGGTGGGATTCATGCGACGCAAGAGCATTGCTATGCGCTCTTGGAGCTGTGTAAGCGTCAGCAATGCCGTCGTGTTGTGGTGCATGCGTTTCTTGATGGTCGCGATGCTATCTACAATTCTGGTGTGAATTTTATCGCGGAACTGGAAGCAAAAATGGCTGAGCTGGGTGTGGGGGCTGTCGCCTCTCTTGCTGGGCGTTTTTATGCCATGGATCGTGATAATAGATGGGACCGCGTGCAAAAAGCGTATGAGGCTATTGCATTGGGTAAAGGAGAGGTCGCAGAAAATGCAAAAACAGCGATCGAGGCATCCTATGCAAAAGGGGTGTACGATGAGCAGATTGTTCCAACGGTGATCGTAAAAGACGGTAAGCCTCTTGCAACGGTTCAGTCTACGGATGCTGTGATTTTCTTCAATTTCCGTTCAGACCGCGCGCGTCAAATAACCAAAGCGTTTACGGTGCCAAGTTTTACAAAATTTGAACGCGCGTACATCCAGGATCTGTTGTTTGTGACATTTACAGAGTTTGAAAAGGATTTGCCGGTTGAGGTGGCCTATCCTTCGATATTGATTGAGTATTGCCTTGCGCGCCTTGTGTCAGATGCCGGGCTGAAGCAACTTCATATCGCTGAGACGGAGAAGTACGCACACGTCACCTTTTTCTTGAACGGTATGCGTGAGGATGAGTTTCCCGGCGAGGACCGGGCGATTATTCCGTCGCCTCGCGTGTCGAGTTACGATCAGCAACCAGAAATGTCAGCATTTCAGATTTCAGAGCGCGTGGTCAAAGAGATTGGGGCTGGGACTTATGATTTTATCGCGTTGAATTTTGCGAATCCGGATATGGTTGGTCATACGGGGAATCACGAGGCCACGATCAAAGCAAATGAGGCTGTGGACAAAGCACTTGGACAGATTGTGGACGCGGCACTTGCTGTCGGTGGAGCAGTGGTTATTACGGCGGATCACGGCAATGCGGAAGAGGTCAAAAACCTGGTCACCGGAGAGATGGACAAGGAGCATTCAACAAATCCTGTGCCATTTATTATTGTGGCAAAAGAGTTGGAAGGCCATAAGGCGCCATCTGGTGATGTGATTGGCGGTGACTTGTCCCTCACGCCTCCCATTGGAATGCTTGCAGATACAGCCCCGACCGTCTGCCAACTGCTGGATATTCCGCCTGCGCCAGACATGACGGGGCGTTCATTGATTTAGCATGACGTCTATGAATGACGTTGCCATTCTCCGAGAAATACAGTCCTGGTTCTTGACGCCAGGCATGCGTGTTCTCGCTATTATTTTGGCGCGTTGGTTGATTTTTTTCTTCGTGCCGTTCGTGGCAGTGGCAGGTCTCTTCAAAAAAGCCAGCGGTGCTCGGCGTATGGCTTATGAGGTCGCATGGTCTTGTTTGGTGGGCTTTTCTTGCTCGATGATCATCGGGCGTTTGGTCACGCGCGTGCGGCCATTCCGTGTGGTGGAAGGAATAACGGCATTGATTCCACCACCTTATAGCGTGCATTCCTTTCCTTCCTCACATACAACAATCGCTTTTGCGATCGCCATGTCTTTGGCGCTTGCACGCCCTCGATTAGGTGTCGTAGCGTTTATCATGGCGGGCCTTGTGGGTTTTGGGCGCATGGCGGTAGGCGTACATTATCCTACGGATGTTCTGGCGGGGGCTTTGCTTGGGATGTGTTCTGCGTTGCTCGTCCGCGCGGCGTATCGGGTATGGTTGCGTTGGGAGAAAAAGCCGCTTGTCCATTGAACTATGATTCGCTCACGCACACTCCTTTTTCTCACGATTGCGGCGCTCTGTATTGGCGTGGGTGGTTTTATCGGAGGACGATTTTTGTACCGCGCTTTTCTGGCAGCTCCTCAAGCTGGTCAGAAAATCATGATGGAGATTCGCGAGGGCGCCTCTCTGGCAGAAGTAGCCGTGACGCTCGCGGAAAAAAATATTATTCCTTCTGCTTTTGAGTATCGTCTCTTTGCCATGGTGTATCCTGGGGGCACAAATCCATTTCCCAATACGTATGGGTTGCGTACCGGCATGAACTACCGTCAACTGACACAACTTTTCCGTCGTGGACCTGGTCGTCAGGAGAGTGAGCTTCTCGTGATAGAAGGGTGGTCATTAGATGATGAAATTGCCTACTTAGGTACAGAGAAACGCATTACTCCTGCTGAAATAGAACGGATCACGGGCCGCTCACAAAATCGTGCGCCTTTTGATGCGCAGTTGCGAAGTGAGTTTTCTTTTTTGCAGGCACTGCCGTTTAATCGCTCGTTGGATGGTTATCTGTTTCCGGAAACCTATCGTGTGTGGGATGACTTGCTTCCAGAGGGTTTGATTCGTAAACAGCTTGCAGAGTTTCAGCGGAGAATGGCGGGTGTTGAGGTGACTAAGGCAAGCATGCCATTGAAAACATTGGATGAGGTTGTCACGCTCGCGTCCATCGTGGAAAAAGAGGTCCGCAAGGACGAAGATCGTAAAATCGTGGCCGGCATCTTCCTTCGGCGTTTGCGGGAAGGGATGGCTTTGCAGAGCGATGCGACGTTGAATTACGTCACCCGTGGAGGTCGCGCCCAAGCTACGAACGAGGATTTAGCCGTGGATTCGCCCTACAATTCGTATAAATATCGAGGCCTTCCGCCGAGCCCTATTTGCAACCCGAGCGAAGGTTCGATCCAGGCAGTACTCCATCCAACAGCCTCAAGCTACCGCTATTTTTTGACAGATTCCCAAGGAAAAGTGCTCTACGCCGCCACTTTTGAGGGGCACAAGCAAAATCGCCTGAAGGCAGGGTATTGACAGGATCTAAAATCTTTGCTTAGATATCACGTTCCCTGCTAAGGAGGAACGCCATGTTGAGCGACGGCGTCACGGAAGTGGTTGTCTGCGGTGCAAGTGACGGTTGTAGCGGAGGAGGCGAGACGTGCCACGGCGAGAGAAGGGATGTGGATGGCGATCGGATCCCCTGCGGGATGATCCCGCGCGAGGTCCTCGTCATGGTGCGTGGCTGTATCGAAGCCGAGCTGATCCGATCCCTGCAGACCGCTGACGAGACCGCCAGCTACGCCTTTCTGAACGACGGAAACATGGAGCGCGCCTTACGGCATCTCTTCGATCCCGTTGGTCGAGCGCTCACGTCTAGAGGTCTACGAGATCTCGAGTACGTGGTCATGCGCTTTCAGGACCAACGCCTTATCCCTGAGGGGAAGCGCCTCTCCGTAGTCATCCACCGCGGACTGGACCAGGGCGCGGAGCTATCCTCTGACGCGCTCGAGCTCTTGCGTGAGGCCCGCCGTCGCATCCGCACAGGTCGTGCACAACGAGAAATACAAGCGACCGAGAAGCGCTACGCTCGCGTTCTCGAGTCGCTCTAGCGATGTTCAAACCTCTTGCCCACGGAGGTGATACATGTCCGGTTCGTAGGGGGCGGCCGCCCGTGAGATTCTTATCACGGGCGGCGCTTTATTTTCGACAATTTTTGCTCGGGCCGTTATGCTGGGTCGCATGTCCACCTTTGTCCTACGTGACGCGCCTTCTGCACCGACCAGAAAAATCGACTATGCCAAGGAATTAAACCAGGAACAGCTGGATGTGGTTTTGCATGGCGATGGCCCTTGTCTTGTGCTTGCGGGTGCTGGTTCTGGCAAAACGCGCACGCTGACCTATCGCGTTGCGTATCTGCTGGAGCAAGGCGTGGATCCATCCTCTATTTTATTACTCACATTCACGAATAAGGCCGCTCGTGAAATGCTGGCGCGCGTGGAGTCTCTTTTGGGTGCAGAAGCGCGTGGCATTTGGGGCGGAACATTTCATGCCACGGCAAGCCGCATTCTCCGCGCGTTTGCCGAGCCGCTCGGCTATCAACCGAATTTTTCTATCTTAGACGCGGACGACGCAGAGGATCTCGTCAAAGCCGTGATGAAGGATTTGAAGATTGATCCAAAGGCGCAGAGATTTCCTTCGCCGCGCGTGACGGGTTCGATCATCTCGTATAGCCGCAATGTTCAGCACACGATTCAGGAAACGCTGGACGCAAAACATCCGCACTTTGCGAACTTCGTCAAAGATATCGAAGAGGTTGCTCGTCAATATCAGGAACGAAAGAAGGCGGCGAATGTCATGGATTTTGATGATTTGCTTTCGCACATGGCGCGGTTACTCGATGACCCTCAATATGGTGCGTCGATCAGTGAGCGTTTTCGCTATGTACTCGTGGATGAATATCAAGACACCAACACCGTACAAGCGCGCATGGTCAGCGGGTTTGGACGTGCCCATCATAATGTGGTTGTCGTGGGCGATGATGCGCAGTCCATCTATGCGTTCCGTGGCGCAGATGTGAAAAATATCCTCGCATTTCCAAAACAATGGCCAGAGGTAAAAGTGTTCAAGCTGCTCACGAACTATCGTTCTACACCGGAGATTTTGGAAGTGGCGAATAATTCGTTATCACACAACGTCGATCAATTTCAAAAAGATTTGGTTGCCGTGGTCAATCATGGCGACAAGCCAAAGCTCATTCCATGCGCCTCTGCTTCACAGGAAGCGCGGTATGTGGCAGAGCAGATTTTATTATTACGAAGCGAAGGAGTTGCTCTGCGAAATATGGCGGTGCTGTTTCGTTCGAGTGCGCATTCTCAGCAATTGGAATTCGAGCTCATGAAACGCGATGTGCCGTATGAATATCGCGGTGGGCAAAAGTTTTTTGAGCGGGCGCATATCAAAGATATCGTGGCGTTTTTGCGCGTTGCACACAATCCAAAAGATGAGATCGCCTGGCTACGCGTGCTGAACCTCCAGCAGGGTATCGGCGCGACAACGGCATCTGTGCTCACGCGAGAATTGAAGCGTGCGGAAAAATTCGATCAGGTGCTCGTTGCAGATACGTCGCTACGCATGAGCGGCCGTGCCATGGTGGGTTGGAAAGAGTTCGTAGGGATCGCACAACGCATGAATGAACGTGGGAGTGTCCCAGGACCCATGATCCGTGGGGTGATGGAATCTTCGTATCAGGATTACTTGGAGCGTGAGTATCCAAACTGGCGTGAGCGTGTGGAAGATTTGGAACAGCTCGCTTCGTTTGCAGAAACGTATCAGGACGTGGGAAGTTTTCTTGCGGATATCGCGTTGTACGATGAGGTGATTGCAGGACGAGAACGCGCGGCAAAAGGCGATGATGAACGCATGGTGCTCTCCACGATCCATCAGGCAAAAGGATTGGAATGGGACACAGTGTTTGTGATTCATCTTGCAGACAATGCGTTTCCCAACAAGCGTGCCATGGGGGAAGAAGGTGGTCTGGAAGAAGAGCGGCGCTTGTTTTATGTGGCGGTCACGCGTGCTCGCCGTCAATTATTTTTGTCCTATCCCATGACCACGGGCTATGACGCGCTCATGTTTAGTCCGCCCAGTGTGTTTCTTGAGGAGTTGTCTCCGCGTTTATTTGAGCGCGTAGAACTGCGCGAAGCTGGTGTAAACGGTCACGGAGGATTTGCTCCAAAAAAGAAACAATGGAATTGGGACGATAGCGGCGATTCCTCCTGGGAAGAGCCTACGGTCGAAGTGGACGGCATTGGCGAGCGTCGCCTGACAAATCCCGCGAGTCATTCTGCCTGGAAGTCTGTCCCTGACCCCGTGAAGGCAAAACCAAAACCAGGATCATTTCTTCGCGAAGTAGAAGATTTGTAGGAGCGCTGTATCGGAAATCGATGTGGTCTCTTTCAATTATTTGTTATAGCCTTCAAGTTGAAGGGTGGCCTTTCTCTACCGCATTGCATGACGACAGGAGAAAAATGCTGTGATAACATGATGCTTGTATGATAGAAAACAAAATAAGTTCTCATGAAGGGTCAGGTGCAGTTGCGCAGGTAGAGGAACCAAAGCTGGATGCTGTTCGTACTGCTTCGAGCGAGCATGATCCGGATGTTGTTGAGTTTTTTCGCCTCGTCGATCAATTCGAAGCCGAACACTCGTTGGAAGCGCTCTTTGCCATTGTTGACCTCAAACCGAAAGATGCGCCTTCGCATCCCATCCGAGAACCTGCGAGACGAGCCCTTGCCCCCATTCGAGCGCAGATGAAAAAAATCGAGCACTTGGACAGGCCGGAAATTACCGCACGATGGCGGCGCGTTTCACAAGCGGTTGGCATGATCAATAGTGATAAGGTTCATCACGATAGATAGCAAAAGACGGAGAAGTGTATCGTTCAAAAAAAAGACACGCTAGGTTGGCGTGCGGGTTTGGAGGCGTTCGTGGAGGTGAAGTATTTTCGCGCCTGCCCTAGAGACCAAGGAGCGCGCCCCAGGGGAGATGAGTAGGGCGAGAATAGCCGCGTCAGCGAAGAAGAAGTAGAGAGGATAGACAAGGTCCTTGAGGGCAGTGCTTTGGATGACGATCACGTTGAAGACCGCTGCGAGCAGGGCGAGAACCCGTGCGGGTTTGTCCTCTTCGTCGGGTTTACGATAGGCATGACTGAACATGGGAATGAGTCCCATGAAGTCCGCGAGCAACGCGCAGATGAGCGCAAGCAGAGCAGATCCTGTGACACCCCATACGAGGATGCTGATGCCTGCGCCTAGCACGCAAGAGGAGTCTACTCGCGTCCAGCCGGGTTCTCCGTATTTGAGAGAGAATATGGCCGTGACAATGGCACACAGAGCACCTGCGGCTGGCATCCAGAGGCCATCGCGGACGCCGTTTGCGTAATTACTCGTCAGGAGAATGAGACCGATACAGGCCCAGATCCACCAACCTGCACGATTGGGACGATTGGGCCCGAGCACCATGCCACGAATGTAGAAAAACGTGGATGACAGGCACAGAATAAAGGAGATGAGACCACAGGCTGTTCGCCAGGTCATGGGTGCCTCCTCGTGGTAACGGTAGCCTTTGTTTACAGGGATTTTTACGGACTGTCAACGCGTAAGAGGTGCTCTCTTGCTCGTCGCGTGCCTAGCCGCTAACGTTTCGGATATGGCGTTTGCTCGTGTGCGCGGGCCAGGGCATCCAGATCAGCTGTGTGACCTCGTGGCCGCGTCGATTGTGGAAGAATATGCCAAGCGCGATTCTGCGACGCGTATCAATGTGCGCGTGACAGGCGGGCAGGGCGTAATGTTTGTGGCGGGTGAAGTGCAATCATCCGCGGATTTTGATGTCTCTGCTGTTGTGCGTCGCGTGGTGGCGTTGAATAGTGCGAGCGATGGAATAGAGCCGTTTATTGCCTTTGAGCCTATGGCGCCTGCCTGGGCACCTGATGTGGGCGCTCGCGAGCCGATCTCTGTGTTTGGATACGCGACCGATGAAACACCGGAGATGCTCCCTTTGTCTGCGGCATTGGCACGAAGAGCCGCAGACGAGCTGGAACGGTTGCGTACGCAAGATCCGGAATGGTTTTGGCTGGGGTCGGACGTAGATGTGATGGTGGAAGATCATCGACCAAACCCGCTCGTGCTTGTGCGAGCAGAACATAATGAGTCTGTGGATGTGACGACCGTGCGGGAAAATATCAAAACGCGTCTGACGAGTGTCTTGGCGCAGGTAGATGTCCGCGTGAATGTCGCGGGCGCTGAAGTCGCCGCAGGTCTCGCGATGCGCATTGGTTCTTCTGGCGTCACCTCTGCGCTTGATCAATATGGCACGGCGCTTCCGGCCTCTCCATCTGGCGTAGGGAGGCACGCGAGTCATCCCACGAATATCGGCGCTTGGCTCGCGAGGACAGTCGCAAAAGAGCTTGTCGCGCAGGGGAAGGGCAAGGCTGTCATGGTGCATTCTGCCTGGTTACCTCTTGAAAGCAGAGCGTATCTCATCAAGGCGCGTAATGAACGAGGTGTGGATCTTTCAAAGGAAATTGATCCTGTGCGATTTGATCTTGCTCGTATTCCTGCATCGTGGCGCGAGCCAGCACGCGTGATCGCGAGCGTCCGACAGGCGTTGATCTAGAGCGGAAGTACTGACGGTCAGGGGAGTAACTCTCGACGATCGCAAAAGGGATGTGTATGATGGTTGCACTGTTCTTTCTTGCTATCTTTATGTCTCATCACGTTTCTTTTCTCATGAGCGGTCTTGCGCTCATGACGCTCCTCGGAGCGGGTTGCGGCCCGTCTGCCTCAGCTACGCCCGTTTCCACGCCGACTCCAAAGCCTGTACAGCCTATTCCTGAATCTTCACCGCAAATTTCTACGATTATGCCATCGAACTCTCTCGCGTTTCCTGGAGTGCTTCCTGCTGAAGAGGTCAATAAAAAAGTACGCATCAAAACAACACTTGGTGAGATCGTGGTACAGATTGATTCGAGCCAGGGGCCAAACGCCGCTTCCAATTTTGTCTATCTCGTCAAGCAAGGTTTTTACAATGGCACGATCTTTCATCGCGTGATCCCAGGGTTCATGATCCAGGGCGGCGATCCGCGTGGAACAGGGACAGGTGGTCCAGGATATGAGTTTGAGAATGACCCAGTACACACTTCGTATGACGACGGTGTGATTGCCATGGCAAATGCCGGACGAGATACAAATGGCTCCCAGTTCTTCATCATGGTTGCCAATTACCCACTTCCTCCGGACTATTCGATTTTTGGAAAAGTTGTTGAGGGGTTAGATGTCGCGCATCAGATCGCAGACGTGAGCCGCGACCGCAGTGATCGTCCTTTGACGGAGGTGAAAATGACAAGCGTGGAGGTTGAGTAGTCATTGTCGAAACACAAAAATCGCGCTAAGATCAGGGCATGAGAAAACGCCCTGGTTTTTCTGTACGTCAAGCAGTGATCATCCTCGGGATAGTGGCTCTTGTTGGCGTTGCAGGCTGGATGTTCCGAGGTGTTATTCGGGATTGGAAAGACCTTTTAGTAAAACCCGTCGTTCCAACACCCATGGTGTTTGTTCCGCGTGCAACCTCTTCCTTGCCGACGCTCAGCGCGCCCACATCATCTGAGGAGAAACCGCCTACTCCAACGCCGGTTGTTGCGCCGTCTACACAAGAAAAACCAATCATACAGCCTGGAGAAAAACCTCCGATAGTAGAAGCTCCTCTGTCACAAGAGGTGAACTTGGCCGTTCCCTTTTTGAGCCAAGCGCCAACAGGTGATTGGAGCGATCCGTATCAAGAAGCGTGCGAAGAGGCATCCATGATCATGGTGGATGCATTTTATCGTGGTCAGACGCGGATTTCTTCCGAAGAAGGTGATGCGGCTATTTTAAACGTCGTGGCCTTTGAGGAGACCTTTGTGGACGGAAGACAAGACATCACCGCAGAAGAGACCGCCGCGATTTTACGCCTGCAATATGGGTATAAGAACGTGCAGGTCCTTCCAATCGCAGAGGCGAGTGACATCAAAAAGATCCTTGCCCGTGGTTACCCTGTGATTGTGCCTGCCTATGGCAAAGCGCTGGGCAATCCCAATTTTCGCAACGGCGGCCCCAAATACCACATGCTTGTGATCAAAGGATATCTGAAAGACGGTCGTTTTATCACGAACGATCCGGGCACGCGAAAAGGTGCGGATTATGTGTATACAGAACGCGTACTCATGAATGCCATTCATGATTTGAATGGTGGTGATGTGCAGAATGGAAAAAAACTTATGATCGTTGTCATGCCTTCTTGATTATGAAAATGCGCCTATTACTCTTTTTTCTTGCGGTGGTTGGTTTGTCTGTTGGGCTTGTTGTTGTGTGGAAAAAGCTTCCTCTGCCAAAGAGCGTGCCTCCAACGCCGCTCGTGATTGTGAATAACGGTGGAGCGCAGGTGGTTGAGCCGGCTCCTGTGGAAGAAGAGGTTTTACCAGAAGAAAAAGGCGATCCTGCTTTTGTTTTGCGCGCACGTCCTACGGGCACCATTTGTGATGCAGAGAATGCTATTTGCGTGGATACTTCCTATCTCAACCGGCAGATGGCTGATCCGATCATGGTGACGGGCACGGCCATTGCGTGGGAAAGTCGTTTTGCGTGGCAATTGGTGTATGACGCTTCTGGCATGGAAGCGACACTTATTGATGTGGAAGGCGTTCCGACAGATGCGCCTGATATGGGTCAGCCAGGACCGTTTCAGATTCGGGCATTTCTCCCATGGATCAACGCAAAACTTCCAGCAAAAGCCACGCTCGTATTGTTTGAGCCATCACCAAAAGATGGGTCACCGACGCATGTCCTGCGCATTCCCGTCCTTTTACCAACGCAAACACGCACCACAAAGATTTTCCTTTCTGACCTCGCCTCCGCGGAAACCAGCGATTGTTCGAAGACCGTCCCTGTTACCGTGACAATACCGCAAACAAAACTTCCGATGGAGTCCACCCTGCGACGATTATTGCAGGATGAATCCAGTTCGCCGTTAGCCACGGATACACGAGCCACGCAGATTCCTGAGGGGACAAAACTCATCTCACTCGTGGTGGCAAACGGCACGGCAACCGCAGAGTTTTCTCAGAAATTGGACGCAGGCGGCGGATCCTGTCATGTGTCTGCGGTACGTGCGCAAATTGAGGCAACACTCAAACAGTTTCCGGGTGTAAAAAATGTCGTAATCTCTGTGGAGGGCAAATCGCCAGAGGAAACATTGCAACCGTAATATGCCGTTGCTTACGGGTCGCGTCATACGAGTCTTTTTGCTGAGTTTTGGGCTTGGAGTGGCGTTGCTATTTGCTCTCGGTATTTTTTGGCCACGACCCATCAATAAAATAGCGCCTCTCGCAAACGTTCCGCGTCCTACGGTTTCACGGTATCTTTTGCCTTGGCGAACGGAATCTGGCTTAGAAACAGCCATCGTCACATCTACACGTGTGCGACTGTTGTTTATTGGGGACATGATGCTAGATCGTAACGTGGAGGCCGTATCTCTTCGGGCCAAGGATCGAGGGTATCCCTTTGCGAAATTACCCTCTGGTTGGTTTGATACGTTTGATTTGGCTATTGGAAATTTGGAGGGGCCGGTCACGGATCAGCTTCGTCCTCCTGTAAAGTCTATTGATTTTCAATTTGATCCAGCGGTTATTCCTGCGTTGAAAGCTACAGGCTTGGACGTGTTGTCTCAAGCGAACAACCATGCGCTTGATCAAGGAAACGCGGGATATGAAGATTCTGTGCGTCGTTTGCGCGAGGCGGGTTTCCTAGTGTTTGGCCATCAGGTACGCGATGACGCTCTGGCTCTTGCGACAACAACGGTGAACGGTGTCCGTATCGCATTTCTTGGATTCAACACAACGGACAACGTTCTGGATCGTTCTGCGGCAACACAAGTTATGGCAACAGCACGAGCCCAAGCCGATCGCGTGATCGTGCTTCCACATTGGGGCTCGGAATACCACGACCGACCAGATCCAGGCGTGGTGGAGTTGGGCCATTGGTTTATTGATCACGGCGCTGACGCGGTCATTGGAGGCCATCCGCATTGGGTGCAGGGCTTTTCTGTGTATAAAGGCAAACCTATTGCGTGGTCATTAGGAAACTTTGTCTTTGATCAATATTTTTCGCGCGAAACACAAGAAGGTCTTGCTGTAGTTTTGACGTTTGATGGCGATGAAGTCATGCTCGAACCGGTTCCTGTGCGTATTCCTGCCAGCCAGCCCACGCTTGTTGAGGGCAAAGAACGACAACAGCGGCTCAATGCGCTCGCAGAGATTTCGGATGAGGGTTTGCGCGCGGGCGTAGCAACCGGGACCATGGTCTTTTGATGAAACATGTCCTTTGCGGGGAGGAGCGCGCGGTGTACCATCGTGCATATTCGTGTTGGGTAAGGCATAATTGATGGGCATTTGTATACTATCCACTCATGATATGGAAGAAACACTTCCGCAAGCATTGTCAGAGCGCCAACAGCCACCAGCAACGGAGCAGATGAATACAGAACAGCGTCTCACGCGTCCGAAGTTTGCGGCCTTTGATGTACGCAAGACTCCAACCACAGATCCAAAACTGGCGGCATTGATGGAGAGGGCTAAGCCGTTGCCTCTTGGAGAAGGTGCGCAACAGTGGGTGTATAGCGTTTTGCCGACCCGTACGGCAGAGGCTCCTCTTACCGAAGAAAAGAAGGCGCCGGAAGTCGTGGTAAAGGTGGATAAGGTGGCCATGGTCAAGATGATGGCGTGGAATGCGGAACATGGATTGCCGCTTGATCAACTCTCTCCCGGCATAGAGGCGTATGGCACAGAGGTCATGGCCCAGGATAAGCAGCGTTTTCAGCAATTACGTGCCGTGATGGGCACAGATCATGTGCTTGTGGAAAAACGTGGCATGGTCAAGGTGCCTATTACACCAGAAATGAAACAAAAACTGATTGAAGAAGTTGCTCCGGATTACAACACCTCTTTGAGAAAGGTCACGCAAGGGGCAGAAGGTCGCGCAGAGACCGCGATTACAGCACAGGACGTTCCAAATGAAGTGTATGCCGTCGTCGCTGTGCAACGGAAAACAGACGTGCTGGATGCCTATACGCCTGAGGAAAAGTATCATCCTACTCCAGGCAGGAGAGCATGGGAGGACATTCAGGCCTCGCAAGAGGAGTTGGATCGCGTAAAGTTCATCCCCGTGCACGGCGCGCAGGTGGAGGCGCCTGGCATTGGTTTTTTGAGACTGTCCGCAGACCCGAATGCGCAGGCGCTTTATCGTAAAGTCACGGATGCGCTCATGAGTGGTGAGGCGGCCTCACAGGCAGAGATCTTGCCGGAGGAATACGAAGAGGTTGTGCATCATAAGGCCATGAGCACGCTGGTAGAAAAGGCGCGCCAAGATCCAGGGCTTATGAAAGCTGTTCGTGAATTTGCAGAACGCGCGGCAAAGTTTTCCAACACAACAGGAGAGATCCTCGATTTTCAAGGTGCAGATAATATTGTCTTCAACAAAGAAAAAATCGCGCCAAAAGCAGGAGAAACATCCACGGATAAAGAACAGTGGACCTATCACTTGATTGATCCGCTTCCTGCGGGCATGCCCAAGATTTTGGAAGAGTTCCGTACTTCTGGCATTCGTCTCGGTATTCCTGGACTTGTGACACCGGAAGAAAAGCTACAAATTCACCGGCAGGCGTTTTTAGTGGTGAATTATGTGCGTATTGTAAATGGATTATTGAAGATGGCAGGAGTGACAGAAAAAGAAAAATATATTTCAGTTTTACCACCAGGAAGCAAGGTGGATGTGTTGAGTCTTCTTATTCCTTCTGCACCGTCTACAGACGCGGAAATACGCGCGCAAAATTATCGCAAGGTCGTGGGAGGATTAGAGACCATGGTTGCTCCGTCGAGAGAGCTTGATACGACCATGCAGGCTATTCCTGGTTTTGATACGATCCCGCAACAAGCCAAGCCTGTTGCCGAAGCGGAAAAGACCAAGAGAAAACCAACGGCAGAAGAAGAGGAGCAAACGCGCCCTGGATTTCTTGCTTGATTATGACTATGTCCATGTCCATGCAGGAATCGCTCGTCTCTGCGACGAGGGCGCATGTTCGTTCTCTCATGGAACAAGAGGGTACGGGGCATGATTGGTGGCATGTGGATCGGGTTCGCAACACGGCTGTTCTGATCGCGCGAGAAGAGGATGCTGACGTCGTGATCGTTGAACTCAGCGCATTGCTTCATGATATTGCAGATTGGAAGTTCCATAATGGTGATTTTGAGGCAGGCGCTCGCGTATCGCGTGTTTGGTTAGAAAGTCAGCAGGCAGAAGCGACCGTCGTGGACCGCGTGTGCGATATTGTGCGCCATGTTTCTTTTAAGGGCGCAGGCGTAGCAGATGAGATGTCGACCATCGAGGGCAAATGCGTCCAAGATGCAGATCGATTGGACGCGATTGGCGCGATTGGGATTGCGCGCGCATTTGCATACGGAGGCCATCGAGGACGCCCGATTTATGATCCGGAACAGACGGCTGAGTTTCATGCGACGGTTGAAGCGTATAAAAAACGAAGTGCATCCACCATTCATCACTTTTACGAGAAGCTTCTTCTCATGAAGGATCGCTTGCATACAAGCGCAGGGAAGCGTCTTGCGGAGCAACGTCATGCATACCTCGAGCAGTTTCTGGAGCAGTTTTACGCAGAATGGGAAGGGAGGCGGTGAGGTTGCTTGCGGGAATGAGATCGAACAAGGTAGTATTTCGTCCATGCAACTGATGACAGTCAGCGAGTTTATTACGTTTTTGAATGAGACGTTCAAGGCGATTTGGGATTCTTCGCTTGTGGCGATAGAGGGCGAAGTCGCGGAATTCAAAGTATCGCAAGGACAATGGGTTAATTTCAACTTGAAGGACGATCAAAGCATGGTTTCTGCCTTCATGGTGTACGCAAAACTTGGCGTGCCTCTGCAGGATGGGATGCGTGTGCGTGTCTTTGGGTATCCACGCGTGTATCCCAAATACGGCAAGTTTTCTTTTAGCGTGGAACGTATTGAGCTTGTAGGCGAGGGGAGTTTGCGAAAAGCACTCGCGCTTCTTCATCAAAAACTGGAGGCTGAAGGATTGTTTGACCCTTCACGCAAACGCGAGCTTCCGCGCTTCCCCAAGCGTATTGCGCTCGTTGCTTCGCGAGAAAGCGCGGCCTACGGCGACTTCATCCGCATTTTGCACGAGCGTTGGCGTGGATTGGAAGTCGATGTGTACCATGTTCTCGTGCAGGGCGAGTCAGCGCCAGAATCCATCGTAAGAGCGATTGAGCGCGCGAATGAAAAGGCTCTCCCCCTCTCGGAGGGGGAGGTGGAGGGGGTGGGAGCCCGGTCTCGTTACGACGCCCTTGTGCTCACGCGTGGCGGTGGGTCTTTGGAGGAGTTGATGGCGTTTAATGATGAACGAGTTGTGCGGGCCATTCATGCGTCGCGCATCCCGACGCTCGTTGGTATTGGTCATGAACGCGATTTGACGTTCGCAGAAGAGGCGGCAGATGTGCGCGGCTCCACACCCACGGATTGCGCGCGGCGGCTGGTGCCAGATCGTGAGGATGTGCTGTTTGAGATCGCGCAACAAGAACGAGCCGTGGAAGAGCGGCTTCTGCGTTGGATGGAGGAGTGGTCACGTCGCGCAGATCACGCATTGGACGCGGCTATGCGTTGGGCGCAAACGGTTAGCGAGCGATTTGCTCATGCACACACGCGATTGGATGAGTCTGTAGATCGCTGGCTTATCACCTGGCAAGACAGACTGACATCTACGGAACGTCTCCTTCGTTCCCTTGATCCTTCTGCGGTTCTCCGTCGCGGCTATGCGATTGTATTGGATCAGAAGACGGGCGCGCCCAGAACGTCTGTCATAGGGCTTGCCGTGGGTGATGCATTGCGCGTACGCTTAAAAGACGGCGTAGTGGATACACGAGTCACGGGTCTGGGAGGGCAGGAGAGCGCGCCACGGCAAGATTCATTACTCTAACCATGCGTATGACCAAGAAAAAGACAGAAATCGATTTTGCCAAAGGTTTTGCAGAGCTAGAAGAAATCACCCAGTGGTTTGAGCGCGGGGAACCGGATCTTGATCAGGGCATTGAAAAATATCAGCGTGCAACAGAACTCGCAAAAGCCTTGCGCGAGCGGCTCACAGAAGCAGAGAATGTGGTGAAAGAAATGCGTCATCAAGAATAATTCTTTTGATACGATCTTTATGTTTTTTCTTCTTCGTCTTCTCTTGAATGCGCTCACCGTGCTTTTGGTGGCGTATGTGGTGCCTGGCGTGGTTGTGAGCTCGTTTTTTGTGGCCTTGATCGCGGCTCTTGTCATTGGTTTTGTGAATGCCATTATTCGACCGATTGTCTCGCTTCTCTCATTGCCCGTGACCTTGCTCACATTGGGCCTGTTTACCCTTGTGATCAACGCGCTCATGTTTTGGCTTGCGTCTGGCTTAGTGCCTGGCTTTCGTGTGGAAGGATTTGGTCCTGCCTTTTGGGGCGCTGTTGTTTTTTGGCTGGTGTCTTGGGCAACGAACGAACTCCTGGGCAACGCGCCTTCAGAACGTCGCTAATCCTATGTCGTCATCACCCATAGTCCTCTCGCTCGGCGGTTCATTGATCGCCAAAGCCGAGGGGATTGATCTTACGTTTCTCAAAACATTTCGTGCGTTTCTTCGAAGAGAAGTCGCAAAGGGTCAGCGATGCATCGTCGTGGTAGGTGGAGGCGTCACGGCGCGGCACTACATGCAAGCCGCGGACGCCATTGCACGACCTACGGCAGAAGAAAAAGACTGGATGGGGATTTATGCCACGCGATGCAATGCCATGCTCGTGCGCGCGTTGTTCGGCGACCTGGCGCATCCTGTCATTATCGAGCAACCGCAGAAACGTGTGCGCTGGACCACGTCAATTCTCGTGGCCGGAGGCTGGAAGCCTGGTTGGTCTACGGATTACGTGGCCACGGTGCTTGCCAAGCGTCACGGCGCAAAAACCATTGTCAACCTCACCAATATCGAGCGCGTTTGTAGCGCAGACCCAAAAACCTGCGTCAGCGCCAGAACGTACGATCGTCTCACCTGGAAGGACTACCGCGACATTGTCGGATCAACCTGGCGCCCTGGCATGAGCACGCCCTTTGACCCGATTGCCTCAGCTTTTGCGCAAAAAGCAAAGATGCGCGTCATCGTGGCCATGGGCTCAGACTTGAAGAACCTGCAACAAATCATGGAAAACAAGCCTTTTGTGGGTACTGTTCTTGAAGGCTAGCGTCCGTTCTCGCAAGAGGGTTGCCTGTCTTGACGAAATACGGGTCCTTCGCTACGATAGGGCCAACAAAACGTTTGGGTCCTGAGACAGCAAGGCCTTCTGACGCGTGTCAGAGGATTAAACCACCACCTTGCCGAGGAACGCATTTCGCTTGATTTTGAGCGATGCATCCGCAGGAATCCCCCTGCGGTTTGTTATTTCAAAGGTCGAGCGCATTATTCACACCCTATTTGTCTATGGCAAAATCCCGTGCACAAAAGGCAGACTCCATTGAACAGCTGACAGAGGCGTTCAAAAAGGGCAAATCCGTCGTGTTCTCTGATTATCAGGGCATGACCGTGCCAAAGTTGTCTGACCTTCGTAAAAAACTGCACAACGCAGAGGTGGACTACATCGTCGCAAAAAAGACGGTGCTGAACGTCGCGGCAAAAGAAGCAGGTCTCACGATCGACTTCAAGCCGTTTCCGGGCATGATCGGCGTAGGCATTGCTTACGCAGAGGAGATGGCCGGTGCGAAAATTATCGGCGATGCCGGCAAGGACGCTCCTATCAAGATCGTTGGCGGTTACTTTGAAGGCAAGACTGTGGATCAGCAATATGCTGTTGCATTGTCCAAGTTGCCGAGCAAGGATCAGTTGTTGGGTCAGTTGCTCTCTGTGTTGAATGGTCCAGCCGCGGCGTTTGTCCGTGTGTTGAACGCACAACGCGAGAAGTTGGAAGGCGTGAGCTCCTAATAATTCCGTAGGAAATTAGTTTTACCCCTATGTCTGACGAAATGAAAAATGTCGAGATCCCGGAGAAGTTCCAGGCACTCGTGGCTTCCATTGAGAAGTTGTCCGTGATGGAGCTCGCAGAGCTCGTGAAGTTGCTTGAACAGAAATTCGGCGTGTCTGCCGCGGCCCCTGTTGCCGTAGCAGCAGTCGGAGGTGCGGCCGCGGAAGAGGAAAAGTCCTCGTTCAATGTTGAGCTCGCAGAGGCTGGCGCTAACAAGATCGGCGCCATCAAAGCTGTGCGTGAGATCACAGGACTTGGTTTGAAGGAAGCCAAGGACTTGGTCGACGCCGCTCCGAAAGTGATCAAGGAAGGTGTCTCCAAGGCCGAGGCCGAGGACATGAAGAAAAAGCTCGAAGAGGCAGGTGCAAAGGTCAACCTGAAATAAGAGCGTTTACGCGTATGCAATATCCCTCCGACAAACGTCGGAGGGATATTGTTATTTGAGGAAAACGATGGTTTGCATGACGTGCTCGAGTAGAGCGGTCATGGTGGCTGTCCTTCCGTGAAAAACGTAATTGTAACGTTTGCCGATAACCTCGTACCAGATAAAGACGTCTGTTGTGTCTGTTGCGCTGTCGCTTCGCAGTGTGCCTTGTACCACGTCATGTGAGCCTAGACGCAGGCGCTTCATGGTGATGATGCTCCCTGCCTCCTCAGCGCTCTCTCCTGCGGCAATAGCCTCTTCTGCAGATCGTTGGGGGAGAAAGAGGAGGGTTCCATCATGAAGCCATTCGCAAGTTGCATCTTCATTGCAAAATTGATGGAGCGGGCCAAAGTCTATGCCCTCTGCATCTTGTGCCCATTCGTACGGCGTGACCGCATATTTGCGATTGCCCCATTGTGGCTCATAGGGGAGAAGAAGGGAGATCCCTCGATCCGTGTTTATATAGCTGATTTTGCGTTCACCTAGATCTTTGTTCCACACAGAAGGCTCTTCCGGAAGTATCGCGGAAACCGTGTCCATTGTAAGCAGAATACGTGGCTCTTCGGTCGGAGTTGTGGTGGAGGTGGAGCGATTTGTGGCTCGCAACGCATTGAGTTGTGTGACGAGGCTTGTAAGATTGGTTTCAATGGCCGCGGTCTGTCGCGTAAAATCTTCACGAGTCTGCGAGGCCTTGATTGCCTGGAAGAGGACCGTCACAACAGCAACAAGAAGGACGCCGCATAAGAGAACCACAGCGAGCTTGATGCCAGGCACAACCAATGTGGAAGGCGGACAAGTGCGTGGGGGTACGGGACAACGCGTGCGTTTCTTGAGTTTGAGCATAAGGAGCGAGGGAAGGAGCGGAGAAGCTTAGGGGAGATCAAGGGCAAAGATGTGTTTGCCGTCAGCGATATAGATCTTTTTTGCGGCCTCGTCTGCGGTTACTGCCAGAGGTTTTACAAAATCCGGTGATGTATATTGTGTGATGAGCAAACCATCTTTGCGATACACAAGCACGCGTTTACCAACAGCGTCCGCAATCACCAAACGATCCGTGGCAAGGCCAGTCCAAATGCCTGCCGCGTTTTGAAGCGGTGGATCAATGGCGCGAAGATCAAATGCTTCCTCTGCGCCTGAAAGATAGCGTCCGGTGGTGCCATTGCGAAAGGCAAGATACACGTTTGAGTCGATAGCAATACCCGTTGCTTGTGTGAGATCGCGAGAGTTTTGTTTGAGGTAGGCGCTTTCTTGTCCGTAGCCTTCTGCGTTTTTTGTATAGCGCCACACCATGCCGTGCAAGGGGTCAAGCGCATACAGGCGCTTACCGTACAGCGCGATGGCTTGAGTGCTTGATGCTTTTACCGTGGAGAATGTGAGCTTGATCACCTCATCGGCAGAGTTCAGTGTGGCGAGCTGTTTTTGCTCTGTGGCAAAGACAATGCCATCTGCTGTTCCCGCGGCTTGCGTGATGCGAGCAAGGCTTTGCGGTGTGGCAATCACGCGAACGTCCTTGGTCGCAGGATCAATGCGGATCAGGGAGTTATTCTGTGGATGAACAGCAAGAAGTCGATTTTTTTGCAGCGCAAGGACTGAGAATTCCACATCTCCTGCGTCAGCTGGCAGGGTATACAGCGCCTCTGGGTGTTCTACGACAATCGCATGACGCAGTTTCGCTTGAATGTCCTCAAGACCTTGTAGCAGTTCTGTACGCGCCTTTTGTCGATCTGGCGTTTTCTCGTCTAGTCCGCTCACGAGTGCCTTGGCCTCGATCACTAGTTGCCGCGCACGATCTTCATTTCCCATTACCTGGTCTGCTTCGGCAGTGGTTTTTCGATCAACAGCCTGGTCATACACGGTATTCCAGAGTTGTTGTGCCGCTAAAAAAGCGCGATGTTGTTTGTACCAAAATCCTCCGGAAGCCATGACGAGCAGAATCACTACGCCGACGATGAGCTGTATTTTGCGTTCTCGTGTGAAAAACAAGCCGTGTCCCGCATGCATGGAGCGTAATTGCGCCGCGGCAAGGGGATCATCGTCCTCTTGCGTGCGTGTCAGTCGCTCCCGAATCGTTTGGATGCTGTTCACGGCAACAGAGCGAGCGGCAGACAGCAAAATGGCCATGCGTGGCGTGGGCGGAGGCAGTGGGGTGGAAAACTCGGGAATATCTACTCCATCCGCAGAAGAGAGCGGCGTGATGATAGGGGAAAGGATGTGCTCGGCGCGCTCCTCGGTTTCCAGGAGTTTTTCCACGGATTCTGTGGATTTGGGTTTCGTATTGGCTGGTTCTGCTTTCGGGGGAGTAATGGGTTGCGGCGTAAGCTGTACGCTCGCAATCACCACACCGGCAAAATCATCAGGCGTTTCGGTTTGTTCTAATGCTTGTCGTAGTTCTAGTGCCGCTGTAACAGGTGGCAGGCTTTTGAGGCGCTCCTGCAAATCAATGGTTTGAAAATGACGCTGAATATTGAGCGAGCCAGCAAATAGCACGTCGCCAACATGCATGTC
This sequence comes from Patescibacteria group bacterium, assembly GCA_041665285.1. GTDB lineage: Bacteria > Patescibacteriota > Patescibacteriia > 2-12-FULL-60-25 > 2-12-FULL-60-25 > JBAYJC01. The sequence continues at coordinate 38,998 of JBAYJC010000004.1, read as the reverse complement.
TCCGCAAATGAGAGAGCTAAAGGGCTTCTCAGGATTGATTTCCGTGACAGGGTCTAAGGATCCGAACAGATCAAACGTGCGGTAGGACCCATCTTTTTGTTTTTGGAGAAACAGGTTGGAAAGACGCCCTATGCCGGAAAAGCATAAATGACCGTCAGAGAGTTGGAGGAGGAAAATGTTTACGCGATTCCAACTAATAGGCGTTGGTTCATGGGCGACGAACGCGGCAATCGCGTCGTTGATACGCTGTGTGACTTTTTCAAAGCGTGCGATGGGTGTGAGGTCTGCGCCAGAGACAAGCGGCCGCACCTGCTCTGCGGCTTCGTTGATCGCATCTAAGAGCTGTTCGTAGCAATAGAGCGTGGACGTGATCTCCGCGAGAATCAGGAGCGTAGAAGGAGCTCGGGATCGAAGATCTGCATCATAACGAAAAACACCGATGATCTTTTCATCGAGAGTAGACTTGTTTACTTCAATTTCAGCGATGCGAAATTGACATGGGTTCTCGATGGCCATCATTGTACTGAACAGTGAGAGTATACGTTCCTATTTGGTCGCTCGTCCACCCCTGTCTTGTCAAGTGGGTCAGGACGGGGCATGATGTGGGTACGGTATGCTTGAACACTTATTTGGTTCTCGAACACGTGTAAAGCTCTTGAGCCAGTTCTTACGGCACCCAAATGAGCCCATGTATGTACGTGAGCTCACCAGGCTGATTGAGACGCAGATTAATGCCGTGCGCCGGGAGCTTGCGAATCTTTCGAAATTAGGGTTGATTGTGGAATCCGTGGTCATTGAGGAAGTATCCGAAACGGACGGGAAGAAACAGGCAGGCGTCAAACGTCGTTATTATGTCATTAATAAGTCCTTCCCATTACTGTCGGAAATGACGTCTCTCATTGTGAAGGCGCAGTTATTGCTCGAAACACAGCTTGATCGAGAATTGGAAAAGCTAGGGGAGGTGCGTTATCTCGCGCTTCTTGGTGTGTTTATTGGAAAGGGAAAGCCGCCTGTGGATTTATTTATCGTGGGTGATATTGATCGAGAGAAGCTTCAGCTTCTGGTCTCGAAAATGGAGAAGGATCTTGGCACGGAAATCAATTTTTCTGTGATGAGTCCGGAAGAATATAAATACCGCAAAGACATGACAGATAAGTTTCTCTATGCAATTTTGGAAGCCCCGAAGAATGTGTTGATTGATACGATGGCGGATTATAAGCAGGAATAAATCCTATGGCCTGGCTGTTTTTGGATACGCATGCCACGGGAATCGTGCGTTTTGGTTTTTTAGAAGGAGGCGCTGTTGCTGTGACGACAGAAGCGCTTCGTGCACCGGCGCTTCTCCCACAAGTGGCGCTCGCTCTCCGAGATCGCCCTCTGCCTGAAGGGGTGTGCGTCGTGAAGGGGCCTGGTACGTTTTCGTCAGTACGTTCTGGTGTGCTTGATGCGAATCTGCTCGCGCGTTGGTGGGGTGTGCCGTTAGTGGGCGTAGATTCTGCTGAAGCAACAGAGGAGCGTCTTCCTGCGCTCAGCTCCCTGTTGCAGACACAGGGTAAAGAGATGGCGCAATCGTACATCGCGCCTGTGTATGACGCAGAGCCAAATATTACGAGACCAAACGTATGACCATGCGACGTGTGTACGAAATACTTCCTGGCGCCATCGTGTGGTTTACGTTAGTCGCCTCTGTAGTCCTTTCGTTTGTCCGGCCGATTTGGATGATTTATTTTATCATCCTCTTTGATCTGTATTGGCTCCTGCGCATTATTTACAATGTTCCTTTTTTGATTATTTCTTGGGTGCGATATCATCGAGCCTGTCGCCGTGACTGGCAACAGGAGGCGGAAATGATCGAAGGCTATGAAGAAATTCGTCACCTGATTCTCTTACCTATTTCCAAAGAGGATATTTCTGTGGCACGGGAAACATTGCGTGTATTAGCCACGTGTACATTTCCGGCAAAGCGCATGATGGTCGTATTAGCCGGCGAAGAACTTTACGAGGAACGATTGCGCCCCATTTTTGCGACGTTGCTTTCCGAATTCGAAGGCACGTTCATGCATCTTTGGACTACGTTTCATCCCAAGGATGTGGTTGGGGAGATTCGTGGGAAGGGATCCAACCTGCATTATGCGGGAATCGTGGCGGCTGATCGTGTTGCAGAGTTAGGGATTCCGCCTGAACAAGTTGTTGTCTCTGCTTTTGATGTTGATACCATTGTCCATCCGCAATATTTTTCGTGTTTGACGTATCTCTATTTGACCGTGCCAGATCCTACGCGTAGCTCCTATCAACCCGTGGCGCTTTACAACAACAATCTGTGGGAATCGCCTGCCGCGATACGCGTGGCCATGTTTGGCACCACATTCTGGCTCATGACAGAGCTTGGTCGTCCTGAGGGCATGATGACGTTCTCTTCGCATTCCATGAGTTTGCGCATGCTGATAGATGTGGGTTTTTGGCAAAAAGACATTGTCTCAGAAGACTCGCGCATCTTTTTACAGGGCTTGGTCAAATATCATGGCGCCTATCGTGTGACGCCGATGCACCTCCCTGTTTCTATGGATACGGTGATGTCTGGGGATTATTGGAAGGCGCTTATTGCTCAATACAAGCAGTATCGTCGTTGGGCATGGGGTGCGGAAAATTTTCCGTTCATGATGGAAGCTTTTTCTCGGGATAAGCAGATGCCTTTTTTTGCGAAGCTTTTTTGGGTATTCAAACAGTTGGAGGGTGGGTATACCTGGGCCACAGCTCCACTGTTGATTTTTGTTCTTGGGTATCTTCCTTTTTATCTTGCACCAGAGCGATTCCGTTCCTTTGCACTTTTTCAGAATACGCCGTTTACCCTGCAATGGCTCATGCGTTTTGCCATGATTGGGTTGTTCTTATCCGCGGCACTTGCCATGGCTTTGTTACCGCCGCGTCCACAGAGATTGCCTCGGTCCATTGCGTATGGCATTATGTTGCTTCAATGGGCGCTGTTGCCAGTAACCTGTATTCTTCTCGGTTCTGTCCCAGCTATTGATGCGCAAACGCGTCTCATGCTTGGAAAACAATTAGGTTTTTTCATTTCGCCTAAGCGAAGCTCTGAAGGAATTGCATCCAAAAAATAACATGCAGGAGACGGCACATACGTCGATTCATGTGGTGGTCTGGAATCATCGAGATGCCCTCGGACGTTTTTTAGCATCTCTCGAACGACAGACATGTAAAGAGGCGCAGGTGATTGTTCTGGACAACGCTTCAAGCGATGGGGTACAGGGATGGCTCCAGCATTCACATCCAGAAGTGGTAGCCCTCCGTAATTTTCGCGACCATGGCGTTGCGCGTGCCTGGAATCAGTCTGTGGCTTTGGCGTTGTCGCGCGAATCTGACGAGATGTCTTTGGATCAGCGGGTGTTTATTTTTGCAGAGCCGGACATCCTCTTTGCCCCAGATGCTCTGCAAAAGATCGTGGATACCTTTACCGCAGACCCCACGCTGATGATTGCAGGACCGTGTGTACAGGTGGGCCGTGTCGTGGCAGACGGCGATGAAGAGCGTTTTGAGATTGAACCAACAGAGGTGATGGAAAGTACGGGAATGTCTCTCACGCGCGGCCGTCGATTTGTGGAAAAGGGAAAGGGGACATCAGAAGCATTTGCTGTTGCACGGGGTTGCTTCGTGGTACGCGCGTCCGCCATGAAGCGGCTCGCAGTCGAAGGGGAGTGGTTTGATGAGCTCGTATTCCCCGGGCAAGAGGTGTGGGATCTTTGTTGGCGCGCCCATCTATTGGGCATGTCTGTGCGTATGCTTCCGGAAGCCACGGTGTACCGTTTGCCTGCTTCATCTAAGCGCCTCACACATGAGCAACGTTGTGCGCGTTTCTTGCGCGGGCCCCTGTGTTGGAAGAATGATGTTTTGATGAATCGGCTTCTCCGCTTGCCATGGATTGTCTGTGATCGCGTATGGACAGCGCTGTATTTGCTGACGCATGGGCGCGTGTGTCTTGCATGGTTGGGGACGTGGCGAAAGCGATCGGCTTTCAAAAAGAAACACGCCGCTCTTTTTGCACAGACGCATGTTTCATCTGCAGAAATGCGTCGATGGTTTGTGTGAGTCTGCATGGTGCGGTACGATAGAGGTCATGGATCCTTCTGCTCCAAATTTTTTGACTTGCCCCGGCGTACCGGAATTACCGTTACACGTCCTGTCTCCTTCCGCAGGAAATCTTGCGCCACAACGTAAACGTCATCGCGCGGTGTGGATAGTGGGGATTGGAGCATTGTTTGTGTTGATAAGTGTGGCGGTGTCGCCTCTGGTGTATGGCGCTTCCATTGCCAGACCTGCGGCCACGCATCTACAAGCAACCATGGATGAGGTTCAAGAGCGTATCAAGGTACAGGACTTTGCAGGTGCAGAAGCGCAGATTGCTTTAGCGAAAAAGGATTTGCAAGAAATACGTCGCGGGGTCGAGTCCATTGGACCGTGGCGTTCTGTATGGATGGTGCGCCCGTATATCGCGGCGTTTGAAGAGGCAGAGCTTGGCGGTCAGCAAACATTGGCTGGCGCAGAAGAGCTTCTTGCGGCCGCACAAATGATTCGTGATGCGCTTGCGGCTGGTTCGCAGGCTTTGACAGCGCCCGGCGTCTCGCCGACAAAATCATTCAACATGCTCTCGCGTGAAGAGAAGCGATTTTTGCTGGCAAAATTGAATGATGCCTTACCACGCATGCGTCTTGCGCGAGAAAAGCTGTCGATCGCTCTCGCAACCGTTCGACGCATTCGTACGCAGGACCTCTACGCGCCTTTGCAAAAAACCATTCAGAATGCTGTGGTGCAGTTTGAGGATATGTATCGCGGACTCGATGAAGGTATTCGCCTCGCGGAAGTCTTTTTGCCTATGGCCGGATATCCAGAGGCAAAAAGCTACTTATTCCTCCTGCAAAACTCCGAAGAAATGCGTGCGACCGGCGGCTTTATCGGCAATGTTGGCTATGTACATTTAGACGCAGGAGAAATGCAGGATTTGTCTGTGCAGGATGTGTATTCCATAGATTTGCCCATCTCCGGCGTTTGGCCGGATGAGCCGCCAGCGCCGCTCAAGCGTTGGTTGGAATTGAAAAAGTGGTTTTTACGTGATAGCAACTGGTCCCCGGATTTTCCTACGTCCGCACAACGCATCATGGATGTGTATTATCGTGAACGAGCCATGGCAAGCGCCACAACAACGGCTATTGATGGCGTTATTGCCCTGAATCCGGATTTCTTTCGTGATTTATTACGGTTGAGTGGTCCGGTTGAAGCAGAGGGAAAGATCTTTACTGCGGATAATTTCTTTGACCTCATGGAATGGGAGGTGGAGGTTGAGTTTTTGAAAACAGGGAAACCGCGTGCTGAACGCAAGGAGTTGATCGGCAAGGTGGGGGAGGCGCTTGTACAAAAGCTCATGAGTCAACCGGCCTCAGAGTGGCCAAAGATGCTGGATGCGGTTACCGCGGCTTTTGATCGCAAGGACGTGCTCGTCTATGCCAATGATCCAGAGATTTTGCGCATGCTTGATGATCGTGGATGGAGTGGCCGTATGTTGGCTACGCTGGATGATTATCTTTGGGTGGTAGACTCCAACATGGCCGCATGGAAAACCGATGGGGTCATGGAAAAACAGATTTTTTATTCGGTGGATACCACAGCCCCGGGCGGTCCTTTGGCAACCGTGCGTCTGCGATATCGCAATCCAATTCTGAAACCAGATTGGCGCTATACGCGGTATCGTGACTATGTCCGTGTGTATGTTCCAAGGGGGAGTGAGCTCCTTTCTGCGTCTGGCATGATGGATAATGACATTGAGCGATCAAGAGGCAATGTTCTTCCAGGGACAGTTGATGTATCTGAGGAAAATGGCAAGACGGTGTTTGGTGCGTTTTGGGCCATCGAGCCCAAGGAAACGCGCGAACTCATTTTTACCTATCGTTTACCGATCATGATCGTGAATCCTCAGGCATCGTCCTATCGCTTGCTTGTGCAAAGACAGCCAGGGAATCATGCACAGTTGACGGTCGATCACTTGTTCGGTAAGAAGCTTATGACAGCTGTACCCGCAGAATCTGCAGAAGAGTACGGAGATCATCGTTATCGCACCACATTTAAGATCGAAAAAAATACGATCGTTGAAACGACGTTCTAGCCTATGTTCGGAAAAAAGATTGGGATTGACCTCGGTACAACGACGGTTTTGGTCTATATTCCTCGCAAGGGTATTGTGATTCATGAACCGTCCGTTGTGGCAATTTCATTGGCAGACAAGAAAGTGCTTGCTGTGGGGAAGGAAGCGAAAGAAATGCTTGGTCGCACACCGGATACGATCGTGGCAAAGCGTCCGTTGAAAGATGGCGTGATTGCAGATTATAAGACCACAGAAGCGATGTTGCGCTATTTCATTAATAAGGCGCTTGGCGGCATGCGATTCTTTCGTCCAGAAGTGATGGTCGCGGTTCCGGGCGGCATTACATCCACGGAACGTCGTGCAGTCATTGATGCAACGCTTTCTGCAGGCGCCAAAGCCGCGTACATCATCAAGGAACCAGTGGTCGCGGCCATTGGTGCAGATATTCCGATTGGCTCAGCGTCTGGCCACATGATCATCGACATTGGGGGCGGTACCTCTGAAATCGCCGTGATTTCTTTGGGTGGTATTGTGGCATCTGCTTCTGTGCGCATTGGCGGTAACAAGTTTGACGCGGCGATCATGGAGCATGTGCGTCGCAAATATGGGCTGGCGGTTGGGGAGCGGACATCAGAGGAAATCAAGATTAAAATTGGAAGCGCGTTGTATCTTGAGGAAAAGATGGAGATGGAGGTCAAAGGACGCGATATGATCACGGGCCTACCTCGCGTAATTACCGTGACGAGCGATGATGTGACGGATGCGATCCAGCATGAATTGCAGGGCATCGTCGAAGCCATCAAAGAGGTGCTTCGCCAAACACCTCCAGAACTATCCGCAGATGTGATGCAAAAAGGCATGGTGCTTTCTGGCGGCTCCTCCATGCTCCGCAACCTCGACCGTCTCTTTGCCGAAGCCACAGGCGTCCCAGCATTTGTCGCGGACAATCCACAGCTTTGCGTTGCCAAAGGCACAGGCATTGCTCTTGAGAATCTCGAAGCCTACAAGAGGAGTGTGTTTTCGTCGTAAACAGCCGAAGGCTCTTGACAAACCGCGCAAAAACTGCTATGTTGCGCGGACGCTTTGGTTTTGCCAAGGTGGCGAAACAGTGTCATCAGGAGGTTCCCTCATGAAGAAGCTCGGTCTGTTGGTTGGGTTGCTCGTGGCGGCGTGTCTGCTTCCGGACGTGGCCGTGGCACAGCCGGTTCCGCCGTGCCAGACCGTGCGCGTGGTCACGCGCGCACGTCAGAACCGGACGTTCGCGGACGTGTTCTTCGCCACCGTGCGGGGCACGCGCCTCACATCCGAGGCGTGCCAGACCATCCCGCTCTTGCAGGTCGGGGCACTCCGTCCGCGCGTCTCGTGTGTATTTAACACGCGCCGCATGGACCTGGACCTGGCGGTCCTCGTCGCTCTGCGGAGCCTGTCTGGCGCGTCGCGCGTGCTCACGTTCGTGGAGCGCGCGGACGAGCTCGCGGAGTTGCGGGTGTTCTGCGACGACCGCGAGGTCGAGGCCGTGCCCACGCCGAGCGCCACGGCCGACGGTCTGCCCGGGTTCAGGCTCGTGCTGTCCCAGCCGCCCGCCGCGTCTCCGCCGACGTTGGTGGTCCCGTCCGCGCCCTCGCCAAACGCCTCGTGCGAGAACCTGGAGATCCAGGCGCAGGCCGCGCAGGCAAACAGCCTGCCCGTGATCGAGGCGCAGAACACGACCGGTGAGCGGTGCACGCCGCAGGAGAGCAACCCCCCGTTGCAGAATTGCTCCCTTCGCGTGACCGAGGACCTGGCCACCTGGCGTTTCCGCCTCGTGTCCCAGCCGTACGGACTGCCTCCCGGCACGCCCGTGCGGCGCATGATCATGCGCCTGGGCCTGGAGAACCTGCAGGTCATTCGCGCGTTCTGCGACGGCCGGCGTGTGGTGGTCATCTCTCACGAGCACGGCGAGTTCAGCGTGGACCCCACGCGCTCGCCCCTCGCCTCGTCCTCCGAGACCCGTACCCCGTAGCTCCCTCTGAGCCGCGGGGTGTTTTTTATCTCTCTCATTTCGGCTGTGCTATCATGTCTGCATGATTATTGGCATTGAAGCATCGCGTGCAAACCGTCGAGAGAAGACGGGCGTGGAGTGGTATTCGTTTCATGTGATTCAGGAGATGAAAAAGCTCGCAGGATCAGAGGATCACTCCTGGCTTTTGTATACGAACGAGCCGCTGGCCATGGGGTTGGAGCGTGGATCAGCGCATTGGCACGAGCGTCGCCTGACTTGGCCACCAAAATATTTGTGGACCCAAGTGCGGCTTTCCTATGAAATGATGACTCGTCCACCAGAGGTATTGTTTGTGCCTGCGCATGTATTGCCGCGTATTATTCCCAAACGCACCGTGGTCACCATTCACGACGTGGGTTTTGATCGGTTGCCTTCGCTCTATAAACCACGGCAGATTGCGTATCATCGTGCTATGACAGAAGACGTGGTAAAACGCGCGTCGCGCATCATCACGGTGTCTGAGTTTTCCAAGCAAGAGATCATCGAGTTATATCATGCAGACCCTGCGCGGATTTTTGTGACGCATCTTGGGATAGATCACACACGTTATAAACCCATGGACGCAACGGTGATGGAGCGCATCATGGGGCGGTTTCGTCTGGCAAACCCGTATCTCCTGTTTATTGGTCGCTTGGAAGCAAAGAAAAATTTGCTGACCGTGATAGATGCATTCAAACGTTATAAAGAAATGCGCGGCGAGGGCGATCCGCTTCAGCTCGTATTCGCAGGAATTCCTGGCAAGGACTTTCAAGCCATAGAAGACGCGTATCATGCAAGTGGGCTTGGCGATGCGATACGCTTTCTTGGGTATGTGTCTGAAGAGGAAAAGATCGCGCTTTTGTCCGGAGCCACGGCCTTGGTGCATCCAGCGTGGTATGAGGGATTTGGCATTCCTCCGCTCGAAGCCATGGCGTGTGGAGCACCTGTGATTTGTTCAAATGCCGCGTCACTTCTCGAAGTAGTTGGTGAGGATAATGCATTATTTTTCGCACCGCACGACACGGATGCGCTTATGCAACAGATCGTGCGATTGATGGAGGAGCCTGATCTGGCAGAATCGTTGCGTGCACGAGGTTTTGCGTGGGTCCAGCAATACGATTGGCACAAGACGGCCTTGCAAACGCTGGAGCTTCTGACGCGTTGGTGATATTTTAGTGCGCGTATGATCGATATAAAACAAGCACTCATGGAGATCGGGATTTCTCCAAAAGAAGTGGAAGTATATCTCGCGATGCTCGAGCTCGGGCCGGCGAGTGTGCAAGACATTGCAAAAAAAGCAGGAGTCAATCGTACAACCACCTATGTGATGCTCGAGGGGCTTCAGCGTCATGGATTGATGTCGAGCTTTGAAAAAGGAAAGAAAACCATGTTTGTCGCAGAAAATCCACAGAGATTGGTGAACATTATTTCTGCGCAAGTCATGGCTGTAGAAGAAAAGCGTTCGCATGTGCAATCGCTCATGCCAAGATTGCTGGCAATTTTTAATGCAATTGAAGACAAACCAAAGGTACGTTTTTTTGAAGGAGAGGAAGCATTGAGCATGATTCGTCGAGAAATTGTAGATTTACGGCAAGAAATTTTTGAAGTGATGGCTGTGGATGAAAGCATGTTGACGATCGCAAGCACGCGCGGGGAAGAACGGATTGCGTTGAATCAGCAAGGGCAAGTGCGTGGCAAGATATTGATGGCCATCAAACCTGGATGCCAGCCCATGAAAATCGGTTCACCGCATGCAGAAGTACGTGTATTCAATTATGAGGCCTTTCCGTTTTCTGGTTCTTTGGAGGTGGTAGGAAAACGTATTTATATTTTGACAACCAAGTCACGTGGTTTGGGGATTGTGATAGAAAGCCAGGAAGTAGCAACCATGATGCGGGCCCTCCTTGAAGCGATTTGGCGTCATGCAAAGCCTTATCAACCAGAGGAAAGCAGTGCAACAAATAAAAACACCGCGACATCAGTGAGTGGTGCCACGGCGTAGACCGTGTTGTGGCTTGCTAGCCCCGGATGCCCTCGGTACATCGGATGTTCCACGCGCCGGCCTGCAGGCGACGCGGGTTTGTCCAGATGCCTTGTGGAAACTCGAACCCGAGGAGCTTGCTCAGGGTGGAGAGGGGACCTGTAGAACCCGAGGTCGAATGCGGGTCATCTTCGTGCGGGCATACGCCGCTGGATCGTGGAGGGGCGTACGTGTACGCCAGCTGGTAGCCGCCCATGTGCAGGGCGAACCAGGGCGGCTTGTCCATGCGGAGTCGCATGTGGGGCCAAAAGGACTCCAGGATCAAGTTGGTGCCGTAGGCCAGCAGGACGAAGACGACGATCGCGATCAAGATGTTCGGGTTCATGGTCGGCCTCCGCGAAGGCCGTTCGCACGTCGCACGGACAATATCCATCGAACAGGAATGTTGAAGGTATCGTCCATTCGGCGAACGGTGTCCTCTGAAGGACAAGATATCAAACCACTCTTTTCATAAAATGTCAAGGATTGGCAAATAAAACACCCTCAAGGAGCTGAGGGCAGGGGGCTACGACGTGCGTCGAGATATGGCCCCGAAAGTGCAGTTGTGTGCCTCGGGAAGGGCGTGGCTCCGACAGGCAACGTGTTGCCAGTTTTGGCTGTACGCGTGTGTTTTGAGTACGCGGTCTGTTGAGGACGTATCACCGTGGAAACACGGGGTGAAGGACGGAAGCCGTCGGGTTTCCCGACAGTTGTATGCGGATGCCATCGCCTTCATGACGTCTCCCTTCAGTGGCGATTTAGCAGTTTTGCCACTTTAGTCCCTCGGCATCCGTTCGGTGCTGTGTCCCGAGATTACCCCGTGGTCACAATTCTGCAGGGATGAGACCTATGGCCAAAGGTCTTCGGGGGAGGAGAAACGTCCGTTCGCGTCATTATTATGATTCAGCGATGTATTGCGGTCAAACGATTGACAAATAGGCCAAAAAGTGCTATATTGTTCCGTTACTGGAAGTACAGGAAGAAGAGGGAGAATCATGGAAAAACGGCTAAGAATGGTGTGCGCGGTGGTATGTCTCGCGGCCCTCGTGGGTTGCGGGACGTACGACTCCTGGCTCGAAGAGCCGGGAGACGCCGCGTCCAGCGGCGACGTGGCGGCGGTCGAGGTCGCGGCGGACAGCGGCGAGACCGGGACCCAGGACGCCAGTCCTACGGAAACGGCGAGCGCCGAAGACGCCACGGACGCCGGCACCGTCGTCCAGCCGGACACCGGCGTCCTCGTCCAGGACACCGGTGTTGCGGACAGCGGGAGTGTCCCATCGGACACCGGGGCCATCCCATCGGACACCGGGACGGTCTCGGTGGACACGGGCACGCTCATCCTGCCGGACACGTCCGTGTCTGACACTGGGACGCTCGTCCAGGACACCGGCACTGTCCCTTCGGACACGGGCACGCTCGTTCCGCAGGACACCGGGACGCTCGTCCAGGACACGGGGACCGCTTCGGTCGACACGGGCGTCGCACGGGCGGACGTGCCTGTCACTCCGGCGGACAGCGGGTCCTCGTGCGGCACGGCGTGCTTCCGCGGCGTGGGTGTGTGCCAGACAACGGGCACGACCGACTGCACGAGCGGAACGCCGCAGTGCAATGCTCCGCGGCCTCCGCTTCCTTCCTCACGGGAGCGGTGCGGCAATCGCCTGGACGACGATTGCGACGGCGCCACGGACGAGGCGCAGTGCGAGTGAGGATGAGGCTCTGCCGGCATGCATACGGGTTCTCCGTGTGTGTGCCGGCTGTTTGTTTTCGTGATATTCTATCCCGTGGAAGATGATGAACGCTCTCTCTTTTCTTTCGATTCCGAAAACGGATTCCGCACAGACCCACTGGCCGCGCTTTGGGTGGGGGCTTTTTCTATCCCTGTTTCTTTTTGTGTTGGCCATGGTTCTTGGGATTCCTTTGGGATACATCTCCGGTCTTGCGTTAGGTGTGGGCGTCCTCTTCGCCTGGCGATGTCCGCAGATCGCATTCTACGTCGTGCTCGCCACGGCACCCATGATCGAATGGTTTGTCTCGATTCCTGTTTGGCGCGATCCATTCAACGCACGTCTTTTTGATGGATGGTTTGCCATACACCCGAACGAACTTGTTGCCCTTGTTTTTCTCGCGGGATGGGCTTTGCGTCTGCTGATCGGCACTGTGGACAGCAGTCGCGATGAGCGGCCTTGGTTGCCTTTTGCGGGTGCTTTTTCCTTGCTTGTGTTCGCGCATATTGTCTCAGGATTTTCTGCGGCAGAACCAGGCTGGCCGCAGGTGATCCTTTTTGCGTTACATCCAGTGCTTTGGGTATATCTGGTTTCTGTTGTTGTGCCGGTAAACACGATTCGCCGTGAGCGAACTCTGATGATTTCTTTGGCGGTTCTTACGGCGCTTGGAACGTTTTTTGCCTTGGACAGTCTTCGTTCTGTGTATTCGGTCTACACTGGATGGAGTCGCTTGCACCCCATGCCCTTCTTTGGCGTGTATCCTTTAGGTGATAATCATAATGTTCTTGCAGAACTTCTCTTGTTTACCGCACCTGTTGCACTCGCGCTCTCAACGCTTCTTCGTGAAACACGGCTCCGTCTTGCTGTATGGATTGCCGCAGGGTTTATGACGCTCGTTGCTTTGCTCACCTTTGCGCGCACAGCCTGGATCACGCTCTTTGTTGAATGTGCTTTTCTTGCGGTTATGCTCTGGCGCCCCTTGTTACATAAATACGCACGAACCTTTTTGATGGTCGGATTAGCCTTGACCCCGCTTGTTCTTGGCATGGCAGTGTATTCTTTGCGTTCAGATGTCCAGAGCTCCACAGACGCACGCGCCATGCTCACGGGCATTTCGTGGAGCTTGTTTCTTGGAAGCCCGTGGATTGGCGTTGGTGCAGGGACATTTGTGGATCGTGTGGGATTGTCACAAGCGTATCATCTGGATTTTGGCGGCCCCATGGATGCGCATGGTGTCCTTCAGAAGCTCGCGGCAGAGACAGGCTTCCTTGGTTTGACCGCCTTTGTCTTTGTGATGATCTCCATTGCGATACTTGGACAACAAGCGTGGAAAACCGTGAAAAAGCAGAGTTTGTCCACGCGCCTCTGTTTCCTTTTGCTGGCATCCTCTGTCATGGGCGCGTTTACGTATCAGCTTTTCAACACCACATACTGGTCGCCTAAATTATGGCTTCCGGTTGGCATATTCCTTGCCGCGGCGCGACTGTTCTCGCGAGGATCCAGCCGAGCCCCTTCTTTTTTCTCATGGAACGAATAGTGATCACGCACGTGTTATGGACGCTTGGTCGCGCTGGCGCAGAGCGCGTTGTGTTTGATATTGCTACGCATCTTCCAAAGGAGGTGTTTGATGTGCGGGTCATTGCGGCGGGCGGTGGCGGGGAAATGGCAGAGGATTTTCGTTCGGCCGGCATTCCGATTGCGATCGGTCCAGAAACGCGCGATCGTCGTCAGACCGTTCGTTTCCTGCGTGCAGAACTCAAAGCGCATCGTCCACAGATATTACACACGCATTTAGGAGGGGATGTCTGGGCTGGCTATGTGGCATTTCGTGAGCGAATCCATCCTTGGATCGCCACGCTTCACAATGATGATCGTGATGATGGTTTTGCAAAGCATGCTTTGCGAGGAATGGCCTATCGTCGTGCAGACCATGTAGCTTGCGTGTCTGAAGCTGTGCGGCACTATGCCAAGAAAGAGTTTCGTGTAAAGGACGACCGTCTTTCTGTCATTCGCAATGGCCTTGATCTTGGGTTGATTCCTTTGCGCGGATCTTTATCTTTTCATGATACGCCTCGTCTTATTTCCGTTGGTCGTCTTGTCCCGCAAAAAGATCACGAAACGCTTTTGCGCGCGCTTGCACAGATCAAACGACCATGGGTGCTTGATGTGTACGGAGAAGGACACAAGCGTCATGAGCTAGAAAAGCTTGCAGAGGAGCTGGGAATATTGCCGCGTGTACAATTCCACGGGAACGTCCCGCAGGTCGCCAAGCAATTCGCAAAGGCAGATATCTTTTGTTTTCCCTCGCGTTGGGAGGGGCAGGGTCTTGCCATGGTCGAAGCCGCAGTCTCAGGCGTGCCAATCATCGCGAGCGATCTTCCTGTGTTTCGCGAGACGTTTGATGAGCACGCACTTGCCTTTGCCGCACCAGGTTCTGTGGAGGATTGGACGCGACAGTTACGCATGGTTCTCGCAGATCCAATCTCTGCCTTACGACGCGCAGGAGAGGCGCAAAAGATCGCACGAAAAACTTTTACTCTTGAACGGATGATCAAGGAATATACGGATCTTTATCAACGTTATGCGCATTCTTCACGTCAATAAATTTTTCGATTTGCACGGCGGCGCAGAAGTGTATATGCACGCATTGATACGCGCGCAAACGGAAGCGGGGCATGAGGTACACGCCTTTTCTACGCGCAGTGACCGCAATCAACCCTCTCGAGATGCTGGCTTATTTGTCGAGCGCTTTGCCATGGACAAACGCGAGGGCATGGTGCGTGATGCGCGGAAAGCCATAGCCTTTCTTTGGAACCGTGAGGCGCGCATGGCTATGGAGCGTATGCTTGATCAGGTGAAACCGGACGTGGTGCATCTGCATAATATCTATCACCACCTTTCGACCTCGATCCTGGCGCCGATTCGTGCGCGAACCATCCCGTGTGTGCAAACGTTACACGATTATAAAATCGCCTGTCCGAACTACAAGATGTTCACAGAAGGGGCTCCGTGCGAACGATGCAAAGGAGGCCGTTATTGGAATGTAGTGCGGCATCGTTGTCTTGCGCCCGAGCTTGCTCCGAATGTACTCGCCGCCGTAGAAATGGGATTTACCAAGACCACGCAACAATACGAAAAAACCGTACGTCTCTTTTTGTGTCCATCGCATTTCATGAAAGAAAAGATGGAAGACTGGGGACAGCCACCCAATAAAATGCGTTTTGTGCCCAATCCAGCCGTACTCGCAGAAACGCCCGCTGAACGTGGAGGTGGATATGTGCTATACGCCGGAAGGTTGTCGCGAGAAAAAGGAGTGATGAGTTTTTTAGAGGCCGCTGTTAAGATACCAGAATTGCCCGTGAAAATCGCTGGCACAGGTCCAGACGATGAGCGGCTCAAATCCTTTGTCCGATCAACGGGCGCAACTCACATCTCTTTCCTCGGGTTCATTGTACCGGATGAGCTCACAAAGATCCGTCGTCGCGCAGAGGCGATCGTGCTTCCAACGATCATGTATGAAAATGCGTCAGGTGTTTTACTCGAGGCCATGGGTGACGGCATCCCATGCCTTGCCACGCGCATTGGCGGCAATCCAGAACTCGTGGAAGATGGCGCAAACGGATTCCTCGCCCAGCCTGGCGATGTGGAAGACTGGACGCGTATCATCCGCCGCCTGCTTGCGACCACCCCAGAAATGCGCACCAAGATGGGGGAGCGGGGCCGCGAAAAAGTACGAGCCAACCATCTCTGGAAACACCATCTCGCGAAAGTGGAGGAATGCTATAGGGAAGCGGGCGTTTCGTCATCCTGAGCGTAGTTGCGTTGGACGCAACGAAGCCGAAGGATCTTCGATCGGACGGGCTCCCACCTCACCCTCATTCCCTCTCCTTCGTAAGGAGAGGGAGGCTAGAAAGATCTTCGATCGGGTTGGCTCCGGCTTGACATTCGCTTCAAAAAAGGCTAGCTTACCGTTTCGGCATTGGAGCGTGGCTTTTTCGTTGGATCGCCCTGATCCTGCAAAAAAGCCGCTTTTCAATGAGGTACGCCAGGTCGCGAGATGTCTCTCGTGATGTGGTACGCCGGCGGCAATAGAGAAAGAGGTACGCCATGAGTGCACGCCTCATCGAGGGTTCGTTGGGAGAGGGCCTGGAGACGCTGGTCCAGCTTGCGCGACACGGGAGGTTCACCAAGGCGTTGGGCGATGCCATCCGCGCCACGCGCGGCGTGGACCGCGCGCTCGACGCACTCCACCGCGAGTTTTTCCCGCAGAGCGGTAGCAATATCCTCCTCGTCCCGGACCTCTCGGCTGTAGCTCTCACGGCATTCGCGGAGAAGAGGCTCCGGCTCACGCGCCTGGATCGTGGCTACAAGGACTGGGACTACTACCGCGGTCAAGATGGCACGGAAATCCTTGGGCGCGGAAGGTGGTTCGAGCCGCTCATCTGGACCCCTGGTCGTTCCGTGGGGTCCGAGGAGGTCAGGGGGTACTTCCGCGACAAGGGGTTCCACGGCGACGCCGGAGCCTTCACCGCCTGGCGACTAACGTGTGGTCTAAATGGGTGGCATGCCAGTGTCCCTGACGACAACGGTTGCTGGCGTCATCCGGGTGGCTACCTCTGTGCCCCGTACTCCAGCTTCGACGGCGGGGACCGGGGGCTCTACCAGGGCAGGGTCGGCGGTCTGTGGCACGTCCTCTTCTCGTTCGTGGGGTTCCGCGAGGTTCTTCTGTAGGCACCTGGTCCGCCAACTGGCGGACTTGGACCCTCGGCACTTGTCGTTGGCCCTTGGATCCTTGGTCTTGGCTCTGCTTGGTTCGACGTCTGTCGGACTTGGTAGAGCTTTTTTATTTTATAAGCATCGCATCGCCAAAGGAGTAGAAACGATAGTCGTGCTCAATCGCGTGTTTGTAGGCTTGGAGGATGAAGTCGCGACCCGCAAAAGAGGAGACGAGTACGAGGAGCGTGGACTTAGGGAGGTGGAAGTTGGTGATGAGGCTGTCGATCACGCGAAAGGAATAGCCTGGGGTGATGAAGAGGCGCGTGAAGCCGGAAAAGGTTTGGCCTGCCGCAGATTCAAGCGCGCGGACGGTCGTTGTGCCGACAGCGATCACGCGATGACCGTTGCGTTTTGCTTCTGCGATGGCGTCTGCGGTCTCGTCTGGGACATGCGTCCATTCTTCGTGCATCTCGTGTGCTTCGAGCGTCTCTGTTTTCATGGGCCGAAATGTGCCGAGGCCAACGTGGAGCGTCACGAATGCGATGCGAACGCCTTTTGCGCGCAACTCGTCGAGTAAATGTTCGGTGAAGTGAAAGCCTGCGGTTGGCGCGGCAACGGATCCTGTGTGTTTTGCGTACACGGTTTGATAGGCGCGATCATTTTCTTGTGAAGCTTTGACATACGGCGGCGTCGGCACTTCGCCAAAACGGTCAGCAAGCGCAAAGACCTCGTCTGGAGAGCGATGAAAATCAAGTGTGATAGTCCCGTCCGCGTGTTTTTCGACGACAGTTGCCTCTGTGTCGTCTTCCAGCAAAAGACCATCGCCTTGCTGAACCTTACGCCCAGGCTTGATGAGCGCGAGCCAAGCTTCGGCGCGGTCTTGGGGTCGTAAGAGAAAGATTTCGATGATTGCTCCGCTTTGCGTTTTCGCGTGCAATCGGGCTTTGAATACTTTGCTATCGTTGAAGACGAGCAAGTCACCTGGCGTGAGAAACGAGGGAATATCAAAAACATACCGGTCCTCGATCGTTTCATTTTTTCGGTCTAACACCAGCAATTTCGCTTGCTCGCGCGGCTCCATGGGCACTTGAGCAATGCGTTCTTCTGGAAGGTGGTAGTCAAAGTCGCTGACGTTCATGGCCGTAGGGTAGACGAGATCGCGCAGAACGTCTATGGTGGCATTTCGTTGATTGACGTCTCCGTGTTTTTACGAGAAAATACATCTACTTATGGCATTGCCTGTGATTTTGAAGCGTGCGTCCACCTGGATTGTGTTAGGGCTTGTGGTTGGTGGTGGTATTTGGTATTGGCGATCAAGCGCCGCAAGTAACGCGTCGGTGTATGAAACCGCGATCATTGAGAGGCGGGATGTTGTGCAAACCGTGGAGATTACGGGATCTATCAAGCCAGCATCGCGTATTGATTTGGCTTTTAAAATGAGCGGCACCATTGGGGAGATTTATGCGAAAAAAGGGGATGTGGTTGAGCGCGGGGATGTGCTCGCAGAACTCAAGAACGAAGATGTGACGTTTGCCATGCGTTCAGCGCGCGCGGCTCTTGCGATTGCTCAGGCAAATCTTGCTTCGCGTGTTGCCGGAGAAACAGCACAGGCGATTCGTGTGGCTGAAACGAGTGTTGAGCAGGCACGGGTTGCGTATGATAAGGCGGTATCTGATTTGGAGAGTGCAAAACTCACAACAGCAAACACGGTTCGTACTGCGCAAGTCGCTGTGGAAACGGCGAAGAATAGTCTTGCGAATGCTGATGCAATTGCAAATCAGAACGTGCAGAACTCCTATGATTCTGTCCGCGCGTCGTTGAACGCCGCTCTGGGCCCCATGACAACGGCTCTGACGGATGGAGATGCGGTGACGGGCGTGGATAATTCTGGAAACTCTGGCATTTATGCAAATGCATTTGGCGTGCTTGCGTATGGCTCCATGGAGCGTGCGCAAAACTCCTATCGACCAGCAAAACTTGCGAAGCAGGAGGCAGAAACCGCTGTACGCGCATTGACGGCACAATCAACATCACAGGATATTTTGTCAGCCGCAGAAAAATTGCGTTCTGCGATTGTGGTCATGCAAACATATCTCACGGATGTGCAGACAGTGTTGTCTGCGAGTTTGGTGACAGCGACATTTACCTCGACACAACTTTCCACGTATCAGGCTTCCATTGCCACGGATCGTACGAGCATTTCCACGCAGAATTCAACGGTTCTTGCGGCGATTCAGACGATCAAGGGCACAGAGCTCACGCGTACCCAGACCGTGCAGTCATTAGAGGATGCGTATACAACAGCGAAGATTGCCTTGGGAACCGCAGAAACGAATGCAAGCGTTTCCATCAAAACCGCAGAAGCCGCTGTTGCCACCACAAAAGCGTCGCTTTCTGCGGCTGAAGCGACATTGGATCTGAAAAAAGCTGGGCCGCGCGGCGTGGATCTTGCTCCGTTGCGTGCCGCGGTTGAGCAGGCGCAAGTGGCGTATGAAAAAGCTGAGCATGATATGCAAAATGCATGGATTGTTGCTCCAGTGAATGGAACGATTGCAGATATTATTCCTTCTGCGGGTGAACAGGTGACGGCAAATGTTGCGGTCGTGAAAATGGTTGGCGCAGAAACCTATAGTATCGAAGCCCTTACTCCGGAGGTGGATGTTGCAAAGATGCTCGTGGGACAATCCGCGTCTATTACCTTGGATGCGTATGGCGATGATGTGAAATTTCAGGGAACAGTGACCGCCAAAGATCCAGATCAAACAAAGGTGCAGGATGCGGTCTATTATAAAACATACGTGCAGATTGAGCCTGGTGAGCGCGAGGTAAAGCCTGGGATGACTGCGAATGTCACGGTGACGACCGGAGAAAAGAAACAGACGCTCTCTATGCCATTACGCGCGATTCGCACGAAAAATGGGGATAAATTCGTTCGAGTTTTGGTGAATGAGAAGCCTTCCGAACGTCTCGTGGTGATTGGTCTCAAGGGCGATGAGGGTCGTGTAGAGGTGCTATCTGGAGTCAAGGAAGGGGAAAAGGTCATTGTTGCAGAGACCACCAAAAAATAATTGAAGTTTTCCATGGCAGATGCAAAAGACATTATCCGGGTGGAAGGGCTGAAAAAGGATTATATCAATGACGACATCGTGACCTCGGTGTTGCATGGGTTAACGTTCGGTATTCCCAAAGGACAGTTTGTCGCGATTATGGGACCGTCTGGTTCAGGCAAGTCCACACTCATGCATATTCTAGGTTTTTTGGATTCGCTTTCTGGCGGTAAATATATTTTTGATGGTCGTGATGTTTCGACGCTGAATGAGGATGAGCTGGCAAGAACGCGCGGAGAAAAAGTGGGGTTTATTTTCCAAACATTCAACCTTCTTCCAAAAACGTCCGTATTAGACAACGTCAAGTTGCCGCTTCTGTATTCGGATGTGCCTGCCACAAAGTGGGATGCCATGGCCATGGAGGCAATTACGTCTGTTGGGTTGTCTCATCGTGCGCAAAATCTTTCCAACCAACTTTCTGGTGGCGAGCGTCAACGTGTGGCGATTGCGCGTGCTTTGATTCGGAAGCCACCCGTGATCTTTGCAGATGAACCTACGGGAAATTTGGATTCCAAATCCGGTGCCGCGGTCATGCAAATTTTGCAACATTTGAATATAGATCATGGCCATACGATTGTGTTGGTCACGCATGAAACATATACAGCTGAACATGCAGAGCGCATTCTACGGTTGAAAGATGGCCTTCTTGAAAGTGATAAGCCTGTGCTCCATCGGTGTCTTTCGAGTGGAGATTTGGTGAAATAAAGGTATGCATGCGCATGACTTGGTACAAAGTGCTTGGAGCAGTTTGGTGCGCACGCGCAACCGCTCGTTATTGACGATGCTGGGGATTGTGATTGGGATCGCGGCAGTGATTCTTGCGTTATCGATTGGAGAATCTGCACAGAGCTTTATTTTAGGGCAGATCTCTTCCTTTGGATCGGACAAGTTGATTGTTCACCCGGGTCCGCGTAGTCAAACGGATAATCCATCGCCGTTTGTCGAGATGACATTAGAATACAAGGATGTGAAACGTTTGCGTCGCGAACCTTGGCTTTCTGCGATTTCCGCAGAGATCATGCAAACGGATTTAGCGCAGGCCGGCGGAGTAAGTAAGAATATTTCGTTGATCGGTACGCTCCCTGATGAGATGGTGATTGGAGGATATCGTGTTGCTGACGGGGCTTTTTTGACGGATGCGGATGTGGATGGGCGCGCGCGCGTAACGGTATTAGGTAAGTCGCTTGCAGAGGAGCTGTTTGGGCAAGAGCGTGCCGTGGGCAAGAGCGTGAAGTTTGGAAAAAATAGTTTCCGAGTTATTGGGGTCATGGAGGAGATGGGTACGCAGTTTTTTCAAAATCTTGATGAACTTGCGTATATTTCGGTCACGGCCATGGATGATGTCTATCAGCGGAAACAATTTGAATATATTATTGTGAAAACTGATACGCCGCTGGAAGAAGCCACGCCACGGATTGAAGTGATTATGCGTGAGGCGCATAACTTGGATAATCCAGAAGGAGATCCGGAGAAGGATGATTTCTTTATTATGTCTCAAGCGGATGCTATTAAAACTGTGAGTCAGGTGACCGGTGTTCTTCAAATCTTGTTGAGCTCAATTGCTGCGATCTCTCTCCTCGTGGGAGGGATTGGCATCATGAATATCATGTATGTGAGTGTCACGGAGCGTATTACGGAGATTGGATTACGCAAAGCAATAGGCGCTCGGGCACGTGATGTGTTGCGTCAGTTTTTAGCAGAAGCAGTTCTGCTCACGCTCGCAGGAGGTTTTGGAGGTGTTATTTTGGGAATGCTGTTTTCTTGGATTGGCATTCAAGTGATTAATGCCTATCAGCCGGGATGGGTCTTTATGATTTCTGTGAACGGGATTGTTTCTGGATTGGTTGTCTCAACCGTGATTGGGCTTGTGTTTGGGTATTTCCCTGCGCGCAAAGCCGCGGCCCTGCATCCCATGGAGGCTATGCGTACCGAATGATATGCGTCTACGAGATATTGCCCGCATGAGCGTGGACAGCCTTTGGCGCAATAAGCGTCGTGCCTTGTTGACCATGCTTGGCATTGTGATTGGCGTGGGGTCTGTGATTGTGATGCTGGCAATTGGTCAGGCGGCTGAACGATTTATTTTATCGCAGGTTGCCTCTTTTGGATCGGATCTCTTATTTATTCGCAATGGTCCCGGAGATGGGAAACAGGCATCCGGCCCTCCAACCACGGCAGTGAAACAAACGCTCACGGAGCACGACTATGAAGCGCTTCAGCGTCAATCGTGGATTCGTGCCGTGGGAGCGAATGTGTATTCGCAGTTATTAGTAGAGTCACCGACAAAGAGTTTGCGTGTGCAGATTGCCGGTTCCGCAGAGTCAGAGGTGGTCATCTATAATGTGGAAATTGAATCTGGTGAATTCATTGGAGCGGAGGACGTGACAGGCAAAGCGCGTATCGCTGTGCTTGGGCATGATTTGGCACATGATTTTTTTGGAGAAGAAGACCCATTGGGTAAGACGGTCAAAATTGGGAAAAAAAGCTATCGAGTGATTGGTGTATTAAAGCCTGCAGGCACGCGCTTTTTTACCAATCTTGATCGACAGATCTATGTGCCGTTCTCTTCCCTGATGGAGCAACTGAACATAGAGCGTCTCCAGTTTATCAGCGTGAAGATCGGAGATGTTTCGGCATCAGAAGCGCAGGAGCGTATTCGAGGGATACTGCGAGATAAACACAGACTCGACAATCCAGAAGCAGACCTAGCAAAGGATGATTTTTTCGTCGCTACACAAGAGGACACCGCACGTCGTGCGGGCACCATCGGTACGATTTTGCAGGTGCTGTTGAGTTCTGTGGCGGCTATTTCATTATTGGTTGGAGGGGTGGGCATCATGAATATCATGTACGTGACCGTCACGGAACGTACGCGAGAGATTGGACTACGAAAAGCGATTGGCGCTCAGTCGCAAGATGTTCTCCGCCAGTTTTTGGCAGAGGCGATATTCTTGACGGTCGTGGCAGGGGTCATTGGTATTCTCTCGGGCGTGACGCTCTCCTTCGTGGGGTTACAGGTGCTGGCCGTCTATCAGGATGGATGGAGTTTTGCCATGCCATGGAATGGGATTGGGCTGGGGTTTGGCGTGTCTGTTTTGATTGGCATTGTATTTGGTTATTTTCCTGCACGACGCGCGGCCCAGTTACATCCAATAGAGGCACTACGTTATGAATGAGGGGGCGCTCTTTCCTGTTTGGCTTTTGGTCCTCTGTCTTGTAGGAGCTTTTTTGCTTGCGCGTTGGTTCGGGGGATTTACTACGGGTGCGCCGTTTGTACCGCTCAAGCGTCGCTATCGCGCAGACGGGTATGCTCTTGCGGATGTGTGTGCAGAGGATGTTGTTATGGATTTAGGAAGCGGGGATGGCCGTTTATTGCGTCCTGCCGCAGAAGCCGGAGCCGAGGTTATTGGGTGGGAGCTGAATCCGCTCCTCGTGTGGTATACGAGGTTCAGATTTAGACGGTGGGGAAAACGCGCGGCATTTTATCGTGGAAACTTGCTTCGAGCAGATCTTTCGCGTGCCACGGTCCTCTTCGTGTTTCAAATGCCTAAGTTTATGCCGCAGGTAGCGACACTCATCCGTACGCAGGCCAGACCCGGGACGCGCATTGTCTCTTTTGCGTTTGCTCTCCCAGGATTTGAGCTTATCGAACAGCGTGGGATTGCAAAATTCTATCGAGTGTAGTCCTGCTTGACGCCTGTTCTTCCATTTTCTATAGTGTTAGCACTCTTCATTTGAGAGTGCTATATTTTGTGGAATCTCGCCTTGCTGATCTTCTGCGCGCCGTCGTGGAAGAATATGTCAAAACGGCCCAGCCTGTGGGATCGCAGGTTTTAGTGGACCGGCGTCAGTTGGATGTGAGCTCCGCGACCATTCGTAATTGGTTTGCTGAGCTGGAAGAAGCGGGTCTGATCACCCAACCACACACATCCGGTGGACGCATTCCCACGGAACATGGGTTTCGTGCCTATGTGGAGTCCTTTGTGCGCCCGCGGCCACCCACAAAACGGGAACGTGCCTCTCTCGCGCAAGCCGTCCAGGTGGAAGAGGAGGAGCGGCGTCTCAAAAATACGGCCAAAGCTCTTGCCGAGCTTTCCGGACTGGCCGCATTCATGGGTTGGCGCAGAGCAGATACGTATTACACAGGGCTTGCACAGCTCTTTGCTCAGCCCGAATTCAAAGACTGGCAACGCGTGATTGGCTTGAGTGAGGTGCTTGATCATCTGGATGAAGCGCTGACCGTACTCCGTCGCACTTCCTATCATGAGCCGCTCATCATTTTGGGCCGCGAATGTCCCTTTGGTCCGGCGTGTAGTGTTGTGATCGTGAGCGTTGGATCTACGCTGATTGGCCTGTTTGGTCCCATGCGTATGGATTACCAGCAGGCGCTCTCTCTCATGACTCAGGCTCGGCAACTCCTTTCTGAAAACACAACTCTCTAAAATACGCTATGGAAGAACAACCACGAAACGATGTACAGCCTCAAGAGGTGTCTGAAGAGATGTCTCTCGAAGCAATGCGCACGAAATGTGAGGAATACCTTGCAGGATGGAAGCGCTCACAAGCAGACTATCAGAATAGCCAACGTGAAGCAGAGTACGATCGCAAAGAACGGACAAAGTACGCCAATGAGCGCTTGCTCCACGGCATTTTGCCCATGATTGATCAGCTTGCGCGCGCCATGGCATTTGTCCCTGACACCTCCACGTTACCGGAGGAACAGAGAAAGATCTGGGAAAATTGGTTGATGGGCGTGCGGGCAGTACAGCAATTATGGGAGCAGAACGTCCAGACGTTTGGGCTCACGCGTATTCCTGCGGAAGGGTCCTTTGATCCGTCTCTGCATGAAGCGGCAGGGCAGGAATCTGTGGAAGGAAAAGAAACCGATACGATCCTCCGTGTTCTTGAGGACGGGTGGAAGCTCCATGACAAGGTTTTGCGTCCTGCCAAGGTGGTGATCGCAACGTAGTGTATTGCTTTATTCATTGTTGACGCGTTTATCTATGGCACTCATCAAATGGTCCCCATTTTTCTTTGAGCCGTTTGAGGATTTTGACAAGGCCTTTGAAGGTATCGGGATGCCATCGCGTGGCGGCACCTCCATTATCCCTCCGGTAGACATGTACGAAACAAAGGATGCGGTGGTGGTCGAAATGCCTCTGGCTGGCGTAGACCCGAACAAAGTAGAAGTGTCCTTGGCGGACAATATCCTCACGATCAAGGGATCGAGCGAACGAAAAACAGAGGTCGACGAAAAAGATTACTATCGCCGTGAAATGCGAAGCGGCTCCGTGTTTCGCCAGATCCAGATTCCAAAGCGTGTCAAAGAAACGGACATTGAAGCCACCTTCGATAATGGCATCCTGCGCGTGACTCTGCCGAAGCAGGCAGAGGGCGGCCAAGCAGTCAAAGTCACCGTCAAACAAAAATAATATTATAAAAAATACTATGTCAAAGATTCTCGGTATTGATCTCGGAACCACCAATTCCTGCATGGCGATCGTGGAAGGCGGTCAGCCAAAAGTATTGGATAACAGCGAAGGCGCTCGCACGACCCCGTCGATCGTCGCGATTTCGAAAACAGGAGAACGCCTTGTGGGACAGATCGCCAAGCGCCAGGGCGTGGTGAACCCAGAGAACACGGTGTTTTCTGTGAAGCGGTTGATTGGGCGTCGTTGGGATGATGCGGAGGTACAGCGTGATTTGAAGTGGCTCCCGTATAAAATGGAACAGCATGGCGAGGGGGTCCGTGTTTTGATGGGCGGGAAAGGCCACACGCCACAAGAGGTCTCTGCCATGGTTTTACAAAAGCTGAAAGCAGACGCAGAAGCGCGTACCGGCGAAAAGATTACGGAAGCCGTCATCACGGTCCCGGCGTATTTTGATGATGCGCAACGTCAGGCCACAAAAGAAGCGGGCGAAATCGCGGGCCTCAATGTTCGTCGTATTATCAATGAGCCAACCGCCGCGGCTCTTGCCTATGGATTTGATCGGAAAAAGGATGAGAAGATTGTGGTGTACGATTTGGGTGGCGGCACGTTTGATGTGTCTGTGCTTGAGGTTGCTTATGATGCCACGACACAGCAGAACACGATTGAAGTCCGCGCCACGAACGGCGACACGCATTTGGGCGGCGATGATTTTGATCAACGCTTGATTCAATGGATTGTCGAGGAATTTAAGAAAGCCGAAGGCATCGATTTGTCGAAAGATAATCTCGCACTTCAGCGCATCAAGGACGCCGCGGAAAAGGCAAAGATTGAGCTTTCGAGTGCCATGGAAACGGAAGTGAACCAGCCGTTTATCACGAGTGACGCTACAGGTCCAAAACATTTGCTGTTGAAATTGTCTCGCGCGAAGTTTGAGCAGATTGTTGGCGATTTGGTCGACAAGACGCTTGAGCCGTGCAAAAAAGCACTTGCGGACGCAAAGCTGTCTACTGGCGATATCCAGGAGGTCATTCTCGTAGGCGGTATGACACGCATGCCGTTGGTCATACAGACCGTCGAGAAATATTTTGGTAAAAAAGCAAACGCTTCGGTCAATCCGGATGAGGTTGTCGCGATCGGCGCATCTATTCAGGCGGGCAATCTGCAGGGTGATATCAAGGGTGAGCTCCTGTTGCTCGACGTGACGCCGTTGTCATTCGGTATTGAAACGCTCGGCGGCGTGATGACAAAGGTCATTGATCGTAATACGACTATCCCTACATCGAAGTCACAGATTTTCTCGACCGCCGCAGACAGCCAGCCGTCAGTGGAGGTGCATGTCTTGCAGGGCGAGCGTGACATGGCAGGCGATAACCGCTCTCTTGGCAAGTTCCATTTGGATGGTATTCCGCCAGCCCCGCGTGGTGTTCCGCAAATTGAGGTCACGTTCGACATTGATGCAAATGGTATCTTGAGCGTAAAGGCAAAGGATCGTGCCACGAACAAGGAACAGCGCATTACCATTACGGCTTCCACGAATCTTTCCAAGGACGAGATCGAGCGCATGCGTAAAGAGGCAGAAGCAAACGCGGCAGATGATAAGAAGAAGCGTGAGGCCATCGAAATCAAGAACATGGCAGAAACCATGATCTATACCACGGAAAAAATGATGAAAGAAAATGCGGAGAAGGTAAAAGAGGAAGACAAGAAAGCGGTCGAAGAAAAACTTGCGGCACTCAAAGCCGTGAAAGACGGTGGCGATCTCGAACTCATCAAGAAGACCGCAGATGAACTCGCGACTGCGGCCCAGAAAGTCGGCGCCGCGTTGTATCAGGATCGTCCAGAGGCAGAGGTCAAAGCACCTGAGGGTCAGGCAGAAGGCCAAACCGAAGAAAAGAAGCCAGAGGGCGGACAACCAGGAGCCGGACAATCCTAATATGAAGTTACCTGTCTCAGGACTTCAGATAGGACTCGTGCTGCTTCTTGCAATTGTCCTTGTTATTGCATGGATCCTTGGCGCACAACGTGTAGGAGAGCGTATGCACGAAGAGGCGGTTCGTCAGAATCAGGAGGTGCGCACGCAGGTGAAGCAGTAAGGTGCATTTTATTCTCGAACATTGTCCGTATGCCCGAACAACCGAAACAAGAGTTGCGCGTGAATGCGAAGCCGGAAGAATTGCAGGGGAGATACGCGAATATCGTGTCCGTCACATCGCAGGAGCGTGAGGTGATTGTGGATTTTGTGAATCGCGTGGGGCCAGAGGGACAGCTTGTATCGCGGGTGGTATTGAATCGTTTTACCGCACAGGAGTTGTCTGAAGTGCTTCTGCAGGCCATACGGCAATGGGAAAAAATTCGGTACGAGATTCCCAATGTGCCACCGGAAAAAACCTAATATGCCTTGTGCGATCATCTGTGATTATGATGGGACGCTCGTAGATACAGAGACATTATTGGAACTCGCGAATCATGATCTTTGTGCCATGCATGGCAAGCCGTATGATTCCAAGCTTGTGCGTGCGCGGGTGATGGCGCGTCCAGATCCAGAGTATACGCAGGGAATCAGAGAGGTGTGTGATATTCCGGGTCCTCTTGCGGAGGTGATAGAGGAGCGACTCGCCATCTATTTTCGTTTGCAAGATGAGAGAGGTGTGCTTCCAAAACTAGGAGCAGACGCATGCTTACGTGCGTGGCATGAGCGCCAGATCCCGATCGCGGTTGCATCGAGCTCAAGTCGTATGCATGTCCAGCACATGCTCAAGCGATTAGGATGGTCTGAACTCGTGCGTGCTGTGATTGGTCCAGAAGATGTCGAACAGGGAAAACCAGCGCCTGACATGTATCTCAAGGCCGCGGAAGCTGTTGGCTGTGCGCCACAGGACTGTATCGCGATTGAAGATGCTCCAGCGGGTGTTGCTAGCGCAAAGTCCGCAGGGATGTTTGTCATTGGTTTGCTCGATGAGCGATATGTATCAGCCTTGCCAGGAGCAGATGCGGTGGTGAAAACGTGGCAGGAAGTTGCATCCGTTGTTGCCTCTCGGATGTAGAGGTCTCTATGTCAAAAGAATATTATTCCATTCTGGGCGTGGCAAAGGGCGCGTCTGAGGAGGATATCAAAAAAGCGTTTCGCCGATTGGCGCATGAACATCATCCTGATAAAGGCGGTGACCCGGCCAAGTTTAAGGATATCAACGAAGCGTATCAAGTCTTGTCCGACGCGAAAAAGCGTCAGACATACGACCAGTTTGGTTCTGCGGCATTTGAGCCTGGCGCTGGTCAGCCTGGCGCAGGAGATCCATTCGGCGGCTTTGGAGGCTTTGGGGGATTTGGGGGTTTTCAAGCGCAAGACCTTGGCGATCTTGGGGATGTGCTGGGTGAAATGTTTGGCTTTGGCGGAACGCACCGTGGAGGAAAGACGGCATCTCGTGGCAAAGATATTGAGGTCGATGTAGAGCTCGCCTTCAAAGAGGCGGTGTTTGGTGTGGCACGGGAAATAACTCTTTATAAACACGCAACCTGCAGTCGTTGCCAGGGAGTTGGTGCGGATGTGGGGTCTAAGACCATTCCTTGCGTGACATGTGGCGGCAGTGGGCAGGTGAAGTCTGTACAGCGGACCATTTTTGGTACAATCCAAACAGCAACAGTCTGCGAGGCGTGTCATGGGCGCGGGCAAAAACCAGAAAAGGAATGCACGACCTGCAAAGGCACGGGGGTGGAGCGCCGCGAAGATCGACTGCGCGTGGATATTCCCGCGGGTATCAATGACGGCGAGGGCATCAAAATGCAGGGCGCAGGGGAAGCGGCAATGCATGGGGGAAGATCTGGTGATTTATATGTGCGGATTCGGGTAAAAAAAGATCCGCGATTTGAGCGACATGATCAAGATATCCACGCAACAGCGCATGTTCCGTACTCAACGCTTGTCCTTGGGGGCAATGTTGATTTAGAGACGATCGACGGGGTTGTGACATTGCAGATTCCCGCGGGGACCAATCCTGGCACGGCATTTACGTTACGCGGCAAAGGCGTACCGCATCTTCGATCTGGCAGACGTGGTGATCATGTGGCGCTTGTAACCGTGGAGACCCCAAAACATCCCTCACGAGAACAGCGCGAGCACATAGAGAAGCTAAAACAAATGGGATTATAAATAGTGTATACTAGACGAGTATGGATTCCGTACTCGTCTTTTTGTCTGCCGTAAAAATAGCCGCTCGGACAGATACGGGATGGCTCGTGGGTCTTGTGGTGGGTGCGCTTGTGTATGGATGGTTTGCAGGACGCGATCGTGCGGTGACAATCCTCATGTCGCTGTATGCGTCTTTGGCGATCATGACGTATGTGCCTATCACGACCACGCTTCAGCGATGGGTGCCTCTGTTGCGAGGGGGAAGTGCAGTGCTCGCCTGTTTTTTGGGAATGTTTGCCATAGTGTATCTTTTACTATGGAACAGCCATCTTTTTCGTTGTCTGCCGGCAGATAGGGGGTCATGGTGGGAGGCGACCATCACAGGGATCCTGCATGTAGGCCTCTTTGTGTGTATGGCATTTCTTTTATTGCCCAGCGAGCTCACACGCTCTGCGCCAGCGACATTCCTGTTGCTTTTTCAAGGTCTTATCCCTCGCGCTGTTTGGTTTATCGCTCCGATCGTCTTTCTCTATTTTGCGACAGACGGCTATGAGGGGAGGACTATGGATTTAGATGAGGAGTAAGAAAAGTGATCTGTAACAAATTGACGCAAACTGTGTATTCTGTTACGTAGGAAAGGCATGGAGCAGAACCAATTTACCGGATTTTATAGAACGTACATGAAGCGGGTCTATGCATTCGTGTATTTTCGCGTAGGAGGGGATAGACGCTTAGCCGAGGACCTGACCCAGGATATTTTCCTCAAGGCCTACGAAGCATTTGAGCGGTATGACCCCTCTATTAGTCAGGCATCTTGGATCTATACGATCGCCCGTAATCACATCATCAATACCTACGCGAAAACACATCCAGGAACGCCTTTGGAAGAAGTGGAGTGGACATTGGCCCTCTCGTACAACGGCTCTGAAGTGCAAGCGCAGAACGATAGTGAACGGCGGATTCTCGAGGTTATGCAGACTCTTCCTCCAGAGGAGGTACGGTTGATACGTATGAAGTATCTGGAAGGTTGGTCGTTTGATGAGCTTGCGCAGATCACGGGGAAGACTTCCGGGGCCCTGCGGGTGCAGGCCATACGTCTGTTGCAAAAGTTACGTGGGTTGATTGAACGCAAACATATCCTATGACATTGTGGCATCTCAAGTGGCGGCTCTATCGCCTACGGCAACGTGCAAAACCGTCTGCGCTTTTTGCGTCCACATTAGAACAGCGTTTCCAAACAGCGCCGACTACGGTGCGTCGGCCTTTTACGTTTGTCATGAAGTTTGCGACCGTGATGGGCGTGCTCGCGCTTGTGATAGGTGTTGGTACTTCGGGCTATGCGTATGCGTCGGATGATGTACTGCCAGATCATCCTCTCTATGGATTGCGTACTACGATTGAGCAAGCAGAGGCACGGATTGCTCCTACAATGCTTCGTCAAGCACCAGACGAAGTGCGTGCAAAGATTTTACAGCGTCGCATCAAAGAATTGCGTTTGATGCGTGCTAAGGAGCGGTTGATGAAAAAAGAGCGTATGCAGGCGTTTGTGCAAAAGGCGCACGATGAAAACGTGCCTACGTTGGAACACACGACGGATACGCGTATGAAATACGCGCCTCTTCTCAAGGAAGTGGACGAAGAAGTAGCGCACTGGAAAGAGCCATCAGAAGATGAGCGGCGCAAGACGCGTGAAGAAGCCCAAGCACGTGCAGAACGGCGCGCGGAAGAGTCGCGAGAGCAATTAGAACGGGCGAAAAAAGAGCGTTTGGAACGGGTCCGAGAGCAACGGGAGGGCAGATAGCCTCCCGTTCTTTTGTCTTTTGTGCATTTCGGCTATGCTGGCGTCATGCTAAACCTCTGGAATTCGCTCCACAAAAAGCTGGAGCCATTTGAACCTATTGTTTCTGGCAACGTAGGCATGTATTGCTGTGGCCCTACTGTCTACAATCCCGCGACCATCGGCAATCTGCGGTCGTATGTGTTTGAGGATGTGTTGAGACGCATGCTTGAATCGTCAGGCTACAGCGTCACGCATGTGATGAACATCACGGATGTTGGTCATCTTGTGGGTGACGGTGATGCAGGCGAAGACAAGGTCGAGCGTGAAGCTGTACGTCAAAAGCGTGCTGCCTACGAAATCGCACGAGAAATGGAATCGCGATTCTTTGCGGATGAGGAGCGGTTGAATATCCTTCGTCCAACCAACACGCCTCGCGCCACGGAGAATATCCCAGAGCAGATCGCGCTTATTCACGACCTTGAGAAAAAAGGATTTACCTACCGTACAAGCGATGGCATCTATTTTGATACAGCGAAATTCGCTCCCTATGGAAAGCTGTCTGGTCAGAAGCTTGAGGAAAAGGAAGCGGGAACGCGCATAGAGGTGAATGAAGAGAAAAAGAATGCAACGGATTTTGCCTTGTGGAAGTTTTCCCCAACGGACGTACAACGTCAGATGGAATGGGAAAGCCCCTGGGGCATGGGTTTTCCGGGCTGGCACATAGAGTGCTCAGCCATGTCCGTGAAATATCTTGGTCAGCCGTTTGATATTCACTGCGGCGGCATTGATCACATTGCGGTTCATCATGAAAACGAAATCGCCCAAAGCGAGGCCGCGTATGATCGGCCGCTCGCGAACTATTGGTTGCACAACGAATTCCTCACGGTCGACGGTCGTCGCATGGGGAAGAGCGAGGGCAATGCGTTTACGCTGGATGAGGTGGTTGCAAAGGGGTTTGATCCGCTCGCTCTTCGCTATTTTTATCTCACGGCGCACTATCGATCAAAGTTGAACTTTACCTGGGAAGCGCTCGAAGGCGCGCAGAATGCGTTGAAGAAATTGCGAAATGCGTGTCGATTGCTTCCGGCTGCGAAGACGGGGGAGGTCGTCCAAGAATTTGTGTTAGCTTTGGAAGCTGATCTGAATACGCCGCAAGCTCTTGCGGTCGTGTGGGAGGTGTTGAAGGGCACTGCGTCAGATGAGGAGAAAACGCAAGCGATCGTCGCCATGGATGAGGTGCTCGGCCTTGGTTTAGTGGATGTGCTTGGTGTCCCACTGGTAGAACCGGTTGCGCCTGAAGAGGTTCGCGTTCTTGCGGAAGAGCGTCGTGAGGCTCGCGCCACAAAAAATTGGAAGCGTTCGGACGAGTTACGCGCGCAGATCGAAGCACGAGGATGGGAAGTCCTGGATGAATCAGAAGGTGGATATGCATTGATCGCAAAATAACGTATGTCTGCTCTTGCTCCTTCTGTGCCTCCAAAAGTACCGCCGTCTAAACCGCAGATGAGCGTGGTGATGATGGTGATGCTTGGATGCGTGGTTGTTGCGTTTTTGATTTTGTTCGTGAAGCAGAATATCCTCCCATAAGCTATGCGTGTCATTACGGATCTTCATATCCATTCGCGTTTTTCGCGTGCCTGCTCCAAAGCGTTGACCATTCCAAACCTTGCCAAGCGGTGCGAGCAAAAGGGGATTCAGCTGGTGACGACCGGTGATTTTACGCATCCGGCCTGGCGTAAGGAGATGGGGGAGAGTCTCGAAGAAGCGGAGGGCGGGGCGTTTGCACTGCGCGATGGTTCTTCGCCTACGCGATTTATCCTGGGGACAGAAGTCTCCTGCATCTACAAACGTGGCGGCAAGACGCGTCGCGTGCATAATCTATTGTTTCTGCCGACCTTTGCGGCGGTTGATCGGTTTACCTCCATGCTTACGGACCGCGGCTTCAATGTGAAAAGCGACGGCCGTCCTATCTTGGGTTTGGATTCTGAGGACTTGCTCAAAATGCTTTTTGAAAGCGATGAACGGGCCATTTTTATCCCCGCGCATATTTGGACGCCGTGGTTTGCGATCTTTGGATCTCAGTCGGGGTTTGATTCGATGGAGGAATGTTTTGGCGATTCGTCGCGCTACATCCACGCACTTGAAACAGGGCTGTCGTCTGATCCTGCTATGAATTGGCGCTGGAGCGCGCTCGATCGATATTTTCTTGTATCGAACAGCGATGCGCATTCATTGGACAAGCTTGGACGCGAAGCGAACGTTTTTGACATGGAAACGCCAACATACGACGAACTGCGTCGAATTCTCGTTGAACACGATGTATCGAAGTTTCTTGAGACTATTGAGTTTTTTCCGGAGGAAGGAAAGTATCATACAGACGGCCATCGCGATTGTGGATTTTGGTGCGAGCCAGAGGAAACGAAACGGATGAAGGGCATGTGTCCGAAATGTGGGAAGCCCATGACCGTCGGTGTGCTTCATCGTGTGGCAGATCTGGCGGATCGTCCGCGCGGAGGCCGTCCTCCATCCGCTGTTCCATTCCGTTCGATTATCCCATTGGATGAATTGGTTGCAGATGCGTTGAGCGTAGGTTCCGCATCGAAAAAGGTACAAGCAAAACTTGGGGAGTTATTGAAAAACGGCCGCACAGAATTCGGTATCCTCTTGGATCTCCCAGAATCAGAACTGCGTCTCGTCGCAGGTGAAGAGCTCGCGCGCGTCATCATGCGCATGCGCGCAGGCGATGTGGAGATTCGCCCTGGCTATGATGGAGAGTTTGGGAAAATCCATGTGAAAGATGGCGTGAAGAATGTGCAGACCGCACTACTATAACAATTGGAGGAAATGAAAATTCCCCGACCACGTGGGTTCGGGGAATTTTCTTCCGAGAAAGAGCGAGTCGAGAAGCGATCTACAATCGCTTCTTTGCCTTCTTCACCTTCTTGACTGGCTTCTTCTTGGCGACTTTCTTCTTGGCGGCCATAGAAATGTGCGTTACGTCCCGCTAAGGTGCAAGGATCGATGACGCGAAGGATGTTCAACGAACATCATTCATCTGTCATGAAAATAGTATAGCACATATTTCTCTCTTTGTGAGGCAAGCAACCTCCATGAAAAACAGTGGATAACTTTTTTATATTACAGAGGATCGAAATGGAGAAAATCGGAGATGTGGGAAAGAGATAATAAAATATTTCTTGTCCGTGTATGTCACCTGTGAGAAGAATGGAGAGAAGAAAAGAGAGATGAATTATAATATTCTTGTCTCAAGAAAATATCTCAATATTCTCGGTTTTTCTGGGGCTTTTTTTATGGCCTGTCCCTCGGCTGTGTTTTGAGGGATGGGGGACGGGCGGGCTTCGGGACGAGGGAGGGGCGCCGGAGGGGCTTGGGTCGACGAGGCTTGTTCTTGTGGAAAAGCCACCCCTTGACGGGTGGGGATAGGGTACTTGACACCCCATTCGCGTTCCTATAAAGTATGGACACTTCAGAGAGATATCCACAGACGGCACCGGCAGAAAGGACATCTCCGAGAACGTAGATTGACAACAGAAGAGTGACCGCAAGTCTATAAGAACTTGTCTATTTCTTGACCTCTCGTTTCAACCAGGGAACGAGCAGGTATAATTGAGAGTTTGATCCTGGCTCAGGATGAATGCTGGCGGCGTGTCTAAGGCATGCAAGTCGAGCGGATTCGTTTTGGTAGCAATACCGAGACGAGTCAGCGGCAAACGGGTGCGTAACACATTGGTAACCTGCCTTCCAGTCGGGCACAACTTCGCGAAAGCGTAGCTAATACCACGATGGAGATGAGGGGACGCAAGTCATTCTCATTTAAAGCGCAAAACGCGCTGGAAGAGGGGCCTATGGCCTATCAGCTAGTTGGTGAGGTAATGGCTCACCAAGGCTATGACGGGTAGGGGGTGTGAGAGCATGACCCCCCTCACTGGGACTGAGACACTGCCCAGACACCTACGGGTGGCTGCAGTCGAGAATATTCCTCAATGGCCGAAAGGCTGAAGGAGCGACGCCGCGTGCGGGATGAAGGCCTTCGGGTCGTAAACCGCTTTTGCCGAGGACGAAATCATGACGGTACTCGGAGAATAAGAGGTTGCTAACTCTGTGCCAGCAGCAGCGGTAATACAGAGACCTCAAGCATTATCCGGATTTATTGGGCGTAAAGGGTCCGTAGGTGGCATTGCGCGTCATTGGTTAAATCTTCGGGCTCAACCCGGGAACTGCCAGTGATACGGCAAAGCTAGAGGGTGGGAGAGGTGAGCGGAATTGCCGGTGTAGTAGTAAAATGCGTTAATATCGGCAAGAACACCAAAAGCGAAGGCAGCTCACTGGAACACTTCTGACACTCAGGGACGAAAGCGTGGGGAGCGAAAGGGATTAGATACCCCTGTAGTCCACGCCCTAAACGATGGATGCTAGGTATCGGGAGTATCGACCCTCCCGGTGTCGGTTAAAATAGTTAACACATTAAGCATCCCGCCTGGGGAGTACGGTCGCAAGACTAAAACTCAAAGGAATAGACGGGGACCCGCACAAGCGGAGGAGCATGTGGTTTAATTCGATGGTAAGCGAGGAACCTTACCTGGGTTTGACATGTAGCTGCAAGCCGCTGGAAACAGTGGCCGCTTTCGAAGGTGCTACACAGGTGCTGCATGGTTGCCGTCAGCTCGTGTCGTGAGATGTACCGTTAAGTCGGGTAACGAGCGCAACCCCCATTCCGTGTTAAATATTCACGGGAGACCGCCTCGGATAACGGGGAGGAAGGTGGGGACGACGTCAAATCAGCATGGCTCTTACATCCAGGGCCACACACGTGCTACAATGGCCGGTTCAAAGGGTTGCCAAGCCGCAAGGCGGAGCTAATCCCACCAAACCCGGCCCCAGTTCGGATTGGGGGCTGCAATTCGCCCCCATGAAGCCGGATTCGCTAGTAACTGTGAATCAGCCTCGTCACAGTGAATACGTTCTCGGGTCTTGTACTCACCGCCCGTCAAGTCAAGAGAGTCGGAAATACCCGAAGGCCCCGTTGAGGGGACGAAGGTAGAGCCGATGATAGGGACTAAGTCGTAACAAGGCATCCGTAGCGGAAGCTGTGGATGGATCACCTCCTTTCTAGGGAGAATTTGGTCCGACCTCGCGTCGGACCTATCAACCGATGGTCGATATTCGACTCGTCTGCCGCAAGGTAGATGAAAATCGAAACATCAACGCGTCGTTTATACGATCGAGCTCGCTCGACACGTGAACGAATTGCAGACAGGTTTTTTGCGGTCACTTTTCTGGAGTCAAACTAAAAACGCCTTTAGGGCGTTTTGAGTTTGTCCTGAGCGAGCAGAGCGAGTCGAAGGGCCTCTCGTTCGTCGGTGTTACGCCGTCGCAACAACATCCAGGTGCGTGCA
The DNA here is from genome assembly GCA_041665285.1 of Patescibacteria group bacterium. Taxonomy (GTDB): domain Bacteria; phylum Patescibacteriota; class Patescibacteriia; order 2-12-FULL-60-25; family 2-12-FULL-60-25; genus JBAYJC01. Next base: position 2,508 of record JBAYJC010000004.1, on the reverse strand, counting down.
GAGATGTTTGCGGATCGATGCGGGGAGATGTTTTTCTAAAAACGTGTTAATCGGCGCCGAGATGAACCGGCGATACGGTTTTTGAATGAATTCGGGAAGACCGGTGATGGTTTTTGGCACGACGGTAAACCCGTTGCGGTAGATGGTGACATAGCTGAATTTTTGAAGCATTCGCCGGACCTCCTTTTCATGAAAATAGCGCACCGGTCCGTTTTTCTGCGCTTTGCCCGTCAGTTTTAAATACGCGAGGTAGGCGTTGCCCATGAGTCCGGTCAGCGTACGCGAGAACGGAAACGATTCAATGACGAGCAACGCGCCGCCCGGTTTGAGGACGCGATGGATTTCGGCGATCGAACGTTCGGTGTATGTTTTTGGATTGTGCAAAAAGACCGCGGAAACCACGCAATAATCAACGGAATGATCGCGGATCGGGAGTTGATCGATGTGTGATTGAACCATGATGGCCGGTGTCTTCGCTTCAGCTTCGTTGGTTGCATGACGTCGATGAAAGATGTCGAGCATCACGCGCGAGCTATCAAGTCCGATCCACGCCGCGTAGGTTCGTAACGGAAGGACGTACTTCGCCAATCGCCCGTATCCGCATCCGAGGTCAAGAACAACCGTGTCCGGTTTTGTGTGTTCGAGGACAAACGCCGTGTTCGCGACGCTTTTTACGCGCTCCTTTTCCTCATCGGGAGCGGAAACCGCCGCGGAAATGGCATTTTCTCCGCCGAGCGTGTTCCAGACCTCGGTTTGTTGGGTGTAGCCGGCAGGGGACCAATAGAAATCATGTAATTCAGCCGGTTCTGCCAGAAATGACCACGAGGGTTGTTCCATAGAATAGAGGTGGGATTCGATTAAATGCGAGCGAAGTCTAGCACGGAAAACAGCGGATTCAAAGGCTTGACAGATCGGGTTTAAATGGTAAGCTCGTTCTCCGTTCGCCAAAGCGCCTTTTGGTTGGAGCGGACCCATAAGGAGGGGTTATCGAATGGTTCTCATTGTGGATAACGAAGAACGAAGCGTTACGGTGCTCTGTCGGCTCGTGCGCGCATGGCTCTCCGACGCTGGTTTGCCAGAGGCGATTGGTATCGTCGGATCATGCTCGGCGCACGCGGCCATTACGACCATCGCCGCAACCAAGGGGAGTCTTCCGTTCTTCCTGATCACGGACGGTGAAATGCCCGTCATGAGCGGGACGGAGCTGATCCGTCGCACACACGTGCAGATGGGAAGCTTCCCAAGTGCGAAGTCCTACTGCACGGTCATGATGTCCGGCAACTACGATCTGTTCAAGGATGCGCATCTCGTGGGTGCGCGGCGCTTCTTTCAGAAGCCGCTTCCGGACGAGGAGAGTGCGGTTCTGAAGAAGATGATCGTCGACTTCTTCCGCGACGCCTGCGTCGCCCGCTGACGCGCGTCGGGGTTTCTCTTACTCAGCCTGTCGTTTCTGACGGGCTCTTATTTTTTTGGGTTCTCACGGAGCGACGTGATTGATAGAATGGGTTGGTATGCCGAATGCCGCAGAAACAATGACCGCCATTCCACAGAAAGAATCGGCTCCACGCGAAAAAAAATCTGCAAAAAGACCCAAAGAAGTGACCGACAGACTGATGCGGTCGCTCGACGCGTTGATTCCACGCGAGCATTTGCCGGAGCTCCTCGCAAAAGGTGGGGAGAATCTCGTGTTTACGTTTGAGGAAGAAATTCCTGCAAAAACAGGGTCGTCTGAAGCTTTTAAGAAACACCATCCGAATATCGTGGCGAAAGTGAATTTTTTAGCGTCCGCCGCACCCCTGCACGCGTATATTCAAAACGAAAAAAACGAGACGGAGGAAATTCGATTGCAAGAGGTTGAACGATATCTACAAGATGAAATCAAGTTACGCCGTTTGCATCTTAATGATTTAAGAATATCTTTCGGAAAGGACGCGGTTCCGGCGGAAGTGACTCTTGTGCGACGGATGCCGATTTCTTGGGAGGCGGTGCAAGCGCTGGAGGTTGGGATCGAAGCGACACCGGAACAGATTCCGGCCGAATTTCCATTACAGATAACGATTCAGCGGCGTCTGCCGGAGGTCCAGTCAAAAATCTCGTTGACCGGTTATTACGTTGAAAAAAGTTTGCCGTTCGGTCCGGAGTGGCAAACGGAGCGTGCGCGCGACGCCGCGGACCAGCAGATGCGGTTTTTTCAAGAATGCGAGCGTATTTTGGGAGAGGGAGATCTTGGAACGTGGGATTATCAGGATCTGCTACAGATCGTGATGGATGCGTATCCGACGTTGACAAGGCCTATTCAAAGCGAGAGCGCTTCATTACGTAAAGCCTTGCGGACATTGACGAAGAACATGCGGCAGTATACGCAGAAAACAGGGAACGTGCTGGATCTCGCCGGGCAAGATAACGTCCTCCTCATCGAGCGGAACAATCGATGGGAGCCGCGTTTATTGGACGTCATCATCCCGAATGAGTGCTCGATGCGCGAGGCGGTTCGTGCGGCCGGTCGTT
>JBAYJC010000003.1:0-146910 GCA_041665285.1 Patescibacteria group bacterium | reverse complement strand
GATCGCGATCCGTCCAGCAACCGAACGGCGGGTGTCTGCCACGATAGAACGCCAACTGACCACGCTCCTAGCGCGGTCGTTTTATTTCTGCCTACTCCTTGACAAACTCATAAAAACGCGCTGAGATAGGCGCGGTTCCAAACCATTGGAGGTTCTCCATGTCCAGTGAAGGTGTTCGTAAGGCCGTCAGCGTCGTGGTCGTCGTAATCGCCGGCGTGCTCGCGGCGGCAGGAACGGGGATCTACTTCAAGGGTCGCTCGGACGAGCGGCGGTTCATCGAGGCGACCACTGTTAGGCCTCGGCCCACTTCTCCAGCGTCGCTGACCACCGCCCTGCCGGTCGCGGAAACGGAACGCCCCGCGCCCGTGGATGTGGACTGGTACACGGTCACGATCGAGTACCGGCCGGGCTTCCGGCCGAACCCCTACCTGACGGCCCGTGTGTCGGGTGGGTATGCTTTCCCCGAGGCGACACGGCGCGGATACGCCATCGGATCCCACTGCGAGTGGGAACCGGACGTGCTGACCGCTACGCTTCGATCGCGTCATCAGCTCTCCTGTGACCTCGCGGTTCAGCACGGATTCTCGATGGAGATCCGAGCAGACGTGAGCTCGGAAAACGGCATCATCGGCTACTGCACGTCTGACCCCCAGTTGCCCGGGAACTTCCGCGTGGACCCCGGCGTGCGCATCACCGCGACAAAGAACGGAAGGTCCGTTCAGCTCGCACCGAGCGTGCTCGGTCCGCTGGGTGACTCTGGGTCGCCCTCGTGCTACTTGCAGGCCGTGGACACCCCCTGCCCCAGGTTTACCACCCGCCTCCCGAGCGGCGGGTGCTGGCCCACCAACCCCCACTGATCACACCCCTGGTGTGGTCGTTTTATTTTCCGGGACTTCATCCACTCCTCCTTTTGACCATGGATTACATCGCAAAATGCGCCAGGCTGTCATAAAACCTCCTTTCCAAAATCCAAAACGACCAATAGCTACATAGCCATAATCAGAACAGGTCGGATGATATTTACAGACGCGATACGGATAAAAACGCGCGAGTGGTCCGTGATCTAAAGATAACGTGCGCTGATAGAGGGCGATCAGCGTTTGCGCGAGGCGACGCGGGATACAGAGCATGAACTGAATAACCTTTTTCATTTTGTCTTTACGTCCTTATATACCACCGACGTCTTTCGTCGGGCTTTTGGTGCGCGCGGTTTGAGGGGTTTGGTCATGGCCTCTGGGATCTTCTCAAAGGTTCGCTTCACAGAAGCGACGATGTCTTGAAAGTCTGCGTCGAGCGTCTCTGGTTTGGCGACAAAGAGGAGATCCATGTTCTTGGGCCAGAACTCCATGGTGGCTCGAAGCGCTTCACGAAGCCTTCGTTTGATGCGATTGCGCTTGTTGGCGCGCTTAAAGATCTTCGTGGAGACCACAAACCCCACACGCGTTGGCTCTGTGCTCTGGCGAAAGCGCAGGGTAAAAAAGGGACCGAAAACCGGCCGTCCTTTTTGGGAAAGCAGGGCAAAATCTTTCATTTTGCGCAGGCGTTGCGGTCTGGGAAGCATATCCTTATCTCTCCTTATAATAGCACATAGATTGAAAAGCGATCCGATGTTCATCGGACCGCTTTTGCTCTACCGCTTGGACTTTTTGGCTGACATCACGGTTTTTATCGCGATTGCCTTCCGTCCTTTGGCGCGGCGGCGAGACAAAACCTCGCGTCCGGCTCGGGTGCGCATGCGCGCGCGGAATCCATGGACTTTGGCGCGGCGGCGTTTATTTGGTTGGTACGTTCTCTTGGTTGCCATAGTAGTAGCGGGAGCATACAGGAATACCCCAATGTTGACAAGGGTTACGAATGTTATCCACGGTTTATCCACAAAGTTTGACAGACCTCTGCGCCCCTGGAATGATCGGGATCGATCAAACATTTTTCTCTCTTTCTCTAACGTCTTCTCCTATGGATCTCCAGGCCTTGTGGCAGGTCGCGCTCGGTGAGCTCGAGCTGACTCTCTCCAAAGCCAATTTTACAACGTGGTTTAAAAACACGTTTATTGGATCCCTTGATACAAACAGCGGAAAGGTCGTTGTTGCTGTGCCAAATACGTTTACCAAGGCATGGTTGGAAAAAAAGTATCACGACGCGATCGTAAAAGCGCTTCGCAATGCTTCGAATCAGAACATCCGCGAGGTTACGTATCGCGTTGAAGTAAAAAATACGACGGTTCTGCCCATGGATCAATCCGCAGAGGACTTTGAACGAGCGCCGACCGTCGCGCCAGCAACAGAAAACACACACGAACGCCAAATCAACGAGACACAACCTACCAACGACGTAGGACTCAACCCAAAATACGTTTTCCCGAGCTTTATTGTCGGCAAAAGCAATGAGCTTGCTCATGCCGCGTGCATGGCCGTTGCCGCAGACCCAGGAAAAGTCTACAATCCTCTGTTTTTGTACGGAGGTGCTGGCATGGGAAAGACGCATCTTTTGCAGGCTATTGGCCATCATGTGATCGCGGCGCGGCCAAATGCACGCGTGGTGTATGTGACATGCGAGCGTTTTACCAATCAGTTCATCAAATCCGTTCGAAGCGGCCAGGCGTCTGAGTTTAAGGACATGTACCGCAACGTAGACGTTCTCATTATTGACGACATCCAGTTTTTAACTGGAAAAGAAGGCACACAGGAGGAGTTTTTCCATACATTCAACGCGCTTCATCAAAATAACAAGCAGATTGTCATTGCTTCTGATCGTCCGCCAAAAGAAATCCAGACACTGGAAAGCCGCATGCTCTCCCGACTGGAATGGGGCATGATTGCGGACATCTCAAAGCCGGATTTTGAAACACGCGTAGCCATTCTGCAGACAAAAGCGCGTGATAAAAACTATCCGCTATCAACCGAGCTTCTCCACGCAATCGCCGGAACCATCCAATCAAATGTGCGCGAACTTGAGGGTGCGCTGAACAAAATCATCGCGTTTCACCAGTTTAAAAACATCCAACCTTCGCTTCAAAGCATCCAATCGCTTCTCCAAAGCTTTACTCCATCTGCTACAAAAAGAAGCGTAACGCCACGGCACCTTTTAGACACCATTGGCTCGTACTATGACGTGAGCTTGGATCAACTTCTTGGAAAGAGTCGCGAACGTCGCTTTGCCATGCCGCGGCAAATTGCCATGTACCTGCTTCGAGAAGAGATCAAGTGCTCTTACCCATCTATCGGCGACCACCTTGGAAGCAGAGACCACACGACGGCCATGCACGCATGTGATAAGATCGGCGGACTTCTTCAGAAAGACGAGCAACTTAAGCGAGATTTGGCCTCTATTCGCGAAAAACTGTACAGCGGCGTCCATGGAAATTAGCCCTGTGGAGAACCTGGGGAAGAAGTGGACAATTTCTGGTGATGACTTGTGGACGACCGAGGGATAAGATTTGACGACATTTTCTGCGCTCGGTTCTTGCACACACTCCTCACAGCTCCTCCACAGCCACGGTGGATAAAAACAACGTCTTCCGCCCGTCAGCCCAGCCAATTTTCTATCTTGTCCCCACTGTCCACACCCCCTATTACTACTATTGTTCTTAGAAAGATATATCCCTAATACCTAATAAGGAACAAAAAACGCACCTATGAATTTCGCCTGTACACAAGAAAACCTCCTGCAGGGATTATCACTCGTGGGGCATATCACGGGTAAGAACGTAAACCTTCCTATTTTGAGCAATGTTTTATTGAAAACCGAAGAAGGAAGTTTAAAACTCTGCACCACAAACCTCGAAATGGCTGTCTCCGCTCTTGTGCGTGGACGCGTGGAAGCGCCAGGAGAGTTCACTGTGCCAGCGAAATTGCTTTTGGATTACGTCACGTTACTATCTCCTGGCAAGGTTGAGCTCCGTTTGGATGGTGATGCTCTGGAAATTAAAGCAGACGGCAAGGTAACAAAGATCAAAGGCATGTCTGCCTCAGAGTTTCCTTTGATTCCAAAGCTTACAAAGGAAACGGGATATAAATTGGACGCAAGCGTTTTGCGCCAAGCCATCGGCCAAGTCGCCTTTGCCGTGTCCATGTCAGAATCCCGTCCGGAATTATCTGGTGTGGCCTGTTACTTTCAGCAGGAGGGAAGCGCAGATCAGCTTATCATGGCCGCGACAGACTCCTACCGCCTTTCTGAGCGCTCGGTGCCGCTTGTGAATGGAAGCGCAACGGTTGCGACAAAATGTATTGTGCCAGCTCGCGCGATCCAGGAGGTGGCGCGTGCATTGTCCGCCTACAAAGACGAGGTGAACACCCCAGAACAAGCTGAATGGGCCATGGCAGAAAGTCAGTTTGTGGTGACCTATGGCAATGTCGAGCTTGTTTCTCGTTTAATTGAGGGAAGTTTTCCAGATTATAAACAGATTATCCCCACCCAATTTCACACAACGTGCAAGGTGGATCGTGGAGAGCTCGCCAAAGCGATTCGCGCGGCTTCGCTTTTCTCCAAGCAAGGACTTTATGATGTGCACTTGGAAATTGATGCAGAAACGTTGACGGTATCGTCTGCTGACATGGGCACTGGAACCCACACAACGTCGCTCAAGGCAGAAGTAGAGGGTCCGGTGAACAAAGTGACGTTGAACTTCAAATACGTCAACGACGGGCTTTCTATCATGTCGTCTGAAAAGGTTGTGCTGAAACTCATCGACGGCATGAACCCAGTCGTCATCACCCCCACGGAATCAACAGGCTTCCAATACGTGGTCATGCCGATACGACAGTAAAATCATAAAGCCTGTAAAGTCACACGTAAAAAAACAAGCTCCGAGTTATCGGGGCTTTTTAGTAGTCCTTTGCGAAAGCGCCGCCAAGTGCGCGTATTTCCTGGCGAGTGCGCTCGGCCGCTTCCGCGTCTTCCCTCTTCTTGGCGAGCCCGTCCTTGATGGCCTGCTCGAGCTGAAGGATCCACTCGTCCGGCAATTTCTCGCACGGGTCGACCTGGCGCTTCCAGTCGTTGGGGCTGTCCATGGGCGCGAGGTCGATTCTGAGCGACCAGCCGTTCCTGATGGCGAAGTCCTCCGGTGTGACGCGATGGGTCATCTGGCTGAGGCAGATTTCCGCCGCGAACGCCAAGGTCTTGAGCACGTCGGCCTTCTCGCTGAATGGGCGCGAGTAAGCGAAGGTTGTTCTCTCGCCCAGGTTCAGGATGCTCTCCACGGATACCTGGAATCCTGGCTTGCCCGAACCATCGGGGGGTGCGGGGACCAGGCCGACGAAGATGCTCAGCGGAACAGGCTTCTCAGCGTTCATGGGAACCTCCGGCAGAGACTGTAACAGGTTTGATGGTCAGGTCAAGGGTTGGATCACAAAAACCCCGACACTTGGCCGGGGCTTTTGTTTAGTATGGGTTGGTGGTGACGGGTGGAGTTTCTACTACGGGTGGGGCTTCGGAAAGGGTGAAGTTGATGGTGGCTGAGCCTCGGTTGCGGACATCGTCAAAGGCAGTGACCGTCAGTTCGTGAAAGCCGCTCTCTACTTCTGCTGGGAGAGTAACCCAGAAATTGTAGGGCATCGCGTTTACCACGCCCACAGGTTTTCCATCTACGAACACCTCGAGGCGGACAATGGAACGCGTGCTTTCGACAACGGCCTGCACGTTGAAGAGGCGTGTTTCGAAGATGGTGTTTTCTTGTGGCGAAGTGATCGTGACCTTAGGTTGCACGTCCACGTTGTGCACATCATCGTATTCTGTGGGGATAATCCCGGAAGTTCCGGTTGCGTTCCACTTGCTCTTTTCTACCCACTTTCTTACACCCTCCTCCCAGGTGGCGAACTGCGGATCTGTGTTTGGGTTTGTTGGCGGTGGTCCGGTTGGATCGTCCTTGTCCACGAAGAAGAGAATGGAGTGTGGCTGGAAAAAGGTGCGTTCCTCAATGAGGTCGGCCGGCGTGTTGGCTGTGGCAAGTTTGCCGCTGACAATGTCGACTTTTGCTTTTTGTTCAAACGCCTTTCCAAGAAGGGCGAGCTTGTCTGTTGTTGGAGGCGTGGGTTTTTTGAAGTTCTCAACAGGCATGCCTTTTGTCGCGCGCTTCATATACCCTTGCCAAATCGGTGCCGCAATTTTGGATCCATCTGCACCTTCGCTCATCTCCTTGTTGTTATTGTTGCCAACCCAGACAACACTTACAAGATTCGGCGTATAGCCAACAGTCCAAGCATCATGGAAGTTGCTTGTGGTACCTGTTTTTGCGGCAACCGGACGGTCTGGAAGTGTGAGAGGACTGCGTGTGCCAAAGACATAGGCGCGCGCGTTGTTGTCTGAGAGCACATCTGAAGTCAGGGAAGCGATTTGAGATTCCATGACGCGTGTCCCCTCTGGTTGCTTCCATTCTTCGAGCACCGTGCCGTTTGCCTCTTCGACTTTGAGAATGGCGCTGGTTGGCATGAGTATTCCGTCATTAGCGATTGAGCCAAATGCCGCGGCATGTTCAATGGGTTTGACTTCCCCTCCTCCGAGCACAAGGGCTAAACCAAATCGTGTACGATCGCCGAATGTCGTATAGCCAAGCGTTTCTGCGAAGTCGATCACGCGAGCCACGCCAACAAGGTACATCATTTTTACCGCAGGGATATTCAAAGAACCTTGAAGTGCTTGGCGAATGGAGATGGGTCCATGCTCCTCATTTTTTCCGTAGTTTTTTGGGATGTAGTCTTTCAAATCTGTTTTGAAGACAGTCGTGACATCCCAAAGTTGCGTCTCTGGCAAATAGCCGCGCATAAAACCAGCCGCATACACGATCGGTTTGAAGCTAGAGCCTGGCTGGCGTGGACGTAGGGTTACATTGACTTGGCCATCATTTTCCACGTCAAAGAAATCTTTTGATCCAACCATGGAAATCACCTGTCCGGTTTTTGGATCAAGCGCGACGAGGGCGGCATTGGTGAATTTGAATTTCGCTCCGTTTGCATCCACGCCCTTCTTCACCTCTTCTTCCGCTATTTTTTGCTTATCCCAATCCAAAGTTGTTGTGACTTTAAGCCCACCCTGTTCCACGACTTTTACGCCATACTTGTCTGAGAGGAGCGATTTTACGTACATCACGAAATGCGGCGCGAGAATGTCGCCCATGGTGTGGGGTTTGATTTTTGCGAGCACGTCCACGGCTTTTGCAGAATCAGCCTCCTCCTTTTTGATGTAGCCCTGCTCTGCCATTTGATCGATAACATAGCGCTGACGCTTGATCAATCGGTCGCGATTGTCCCCGCGAGAACCAGTTCCATACGGAGAATAGAAATCCGGTGCCTGCGGAATGGATGCAAGAAGCGCGGCTTCATCAATCGAAAGATCCTTGGCAGGTTTTCCAAAGTAAGATTGGGCCGCTGACTCTACGCCGTAGATCGTCGAGCCATAAGGAATCTCGTTCAAGTAGAGCTGAAGGATTTGGTCTTTTGTGTAGATGCGTTCAATTTGCAATGACAAGATAAACTCTTTGAGTTTTCGTGTCAGTGTTCGTTCGTTGCTCAAAATCGCATTTTTGACGAGTTGTTGTGTCAGGGTCGATGTGCCTTGGACCTTTTGTCCCTTGAGCACGCTCATGCCTACTGCGCGAATCAATCCTTTCCAATAAATGCCATGGTGTTCATAAAAACCACGATCCTCAATGGCAACGGTCGCATGCTTCACATAAGAAGGAAGGTCGTCGATTTTGATGAGAGTGCGCTTTTCATCACCGTGGATTTCGTAAAGGAGTGTCGTGCCTGTCCGGTCGAAGATCTTCGTAGATTGAGGCACTTCGCGGGTAGAGAGAACGTTCGGATCTGGCAAGCTACGGCTCACCCAAGCCGCAAGAGCGGCAAAAGCAAAGAAACCTACGACAATCCCAGCCAACCCAAGAAGGAGGAGTGCGCGGATCAGGGCCTTGAACCCGGACTTGCGTGGTTTTCCCTCGGTTTTTGGCGAGGCGGCTGAAGTGCCGCTTGAGACGGCCTTTTTCTGAAAAAATGGGATCATACGGTATTGATAATTTTGGCTAGGTTGACGTATTTTTGAGGGTAAATCCCTTGACAAAAACCCTATTTCGTGGTATCATTTCGTTTCAAAGCTGGAGTTCTGCATAGGGTTCCAGCTTTTGAAAAACCTATGAACTATCATACCAAAAAAACAATGAAACAAGCGAATAGCCGTTGGTTGTTAGCGCTTTCCTTGGTCCTGTCTTTGGTGTCTAGTCAACCGGGCTTGGCTTTGGCCGCTTCTCCAGAAGCTTCCTCCACAGCTCCATCGCCTGTCCAAACGGTTCTTAATCTCTTTCGTGACGTACGGGAAGCATCTCATACGGAAGTGGTAACCACCAAGGGTTTAGTAAATACCACATTTGTCAAAGCTCCAACAAAATCTGAAACTGAGGAAAATACGGAAGAAGAGAAAGCTCCTCAAGAAAAAAAGCCAACCATTAAGACCATGACCGTGGATATTACGGCTTATGCGTCGAATGTGTGGGAATGTGATGATAGTCCGTTTACCACAGCTGACGGCTCTCTTGTGCGTGATGGTATCGTGGCAACGAACGTCTTGCCTTTTGGAACAAAGTTCCGCATCCCAAAGTATTTCGGAGATAAGATCTTCGAGGTGCACGATCGCATGAACTCCCGCTATTCTTACCGTGTTGATATCTGGATGATGAAGGATAAAGAGGTAACCAAGTGGGGTTTGAAGCGCAATGCCACCATCGAAATCGTTGAGATGGGTGATGGTAAGACGCAGTGGGCTCAATGGACGAAAAACAAGAAAGCCATGCAAGAACAGGAACAGGCTCTTCGTCAGGAGATGAAGTTGGCCAATGCCACAAAATAAGCAACATAAACGCTCCGACGTTTATCTACCTCCTGGTAGAAAAGTCGGAGCGTTTTGAGTCTACCCCTTTTCTATTCTTGCCGGGTTTGTTACCATCCGTTGCACAGTGGCCAGGTAGCCAAGTGGTAAGGCACGGGTCTGCAAAACCTGTATTCGCGGGTTCGATTCCCGCTCTGGCCTCCATCGAGCTCAGCTCGACCGTGTCAAAACCCCAATAGTGGGGTTTTTACGTAAAAAAATACGCAAGCTAGATTGCTTGCGCCAGAGGGGGGTCTTGCGTGGTGTGTTGACGCTTTGCGTCCGCCGCGCGCTTCCACGCGTTCTTACCTTCTACAATGGCTCGCGGCTTTGGCTCCTCCAGGACAGGGAGGTCTGCACCCTTGTACTTGAGGATATTGTGGCCGATCATGGCCACGCGCTCGATTGTGTCCGGAGCCAGGTCCGTGTCTGGATCATGCCCCGCGCCTTCTGTAGCCATCCGCTCCAGCTGTGGAACTGCCGCATGGAGCAGCTTTAGATCGGGCCCCATGACATCAAACGCCAACCGCAATCGCTCCAAGGCCAAGCTCTCCAACTGCCGTACGCGCTCACGCGATAGGCACAAGGACACGCCGATCTGCGCAAGTGACTCGCATTTATCGCCATTCAAACCCAGTCGGTGATCCAGGATGTAGACGAATCTCGCGTGGACGTTCTTCGCAAGATAGGTGTGGATTAGCTTCAGCGCTTGTTGCGCGAGAGGCAGGGCTTCACGTGCCTGTACGGCCAGTTCTGGGTAAAGCGTCCCGATATCCTGGATGTCATCGAGCACCCGCCTACGCGACCCTCTTTGCCGGAATTCGGGCTGGGATGCGTGCAACGACACGGTGGGTCGGTCGTTGCGGATGTGCTTGATGAATAGTTCCGTTGTCCTGCTGTCCGGCTTTTCCGCGTGGATCGCAAGCAGGATTTCTTCATCCGTGGGCACGCGGTCAAGGAGTTCAGTGAGTCGCGTCTCCACCTGAGTCACCGCAGGGATCAGAGTGATCGTCGAGATGGGCACGCGACTTGGGCCCCTGAACCACTCATTGTAGAGCGCTCGCTCTACGTAGAGTCTGATCCACAAAGCGGAGTATGTGGTGAAGCTCGACCTGTTCTCGTCGTATCGCTCGGCCGCGTGCAGGAGCCCCATGTTTCCATCGCTCACGAGGTCATCGACCAGGTCATAACGACCGTGGCAATGGCGCTTTGTCACGTACCTCACATACGCGCGTCCTCCGCTCACGAGCGCGCCTGCTGTCTTTTCGATCCACTGCCTGTGGCCGGATCTGAGGGCGTTTCGGTAGGCAATGGCCGCGGACGTAAACTCCTGGCCTCGGAGTATGGAGCTACCATGTCCAAGGTACCAAGTGCGAGCTGTTTGCTGTTCCACGCTCACTCCTTTCGAGGCTTGTGTAAGAGCAGTGTGGGAAAACAACGTAGCAGAAGTCGGCGTTCGTGTAAAGGGGTTTAGGTAGGGATTTTGGCTGTGAAGCGCGCGGCATGATATTCTCTTGGCATATGGCCACAAAACCGCGGTTATTTATTTTAGATGCAAATGCCTCGTTACATCGTGCTTGGCATGCCCTCCCCCCGCTCACCAGTCCTGACGGGACGATTGTGAATGCCGTCTATGGCGTGATGATGACTGTGATGAAGCTGATCCAGGACTACAAGCCCGAGTGTTTTGTGGCATGCTGGGATACGAAGGCCCCCACGTTTCGTCATGAGGCGTACACGGAATATAAGGCGGGTCGAGAAAAACAAGAGGATGCTTTGTATGAGCAAATCCCGATTCTCCACGAAGGATTGTCGTATCTTGGAGTGGATTCACTCTCTCGTGATGGGTTTGAGGCGGATGATCTCATTGGCACGATCGCGTATCACGCAAAAAGTACTGGTTGGGATGTGACGATCATCACGGGCGATCGCGATGCGTTGCAACTTGTTCAGCCTGGAATATCTGTGCTTGCGTTTAAGAAAGGTGTGACAGAGACCATTGTGTATGATGAAGCAGAAATTCAGCGACAATACGGTCTGACACCACAGCAGTTTCTTGAGTATAAGGCCATGCGCGGTGATCCCTCGGATAACATTCCTGGCATCAAGGGCATAGGAGAAAAAGGAGCAACGGAATTGCTTCAGCGCTATCAGAATCTAAGCGGCATTTTGACAGCTGCCCATGATTCAAAATCAGAAATGACGCCTTCGTTACGGAAAAAATTACTTGACGGAGAAAAGGATCTGCCTGCGATCATGGATTTGGTCACCATTAAAACGGATGTTCCGTTGGATTGGAGACCCGGAGCGCATCAACATGATTTGGAACAAGATCAAAGGCTGAAAGAGTTTCTTCTACGCATGGGCTTTAAGTCGCTTATAGCGAAGATGGAAGGAGGGAAGTCTTTGCCCAGCACGAACGTTTTGCCTGCAAACAAGACAATAGAGGCAAAATCAATACAGCAAACAGGCCAGGTGTTTCGTGACATTGTTGTCGCAACGGAAGAAAAGGTTTCGAGCGTATTTTTAGCAATGCGTAAAGAAAAAGAAGTAGTGCTCGCCATTGCTGGCAATCCAGCTCAGCCATCGCTTGATGGTATGGATGGACTTGTTATTGGCGTTGGTGATGTTCTCGCGCTGTTTCCTTCGAGTCTGTTGAAAAAGTCGCCTTCCGTGAAGCTGACGTTGAGCGAGATTCTTGCAGACCCTCTGATCGAGAAAGTAGCCCATGATGCAAAAACGTTCATGAGAGAAGCAAAGGCCTGGCAGTTTGAGATACGCGGATGGTCGTTTGATACCATGCTTGCCGCGTATCTTTTAGGCGCAGGTGAACGGAATTTTGATCTCCCGTCGCTAGCGTTGCGCTATGCGGATGTGACGATCGCAGAGGAATCTGCTGGTTTGAGAAAAGCAGAGTCTGTATGTCGATTGGCGGTAGTTCTTCGCGAAAAACTCGAAGCCGAGGGTCAGACAACTGTGCTTTCGCGATTTGAAATGCCGCTTATCCCCGTTCTTTTTGAAATGGAGGAACATGGGATTTTGATCGACGCGGAATATCTTGCGGTGCTTGCGGATCGCATGCGTAAAGAAAGACAAGAACTGCAGGCAAAAATGATAAAAGCCGCTGGTCGCGATTTCAACCCCGCTTCTCCTATGCAGCTGGCGGAGATTTTGTTTGATGTTCTCGAACTGCCGACGACGGGCATCCGTCGTGGGAAAACGGGTATTTCTACAGCCGCTTCAGAATTAGAAAAGCTTCGTGGTTCACATCCGATCATTGAGATGATTGAAGATCATCGCGAACTGTCCAAGCTTCTTTCAACCTATGTTGAAACTCTGCCGCTTCTTGCGGATAAGAACGGCCGTGTGCACACAACCTTCAATCAAGCGGTGACAGCAACAGGTCGCCTCTCTTCTTCTGAGCCAAATCTACAGAATATTCCCACGCGCACAGAGCTCGGTCGCCAGATTCGCCGCGCGTTTGTTGCGGAAAAAGGCTTTACACTCGTGTCTTGCGACTATTCTCAGATTGAACTTCGTCTCGTAGCAACGCTCGCAAAAGATGCAAAGATGCTGGATGCATTTCGTCGGAATGCGGATATTCATACAGAAACTGCGGCCGCGATTTGGCATATCAAGCCAGAGGATGTCACAAAAGACCAGCGTCGAGCCGCGAAGGCCGTGAATTTCGGCATTATTTATGGCCAAGGTTCCTTTGGCTTAGCAGAATCAGCCGGTATTCCGGTTGAGGAAGCAAAAGGCTTTATTGACGCGTATTTTGAGTATTACCGTGGCATAAAAACCTACATGGATGAGACCAAGGATCGCGCACGTGAGCTTGGTTATGTGGAAACGCTCTTTGGTCGCCGACGTCCCCTACCTGAAATCCATGCGCATATGCACCAGGTGCGCGCGGCCGCGGAACGCATGGCGATCAATATGCCTGTCCAAGGAACAGCCGCTGATGTGATGAAGCTCGCCATGATTGCTGTGTCACAGAAATTACCTACTTTCTCGAAGAAGACGCGGCTTTTGCTTCAGGTGCACGACGAATTGGTGCTAGAGGTACCAGAGGACGAAGTAGAGAATGTCACGAAACACGTCAAAGAGATTATGGAGAACATCGAAGATGTTGGCGTGCCAATCCTCGTTGAGACGAAATCTGGAGCAAGCTGGGCAGAAATGGAATAGTTTTTGTAAACAAAATCGCTCATCAGATGAGCGAGAGCGGGGCCTCGGCGCTGAGGCGTTTGCGGCAGTGGCGAATGTGGTTCCGTACGGTCCTCGGTGTGAGGCTAAGAGAGAAAGCCGCTTCTTCGTCGGTAAGCTCGTTTAGCGTACAAACAAGAAGCGTGTTTGCCTTTTTCCCACATCGAGCAAGGGCGTCTGCCGTGCGTTTGAGCTGTTCGTGCTGTGCGGCCACGGAGTCGGGTTTTTCCGACGAATGCGGCGGGCAATCATATGGCTGGGTGCGTGCTACCGCATATTCGGCACGCACAAGCGCGAATGTGCAGTTTCTCGCGACCAGGAGCGCCCACTTAGAGAAACCACCACCACCCATGAGCAAACCCCCCTCGGGGTGAGCCTGGAGTTCGGCGTGAATCTGGAGCATGGCCTCCTGTACAGCGTCGTCCAGGGAGATGCCCGCCTGCTGGAGCAGAGCGCTGTATGTGCTCCGGAGAAACCTACGTACCTGTGCGTAGAGCTCTGCAGAGATGTTGTTTTGCATGAGACCTCCATTATTTCCGAATTGAAAAGTAGCAGATATTAGCGCTTTTGTCAATGCCCTTCCTTCCTGCAAGGACAGGGGCTATGATGGGCGCATGCTCATCCTTTGTACGGGGCCTGATACATTTCGGGCGCAAGAAAAAGCGCTAGAATTAGTGCAAGCTTTTCAACAGAAGCATGATATTGGCGGCTCGAGCATTGAGTCTTTTACGAGTGGTAAGGATGCGGTGAAGGCTCTACTAGAGCGCATCAATACGCCGAGTTTGTTTTCGCCGAAGCGTCTGATTCGTGTTTCGGATTTGCTGACAGACGTACCAAAGGCCGCTGTATCTCCGCTGGTGCAAGCGCTTTCTCGTGATTCAGAACAGGTGATTGTGATCAGCACTGAAGAGAAAATGCCCCCGGAAGTCACCATGAAACAGTTTGCAGGGATACCAAAGCTCGTCACATATGAATTTGTGATTCAGCGTGGCTCTGCTTTTACGAAGTGGGCATGGGAACAGGCATGCAAACTCAATATCAGCGATCAAGGTTTTGTACGAATATTGGCGGAAATTTGTGATGGAGATGCGTGGCTTTTACACAATGAGCTCGTGAAGGTCGCCGCAGGAAATCGCGAGCGGCCTGAAGTTGGATTTGCATCATCAAAATTTGAATTAGCAGATCGATATTTAGATGGAGGCACGCACACCTATGACTTCGTGTCCGAACGAGATGCTCCAGAGCAAGCTCTGTCTACGCTGATTCAGCAAGCACGCGCGTCAATTCGTGTACGCGATAAAGACACGGATGGCATTCATCCATATGTTTTGAAAAAAATGCAGGCGTCTGCAAAAAATCGCAAAGATGGAGAAAAGCGCCTGGCGCTACTTCTTCGTGCGTTGATTCTCCAGCGGGTTGGTTATGGAAATGAAGAGGAGGTTTCCGCGTTGTTGTAACAAAAAATAGGGCTAAGCCCTATTTTTTACTTCATGGCGTTGAGTGTTTTCTGCACTCGTGAAATGTGACGCCCTGCTTTGTTGCTGTGTACGATATGGCGCTTGGCGGCTTTTGAGCTTGCTTGCTGGATTTTTCGAGCGAGCTCTTTCGCTTCGTCCTTTTTTCCAAGCTTAACCAAGCCAAAAAACTGATGTTCAAGTGCTTTGGTGTGGGTCTTGATCTTCGCATTGAGCACGGCGTGCTTCTTGTTTTTGCGGAGGTCTTTAATGGCGGCGTGAAGATTTGGCATACTGTTGCGCAAGAATAGCGATAATGGGCCAAGTCGTCAATAGCTGTCTTTGACATGCCTGAACCGGAGCTTTATACTAATCCGCGCTAAGAGAAGCGAAGGTTTACGTGGATGACGGAGAGTATTTGAGAGAGTGACCAGGTCTCCATAGTTCAATGGATAGAACGAGGGACTCCTAAGCCCTAGATGGTGGTTCGATTCCACTTGGAGGCAAAAATGTTAGTTCCGTGGTTATGCACAGCTTATCCATGGATATAAACAAGAAATGCACAGAATATACACAAAATGAAAATGGCTAACATTACAGTATAAACTAGGTTATTCACATGGGCCGATAGCTCAGTTGGTAGAGCGTCGCATTCGCATTGCGAAGGTCAGGGGTTCGAATCCCCTTCGGTCCACCACGTTGAAACGACAGTATAAGCTGTCGTTTTTACGTACTTCCAATCAAATGGATGATGTGACCGTGCAAATCTCTGGTCGTTTTCCCAAAAGCTGACGATGTAATGTTTGCTGAAAACTAAAAAACCGAGCTTTGGGGCCAATGCGTGCTCGATATCAAATTTTTCGCTTTTGAACTGCGCTAAGCTTAGGCAATATTTTGGTCTCGAATGGTTTAAACGCGCTGAAGCATTTTAGAATGGTCTGTACTACCTCGGAAAACGATTTTCTATAGATGGTTTTTCTTGTTATTAAAAACGCCTTAAGGATGGTTTTCGCACCTGTTTTTAGATGAATTCCGTGCATAAAATATTTTGCGACACTAAGATATGGCTAACATACAACGAATTTCTAATAATGTGTGCTATTTCGAAATTTGATTGTTTCTTGTGAAACATTTTATTGTTTCATTTGATGTATTTCATCATCGTGGCCGTGCTTGATAGTTCCACGTTGCCTGGATGGTCATTGGGATATGTGCCGAATCTGAGGCCTCTCGTGGATGATAGGTCGAATGCCGGCAGTGTTGTATGCACCCAAGCCCATTTGTCTATGTAGCGCCTAGGACTGGTCGTAAGTATTTATTTAGGGAAAGAAAACACGAGGACGAATCTTGACGTGCTTTGCAAGGAAGTATGTCGCTGATTAATCTCGGTTAGAATTGCCATCCGTGGCTTTCAATATTACCCGCGGAAGGAGTCAAGCCCGTCAAGCTTGTTGTGGGTATTCTCCTGTTGATAAGTTGTTGATTATCGCAATGAAGTCGGTATTCAGTCGAATCTGAGTAGCGAGATGTGCTTATGATCGGCATATACGGCAAATTTAGTATTAATTATGCTAGAAATAGCAAATATTTTGTCACATTTTTTGTGGGTGTTTATGTATTTTTGTTTATCAATATGTGTAAAAGCTACCTACTGAATGCCTGTTGATAACTTGTGGATGTTTCTTGTGAAACATTTCAATTGTTCGGGCTAAAGGCGTTGGTGTTACGCCTATTGCGGGTTGTCGCTGAGCGTATTTATGGAAGCACCCGGATAATTAGTAAAACTTGTATTTGGCCGACTGCGCACATGCATGTTTCTAGTTATTCATGTAGGGGTCCACTCTCTGGGTGTCTATATCCACTGCGTTAAGAAACGCAAGACGCGTCATGTTTCACAAGAAACATTGTTGGTTTTTTTGAGATTTACCTGATCCGGTCTGGCTCGGTGGCTGGCTAAGCGATAAGTCATCTTGTTGTATGGCTGGGCGCGAATACGGACTCCTGTGACGGCTATAAGTATGGCGTTCTTTGTAGGAACGAGTTGCGAGCTCTTCGAGTATGCCGTTACGCGACGGAGTGGTGTTTATTGTAGAGATCGTCGCATCTGTAGTTCTTGGCGCGATAGTCTACGTCACAGTCTCGAGCGATTATTGATCGCGCGTGTGGTCGCGTTTGTTTGTGGAGCGGTCTGCACGTAGTAGTCGGTTGATGTATCGAACGATGATCATAGGATATTCGGATAGGGAGAATTACCCGCCTACTAAAAGCAGAAGATTATTGCATCAAGTATATTTAGATATTTTACGATTCAAGAAGTATTTGCTAAAATAGCTGTGTATTCTGGTGGACCCCGCCTTGGAAAATCTGGAATACGTTGATGGATAGAATCAATATTCCTACTTGTTGCCGTGGTCGGATGTGTGTCTTTGGTTATCATGACCGACCTTGTAAGCAACTTTTTCTAAACGGGAAATCCCGTACGAAGCCAAACATCCCCACCAGGATGTGTCGCAGATCGCATTGTTAACTGTGTAGAATACATTTCGCTTTTGCGGTAGACCTTGATGTGTGTAGAAAACTATATTCGGATGGCCGTGAGCGTGATTTTGTATTTTGCGTCTCTACTTGATATGGAATATATGCTGTCTTAATGTCGAGCGAGGTGCATGTGTGCATACGATGTATTAAAAACGTAAAAGTACGGAAAATGTCGTGGTCGACAAAACAGCAAAAATGTGATTTACTAAATGCATGAAGCGTCTTGTCCGCATTTTTGTGGTTAGTGTCTGCTCCTTTCTCATTGGCAGTTGCGTTTTAGCGAGCATGACAAGTACGAATTACCAGATTAGCTGGGATTCGCTTAATAGTGGAGGTATTGATGCATCAACAAGTACGAATTACAGTGTGCGCGATACCATTGGCGGTTTCATAACAGGAGATAGCACGAGCACTTCGTATAATGTACGCGCAGGATATAGGCAGGAAGCTAGTTTAACGCTCACTTCCTCGACTTTGGAGCTTGCTGTTTCTGCGGAGGATACGGCTGGCCGTGTTGATTATAGTGCGATTGACTTTGCCGCGGGAACCGTACAGGTTTCTGCGACGACTTCTTTTGCTATTGGCAATTATATCGCTGTGGTTGAGGGAGAAGATATGGAGCCATTGAGCGGTAAGGTTGCTGTCGGCAAAATTACTGGTTTTTCGAATTATTCTCTGCTTGTAGATAAATTCGATGGAGCAACGTCTACCATGGCGGCGTCGCCAGTCGTCCTGGGTAATTACGTGTATCCACTCACAAATGCGTCTATTGGTTTTGGTACTGTTGCCGCGAATACAGGCTATGTCAGGGTTGTTGTTACAAATGTGCGTTGTGGCGTGACAAACGGTTATACGGTTTATACAGAGGCAACGGATGTCTTACGCGGAGCGTCTGGACTTGCGTTTGGTTCTGTAGCAGACGGCCTTGTTGATGCGAATGAAGAAGAGTATGGCATAGCTGTTACAGGAACCACGGCAAATTTCGTCGATGATCAACCGCTTAATACTACGATGCTGGCGATTCAAACAAGAAACACCTTATCAGATAATATAGCGGATCGTGTTGCGGTTTTGCATAAATTGAGTAGAACGGCGGACACAACAGCAGACGACTACTCGCAAAGTGTTACCTACACGTTGACCGCAAACTATTGATATGTGGCGACTGCTCCTTACTCTTCTTCTTAGCGCCTTGCCTTGGCTCGTCACCCCGAGTCCGGCCAGGGCATTTTCTCTAAGCCCGGCTATTATTGAAGAGCGGGGCGATCCTGGTAGCACGATTTTTGGCGAGGTTGAGCTAAAAAACACGGATGCGTTTCCTCAAACCCTCTATCCATCGATTCGAAAGTTTCTTCCGAAGGGGGAAGAGGGCCAGCAAACGTTCCTTCCGGAATCTGACGTTTCAGGGATACCAAGTTGGATCTACTTAGCGACATCCAAGGTGACGCTCGAGCCACTAAGCTCAGCGCGTATTGCATTTGAGATTCGCGTACCCACACTCGCAACACCTGGCGGACACTATGCCGCAATTTTTTGGTCAAATAGCCAGCCAATGAGAACAGGTGTGGGTGTAACAACGGCTAGTCGTATTGGTTCGCTTATATTTTTTACGGTAAATGGCGCTCTGGAAGAGAAGGCGAGGATGACGGATTTTTCTGTTCAAAATAGTACAGGTTTGGAAGGATTGCCTGTGACGTTTCGTGTGCGATTTGAAAATACGGGTACCACACATATAAAGCCACAAGGTGTCATTCGTATTACAAATATATTTGGGCGTTCTGTTGCGCAGTTACCCGTTAATCCGGATGAGCTGCGGCTTTTACCAGGGCAAAGTCGTACCCTGAAGTCTGATTGGTTAAAAAAAGACGCTCCATTTTTTGCCGTGGGCCCCTTTGTCGCTTCTTTGACTGTAACAGAACCAGTGACCGAGCTCGTTTTCTCTTCATCGGTACGTTTTTGGCTGTTTCCGTGGAAATCGATCAGCGTCTTTGTATTAGTCCTCATGAGCCTTATCGCAGGACTCGTGTCCTTGAATCGTGCTCGAAGACGCGTTTGACTGTGGCAACTGTATGTCAATGCTCAAAAAGGTCTTGTATGGAATAATCGTGATCAGCCTTGTTCTTGGTGAGCGGTTTTCGGTTCCCACGCCTGCCTCTGCCGCTGGTTTGGTTATTTATGGCGTACGAATGTCCTCACAAGAAACGGGAAAAGCGTCAGATCAACACATCACGATACTAACAACGCTCGGCATTCAGAACGCGGCATCTACGATCACCTACTCTTTTCCTGGTTTTGATCTATCAAGCGTGACGAGTTCTGATATTAGCCTTACATACATTAATGATGCATTAGACGATCTTGCAACAACCACAGAAGACCTACCAAAGCCTGGAGGTATTTGGGGCGCTTCTATTTCAGGCACGACTATTACCATTACGCCACCAACAGATGCAGGCGCAGGAACTGTGAGTGCCAACAGTATTTTTGGAATAAAAATTGGAAAGGATGTACATGATTTGGCGAATCAAATAGTAAATCCCGCTACACCGGGCACTTATGAAATGAGTGTGGCACGAGGATTTGGGGAATCCGGTGTAAAGAGAATCCCGATTTTTGCTTCTGAGAATTTAATAACGGTAAGTGCAACGGTAGAGGAAGAAACGGGTTTTATTGGAGGTGGTGGCGGAGCTCCGGTCCTGCCGCCTCCGCCTGAGGAGCCACCTTCTTTTGCATTAGAAATATTGAATATTCAAGTAACTCCACACAGCAATGATGCGGTGATTACGTTTGAAACTACAACAGATACGGTGGCATTTATTAGCTATGGTTTGGCGATTCCGTATGATAAATCGGCCACGGATAACCTCGCAGGGACTTTTCATTCCATTGTCTTGCCTTGCGATCCAGATAGCTTGTATCACTATCAAATCAATGTACAAGACGCATGGATTCGAAAGGTAGAAAGTGCAGACGCGACATTTCGTACGCTTGCGATTGATGAAGTCGGACCCGCGAATCCATCAAATTTTAGAGCGATCCCTGGGAATGGCATGGTGAATCTTAGCTGGGTCAACCCACCTGAAACAGATTTTGCAGGCGTTGTTCTTGTGGGAAAGACGGGTACGTATCCCACGAATTTGTTTGACGGTCGTAAATTTTATGAAGGAACAGGTACAGGAGCGCAAGATACGGATGTGATCAATGACACGCAATACTATTATGCAATTTACGCTATTGATACGAGTGGGAATGTCTCAAGCGGTGCATTAGCCCAGGCAAAACCATCCGCAACGCTCCCGAGTCTGTTACCTCCACTCGTGATTACGGAGACACCTTTTGTCAAGCCACTGGAGATACATGTCTCTCCCTATACGTATATTCCACCAGGATCTGTACAGCCGCCTCTTGAGATAACACCGACCACGATCCCGCCAGCAGTACTTGTGCCAGGACTGGTAACAACGACAGTTATTGAGACGCCCCCTCCAGTCATTTATCCGCCGTATGTGCCACCAGTAGGAGCGCAAGAACTCCCGCTCACTCCGAGATTTTATGTAGCACAAGGCAAAATTGAGCTTATTGTAGATGCGACAGGACGCATGGAGACTGCCGCTGGAAATTCCGTGATTGTCCGTATACAAACGCTCGATTTACCTGCCGTGCCTCTTCGCGGTTCTGTACAGGTGGGTGATTCTTTATATCAGTTGACCCTGGCCCCTGATGGTGATGCCTGGAGCGCTTCATTTGTACCTTCTTCTGTGGCGGGTCGCACAAATGTGACGGTACGCATGGAGTTTTCCAACGGAAATTATGGCATTGCGGAACGCGTGATTGATACGCGCGCTGTTGGGCGTGTGGTTGAAGCTGGAGCAAGAAATGCCATTACCGCTGTTAAAGGGGCTAAGATTACGGTTTATGAGATTGTAAACGGCAGTCCGCAATTATGGGATGCAACCCGTTTTGGTCAGGTGAATCCGTTGATCACGGGTGAACAGGGGACATTTCTTTTCCAGGTGCCTAATGGTAACTATCGTTTGGTTGCCACAAAAGATGATTACACGGAGACGGTTCAAGATGTTCGCGTGTCTAACAATCTCATTGCTCTGGATGTTGTGATCAAGCCAGCACCGCCAAGCATTGTGCCAACCGTGCAAGAAGTGGTTGAAGATGTGCAGGTTATTACGCAAGAAGTAACAAAAATTGCCGAAAATTTTGTTCAGGACGTCAATACGGTGGTTGAAGCTGTGCGCACACCGGAGGTCGTTGCTGTCACGAAGAATGTGGTGGCCCCGGTTGTCACGGTTGCGGCAGTTTCTACAGTGGCGACTGCGGCATCAGCTTTCAATATTTTTAACTACCTCCGCTTTCTCATCACACAGCCGTTCTTATTACTCGGCCGACGTAAGAGAAAAAAGTGGGGTTTGGTGTATAACGCGCTGACAAAAGCACCGATTGATCTTGCGATCGTGCGTCTGTTGGATGGTGCAACAAATCGCGTGCTTATGACACGCATCACAGATGCAAAAGGTCGCTTTGCGCTGAACGTGAAGCCAGGGAAATATAAAATAGAGGCAGTAAAACAAGGGTATGTTTTTCCGAGCCCGTCCATGCTCAAAGAAAAGCAAGACATTGAGCTCGTGGATTTGTATCACGGCGAAGTCATTGAGGTGAAAGAAAACGCGATTATCACGCCAAATATTCCTGTGGATCCGGTAGCGAAAATGGAAACGCCTAAAATAATCTTATTGAAGCGGACACTGCGCAAAATCCAAAATGCTTCTGGAATTGTGACCATGGTTATTTCTGTGGGAGCGCTCGTGATTGTGCCGTCTATGCTTATGGCTGGGCTCTGCGTGTTCCAGGTGGGAAGCTACTTCCTCTTCCGTAAGTTCTCTGTGCCAACCAAGCCTGTGAAATGGGGAGTGGTGTATGACGCGAAAAAGCGTGTGAAGCTAGAGCGTGTGGTTGTACGTATCTTTGATAAGAAGTTCAATAAATTACTCGAAACCCAGGTGACGGACGCGGATGGACGTTACGGTTTTATTGCTTCGAAGAATATTTACTACATCACGGCAGAGAAAAAAGGGTATGCGAAATTCGTTTCTCCGGATGTGAATATGCTAGAAGCGCAGGAGACGATTGTGGATCTTCCGGTGCCGTTACAAGCCGTCGCTTAGACTATGCACAGCTTATCCACAGTATTTGCACAGGTAAGGCATTATTATCCACAGCGCGTCTGAATGATCATTGAGCCAAAAATATCTTTTTCCCTCCTTTCTCTGTATAATAGACATGCCTTCACGAGACAGCGGTTCCCTGGCTTAGCACGCCAGAACAAGCGCTGTTTCCCCGAGGCGTGTCGCAGGAGGATCGGCTGAAAAGCCGGATGGTCTATCCTTCTGAAACAGGAGAGGCATTTGCTGGCGCCGAACGGACGTACGCCAGTCATTACGCAGTTCTGGAAGATCCGCGTTCTATGTTTCATTGGTTTGCTCGTAACTTCCTTTGTAAGCCCATTACTCTTGGCGCCGCACTTTTGTTGTCTGTTGGGTTGCTTCTCGGCTCTGCAACGGATGTACAAGCGGCAACCGGCATAAATCGGCAGATCAATTATCAGGCAAAACTTTTGAATGATGCGGGCGCGGCAGTGGTTGATGGCACGTACAACATCAAGTTCAATATTTACGACACCCCTACCGTTGGTACAGACCCGATTTGGACGGCATCAGGGACGCTGTTTTCGCCAACAGCGCTTCAAGTCACAGTAGCGAGCGGACTATTTACCATTGCCTTGGGCGATACGTCTGCAGAAGGAGGCACGCAAAATGCTCTTAGTGATGCGGTTCTTTGGAATACGGATGGCTTGTACCTTGGCATCACGATTGAAGCGGATAGTGAAATGACTCCTCGCAAGCGTCTTATGGCGGTTCCGCAGGCATTCAATTCAGAAATGCTGCAAGGCATGTACGCCTCAAGCTCAGCGGCTGATGGCACAACGCTTTTTACCATTAACCAGACCTCTACGAGCACGGCAACAGGAGCTCGTTCGGCCCTTGATGTACGTTCTTCTGGGGCAAATGATGATCTGGATTTCATCATGCGTGGCATAGATGCAACAGGTACAGCGGTTTTTCATGTAAAGAAAACAGGGAGCGCTTATGCCACAGGTTTGGAAACAAACCACCTCAATGCCACAGGCTCGCGCTTAGATATTATTCCTACGGATGTTGCTCGTTTGCGCCGTACCGCATCAACGAGCACAGGCTATTTTAGCGGTTATGCAAGAATCCGCACCTTTGGCCGCTACACGTACGTCCTGGGTCCTGATACAGATACCGTGACAGTGTTTGATACATCTGCCTCCTCGACCCCTCTCATGGTGGCAACGACTTCCACAAGGAGCACCTATCCGGTTGATATCTATGTGAGCGGTCGGTATGCGTACATCCCTCATAGCACCACAGGTGATATTACGATATTCGATGTCTCTAACCCCGCGAGGATGTACGATAAGGTTGGAGTCATCACGGGATTAGCCGCAGGCAGTATTGCTGGGCAAGGAAAGTATTTGTACGTCGGCCAGGTTGGAGCGCTGAAAGTATTGGATATCTCAAATCCGCTTGCCCCGGTTTTGCTCTCTACGTACAGTTTGTTTGGATATAATCCCACGGTTTTGAAACCATTGGGTACGCGTTTGTTCGTTGGTTCAAGCGGTGATACGACCACATATTTGCTTGATATTAGCGATCCGCAAAATGTAACGCAGTTGGATTCTGTGACAGGATACGTCACCGGAGACATTGCGGTGAATGGAAGATACGCGTACGCGCTCGAATATAACGGGACAAATGCGAGCATCTTTGATATCGCAAACCCATCTGATATCCAGATTGCCGGGACCTTTACCGTTTCTTCGGCATCTCCAGCGTTCAACTCCTTAGCCATTTCCGGCCGTTACCTTTATGTGGCGCTTTCATCTGGCATGGTGGTATATGACATGGAGAATCCGAGATATATCAGAAAGCTGGGGGAATTTGATCCATGGTCAGCGCAGATGCTTGGGTTTTCTGTTGTAGGGAGAAAAGCGCACGCCGTGGTATTTGGAGCGCCTTATCTCTTTGACACGGTTGATCTTGGAGGGCTGGAAACAAACGCCTTGCTTGCTCACGCGGCTGAGTTGGGAAATACCTATGTGCGAGGCAATGTCGATATTTCTGAGCATTTGCAGGTTTCTGGCGGATTAAATGTGGGGGAGCCTGGTATTATGTCTTCGGGTGCTCTTGCCGTGAGCGCCATAGGTTCGACCTCCACGATCTTGGGAAATTTGCTCATCGGTACCTCCACAAAGCAGATTATCATGAATAGCATGTTCTCCATCAATGGAGACGATCTATTTGTTGGAGGAAATATTGGCTCTGCAACGTCTGTTTATACAAATGGTGAGTTCATCGTGGGTGCGGCGTCCACGAAATATGGAGATGGGTACATTTGGAAAACGGATGGAGGCTTTTCCGTTACGTCTACAGGAGACTTAGCGCTAAGTTCTGTCACGGGGAACATGTATCTAAGCCCTGGAGGAGGATATATTTTGCCCACGTCAGATCTTCTTTTTGCCTTTGGTCGTGAAGATTTGCGCTTTGATGCCTATCTTGGCAATTCAACATCCACAAACGCCACAACAACGAATTTCGCTGTGCTTGGCTCCATGACGCTTGGTGGTCAAACGCTTAGTGCATGGCCTTCTGGCGGTGGAGGCGCGGGCGGAGGATGGACTACATCTACAGATAATCTCGTGACGCACCTTGCAACAGGTGTGAATGCCGCGGTGCTTGGCGGAATCGCTACGACAACAGACTATGCATTGTTTGAGGTGTTGGGTGACGCCTATGTTTCTGAAAATATTAATGTGACAGGCACCGCATTCCTCACAGATACCTACACAACGACATTAGGAGTGACGACCACAACGTCATCGTATCTCACGGTTTCAAAAAATGCGGCATTCTTGCC
The DNA here is from genome assembly GCA_041665285.1 of Patescibacteria group bacterium. Taxonomy (GTDB): domain Bacteria; phylum Patescibacteriota; class Patescibacteriia; order 2-12-FULL-60-25; family 2-12-FULL-60-25; genus JBAYJC01. The sequence goes on along the minus strand of JBAYJC010000003.1, from coordinate 121,849 downwards.
GATATCTGGAAGTACATCCGTTGCTTCTTCGACGACATCATTGATTGATGCGACGCCAAACATGGCTGTGACGCAGGGGAAATATACGTTTGTTACTTATAGCAGTACGGACCAGTTGGCCATCTACGAACGGACATCGACCTCTTCGGCCTATGCCTTTGTGACAAGCACCTATTCTGGAGGCGATATGCCCGTGGGCGTGTATGTGAACGGGCACTATGCGTATGTAACAAACGAAAATAGCGGTACGCTTGGGATCATTGATATCAGTAATATTGCGAGCTCTACCCTTGTTTCCACGGTCACTCTTGGATCTGTACCCCGATTTGTCACAGGGAATGGGCGCTATCTGATTACAGCAGATGCTAATGTTCGCATCTTTGATCTTGCAAATGGGGCAAGCCCACGGCTTCTTTCTACATGGGCGATCCCGCTTGGAAATATGGCGACCGGCCTTGCGCTTCAGGGAAAATATCTCTACGTCGGAGACGGCTCGGCAAATCAAATTCATGTTTTGAATATTGCCTCGCCCTATGACCTGAGCCTGAAGAGCACCTATACCTCTCCAGACACCATGGCTACAAGAGGGTTAGCAATCCAGGGGCGATATTTGTATGTGAATGATGGAAATATTGCCGCTCTTGGTGTAAGTGGTGTTCGTATTTTGGATGCGAGTGACGATAGCAATCTTGTGGAGATCAATCGATGGATAGGTGCAGAAGGAGGTTGTGCGGCTCTGTATGGGTGTATGCAACTTGCAGGTGGTTACCTACACTTAGCGCTTAATGCCAACTATAGGGTGTTTGATGTACGGAGTCCCATGGGCCTTGAGCTGGTTGATTCTGTTCTGACGCCTGATGGTGGTTCCTATCGTCTCCTGAATGTGTCCGGAGGTCGTTTTGGCCTGACCATGACAGCGTTTGGCATGTTTACCTTGGATTTTGGTGGCATTGAGACCGCGAACATGACGGCGTATAACACAGAGGTCGGACAATTGAATGTGACCCAAGATGGCCGCATTGCCAATACGTTAAATGTGGGCAATGGTGTCTCTGTTGGCCAAGGCGGTGTCTATTCTCTTGGTGGATTTTCTGGCGGTACAACGAGCACAACATCCACGATTTTTGGCAACCTTGCCGTGGGCACCTCCACTATTGAGGTTACCATGGATCCGAATTTCTTTATGGATGGAGACGACCTCTTTGTCCAAGGAAATATTGGTTCTGCGACGTCGATCTATACGAACGGAGTCTTTACATCAGCAAATCTTGATCTTGCGGAAGAGTACCAAATCCGTGGTACAGCAGAGCCTGGCGATGTGCTCGTGATGGATAGCGTCTCTTCAACGACTGTCACAAAGAGCACGGGTGTTGCGTATGATCCAAAGACGATCGGCGTGGTTTCTACATCGCCTGGCGTATTGCTTGGACGTAAAAATGGCGCATCCGTGGCCCTTGTCGGACGTGTGCCCGTGAAGTTTTCTCTGCAAAATGGCCCGATAAGTATTGGCGATCCGCTTGCGGCCTCATCTTTGCCGGGCTTTGCCATGAAGGCCACAAAACCAGGCATGATTATTGGACGCGCTTTAGAAAATGCAAATACAACCTCTACGGTCGTCGTCTTTATCAATGCGCAATATTACGCAGGATCCTTGCTCGCCACCGATGGAACGGTTGCGCAAGTGACAGACGACCTTGTGATGGCCCCACGTGCAGTAACCAGCGCAGAGAATCCGACTGCTGATTCTTGGGGTCTGACGTTTCGAGGTAGTGCTTGGAACGGAACATCTGCGATTTCTTCTGACTTTATCCTCGCAAACACCGTGACAAGCGTCGCGACATCTTCATTCACGATTAAGAATGCCTCCACAACAACCTTGCTCGCGTTGGATCAAGATGGTACAGCGACGATCAAGCAAGATTTGGTGATTGGCGGAAAGCTGTATCCTTCTGCGCGTGGGACCATTCAGCAAGACAAGTACATCTATTTGGATGATTCGTTATCGCCAACCACGACCTACATGGCGACAAATGCAGACGGCTGGCAGGCAAATTCTTCGTATGATTTTGCTGAGCGTTACTATTCGCCAGACAAATTGGAGCCAGGTGACTTAGTGGTGGTGAGTCAACGCGGACGCATTCATGTGCAACGCGCCTCAGAGCCAGATAAAATGTTGATTGGCATTGTTTCCACTAAACCAGGCTTTGTGGCTGGTGCCGCGGCTCCATCCACGCATCCGATTGCCCTTGTTGGTCGCGTGCCGACGAAAGTGTCTACGTTGAAGGGCGCTATTCAAATCGGTGACATGCTCGCGCCTTCGACCATTCCTGGCGTAGCAGTCAAAGCAGTGGAAGCAGGCCCGGTTGTTGGTCAGGCACTTGAAGATTTTAGTGGCAATGATATTGGTCTTGTGGAAGCGTACGTGAACCCTGTGTGGTGGGGAGGAGACAAGAGCGTGCAACTTGCCGCCGCAGAGGCTGTGGCGGATGCGGCCGCTCCCGTGTTTATGCCGCAACGTGGCTTTGCCATCATTATTTCTGGAGCCACGCGCGTTCATGTCAGTTTCCCATCTGTGGGCGGCTATCCAAATGTCCAAGCAACACCTCGCGGCGAAGTCGAGGGCGGCTGGTGGACGGATAATTATACGGATACAGGGTTTGATATTGTGATGAAGCAAGAGCAGACACGCGACATTGCCTTTACCTGGCGCGTGGACCCAACGGGTGTTGATGAGAAGGTCTACGCCTCTGACGGCACCTCTGCCTCTGTTGATCCCACTACAGGTTTTATGGTGAATGGCACACAGACAAAGAAACCAGCGCCAGAACCCGTCGTCGATCCTGCACCAGAGCCAGAAGATATAGCCGTCACCCCAACATCAGCAACAACCACACAGCCCGCACAGCCAACGCCCGTTGTTGAGCCAGAGCCACCGCAGATAGTACCGGTCGCGGAAGAGCCTGTGGCTCCAGAGCCAGCAGTAGTAGAACCTCTGCCCGTGATAGAGCCGGTACCAACGCCGGTCGTTGAGCCGGTACCAACGCCACCTGAGCCAACTCCAGAGCCAACGCCCGTTGTTGAGCCAGCGGTGCCAGAGCCTGTCGTTGTTCCCGTGGTGACAGAAGCGCCTCTTCCAACCGTTGAATCTACCACAACCACCGAATAAATCACCTCAGAAATACGCTGAGGTGATTTTAATTATGGCGGGCCCACGGTTGACAAAACCCGTTGCTTGTGCCAACCTTACGTGTTCCGTACTCTGGAACATGGAGGAACTATGAGGCTCAATTGGACGACCTACGGGCTTGCCTTGGTCGCGATGGTCGCGGCCTTGGCGCTGGGTTGCGGGATGCTTGATGGCGATCTGCCCTCGCGTCCTGCGCAGGACGGAGGCCTTCTCGAAGGTGCGGTAACCTGCCTCGACCAGGAGTGGCGACCGTGTCGGGTGGACAGCTCCACTGCGGACAGGCCCATGGCTGACACGCTAATCCTCGAGGCGACGACACCTGACGCGGCGGCTGACACGAGTGTCGCGGATGTCATGGCAGACTGGTTCGTAGTAGACACATCGGTCGTGGACAGCGCGGACGTGGCCATCGTGAGTGACACGGGTTTTGCCACGGACGTGATCGACGCACAGCCTGACCGCGGCGCGGACGTGCCTCGTGACACGTCTGTCGAGGCAGATGTCCCCACGGATCGTGGCGTGGATGCACGCGATACGTCCACAGCAGACACGGCCGCTGACGTGCCGACCGAGCCCAGGGGAGCGGATCCCATCATGGTCGTGTTCCGTCGTGAGGCGGCTGGTCAAATCACGGTCAATCCGATCCTGGACTTCAATGTGAACCATCCGGAGACTCCTGGGATCGGCAACTGGAGCAGGCGGCGGTGTCCTGGGATGGACGGCTCTCTCACCACGGTCACCTGCAACTTCGACCCCACGGGGATTCTCGGATGGAATACGGTGACGGGCTTCCCCACCGGTACAAGGGTCAACTTTCTCCCGTGCTACAACTCCGGGAGTGCCACTGGACCGTGTGTGGCCGTGTGTCCGCTGAATCACTCGACGCCCTGCCCAACGGACTACCAGAGCCGGTTCACGGTCACGCAGGGCGCACGCACACTGTCGGTTACTTGCGCGGACGACTCCTCGTCATCCGGCGCGAGGCTCTGCGGCGTCACGTTCTGAGTTCTGCTCGCCATCGCTTCAGATGCGCGAGCTTTTTCTTTTTATGAACGTTTACGCGTGCTATACTGCAGATGTCGTTCTATGTCACATTTTTTTAGCGATCGTCCGCAGGTGCCAGGTGTTAGCGCAGAGCCGCGGCAGAATACGCATTTGGTGGCTTCGCTCCTTTTTTCCTTTTTGCTGGACGCCTGTATCTACGGCATCATCTTCTTTGTTCCGCTTGCATTCGCCACATCAATATTGGATGCGCTAGAAATCAGCAAACAGACGGTCTTGTTTTCTCTCGTGTTGCTGGCTGTAACCGCGTGGATAGGCAAAATGCTGGCGGAGCGACATCTTTCGTTTTCAAAAAGTTGGTTGCATACAGCGGTCATGCTTTTTGGCGCTGGTTATTTTGTTGTTGCCTTATTTTCTGAAGAGCGTTACGCATCGCTCATAGGCACAGCTGGCCAAACAAGCTGGTCTTTTCTTACGATTGCGAGCTGTATCTTGCTGTATCTTGTGATCGTGAATCGCGTACGTAGCTTGGCGCAAGTGTACAACATGGTGCTGGCGTTTTTGGCCTCTTCTTTTGTTGCCGCGTGTTTTGGACTATTGCAAATGGCAGGCTGGCATCTTTTTTCATCGCCCGTTGCCAAAGAATTGGCGTTTACGACCGCGGGGAGCACCTATGGGCTCGCGATCTTTCTAACTGTTCCGCTTGTGATGTCCGCTGTACTTCTGATGCACGGATGCCGTGACAACGTCTGTCTGCTTGGTTCAGATGGTATCAAGGGGATGGGGTCACGTCTGATAGTGTGGCTCACGGCCATCACCTCGTTTCTTGTCCTCCTTTTTACAGACATGCGCGCGGCTTGGGGGATCTTGTTCGTTTGTTTGCTTGGTTCGCTTGCTCTTGGCTACTTCCGCACGCGACGCATTGGCAAGCCGGTACATCTTGCTTTCATGGGTGCGTTGCTCCTGATCGCTGGCATATTTCTTTTCGCGAAATTTCCTTGGAAAGCCACACTCCCGAGCGAAATCACCCCGTCCTTCCGTGCATCGTGGCACATTGCCCAGCGTGTGCTTGAACAGCACCCACTGCTTGGCTCTGGACCGGGTACGTGGCTTTATGACTATGCATTACATCGCGACCCTCTGGTAAATCAGTCACCCTTTTGGGCCGTGCGTTTTGACCGCGGCTATTCTACGGCGATCACGTCCTTGGCAACTCTTGGTATTTTGGGTTTTGGATTATGGCTCGCCCTGCTCATTTCTGCTCTCGTGAAAAGCTGGGCGCATGTGCTTCGTGAACGCGATGATGATACGTGGTATGCCTTTGTCACCGTATTATTGGGCTGGATGGCGGCTGTTCTCATTGCGTTTGTCTACAACGTGAGTTTTGTCCATCAATTAGCATTTTGGTTCCCTTTGGCCCTTCTCGGTGCTTTATCTGCCACAAAGGGATTTGTCGTAGACACGACAAAGGCACCATCTTGGCAGACGTTTCTTGCCATTGGATTTACGCTCATGGCGATTACCACCATCTCAGGATGGTGGCTCATGGGTCAGCGTATAGTTGCGGAACAGGCGTATACGCAAGCAGTGCGCTTTGTTGGGGCGGAAAAATACTCTACGCAAGCAAGAACGCTTTTGGAAAAAGCACGGTCATTGAATCCATTTGTAGAAACGTATGTACGAGCGCTTTCCCAGGCGCATCTTGGGCAGGCGATGGCTATTGTGAGCGGACAGCCCACGCAGGAGCAGGCAAGAGAGGTGCGTGTGCTTGTTGGCAAGTCCATTGATTACGGGAAACTTGCGACAGAACAGTGGCCCATGAGTCCAGAGGTATGGGCAAATCTTGGGTCTGTATACCAGAGCGTGTCTGGTTTTGCTGATGATGCGGATCAGTTTGCACTGAAAAACTACGAAGAAGCACATCGTCGTGAGCCGCAAAATCCTGTGTACATGACAGAGATTGGCAAATTATATTTTCAGCGTGCAGAAGCAGATCGTATTCAAACAGGTGTGAAAGATGAAAAAGTCAGAACAGCCGCAAAAGAACGCGTGAAAGAAAATCTAGACGCCGCGGCCAGGTGGTTGCGAGCCGCCATTAACCTCAAATCAGACTTTTTGCCTGCACGCTATTTTATGGGTGTGGTTTTTGAGCGCCAAGGCCGCTTGATGGAGTCTGTGAAGGAATTAGAGCTTATCCTTCAACAAAACACACAAGACACGAATATCGCGTTTGAATTAGCCATTCTCTATTTTCGTAGTGGCAACCGAGAGCGTGGTATTGCGCTTATGGAACGCGTGGTGCGCGCAGATGCGGCTAATGCAAATGCCAAGTGGTACCTTTCTTCCATGTATGAGGCCATTGGTCGCAGAACAGATGCTCTGGAGCTTGTGGAGCAACTCGCGCAGAAATATCCAACTAATGCGGCGATTGCCACTCGGTTGAATGATCTAAAACAGCCTGTGCAAAAAGGAAGATTACCGCTTCCAGAGCCACTGAAGGAGCAAACGTATTAAGGATATGTCGATTGCTTGGCGTCATATCATGAACTGGCTTTCACGGCCAACTGCAGAGACGCAGGATGGGGAGTTTGGCTTGGATAAAATTGAGCAGATTGCACGCACAGACCCCATGCGCGCGCGACAACTCCTTGGCAAGGAACAACAGCGCATCGCGGAAAAAATCGAACATGCCTGCAAGGCCTATGATCAGAAGCTTAGCGCTCTTGCGTTACGTGTTCGCGGACAGAATACCCAAACGCTCGCTTCGCAAGTTATTCAACTTCGCCAGGAACAGGCTGTGTTATCGTCTGCGGTCCAGCGTTTGGATGTGACAAGTCGTGATACCCGAGAATTGTTGGACGAATGGGCAGAGTGGCAACAGCTTGGACAGCGATCCAGAACAACACAACAACAAGAGCGTGAAGAAATGGTGTGCTCAGAGCTCATTGTTCGTGGCGCTCTTTCACGTCCATCTTCAAAAGAGCTTCCTTTGGAGGAGATGTTCGTGTCTCGTGAGACTCGTGTACCAGAGAAAAAGTCCGAACAGCCGCAGGAATCCTTGGATGATCTTGCAGAATGGGACGAGATTTTTGGATCTCAGGTTATGGATGAGGTGACGCATTGGGAGGGTGTTTTGCGTAATACTCTGCAGAAGCCAGCGACAAATCATGCGCAGGCCGCTGATCTGGTTCGCAAGTTTCGGGATGCGCATACAGAGCAACGCTTACGAGACCGAGCCTCTGGGGTTCGCAGAGACCGTATGCGGGTGTTTTTCGTAGAGGGTTGATCTCTTTCGAGGAGTTTGGTAACCTGCGGGCAAGAAGACCGTAAAGTCCTTAAAGTCGGGATAATGACTTGATGACTTTACAGACTTTCGACTTGCGCCCTGCGCTTCGCGGGCCCTTAGCTCATTTGGTAGAGCGCTTCCATGGCATGGAAGAGGTGATCGGTTCGAGCCCGATAGGGTCCACCACCGAGCTCAGCTCGGTTTCACGGATCAAGAACGAAGCTGTGCTTCGTCAGACTGGTCCGAGGAATCGAGCTAAGCTCGACCAACAAAACCCCTCCGCGTAAAAAACGGAGGGGTTTTGAGATCCTGCAGACTTGCCTCACCACATGTCTAGGGTTATTCTCCAGAAGATATGTCTCGTCATTCCAAGTGGTCAAAAGTGAAGCAATTCAAAGGCGCATTGGATGCTAAGCGTTCTGCTTCGTTTACCAAGCTCGCGCGCGAGATCACGGTTGCCGCTCGAGAGAAGGGCGCAGATCCAAATATGAATGCGCGACTACGCACGGCCATGATTCGTGCGCGAGATGCGTCTATGCCAAAGGATAGTATTGATCGAGCGATTCAACGCGGTGCCGGAAGTGACGCAGAAGGTCAGCTTGAAACGCTTTTGTATGAAGCTTATGCCCCAGGAGGAACGGCGCTCATTATCGTATGCGTGACAGATAGTCGTAATCGCACGGCAAATGAGGTGAAGCATGCGCTTTCAAAAAACGATGGTACACTTGCGGCAACAGGCTCTGTCACATACTTGTTTGATAATGTTGGCGTTGTTCGCGTAAAAGGATCGTTCCCGCGCGAAAAACGCGACGAAATTGAGATGACACTCATTGAGGCGGGGGCGTCGAATATTCTTGATCAAGATGATGCGGGAGAAATCCAGTGCGCGCCAAATGATTTCGCGAAAGTCGCTGACGCGGTAACAAAGCTCGGGCTGTCTTTGGAAAGCGCGGAGTTTGAATGGGTCCCAAAGACGCTCGTAGAAACAGATGAGGAGACCGGTACACGTGTGGCGGAATTGATCGAGCAACTAGAAGCAGACGATGACGTGAGCCGTGTGTTTTCAAATCTCGCATAAAATAAAAGACAGCGCAGGGTTGCGCGTCTTGTAAGGGGTTGGTGGTTTGGACAGCGGCGAGACTCGCTACTGCCCGTAGGTGTGGTCGAAGACCGGGACAAGTCGCGCAGGCGACAGGTCCGTGTTCCAGAAGCGCTGACCACGGCGAGCGCCTTGGAGCAGGGGCACAGGGCCGCAGGCGTTGTGGCGCCACGCGCCGTTTTGCGCTACGTGTCGCTGGCTCGCGCGGGTGACGTAGCCGCGGATGTAGCCGGCGAATTCCTGCGCGCCGCTGTCTGCGCTCGCGCGATCGCCGAATACGATCCGAGCCACGCTCGTGCCGATGAGCGCAAGGCGCGTGGCGGCTTGGCCAGACATCGTGCGCCCTTCGGAATGGCGCTTGAGGAGCCAGACCTCCTCGTTCAGGTGTGCCAGCGCCTCGCTCGTGGTCTGGTGCGCGGACCAATAGTCTGCACACCGCATGAGCAAGGTCACGTGCTCCTGGAGCGAGAGCCTGCTCTGTGCCTGGGTGTTCTTGCTCACCACGCGATGCGTGAGCTCGTGGATCACCGCAGACGTGGCGAAGTCCTGGCTCTCTTCCATGATCGCGTTGGACACGCGGAACACCTCTCCGAACTCCTCGTATCCCATGTACACCGCGTTGCTTCCCGCGGTGGCACTCCGTGTCATCTGCAAGAGCGGCAGACGATTACCGACCAGGCGTGCGGTCTCGCGGATACTTGGCCACTGCCAGGAGCCGGGGAGCGCATCTGTCGCCAGAATTTCTGCGACTGCGCGGTTGACGCGCTCGCGGACCGCGGCTTCCAGGTTCGGACTGCCGCTTCTGTCCGGCGCGCCGTTCCAGTTGCTCGTGAGCCCCTGGAACCTGTGCAGAGTCGCAGACGACGCAGGTTCCTGCACGTCCGCGTTCGTGACCCATCGCGCAGGCCGTGAGGCGTGCGTGTGGTTGAGCGCAGGCGTAGAGCCCGCGGTGGTTTGCGCAGGCCGTGAGGCCGACGCTCGAACCGGCGCTTGCGCGGCCGGCCTGTTCGTCCTCGGGCGGCTCGCCCTCTGGGCAGGCACCGTCGCCACCGCACGCGCTTGCACGCGCGGCGTTTGCGTCGGCATCTCCCGGATCACGAGGAAGGCGACAATCGCCAACCCCGCGAGCATCGCGATGATAGCTTTCACGCGATTTCCAGCCTTTCTGTCGAAACGATTCGACTGGCTAAGATATCATACTTTTCGGGTTTTGTCAACCCTGGTACAGTGCAGATGTTATTTGAAGCGCTATGCCCTCTCGCCGCATTCTTGGTATTGATCCTGGCTTCGACCGTATTGGGTTTGGCGTGATTGAGCAGTTGGGGAGTAAGGTGCTGTGGCTTCACCATTCTTGCCTGCAAACAAGCGCAAAAGACGATTTTTCAACGCGCTTACGCCAGTTGCGAGACGCTACCGCGACGGTCATCAAGACATACCAACCGACATGTGTGGCCATGGAAAAGCTCTTTTTTTCAAAAAATGTCACGACCGCGATCCATGTCGGTATGGCGCGCGGTGTTTTGATGCTTGTGGTAGGTGATGCAGGAGTGCCTATCGTCGAAATGACACCAAATCAAGTCAAACAAGGTGTGACGGGCTATGGTGCGGCGGACAAAAAACAGGTGCAACAAATGGTGCAGAGACTGTTGTGCTTAAAAGAGATCCCCAAACCCGACGACGCCGCAGACGCGCTCGCCATTGCGATCGTGGGTGGGGGAATGTATCGGGGGTGACGCCACTCCTCCCCTAGCCCACGGCTCTCGCAAAGGAGCATGCACGCCGCGCACATCTACGCTCGCTCGATGTGCGTCCTCCGCGAGGAGGGGGATCGCTCATATCCTCCCCCTCACGGAGGGGGCGTCAAGCGAGCGGGCGTAGCTTGGCGCGGCGGTAGCCGTGTTAGAGGGGGAGCTTCGGGATCGGGCTGGTGCGTCGGCTGTTGACTCCCGATCCTTTTTCTGTTCCAATGCGCCAAGCACCTCGAAAGGAGCCAAACCCATGGTTTTGAACCTCCGTGTGGTTGCCGCGCGCTGTACAGAGGACGATCTGCGGAACGTCCTGAAAAGAGCGCAGAAGCTGATCAAGCTTCGTACCAGGCCAACGTTCTGGAACCTCTGGCGTACGATTCGAGGAGGCCACTGCTGGTGCTGGGCCAAAGATCGGCAGGATTGGATCGTAAACGCCGTCCTTTCCATTATTGCCGCCCTGGTCCTCGAAGCTGTACACTGTGGTCTTCATTGGCTTGGAGTTCCCTGGATCGGATCTTCAAGCTGGACCATGGTAGGCGTGTGGGTGTTACTGCTTGGTTCCGCGCTTCCCACCCTTGCCAGCAAGCGGATCGATGAATGTGATCACACCAAGGCCATGGCCAAGAGCTGTCAGGACACCAAAGAAAAGCCGCTCTCTGCATTGATTGATGCAGACATCCGGCGCGATGAGGCGCATCTTCGTCACGTGGTTGCGACACTGCAAAAGCGGGTGGAGGCGTTTGCAAAGGTCAATGGATTTGCGCCAGTGAGCGCACCTGCGGCTGAGCCAGAAGGATCGCCGTACCGCGAGAATGCCACTGCCCCCACAACCGTGGATCAGGACCTTGCGCTCTTGCGCGAGACGCTCAAGGCCTGCGAGTCGCGCATTGGGGACTGTGTGGCGCATGCGCAGATGTTGGCAAGTAAGGCCGAGGCCAAGCTTGAGGCGCTAGCCATTGTGCAGGAAGATGCGGCTGACACACAGAAGCAGAACACAACCATGGAACAATCCATTGTGCAGAGTCTGCACGAGGCCGGCTTGCATACGGGTTCGGAAACACGCCCGGGTCTTCTCCGGAGACTTGCGCATGGATTGTCCGACAGTACATGCCTGCTGACCAATCCGGATACGTTTGCAACCGACATCAGGTCGTTCCGCTCGCGTCTTTATGCGGAGTTGGCAGGCTGGCCACAGCCAGCCGTGCGCACGCGGGTCGCTGAGGAGGTCGCCGAGGTCGCACAGCAGAAGCCCACATCCGCGACCCAAGGCACTGGCACGGTCGAATCTCTGGAACGTGCTCTCGCAGAGTCGCGCGAACTGCGCAAGGAACTCGCTACAAGAAGGTAACCCACGACACTCATTCGTGGGATTTTTTTATCGCAGACCTTCTCCAACATGTTATCCAGATCAGATTCAGATCTGATACGTATCTGATCTGAAGAACAGTGGAATAAAAAAACACACGCTCTGAGCGTGCTAGATCTTGGTAGGTTCCGGTTTGTCTTGGCGTTGGCTGAAGATGAAGATCAGCATGATGAGCGACGAGAGGGCAAGGCTGATGACGCAGACTCCGAGGATCACGCCGCCGACAAAGGCGAACCTCTCGATGAGATATATGTGCGGGTCGAAGAGGGCAGGAAGCAGGGTCATCGCCGTGATGGCGGTGAGGGCACCTGACGGTACAACCACGACTTCGAACCAGCTCGGCTTTTGATGATGTCGACGCATGGAACAGCTCTTTCGCAGAACGAACCTGTGCGGTTCGCTATCCAGGGCGAGGATAGATCATTATGCTGAAAATGTAAATGGGTAGAGTTCACTCATCAAGATCAGATCCGTATCTGATCCGAGAAAATAAAATACATCCTTACGGATGTATTGCCCTTAGGCTAGGGCTTGCAGGTCGCGACGCCCGCGCCAGGCATTTCTCCAGGGCGGAGACGATCCTTGCGCACGAGCGTGGGCCCAACGATCACGACCTTGGGAGCGTCGGGATCGTGACCGAACCCGGGACGTCGGCGGAAGTGGCTATTCCGTGGGTGAACACAGACCTCTCTGCCAGAGCCGTGCAAGGAGGAGAGGAGCTGGGCCTTTACTTCCGCAGAAAGGGTGAAGCGACTTGTGACGTGGCAGATCAACGCGTCGTTGGAGATGGCGCGCGGATCCGGCTTGCCAGGGAACAGCGGCTTTTCCCAGTCCGAACGGTGCGGGCTCTTTGCCGGAAGGCTAGTAAGGTAGAGACAGAGCCCAAGCACGTACCGAAGCGCGTTGTTGACGGCCATCCTGAAGTGAATGCTAAAGTCCGGCTCGATTTTCCCCGTGACCGTCTGCGCTTCGGCTAGCTCCGGAATCGGCTCATTGGCCAGCGCCCGCTTCATTACGCTCTTGGGGATAAGGGTGGAGACGAACGGACCCGGATCGGGAATGCGGTCCTCGTACGCCAGGAGATGGTTGTGAGCTGACGGCGAGTTCTTCCTGCAGACGTTCCGTAGGAGATCCTTGTCGTACTTTGCGAGCGGCATGTAGCCCCCGAGGCTCGTGGAGAGCAAGGCCATGGACAGCCCGTGTTCTACGGGGAGCTTCGACACGGCGGCGTCCGGCGGCGGCTTGATGCGCGAGATGAGGATCGCGTCGTACCTGCCCAAGTCCATCATGAGCGGCACCTCGAGCGTGACTAAGAAGCTATCGAAGGGAAAGAGGACGTCCGCAACCCGCATCTTGCCGAAGGACAGGCCCGCGAGAAGCGCCTGCAGTTCCTCATCCAGATGGAAAACCCGCTTGGAGGACGCCATCCAATCTCTCAGATAGATGGGAAACTGGCAGGTAGACCCGTAGTTATTGAGCACGTACTGCGAGGCAGTCGCAAAACGCAGGTGGTCCAGAGGCTTGTTCGCGACAGCGATCTCGCGCAGGTGGCGGCGCAGGTCCTGCCAGTGGATATTCGCCCCTTCCAAAGGAAAGTCCGTCGTGGAAAATCCGAGGGGGGCAGCGAACTCGGCCATCAGTCCGTTGAGGAAGAAGAAGTCCTCCCACACCCGAAGCATCTCCTCGATCCGGTTGCAGGGGTGCGACATGGTCGGCTCCTTGGTTGTGTCGTGGTTTTGAGGTGCACTGAATCGCGAAAAAGCTCGCAATCCAACAGGCGAGATTAGCGGAAATAGGGTGATTTGTCAAGGGACGGTCGCAAAACAAAATCCCCTTTGACCTGTGTCAAAAGGGAATTTTTCGTGACGGCCCTTGCTTCGTGCAGATGTGCCAACGTTTGTCAGCGCGTCTGGGGGAAGCGGAAGCGCGAGGCAGGGTCGAGCTGAGCTCGATGGCGCTTCCGTGCCAGTGGAGTGGCGGGTTAGTTACGTGGGCGGCGGGGCGTAGATCTCCTCGACCTCGCGGTACGCGCGCCGGAGGTAAAACTCGAGGGTCGCGATGATGTGGGCGGGGAGGATGTGAGGTCCGATCCTGGGGTTGTCCGTGACGAACGCAAAGCCGTACTTATCGAACGTGATCCAGGCACGAATGCCGGTGCAGGGACTTCCAAAGAAGATGCGGAGTCCGCCGCACGCGGTTAAGTCCACGGTGAGTCCTCGATTGCCGAGCGGATCAACGAGCCGGAGCACGATCCGTCGGATGTTGAGTACAACCTCCTCGGGGAGTTGAACCCTGGGTTTGTCGTCTTGCGTAAACAGGTCGCCGAGCGTGAAGTCGATTCTCTTTACGATTGTTGCCACGGGGTTCTCCTTTGAGGTGCATCTGAACGAGACAGAACTGGTGTATATTTAGTGCAAAACAGCCCTTTTGTCAATAGGGTGTGCAAGGCTTGATTTTCCCCTTGGAATCCGTTGGGAAGGATGCTAAAATGGACCAGCTATGCAGATATTCTGGCATGGTTTTTCCTGCGTGCGCATTGAAACCTCGTCGCAAGACAAGGAAGCCACGTTGTTGACAGACCCATTTTGCCCTGAAACAGGGCTAAAACTTCCGCGCAATCTTGCGCCGGATATTGTTGCGTTGTCCCATCAAGACACTTCACGTTTTGGTTTGGATCAGCTCGCAAACGAACCATTCCTTATTCAAGATCCAGGTGAATATGAGGTAAAAGGTGTTTTTGCGTATGCCATCCCCATGAAGGATGGTAATGCCAAGCGCCCGCTCATGTATCGCTTTGAAATCGAAGGCGTTTCTCTTGGATTCCTGGGCGGAGTTGAACGCGTTCCTACAGAAGAAGAGCTGGGCGGCTTAGAAAATATCGATGTGCTTCTTTTGCCAGTAGGTGGTGGTAAACTCTTGAATGCCAAGCAAGCACGCGAAGTGATCGCCAGTGTTGAGCCGCGCATTGTCATTCCGATTAGCCACCACATTGAGGGCATTTCTACTGATCTCGGAACCGTTGATGCTTTTTGCAAAGAGCTCGGTGTGTGCAAACGACAGGATGCAAACAAGCTCAAGGTAACGAAAAAGGATTTGCCTGCAGATGAGACGGTTGTGGTTGTGTTGGAACATACATAAAAACGATCGTGTCCCTTTGCTCTTTTACACACGCCTCTATGCCACGCACCGTACGCCGCACATCGCCAAAGCGCAGAGCTTCTTCGCAGGAAGAGCAGGAGCTTTCGTTTGATCGTGAGGGCACGGCGAACTTGGACAGCACGCAAAAGCATGCCGTGGTACGAGACATGATTCTCCGGCACAGCCTTGTGCGAGCAAATCAGCCGCAACCATCCAAATGGGCATTCCCTATTGGAGTGCTTGCATCCTGCCTTGTGATCGTTAGCGGATGGTGGATGACGCTTGATACCAATATCCGGTTTCGTCAGCCAGCAATGGAGCATGGCCTTGTGCAAACGTTTACAGAGAGCGTTGAACGCACAAAAGCCGCCTACGGCACGCCCCCCTCAACAGAAGACATTGGGCGTGTGCTGTCTGATAAAAAGTTCCTCGAAGTGAAAGACCAGATGTTGCGCAATCTTGAAGAGGCTCAGGCTGAGCAGACAAGCTCGACCGCTCCCTTGAAACCTGCGCAAAATAAAAGATAATCGTTACCTCAATGCTGTTCATGCCTTATGTCCGCACAACCCCAACTTCCGGTGATCAACGGTAAAATCGAGCCGCGCTCGCTTGTCGAGGAAATCCAAACATCCTTTCTCGACTATGCGATGTCCGTTATTGTCGACCGCGCGCTTCCAGATGTTCGCGATGGCATGAAGCCTGTGCATCGCCGTATTTTGTATGCGATGTGGGATATTGGGTTGCGCGCAAATGGAAAATTCCGCAAATCTGCAACCGTGGTTGGTGAAGTGCTTGGTAAGTATCATCCGCATGGTGATTCCGCGGTGTATGAATCCATGGTGCGCATGGCTCAGGATTTTGCCATGCGTTATCCGCTCGTGAAGGGACAGGGTAACTTTGGCTCTGTTGATGGCGATAGTGCGGCCGCCATGCGTTATACAGAGGCAAAACTGTCACCCATTGCAGAGGAGTTACTGTTTGATATTGAAAAAGAGACCGTCAATTTTCGTCCAAACTATGACGGATCGCATCAAGAGCCGGCGGTTTTACCTGCAAAACTTCCTAACCTGCTGTTGAATGGCACGGTAGGCATTGCGGTTGGCATGGCCACGAACATTCCTCCGCATAACCTCACGGAGCTGTGTAACGGCATTGTGGCATTAATCGAAAATCCAGAGATCACGATCGATGAGCTCATGGTGCACATCCCTGGTCCGGATTTTCCAACCGGCGGCATCATCTATGACAAAGAGGCCATCAAAACCGCGTACGCAACAGGCCGTGGAAGTATCGTGATGCGTGCGGTGGCAGAAATCGTCGAAGAAAAAGCCGGAACCTTTCAAATTATCGTGAATGAATTACCGTATCAGGTGAATAAGGCCATGTTGCTCGAGCGCATTGCCGAGCATGTCAACGAAAAACGCATTGAAGGCATTCGTGATTTGCGCGATGAGTCCAATAAAGAGGGTATTCGCGTGGTGATTGAACTGAAAAAGGACGCGTATCCCAAAAAAGTCTTGAACCAGCTGTTCAAGATGACGCAGTTGCAAGAATCGTTTGGTGTGAACTCGCTGTGTCTTGTCGACGGGATCCAGCCGCGTATTTTGACGCTCAAGGGCCATCTCGAAGAGTATTTGACGCATCGTAAAGAGGTGGTTCGTCGTCGCACAACGTATGATTTGAACCGTGCAAAGGATCGCATGCATATTTTGGATGGCTTGCGCATTGCTCTTTTGCATATCGATGACATCATTGCGACCATCAAAAAGTCCAAAGATAAGGACGAAGCCAAAGATAACCTCGTCAAAAAGTTCAAACTCACGGAAATCCAGGCCGGCGCCATTTTGGAAATGCGCTTGCAACAGCTGGCAAATCTCGAACGCCTGCGCGTAGAGCAGGAATGGGAAGAGAAAAAGAAGTTGATTGACGAACTTGAGTCCATTTTGAACTCCCCGAAGAAAATCCTTGGTATCGTGACAGAGGAAGTCGTCGCATTACGCGAGAAATACGGCGACGAACGCCGCACAAAAATCATTCCACACGCTGTTGGCGAGTTTTCCATGGAAGATTTGGTGCCGCAAGAAGATACGATCATCATGCTGACAGAAGATGGCTACATAAAACGTTTGCCACCGGACACATTTAAGGCCCAACATCGCGGAGGTAAGGGTGTGATTGGGTTGGAAACCAAAGAATTGGATACGGTACGCATGATGTTTAGCACGAATACGCATGCAGACATCATGTTCTTCACCTCTCGCGGCCGTGTTTTCCGCTTGAAGGCACACGAACTTCCTCCAGGAAGCCGCACATCCAAAGGACAAGCGATTGTAAATTTCCTCCAGTTGTCTCCTGGTGAACGCGTGACAGTCACCTTGCCAACAGACCATGTTGAAGGCGCAAAATATCTGGTGATGGTCACGCGCTTGGGAACCATCAAGAAATGCGAGATTGGCGAATTCGACAATGTACGCCGCAGTGGCTTGATTGCGATTGGCTTGGATGAAGGTGACGAACTCATTTGGGTAAAACCTTCATCTGGCACAGATCACATCATGCTCATCACCAAGCTTGGTCAGTCTATTCGCTTTAGCGAAGAAGATGTTCGCGCTATGGGTCGTCCGGCCGCAGGTGTGCGTGGCATCAAGCTCTCCAAAACAGGCGATGGCGTGATCGGCATGGATGTGATCAGCCCATCTGTTGCGGACAAGGGACTTCTTGAGCTCTTCGTTATCACGGAAAATGGCATGGGTAAGCGCACGAATCTCAAAGAGTACGGCGCTCAGGGTCGCGGAGGCTCTGGCATGCGCACAGCCAAGGTCGGCAACAAGACCGGCGGAGTGGTCGGCGCGTATGTTTCCGGCAAAGACGATGATCAAGACCTGATTCTCATCTCCAAGAACGGCATCGTGATCCGCACACCATTCAAATCCGTACCATCCCTCGGTCGTGATACGCAAGGTGTACGCATCATGCGATTCAAGGAAGAAGGCGATGTGGTGAGTGGCGTGACGTTCGTGTAAAAAATGACAAACAAAAAAAGACGTGGTTTGTTACCACGTCTTTTTATATTCCTACCTCTTTCCAGGCTTGTGGGACTGGTTTTGCGAACAGCCACAATCCTTCGAAAAGGGCCACAAGGGATTGCGCAATGCCGTGGTGTTTCATGGTGATGATTAGGGCTTGTTCCGGGAACAGAAACGCGACTTTGTCGCCGTAAATACAGAGTAGTTGCTCAAACGGCAGACTGGCTTCCGGAAGTGTGTGTAGGTGAAAGATGCGGCCTCCGAGTGCGGCTCGCGATTCTTGTGGAAGGTCGGTTTTTGGAATGCGCAAAGATTCATCCGTGAAAATCCCTTTTGTGATGATGCGGCGCTCGGCCATGCGCTTGAAAAATGTGCTCCACTGTTCTTTGGTGAGTAATGATAGCTCGCCTTTGAGCGCGGTTTTTCCTTCTATGACGTAAAAGATCGAACCCTCGGGCATAGAAGCGGCCTCGTTGTACATCTGAAAATAGCCGCGGCGTGATTCGATAACCTCGATCACGGGTGCCTCAATATCGATTTTTTTGAGAGCCTCAAGCTGTGGGACCAGGCTTTTGAAGTCAGTGGCATAGCGCTCGAACTGCTCGGAAAGGTCGTTGGGTTGCAGGGCCAGGAAGCGCTTTTTTTTGCCCTGGCGCGTTTCTTTGAGCAAGCCCTTGCGCATCAGATTATTGACGTGAAAATACACAGCCGTGCGGTTTTTCCCGATTTTTTTGCCAATATCAGCCACGCTCGGACGTCCAAGCGCGAGCGTGGCAAGATACACTTCGCTTTCGCCAGAAGAAAAGCCGAAGTGAGAGAGAAGGTCGTAAGGGGAGGGCATAGGAGAGATAATGCCACATTATCCACAGCTTGTCAACAATAATGTACAACAAAGTATTTCACCAAATCTAGCCAAATAATCGTATTTTATAACTTTATTTGTCCACAACCATTGACCAAAATGAGAAAATGAGGTACTATGTTCTTTCGACAATCAACAAGAGCTTGTCCGCCAGAGGTGTTGAGCAGATCAACGCTTGCGGTGGGCAATTTCGCCCTGGACACACAAGGAGTCCACCATGAAGAAGATCCTGGTCATTGACGACGGCGCGAACAACCAGGCCTCTGCTACCAAGTCCCTCGCGGACTCCGGTTACGAGGTGGTTGTGGCCAAGAACTTCGAGGAGGGGTTTTCGCTCCTCCGTTGGTCGCATGGGGATTACGAGGTCGTACTGCTCGACCTCCTCATGCCTTGCCCGAAGAGCCGGGCCGGAGCGGTGTTGCCTCTGGGACCGGAGGCGAGGCAGTTCGAGGGGCAGGAGATGCCCTTTGGGTTCCCCCTCGTATTCCTCGCGGCCATGAGTGGCGCGCAGTACATCGCGGTGGTGACTGACGCCAACCACCACGATCACCCAATGTCCGCCATGCTCGACCCGTTCGAGTGGTTGCGGAATAGCGGTGGCGTCCGGTTGCTCCTCAACGGAGCGGCCGTGAAGTTCTTCCAGTACCCGGCGACGTTCCCGCTCCAGGGGACGGTCTGCAACAAGTGCCAGGGCACGGGCACGTTGCGGGACTACAAGTGCTACGGTTGCTACGGCTCTGGCAACCAGTTGGGGAAGGACTGGGGTATGCTCCTGAAGTTGCTCCTCTCGGATGAGGAGCCGTGCAGGGTCGTCCCTGGCCTGTAACCCTTCCCGTCGGGCCACAATAGACGGGATCCCCAAACACAACCTGCCGAGAACGTGCACTCGTTCTCGGCAACCCACCAGAATCGTTGAGTCACTCGACGGTTATGGCGGTAAACATAGGAAAGATGCGAAAGTAGTGGATGTGGTGAGCGGCGTGACGTTCGTGTAGGGGCGTATTGCATGCGCCTGGTCGAGTTCTAAAAATAAAACGCCCGGCCCTGTAAGGGGTCGGGTTTTTGGTTGCGAGGACGTCTGTACTAAAGTCTTGCGACAAAGCGGTCCCAGTCCTCGCGAGATTGGGTGGGCGACGTCAACACGACAGTCTTTCGACGAGGTATCGACAGTCGCCTAACGGGAATCAGTAGCGACGTGGCATGGAGAGTCCTACGACAGTCCTACCTGAGTCGCTACCGGATAGAAGAGGAAGGCGACGCACGAAGTGTAGTCTTACGACGTCGGTACATGAGTCGTCTTCCAAATTGCAGGAGTGACAGCTGAACGATAGTTTTTGACTGGTCGCGGTCAGTCACCCCTTTTTCCATCTCGATCATCATCGAAAGAGGAAAAGAGGCGCGAGGACAACGGCAAATCTAGTCTTTCGACTGGGCTACGAAAGTCCTCGCGAGGTTAGGCGGGTGACAACGCCTGAATAGTCTTTTGACGCGTCAGCGAAAGTCACCCAACAGGTGAAAGGAGCGGGACGACAGGCAAACCTGAGTCTGATGACAACCGGCTTCAAGTCATCCCGAGATGAGGAGGAGCGACTGACCATCTACAGTGTTGCCACATCGGCCTCCAGGTCGCTCCTCTTTTTCCATGGTCATCTTGTGATCACCAAGGGAAAAGAGGCGCGAGGACACTGCGCGCTGAGTCTTTCGACGGGCCGAATCAAAGTCCTCGCGATGTTGGGTGGGCGACAAACACGGTCTAGTCTTTTGACATTCGACCGAGAGTCGCCCAACAGGGATCAGTAGCGACAATGCACAGAGAGTCTTGCGACGGTCCTGTCTGAGTCGCTACCGAAGAGAGGAGAAAGGCGACGTACGCACCACAGGCTTACGCCATTGCATCGGCAGTCGCCTTCCAAATTGCAGGGGAGACACATCACCTCGAGTCTTACGACGTGTCATGATAAGTCACCCCTTTTTCCATCTCGATCGTTATCGAAAGAGAAAAAGAGGCGCGAGGACATTCGCGTGGCAGTCTTTCGACATGCGGTGCAAAGTCCTCGCGAGGTTGGGTGGGCGACATCAACACGACAGTCTCTCGACGAGCTGACGAAAGTCGCCCAACGGGGAAAGGAGCGGGATGACAATCTTTGGGCAGTCTTGCACGCGTCTCGATCAGTCATCCCGAGATGAGGAGGAGCGACAGCCAACTTCGAGTATTTCTACGCTCAGAGAAGAGTCGCTCCTCTTTTTCCATGGTCATCTTGTGATCACCAAGGGAAAAGAGGCGCGAGGACAGCAGCGGTGAAGTCTTTCGACATCCGGCACCAAGTCCTCGCGAAGTCAGGTGGGTGACACACGTAGTAAAGTCTTTCGACGATTCACGCCGAGTCGCCCAACAGGAATCGGTAGCGACACTCTGGGTGCAGTCATTCAACGTTTGCACTGTAGTCGCCACCGAAGAGAGAAGGAAGGGGACGTACGTACCATAGGCTTGCGCCACGCGGGCAGTAGTCGCCTTCCAAATTGCAGGGGTGACGGCATACTCCAAGTCTTGCAACAGTACGCGAGCAGTCGCCCCTTTTCCCATCTCGATCATCATCGAAAGAGGAAAAGAGGCGCGAGGACAGAGGACCGACAGTCTTTCGACGTTGTATCTTCAGTCCTCGCGAGGTTTGGGTGGGCGACAAAGCCAGATTAGTCTTTTGACGCGTCAGCGAAAGTCACCCAACAGGTGAAAGGAACGGGATGACGGTTGGACGACAGTCTTTCGACGTCGGCATTTGAGTCATCCCAAGATGAGGAGGAGTGACAAACGCGGCACAGTATTACTACAGTCGCTGATGAGTCACTCCTCTTTTTCCGCGGTTATCTTGTGATCACCAAGGGAAAAGAGGCGCGAGGACATCAGCGGCAAAGGTCTTTCGACAACCACCCCTAAGTCCTCGCGAAGTTACATGAGCGACAACGTGGCTGGAGTCTTTCGACGCAATGGATTGAGTCGCTCAACAGGTATCGGTAGTGACAACCCTTTACGAGTCAGGGACACCTTTCGTGTAGTCGCTACCGAAGAGAGAAGGAAGGCGACGCCGTAACTCCAGGCTTGCTCCGGATGGGCTACAGTCGCCTTCCAAATTGCAGGGGTGACGATTTTCCTATAGGCCAACGGCCGTCCGGAGTGTAGTCATCCCTTTTTCCATCTCGATCTCTTGATCGGAAGGGAAAAAAGGAGCCCTGTGCACATGAGTCATGGCGCAGAGCATGCTGGTTGGTAGATGAAAGGTGCTACTCCGCGCGGTAGGTGGGGCTCATGCCCGCGGCCTGGTGCTGGGGCCGGCCGGAGAGGCCGATGGCCACGCGCCACTCCCAGAAGACGTGGACGAGCAACTGCTGGCCGAGCCAGCGCAGGCCCCGCTGGTGGGCCCGGCCCTTCAGGCCCTTGATGAGCTTGCCGAGCACCGGGTCCTTGACGACCACGGTCTCCTCCTCGTCCTCCTCCTCGTCGTCCTCGCTCTTCTCGTCCTCCTCCTCGTCGTCCTTGGCGTCCATGCCGGCCAGCTTGCGCAGGCTTTGCACGTGGTCGCCGAGCTTGAGGTAGTCCGTGGGGGCGAAGTCGTAGGCGCAGTTCACGACCTTGGTCGCGTACTCCGTGGGCATGATCACCGCGGTCACGCCGAGCTTCAGCGCCTCCTCCTGGCGCTCGCGGAGGAGCTTCCAGAGCTCGTACGCCTTGCGGCAGTCGAGCTTGAAGCGCCACGGGCTGTCCGGGAGCTTGACCGTCGCGACCGTGAACTGGTACACGGCCTGCTTCAGGTCCGGGGACCAGTTGGAGGCCTTGCCCTTCACGCGGCGCGCGCGCGAGCCATCCGGGAACTGGTGGTACCCGGCGAAGGCCTTGAGGTGCCCTGCGTCCTTGAACGACCGGATGTCCGAGATCTGCCGGATGAAGCGGGCGGCGGTGATGTGCCCGATGCCGGGGATCTTGGAGAAGACCTGCTCGTACAGGAAGTGTCCGGGCACGGCCTCGAACTTTTTCGTGCCGGGGACCCGCACCTTGCCGGGCTCGAGCAGCTTCTTGATCTTCTTCGCCTGCTCCTTCATGCGCCGGATCGCGGTGGCGGACGTGGGGTCCGAGTCCATGAGCACCTGCACGAAGATCTTCATGCCCTCCTTGCTCGCGAGGTTGGGGATCGCATCCCCGAACTTCTGGCCGACCAGGGCCTTGAAGTCCTTGATGTCCGTCTCGCTGATGTCCCCGCCGAGCATGTCGCGCACGGCCATGTCCAACACCTCGTTGTACACGGCCTTGTCGTCCAGGGCCTTGGCGAGCGTCTGCCTCTGCTTGGCGATCACGATGAACGCCATGTCACGGTACGCGGCCATGAGCCCGAGGAGCGCGCGCTGGTAGGACTTCTGCATCCTCCGGTACGCGCGGTACTCGTAGCCGATCTGGAGGACCGACACGTCTCGGTTCTCCGTGGCGTAGAATCGCCCGGGCTCGTGCTCGCCGAGGAGGAGGAGGGCCATGGCCCGCGCCTTGCGCTGGGTCAGCTCCTCGCTCGTCTCGTCGCCGTGGGCCCGCTCCATCTTGACCTCGGCGCTGTACTGCGCGCAGATCTTGGCCACGTCCTCCCTTCCGAGCTGGAAGTTCGGGACGCGGAAGACCTGGGCGCCGAACGCGGTCGCGGCCAGGGCCACGCGGTCGCCCGCGCCGCCCATCTCCATGAACACCCGGTCGCCGGGCTTGAGCGTCGCGACGAACGCGAGCTTGTCCTTCTTCTTGGCATTGGCCTTGGGCACGCGGAGCATGTCCTTGCCGATCCGGAAGCGGAGCACCTCGGTTGAGGTCTTGCCGTCCAGCTCGCTGACCTTGTTGATGATGACGAACGTAGTGCCCTTGGGCGCGTGGCTGATCGAGCATTCCATGACTCACCTCATGTCTGTGACAGGTACCCCGAGGGAATCCCGGGGCATTCGCTTGAGGCATGTGCCAAAGCGAAGCAGTAGGTAACCAAAAAGCAGTGTATCTGTCAAGAGGAGGGGGCAAATAAAAAACGCCTTGTTGAGGCGCGGGATAGAGGGAGGACATTCCGCGGACAGTCTTTCGACGGTTGCTCTGAAGTCCTCGCGAAGGTTAGATAGGCGACGTTCGCTGATGAGTCTTACGACAACCATCTACGAGTCGCCTACGGAAAAAGGAGCTGGATGACGCCCGTAACCTAGTCTTTCGACAAGTCATGTGCAGTCATCACGAACGAATTGTAGCGACGCGTCCCATTGAGTGTTTCCACAAAGCGAGGCTAGTCGCTCCAAGATTGGAGGAGGGCCGACAGTCAACCTCGAGTCTGGTGACAATCGAGATGTAGTCGCCTTCCAAATTGCGGGGATGACAGCTGACCTAAAGGCTTTGACACCATATACACAGTCACCCCTTTTCCCGTTTTGATAGCCATCAAAAGAGGAAAAGAGGCGCGAGGACATACAGTTCGCAGTCTTTCGACAGCGTCTTGAGAGTCCTCGCGAGGTTAGATAGGCGACGCTCGCTAATGAGTCTTGTGACAACCAGGTATGAGTCGCCTATGGAGAAAGGAGCTGGATGACGTGGAAACGAGAGTCTTGCGACAGACACGGTTCAGTCATCCCGAGATGAGGAGGGGCGACGCAATCGATGCAGCCTTAGGCACACGGACCTAAGTAGCTCCTCTTTTTCCGCGGTCATCTTGCGATCACCAGAGGGAAAGAGGCGCGAGGACAGGTGAAGGCTAGTCTTTCGACAGCTCTTTTTGAGTCCTCGCGAAGGTGACGGGCGACGTAGACGTATCAGTCAGATGACGTTTTCTAATTAGTCGCCCAAAGGGGATCGGGATGACGTTTTGGCTGTAGTCTTATGACGACGGACCTTCAGTCATCCCGAGTGGGCAAAGCTCAACACGGTCAGGGGGTTCTGTCAAGCGTTTTGCCTATCCCATGATCGTCTCGTACACTGTGCTCAAATATGATTGCTTCTCTTCGTGGCATGGTGCTGGATGTTGGCGCGACTTTTTTTGTACTGGAAGTCGCAGGAGTTGGTTATAAAGTCATTGCGCCTCCATCGATTTTGTCGTCTGTGCATGTGGGGAAGGAGGCGTTTGTGTATATTCATGATCACATCCGCGAAGATCTTCACGATCTCTACGGCTTTCTCGCGGCGGACGATCAGGTGCTTTTTCAACGTCTCTTGAACGTGGATGGTGTGGGGCCAAAAGTCGCGATGGCTGTGCTGTCCATCGGCCCGGCGGATATTGTGCGCAAGGCCATCATGTCTGGAGATTTGGAGGGTATGACAAGCGTACCAGGCGTGGGGAAGAAAACCGCACAGAAAATCATTCTCGAACTCAAAGGCCAGCTCGTTGAGTCTGCAGAGGCAAGCGGGGAGGACGCGGAGGTGATCCAGGCCTTGCAAGCTCTTGGCTATCCGCTTGCACATGCGAGGGATGCGGTGAAAATGCTTGCCGTCACGACAAAGGGAACATCAGATCGTGTACGAGAGGCACTGAAGATTTTGGGGAAGAAATAAAAAAAATCAGCCGTGACAAGGGTCACGACTGGGTTCAGGTTGGTCAGCGGATCACGATGGGCTCTGCGAGCTCGTACTCGTATCCGGTGATGGGTCGGCCGTTCGGGTACTGGATGGTGGTGTACGGCGCCATGCCGTGGTTGAAACGGTTGGCGTTGAACGCTTCGGCGCTCGTGAAGGGGCGCCGCGTGCCGTTTTCGATCACGTACACGTTTTGCCACCAGTTCGGGCTTCCGCTCGAGTAGTTCACGACCGTGCCGTCCGGGTGCACGGGCGTGGTCACGGGCGTGCCCGTGGTGTAGTTCGCGAAGAATCCGTCCGGCACGTTGATCACCCGGTTCTGCCACCAGTAGCCGTACAGCGCAAAGGCCAGCGCATCGGTCGTGATCCAGTGGAGCACGTTCGGCCGGGTCACGGCGTAGAACTTGGGGTCCGCAGTGATCCTCACGAGGAAGGTGCCGGGCCGGAAGGTCACGTAGCCGCCGATCTGGACCGAGCGCAGGCTCTCGAAGTCCACCCTGCGCACGTGCCTCGTGGTCATGTACCACGACAGGAGCGTCTGCTCTGCCAGGAACGTCCAGTTCCCGGGGAACGCGTACCGCTTGTGGTCGCGCGCGATGTAGTAGAACCCTTCCCGGTTGCCGAACCCGTTGGGCTCCCAGTGCGCGCTCACCACTTCGCCGGGCACAAAGGTCTCGGCGTCCGCGGGCAGGAGTCCGGAGTCGTGCGACTCGATCCGCGTGTCTGGGGCGCCCGAGTCCGTGTCTGCGCCCGTGTCACGGGGCAAGGCTCCGGAGTCTCTGACCGCCACGCCAGAGTCCTGGTGCACGGGCTGTCCGACGTCCGCGGGCGGTAGTCCGGAGTCGCGCGGTCGTACGTTGGGCTCGGACGTGGGCGGCATCTGGGACACCAGGCAGGAACTGAGGGATGCGAGAGCGAGCATGCTAACGATCTTGTGGTGCATGTTGCCTCTTTCTACTCACCTTGAGTAAGGAGTTTTTACTACAAATAAGCGGTTCTGTCAACCGCTTGACCCGCGTTTTGTCCTCTGTCACTGTGTGTTCGCAAGGAGGCCGCCATGGCTTTGGTGTTGAATCGCCTGGAACCCGGGGCAGAGGTAGAGGTCGTGGATCCCACACGCGTGCGCTTTCGCGATGCGTCCGGGTGGACGTCCGTGCCGCTTCTGCGCGACGTGCTGGCCGAAGGCGATGCCTTTGCGCACGACCTGCGGACGTACACGGAAAAAGACGCGCGCATCTCGTTCGTGGGACATGCGGCGGATCTGCGCGTGCAATCTCGCGGCAACTGGCGCTTTTTCCATCCACTCGTGGAGTTGACCTGGCGCCACACGGATGACGACGGCAAACCCATGCGCTTCTGCGGGCGCATGTTCATGCCCAAGGACATCCTGTCCGCCCTTTCTCACATCCTCACAGGCGTGGAGCTACTCGACGATGATCCACGACTGACCTTCTGGAAGCGCATGCGCCTGCTTCGAATCAAGATCGGTGCGTAGTGCGCTTATTTTATTTCTTCAGCCATTCCCGCGTGATCCATTTTTTGACTAGCGCCTCTTCCACGT
The DNA here is from genome assembly GCA_041665285.1 of Patescibacteria group bacterium. GTDB lineage: Bacteria > Patescibacteriota > Patescibacteriia > 2-12-FULL-60-25 > 2-12-FULL-60-25 > JBAYJC01. Next base: position 95,003 of record JBAYJC010000003.1, on the reverse strand, counting down.
CGATCTCCATGGTTTTCGCGATCACGAGCGCAATACCGAGCACGTCTGCGAGTTCTTTGGATAGTTCGCGCTTGGATTCTTCTTCTGGCAGATATTTTTCTGGGCGACAGCGCTTGGCATGCACGAGATAAGATTGGACGAATTCGCCAAGCTCTTCAGATAGCTTCATGACAAGGTAGTCGTTGGTTTGTTCGATGTTGTCGCGTTTGAGGTTGTTGAGAAAGACTGTAGCGGCCTGGTCTTGTAGTTCTGTGAGTTGCATAGGGTTAGGAAAACGATTTTTCAAACAGGGTTCCATCTGGAAGATCTTGGATTGTTTGAGACACGGATTTCATTTCGAGAAATACAATGGCAAAATCATGATCAGCTGTGGGACAGCAAAGATGAAAGGCGAATTGATATCCTTTTGCTGGAAAGAGTTGCGTCTGTAACAAAACCGTAAGGTCGTCTGTTAACGCTTGAAAGTCGCTAGCTCCAGGAAATACAGGGACGTAATAATCGCCGATTACCTGTTCATCAAAGGCTTGCCCTGCGCGTTGTTTTTCCACTTCCTCGATGAAACGCTGTTTAAGATCCTCAGGTGGTTTGAGAAGAAAGAACGTGTATTTTACAAAGGTCCTGGATGTACTTGTTGGCTTGTAGCCTGTGAGTGGTTTGAAAAAATAGGGGTGATAGGAAACGCCACTCAGTACAACCGGCTCCACGATGGGACCAAACTCTTGCGTGTGATGTGTGTCAAAATGCGATTGTTGAAAGAGCTCAGCAAGATAGGTCTGCGATTGTTGAGTAAAGTGAGACATGGTCATAGATCGACGCTCTGGATGCGGGGTTTTTGCAGGTTGGGGTTGAAACATCTTTCGCTTATTCGAGACATTGAGCACAAACAGCGTGATGACCAGCACAAAGAGTCCGCAAAGGAGAAGGACAAAAGGCCAAGAGAGTGACATAGGATTGTTGAAACAAGTGTATCACATCCTAGAAGGATCCAGGTAATCTAAAGGTAGGTGGTGGATAGTTTTGAGGATGTGCTATCTTATAGAGATCGTATGACCCTCACGGAGATTCAAAACGAACACGATTGGGATGCATTTGTTTCTGCGCAAAAGTTCGCCCAGTTTACCCAGTCATGGGCCTGGGGCGAGTTTCAGCGCGGCCAAGGAAAAGAGGTGAGGCGTCTGGGGATGCGAGACATTGTTGCCGCACAATTCATCCGTCAGCCGGGGCGTTTTGGCGTGGGGTATTGGTTTGCGTCACGTGGTCCGGTGTTTGCGACGGAGACGGTCGAGGAGCAAAAGGAGGGACTGTCGAAGATGCTTCTACAAGCTCAGCATGACGGCCGTTTGAAAGGTCGCGCGTTGTTCGTACGCATGGAGCCGGTGATGGTCGGTCGGGCTGACCTGTCAGGTATGGGTCTCATCCGCACGCATGCATTCAATCCTGCGACCACGCTTGTCCTTGACCTTCAGCGAACAGAAGAGGAGTTGCTCGCGGACATGCATCCGAAAACGCGGTACAACATTCGCGTGGCAGAAAAGCACGGGGTCACGGTTCGCGAAGGCGTTGGTGAGGAGGATCTCGCGTGCTTTTTAGATTTGATGGATGAGACAGCTAAGCGTGATGGATTTCGGCCGCTTTCACGCAACTATCTCGCAGAAACGTATCGTGTGCTCGCAAAGACAGGGCTTTGTCGTTTGCGGCTTGCGGAGTTTCAAGGAAAAGTCCTTGCCGCAAATATGGAAATGGCATTTGGCGACACTGCGACATATCTCCACGGCGCTTCTTCGTCAGCGCATCGCAATGTGATGGCGCCGTATGCACTTCAATGGGAAGCGATTCGTGCGGCGAGGATCGAAGGCCGACATTTTTATGATTTTTGGGGATGTAATCCAGAGGACGAGGAAGACCCGTATTTCAAACCGCGATGGCAAGGCATCACGCGTTTCAAGCGCGGTTGGGGAGGCTTGCTCGTCGATTTTGTAGGAACTTGGGATTTGCCACGATGGGAATGGGCATATCGGAAGCTGTTCCCCAAGCATTGACTTTTTCGAGTAGCCTGTTATTCTGTTCCAGCGAAAGGGGACTGGTGTATGCACATCGAGTTTTGTCAGTTGCACGGGTCAATCAGACGTGGGCGTGGCTTCGGCGACGCGTACAGCTGGGTCGAAGAGGACATGGGGAGGCTCCTCACCGAGCTGAAGCAGGCTGGGACAGATGAGGTTGTGCCGCCTGTCACGATCACTTCTGGGGAGATCCGGAGAAAGATCGACGCCGGGACCGTCGTGATCCTCGCTTGCGATGCAGATAACGGCGATCGCGTCGTGGGCATGGCATCGCTCATCCCGCTCTGGAAGCTGTCCGGGGACAAGGGGACGATCGAGGACGTGGTCGTGGACAAGGAGTGCCGCGGTTACGGAATCGCGCGGAAGCTGATGGAGATCCTCCACCGTCACGCGAAGCGGCTCCGTCTGACCGCGCTTGAGCTGACCTCCAACCCCAAGCGTGTGGAGGCCAACAAGCTCTACCAGTCCATGGGGTACGTGCTCCGCGAGACGAACATGTACCTTCTGAAGCTGTAGACGCACTCTGCGTCTCTTTTTTGTAAAAAAATCGACCCCTTAGAGAGTCGGGGCCGGGGGAGGAGTGTTGTTCTCCATGCGGAAGTGCAGGCCGTATTGGCCAAGCGCGTGCTTGACCTCGAGAAGCTCCTTTTCCTCCATGCCCGGGAGGTTGAGGAACTCGTCCTCTGTGAGGACAAAGACCTGGCCGACCATCGCGAGCCCTGCCTCGTCGAGCTGGAAGTGCGTTGTGCGGCTGAGCAAGAGCTCGGACACAGGCAGGTTTAGGATGAAGCTTCCCGGGCCGCTGTCGTGGAGCGGGCTCTGGATCGCCTGGATCGCGAGCTCCTGTGCGATCTGCTCCACAGGCATGGCGAGCATGCGCAACATGGGAGCGTGGCGCGACTGGCGGAGTTTCTCCAGAGCGCGTTCGTGCGTAGGCGTAACCTCACGTCCTTCCGTGGGCCACGGCTCCTGCAGGAACAGTTCGCGCAGTAGGAGACCGTGCACACCGAGATCGTCAAGCGCGTTGTCGACAGCTCTGCGCACCATGTGCGTGATGGGGAGCTGTTGGCGCTTGAGCGCCTCCCGGGTCAGGCGCATCTTGAAGCGCGTGGACGCGTCATACGGGTCTTGCGGTGTGGACTCTTTTCCCGTGGCAACCGCTTCGAGAAGGGTGTGCCAGCAGGCGCTCACATTCGTAGACGCGAGCGGACAGAGCTGGAACGTGCGTCCGAGCAGGTGACCGTACGGGTCCGCGAGCCACTCGGCCATGGCTCTTTCAAGCGGGCGAGTGAACTTGAGCACCTCGTGGATCTCCGTGATGCGCTGGATCTGGAGCCATTGCCCCACCCGACGCCACACGTCCGCGGAAATCTCCCCCATGTTCCGGCTGGTTTGGTAGTATCTCGGCTCCATGGCCGCGTACCAGGCAAACGCCACGGGATACATGGAGAGGAGTCGCGCGTGTGCCTCTTGCCGCTTTGGCGATCGTGAAGACTCGGGAATCTGCGCGCGCCTGCGATCGCGACGGATGGTGTTGGGCGTCACCGAGAGCAGGCTCGCCATCTCAGCGTTGTTGAATCCAATTCGCGCAAGCAACTGGATGCGGAGTACGCGGTTACGATGCGCTTCTACCAGATCCGTACGCATGGAACAGGCTCCTTGCCTCACGTGGATGTGCGAGAGCGACCATAGTTCAACAGGAATCGCATAAGCCGTCAATCCGTGTTTGATAAAAAAAGACTGACCGCACAGGTCAGGGAAAAGAGGGCTCTTGGGCGTGGTCGCCCGGATAGATGAGGCCGAGGCCTACGCCGTTGAAGCGAAAGCTGATCTGCTCGTTCTTGTGGGCAAGCGGTTCACCAGTAGGCACAAATCGGTAGGTCGATTCCGAGAGAAGTGCTGGTGCCAAGCCGTCTTGCTCGGATTTGCGCAGGAGCTCCCGGAACACCATGAGCACCGAACCGTCCTCGCATCGAGCAACCGATTGCATGGAGCCATCGTACCGGTGCGTCCCATCGTCGAAACGGACACGAGCAAAGTCCTTTTTGTTGCGGATGGCGAAGTGGGCGATCGCGGCAATCACCGCGTCCCAGCTGAGAGGATTGCCAGCTTTAGATGACAACACGTCTACTCCTGACCGCGGCAGTACCAAAAAACTACCGTGAAAGCCATGGTAACAGAGAAGGAGGATCCGTCAAGCACCAGGCGCATGGACGGGACGTTGATCTTTCTTTATTCTTTCTTGCATGGAAAACGTCGATATTCTCAAACCACCCACCTTTGAAAAGTCCGGGATCATCAAAACACGCGCACAAGCCAATGCGGACGGGGATTGGATTGGGGTGTTCAATCTATGGATTGTCCAGCGATCTCCCATGCCAGCGATTGTCATGCAAATTCGTAGCCAAACGTCGACTTGGGCGCCCGGTAAGCTCGATCTTTCTGCTGGCGGGCACCTTTCAGCGGGTGAGGAGCCGCTGGATGGCATTCGAGAGGTGCGTGAAGAGCTGGGATGTGACTACTCGCCAGAATCGCTATACTCACTTGGTCGTCGACTGAATGTTGGTTCGAATATTCGGGGGGCGTTCGTTCATATTGTGAGCCATGTCTTTATGGTCGAGGACAATCGTCCGCTTGATGCGTATACGCTCGATCCAGGTGAAGTGTCTGGAATATGCACATGCGGCATTACGGATATTATCCGTGCGTACGAAGACCCAACCTATTCTTTCACGGCCACAGGTCTCACCGCAGAAAAGCAGACGCTATCCCTGACTGTCACAGAAGATTCCTTCCCCTACAACTGGGATCGCTACATGTACAAAGCCGCCCTCCTCGCAGACCGATTTTTAAAAGGGGAGCGGCCGCTCATGATTTGAGGGAACAAAAACAAAAACTCCGCCTTTATGACGGAGTTTTTGTTATGGTGGACCCTGCCGGGCTCGAACCGGCCACCCCTGCCTTGCAAAGGCAGTGCTCTACCAAATGAGCTAAGGGCCCGTGGTGGTTGTGTAACCTGTAACGCGTAACTCGTAGCGCATGATACGGGATGCACGCGTCCGCAGGTTATCAAACTCTTTGGATTTGATCAACAGCCCTTGTCAGGAAGGCACTTTTTTGTTTATGCTATAGCCGCATAGGAAAACGCGCGGTGCGTTGGCTGTGCAAGGAGCTTCCGTGGAACCTATCGTGCTCAATCCCGAAGGCAGAAGGTATCGCGATCGTCAGGTGTACGATGCGAGCAAGCCGATCGGGGCATCGAGACTCGCCTGGATTCTCAGGGCGCTCAAGACCTGCGCGCTCGAAGCACTGGAGGGCGGGAGGCTGGTGATGCGTTTCCGCCCCAAGGAGGGCATGTCGTCGTCTCTGCCTGCCCTGAGCCTGCCGATCTCGGCGCTTCAGGTGCTGTTTCGGGATTCGGGAGGGCGGGGGATGCTTGTGCCGCTGTTGAGTGCAGAGTCTGTGGGCACGGCTGTGCTCTTGCGGATAAACTTGAACAACAGCCTGCGGAAGTTCTTTCGCAGAACGTCGCTCGTCACCATTGAGGTCGGGCCTTCTTCGAGCGATCTGGCTCGCTCTGACCGCCCTCGGATGTTCAGAGTCCCATCGCCTGGGTAGTCTCGTTCTTCCCGTCCCGCGCACTCTCGCTGAGGCCGGGATTTTTTATTTTGCGGGATTCAGCGCTGGCTTACCACTCAACACCGCAAGGATATTCTCTGCGGCAATACGCGACATGGCTTGGCGCGATTCAATGGTGCCGCTTGCAATGTGCGGGGTCAGAATTACATTTGAAAACGATTTGAGTGCGAGCTTGTCTGTCAGATCACAGTCAATCGCCGGCTCGCATTCAAACACATCAATACCTGCACCAGCAATGCGTTTTGTTTTGAGAGCACGAAGCAACGCCTTTTCATCTACCACAGGACCTCGCGCTGTGTTGATGAGGAACGCTGTTTTCTTCATGAGGCTAAATTGCTCCGTGGAAATTAGGTGATGCGTAGATGGAAGAAGGGGGACATGCAGAGAAACATAATCCGAAACTCGCAGAAGCTCATCCAAGGGCAAACGCTCTGCATGAAAGCGTGTTTTCATGTCTGTGTTTGGGCGGATGTCTGCGTACACGCACTTCATGCCAAAGCCTGCGACTGCGCGTTGAAGCACAGAACAACCAATGCGACCGGCTCCGACTACGCCAAGCGTTTTGCCGTAGACATCTGTGCCAAGAAAAAGCATGGGATTCCAGCCATCGTATTGTCCTGATTTTGCGAAGGCGTCTGCTTCTGTGATGCGATGCGCTAACGCCAGGATCAGCGCGAACGTGTGTTCTGCCACAGCCTCACAGGTCTCCTCGCTTGGGGTATTTGTAACGGTTATTCCGCGTTTCTTCGCGGCGGGTAGATCGATATTATCAAAGCCCACCGCATAATTCGCGACCACCTTGAGTTGCGGTCCTGCGGCGGCAAACACCTCATCGTCCATGTGCTCCGTCAGAAGCGAAAGGATCGCATCTGCGCCTTTCACGCTTTTGAGAAGCTCGTCACGAGGGATGATCTTCTCCCCAGTATATTGGCGAATGTCGTAGTTCGCCTGTTTCAATAAAAGAATCCCTGCGTCTGGAATAGGTCTGGTGATGAAAACAATGGGCATATTATTTTGCGTGCTTGAGCACACGATGTGCTTCCCATTTGAAAAGGGGAAGCAGAAAATTGACCGAAAGAAGGAGAAGAACGAGTTTTGGGATGGCTTGCGATTCTGGGAAAAACTTATTCGCAATGTACAAAGCGAGCGTATAATTGTTGTAGAGTATGCAAAGTGCCACAGTCACGCGTTCTTTTGGTGTGCGCCATGGGGTGAGGCGATAGGATACAGCAACGAGTGTGAGGAGCCATCCCATGGCAAGAAGCAAGATTACAAAATCTCGGCCAGCGATGTTTGCAATGGAAGTGCTTGCTGAAGCGGCAATGAGTGTGGCAATAAGCACGATCAAAAAACCAAGAGAGGTGCGCTGAATGGCTGTGTCATGGTTGATGATGTTTTTTCGCGCAAAGCGACGGATCAGCATGGCAACGGCAAAGGGGAGGACAATGGTCTGAACCAATGACAGGAACATGGAGACAACCGGAAGATCCACGCTCGTACCAATGGCGATGTTGATGACAAGGGGGATCACGAACGGGGCCACGAGCGATACGGCTGTGGTCATGAGAAGTGCGAGCGCGGAAATCCCACCCAAAAACTCCGCGACAAGCGCAATGCTCATGCCGATTGGCATGGCGCCAAAGATAAGAAGCGCAAGCCCCCACTCACGATCAATCAACGAAAAGGGGACAAACAGCGCTAAAGGAAGAACAATGAGCTTGAATCCCGCACCAAGAACCAGCATGCGCCAGTCTTTGGCATAGGTGACGATCGTTTCGAACGAGAGGCGTAACGAAGAAGTGAAAAACACGACCATGAGCATGGGCGTGGTGTACGGGGTGAGCCAGCGAAAAGCATTCGGAACCGTAAAACCGCACAAGATCGCCATCAAAATGAGGACGATCTGATTATTGGCTTTGAAAAAATGAACGAGCGAACGAGAGGTCATAAAACCAGCTGTCTGATCTCAACTTTTTGCAGAGCCGCCTTGGTCGGTGGTTTTTTGAGAATGCCAGCCTTTGCTCCCATGTGGCTGACCACGCTCGTGGCATTGAGCATGGCTGTACGCAGACAATCTTCTACGGGCAGGCCAAGTGCGAGTCCTGCAACAAACGCGCTTCCAAAGGCATCGCCTGCGCCGGTTGCATTCACGCGCGTGGTTTTGAGCGCTGGCGCATACCATGTTTGCCCGCCGCTATGCACGTACGCGCCTTGCTGTCCGTCCGTGATCACAAGCGCGCGCGATGGGTAGTGCTCAAGATGCGCAATCATGGCTTTGAGATCGCGCTTTGGTTGTTCTGAAAGTAAACACGCCTCTTCACGGTTGAGAATCAACACGGCAACATGTTTGAGAAAAGGTTCGAGTGCTTCTTTCCCTAAGCGAAGTTCCGCGGCTCCCGGATTCCATGCCACGGTGGCGCCCATGGATTTTGCGGCCGCGAACGTTTGCTCAAGCACGTCCATGTTTGCAGAGACATTCGTCAAATAGATCCAGCGCGCAGACAAGGCTTTCCAGGGAATGTCTTGCGCGGATAAATGCTCAGACGCACTGCGATAGGTGAGGATAGAACGATGGCCTGTGCCAGAAAGCAGAATGATGGAGTGCGCAGTCGCATGTTCTTCATCCATTTGTAAATGATGGACATTGATGCCTTCTGCGGATAATTGGTCATGGATATATGCGGCAGAATCATCGCATCCCACACGAGCCACGCAAACCGTGTTCAGGCCAAAACGCGCGAACGTGACAGCCGCGTTCGTTGCACCGCCACCCGTTGAAAATGTCATGTCAGACACGTCGATCTTGCCTCCCATGGGAAAGCAGGCGCTTGTTCCATCTGGTGCATTGGGATTTGGCGTCTCTTCAAACTTTGGACTACGCACAAAAATATCCCGTGTGGCCGCACCAATCGTAAAAATATCAAAGGTCTGCATACCAAAGCCATTGTACCTTGTTCGAAGGCATGGGGCAAAGCACGAAGTTCGATCGCGTATCCTAGAGACGTTGCCCCGGTTTACCTCTTGACAAAATGGAAGAAATATGGCTAAATGGTCCTTCGCTTAGCGATGGAATTGTCATGGGTACAGGTTGGGTTCGTTTCGTGACCGGGAAAGCGCGGCGGGGAGCGCGGTTTTTTGGCCAGGAACAGGGGACTTTTTCTCCGCTTCTCGAAGGGTTCGAGGCGCGGAGGTGAGAGTGACTCACCTCGGAAGGAGCATGGTCATGGGAAAGTACACGATGTGTCTGGCGCTTTGTCTGTTCGGCTCCGCCTGCATGTTCGAGCAGGACACCTGGTACGGGGGCAACCCGCCCTCGGACCACGACACGGGTGCCGTCCAGGACGGCGGCCCGGTGAACGACGGCGCGGTCCAGTCGGACTCGCGCGTCGCGGACGCCGGGACCCCGGACGCGGCCGACGTGGCCGTGTCGCAGGACTCGATCTCGGTGGTGGTGCCGGACGCGAACCTCGCGGACAGCGCCCCCACGGCCGACGCCCAGGACAGCACGTCCGAGGCGGCGGTGACGGACAGCGGCACCACGGACACCAGGACGGACAGCGGGACCTCGGACGCGGCCGACGCGAACCTCGCGGACGTCCTGCGTCGCCGGCCCCAGATCCAGGTCCGCATGGCCGCGACCCCGGCCTCGTCGACCGCGGTCAAGCATGCGCAGAACGTCCAGAGCCTGGGCGTCACCTACGTGTGCGACCCGCGCGAGGACGTGACGCTCGCGGCCATCACCCACACGGGCGTGGGCGACACCACGGGCACCTTCTTGCGGAGCGCCTTCGACGATGTGAGCACCATGTGCGTGCTCGTCCAGACGTTCCCGCTCGCCGGGCCGACCTACTTCGCGCGCGGCGCGGCGCCGAACGCCGCGGGCAGGTTCACGCTCGTGCCGAGCATGCCGCTCGTGTGCGTGCACGGCACCTCCCGCACCTTCACGGTGCTCTGCAACGCCGCGCCCACCAGCGTGACCCGCTCCGAGGGCAACCGCTACGCCATCGGCCTCACGCCGGACGGCGTGGACGCCCGCGACAGCACGGGCGCGTCCGCGGACGTGGTCGTGAGCGACGACCTCCAGCGCCAGGCCACGGACCGGGGCAACCCCTCGGTCTTCGTCCGGGTCATGGACCACGGCACGCTCATGGTCATGCCGCCGGTCTCGGGCAACCAGATCGCGCGGCAGATCATGACCTCCGACGGCTCGTACCACGCGATGACGGAGCTTCGGCTCTGCGCGGAGCACGAGAACATGAACGTCTGGGGCACGGGCCTGACCTCCACGGAGGACGGCGCCAGCTTCCAGAACGTCGGCGTGTTCCAGGGGAGCTTCCTCCAGGGCTACGCCAGCTTCCCGAACACGCTCCGCCCCGCGGCGAACGTCTCCTTCACGGAGCCGGTCGTCGTGACGCGCGGCACGTGCACCACCCTGCGCCTCGCGGGCAGGATGGCGCCGGTCATCTCCTCGTCCGCGGCGGGCAACCGCTGGGACGGCGTCCCGCGCTCCGGGAAGCTCGTGAACCTCGGGCTGAACGCGAGCACGGCCCGCTACGCCATCCAGGCGTTCGGGGCGACCTCTCGTGACCAGGTGTTTGCCCCGGCGAGCAGTGGCCTGCCCTTCGTGGGCGTGAGCCACGTGGTGCGCCGGTCCTACCCGGCCATCACGCCCCGCCGCCTCGCCTCGAACACGCTCGTCGCGGGCGTGGACCAGGACTTCGCGGTGTTCCACGAGGCGGGCGTCAACGGCCCGGTCGCGCGTAAGCGCCGGAGCTTCGACATGGCGTTCACGAACACGCCCGGGCACTCCTTCACCCTCAGCGACTTCGGCCTCCGTCGCGGTTCGCAGGAGATCCCGAGGAGCGAGTACCGCGTGTTCACCGAGAACACCGGGCTCAACCTGAACCCCGGCGCGTACACGGTCTCGAGCTCCGTCCGGAACGTGAGCGTGGTCGTGGCGTTCTCGGGCGAGGAGAACATCTCCACCGCCGGGAACGACTACACGTTGCACGCCACCCTCACCGGCACGGTGCTGGAGGGCGAGTCCATCGCCACGACCTTCACGAGGCGCACGCACGAGGTCCCGATCCAGGAGACGGCCTTCGTCTCCGTGCGCACGGAGTCCTCGTACGAGGACGGCGTGTTCTACATCGGCCCGGTCATGGACCTCGGCTCCGGCGTCCGGCTCTACTCCCCGGGCCTCGTGAGCGATCTGTCCGAGACCCCGCACTCGCCCAACCCGCGCGTGCAGGGCGGCTCCCGCGACTGGTTCGGGGAGACCGGCGTCCAGGACCTCACCTACGTCTGGACCCGCTCCCGCTGAGCCCCAAACCCCCGTTTCGCTTCTCGCGACACGGGGCTTTTTCTTTTTTTGGTTCGTTGCATGTGTTACCCTCTTTTTGTATGCGCCATTTCTTTCGAGGCTTTTTGTTTATCGCGATCTGTCTTTTTGCCTTTCCTGTACTTGCCGCAGAGCAGATCCAAGACTTTTCCGTGCAAGCAACGCTTTCGTATGACCGAGTGCTCTCTATTACGGAAACCATTCGGTATTCTTTTGATGACGCAGAGCGACACGGTATCTATCGGATGATTCCCGAGGTGTATGCTCGCAACGGTGCGCGTTACAAACTCAATCTCAAGATTTCGGATGTTAAAATGGATGGCTATGCGATTCCGTGGGCTGTGACGCATGAGGGGAATGATCTCAAGTTGAAGATTGGAGATCCAGAAAAGACCATGACTGGTTCGCATGTCTTTTTGTTCACGTATACGACGGCAAAAGCCATCAATGATTTTGCGGATAGCCGTGAGCTGTATTGGAATGTAAACGGGAATGGATGGGATGTTCCTTCTTTGAAAACGTTATTTACGCTGAGCGGTCCAGCGGCGCCAGACAAGGTTGTCTGTTATGCCGGCTACTTTGGGAGTACGGAAAGCGAGTGCGTCATCAAACAAGCAGGATCAACCGTCACGATCAGTGCATCACGGGCGCTTGGGCCTTCCGAGGGGCTGACCTTTGTGATTGCGTATCCGCTTTCTGCTCTGCGTGAGCTGACGACAGAAGAAAAACTCAAGCAATTCTTCTTGGATAATGTCTGGGCTATCCTTCCGTTGCTAACAGCTTTTGTGATGTTGCTTGTGTGGCGCAAGTGGGGGAAAGAGCCAGTGGGTCGTGGAACAGTTGTCGCGCAATATGAAGAGCCGCGAAAACTCCCACCTGCGCTCATGGCAGGGCTTATGGAGCAGACGCTTTCGGGTCGCGCCGTCAGTGCGACGATTCTTGATCTTGCGCGGCGTGGGTATTTGAAAATTCGCTTTGAGGGTGAGCCGCAGAAAAAAGGATGGTTTGCAAAATCGCCGAAGATCACCTTTGTGAAGGTAAAAGAGCCAGATGCCGAGTTGGCCGTGTTTGAGCAAGATGTGTGGAAATCGATTTTCAAGAGTGGAGAAACAGAAGTGAAGCCTGAGGATCTTGTTGGCAAAGCCTATCGAGAGATCGGAAATGCGAAACACAGCGCAGAAAAGGAGCTTCGTGATCGAAAATTCTTTGGCATGACGCCTTCCATTGTCCGTGCGTTGTGGATTGGTGCGGCTGTGGGCATGTTTACGCAAGGGATTGTGCTCGTGGGTGTGTTCGGCGGATTGTATATTGTCGCATCCATTCTTTCCGCGATCGTCATGATCATCATTGGTTGGCAAATGCCGCAGATGACAAAAGAGGGTGCGATCGTGAAAGAGGAATGTGAAGGATTCAAGCTCTTTTTGTCTGTCACAGAAAAGGCGCGTTTGGCATTCACAGATGCGCCCGAACGTCGTCCTGATCAGTTTGCACGTTTTTTGCCCGCGGCTGTGGCATTTGGTGTGGAAGAAAAGTGGGCAGGGCAGTTTGCAGGGCTAGAAATCAAACCACCGTCTTACATGGAAGGGAATTTTGCGGCATGGAACGCCCTTTCTTTTGCGCACTCCATGAGCACCATTCATTCTGCATCTTCTGCATCCATGTACAGCGCACCGTCGTCTGCAGGCCATGGAGGTTCTGGATTTAGCGGCGGTGGTTCTGGCGGAGGGTTTGGTGGCGGCGGAGGAGGAAGTTGGTAAAAAAACAGAGTCCCGAGAGGGGCTCTTTAGATCTTGGGCGTACGCAGAGGTGGCATGGCTGGCGTGCTTGGGGCCAGGGGTGTTTTGCGTGTGCCTGGCGGCTGTTGCCTTCCGGTTGGACGCACGGCAGGGATTCCGCTCGATGGAGGATGCACCGTGGCTCGCCAGAGCGGCTCCTCGTGTTCTTGTTCGTGCGCCCAGCCTTGTTCGCGAGCATACGCTCTGACCGGGCGTAGAAGTCGATCCACGCCTACGGCCCCGAGCAGGCCACAGAGATCACTAGGCTGGAACTCATCGAAGATGCTTTTTGCTTCGATTTGTGCGAGCTGCAGATTTTCCGGCCCTTGCGCCTCGTAGAATAGAGCGATGCCCGCGCGTCTCATGATGCCGCGCGTTCTGTCGCCAGCAGGTCCGCTAGGGATGGCGTCTTCTGCTTCTTTCGTGAACTGCTTTGCCCCAATGTCCTTCAGAACGAGCAGGGCGTCACGCGCACGACAGTTGACCATGGCCACGATCGTTTCGATAGCAATGATGGCCATGATCGATGAACTGCATTCGTGCTTCTGGTTAAAGAGCTTGCGGTAGAGTGTCTCGAGCCCGATGGCGCGGCTCCACGCCGTGAAGCCAATGGTCTCGTAGATCCACTGCGGCTTCATGAGACCCTCACCGATGAAGTACCGGAGCAGGCTGACCGCGGTGGAGGCTTTGAGATCCAGGTAAGTCTGGATGCTCATGTACGGTCTCTTCTGGTTCATGTGATCCCGTACGATGTCCTTTGCGCTCTTGCCAGTTTTTTGGAGGAAGGTGTCCAGGTCGCCGGTCTGCTTGATGGCAGATTCAGGTCCGCCGAGCCAGTTGAGAAGCTGTGCGTACTCCAAAACCCCGAATTCGAGGCACTTGGTGAGCGCAGAACACAGAACGTACTCTTCAGGATGATCTCGGAATGTCGCCTGTTCCATAGCGACCCCCTTTGTCCTTGTTCTCAGGACGTTTCACCGTGTCAAAATCCTACCGTTTTGTCAAGCATTACGCAATAAAAAAAGAGCGGCTTCACGAGGGAAGACCGCTAGGAGGAGGGGAGAGGAGGGGGCTGGGGCGGAGGCGGCACGATGGGCTCGGAGCCGCTCTCCTCGGCAACCACGTCGTCTGGGTCGAGGATTTCCACGTCCCGCGTGGGCGGGGGCTGAGGCACGGACGACTCGTCTCCCTCCGAGGGCTTCTCGGCAGGGGAAGCGGGCTCGACAGGGGGTGTCTCGGGCGGAATGACGACGAGCTCGCGCGAGAGCGCGGGCGGGGTCGGCTCTTCGCCGAGCTTGAACTCCTCTGCCACGACGACGAGCCCGGGCAAGAAGTCCTCGGGGTTGAAGTCCCCGAGGTGCTTATTCGCGGTCCCGAGGAGTTGGACCAGCAAGAGCTTGAGGTCCGTGACCCCCATGTTCTCTTTCGTCGAGATCGTGGCCAGGTTCATGACCCTCTCAAAGTCGGGGTTGGCTCCGAAGACACCCCAGCCTATCGCTTTGATGAGCCGGTCGGCCGGGTTCGGCTCCGCACTCGTCGCGAGGTAGCCCACGAAGAGTATCCCCAAGAACGCAATGGCCTCGGCGCGCTTGGCCTTGATAGCCGTCGGGTCCAGGTCCTTGGTGCTGGGGATCCAGCTCGGGTCGTGCAGAAGCCTCTGCCTGAGGAGATTCTGCAGGAAGCGCGTGGGGACGGCCTTCATGAGCTCGTCCATGCGGAGCAGAGTGAACAGCTCCTCGGGCTTTAGCTGTCCCTCGTCGAACCAAGCGAGGACCATCTCCTCGAAGGTTTCGGCGGGGAACCTCTTCACGAGCGTCAGGGCAAGCTCGAAGGGCATCTTGGTGAATTTGGACAGGATCGCGGCCCTGGAGTCAGCGCTCTCGATCTGGCTGAGGAACAGGGCGAACCCCACCCGGTCCGCACCCACGATGTCCGTGGAGGTGACGACTCCGCACTTCTTCGCGGCCGAGAGCGCGAAGTTTATCCACCGCATGTTCTGCGGCAAGAGCTTGCTCCCGGACGATTCGTCCCGCTCCGACCCCGGCACGCTGATCCGGGACTGCGAGTCTTGTCCATCAGGCCTCTGATCGATGTCGCTCATTTTCGCCCCTTCCGTGCACCTTGGTGTGCGAAAGAATCCTGGCAAACTACAGCAGGAATGTCAAGATGCCTGGGTTGATAGACGCAGGGCAATACGCTATGCTTGCGACGCGCATGGGCAGGTGGCGGAATGGTATACGCACCAGCCTTAGGAGCTGGCGGGCGAAAGCCCTTGAGAGTTCAAGTCTCTCCCTGCCCATGAAAAAACGCTCCGACGTACGTCGGAGCGTTTTTTCGTTGAATAATTACTTTTGCCATTTGAGATCTGATCCAAAACTGATAAGGATCTGATCTGTAGTGTGGCTCAGAAGGGGGTCAATACCTTGACTTTTTGTCCGAAATCAGCCTAACCTTGCATAGGACAAAACGGCAGAAACAGAGGAGAAGGATATGAGCGAAGACGCGTTCAAGAAGTTCGGGTCGTTTGCGGAGCTCGAAGAGCACGCGTGGTCTTTGGGCCTTAGGCAGATTCCACGGCTCAAGGCCCGGCCTCGATCCCTCTTGCAGTGGGCGCTGGCAGTGTTCAGCCTGTCAGGCTGGCGAGCATACGTGGTCTTGCTCGGGACAGTGTCTGTGGCCGCGAGCGTCGGTACACTGCTCGCGCTCTATCTCCCGCGGTTTTCTGGGCGTGATATTCCGCTCATGCTCCTACCGATTGCCTTGAGCGCATTGTTCTGCGGGCCGTTGGCCTGGGCCCTTGATCATCGACGCATCCTGGAAAAGGAGCGCTCTCGTTGCATCTGTAGGATCCAGGAGTATCAACAACGTGTTTGGGATGCACAGCTACTAGATCGCGCACGTCAGGTGTTTGGCCTTTGGCGAAAAGAGTGTCGGAAGTGGCACAAACGCGCCGCCATGGACTATACGCTTATCCAGCGCGTATCAAAGTGTGAGGTTGCTCCGAAGATCGTGGGGGCCGAAACCGCAAAGATGCTGATTCAGCAGGCGGAACAGCGGTTCGAGGGTTACCTTGCGGCGATTACGTCCGAGCGCAACGCACTGCACAGGTTCATGCATGAGTGGGTGCTCGCGCCGTCCGCGGAGCGTGAAGCAGAGA
The DNA here is from genome assembly GCA_041665285.1 of Patescibacteria group bacterium. GTDB lineage: Bacteria > Patescibacteriota > Patescibacteriia > 2-12-FULL-60-25 > 2-12-FULL-60-25 > JBAYJC01. Next base: position 79,031 of record JBAYJC010000003.1, on the reverse strand, counting down.
TCGTGGCGCGATCGAATCAGCTCGTGGAAGCCATGGACACCCTGCGCAAGGCATGGCTTCCTGCCCAGTCACTTGGGTCTTTGCAGTCGACGGACACACTTGAGCTTTGTGTGACGCTTGAGGAAGCGGCGGCTGTCTATCAAAAAGGCGTGGACTCTTGGACGGAGCACGCACGGAACCTACTCCAGGCCATTCCCGAGCATCCTCCCTGGATCACGCACGAGCAGGGGTCGACCTCGCCCTACCGCGGTGAAGTGACGGGTGTGCGCGTGGCGCTCGTCGATGAGGCTCCTGCGACGGTCGTCGAGGACGACGACCTCGATGGTGACGCTTCTGCGCAAGCCGCATCTACGACCCTCACGCACAACGCAGGATAGTACTCTCGCTCCGACGCAAATCGGAGTATTTTTTTATGCAATAAAGTCACAAAGGGGTCAGGTACCAATAATGTTGCGCTCCTTCACGGCTGGAGGACGGAATATTGCAATAATAAGCTAATAACCTACGTGATGAGAGGGGTGTTTTTTGTATGAGCGGTACCTGACCCCAAATAGAAGCTGATCTTTTGAAACGGGCAAAACAAGCCCCGGTCCTTCACAAGCGTGGTGGCCTCATCAAAGCCCGGTCTCTGACGGATTTTGTGTGATATGTTGGTTAGTGCCATTTTGTACCATCCTGCATTTGTTCGCGATGTAAAGAAGCTCGACAAGAAAATTGTCGAACGCGCGGGAAAAATGGAGAAAGTTTTTCGTGCGAATCCGCTGCACCCTTCTCTGCGTCTCCATCAGCTGAAGGGTAGTCTTCAAGGGCTCTGGTCCATGTCTATTACGGAAAAGATTCGTATCATTTTTTCACGCATGGATAATGGTGACATTGTTTTTTTATCGATCGGACACCACGATATCTATCGTTCATGGTAAAGGGCGCGGCCGGTCGGCCGCGTCTTGACTTGTCCGAGGTTTTTCGTCTAACCTTATGCAGGACAACGCTCGTTTCACGAAGGGAAAGCCATGGACAAAAACAAGAAGCCTCTATTCGAGACGTTCGATCAGATGGAACGATCCTTGCGAGGCCGGTCTCGGATCAAGTCGCGGCCGAGGAGGTTCAAAGAATGGGGGTGGTCGTTTATTCTTGCCAGAGACAGCCTGAACCTTCCAGTACTTTTTGGGAGCTTGATTTTCGGCCTCGCCTTGTTTATCGCCGCCATCCGTCGCTGGCCATACATAGAGATTGGCGTGTTGATGGTACCGCTACTCTTTGCTCCCGTTGTGCTCGTTCCACCGCTTGTCTGGATTCTCGACAAGCGCGGCATCATCAAGCGCGAGCGCGAGAGGACGGCTGAGGTCACCAAGGCACGTCTCGAGCATCAGATGGACCGCGTGGCTCTCGACAAAATGAGGGACGGTCTCCAGAAATGGTCAGAGGATTTTCAAACGTGGCGTACGAGCGTTGGGGGAGAGTATGCGCTCGCTCATCGTCTCGCAGGTGAGGCAACGATTGGTTTGGTGACAGGATTAGACATACCGTACGAGATTCTCGAGCGGGCAGTGCGTCGCTTTGATGAGTATCGGTCAGCGCTCATCGACGAGCAGGAGGCAATCGGGATCCTCCTGGACACTTGGCAAGAGACACCGACAGACGCGCTCGAGCAAGAGATTGTCTCGCGGGTAGACCGTTTCTTCTGCGCACGGCGACGTTTGGATGCGTTTGGCGGTCACTATGGACTTAACCAGCGTTCTGAGGACGTCAAAGCCTCCTTTAGTGATTGCACATCGTTCGCCGACATTGTGGACACCTATCAGTGCAGGATTGATGAGTGGATCCACGGAGCCCAGACGCTTCTTGACGCCATTCCCGAGCATCCTCCCTGGCTCACGCACGAGGAAAAGTTGACCTCACCCTACCGCGGTGAAGTGACGGGTGTGCGCGTGGCGCTCGTCGATGAGGCTCCTGCGACGGTCGTCGAGGACGACGGCCTCGACGGTGACGCTTCTGCGCAAGCCGCATCTACGACTCTCGCGCGCAACGCAGGATAGTACTCTCGCTCCGACGCAAATCGGAGTATTTTTTTTATGCAATAAAGTCACAAAGGGGTCAGGTACTAACAATGTTGCGCTCCTTCGCGGCTGGAGGACGGAATATTGCAACAATAAGCTAATAACCTACGTAATGAGGGACGTTATTATCCACGAGCGGTACCTGACCCCAAAATAGAGCGGTACCTGACCCCAAAATAGATCTCAAAATAAAAATCCGCGGACGAGGGGTCAGCGGGGGAGGGAGAGGACTAGTCCGGGCGGGTGGAGGTCTTGTGGAACGGGCCAGGGAGGTCGTGCGTGAGAGCGCGCCTGCGGAGTTCTGGAGCAAGGTGGCGAGCAAGGCGCTTGACCCAGGCTGTGCGCTTGGTCCATCGGCCGTACTCGTTTGTGCCGGGTTTGCGTAGGAGCGCTTCCATGTAGATCACGGCATGCTGGCAGTGCCTACACATGCGTACGTGAAGGTGCCATGGAAGGTGCGAGGGGTTTTCATCGCCTTGGAGGTCCAAAAACCCTACGCGACAGGAAAGGCATTCCTGCGCAGGGTCTTCTTGCTCCTGGCCATCCTGGATGAAGCAGGTCTGGATGGGGCCGTAGGTGCGGAAGAGCCAGCGCACGCATTCCTTGCATGCGTCTAGGTGCTTCTGCTCGTCGGGCGAGATTTCACCGTCCTTTTGCCCGCTCTTGATCAGCTGAGTGATGCGGAGACGCAACTCGGGGCACTCCATGAGAACCTCCTATTCGTCCCAGCGTGTGGTGCGGATTTGTTTGAGAAGGGAGCGTTCCTTTTTTGCTCCAATCCTGCGCTCTTTGGAACCGCGCGTAGGTTTTGTGGGTACGCGTGGTTTGATAGGCGCGAGTGCCTTGATCACGAGCGAGCGCAGGAGCTTGATAACAGCTTCACGATTTTGCGATTGCGATCTCTGCTCATCTGACGCGAGGACAATAAAGCCCTCTTTGGTCAAACGATGCGCAAGACGTTCCTTGATCAGGCTTTTTTCGCGATCCGTAAATACTTTAGAGGCAGAGACGTTCCAGTGCAACTGGGCTTTGCTCGAAGTCTTGTTGACGTTTTGTCCGCCTGGTCCAGAAGATCGGACAAACTCAATCATCATTTCCGATTCCGGAACCAGTCGTTCAAGCGATGGATTATGATAAAGAGAAACAGAAAAGCTCATGAGATGCCATGAGTATTGTATCGCGCTTTGCTTCTGTTGTCTTGTTGCGTACAATGGCGCGGTATGAAAGAGTCGCCGTCTTTTCACGAACCTCCTCAAATTCCTCCTATGCCTAAAGTGCAAGAGCTTCATGAGCGCGTGCAGGTGAGTTTAGATATTGAGCCGCGCAAAAAGTTTAAGAATTGGGAGGAATATCGTGAGCGATGTTTGGCAGAAAATGAGCGGCTTGATCAAGCAAATGGTAAAGCAAAACGCCTTTGGTTGGCTCTAGACGGCCGTGTGATTGGTCCTACGCAACGTGACCCAGAGCATGGCATAGCAAATTTCAACCACCATGAAGGCGTAGACCGTTCGTCCACACGCTCAACATGCGGGCAGATGATGTTTGAGATCCAGTTTATGGATATGTTGGCGGTCTTGAAAGGTGTGGAAGAGCTTCACATTGATCTTGAAGATTGCGATCAGGATGTTTCCACAGCGGTCGCGATTCTCCGTCTTGCTCTCAAGGACCCCGAGATGCTCGAGCATCCATTATTTGCCAAGTTGGTGGCGTATGAAGATGCCATGGATATTAGCGGTGGGTTTTGTCGTTTACCAAAACAGTTTGATCGCAACTTTATCGAGCAGATCAACTGGGTATTTGAACCGTATGAACAACCTGCGCTTTCCGGAAAAATCCCGCGCATGAGTGCAGAGGAGATGCAGGGTGTGATTGACCTCATTCAAAAGCGCATCCTCGCGTTTTTGGATGGAAAACAAGAACGCAAACCGTTTGATGGTCGCTACGAAGTTATTCGTAATGGTTCAGGATGGTCCATGGTGAAGTTTCAGGGGCAAAACGCACGTCTGCAAATGGCGATGGAGGGTATTTCTGCGTACTGCTCGTTTGTCGAATACAAAAATGATGAAGGAGAAACGCGCTATCGCTACACCATTGGGCGCAATTCTGCCTGGCAACGTCATCTGTTGCTCCCAGAGCTTGTCACTATTTTGAATGAACGCGAGGGAACGCTACAGCCGCCGCGTTGTTGGGGTGGTGGCGACACGATCATTGGTTCTCCTCGCGAAGAAGGGAGTAAGCAGAGGCCGGAGGAGATCTATCAAATCATTGAGGAGTTTGTGCAGGCAAAGTCCCTGTAGGGAGAAACGCACAAGGGAAGAGCGATCGTCTCGGTTTTTGTGATTTTGCGTAAAAAAATGAACGCCAGTGGGCGTTCTGCGGGCTTATGTCGGCGTCTGTTTGGGGGCAATAAACGCCGTGAGCCTTGAGGGGAGGAGGGAAGAAAGGACTAGTACTACCAACGTGCCACCTTTTGCCGGAGCCGTCAACCCCAGATTATGACGGCGATACAGTGGTGAGTGGCTGGTTGTCTCGCGCAGAGAGTGCTTGAAGCACTGCGAGCACAGCCGTGGCCAGAAGGTGCGGGTCATGGCGCAAGAGCGAGCGTCGCACACGGTCGCCACGCACCGGCGCAGTCGGTCGTCCGCTGATGAGGGGCGCGCGATGCACCAGGAACGGCGCAGAGTCGCCGAGATCGTCTTGCACGGGTTGATCACCGGCTTTTGCGTACTCTGCCAAGATGGCTTCGGGCAGAGGAGCGTTGTTCACGATCACCGCGTTGATCTTGGCGGGCGCGATGTACTGATTGATCACGTCGCAGAATCTCTGCGCCGTGTAGTATTCGGTTTCGCCCCGCTTGGTCATGAGGTTTACGGTGAGGATGCGATGCCCACGGCATTCAGCGATCGCATCACCAACGCCGTCCACCAAGAGCGGGGGAATGCTACTGGTGAACAAATCACCCGGGCCAAAGAGAATGGCATGCGCCCGACGCAGAGTCGTGATGGCCTCGGTCGTGGCCTGGGATGGCGGGCTGAGAAAGCACTGCTTGATGGGTTTGCGTTCCCCGGTAGGTTGGTCAATGGCGTGTTCGCCTTCGATCACCGTACCGTCCTCCAGCTCCGCGTACAGGTTTGATGCGCACGCGGATACAGGGATCACGCGGCCTTGCACCTGGAAGATACGATGCGCCTCGCTTGCGGCGAGAAGCGGATCACCACACACCTTTTCCAGAGCCGCGAGAAGGACGTTCCCTACGGTGTGACCTTCGAAGGTGCCTGTGGCGAATCGAAAGGCAATCACTTGTCGGAGACGCTCGTCCGTGGCCAGCGCGCAGAGACACTGGAGAAAGTCTCCAGGCGGGAGTACGCCGAGCTCATCGCGCAAAATGCCCGTCGAGCCGCCATTGTCCGCCCCGGAAGGGATGGCGAACAGTTGCAACTCGGGGTAGCGCTTGAGCCCCGTGAGCATGGTAGACGTCCCAGTTCCACCACCGATGACCACAATCCGTGGTCCGCTTGGGGAGTATTCTCGATGAGGCATGTTGGCAGTTCCTTTCTTGTCCGTCTTCTAAGAAAACCAAGGTTGTAAAGGAAAGTCAAACAAAATGACGTACGCGAGGTTTTTTGAACAAAAAGCATAAAGTGTAAAGCAATATGCGACATTGTTGCTTATTTTAGCCAAGCAATATCAATAAAATGGCTAACTTCAGCTAAGGTAGCACCAGGCACTCTTGACAAGGAGTGCTTTTCATGCTATACTTCTTTCTAGTAAAAGCTTGAAAAGGCTTTTGCGCGAAAGTTCTCTGAAAACATGATCTGGAACGCTGACTCACTCAGCACCCCCGAAAGATGGGTAACAGATCAGTCTCGCTAAAAACGAGATACAAGTGAGCGGGCTAACCACCCAGAGGAACGCACAATGAAGAGGAACACGCTTGCGAGTCTCGTGGCGGCGGCGCGGTCGGCTCATACTCTGCTCATGGGTATCCACTGGCAGAGCGAGGCATTCATCCCCGCGAAGGCGCTGATGAACGCGGCTTACGACGAGCTGAGGGACGCTCTCATTGCCGCCCATTGGGGGGTGGACGGGGCGACGTTCGTCGGGGAGGACCGCCACGGGAAGCGATACCTCAGCATCCAGGGCCGCCTCGTGGCCACCCTGGACGAGGAGGGATGGCTGAGTGTCACCCCCTATGATGAGGCTGAGCGGCGCTTCGTCGCCGCCCGCGCCAACGCCCGCGCTCGCGAGGCGAGCCGGCAGGCCGCCCGCACCGCCTGTATCAGGGCGCTGGTGGAAGGGGAGGGAAGCTGGTACTACTATCCCGGCCAGATGGGCGGGTACTACTACCGCAACGGTTTCCTTACGGTCGCGGCAAGCGGCGCGATGAAGGCCGCGGTCGTGGAGCTCCGCGAGGACGCCGGATGGGCCATCCAGGACGAGCTCTCGGCGCAGTAGCAAGCGAGGAGCAGTAAGCAAAGAAAGAAAGAAAGGAGGCGAGTCGGTTCGTTCATTGGCACATTCAAAAATCTCCTAGCTCCGCACGAGCAAGACAGATAGGAGATCAACACAAAAACTAGGGGAGATGTTCTGTCCATCTCCCGCTACCTCTGCCAGTGATGCTGGCACTGATGAGTCCTTGCTCAGACTTCGAAAAGGACGAAAGGTAACGAAAATAAAACAACAAACAAAAAATCACCGTTAGGGTGATTTTAAAATGGTTATTTGTACAAATGTTTCAAATACCACGCGATCGAAAGGTCAATGCCTTTTTCAATGGATGTGACGGGTTTGTAATCGAGATGCTTTTTTGCGTGTTTGATATCTGCGATGTATTTGATGACTTCGCCTGTACGGTTGCCTTTGGCGCTGATCTTTGACCGCGCGCCCATCTTTTTCTTGATAATCTCTGCCACGCGCATGATGGATGTGCCGCGTCCACAGGCGAGGTTCATCACGTGCGTGTTTACTTTGCCGAATTTTTCGACCGCGAGAAGAATGCCGCCGACCGTGTCATCAATGTAGGTAAAGTCGAGAACTTTGTCTTTGCCAAATACGACAATGTCTGCGTGCTTTTTCGCCAAACCAATGAACAGGGGAACCACGCGGTCGCTGTCATCGTACATGCCGTAGACATTGGAGAAGCGGAAGATGACAAACGGTAAGCCATAGCAACGGTAATAGGCCCAAACGAGCGCTTCGCTTGCGAGTTTTGAGGCTGTGTACGGACTTTCGCAACAATTGATGTCCACTTCATGCTCTGCGTGCGTAGAATGTCCCGTGTTTCCGTACACCTCGCGAGAAGAAGCGAGCATAAAGCCCTTGATTTTGTTGGTGCGAACGTATTCCAGCGCATTGAACGTCATTTCCATGTTATCGCGTGCCATGGTTGGGTCAACGACCAGGTTGAACACGCGCGCATTGGCCGCAAGATGGATCACGAGGTCAACTTTTGCTGGGAGTTTCTTTAGCGTTTGGACGCGATTACGCAAATCTACGCGGATTGTCAGCTTGTCGATGGTTGGGTTCCATTTATTCTTGCGAATATCTGCGCCAATCACGCGATGGCCTTGTTCGAGAAGCTTTTCACACAGGCGCGTGCCAATGGTGCCACTGCTTCCTGTGACGAGAATCGTTTTCTTTTGCATGCGCATAAAATAGAGGCACGGAGAGGTTAGGTCAACACCTGATAGAGGACAACGTCATTTTTGCGGAAGATCTCGATAAGCTTAGATGTGTTGAACAGATTCCAGTCAGGATTAGTTTTTTGGTCCCAGATAACATAGTCCAAACGCACTTTTGTTTGTGTGCCTACAAGATACTCGCAAGTCCAGGCGCGCGTTTTGATATTTTCCGCGATACGTTGCGCGAAAGCGATTTCTCGTTTCACGGTATACGTATCTTGCGTAGAAAAACCTAGCCGACGTGCGTTTGCGTGGACATTCATCTCTGTTGCTCCTGGCTGTGTCCAAAGAGGCCGGTTGTTTGGTGTGATGCCAAGCGTCGGATCTTGGAAAAACGTGCGATCCATGTTGATGCGACTACAAAGATAGCGTTGCATGACCTCCTCGTCGCTTCCCGGCAGATAGAACATATCCCAGACGTAGTACACATTGTTATGTGTGTACGCAGGAATGAGTTTTGAAAGGTTTTCATTTGCGAAGATCACGGAATCCCGTGGCGTTTTCTCCTCAAGAAACGCGAACAGGGGAGCGTAACGTTGCCAAGAAAGCGCCTGGGCTTCTTTCGCAGGAGTGTAGAGCGGCCCGTTGAAGGTCTGGAGACGATACGCGGGGAAGACAATCAAGCCGACAAAAGCCCCGACAAAAGCCCATTGCTCACGCGAACGAAGAAAGAACGGCGTGCGCGAGACATGGCCGAGCACATAAGCGCTAGCGATCGCATAAAGCAGGACAGGCATAAATGACCAGTGCACGGCGTTTTGCATGATCATGCCTGTGATGACCTGATGATTAGGGAAGACGACATTTGCTATGAGCAAGCTGAGCACTGCTTGTCCGCGAAAGTCATGCCAGAGACGTTCGCGAGAGAGAAAAAGCACAAAAAACCCCAGACCAAGGAGCGCAACGCCTGTCCGCGGGATTGTCTCGATCATGTGAGAGTGAAAAAGGCCAAGTCGCACGAACATTTCCGCTTGCGAGGAGCTGTGCGAGGCAATCCATTGCGCGATAAAGTATGGCGCGCCAATCACGCCGGCAATACCCATGAGAGCGACATGACTGCCAGCAAGGCGAAAACGTCGCTGGAGGAGCTGAAGCCCAATGAACGTGCCGATCACCACGACAAGAAAGGCCCAAGAAAAGAAATAGATAAGAAAAGAGGCACCAAAGCATACCGCGGCAATCACAAACCAGAGGGCCGGGAATTTCTCGCGGCGTTCAAAGCGGTTGAGCATGATCATCCAGCTCACGAGAAAGGGCAGGAGAATGGGCATGCTGATTTGCGGATGGATAGGTTTACCGAGTCCGTTTGAGACGATGGTGAAGAGGAGAAGTGTGGAAAGGGCAGAGAAGAGGCGATTACGGGAAAGTTGAAAGAGAAGCGCGTAGAAAGCGGCCGCAATAGTCGTTGGTGCAACAAAATCAAGGAACGCTTGGAAAATGGGGAGGCGAATATGAAAGAGAGCACTTGCTCCAGCAATAAACGCCTCGGCAACAGGTAGTTGTGGATTCACTGCGTCCTTATGCTCCCATGCGTAGACATGCGCCGCAGACCAATGCCCGTCCAGAATGTCCCGCATGCGTGCCACATAGTAGAGCCAGTCGCCATTCCATGCGCCTATGATTCCTTGAAACTGGTCGCCTGCCACAAAGAAAAAGCGCAGATGCGGCCACGCGGAATAGAGACCCACGAGGAATGCGACAAGGAGTGCAGGCCAATGCGAACGAACCCAAAGACGAGGAGACATGCGCCTATGCTAGGCGATGCGTCTTTTGAGGTCAAAGAAGTTGAGATCTGATACGGATCTGATACGTATCAGATCCGAACTCCAAACACGGAAAAGAAAAAACCGAGAAACAGGACCGTGTTTACTCGGTAGCGTGGGGGACGGTGGGTTGCAGGACGCGCAGGGTGATGTGGTAGGTGTTCGCGACTCGCTCGAGATCGCGTCCGTGAAGCGCGCCCTGGATGATGATGCCGCGGGTGCCGTGCGTGCGCTGGAGAAACTCGAGCGTGCGGATGAGGGCGATCTCCGAGCGCAGGCTGATGAGGAAACGGAACAGCTGATTCGCGGCACGCTGTCCGTTACGGGGGATGGACTCGTACACCTCCTGGAGGTGTATGCCGAGATAGATGGGCCACTCCTCCCCGCAGATCACCGGCGGAGAGCTGAGCGTTGCGATGGCGCGCGATGCCGCCTGGTTATCCTCTGCCATGATCTGGCGGATGGTCTGGTCCGGCAAAAAGACGTTGCGCTCGCGCATGAACCGCTTTGTGATCTCGAACCAGACCGCGGGCGTCACCACCTCGTCCGTGCCGCTCTGCTCAAAGGCGATCACTTGGGCATTGCGCGCCTCTGTTTGCAGGCGCTCGAACGTCTCGGCCTGAGACCGCCGCACATGCGCCTCGATGCTAGAAGACCCGAGAGCTCGGTGCACGTTCCCCAGGAAGACGATGGTCGGCTGGGTGGTCTGCGAGCTTGCCCAGCGGATGACAGCGTCGCGCCGTTGCTTGAGCTCCACGAAGTAGCTCCGGCGGAACGGACGCCAGGCAGGGAAGTCGCCCGTGCCGATCACGAGCTTGTAGGCGTCGCGACGCGTGAGGAGCGTATCCGCGAGCTCCCAGCCAATGGGCTGTACAGCCGCCTCTGCCTTGGTCGCGTGCTTGGCACGGCAAAAGGCGATGAGCCCTCCCACCATGAGCACGATGGCCACGATCGGCCACCACGCGTGCGGGTCACCAGATCGTCGCAATTCCCTGTTTTTGATCATGAGGAACCTTCCTTGTCGTGGATGAACTCCACGTGGAGTCTACCGATTTGAGCCATTTTGTCAAGGGAGTCACTGTGGATTTGACACGTTTCTGTTCTGGGGAGCCTGCCCAGGACTTATCCTCTGGACAAGAATGTGGTTTTGTGGAACGCAGTAGAGAAGGACGTCGGACTCATGAAAGAGTGTTGGCGATCCGAAAAGGGAGTTGGTCATGAGGTACATCATCGCTTGTTTGTGCCTGGTGTTGGTTGTGGCGTGCGCGAGTCCGGCTGGTGCGGAAACAGCGTCTGCTGAGGCGCGGATTTCCGTGCGGTCGCATCCGTACGGCACGCTCTTGCAGGATCGCGATGGCCACCTGTGGGTCGCGGGATCGTGGCCCACGCGTGTGCCGCTTGATCCGGCTTCTCCTGCGGCTCAGCGCTTTCGTCGGCAGACGCCCATCATGCTTACGGATGATGAGGCCACGTGCTTGCGTCCGAGCGACGCGACATGGGTAGGTCGCGAGGAGTGGATCGCGCTCGTGCAATCGAGCGGCGCGTATTGGTACGCGGACGAAATCCAGCGCGCACGTCGTCCTGCACATCTGCGTGTCATGGAGGCCTGGGGAGATGACCCTTCCACGGCGCGCACGCTCACGTTCGAAGAGCTTGCGCAGTATCGCGAGGGCATTGCCATGCCTGTGCCGAGCGGAACGCTCATCCAGAGCGACGGTCGCCTGTTCTACGCGCTGGACAACGCGTTTCGTCCGTTCGTGAGCGAGGCTGTTGCCAGGTCTGCGGGGTATCGTCCGGAAGAGGCTTTGCGCCTTTCTTCGGCAGAGCTCGCGCAGTTGGGACGCGTGGGCGCGGTGCTCACGGCCGAGGACTTTGCGCGCTGTCCGACCGAAGAGGCGCTCGCGCGGCAAACAGAAGATTGGGATGGCGATGGCGTGCATTTGCCGCAGGATTGCGACGATCACAATCCCGCGATCCGTCCTGGGGCCGAAGAGCTCTGCGACGAGCGCGACAATGACTGCGACGACGAAACCGACGAAGGGTTTGACACAGGTCTCTCCTGCACAGACCCGCGTGCACCGGACCGACCTGCGCGAACCGTCTGCGCTCCAGACGGAAGGCGTGCGGTCTGCGAAGCAGAAGACGAAAACGCCTGGTAACACTCTGCCCTGCATTCTGCGGGGCATTTATTTCGTGACGTGACAGCCTCTCTGCGCTATCATGGCCTCATGTTTGGAGTGTTCCTCCTTTTATTTGGCACCTTGTGCGAGGAAGTTTCTTTGACGATCGGAAAATTTGCCGTGCGGCGTCGCATGGAGGGCGTGAATACGATTGGATTTGTGAATAGCTTTCAAGCGATTCCCTTTTTGCTCGTGCCATTTTTTCTGTATGCGTCAGAGCGAAGCTTGGTTGTTTCTCATCTTGGACTTGTCCTTTTCCTGACGATCTTGAATGTTGCGCAATCATTCTTAACGGTTCATGCCCTTTCTCGCGCATCACGAACCACCTTTGGTTTTGTACGTACAGGCACAATCCCGCTCGTGCTTTTGTTCGATGCGCTTCTTGGCTACAACGTCTCTTTTCAGCGGATTGCAGGGATCCTCATCATCACAGCCACCATGTTTCTCTTGTACAAGAACCATGGGATTGAGCGCCGGGGTATTTGGTGGGCGATATTTTCTGCGGTAAATGGTGCGATCACGACCACGATTTTCAAATATCTTGTCTCGCATGGCAATGGAGTCGCGGCAGTTTCGCTGATCAGCTACGCGTCTATGGCCTTTGTGATGTTTCTTGTGGCTACTCGTGCCAAAGAGCGGCCGTTTTTCCATGCGCGGAAGCCGCTTGTTTTGGCGCAATCTGCCGCACTTGGCATAGCTTCTATCGTAGAAAACTATGCGTTTCTCTTTTTGCAGGCAAGTGTTGTCATGGCACTCAAACGCTCTCTTTCTGTGGTCTGGTCCATTGTTTCGGGCCGGGAGTATTTCCATGAACGCCATTTATGGACTAAGATCGCCGGGTGCGCAGGGCTCCTTATCGGAATGGCTCTGTTAGCGCTATAATAAAACAAACCTATGTCACAACCTGTCCGCAAAATCATCATCCCAGTTGCTGGTCTTGGCACACGCTTTTTGCCAGCCACAAAGGCCATGCCTAAGGAAATGCTTCCTATTATTGATAAGCCGGTGATTCAGTATGTCGTGGAAGAAGCAGTCGCGTCTGGCATTACAGATGTCATTTTAGTGACAAGTCATGCCAAGCGTCCGGTGGAAGACCATTTTGATGATAACGAAGAATTGGAAAGCATGCTGGAGCGGCAGGGGAAGCTTGATCTTTTGGAGGAAATTCGTCGGATCAGTAAGCTCGCGAATTTTATCTACGTGCGACAAAAAGGGCCATATGGAACCGCAACGCCTGTCTTGAATGCGAGCAATTTGATTGGCGATGAGCCTTTTGCGGTTGTGTATGGCGATGAAATCTATCTTGGCGACCAGCCGCGCGTAAAACAGATGATAGATGTGTACGAGGAATATCAAAAACCCGTGATCGGCGTGGTGCCAACAGATGATGCAGGAACCAAGCGGTATGGGATTGTGGAGCCGAAGAAAGAAGTGCGTCCGGGGGTGTTTCAACTGGACAATCTTCTGGAAAAACCAGGTCCAGAAAAAACAACATCTCGATTGGCCGCAAATGCTGGCTATATCCTCACTCCGGCGATCTTCCCTTATTTGCAGAAGCTCGGCCCCAGTAAAAATGGAGAGTACGTGCTTGCAGAGGCGATTCAGCAAATGATGAAAAAGGAGCAGACCTACGCGTGTACGATCAACGGAGAATATCATGATACGGGCTCGAAGATCGGATGGATCAAGGCAAACGTCGCGATGGCGCTTAAACGTCCAGACATGGCCGAAGAGATGCGAGATGTGGTAAAATCATTCCGAAATAAATAAGCGTTTCTCTCGTTCATTCCCGTATGTTCCATCTTTTTCGCCGCGTCCTCGCTTCTGCCGTGCTGTTATCGCTTTTGGGCGCTGGTTGTACCAAAGGCGTATCGCAAGAGGTTGCAGAGCTTTCCAAACGAACAGACCTCACCATTTGGGCGGTGATTGATGATCAGGATGTGTACGGTCCTTTGCTCGCGTCGTATCGCCGTTTGCACCCGAACGTGAACTTCACGTATCGCCGTTTGCGCTTGGAAGAATATGAGGACGCGCTCGTGCAGGCGCTTGCCGAAGATCGTGGTCCGGATATTTTCTTGGTGCACAACGATTGGGTGGGCAAATATCTCTCGAAGATTGTGCCTATGCCAGCGACGACCAAGATCGCCACGCAAACCATCGTGGGTACTGTGCAAAAAGAGATGGTGTGGGTTGCCTCTGATGAGCCAACCATGCTCATCCGAGATTTTAAGTCGGATTACGCGGATGTGGTGCAACGCGATTTGTTGCGCATGACCAACGTAGGCACTCCAGAGAAACCTTTGTATCAAGAACGTCCCATGGGCCTGGCAACGACCGTGGATACGCTGGCGCTCTACTACAACAAAGACTTGATGAATGCCGCGGGCATTCCTAATCCTCCGGAAACATGGACGCAGTTTCTTGAGAACGTAAAAAAACTCACAAAAGTGGATTCTGCTGGTGTGATCCGTCAGTCTGGCGCGGCCATGGGGCTTGCATCCAATGTGGAACGTTATACAGATATCCTCTCTGTGCTCATGATGCAAAATGGCGCAGAGATGTCCACGGAATCAGGGGAGCCAGCGTATCAGATTCTCCCAGCGTCGCTTGAAGGCATCCGCGATGTGCCACCTTCATGGCAGGCCGTGCAGTTTTATACGGATTTCGCCAACCAAACCAAAGAGGCGTACACCTGGAATGCCTCCATGCCCAATTCCTTGGATGCGTTTATCCAGGGGCGCACCGCGTATTTTCTTGGTTACTCCTATCATTTACCGCAAATACGCGCGAGTGCTCCAAAGTTGAATTTTGGCACAAGTAAACTTCCACAGATCGAAGGAAATCCCATTCGTAACTATGCAAATTATTGGGTCTGGGTTGTTTCCAAAAAATCCAAAAGCCAGGATTATGCCTGGAACTTCCTGAACTACGCCGTTTCCGCAGAAAATTTGCCCACCGTGCTCACGGCAACCAAGCGTCCATCTGCGCGCAAGTCTCTGCTTTCCTCGCAATTGAACGATGAAGACGTGGGCGTGTTTGCCTCGCAAGTCCTTACCGCGCGTTCGTGGTACCACGGAGCAAATCCAAAAGCCGTGGACGATGCGTTTGCTGAGCTCATCAATAACGTGGTGAACGGCACGTTGCCTATTGCAGAAGCAGTGAATTTTTCCGTGGATAAGATCGGACAGACAAACATGCCGTAAATCAAAAGCAGAACACATAAATAAAGAGGCTCGTTTCTTAAGAGCCTCTTTATTTTTTTCTCGCGCGCATTTCTGATATACTGATTGCGTCCTATGTTTTCCTTTTTTAAGAGAGGTGGGTGGATCGCCCTTTTTTGCCTTGCGATTTTCGGATCTGTTGTTCCTGTTCATGTCTATGCTCAAGCAACTGAAGGCACCACGCCTCGTGGAGAAACTATCCCTGGAGACGGATGTGTGGATGTGGCGATCAATGCGGCGGGGGATGCGGCCGCGAAAACAGCAAAGCGTCAGGCGATCGAAACGCTCGCAAGACAGCTGAACACGCAACCTGTGGATTGGCACTGCTCACGGGCATGTACTACGCAGTTGAAAGCGCGATGTGTCAGTGGTGGATGTCCAACGGCAGATGCGGATGGGTTGTGCTGTGCGCCGGGAACAGGGCCTGTTCCCGTACGTGCTAACCAATGCTCTGCCGCAACAGGGTCTACAACAGCGCGAGCAAGCACAGGTGGTATTGGCAGTATTAGTTTGCCGGCATGTGTAACCAGTCATGATGCAGACGTTGCAGGCAAATGCACACTTTCAGATATTATTAATACGGGTATTTCTGTTGCAAACTTTTTGTTTGGCCTTGGCGCCGCCCTTTTCTTTGGCATATTTATCCTAGGTGGCGCGTACTACATTTTCTTTGCCTATGATTCTGGTAGTGCAAAAAAAGGCAAAGAAATGATTAAGAATGCCACGATCGGCATGTTGATCATGATTCTTGCTGGAACCATGGTGCGCTTTGCGAAAGATTCAATTACAGGAGGGACAGTCTCCATAGGCACAGACACAGGAGAAACAGCGCCTGACAATGCTCCGTCCACTGCACCGGCGCCTGGAACAACGCCAGCACCAGGTGCGCCAGGAGCAACCGCGCAAAGCAATTGCCATTGCACCGTGACGCTTGTGCCGGATCTCGCGGCTCGTACTGTCGGAGGCTTTGCGGGTACTTGCGCGAGCACCAATAAATGCCAACAGTGTGACCAGACGCGGCCAACCTGTGCGGCAGATTTTCCAGCAACAGCGCAGGAATGTGCGGACGCGCCACGTAATCCATGGAGTATAGGTACGCGTATTGGTCTTACGGAAGCGCAGGTGAGTCAAGCGCGTGAACACGTAGAGCTTCAAAATTTGCAATGCACTATTACACCAAGCCGCTAATCCTATGAAATACCATTTTTCATGGTCAAAGGTAGGTGTGTGGTACATCTTCAGCCTTTTGCTGATCGGTGGTGGCGCATTAGTTCTCCCGAGTGCGTCTTTGGCTGGAAATTGTGATTTTGGTTGTATTTTCAATCGCGAGTCCGTGCAAGCAACGCACAGTGTTAGTTGTTCTTCGAATCAGGATTGTATCAATGCCTGTACAGGGAGCGGGCCAGATAGTTGTGCGGGGATGTACCCTGCAAGAAGCAGTCTAGGGATCGCGGCAGGCACATGTGCTCGCGGAAGAACGCCTGATTCCGTCGCAGAACCACGATGTTTGGGCCTTTTGCCTCCTCCGCCGCTGCCAGCGGCAACTCCTCGCTCTGGAAGCGGCACGCCCCGTACATCAGCAACCACGCAACCCACGCCAGAAGCAGGCGGGAGTACTCCGGGTGCGACCACTCCTGCACCAGCGAATACGGACATGACGTTTACGGAAGCAGAAGCCGCGGCAAAGACCTGTAGCTATCGCTGTCGTGTGGGGACAGGCCCCGTGCAAGTCCCTCCGGGCGCAACGATCGTGGCTTGTGAATCAGATGCGGATTGTGCGACAGCCTGTTCGTCTGGTGCAAATTCTTGTTCTGCGAAGTTTCCAGGTACAGGGTCCGCGTGTGTTACGCAGGCGGGCACGGGTGTAACAGAAGCAGATCTTCCAAAGTGTGTTCCGCGTCCACCAAGCGCGCCGAGCACCGCAGAAGCGCCTGCGCCAGGAGGTGGGCCCAGCGCAACTCCCAGCAGTGGATCGGGGAGTGGAGGTTCTGGTTCGACACTGCGTAATCCGCTTGGAGAAACAGATTTATCAAAACTCATCGGCCGCGTGATCAAGGCTGTGGTGGGCGTGATCGGCGCTGTAGCTTTGCTCATGTTCGTGGTGGCGGGCATCATGTGGATGACTTCCGGTGGAAATGACAAGAATTATAAAGAGGCACAAGAAATGATGCAGAATTCGGCGATTGGGTTGCTCATCATCTTTTTTGCGTACACCATTGTGGCAACATTTTTTAGCCTTTTTGGGATTTAGCGTATGAAGCGCACTATTTGGAATTTTTCCGCGGCAAGTATCGTGATGGTTGTGCTTGGGGCCTGTTTTTTTGCCGTACCTTCTGCATTTGCAGGAAGTTGTAACTTTGGCTGTACCACGGCATCCGGATCAGAAGGTGTGAATAATTTTGGATCGTGTACAACAGGCAATCAGTGCGTGGATATTTGCACGCGCGAATGCACACGCCGCGGTGCGCAATGCGATCGTCCTATTATCACCTGTCGTCATAATGGTCAGGATTTAGAGCCTGGTCAGACAACGGTTGCGCCAACGCCCGGTGCGCCTGCGGCTGGAGGAACCACACGACCCAGAACGCCAACAGCGCCAACCATGGAGGCGACTCCGGAGGAAGCGGCCGGCACTCCTCCGGGCGCAACGCCTGGAGCAACTCCGCCCGCACCAGCTCCTGCACCAGCTGGAGCGCCTGCTCCCGCGCCCACGCCATCTGTTCCGCGTGACTCCGGCCGATTGAACACGATCACTGACCCATTGGCTGGCGTGACAATTCCCATGGCTATTGGCATTGCCATTCGTTCCATGATGGGGATTGCGGGCGCGCTTTTTCTTGCGTTTTTTGTGTATGGTGGAGCGCAATATCTGCTCGCCATGGGTGAGGCAGACAAGGTAAAGGACGCAACAAAGACACTTGTACGAGCCGTGGTTGGTTTGGCGATCATCCTTTTCTCCTACACGATCTTGAGTACGCTGTTGAACCTTTCTGAAACCGTCTCGCAACGAGGCGCAACGCCCATTGCTCCGCCTTCCGAGGCTCCAGCCACCACACCGACAACGCCTACACCACCAACAGGGGAGCGTGGCACTGCAGAAACACCTGCGGCAAATCTCACATGTACGTGCGTGTGTGTTGCGCGAGGCACACCCCCTTGTCCAGCGAGTAGTCAGTCGCAATGTGAGATCCTTCAGTCGCTTGGTCGCATTGCAAATTGTGAATCTGACTGTGCAACGCAATGTCGTGATACGCGTCGCGGAAGATGTGTTGGTACGGGAATGATGGGTGAAGTATCAGATTCGCGGTGCACGCAATAGGTGTGCTATACTATTCATGCAATCGAGTGGTCTTTTGACCATTGCCCTATGCATACATCCTATACATGGAAAGGAGGTGAACTCTCATGACCTTGAAGGCAAAAAGAATTATTGGATTTGCCATGACGTGCGGTCTTGCAACGCTTGTTGCGATTCCAGCATTTGCGGCGCAGGCAGAACTTTCTGCAAACGACCTCGGCGTCAATGCAATTGAATCCGGTAATGGTATCAAGTTAGGAAGCGGCGATGTGCGCACCACTGCGGCGCGTATCATCAACGTAGCCCTTGGATTCCTTGGCATTATTTCCGTGTGTATCGTGCTTTTGGGCGGGTTCAAATATATGATTTCCGGTGGACAAGAAGAGAAAGTTGCTGATGCAAAGAATCTCATCATCTCCGGTATCATTGGTTTGGCCATCATCTTGTCCGCGTGGGCAATTACGAAGTTTGTGATCTCTAGTTTGATCACAGCGACTGGTACATCTTAAGCTCCCTCCCATGAAACTCCTCCGTCCATTCATCATCACATCTGCCGTTATCGGCACTATCAGCCTCCCAATCGTTGGGGTATATGCCGCAGGTTTGCGAGGCGGATTACAAGGTGCTGGTTCAGCCGCTGGTATTGCAACCGCGTGCGCAAGCACAGATTGCATTGTCGGCATTATTGGCAGTGTGATCGGCATTGCGCTTGGCCTGCTGGGCGTGGCATTTTTGTTGCTTTTGCTCTATGCAGGAGCACGATACATGACCTCAGGCGGTGAGCCAGATGCTGTAAAAAAAGCCATGGGCACTATTCGTGATGCGGTGATTGGTCTTGTGATCATCACGCTTGCGTATAGTATCTCGGGCTTTATTTTGGATGAGCTCTCCAAGAGCGTTGGTATGACCTCAGGTGGAGGAGCACCAGCAGGCGGAACCGCTCCCACGGCAAATGGGACTTGCTCATGCGCCTGTGGAACTGCGGCACCCACGACATCGCCAACAACGGGTGCGTGTGTCGCGGCAACCTGTCAGTCATCGTGCGTGACAAGCTGTCCTGCTCAGCCAACGGCAACACCGCCGCGAGCGGCAGGCGTGGGGACGTGTCAGTAACTTTCATTCAACATTTGGAACTATGCAGATGAATTCTAAATTAGCAAAGGTAGGTGCAGTGCTGGCCGGCGTTGCCGCTCCAGTGGTTGCATTTGCCCAGGCCACAGACAACCCTTTCAACCGGGCACAAACGCAGATCAACACGATCGGCAACAAGTCCGGTATTGCCAGTGGTAAAACATTGCCAGAAATCGTTGGCAGTCTTGTGAATGTGGCTCTTGGTTTTGTTGGTATTTTGTTGCTCGTGTATCTGTTGTACGCAGGTTTTCTGTGGATGACAGCTGGCGGCGATGAAAAGCAAACAGAAAAAGCAACAGCCTACATCAAGAACGCGGTCATTGGTTTGGTGATTGTGATCTCGTCCTACGCGATCTCATCGTTTGTGTTGGGTTCATTGGTCAACGTTGGTCGTTAAGACTTCGCTGCGCAGCGAAGCATAAGTCCCCCGATACTCATCGAGGGATTTGTGTTTGTGGCGGTGCCCGAAGCCCCCCGTGGGCTCCCACCACCCCTCACCCCTCCTCCGGGAGGAGGGGAATCTGATCATATCCTCCCCCTCTCGGAGGGGGAGTTAGAGGGGGTGGGAGCCCCTGAGGGGTGAGGTGTTTCCCTAAAAATAAAGCCGCCCCCCGATCCAGATGGACCAGAGGGCGGGAAGGGGTTGCGGGAAGGGGCTACATCGTGGGGCACGACTGCGACATGAAGCCGCGGTCGAGCGTGGTGGAGCTTTCGCCCGTGGTCACCTGCCTCTGCCAGCACCCGACCTGGCCCGTGAGGCCAGTGAACGGATGCGGCGGGGAGACGGCTCGGGCGTAGACCTGGTACGTGCCGACTTGGTGCATGACGACGTAGAAGTCGTCCTCGCCGTAGATCGGCACCACGCAGTTGGGGCGCACGCGCTGGCTCGACCGGACCACCTCGACGGTTCCGGGCGAGGGCATCATGCCGCCCGTGTTCTGACAGACGCGGTGCGAACCCGCGCTGTCGATCACGAAGATCTCGACCCCGCGCACGCCGCCCACGACGCGCAGACGGAGCGCGTAGGCGTTCACGTCCGGGGTCTGGGGGTTGCCCCTGAACAGGGCGTAGTCCACCGGCCCGGTCGGGAACTGCTGAACGGGGATGTAGCCCGTGTTCAGGTCCCGCACCGGCATGGCCGGGCCGCCGGTGTAGCCGAAGCCGTTGCCCTGCTGAGGGCTGAACGGTGCGGCGGCCTGCTGGACCGGTGCGGCGGCGGGCGGCGGGATCCGCTGGACGCCGAAGCGCCGGAGCTGATCCGCCGTGAGTCCCTCGAGCGACCCGGTCGCGACGCGCGTTGCCGCGTCCTCGGCCTCGCGCACGCGCGCCGTGGCGGCCGTGGCGCGTCCCTCTGCCGCGCGGTTGCTCTCCTGAGCCGCCTCGAAGGCGCTCCGGAGGGCGTTGAACTCTGCGGCCGAGGGGCCGCACGCCGTGAGCGCCACCATGGCGCACACGAGCAGAGACGAGAGACTACCGTTGAAATTCCGCATGGCTGACTCCTCGGATCGGACACGCAGTGTGTCCGTTTTTGGTTGGGGTTGTGCAGGGGCACGGCAGAGCGCCATGCCCCTGCGGGTTGAGTAACTCTATCGTCGCCGACCGCGGTTGAGGCGGTTGACGATGACGCCCTGGCGGTTGATCTCCGCCTCGTCCTCGCCGACCCTCGTCTCGAGAGCACCGACGCGGCTGGAGAGATCGCCGCCGCTCGTTGCCGCGGCCTGCTGTCCACCCTGCGGCTGGTACGCGACGCTGGCTTGCGCCCGCGCCGCGGCCTGCTGGAGAGTGAACTCGTTCGTCCGGCGGTCCCATCCGGAACCGCCCTCGATCGCCCCGCCCGCCAGACCTGGCGGCAGGGTGTCCGCGATCGTGAGCCCGGGCATCATTCCCGGCATTCCGCCGCCCATGAAGGGCGCGTTGCCGTAGAGCCCGGGCATGCCCGCACCGGGCATTCCAGGCATCGTGCCCGTGCCCATCATGGCCGCCACGGCCTGCTGGTGGGCGAGAGGCACGCCGTTGCCGACCGCACCGCCACACCCACCGAAGAGAAGGGCGAGGACGGCGACGAGAAGGAGGCCGACGATTTTTTTCATGTCCGTTCTCCTCACTTGTACATCCTGGGCATGGAGGCCCAACTCGCCCCGTAACCGAAGCCCCCGCCGCATTGCGTGGGCTGGATCAGGTTTCCAGCCACCACGAAGTTCAGACACTGGGCGGCGAAGTTTGCCTGCCCAGCGAGGTGGCAGTAGAAAGACCTGGGCTCGGGGTTGATCCCGGCCGCCAGCGCCTCCTGCCGCATCACCTGGCGTGCCTGCTCCCAGATGGCCTCCTGCGCACGCATCCGCGCCTCGCAGTCGTTCTGCGCGGCGCGGTGCTCATTGTGCGGATTGACCTGCACATCATCAAAGCGGAAGAGGCCGCTTCCTGCAGTCACTGACGTGGTTTCGATGCTCCCCCGGGGCAGGTTCGCGGTGACCGTCGACCTGCTGTAAAGCGGGGCGATGGTGCCACAACCTGTGAGAACCATGGCCGCAACCACGAGTCCGAACAGTCCGAGCTTCTTCATGACACGCTCCTTCTCCCAGCTTAGCTGGGGGCATCGAGGTGACGAAGTGTCATCCTGAGCGCCACAGAGGCCTATATTTCAAGGTCTTTGCAACGCTCAGGATGACTTTTTTGCCTAGAGCCTATCTCAAAAATCCATTTTGGCCTGCAAACCGCCTATTCCGGCTCCAAGCCGTTCAGTATTCGTCAAAATATGCCCGATATTTTTCCTCATCCTTCACGTCTTTCGCTCGGAATAGTCGGTTTTCGTCTCAAAAGCGATTTTTGAGATAGGCTCTAACAAATAGGGTTTTAATGAACCCTACTGAGGAGAAAAACTCTCCCAGTAGAACAAAGAAAGATACCACAAAAATGGGGTTTTGTCAAGGATCGTGTGCTGGATCTGGGTTGTTTACCCATGCTTGACAAAATGGGTTTTTTCTGCTATTATTTAGTGTTTCCTGGATAAGGTATCCGGGATGGTCTCTGACAACCACATTTCCAAATCCCCATAGAAAAGGGGAGAAAGGCTGAAAAAGGCAGTGGCAAAGGACAAGAGCAGAGGGGCTACGGGCGGCGGTTGGAACAAGGATGCCCAGGTCAAGTTCCTCGTCGCACTTCTCGAAGTGCTGGGGAGCTACGTGGGCGTGAACATCAGCAAGATCCCGTTCCTGTCGTCCGCGATGCAGGGGCTGTATGACGCCATCGTGGCGTTCATCGGCCCGGCCGGGAACCCCGCGAGCATGGAGCAGTTCATGAACGCGGGTGCCATCCTGGTACCTTCGCTTCTCCCGGGCATCTTCGGGTCAGAATTCGCCGAGGGCACGGCCCAGGGCCTGGTCCGCGGAGTGTTCATCAACCTGAAGAATCAAGCCGTTCCCACGGCGCCGGACGAGTACAAGGGTCTCATCCGTAGGAGCGTGGACGAGGTGGCCAAGGCCACGGGGTTCTCCAAGAAGGACGCATCTGGTCCTGGCGCGATGTCGGTGTTCAAGGCGTTTGCGGAGCTGAAGAGCCTCGCCGCCAGGGACCCGATGTACGCGACGCTCGTGCCGCGGTACGAGGAAAGCCTGGCGAAGATCGCCGACTCGCTCGGTCCCAAGGACGAGCCCGGAGACACTCTGACCGTCACGCGGGAGAAGATGAAGAAGGGGAAGGAAGAGGCCGCGAAGTTCTACGCTAGCATCGGAAAGGTGCAGGGCGTGACTCTCGAGGTGCTCATCTCCGTCCTCTCGCTCGAGGACCCGGACGTCCGGGTTGCGACGCTCAAGGGCGTGCTCCTGCCTGGCGACGCCGCGGCAACGCAGGCGGCCAAGGCGGGAATGAACATGCTCGAGGACATGAAGCGCGAGCTTCTGGATCCGAAGAGCAAGGTCCGGGTCCAGGTGAAGGCCAACATCGAGAAGGTCAACGCCGGACTCGGTGGGATCGTGGCCATCGACCACGCGCCACAGCCCGAGGGTTGGTCTGCGACGGTCAAGCGGATGCTCCGCTGGGCCGGCTTCAGGAAGTAGTAGTACGTAACGTGGCCTAGCCACGAGGAAGAGAGTCTGTGATGGGAGATTTCGTCGCGTTCGTGGCACTGCTCGTTGGGGGGATGCACTTCTCCGACGAGCTCAGGGCGGCCCTCGTCTTCGCCTTCAGGGCGGGCGAGGTCGGGCTCGGACTCTTCACGGCGTGGTACGAGCAGAGCGTGGCCGGAAGGCTGAAGCTCTGGTTCGTGGCTACGCTCGTGTTGATCGTCGCGCTCGAGCAGACCGCGCGTCTGTTCGTGCAGTACAAGCTGGGGGCGGAAATCCCCTGGTACGTGCCGACGATCACCAAGTACTTGCAGTGGATGTCCGCCGTGATCCTCATCGCGGCGTTCATTCGGACGGTGCGCACGAGCCCGGTCGAATGGGCTCGGCTGATCGCATCGCACCAGCACTACGCGGCGCTCGCGCAGGGAACTGTGCCTGCGCCTGTGGCTCCTGCGGACCTCATGACCCAGGAAGAACTCCGGAATGCTCGCGAGGGCAAGGGGCTGTCCCCGGTTCGCGGCTTCCTGTACATCATGGGGAACCTGGCGGTCCACGGCACGTGGATCATCGTCCAGGCGTCCATCCTGTACACGGACCACGACCTCTCGTGGTTCAGTCAGGCTGTAGTCCAGCTCATGGGCTACATCGCGTGGGCCTCGGTGATCGTGGTCATGATCGCGGCCACGATGGCTCTGGGACGTTCGCTTCAGGGCGCTCATGGCGCGGTAAACGGAGTGCTCCGCGCACTTCTCAAGCCGCTCCTCGTGGGGCTCTGGGGGATCACGAACGATAACTTCAACAACGTGGTGCCCGAAACGACGCAGATCCCGTTTGCCGCCGCTGGCGAAGGGCTCGAGTCGGGCGTGAAGACGCTCTTCGGCGCACTGCTCGTGGTCATGGCCTTCACCATGGTCGTGGCCCACTACGTGCTCGTGGGCGGCATCGTCCTCGTCCTTCTCGTCATCGCCTCCGTGGAACTCGCGGTGCTGTGGCTGTGGAAGAAGGTGTGGAACAACGAGGCGACGCTCTTCATCATCTCCGTGGTCACGATCGCGGTGTGGCGCCTGTTCCAGGTCATCGTCATGGTGGCCCACAAGCGCGAGCGGTTCACCCCGATCACGGTGTACTGGAACGACGGCCTGCAGGTCATCAACGGGATGCTCAACCTCCCGTGGTGGCCCGGGTTCATCGTCACGGTGCCCGTTCTGATCGGAGCGATCTTCGCCATCGTGAAGCTTCTGCCTGGCGAGAACGTGCTGGGCAAGGTGCGCAACACGGTGGCGATCATCCTGATCATCGTGCTCGCGGCGGTCGTGGGCGGGAAGATCGTTAACCTCTCCCGCTCTGAGGGAGACCCGCTGGCGTTCAACCCCGCGCCGGTCTCCGCAGCAGACATGCCGATCACGTGCCCTGGTTCGCAGATGGTCTGCGGCGGCACGCGGTGCGTGGACACGCGCAACGACCACGACAACTGCGGCGCTTGCGGGCGAGTCTGCGGAGCGACCGAGGCGTGCAATCGCGGAACGTGCATGGCCTGCGCAACGGGTCAGCTCGTGTGCGGCGGCAATGCCTGCATGGACGTGCAGAGCGACCGTAACAACTGCGGCGCCTGTGGCAACGTCTGTCGGGACACGGAAACGTGTAACGAGGGGCAGTGCGAGGCAAGCGCGCTTCGCGAGCTCGCGGCCGCAGCAGTGAATGCTGTGGAACAAGCCGCGCGCAACCGTGCGGCTCAGACGGCTCCGGCTCCTCAGCCGACCGTAACTCCGGCTCCGGCGCCTGCGCCCGAGCCTGCTCCTTCGTCGGATCCGCCGCCGCGTCGACGTTCGTCGCGCGGTGCGCCCCCCTCCTCGGGGACCGGTTCCACCCTTCCCTCCTGTGCGGAGGTGGGTGACCCGGACGATCCGAACAGCGCCTATCGCGCGCGGCAACGTGCGCTTGGTGCCTGTCAGTAGGAGCTCCTCCGCCTCGGCGTCCTTCCTGGATGCCGAGGCGGTTTTATTTTCTTGAGACCGCGCACGGTGTATCCTCTTTTTATGCGAAAATGGATTGCGTATCCTCTTGTTTTTTTTCTGAGTGCGTTTGTCTTTGCGCTCCTCCAGCCTTGGGGCATGTTTGTGGATCCGGATGCGTTTTATCATGCAAAGATCACGACCCTCATGATGGCAAGCGGTGCGCTTCATGCGTTTCCTTGGCTTGATCTCACAACACTCGGCACACATTTTGCAGACCATCACTACCTTTTTCATGTGGGACTCATGCCATTCCTGCGCTTTTTTGGCACTCTCCCCGGCATCCAGATCGCGGCTGTGACTTTTGGTGCGCTTTTTATGGTGGCGTTGTATGCCGTGCTCAACGCACTCAAGATCGAACGTCCGTGGTTCTGGCTGTTTGCGGCGCTCACGCAAACCTCATTGCTCTTTCGTCTATCTCTTGGCAAAGCCTCGCCTTGGGCACTGATTTTTTTCGTGATCGGTCTTGCGGCCGTTGCATTACGCAAGCCGATCCTAGGCGCAATCATTGGCGCACTTTTCGCCCTATCGCACGGAGGCTGGGAGATTTTGCTGGGAGCGCAAGGATTATATGTTGCAGGAGAACTCTTGTTTCTTCGGTCTGTGGAGCGTCGTTCGTGGAAAGAATCCTTTTTGTGTTCTGGAGTCTTTGCCTTTTTCGCCACGATCATTGGCTGTGTGGTTGGCATTGTCCTGCATCCAAACTTTCCAGACAACATCGCCTTCCTTTGGGTGCAGATCGTGAAGATCGGCGTGCTTACTCCCATGGGCCGTGTGCGTATGGGCGATGAGTGGCTCTCCACAGATATCCCATCCATGGTCGCGAGCTTTGGATTCTTGCTTGTGGCTTCGCTTGGTGCGTTGTATGGCATGCTGTTTGCACGCAAACCAGACCTGGATCGGCCACGAGCCAAGCAGATCATGGGATGGGCGTTTGTGTTTGCCGCGCTGTTTGTCCTGACGCTCAAGAGCCGCCGTATGGTGGAGTATCTTGTGCCTGTGGCGATTCTTTGGGTCTCTTCTTTATGGACGCTCGTAGATGTCGAACGTTTGTGGCAAGAGTTGCGCGTGCAGAAGAAATTGCTCGGCGTGTTTGCCGTGCTCATCTTTGGCATGATGATCCGTGCGTATCACGTCACCTACACAGGCTTGCGTGCTGATGCGGATCGGTATGATGCGGACGCGAAACTTGCGCAGACCATTGCCGAACACACAGAGCCAGGGGAGCGCGTCTTTCATACGCGGTTTGATGAGTTTCCTGAGCTCTTCTACCACTTGGATCGTCAAAAATACGTGGTGGGTTTAGATCCAACATTTCTTTTGGAAAAAGATCCGGCGCGATCAGACGCGCTTCAAAAGATGACGGACGAGCGTGACGTGGAGAAAATCACGCAAACCGTGCGCGAACAATTTGATGCGCGGCTTATTCTTGTTTCCTCCTGGGATCCAAAAGAGTTTTTAGAGGCGCTTGCCACAAGCACACAGCTCAACCTTCTGTACAAAGACGAACGCAATGTGTTGTATGAGATGCGTTAGCTATGCCGCGCGTGCTTATCACGGTCCCTGCAAACAACGAGGCAACTGTTATTGAACAGAACCTTGGCTTGTTGTCGGAGATGTGTGCCAAGACGTTCGCTCATGTCGATTGGATGATTGAGGTCGCAGAAAATGGTTCCACAGATGCCACGTCAGCGATCGTAGAGCGTGTGGCATCTCTGAACCCGCGGGTGCGCCTGCTTCGTGTGCAAGGTCGCGGGAAAGGGCAGGCGATTATCGCATCATGGCGAGCGTCTGCAGAAGCGGCAGACGTGTTTTTATTTACAGACGCAGATCTTGCGGCAGGCATTGACCGGATGCAGGACCTTTTTGCGTCCGTGATCTCTGGAGGAATGGATGCGGCGTGCGGTTCGCGTTATGTGGCTGGCGCGTCCATTGATCGGTCGTGCCTGCGGTCGCTTGTGTCGCGTACCTATCGCACCTGGCAGAAATGCGTGTTGCATTTGCCTGTGCACGATGCGCAGTGCGGGCTCAAGGCCGTCTCTCCACGCGTGGTACGCGAAATCCTTCCGCACCTGGAGGAGCGAACGTGGTTATTTGATTCCGAACTGCTGGCGCATGTGCACGCGCGAGGATGGCATATCGCGGAAATGCCTGTGACATGGGTAGAGCACCGCGATCATCGCCGACGCAGTACCGTGCGGTTGTGGCGCGATGCATGGGCATTTATTTTTGGTGTGTATCGCATTCGGCAACGTGTGAAAAACGTCACACAAGAGGTTCAAGAAAAAAACTTATCCACTGTTTTCCATTGACGCGGGTCTGCAAGGAACGTAAGAAAGATAGGTCAGTCAGCCTTTCCACGACATCTTGGCCGCTTCCATGCTTGGTGGCCGTGAAAAAAATATCTCCACAATGGGGGATATTTTTTCTCAGCATCTTATGTTTCCTCTTCGGTCATGTCGCCGAGGATTTCTTCCAGCGTGGGTTCGTTCCAATAGTTTTTTTCACGCAAAAATTTGTCTACGTGATTTTCCGCTTCATCAATGTCGATCATGTCGTCCAAAATCAACTTGTTGATGAGTGATGCGCGGCATTCAGATTTGGTTTTGAGGATGCCTTGCTCGTTGTAGCAGAGCTTTTCGAGCACCTGAGGGTCAATGGTTGCCATAGGGCTCCAGCATACCGGGGACTGGCCAGAAGGGGAAGGGGACGGTAACGTGGTGGCATGTTTCCACGCCTCCTGACTCTCTTACCCCTTGCACTCCCTTTGTACCTGGTACGGTTCAACGTAGGGTTTTTGCCCACCACACTTCTAGAGTTAGCCCTCGTAGGGCTATTAATCGCGTTTACTTTGACCGAGGGAGTACCAGGTTGGAAACGTGGATGGGCTCGTCTGGGTTCTTGGCGTTGGCCTATTGTTGCTTGGTTTGCCGCGACGCTCGTCGCCGTGATCATCTCCCCAAGTATTTGGACGGGCTTGGGTCTTTGGCGCGCCTATGTTTTGGAGCCACTGTTCGTCTTTGTTTTGCTCGCGGCTGTTATTCGCACAGAGGTCGAAGCGCGTGATTTGCGTCGCTCTCTTTACGCGACCGTCGTGATCGTGGTCGCGTGGTCTGCGGTGCAGTTTGCAACAGGCAAGGGCATTCCTCATCCATGGGACGTCGCGATTCTCGCAGGCCGCCGTGCAACCGGTCCGTTCCCTTATCCGAATGCGCTATCGCTGTTTGTAGCGCCTATTGGGGCATGGGCATTTTGTTTATGGCTCCAGGATCGCAAACGTTTGTTTTCCTTGCTTACGGCAATCGTATCGCTCGTGGGCATCATTCTAGCACGAAGCAACGGTGGTTTTATCGCCTTGTTTGTCGTGTCTACCATCGCCATGCTTCTTCATCGCCGCGCACGCCTGATCGCGATTGGTTCTGGCGTGATCCTCGCGATCACGGCCTACGCGATCGCGCCGATTCGTATGAAGGTGATGGGTGTGCTCGCTTTTAAGGAGTGGTCTGGGAAGGTTCGTTTGATTATGTGGCGCGAGACTTGGGAAATGCTCAAAGCGCATCCAATCGCTGGCGCAGGCTTTGGCGGCTATCCGATTGTCTTCAAACCTTTTCATAAGGCGACCTTTATCGAAATCTTCCAATATCCGCATAACATCCTCCTCAACCTCTGGAGCGAGACCGGCCTGCTCGGCATAGCGGCGTTCGTATGGATCGCTGGGACGTGGACAAGGCTCGCGGTCCAGCGTCGTGATTTTTGCGTTATCGCTCCTTTGCTTGCAATCCTGATCCAAGGCCTTGTAGATGTGCCCTATTTCAAAAACGACCTTGCGATCGTCTTTTGGATGCTCGCATTTTTAACAACGTTTTCATTTTCGCCGGATAAAGAGGCGCGTGTCATCTGAAAAGCGTTGTTCGGTCCAGGACGTGTCGCGTAACAGGGACGCTGTCTGCTCGCTCGTCATTTTTCTTGTGGTGAGGATGTGTGTCGAGCTTGTCTGCGCGAGAAGTCGAAGGCTGTCATCCTGGTTTTTCGTGTCAAAAAACTGTTTTGCCAGCGCACGTTTCGTTTGATACGACGGCGTTTCTATCGAGTGTCCAAACAAGGTTGTGCAACCGGTCATGGCAGGGGTCCACACGCCTATCCACGGATCATCAGCGAGCACGGTGCAGTGAGGCGCGTCCTTTCGGAGTTGGTCCCAGGCGAGGATACTATCGTCTGATGCGTAAAAGTAGGGTGTGTCTTCTTGAAGGAGCGTGGCCTGATATTCTTCTTGTAGGAATGCAAGGGGACTCAGAGCCGCGATGGTTAGCAAGAGAAGGCCAATCACATGAAACGCAGAATATCGTTGGATGCGGTCGCGCAGAGCCAGCCAAGCCGGGAGCGTGAGGAGCACGAGTGCAATGCCGCCTGCTTGTGTAAAGCGCTTTGTCCACGGGAACGGCAAAAATAGACAGAGGACAGCGGAAGCAATCCAAAGGAGGAGCCAGTATTCTTCTTTTTTGATGCCCACTCGTTTCTTGATGCGCCAGGCAAGAGCCACGACAAAAGGAAACAACGTGAAGATCCATGTCATGGGTTGACGCAGAGGCAGAATATTTGCCGTGACGCGCGTGGATTTGTAGAGGGGATCAAAGACAAACGGTGCGAAGATCAGGACGCAGGGGACAAACGCGAGCGCGAGAGGAGCGAGCACGCGCAGGCGTTCATGCCAGGAGGTCTGTCGCTGTGTGATGAGAGCCGCGCCTGCGAGAAAAATTGCCACGAGTGGTACAAAATATGGATGGAATGCCAGGAGAAACCCCAGTGTTGCAAAGGCGATCCATGCGTCACGAGAGGTGCGGCGTGTCATAGCTTGCCAGGCAGAGTGCATGCCAAATGCGAGTAATGCCACGGAAAGGATAATGTGTGCCCCGCCAGAAAGCAGTGCCGGCACAACGGAAAACTCAAACTCCATGTCCGGCGCGACTGCTTCAAGGGTCGATGTAATCGGCAATACGCTCCGAACTGCAGAAAAGAGCCAACCTTGTCCCACGCCCGCGAAAATAAGGAGACATGCTAGTCTGCGATCGCGTTCCGTTGTGGTGAGCGGTCGCGCAATCGTATAGACCGCAAACGCGAGAAAAAGGGTCATGATCCACCGCAATCCTTCGTGCGTAAGAATAAGAGGGATACCGGTTCGCGCGATGAGTCCGGGGATTAGCCAAAACAAAAGCAATTGCGACTGCTGTGGCTCAATAGCAAAGAGATTGTCAAAAAGAAGCGATCCTCGAGCGCCTTGTTCAATGTAGGAGAGGTAGATGGCCGTGTCCTGCGGATTGACGATCGTACTTCCCAGCCATTGCGTCCCAGGTGGCGCATGCAGAAAAAATAGAAACGCAACCGACGCCTCCACCACCACAGCCCACAGCCCAAGCGCAAGGGGAAACGTCCAGGATTTTTGCATGGGGATATACTAGGGGTTGGGGAGAGTGGTGATAAGACGTAGTTTCTCCTTCCTCGTCCATCCCTTTATCTCGGCCTCTCGTTTGCGTGCCGCAGATTCAGACGCTACAGCCTCTGTCCACACCAAAACCACAGGCCTATGGCTCCGCGTATATGCCGCGCCCTTCCCGGCATTGTGACGTTGGACGCGCGCCGCAACATCTGTAGAAATGCCAGCATACAAACTGCCATCACGACATTGCACGATGTATACGGACCATTGTGACATGCCCGAAAGCATACCGCACGCGGAGGCATCAAAAAAGCAACCCGTGTGGGGAGTTTTTATGTGGCAGGGGGGATGGGTGCTGGGCTGATGCTACCTCGTGCTTCTCAGTGTCTCTTTTAATGGATCAAAAGTTACGAACTCGACCCCTCCCGGAATGGCATCATCCAAATTGAGCCGTCCATGCAAATGTGCCACTTCGTGCTGATACAGACGTGCCATGAATCCATCGAATTTTTCTGATTTTGTCAGATTGTTTTCATCCGTCCATTCCATGACGATCCAATCGGGCCTTTCTACATCAGCCGCCATGATACCAACGCTCATGCATAATTCTTTATAAAAATTGGTTTGATCTGATTTTTCGACAATTTTGGGGTTGATGAAGGTACTAAATCGATCGTCTGTAAATGTGATAAACACGGATTTGCTCTCGCCGATTTGTGGAGCCGCTAAACCGCGCCCCAGACCTGTAAGAGCTCTATACTTTTGTAGAACGGTTTTCATTCGATTGCCGATGGCAATGCCTTCTTCATGGGTTGCGGGATGAGCTATTTGTCGCAAAACAGGATCGCCGACATAGCGAATTTCAGGAATTTGGTCTAGTACTAACTGAAAGGTTTGGATTTGTTGTATTATGCTGTGAGGCATATTGCGTGTTTAGAGTAGCGCGTCTACATTAAATATCATAGCAAAACCGACCTATGCAGGTCGGTTTTTCGTGGCGGGTGACTCGATAATGACGTTCTCTATAAGAAATTGTTTTAGCGCCATCAGATCTTTTATCTCCGGATCGTAATGATAAGATTTGATGCCAATAGACTCGGCGCTTTGAACAGCCTGTATTTTATGTTCAAAATAGATGACTTCGTCACTTTTTAGGTGATAGCGGGCCAACATCATCCTGAAGTAGTTTGGATCTGTTTTTTCAGGATTGTGTTTGAGTGTAAATACCTCATAGGGCATTTTATCCAATCTAAACAACTTGAACTGCTCGTCATTCGCACCCGTGAGGATGATTTTTTTATTGGGAAAAGATTCTAATAATGCATGCATCTCTGTATTTATCACCCCTTCTTCATTCACGAATGTGTGTACGGCGTCCACAAGAATCGTTTTCATGGTTTCATCTTAACTTAACAAAATAACCCTGGAAAGGGCCGTTTTGTTTTGGATCAGCCACAGGGCCGCCTTATCGGACATAGCAAAATATCGAAACCATCAAGCGAATGTCCGTAGCGAACGGGGGAGCCCTTCGGCTTCACTGCGTTTCGCTCAGGGCATTCGCCGCTCTTCACCTGCTATGGCATAGCCATGAGCAAGCGAAGCGCGTCGAATGGCGGAGAGGGAGGGATTCGAACCCTCGGTCGAGCTTAGCTCGACACCGGATTTCGAGTCCGGCTCATTCGACCACTCTGACACCTCTCCTTGGCTTCGCTCTGCTTCGCGAGAAAAGCAGACATTCGTGTTCGCCGGGGCGTCCTTTGACGCCCGTTCGGTTCTGCGCTCGCTCGAACCTCACCCACTCTGACACCTCTCCTTGGTCGCGTGGGCTATCGTACTGATTAGCGGGGTTAGGGTCAAGCTGGCTTGTTGGATCCACGGGCAAAGGATACGATGAGGGCAATAGCACTATGTCATTTTCCTTGACTCCGTACATTCCTAAGACAAACCCATGGTTGAGCATGGCGAAGTATGTGTTTCTTGGGGTGTTTCTTTTTTTTGGATTGCCCTATTTGACGCGTGACCAGCCTGGGGCAACCGGTGTGCGCGTAACAGGTGCTGTGTCTTCATATACAGCGACCACCACGATGCTTGAAGGGCCTCCGCAACGAGAAGTGACGCGGTATGCGCCGATGATTGCGTATGAGGATGCGTCCGGGCAAAAGTATCAGACAGGGGTGAATGCATTTTCAGATCGTCAGCCGTTTATGCTTGGGGAGGAAGTGGACATCTATTATAAGGCGCAAGACCCCACGGTGATCATGCTCGTAGACGATCCCTATCGCGCATGGATGGATATCTTTTTTCGTGCGGCGGCCATTCCGCTTTTTGCGATGGTGGTAGCGCTATTTCTTTTGCGGAGACGTGCTTCGTCTTTGGCGGTGGATGCGTTGACGTTATTCGCGCCCATTTTTTTGCCGTTTATCATGCTTGGCGTTGCGACGATTACTGTGGGAATCTCGGATGTCCCGCAAAGTGTTTCGTATCATACGACTTCAGAAACGTGGTCAAGTGATTCTACGTTCATGACCATCGGGATGATGGCGGTCGCGTTGATCGCGTTCGCGCTCGTGGCAGAATGGCCTTTGCGCATTATCCGCGCGTTGATTGTGGCGTTGCGTGGCGGTTTCAAACCACAAACACCTATTGCAGAAGTGGCGGCAAAGGCCGTACCAAAAAAATAGTTATGCCAGCGACTCCTTCTCCCGTAGCTCTGCTTCGTTTGGAGCTTCGCAAACACGTTGACCCTATTTTTCGCGAAGGGTGTCAGCGTTTTTTCGCTGAGCAGGTGCGCGTGTTTGGTGTACGAACGCCGATTGTACGAAAAATATCAGCGCAGATCTATCAGCGATACTTAAAAGGAGCGTCTTTGCAGGAGGTTTGGAAAGTGTCTGAAGCACTTCTCAAAGCTGGAACACTTGAAGAGTGTACGGTGGGCGTGTCTTGGATACGGCGACGCGTGAAGGAGCTTGCACCAGGTGACGGGACGCGTCTTGAGCGACTTGTAAAGAATTATGTCACGAATTGGGCAACGTGCGATGATCTTTGTACACATGTGATTGGCCCATTCTTCACACGTTTTCCACAGGAAATCCACCGTGTGGATATGTGGGCGCGTGCGAAAAACCGTTGGTTGCGCCGTGCGTCTGCCGTGAGCTTGATCCCGCTTGTCCGTCACGGCGATCATCTTGCTGACGCATTTTGTATTGCGGACACGCTTCTTCTCGACGAAGACGATCTTGTGCAAAAGGGCTATGGCTGGATGCTAAAAGAGGGGAGCAGGGCAAAACCGGAAGAGATTTTCGCATTTGTAATGGAGCGCAAGGATCGCATGCCGCGCACAGCGCTTCGCTATGCGATTGAGCATTATCCGCGGGCTATGCGGAAGAAGGCCATGGAATAGCTCTTGACAAGATACCTGGGGGGTAGGTATATTGTATGCGTATGCCTCCTTCTTGTTGCTCGTCTCATCACCCTACAGAGATTCGAGAGGACAAACGCTCCTCTATTTTAGTTGCCGCAAAAAAATGCCAGTCACAAATGGCCACGGTTGTTTCTATGTTGGAAGAAGGGCGCTATTGCCCAGAGGTACTTCAACAAGCCTTGTCTGTGCAAGGGCTGTGGAAGGGGATTATCCGTCGCATATTTTTAAATCATTTGAAAACGTGTTTTGTAAAATCCATGACTACGGGATCTCCTAAGGAGCAAGAAAAAACGCTCCATGAGATCGCCCATGTGATGGAATTAGCAGACCGTTCCTGATTTTCCTATGGCTTGTAGCTATACGTGGTCTATCACGGGCATGCATTGTGCCTCTTGTGAGCGCACGATTTCTGCGGCGCTTCGAGCGCTTCCTGGAGTACAGGATGTGCACGTTAGTTTATCTAAGGGGCAAGCTACCGCATTTTTTGCGGATAATGCCTTGAAGCCAGATGTGAACGCATTGAATAAAGAACTGGCACAATACGGATACAGCCTTCGTGATGCGACGTTGCCAGCATGCACAACTCCGCCCGCATCCATTCCATGGGTTCGGCGAGCGTTCACTGGTGGTATTGCTATCCTCCTTGCCGCACTTGTGTGGAATGTCTTTTTTTCTCGCATAGGAAGTGCGCTTCCTTCTGTTTTCGCAGGATCGTCCTTGCTTGCGCTCTTTGGTCTTGGTTTTGTCGCGTCGGTTTCCACGTGTCTAGCCGCAACCGGTGCTTTTTTGCTTGCGTACACAGCTGAAGGAAAAACGCACGGGAAAGTTGCATGGATTCACACCGGACGTTTGGTCGCGTTTGTTGTGGGCGGCGCCGTGCTTGGGGGTATTGGCGGCGCGATTCCCGATGTGGGCGGCCTGTATGGATGGGTGACCCTGCTTTTAGGTATTGGATTTTTCATCGTCGGTCTTCATTTACTTGATCTTGCACCGTCTCTCGCTTCCTGGGGCATTCGCATGCCTGCTTCTGCCGGGGCGTTCGCAGATCGTGTCACAAAACGCCAGGGCAAGATCACGCCACTGCTTGTGGGTGCCGCGACGTTTATTCTTCCTTGCGGGTTTACGCAGACCGCGCAGGCGTTGGCACTCGCGAGCGGTTCTGTCTCGCGTGGTGCGCTGTTACTTGGAGCGTTTGCATTGGGCACATTGCCTGTGTTGCTTGGCGTGACGATCTTTGGTTCTGTGCGTACAGGCAAGTCTCGTTGGCTCAAACTCATGGCAGGAGCGCTTCTCGTGGTGTTTGCTGTGAGTCAGATCAATGGCGGACTTACGGTGCTTGGTTCTTCTTTTACGCTCGATGGTCTCTTCCGTTCTTCGCCGCCTCCAGCTCCAACAGAGCCAACGAGTACGAATGGAGAACAGATCGTGCGTATGGAGGTGGCGTATGGTCGTTTTAGTCCCAATAGGTTCACGGTGAAAAAAGGCGTGCCTGTCCGATGGGAAATCTTGGGAACGGATGTGGGCGGTTGTGCGCAGGCTATTGTGATGCCTCGCTATCGTATCCAGCGGAATCTGATACAAGATAAAACCATTGTGATTCGTTTCACCCCGCAAGAGACTGGCACTATTCCGTTTAGCTGTCAGATGGGAATGATTCGTGGACAATTTACTGTCATAGAATAATATGAAAACCATCCGTTTCCGCGTGCAGGGCATGCATTGCGCTACCTGCGCCATCTCCACACAGAAGTCGCTTCAGAAAGTTGCTGGTGTGCAAGAAGCCGCAGTCAATTTTGCGAGCGAACGAGCTCAGGTGACGTTTGATGAAACAAAGACCTCGTTGCAGGCCGTAAAAAAAGCCGTGCATGACACAGGCTATGAGGCCGTGATGGAGCATGAGCACCCTGACGAGCATGGCGGAGCACACGAGGCGACTGCTTCGCACGTTCATGAGGGATATGCGACCGGCAAAAAGGTGATTTTGGCCGCGATCCTTTCCATCCCTTTGTTTGTGGCCATGTTTGTGACGCCTGAATGGGGGCGATTTCTTGATCGTAAAATCTGGTGCGAGATCTTGGCCGTGGTTACCTGGTTCATGGTCGTCTATTTGGGTGCGGGCTTTCATCGTGGCGCCTGGCGTTCTTTGAAGCAGGGGCGCACAGACATGGATACGCTCGTGACAGTCGGCACAGGAGCGGCATTACTTTGGAGCACCTACGCACTCCTGATCGACAGCCCAGACATGTATTTTGAAACAGCGGGCATTATCATTTTCTTTTTGCTATTGGGAAAGTGGTTAGAAGCACGTCAACGGCAGAAGGCAGGGGAAGCTATTCAAAAACTCCTGCAATTGCACGCGAAGACAGCACATCGGGTGAAGCCGAACGGGGCAATTGAGGATATTGCGCCAGAGCAGTTGCGTATTGGAGATGTGTGCCTCGTAAAAAGCGGAGAGCAGATTCCCATGGACGGCCGTGTGGTGGATGGATCCTCTTCTGTGGATGAGGCCATGCTGACCGGGGAGCCCATCCCCGTGGAAAAACATGCAGGAGATAATGTGTTTGCCGCAACGCTGAATAAAACAGGATCGTTTCACTTTGAAGTGACCGTAGAGCCGGGCCATTCTCTATTGGATGGTATTGTTGCGACGGTTGAGCGCGCGTTAGCGACAAAATCACGTTATGAAAAAATGGTGGATCGTATTGCCTCGGTGTTTGTGCCGATTGTCTTTGTGGTGGCGGCCATCGCATTTGTCGTGACCCTGTTTGTCTTAGATTTGCCTCTGTTTGTGGCGATCCAGCGCGCGGTTGCGGTGTTGATTGTTGCGTGTCCTTGCGCCATGGGCTTGGCAACGCCCGCGGCCATCATGGTGGGCACGGGCACAGGCGCAAAACAGGGGATTTTGGTGAAAGATGGATCTGCCTTGGAGGCCGCGCGTCATATTGCTCTCGTGGTCTTTGATAAAACAGGCACCCTTACCGAGGGTAAACCGTCTGTCACAGATGTGACGCCGAGTGAATCAGAGGATGAATCAGACCTGTTAGCGCTTGCCGCAGGTCTTGAGGCGACCTCAGAACATCCTCTTGCCTCAGCAGTGTTGAGTGCGGCAGAAGCGCGCAAGATTACTCCTGTGGTTGTGACGCAATATGAAGCGGTACCTGGACAGGGAATACGGGGAAAAGTCCGTGGCGAAGAGGTGCGTTTGGGGAATGAGGCATTTATCCGTGCACAAACAAAAGAGATTTCTTCTTGGATGTTGGCGCATGCTGATCAGCTTCGTCTTCAGGCAAAGACCGTGTTGTTTGCTAGCCGTGGCACAACGATGATCGGATTGCTTGCGGCACAAGATCGCATTAAGTCTGATGCAAAGGGCGCGATTGCGGATTTGCGAAAACAGGGAGTAGACATTGTGCTTTTGACAGGTGATCACGCACAAACCGCACAAGCCGTGGCTGAGCAATTGGGTATTACGCGCGTGTTATCTGGTGTTTCGCCTACGGGCAAAGCTGATGAGGTCAAAAGGTTGCAAACCCAGGGAACGCGCGTTGCGTTTGTGGGCGATGGGATGAATGATGCGCCAGCTCTCGCGCAAGCAGATCTCGGCATGGCCGTGGGCACAGGCACGGACGTGGCCATTGCGGCTGGGCAGATCGTCTTGATGAGTGGCTCGCCGCAAAAAGCCGCAGACGCGCTTCGTCTTGCGCGCATGACGTTCTCTACCATTGGTCAAAATCTGTTTTGGGCATTCGTGTATAACGTCGTTCTCATTCCTGTGGCCGCCGCAGGGATTATCAACCCTGTGATCGCGGGCATGGCCATGGCATTCTCCAGCGTGAGCGTTCTGGCAAATAGTCTTCGTATATCACGACGCTCAAACGCTAAACAAAGCCAAAAATAAATCCAGATCTGATCCAGATCTGATACGTATCAGATCTGGGTGTGGCGTAATTTATCAGTTCTGCTACTGTGGCATTTATGCAAGATCGCCTGATTTACCTTGATCACGCGGCCACCACGCCAACCGATGCGCGCGTGGTCGATGCCATGCGTCCGTTTATGACGGACGTGTTTGGCAATCCTTCGTCTTTGCACCAGCTGGGCGTGCGCGCGCAAACGGCGGTCATGGAAGCGCGCGAGAGCATCGCGAAGATCATCAATGCGCATGCAGATGAGATCGTGTTCACATCTGGCGGCACA
The DNA here is from genome assembly GCA_041665285.1 of Patescibacteria group bacterium. GTDB lineage: Bacteria > Patescibacteriota > Patescibacteriia > 2-12-FULL-60-25 > 2-12-FULL-60-25 > JBAYJC01. The sequence goes on along the minus strand of JBAYJC010000003.1, from coordinate 40,575 downwards.
GAGTCAGATAATTTGGCAATCGTCGGGATTGTCGGTCATCAAAACGCGGACGATCGTCTGCCGCACGTCGTGACCTCTGCGATTGAGCATCATGCGGTGTTGGAGACGTTGAAATACCTTGAAAAGACAGGGGCGATCGCGCTGACAGTCGTCCCGGTCGACCGCCAGGGCATTGTGGATCCGAAGACGGTCCTTGCGGCAATGACGCAAGACACGGTTCTGGTGTCTATCATGACCGCAAATAATGAAATAGGCACGATCCAGCCCATCGCAGAGATTGGTCGCGCGATTCTTTCGTGGCGTAAAGAGCACGCGTCAACATTCCCGCTTTTCCATTCTGATGCGTGCCAAGCCGCAGGTGTGCTGGACTTGAACGTGGAAAAATCGCATGTGGATTTATTGACGATCAGCGGCTCGAAAATCTACGGACCTAAAGGCGTGGGCGCGTTGTTTGTTCGTCGTGGTGTAAAGCTCGCGCCCATGGTGCGTGGCGGTGGTCAGGAACGCAATCTACGATCAGGCACGGAAAATGTGCCAGGCATCGTCGGTATGGCAAAGGCACTGGAACTGCTGGAAGAAGGTCGCGAGGCAGAGAACGTACGACTCACGACCCTGCGCGATCGTTTGATTGAAGGGCTTTTACGTTTGCCGAAGACATTCTTGAACGGTCATGCGACCGAACGCCTGCCAAACAATGCAAATGTCACGTTTTTGGACATGGAGGGCGAAGCCGCGGTGCTCTATCTTGATGCAAAAGGCATTTGCTCTTCGACCGGATCTGCGTGCGCATCAACCTCACTCGATCCGTCGCATGTGATCCTTGCGCTTGGTGTGTCGTATGAGGCCGCACATGGGTCTGTGCGATTCACGCTTGGCCATAGCACCACGGAAAAGGACGTAGACTTTGTGATCGAAATTATGCCAGAAATTGTCGAGCATTTACGTAAGATGAGTCCAGTAAAGGTAAGCGAAAAATATTATGTCTGACATCCAATCTCCAAACGGTCAACGCTGGATTTACTCTGACATTGTGAAGGAGCACTTTTTGCATCCGCAGAATTTTGTGGAGGATGAGGCGTCTCTCAAGGGCGCGTATCAAGGCATGGTGGGTTCGCCTGCGTGTGGGGATGTGATGCGCGTGTGGCTGAAAATCGAAAAAGGGGACGACCATGTCGAGCGCATTACGGACATGAAGTGGAAAACGTTTGGTTGTGCGTCTGCGATCGCGTCCACATCCATGCTGTCCGTCATGGTCACGGAGAACGGAGGCATGCCCGTTGATCAGGCGCTTGAACTGCGTCCCCAGGATATTCTCGAACGACTCGGCGGTCTTCCGAACCGGAAGATCCATTGCTCTGTGCTGGGCGATAAGGCACTGCGTCTTGCGATCAATGATTATTTTCGTGTGTCAGGCCAAGTCGATCGTATTACGGTGGAATCAGGGCGCATCATCGATAAGGTGTTGAAAATCACAGACAAAGATATTGAAGAAGCTGTGCTTGAAGGTGCAAAGACTGTCGAAGACGTGCAGGCGCGCACCAAGGTCGGCACAGGCGATCCTTCGTGCTTGCCAGAGGTTGAGCAACTTGTCAGATTTTACCAAGAAAAGTATTGTGAACGACAATAATATGAACATCACCAAAATCGAAGTCGACCGCGAGCTTTGCATTGGCGCCGCTCCATGCGTGACCGTTGCGCCAGGCGTGTTTCAATTGGACGAAGACAACAAAGCGATTGTCGTGAACGCGCAGGGTGCAGACTCTGCTACGATTCTGCTCGCCGCGCAGTCTTGTCCTGTGCAGGCCATCAAGTTATTTGATGAAGAAGGGAAGCAGGTGTATCCGTAAATTTTAGAGTTTCTCCAGTACCACAATTCCGCGTTTCACATGTTGTTCGGGCCGACCGTATTCCAGGGTTGGTCCGATTTTGTTGTAGCCGAGATTGGCGAGCTCCTGGCTCACGTCGACACTCACGCTTCCATCGCGTGCGATAAACGTTGGCCATACGCAAATCACGCGACCGCTAGGTTTGAGGATCTTGGCGCTTGCTTTGAGGGTCGCGATCCAAAGTTCTTCAATTTCGTGTTGCTGGCGTTTGAGCCAAGACACGGTTTCATCGCCTTGCAATGGTTTGCCGAGGAAACCTTCGGTTACGATGGCGTCGATGGAAGACGATGCCAGACGTTTATCAATGGTTTCAGCGGCTTGGACATGGAGGTCGATATTGGTTCGCGTTGCTTCATCTATTAGCCCCGCTTGCACGAGCCAATCCAAATTCACTCGCGCTCCTTCGATCTGTCGCGTATCTAAATCCGAGCCAATAAGCTTGCCGGTTTTGAGAAGCGCCGCTTCCATAAGGACAGTCCCAGCACCGCAAAACGGATCGAGAATTGTGTGATGTGTGGCCGCCAAGTTCACCATCATTCTTGCGACCTTTGGCGGCAACATGCCGGTCGTTGCATCGCGAAACGGTCGTCCAAAATCACGCTTGCTCCAGGCGTCTGCGTCTTGGACATTGGTCGTCAAGCACACAAGCGCGCGATTTTTTGCCAGCGCGATCGTAAAATCATATCCTTCGTCCGTGAGGTGGCACTTTGCCACAGCCGCAGGCGTAAGGTCGCCTTGATCGCCCGTGACCCACCGCGCAGAGCGTCCACGCTCTTTTAGCGCCTTTTTGAGCTGAATCGGCAGGTTTTTGTGTTTGTTCCGTTCACTTCCTTTGATGGTCAACCCATACAATACGCGGTTTGCACGCGGCCGCTCGTCAATCATGTCTGCCAAACGGTCAGCGGCCATGTCCTTTTGAGGAAGATCCGCAATCACATCGCCAAGCTTGATCGTGCCTCCCAGTTGCTCCATAAGGGCGCTTCCATCCCAGTTTTCCGTGTCGTATACAGCGATATTTTCAACCAAAAACACAGGATCCAAGCCCAAAACCGCCTTGGCTTCCGCCAAAGAAAGGGAGGGATGCGTGCCGCAAGCAAGAAAATGAAGCATAACGGGGACAGCATAACACATTTCGTCAGGAAGGGAATTTCTTGACAATTTTTGGCTTATACCGTAGGGTTTCCGCACTAAAACCTAGCCATGACCGGCCACACCGACGCAGGTCGGAGCCCCGAACAGGGGACGTGTCATAGACGTATGTCAACTCGCTACGAGTTGCTCTATATTTTGCCAACCACTCTCACAGACGATGAGGTGGGAGGTACGGAGACGAAGATCAATGCCTTGCTCACCAAGCTCGGCGCGACCATCGAATCCACCAAGCGATTGGGGAAATTCAAACTTGCGTACGCCATCAATCGTCAGCGTCATGGGCACTATGTGCTCGTGCATTTTACGGCTGAACGCACTGCCATGGCCAAGATTGATGAAATCTTGCGCATCACCTCAGACATTGTCCGCCACTTGATTTTGCGTGCGGATGAGGCAGGTGATCAAAAGTATAACCTTGTCCAATTTACAGAAGTCGTCGTGGAGAACACGCGCGATGAACGCCGCCGTCGTGAAAAACAGCAGGAGCGCGAAGATAAGGAAGGCGCGGCAAAAGCCGAGGAAAAGGCCGGCGAAGTAAAGGAAGGGGAGAAAAAGGAAGAAGCGCCTGTCGTAGAAGCACCAAAAACAGATGCCTTGAGCGCCGAAGAATTGGAGCTCAAAATCGACAAAGCGTTGACCGAAGATATCAAGGGAATATAATACACTCCTATGGATCTCAACCGCGCTCAGATCATTGGTAATGTGACTCGTGACCCAGAATCCCGCACCACACCAGGTGGACAAACGGTTTGTAATTTTGGGGTAGCGACCAACATGCAGTGGACAGATCAAGCTGGCGCAAAACAGAATCGGGCGGAGTTCCATAATATTGTGGCGTGGGGCAAGTTGGCAGAGATTTGCACGCAATATCTCACCAAAGGCCGCCGCGTATTCCTTGAGGGACGATTGCAAACGCGCGATTGGGAAGCGCAAGATGGCGCCAAGCGTCGTACCACGGAAATCGTCGCAGAAAATATGATCTTGCTTGATCGCGGCACGGGCCAAACAGGTCCAGGAGCCTCGGCGCAGGCTCCATCCAACGAGCCGACCATTGTGCCGACAAACGGCCCTGTGGGTGCGCTGGATAAGGGCATGGGTCATCAAGAGATTCGGGTGGAAGATATTCCTTTTTAACCTCTCAATGTATGCATAAACACACAGATCGTCAGTGCTTTTTCTGCCAAGTGAACGCACAAGACGTCAACTACAAAGACACCAACACCTTGCGTCGCTACATCTCTTCCTTTGGAAAGATCGTGCCTCGCAAGCGCTCCGGCGTTTGCACGTGGCATCAGCGCAAGCTGACCTTGTCCATCAAGCGCGCACGGTTCATGGCGCTTCTTCCGTACTTGGTCCAATAAATATCCATCAAAAAACGAGCACGGGCTCGTTTTTTGGTACGCACATTTGTCGTATGTGTTTCCATGTGTTTGAATACTGCGCGTATGGATAACCAGCCCATCATGCCACAGATCGTTTCTCCGATTTCTGTACCGGTACACGCGCGGCCTCCCTGGGATGAGTATTTTCTTGAAATCGCACGTACCGTTGGCAAACGGGGGACGTGTGATCGTGGCCGTATTGGTGTGGTCTTTGTGAAAGACAAACGTATTCTTTGCACGGGCTACGTGGGCTCACCGAGCGGCGTTGAGCACTGCGATCAGATTGGGCATCAGATGAAAAAGGTGGTGCACGAGGATGATTCTGTGTCACAGCACTGCATGCGCACATCTCACGCAGAGTTGAATGCGATTTGTAATGCCGCGCGTTATGGAGTGATGATCGACGGGGCAACGTGCTACGGAAAGTTTGAGCCGTGCTATACCTGCGCAAAGGCGCTTGTGAACGCAGGAGTAAAGCGCGTGGTCTGCGAAAAGCAATATCACGCGGCAAGCGATTCGCGAAAATTATTTGAGCAGGCAGGCGTGGAGCTCGTGGTTGTGACGGCAGAGGTGGAGCAGTACGCCAACCAATAGAAGAGCATTTTCGCGGTTGTACTCATTGTTGCTGTAAAAGAATAAGGTGGCTTTGTTATTGACATTTTTGGCATTTTGCCTCATATTTTCGTTTCACGAATATTCCCTATGAACAGAGATTTGATTCTTGCGCGTACAGCCGTGGTCAAAGCGATCCGGCGCTTTTTTGATGAGCGCGGTTTCACGGAAATGCTCACACCAAGACTGATCGGTCTCCCGGGTCAGGAGCCGTATCTCGAACCGTTTTGGACAGAGGTCGTCCGACAGGATGACAGCGCTCATGTGCCCGCGGCGCTCATTACCTCGCCGGAATATGCGATGAAAAAGTTGCTTTCTGCGGGGTTTGATAAGATTTACGATCTTGGTTCCTGTTTTCGCAATGAAGAGCCTTGGGATGGGTCGCATGATCCGGAGTTTCTTTTGCTCGAGTGGTATCGCCGAGATGCGGGCTTGGAAGAGTTGTTGAGGGACACGGAGGACATGATTCGCTATGTCTCACGTAACACGCAACATGTAGCACATATCCTTCCGGAGGCTCCGTTCCGTCGCCTTACGGTTGCGCAAGCCATGAAACAGTATGCGAATCTTGATTTGGACACGCTCTTGGATAATCGCGAGGCCATGGCAGATGCGGCACGCGCGCACGGGCAGACCGTCACAGAAAGCGATACATGGGATGATCTCTTTTTCAAGATTTTTTTGAGCGAGGTCGAGCCGAAACTGGGGTGGTCATCTCCCTCTCCTAGTGACCTGTCCCGATCGGAGCATCGGGAAGGAGAGGGTCGGCGTGAGGTAGTTCCCACGTTTCTCACGCATTATCCTGCTTCCATGGCCGCACTTGCGCGTCGTGACGAAAAAGACCCACGCTACGCTCTTCGTACGGAGCTCTACATCGGCGATTTGGAGTTGGCGAATGGTTTTGCAGAACTCGCAGACCCGGTTGAGCAACGCAAACGTTTTGAGGAAGAGCAGGCTCTTCGGTCGCGTTTAGGCAAAAAGACCTGGCCGATTGATGAGCGCTTTATTGAAGCTTTGCCAGGCATGGGCAATGCGGCTGGTATTGCGTTCGGCGTTGACCGTCTGGTGATGCTCCTCACGGGCACATCCTCGATCAGCGATCTCATGCCTATCCCGGTGAGAGAGCGATTTTAGCTAATTTGACGCGAAAATTTTTTGAGATCTGATACGTATCTGATACGTATCTGATCCGAACCTGATCCGACAATCGGGGTTGACGCACGTCGGTTCCTTGCGTATCCTGCGGGCATCTATGGCTTCTACATCAGACATCAAAAAGGGCGTGGTCTTGAAGGACGCGCAAGGGTTGTGGGTGGTAGTGGATTTTCAGCATGTAAACCCAGGCAAGGGCGCGGCTTTTGTACGCACCCGTATTAAGAATCTCCAGACCGGTAAGGTGCTTGAAACCACCTACAAAACGTCAGAAAGCGTGACGATCGTGGATGTGGAGCACAAAACCATGCAGTATTTGTTCCACGATGGAACGGGTTACACGTTCATGGATCAGCAAACGTACGAACAGGTCACCATGTCTGACGAAGACGTCGGTGATGCGGGCAAATACATGCGCGATGGCATGGAGGTGCATGTCTCCACGTATGAAGGCCAACCTATTGCCATGGAATTGCCACGTAAAATGGTTTTCAAAGTTATCGAAGCGCCAGAAGCTTCTGCGGGCGACACGGTGAGTGGCGGCAATATGACCAAGGAAGTTGTGGTAGAAGGAGGAATCAAAATTCGTGCGCCGTTGTTTATCAAACAAGGTGAAGACGTTGTCGTAAACACAGAAACCGGCGAATACGTTGAACGCGCGAAAAAAGAGTAGGGGCCACCAGCCGTCACAAAACAAAACCAGTCCGACAAACGTCGGACTGGTTTTTTGGTATGTGTGTTGATTATTCGTTTGGCACTACGATGACGCTTGCGGAGCGTGCCACGGGCAAACTTTGTCCTTGGCTGTTGCTCACGGTTGCTTCGTAGCGATATTCGTTGTTATTGGCCCCACGGAACACGGTTTGTGTGGAGACGCTACACGTGTTTGATCCCACGCAACGCCAGATCAGGGGATGTGTGGCGATGGTGGCGTCAGATGCATCAATGATGTCGATGCTCATGTCCGTTACAGGAATGTTGCTATTTTCCACCGTGACATTCACCGTGAGGTAATCTCCTTCATACGCACTGATTCCGCCTGTTGGCGTGTCGACCGTGACGCGCACCGTGCCTGTAATGGCTGGTGCGACCACAGGAGGAGCAACAACGGGGCGAATCGTGACAGAAGGGGACATGCGCTCAATGGCGCGACCATAATCATTGGTTACGGTGACGTATGTGGCGAAGTCCGTGTTTGCTGTCCCGCTATTTTCAGCGGTGATGGAATACGTACAGGTCATGACTCCCTGACAAGCCCACAAAACCGTGTCATTGATGGCATTGCCAAACTTGAACATCAATTTGTCAGCGGTTGTGTTGGCGTTTGTGAGGGTTGCGGTAAAGGTGACGACATCACCAGCAGTCACTTCTGTGCGATCTGCTGTTACGAGCAATGTGCCTGTAAGAGCAGGGGCCTCAGGTTGGACCGGAGGCGTGCCAGGATCCACAGGGGCTTGTGTCACGGTGATGGTTGGGCTATATGCCGTGGTCAATTGCTCGCCACGATCGTTCGAAACGACCGCAGAGTAGCGCAGGGCGCCAATCGCAGACGGATACACCGTATACGTGCAGGTGCTTTGACCAATGCTTGCCCAGACGATCGTCCCGTTTTGATCGTAAATGCGTGTCACGAGGTTTCCTACGGCTGTATTTGTGTTGGACACGGTCGTGGTGATCACCAAGGCTTCATTTACGCGCGCTGTCGTTCGATCAGCGGTCATGACAACGTTACCCGTAAAAGCTGGGTAGGTTGGCGTGACAACTCCCGTGACCGTGATGGTTGGGGAGTATTGCGTGGAGATCAACATGTTTTGCATGTCGAACACGGTTGCAACATAGCGCAAAGAGTCATTCGTTAGGCCTGCGCGTGGGTACACCGTTGCGGACGTATATCCAGCGCTGAGGTTGCTGAACGTCTGGATCAGGGTGTTATCGCGGGAATCGCGAATTTCCATGCGAGACACGTTGACAATGCCATACGCGTTGAACGAAATATTCACGTGGTCGCCAGCATTCACATTCGTGCGATCCACGTTTAGTGTATATGTTGGATTCGTGACCGTGCCTGTGCCGTAATTGATGGTGAGGTCATTGGAAGTCACAGTTGTTCCGTTGGAAAGCACGGCTGTCGCATAGACAGTTCGGCTTGTGTATGTCGTGGCGCTCAAGGCAATGTTGCACGTGCTTGCATTGGAACAGGAGCCCAAGTTTTGGGAATTATTCCGATCGTAAATCGTGATGGATTGCGCTTGTCCATTAGAAGTGGAAGCGGTCAACGTCACATATTCCGTACCGACGGAGCTGTAGCGATTTGTGGTCGCGATCGTGACGGTCCCGTTTACAGGGGTGGTTACGCCACCTGTGCCTTCCAATCCACGGATATTATCCGAGATGGTGGTGACATTGGCCTGCTCTGTCCACTGGTAAAAATCGTAGGAAGAGTAGATCGGAGCGCCAACCGTATAGTTGATAAAAAATGCATCTGGGATGTCATCCACCTTGGATGCCCAGTTTGAACCATACAATGTAGCGGCAATGTCCGCAGACACGATCCAGCGGAGCGTGCCATAACGGGAAACCGCATACACTTTAGGGTCTGTGTCGATTTTCACGAGTTTTACACCTGGTTTATAGGTGATGTTGGCAATCAATGGCATGGTTGCCAAATAGGAATCTGGAACAGTCTCAACCTTGCTATAGTCCTCGCCGAACCAGCTCTTATACGTCTTTTCGTTCGGAAAAACATAGCGTTTTCCGTTCGTCGCGTACCAATAAACCGTGGAAGTACTTGTACCCTTTACTAAAGAATTCGTCGGCAAAGCGCCAGCGGATGCGATATTGGCAACGCCGAACGTACCGATAAGCGTCGCGAAGAGGGTCGTCACTACGGTGAACTTGGCTAAGATATGGGTCATATATAGGGTTAGGAATAGCTAAGACTATTACATCTTAACGGACAAGAATAGCATATTTAAGCGGTTTTGTCAAGCGTGGGGGCAAAAGAAAACGCACCCAGGGCAGAGCAAGTAGGTCTTGCTGTTTGGGTGCGACTAGCGCTTGAAGCGGATGATGATCTCGTAGGGCGGGGACCAGGAACCGCGCAGGTGGAAGTCTCCACCGACGAACAGGTGCAGACCCTCCTTTGCGCAGTAGTCGTAGATGAGGAGCGCGGCTCCGGAGAGCTGGTTTCTCTCGGGGTAGTAATCGCCGAGGAAGCCTCCGCTTTGCGAGGTGGCATGTAGGTCATCGGGGTTGAACTCTCCGACCTCGATATACTTTTCTCCCTTGGCGATTGCCAAATCAATGGCGGCCGGGATTTTTGCGGTCACCTCTGCGGCAAAGCGCTGAGCGGCCGCTTCGTCCTGCTCGGAGGTAGCCACCTTGGCCTTTTCCAGGGCCCTCTTCCATCTCTCTGCGAGCTTCATGATGTGCCTCGACGATGGTGAATGTGCTCCGCGTTATTCGCGTTGGCATAGATAATCACGCGTTGGCTGGATTGTCAACGAAAAGGAGAGGCCAGCAGAGCCTATCAAAAACACCCTCCAACATGTGTCGGAGAGTGTGTTTGTGGGCGAGACGATAAGCCGAGTTTTGTCCTCGTAAAGACGTAGAACGTCCACGAGGGATGACCATCTCTCTTGGTCCCGCCTCGCGGCGGGACTCCAGCGAGCGACCTTTCCCCCAAGCTTGCGCCTGGAAGATTTGCTCTTGCACCAGAAAGGGTTTACCACGGGGTCGTGACCACGAAGTGGTTTTACGATCCACGCTCCGGCGTTACCGACGGAGGAGTGAAGTAGCCGTCAGGCTTGCGCCTAACCACCTCTCCACACTTTTCACCTTTCCCTCGTGATCCGCGAAGCGGATTTTACGAGGTAGTATTGTCTCTGTGGCGATTTTTTCTTGCGATCAAATCGTTCCTTTTCAGGAACACTTTCCCTAAGTTTTTTCCCATTTGCACAGGAATATCTCTTGGCGGTCGTTAGCCGCTTTCGCTTTCCCCCATATTGCTATGGATTCGGTGCTCGGACTTTCCTCTCCGACGTGACGTCGGAGCGGTCATCTGTCTTGCCCAAGCGGAAGATAACAGAAAAAGGCGAGGAAGTCAACCGCCTCACCCATGATTACTGAAATAAAAACGCCGTCCTAGGAGGGCGGTTGGCGGGAGCGGCGGTTGTCCCAGAGGAATAGGGGCCATCCGATGAGCTCTACGAAACTCATGATCGCAAGGAAGCCGAAGGCAATGGTTCGAGCTGTATGCCCTCGAAAATCCATCGCGACATAGAACGAGACGCTCATCCATGCCGCGCCTGAGAGGGTGTGACGCAGGCCGCGTGTCCATGTGGCGGTCGGTTTGTTCGGCGTTGTCATGAGAGAACCTCCTGTGCAGAACGTGTATATCTTGGCTAGATTCTCCCTGTTTTGTCAACGTACTCGGTCACGCATAATCGCTGTAATAAAAACGCCGTCCTAGGAGGGCGGTTGGCGTGTAGATCTGCGATGGCGGAGAAGGTTCCTGGTGTCACGGATCAGGAAGAGGAGCATGGCGAACGCCAGGGTCGCAAGAATTCCTGCGCGGAACTCTTTGCCTAGACGGAAGTAGTCATCGCCTGCGCCCCAGGCCAGCCCGGCAAAGAGGAAGAGGTCCCATGCCACCGCCACGAACCGTCAGAGGGACTTTGAACGAGTGGACGCCTCGTTCACGACTTGTCCACCTTGATTCCTCGGACCTGACCGGTGAGAAATTCAAGAGTGCCCCGTATCCAAAGATACCCTAACCCGATTATGAGGATGATGACGAGCGACAGGCCACCGATGACCCAGTAGTACCATGCCATGAGAGAACCTCCTGTGCAGGACGTGTATATCTTGGCTAGATTCTGCCTGTCTTGTCAACGTAAGTAAATAGGGACGGCATTGCTTGTGAACGAAGCGCGTCGTGGCCGTCAATTTTGAAAATAAAATCGCGCCCGGACCGAGGTCGGGGCGCTACAGGGACGTGGGGCTATTTGTCTGGCGAGGCTGGGGGGTTTAGCCCTGGTTTTTCTTGATCCACTCCCACTCCGGAGCGTCTTTCTTCACCGGGGTTTCCAGGGTGCAGTGCGCGCCCGGCTGTTCTTCGTGGTACCGTTTGAGGCATAGCGCCATCCAGGGGGGCGCCTCCTCTTTGTGTTCTTCGCAGGTGCAGGGCGAGAACTCGATGTTTCCGGATTTGTAGTTCCAGAAGTCCCAGCCCTCCTTCCAGTCGTACCCGAGCCAGGGGCTCCAGTTGAATTTGAGGTGCACACGACGGCCTGCTCCGTCGTTCACGCACACGACGATGGTTTCACTGAGGTCTCCATCGGGTGTGTTGCCGAGGATCCGATATCCGGGGACGGTCGACGTTGGCTTCATGTTGCGCCTCGTGTCCATAGGGGGTTGAAGGTCCTATGAGGGACGCTGAAAACCTAGCAGGAATTGTCGCGTATGTCAAGCGGTGGTGGTTTATCTGGATGCAATACTGTTCCAAATATCGTATACTGTGGTCGTATGCAAAAAACATTCTGGCGGTGTTCTGTGTGTGGGGACCTTCATTATGGCGTAAATCCCGCGAATCCATGCCCGACGTGCGGGGCGCCGGCGACGAAGGCAGAAGCTATTACTCGCGAGGAGTTTTTGAAAACGTTTGAAGAGTAATCCGTATTGTATGTCGAAAAACATGCAGAAGGCGTCAGGGCTGGAAGAACGGTTTGCGGCTATTCAAGCGCACGCCATGCAAGAAGCGGCAGAAATGCGTGAGCGATTGTCAGAGCCAGGACTGCGCGTCCTTGGAGTGAGTGGAAGCGCGCGAGATCGTCTGGATATGGCGCAGGAGGATTCTTCGAGCGAGTGGCTGTTGATGAAGTGCCTTGATGAAATGAAGATGCAATCTGCAGAAACGAAGCTATTGAAACTCCGGGCACTGGATATCCGCCCCTGCAAGTCTTGCTACTCCACGACAAATGTTCAATGCCACTTCAAGTGCTCTTGCTATCCAGAAGGGGAGCGCGGGGATGACATGACGAATAAGGTCTATGACCTCATGACCTGGGCAGATGCCGTGATTTTTGCCACGCCGGTCAATAATTTTAAGATGTCTTCGCACATGGCGCTTTTTATTGATCGCCTGATCAGTATGGATGGGTCGCTCATGCCAGCAGATCCTAAGGATCCTAAGAACGTCGAGCTCAATAAACAGCACACGGCTTGGATTGAGAAACATGCGGGGTCTGAACCAGGCTCGGGGTTTTTGCGGCGCATGGCCGGGAAAACCGCGGGAATTATTGTCACAGGCCATGAAGCAGGAGCGTCACTCACGATTTCATCGCTTTTCATGACGCTGAACCACTATGGTTTTGTGTTCTCGCCATTTTCCAACATGTACGCCATGAATACGATCGCAGAATCCACAGACAAAGACGCGCACATCCAACGCTCTCGCGTGTATGAAGCAGAGGCGCGTATGCTCGGCCGGAATGTGTTGCGCGCGACGCGTCTCGCAAAGCAGATGGGGGAGGATGCGTGGGAATATGAAACAGCAATCAACTAAAAGAGATGTATGAAATATTTTATATTTACGCAGTATTTCGGCCTTCCGCTTGCGGCATACCTCGGGATACTTACCCTGACATCGCTTTTAGTTACGGCCTACATTGGCTATACGGTTTTTACGAAATCCGGAAAAACAAAACTCACCATAAACATGCACGTCTGGATGGCGCGTATCACGATTGTGATTGCGCTGATCCACGGTCTGACGATCATGTGGGCGTTTTTAGGATAAGGAACTTTTCGTGGGTTGAACTACTTAGGCGGCTCTGTGTTACGCGTTATTTTATTGATTTCTTCCATGTGCACGATGCGTGTGCGCGGATCGCCAGAGCGACGAATCTCCTCCATGAGTTTTTCGTCATGCGTGACGCAAATGATTGTGAGTTTTGGATTTTGTTGATGGAGATCGCGTAGCAATCCGCGCATTTCTTCTGCTGTTGCACTATCGAGCTTGCTGGTTGGTTCGTCGAGAATAAGGATAGAAGCTCGCTTTAAAAACATGCGTGCAAGGCCAAGCCGTACTTTTTCACCGCCTGATGCGTAGGTAAGTGGCTGGTCAAGACGTGGGAGATAGCGCTCAAGGCCTAACTTCGTCAAAACCATGCGAATTTCTTCGTCTGTACGGGTTTCTGTAGGCATCCAGATCATGAGGTTTTCGCGGACCGTCATTTGTGGAAAAAGGACAGGGTCTTGATTAGAATAGGCTAATGCTCCGAGCAAGGAATTGGGACCATAGCGCTTGATATCCTTTACCGGAGTACCTCCAATACGAATTTCTCCTTTATCTGGTTCGAGCAGGCCTGTGAGGTGGCGAAGAATGGTAGATTTACCACTTCCAGTTCGCCCAGCAAGAACCACATAATCACCCTGTTTTATTTCCAGATGGACGTCGCGCAGGATTTCAAGATTTTCTTGCTTTGCGCTATAGCTTAGTCCATCAAGGATAATGTCTTGATGATGTGGATCCAGCGGTTTACGCGCCTGTTCCTTGGGTCCGTTGGGTCGGTCTAGGTCTTCCGGGTTCCCTAAGAGTGCCTCCATTTCCTCAATATCCCGTACCGCATGCGTAATTCTGGTTCCTAAAAGCTCAACTAATCTTGTTACAGGTCGCTGAAGTGCTTCGACGTTTCCAATGGTGGTCATGATGTCTTTGCCTTTGACAAGCCCAAATCTCTGGAGAACAGCTCCAACACTGCCAACAACAGCATACGTGGCGATACCCGGTGCTTCATTCCATAGGTCTCGTTTGATGGCTGTGGCCATGTCTCCGTACTCATCGCGCGCGAGATCTTTCATCATCTGCATGATCTGTTCTACGATGTGTTCGGCGTCAGGTGATGTTTTGAGCTCTTCCAAGCCTTGTTTATAGGCGCTCAAACGCTCTTGGATGCGATTACTTTTTATTTCGTCTGAGTCTGCCAGTTTTTCTAGGGCGCGTTGCTTCATTTTTTCCACACGAATCACGAGGGGAATGGTGGCAAAACCCACGGGGCTTAGTAATGCACTGGCGCGCGTCATGGCAACAGCGGATAGTCCAAGAGAAAGAAAAGTAGGAAGAAGATTTTTTGCGAGCTCTTGAAGCAGAAAACGCACCCCTTCCTCGCCGCGTTGTACGGTGGTGAATGTTTTGTGGTCTTGTCCGGTCTCTTGGCTAAACTCAAAGCGTCGGTAAAACAGGGACTCTGTCATGCGACGTTGGATTTGAAGCTTAATGTGGTTATTGAATTTTTCCATGTTGCTCCGCACCAACACCTGCCCTCCGACTGTGACAAACTCTGAAATAAGCTGTTCAAGAAGAACGGCTGTTTGGAATTTTCCGCCCTCGGCCAGGCGTTCGCGTGCGTCGATGCGTCTATGGCGGAGCAACGTTGTGAGAATGACGCCAAGGGAGACAGCGCCCATGTTCCCTGCTTGATTGCCCAGATCGTATTGTTTCCAAATCCGTGCGATCAGAGGGAGGGCTTTTTTGAGCGCTTCAAATGCGCTCATTTCATCCGATAGAAAGAGATCTACGAGGTCATGAACATCCTCCGGAGAGTAAGGATAGTTCTCCTCGAGCTGTGTTTTGAGTGTTTTGAGGGCTTGCGGCCGTTGATGTGTATTGCGAAAACGCCAATCCATCTGCTCTTGCGTACGAATATCTCGTTCGAGTGATCGTGTAGTCAACGCGTTTGCCACGCAGACAAACAGGCGACGTCCCGCAGATTCAATGGGTTCAAAATCTCGCTTTTTTACGTTCTTCTCTGCGAGAAATGCGCGAAGATCTGCGATCCAGGCGTCGATGTGCTCCTTCAGTTCTGGTTGCTCAAGGTCAACATAGCCACGAATCATGCTCATCTCATGCAGAATCGCTTGATGTTGTTTTTGTAGCTCCGGTGCAGTTTCAAGGAGCTCGCTCAGGAGTTTTGGGTGATGCTTTTGTTCTGGCTGATTTTCCGGAGCCTCTAAAACTGCCTGCAAGCTCTGTCGTAAATCGAGCCAGGGCTCAACAATAGGCGATGCTTCTGGTTGAACATCCTTTTCTTTTTTTGCAAGCGACTTTCGCCGTAAAATTTCTTGCTTGGTCAGTTCAATGGAAGCAAATTCTTTCGAGCGCATAGGATATGCCCCTATTGTATCTCAAAAGTGCTAGCTTGTCCGTTGAATTTTATTGTAAGCGATACATTGCGAGATGGCGGTACTGCGTGAGTACAAGATTGCGCCAATCTTTGGATGCGTCTTCTGTGAGGCGTTGGAGCGTAGCATCGATCGTATTACGCAAATGATCACGGTGACATTCCTGTAGGTTTTCCGTGGCACAGTGTATGGGGTTTATTCTCGGTTCTGGCCACGTTGTATCTTGCAGGGTTGTGAGAGCGCCTTCTGGCCATGCAACATCACGGGCACGAATAAGCTCTGGAAGGGCGTCTGTGGAAAGATTTTCAAGATACGCGAGATCAAGAGCGTGCTCGTTGCGCAAAAATTTGTTGATGTTGATTTCAGCGACTTTTCGTTCGACATTGATCAGCAAAAGTCCGGAAAAGACGTAGAGTCCTATCAAGAGTGTGGCGGATGTGATGTGCGTGCCGCGGAGCTTTGTGAGAGCGCCGAAAAATGCGACAAAAAGTACAGCCGCAATAAAGAGAATAACAGCCATAGCCCAAAAGCGGCTAACCGTGTAGCCATAGGCATCCATGTAGAGGGCTAAGCGTCGAATTGCCGACGCGATGACAATCCAGGTCTGCGCTACAAGCACGAGCGAGAGGATTTTTGTCAGCCGGTTACGCATGTCTGTTGCCTGGTAGATATACCAGACAATGGCGAATGTGATGCCCGCTACGAAAAGAAGCTGGAAAAACCCTTCGCGCGCATAGGATGCGTACGAAACGCCATGCGCTTGAATATAGGCTTCGCCGCCAAAGAAATACACGGATTGAAAGGCAATGAATGTTAAAAAGAGCACATTTAACAATGAAAGGAACGTTGCGAGCGTCACGGGGTGCGCTGTGAGTGTCAGGTTGCCGCCCTGCGGTTTGCGTTGATCCAACGCGCGTGTGATAAGTGCCCATCCCGCAAGAGTGATGATCAGCGCAAAGATGACATCTGTAACGAGTCGAGCGAATAATTCTTCACCTGAAGAAAAATGAAAGATATTATCAACGAATTGACGGAATAGGGCATCTGCATTCAGAAAGAGGATGCCAATGATAAATAAGAATGGAAGGGCTACGAGGATGCCTTTACGTATTTGCGCGCCTCGACTGTCAAGAAGTTTGTGCTGGAAAATGCCGTCGCTATTTTGAAAGGGGAGGACTGTCTCCAGAAGTACGTCGAGGCAAAGGAAGCTTTTTACATCTTGGATGCGCGTTTTTGCTGAGGTAAACCAAAAAGAGAAAAGGCAGAGAGAAATAATAGTCAAAATCGGAGCAAGCAGGCTAACGGTTGGATTGGCGTAGAGAAGTCCTGCAGAAGTCGCAAAGAGTACGGGGACGAGAAAAATATAGGCCCAATAGTTTGCCTCGCGCCCTGTGACCGCATGCGCAACATGGATTCCTGCGACGAAAACAAGGATGAAAATCGCTAAGGCAATGCCGTAGGGATGGCTAAAGACAAGCGTGTGAAAAAGAGTCGTTAGAACAGCGGTAATCGCGAGAACGGTCAGAGGATACTTAAGATCGCGTGTAGGTGTGTGCGCTGACATAGCGATGAGGTCGGTTGTCATAGTGTTCTTGAGTGCAAACGGCGGCTTAGCGACCCTATGACACGGAGCGATTAGGCTCTGCCAAGACCCACGCGTTCGCGAACTACACGCATTTTCTTGCTTGCCATGGCGCGTGCCTCTTCTCGCCCTTCATTCAAGACGCGCAGTACTTCTGATGGGTCTTCACGGTGCGCCAGTATCTTGGTTGTGATAGGGGAGAGGTGATCCACGACGGCGTCTGCAAGTGCTTTTTTGAAATCGCCGTAGCCTTTATTTTTAAAGGTTTTTTCAATTTCAGTGATGGGTTTGCCGGTCATGTGATGGAAGATGGTCAGAAGATTCGCGATGGCAGGCTTTGTCTCTGGGTCGTATGTCACGCCTCCATCTGAATCCGTAACCGCGCGCATGATTTTTTTGCGCATGGTGTCTGCGTCATCGAGCAAAGAAATACAGGCATTAGGATTTGGATCGCTCTTGCTCATTTTACTCGTTGGATCCTGCAGGCTCATGATGCGTGCGCCCATTTTCTGAACAATCGGTTGCGGGATCACGAATGTCTCGCCAAAGCGGTCGTTGAATCGTCGTGCAAGCACGCGCGTGAGCTCCAGATGCTGTACCTGATCCTCGCCAACCGGCACAGCGGCCGCATCGTAGAGGAGGATGTCTGCGGCCATGAGAGCAGGGTAGCTGAAAAGACCGAGGCCGGCGCGCTCGGTGCCTTCCTTTTTCGTTTTATCTTTGAATTGGGTCATGCGCTCCATCTCGCCAAGCTTGGCAATGCACCCCAAAATCCAGCCCAGTTCCGCATGTTCTGGCACCTCGCTTTGGATGAAGAGCGTGCAGTGCTTTGGATCCAATCCCACGGCGAGGTAGGTCGCTGTGATATCGATGATGTGCTGGCGAAGTTCGGTCGGATCCTGGGGAACGGTAATCGCGTGTAGATCTGCGATAAAAATCAAGGACTTATGCGATCCTTGTAACTCCACCCATTGTTTGAGCGAGCCAATGTAGTTGCCAATATGGGGGACGCTCGTGGGTTTGATACCCGAAACAATGAGATCTTTCATATATAGGACAGAGTAGCGGATGTCGCGTTACTTGACAAAGGAGGTGGTTTATGGAACGCAGTATAAGAAGATGCTATTCTTTATTTATCGTCCTATGTCCACAGAGCGTACGATCCAAGACGTGTTAGATGCGATTAATACTTTTGCTTCTGCTACAGAGCAGAGGTTTGTTGGTATTGATCGGCAACTCGCAGAAATTCGAGTTGAACTGTCAACTAAGTCAACGAAGGACCAGTTGGAGCGGCTTCATGCAGATTTGATGCTCGTTGTTCGCAAAGGTAACACAAAGCTTTCCGTTTTGATTGAGGAGCTTGAGTCAAACAAGGCGCTCGATCATGCGACCGCTCTCAAAATCTTGGCGTTGGAACCATTCCCGCAATACTAACGTCTTTTCTTTTGTACTCAGAATGTCATCAAAAATCCGCCACATGGCGGATTTTTGGTTACACCTCGATGATCACGGGGATCACCATGGGGCGTTGTTCGGTTTTGATGAAGAGGAACTCTCCCATTTCATCGCGCAGTTTGTCCTTGAGATAGGCACCTTGTGGCGGGTTGTCTTTTGACTTTTGACCCGGCTGGTGTTCGTCCAGAATGGCTCCGGCTTTATTGCGCGCTTGGTTAATAAGTTCTTGATGTTCTTTCATGTACACGAATCCGCGGGAAATGACGTCTGGCGTGGCAATCACCTTACCGGTGTTTGCATCCATGACTGCGACCACGATCACGACCCCATCGCCGGACAACTGTTGCCGGTCGCGGAGAACGATCTCGTTCGTATTGCCCACGCCAAGGCCATCCACGAACACGTAGTTCGTATTAGCCTTGTTGTTGGTGAGCATGCCATTTCCTTGGCGATCAAATTCCATGATCTGTCCATTGTCGGCCACGAAGACATTGCGTGAGTTGAACCCGTTTTTGATGGCAAGCTTTGCGTGATCACATAAGAAAGAATAGTTTCCTTCAATAGGGATCAGGTATTTTGGCTTGATTAGCCCGTGCATCTCAACGAGGTCTTCTTGTTTGGCGTGGCCACCTGCATGGACATCCATCATTTTGTAGTGAATCACTTCCGCTCCTTCGCGATACAACGTGTCTTTGACGCGCTGAACCGAGCGTTCATTGCCTGGAATAACGGAGGAGGAAAAGACGACGGTGTCGCCTGGTTCAATTTCGATAAAGGGATGTTCGCGGTTCGCAATGCGCATGAGCACAGCACGTTCTTCTCCTTGAGCACCGGTGCAAACCACCGCAATTTTATTGCGCGGATATTTGCCCACATCTTTGGTTTCGATGAGTGTGCCTTTTTGGATTTTCATGTACCCGAGCTGTTGCGCGATCATGACGTTGGAGCGCATCGAAAAGCCTTCGATGGCCACACGACGTCCTTGGCGTTCACACGCAAGGATGATCTGCTGAACACGCGAAATCATGGACGCAAATGTGCCGACAATCACGGCGCCTTTTGCGGCGGCAATGATTTCGTCCACATTGTTTTGAATGTCGTGTTCTGGAAGCTGTTTGCCAGGTTGTGGCGCGTTCGTGGAATCGATCATGAGGGCAAGCACATGGCGCTCTCCCAATTGTTTGATCTTTTCTGTTTCTTGTACGGATTGTGCGCCTGGTTCCGGATCCAGCTTAAAGTCGCCTGTATGCACCACTACTCCGCAAGGCGTATTGATAATTACGCCGAATGCGGTAGGAATAGAGTGCGCTACACCGAAAAATTCTACTTTGAAGACGCCGAGTTGAAGAACATCATCTGTCTTGATCGAATACAAGTTCAGGGGCGGGGAGTCGCGATGATCCTCTTGGCGCTTTTGGATAATGCCGCAGGTCAAATCTGTCGCAAAGAGAGGCGGATTGCCGATCTTTGGCATGATGTGCGGGATGCCGCCAATGTGGTCATAGTGACCGTGCGTGATAATCACGCCGCGAATGTTCTTTTCTTTTCCTTCGAGATAGGACGTGTTTGGGATGACATAATCAACACCAGGCATGTCTTCTTCCGGAAACTGCAGACCCATGTCAACAATCAAGATATCGTTGCCATATTCAAACAGGGTCATGTTGCGTCCAACTTCCTCATTCCCGCCAAGCACCATGACGCGCAGACGCTCATCGCCTTTGGCGAGAGTATCTTCTTCAGCGCCGGTCTTGCGGAACGGCTTATTTTTAAACGTGCTCATGCGAGGCAGTGCCGCGAAGGCGCTCCCCATAGGGCCGCGTTTGCGTTTGTGCTTGACTTCCGCTACGCCGCTTGTGCCTTTTTGGCCAAACGGTGTGTTGGGTCGTGCGTTTTTCTGTTCCTGCGCAAACCCTTGGTTGAGTGACAAGGACGGCTTGAACGATGGAAATGCCTTCGTAGGCGTGGCTTGGGTTTTGAGATGAGGCTTACGGCCGCTTGGTGAAAGCGAAAATGGCCGAGAGCGTCCCCAGGAACGTCCCCCTTGCGGGTTTTTTTGATTTCCTACCATAACAGAAACGATGCGATGTGTTGCGGCTGTTTTTGAAGCGGCTCAAGCATGGAGAGAGCCAAAACGGAAAAACAATACGCGCAAAAAAGAATGAGTGAATTTTACGGGTCTTCAATTAAGCGTTGACGACTTTCGTGGGAAACGGACGATCTCCGTTGCTGATCGAAAAGCGTGAACAGGAAGTACCATAGCATGTATACAAAATGGCGTCAAGTTGTTCGCCTGTGTATGCAAGAGAAATGTGGCCAAGGTGAGAGGAAAGACAGAAATAAAACAGGAGCCGTTTCGTGGGCTCCCTGAGGAGGGGAAGGGGTGGACGCTACTTCTTCTGCTTGTTGTGCTCTGCCCGCGCGATCGCGGCGATGAGCTCCTCGAGCGGCGTGGTGTCGAACGCGGCGATGAGCCAGCAGTTGGTGCCGTCAAACCCTACGACGAGCGGATCCGACGGCCGCGGCACCGCGGTCTTGGTCAGGCTCCAGTCCCGCACCTCGGCGACGATGAAGATCTCATCGCGGAAATGCTTCTTTGCTTGCTGAATCTTGTCTTTCACTTCGGGTGGGATCAGGGCGGCGAACTCTGCCCGAAGGCGGATCGCTTTCTCGGACTTCTTGGCCATCGTCTTAAGCCTGGTAAGAACGTCCGTGTAACAATCCGCCATTGCCTTTGGCAATCGCGGCTTATGATGACTAGGACGCCAGACCAGCTTGGTCGTGAAGTTCACCGAGCTGTGGCGCTCACCCACGACACGAAGCTCGAAGTCAGGAGAGTTGAGGCTGAACACCGCCAATCGCGGGTAGCCGTGTTCATCACGCCAGGTGAGTGGCTCGAGGCTGAACGACGGATACTGCTTCAGCCTGTCAGGCGACCCGAGTCGCGTGATCAGCTTGTTGAGTTCGACCTTCTTTGCCTCGATCATCGGCCGCATGCGCCGCTCGACCGGAAGCAGGCCTTTGAGCATCTGCTCGAGCCTGGCCACATCGGCCTTGGCACGTTCTCGCGCGGATGTGCGCGTGGCGATCTCCTGTTCGCTCATCTTCGTGGTGAGGCCGAGAGCGGCCTTCACCGGGTCTTGTGCCACGAGTTTAGCGGAAACGGCGGCTAATCCCTTGCTCATGAGCGTACTTCCTTTCTACTCTACCGCTTCGAGCTCGCACTCGCGAACGCCGAAGCCATGGTTTCGGTCCAGGAACTCGATGGAGTACCCGGGCTCGTTGTTGATCCACGTCCGCCTGGGCTTGAGGCTGGTGATACGGCACTTCTCGCCGTCATTCTCCGTCACCCCGGACGACCCGCGGTTCGTGAAGACACAGACCTGACCAACCCGGTATCGGTGCTGAGTCATGTTTGACGTCCTGCCTTTCAAGTTGCGGAGACTCGCAAAAATTTATGATGGTTTGGGTTCTGTGTCAAGTCGCTTGGTGACGTATTTTCGTTTTATACACTGGTTTGATTATTTGCGAGAAAACGCTGAGCTAAATCATGCCCCATTTCTTTTACCACCTTTCGCGCAGTATTTATGCGAGGCCGTGTCTCTCCATGAGCATCAAAAGATTGGGGTAGCGCGTGTCCTCTCCCGCTACGGCCTCTACTGAGTACCCCGCCGTATCCTTCTGCGGGATATGAGCACGTGTGCAGGGAGCCAAGAAGAATCGGAAAGCCTTTGGGAGTCAAGAGCGTATTGTGCTCAATTCCCTCGTCCACTGCGACACCAAAGGAAGCGGCATCTACATCAATACCTATTGCGTGGAGATGGTCAACGAGAATATCGATACTCGATCCGGAAAATACTTCTTCGGTGACCAAAAGAGTTTTTGATCCAAGTAGTGGCTTCATTCTTTTAAGGTAGGCCTTTACCTCATCGCTATGCGTTGTTGGCTCCTTCCAGAGATACTCGGCCTGGTCCTCATCATTTTCGGCGTCATGTATTTTTGTGACCTGCCCTGTGGGGAGCTTTTTTTGTAAAAAAAGAGGAAGTTTGGCCTCTGAAAATGTACGTTTAAGCGGCGCATCTTCGTGGAGAATTGATCCGCCTTGTACGAAGACGGTTTGTAGTTTTTTCTTATCGCCATACAGTTCTTGGATGGCATGTGAAAGAATGAGCGCCTGAATGCGTCCATCGGCGTCGTCACCAAGAACCGAGTCATATTCCCGCTTTACGATATGCGGTCGGAGGAGTTCGAGAATATGTTGAGCCGGCGCTTCCAGTCGAGCAAAACGACGGCGCACATAGTCGATATTTCCTAATTGTGCGTCTTCTTTCCGTATAGCTTCCTGAAAAAGGATGGATGAAGATCGTTCACCTTTATATTTCATAAAAAAAGAATAGCAGGGTTGTTGTATCGGTTCAAACAAAATATCCGCTACTACGCGGACATTTCTTGTCGTTATCCACTCTTTTGGTGGGCGAAGAGAGAATCGAACTCTCATGGCCTTGCGGCCGCTGGCTCCTGAAGCCAGTGCGTCTACCAATTCCGCCATCCGCCCGTCAAAAGAGTGCATGGATTGCTTGGACATCATGCCGAATAGAAGGCGAAAGGTCAACAGAAAGCCGTATGATAGCGGTCTTTGATGGATTTGAAGAGCGCGTTTGCCTGGAGGAGGCAGTGCTGAACAAGATGGCTGAGGAGATGAAGCGATTTTTTACGAACGTACGGTAATAAAAGACCGCACCTAGATGAGTGCGGGTGGGCGGGTGCTGGGTGTGATCACGGCCTTGGTGCCAAATCCCGGATAGCGACGGCAGAAGTCAGGGGTGTCCGCATAACACTGGCGGATGAGCTCCTGCACTGTCTTCGCAAGGCGGGGCATGCCAAGGCGCTTCACGATGAGAGTTGCGATCCTTGCTTGGTGTTCGGTAATCGCCTGCGAGAGACGCTCGACATTGAGCTCGCCGATTCTGTGAAGCGCGGCGAGCTTTCCGTGCGTCTCCGTGAGAAAGTCGTAGTCCCACCCCACCTCCTGTATGCAGAGGGTGAGGTGCGGGGGATGGGCTATCTTGGCATCTGGCTGGGCAATGATGGGGGCGGCTTGGCTCTTCACGAACTCGTAGAGGAGCCCAGACTGCTCGTCGATGCTTCGGAGCAGGAGTTGGTCTGAGCCTCGAAGCGTGTGAAGTTTTGTCCCCGTAAAGCGAGATTCCAGACGTCCTTGGATGGTTCGGCCCTGCTCCGTGACAAGGCGAAAGACATGCGTGTGTCCCTGTGATCTCGTGAGATACTCAATGCACTCCCTGAGTGACATCTGCACCTCCGTGCTGGGTTATGATGTCCATGGGTATCCTGATTCTACGTATTCCTAGCATTTTGTCAACCCCCTTTGGATATAAAAGACCGCATCCTAGGGGTCGGATGCGGTGTCGTTGTCTGCGGCCTTGGGGTGTTGTGGGTTTTCCGAAGCGTCTGTGCCGAGGATGAGCGTCCGTAGGCGCCTCTCGAAGGCAGAGCCCGTGTTCCCGTCGCCCCGACCCATGAAGGCCATGAGGTCGAACAGGATGCCCTTCCAGCGCCCAGCCTCACGGATGGCAAAGCCCTTGTGGCTCTCCTCCTTGACCAGCCGGTCCACGAGCATCCGGATCGTTTCCGTGTTCGGGTACACGAGGTAGGTGCTGTTTGGCATCTCGTTTTCGCGCTCGTTGGACATGATGGGTTCGAAGTCCTCGTCGAGGAGAAAGGCCCCGCCCGTGATCTTGGCCTGAACCCTGAGGCCGATCTCGAGGATCTCTATGTGTTGTACCGTGCCCCACCACCAGCGCTTGGCTTTCCTGCCAGTCCCCAAGTCCGTGGTGAGCTCGATGATGCAGGACTTCCCCGGCATGAGCAAGGTCATGTCTTCCGTGTTTGCGTTACTCATCGTCTTTATCCCTCCGGTAACGCGCATCATAAAGGAGTTGGGCGTTCTGTCAAGGGCCTTTTGTTGGATGGGTACGGGTTTTTTGATAGTATGCGGTCATGACAAACGGCAATATCGGGACACGCTATTTCGACGTCACGGACGCTTTTGCGCGTCGTGTACCGGAAATTATTCAGATTGTTTGCTCAAATACAGGCTTTATTGTCCGTCAGGAGCTATTTCGAGGCCAAGTGTATGATGCGGATAAGGTCGGCAGTGTATTGCTTCAGGGGGTATTTGGCGACCGCCCGGCAGTGTTGAAGATCCAGGGATTGCGCCTCGATGAAGAGGAGGTAGATGGTATGCGGGCATTTATGGCGCAAAATACAAGCGAATGGATACGCATCCCAGAGATCTACGCTCATGAACCCCGGCAGGAGGAGTGGGGTTACGGTTATACGATCATGGAGTGTATTGATGGAGTGCCTCTTTTTGATCGATCATGCCCTTCCTCAAAAGATCGCGAGACGTTCGCGCGGTTTTATCAGGAGTATCGGACCAAGGCTATTACAAAGCCATGGATTGTGCCTCCGCAAGAATCTACTAAAGAGTTTGTGCTGTTCCGTGTAGAAAAGTGGCGTGCCCTGTGTGCGCATAAAGGATACCTTGCGCCAGAACAGTATGAGCCGTTTGTGGCGCGCTTTTGTGAGATCGTCGGACAGGTCGGTCAGACGGTGCCTCTTGTATTCTGTCACGGACATCTTACGTCTACGGACATTGTTCGCGATGCGCAGGGGCAATGCGTCTTATTTTCCAATCTGTTTTGGTCCTATCGACCGCAGTGGTATGACCTGGCGTTTAATGTGTGGTCTGTGTGGATGAGTATGCCCGAAGGGGAGGTGTCGCCCGTACGTGCAAAGCAGATCTTGGAGGAATGGCGTGCTACGTATCGCACGATTCCAGTCACGCAGACAGATGCCTCGTATGAACGCACGCTGGATTTTGTTTTGCTTGAGCGAGTCATGGGCGCCATCCTTGCGGACATTGGCGCGTCCGACGCACTCGCAAAACGCACCGCGTATCGCGATGCGTTGCTTCAAAGTCATGTCGCGCTGTTTGAGACTATTTCCACGACCATCCTGTCTTGATGTACCACGTGCGTGCTTGTGAGAGGCGATCAGAAGGCGTGGCAAGACGGAGGTCACTCACGCCTTTGATTTGGCGAGAAATAAGATAGGCAAAGGTTGGTCGCAGAAGGAAAATGGCGGGTGTTTTTGCGAGAATAGCGTCAGAAAGTTTGATGCGCGCAACCGTTAGTGCCTCGGTTGAGGTGCTGATAGGCAATTGAGCGAGCGCCGTGTTGATCGCTGTGTCGTTGATTTGTGAGAAGTTGAATCCTGCCTTTCCGACAGAGTCGCCACTCCAAAAAGGGGAGATGTCTTGCGTGGCGGGCAGAAGAATGTTCCAGACAAGCACTTGATACGCATGGTCTGTCACGCTAGAGCGGCGCAAATTCTCTGCTTCATCGGCTGTGACGTTCACCTTGATTCCCAGCAAAGACCATCGACGCTGAAGCAGGTCGGCGAGTTTGAGGAGATCAGGTTGGTTGGGAACGCTGATGGAAATTTCGAGTTGAGTTGTGCTGGTAAATGAAGAAGGTGTTGTAACCGGCGTGGCACGTGTTGAGGTGCGTGAGGAACGCACTGCCGGCGCTTTCCAGGTGCGTATAGTCGCGTCCTCTTTGAGGATCCAGCCAGACTCTTCCAAAAGTGTGCGAGCGGCTGTCAGATCTGGGACCGTGGTGGAAGTGCTTTCCATGAAAGGAAAAGCACTCGTGAGACGTACAGCATGCGCATCCAAGAGCGTTCGCAGTTCCTCGCGATCAATGGCTAAGTCTAACGCACGCCGCACGCGTTCCTCTTTGAGGACCGGCTCGGTGATGTTGAAGAATACCACGGATTCTTGCGGAAGATTGATGGTTGCCGTACGGATACCGGCAGTCTTCATTTCCTCAACCTCTACCCAGGGAATAAAGGCCAGCGCATCGACTTGGTTATTCTTGAGAGCAGTGAGCGCGAGTTCTTGGTCAGGAAAGAAGCGAAACTTCCAGCGATCGATATACGGTGCCGCACCGTAGTATTTTTCAAAACGTTTAAGCTGAAACGTCAAAATATTGCCCTTGGCATCACGTGTAAACGATTCCACTTGATACGGGCCAGTGCCCAAGGGTTTGATATTTGCCTCAGCAAGATGCGCGCCAGATTCCGAGACATCTTCCCAGATATGTGCGGGTAAAATGCCAATGGTGAGGAGTGCGGTGAACGTAGGATCAGCGTTTTCAAGTTGGAATTGCACGGTCTGGTCATCAATGCGGATGACTTTTACGCCACGAAACAGGCCGGCCAGCGGAGAACGCCAATTGGAGTCGCGAATGGCCTGATATGTAAAAACCACATCACCGGCAGTGAGCGGGATATTGTCGTGGAATTGTGCGTCGGTTCGCAAAACAACCTCAAGGGTTTTTCCCTCTTCAAGCCAGCGATAGGAAGAAACAAGGTCTGGTTGAGGGTTCAGATGCTCGTCTAGTCGAAATAGGCCCGAATAGATCAGCGTTGAAAGATCTTGATCAACGTCATTTAGTGAAGCAAATAACGGATTGATGAGTTTTGGTGTTCCGATAAGCGCTTCGGTGATCGTGCCTCCTTGAGAAGGGGTTGCGGAGAGGTGGGGGAGCACGATGTTTACTGCGCCGAGAAGGAGAAAAACAAGTGCACTAAACAGCGCTCCGTAAAAAAGGCGCAGTTCGTTGGTAGAGAACACGCGGCTAAGAAAGCGTAACTGCGTGAAGCGCGGGAAACGTCGTGGGGCTGTCACCGCAAAGACCAGCGCATGATCTGAATGCGACGTGGGCTTGAATTCTTGCGATCCAGCGGCTTTGCGCCAAAAGAAGAGTGAGCGCCACCAAGATCCATTCTTATGAGGGGACAGGGGCATGGGGGATAGTCTATAAAGTCTGTAAAGTCGTAAGGTCTGTAAAGTCGGGATGTGGACTTTTGGCCTTATGATTTTTTCGCTTTATGGACTTATTTTACGCCAATACCATGTTCAAAACCGCGATGCCGACAAAAAGGGCGGCGAGCGCAATGGTTGCGTAGTAGAGACCCTGCTCTAAACCGCGCTTGGTGCGGAAGACATTTCCTTCGCCACCAAAAGCCGCGCCTAGGCCAGAGCCGCGTTGCTGTAGCAAAATGGCTGTAATCAGCAAAATCGAGACAATAAAGAGGGAGATCGAGAGGATGGTATCGCGCATAACGGGAAAAACGTACCGTGAAAGGCAGAAATGGTCAAGCGAGATTACCGAGTAAATGCCTGATGATAGCGTTTATAAAACCATCGCTTAACGGCTTCCATGAGCAGGAGATAGAGGAGAACCATGCCGACCATCAGGAGGAGAAGCATCATGGGCAGTGGCGCAAGGCCAAAAAAGGCGCCGAGGGGTGTCAAAGGAATAATCCAAGCAATACTCACAACGAGAAGCGTGTTTACCAGCAGGGCTGTGCTGGGGCGGCTTTGGAGGAAGGGGATCTTTTTTGTACGAATCACATAGATAACAAGCACTTGCGTGGCAATGGACTCCAAAAACCAGCCTGTTTGAAATGCTGTGCCTGTGAGATGAAAGCCCCAGTACAGAACACCGAATGTCAGAAAGTCGAACAAAGAGCTGACAGGACCAAAAACAAGCATGTAGGTGCGGATGAACTTCATGTTCCAAGCAACGGGTTTTTGTACGGCCTCCTCATCTACATGGTCTGTGGAAAGGGTGAGCTGTGACGTGTCGTACAGGAAATTATTGAGGAGAATCTGTGTGGGCAACATGGGGAGAAAGGGGAGGAAAGCAGAGGCGCCCATCATGGAGAACATGTTACCGAAGTTTGAGCTCAAGCCCATGAGAATGTATTTGAGGGTATTGTGGAAGGTGCGCCGTCCCTCAAGAACGCCATCTTTGAGCACATCGAGATCTTTGCGTAGAAGAATGATGTCCGCTGTCTCTTTGGCAACGTCCACCGCATTGTTGACGGACATGCCGATGTCCGCGGCTTTGAGCGCAGGAGCATCATTAATGCCATCGCCAAGGTATCCTACGACTTGCCCGGCATTTTTGAGACAGAGGATGATGCGTTCTTTTTGTTCTGGCGTAATGCGAGCAAAGATAGTTGTGGTGAGTGCGCGTCGTTGCAGTTCCGCATCAGAAAGTCCGCGGATGTCTTGATTCGTGAGAATGCCTCGAATAGGCAGACGCATGTCTCGGCAGATTTTTTTGGTGAGAATCTCATTGTCGCCCGTGATAATTTTGATTTCAATGCCAAGCTGTTCCAAGTGTTGAATGGTTGCGAGGGCCGTTTCTTTTGGCGGATCGAGGAAGGCGACAAACCCGAGGAATGTCATGTTTTGTTCCTCGGAAATGGCGTGAGATATGGGTTTGTCTCCCAGGTCTTTGATGGCCACGGCGAGCACACGAAAACCATCCTCTGAAAGGTCGTGGAACTGCTGGAGAATCTTGGAACGGGCTTTGTCATCCAGTGATTGCGTGTGTCCATCTTGCGTATAGTGTTCGCTGATCTTAAAGACTTCCTCTGGTGCTCCCTTTGTGATGAGCAGATGGGCGTTGGCACTTGCCACGATTACACTTTCCCGTTTTCGTTGGTAGTCAAACGGTATTTCATCGACCTTGGTAAAGCCCGTGATATCAATGGAGCGATAATCGCGCACTGCATCATCCAGGGGATTTTGAACACCTGTATGAAAAAAGCTGTTGAGATAGGCATGGAGAAGCACCTGCTCAGAGGAAGCTCCAAAACCGTCGATGTATTTTACGAGAGCGATATGGTCCTGCGTGAGTGTACCGGTTTTATCCGTACACAAGATATTCATGCTCCCAAAGTTTTGAATGGCAGAGAGGTTTTTTACGATCACATCCTTTTTTGCCATGCGTTGGGACCCATGACTCAGTGCCACGGACATGATGACGGGCAATAGCTCAGGAGTGACGCCAATCGCAATAGCAAGCGCAAAGAGAAAAGAGGTGAGCCATCCACGACCAGAAAAGGCATTGATCAAAAAGACAATGCCAATCATCACGGTGACGAGTCGCATGACAAAGAGGCTGAACCTGTGGATATTACGTTCAAAATCCGTGTCGAGTTCTGCGGCTTGCAATTGGTCAGCGATTTTTCCAAATGCGGTTTGCCGTCCCGTGCGTACAGCCTCAGCCACGCCCAAGCCTGTGATCACGCTTGTGCCCATGAAAATAAAGTCAGGCAGATCAGGCGTGGGATTTTGGTGCGCGCGTGCTTTGCAGTTGTCCGCGTGTTTTTCTGCTGGAAAGGATTCGCCTGTGAGCGCAGATTGGTTGATGAACAAATCACGTCCAGAGAGCAGACAGGCATCTGCAGGGACCACATCGCCCGCAGACAAGAGCAAAATATCTCCTGGAACAATATCCGCAAAAGGCAGTTCCACAGGAGCGCCCTGTCGCACAACGGTTGCTGTGGTCACTACGCGTTTAAGAAGGAGGATGAGCGCGCGTTCGGATTTGTAGGAGTTGATAAAGTCCAGCGTCACGGAAAGAAACGTCATGCACACGAGAATGGTCGCATTCACGGTTTCTCCTAAAAGAAAAGAAACAACCGAAGCCGCCATGACAATCAGGAGCAGTGGGCTATTGAATTTTTTCAAGAACAGTAAAACGGGATGGGTATGTTGCTGACGAAGCACGCTATTTGGCCCATATTGTTTGAGCCGTTGCCGCGCCTCTTCGTTTGTCAGCCCCACGGGATAGGAAATCCCATCAAAAGTTCGAGACATATCTCTGGACATTCTACTCTACAGAAGGAAAGGGAGGAACAGGTGTGCTATACTTATGCCATGCAGTTGACAGCTTTTGGGCGGACGTATTCTTTGCGCTGGCGCAAGGTTATTTTTTGGGTGTTCATTTGCCTGTGTCTTTTGGGGCTTGTATCGTTTTTTCGACTTTCGTATCGATATTATCGCTCTATTAAGCAGGGAGGAATGAACCCCATTCTTGAACAACAGCTAAAGGCATCTGTAGGTAAGCTCAGATTGAACCAGCAGGTGACCGCAAAAGAACTTGCGCGGCTCACGTCTGCGCTTGCGCCCTCTATTGGCCCTAATGCCGCCAAACTCACCGTGGTAGAGTTTGTAGATTACAGCTGTCCGTATTCCCATGATTCTGCGGTGCCATTCCGTCGCATCATGGCGAAGTATAAGGATCGCGTGCGCTTTCTTGTGCGCGATTTTCCCTTGGATGACATTCACCCGCGCGCCGCGGCCACAGCTATTGCCGCTCGGTGTATGCAGGATCAAGGAAAGTTTTGGGAGTATTATGATTTGCTATTTGCTAATCAAAGCCATCAGGAAGACGCGGATTTGTTACGGTATGCGCAGGGACTTGGCGTTGATATGACGCAGTTTCAGGATTGCGTCACGACCGTCAAACCTGAAAACACCATTCTTGAAGATATGCAGGATGGAGCAAAGGCCGGTGTGACGGGTACGCCAACGTTCTTTTTCAATGGGGTAAAAATTCAAGGCGGCGTTGATGAAACAACGCTAGAATATCTCATCAAACTCTTTTTAGAAGAAAAAAAATAAGCGTTTTTGCTATTCGTATGTTCACACGCCTCGTTCATTCCTGGAAAATCGCGGGCATTCTCACGCCGATCCTCGGCTTGGTTCCTTGGGCGGCTTTTGCACAAACAAATTGCGGTGACGTGTCGCCTGCGGCAGTGAAACTGAATGTTGCCATTGGTAGCGTGACACAAGTTTCGAACATTTCACAATACATTGTCGCGTTCTACAACTACGCACTTGGCATTGTCGCGGTTGCGGCCACGATCATGGTGTTATACGGCGGCTTCCGTTATGTCACGGGTTCGGTCATTGGAGATATCCAAGCCGCTAAAACCACCATCAAAGACGCCATCGCAGGCATGTTACTGGTATTTCTTGCGTTTGTGGTCCTGAAAACCGTAAACCCCGAAACCCTCAAAATCACCATGCCCGCCGTCAAGAGAATCTGCCCGCAACAGCTGACTCTTGAGAGTGTGAATTCGTCAAATGTGACGAATCTGAATATGGAAGGCGGTGCAGGATGTTCGACGGATGCTGATTGTCAGGGTGGAAAATGTTTGCGTACAGGTGTCCAAGAACCATTTAACATTGCGACGGACACAGCAAATAAAGGAAACGGTTTATGTACATCTGGTCGTCCAAATGAGCGATGTCGTTGCGAGGGGCAGGGGTGTCGCTTCATGAATGATGCGCCCGCTTCCACGAAATTGAGCAGACCAGCCACGGGTCCCATGGATACAAATAACGGAGGCGCAGGCGTGTATCCTTGCGGATCCATGCCAACGAATAATCGTTGTGTCATCGGTAATATTGCGGATGGTGGAAAAAAAGCGAATTGGAAGTGCGATCCTGTGGCCTCAGTGGGAAATACGGACTCAAGACCCCGGCCGCCTTCTGCCCCTGTATCATGCACAACGGACGCACAGTGTGGAGAAAATACGGAAGGCACACGGTTGGCACGTGCGGCCGCAGGAGGGGCGGACTTTTTACCCGCGGGGAGATGTATTAGGCATGCCGCTGATGGTACTTGTTCTTGGGGGCGTGCAGGTGATCGTTGTCGCTGTCGTTCTGTGGAAGGATGTTCTCCGACAGCGGGTGCGGAATATATCGCGAGAGATTGCGGTGAAGGGCTTAATTGCAAGCTCTATAATGACAATAATCCAGCTCAAGGCACGGATGAGGATTGGTTTTGTGCTCCTCGCACTGCAGGCGAGCGGCCTCCGCAAAATCCGCCTTATTGTGTCGCAGATCAAGATTGTCAGACAGGATCATGGTGCATCCGTTTCAACAGCGGCACGCCAGGCGGTCGTTGCTCAAGCGGTTTGGAAGGTCAGCTTTGCAATGCAAGTGGGAGCGGGCACGATGTGACTGTTCCTGCCGGACAAACCACGAACCACGAAAACTCAAAATGGGTTCAATGCGGTGAAGGATTGCGCTGTGTCTATCAAACAACGCGCGATGTAGCAGGTAGTTGGATCGCCGAAGCCCTCGGACGAGTCCAGAATGATGTGTGGACCTGCCAGCGTCTCACGCCTCGTCCTCATGCGGACGCGGTCGCCTTGAGGTCTCCTGAGCCACCATCAGCCACGGCTCCTCGAATAAACTTGATTAGTGTAGATGGTGTGTATGGGCGAGAACGATCAGACCTGCTCGCGGCGCCTGGTAATGTTCTGCGGTGTCCGAACACGGAGAACTGCATCGGTATTCCTGGGCTAACTGCTGATACATTTTTTGGTGT
This sequence comes from Patescibacteria group bacterium, assembly GCA_041665285.1. GTDB lineage: Bacteria > Patescibacteriota > Patescibacteriia > 2-12-FULL-60-25 > 2-12-FULL-60-25 > JBAYJC01. Next base: position 7,883 of record JBAYJC010000003.1, on the reverse strand, counting down.
AGATCCAACCCCTCAGTGCGTACGATACAATACAACAGCAGAGGGGGGTGAGTGTTCCGTCGGTCGACGCGGAGAGCGTTGTCGTTGCATAGGCGGTGCCTGTGGTATGAGCGGCAACTCAGATGTTGTGGGTTGTCGTACTGGACTTAGCTGTGTTTTGTACTTGGGTGATGGTGTGAGCGCTACGGATAGGGCGCCAACCGCATATAAGCTAGACGAATGGTATTGCGCACCCGAAGTCGCGGGCTCGTCTGTGGGGAATCCGGCGCCTCGTCCTGCGAGCCAATAATCCCTTCCATACCCTCCCACTTGCCATCCTCTTCATTCCGTGGTAGCCTCGGCGGCAACGTATAACTATCGCATTGCACGTATCGTATGGCCCGTAGCGTAGAGCTACGCGTTACGCGATACAGGGCGCGCGACTCTTTGCCGTCACATGTCTGTACACAACACTATCTCCATTCGTGGAGCGCGGGCGCACAACCTGAAGAACGTCAACCTCGACCTGCCAAAAGGGAAGTTTATCGTGATGACCGGCCTTTCTGGTTCTGGAAAGTCTTCGATTGCGTTTGATACGATCCATGCAGAGGGTCAACGTCGGTACATGGAGTCTTTGTCGTCTTATGCACGGCAGTTTTTGGAGTTGCAGGACAAGCCGGACGTGGATGAGATCACAGGATTGTCGCCGACCATTGCTATTGACCAGAAGGCCTCCTCGCACAACCCGCGTTCAACCGTGGGTACCGTGACTGAGGTGTATGACTTTTTGCGCGTGTTGTATTCCCGTGCAGGGCGTGCGCATTGCGTGAAGTGTGGGAATGCGGTTGCAGAGCAAACACCTCGTGAGATTGCAGAGAAATTGCTTGTCATGAGCAAAAAAGCCTCGATGATCCTCTTGGCGCCCATGGTGCGAGAGCAAAAGGGTGAGCATAAAGTCGTGTTGCAAGGTGCAAAGAATGCGGGTTTTCATGAGGTGCGTTTTGATGGCACGTTGGTTGATTTGGAGGAGCTGTTGGCCACGCGTATTGATAAAACAAAGGAACACACCGTTGAGGTGGTAGTCGCAAAGATGGAAAAGGGGACAGGTATGGTCGTGGAGACACTGCTTGAGTTGGTCAAGCAGGCACTTGAGCTTGGGAATGGGCTTTGTCTTGCTTTGGATGAGGATTCGTTGGAGGAGACGTTGTTTTCTCAATCGTTGTACTGTGCGAACTGCGGTATTTCGCTTCCGTCACTTGAGCCGCGTTTGTTCTCCTTCAACTCTCCACATGGCGCGTGTCCGGCTTGTACGGGTCTTGGCACCAAGCTCGTGCTGGAGCCAGAGCTTGTGATCCCGAACAAACGCCTCACGATCGCTCAGGGCGCTATCAAGCCACTCACACGCATTTCCGGCAATCAGACGTCGTATGTGAAGCTCTTGGAGCGCGTGGGGGCTAAGCATGGCTTTACCGTGGATCAGCCTGTTGCAGACTTTTCCAAGTCAGCGCTCAAAGCGTTGCTCGAAGGCACAGGGGATGAGGTGTATGACATGGATGGCAAAAGCGCACGCTTTGGCGGTATCTTGACCATGCTTGAGGAAAAATATCGCGAAACAGATTCAGAATACGTTCAAAAAGAGATTGAAACCTACATGCGCGTGCTGACCTGCCCGGATTGTGGCGGCCGCCGTTTGCGCAAGGAAGCGCTTGCTGTGACCGTGGCAGACAAAAGCATCGCAGACCTTGTGTCCATTCCATTGGATACGACCTTGGAGTTTTTTCAGTCATTGGGTAAAGGCCAGCAAAAAGTAAAACCATCGAAAATTCATAAGATCAAAATCGACAAAGTCCTTGACCAGAATGGCTTTACGGAGCGCGAGCGTTTGATCGTGGACCAAGTTTCCACGGAGATTAAGCGCCGCTTGCAAAACATGCTTGATGTAGGGTTGAACTACCTCACACTCGATCGTTCTGCCATGTCGCTCTCTGGTGGTGAAAGCCAGCGCGTGCGTTTGGCAGTACAGCTTGGCTCTGAGCTTTCCGGGGTGATCTATATTTTGGATGAGCCATCCATTGGTTTACACCCGCGTGACGATGACAAGCTCATCGCGACCGTCAAACGCCTGCGCGATCTCGGCAACACCGTGATCGTGGTTGAACACGACCGCGCGATCATGGAAGCCGCTGATTATGTGGTTGATGTAGGCCCTGGCGCCGGTGAGTATGGTGGCGAAATCGTGGCAGAAGGCACGCTCGCGGAAATCAAACGCGATAAAGAATCGCTCACCGGACAATATCTCGCGGGAAAGAAAAAGATCGAGATCCCAAAACTCCGTCGCAAAGGCAACGGCAAGAACATCACGATTCGAGGAGCTTCTGCGTTCAATTTGAAGAACGTGGATGTACAGATTCCTCTCGGAAAATTCGTGTGTGTGACAGGTGTGTCTGGCTCTGGTAAGTCGACGCTTGTGCTTGATATTCTTGGCCGCGCGTTATCTTCCCATTTTTACGGGGCAAAGGATCCAGTAGGGGAGCATAAAAAAATCGAAGGCATTGAGCATCTCGATAAGGTCGTGTCTGTGGACCAGTCGCCGATTGGCCGCACGCCACGCTCCAACCCTGCGACGTATACGGGCGTATTCACAGCCATCCGCGATCTTTTCACAGAGATTCCAGAGGCAAAGATGCGTGGTTTTGACGCCGGTAAGTTCTCGTTCAACGTCAAAGGTGGTGGTCGTTGTGAGGCTTGTTCTGGTGATGGATACATCCAGATTCCCATGCAATTCATGCCAGATGTGTATGTTGAGTGCACAGAATGTCATGGTCGCCGTTACAACGCCGAGGCACTCGAAATCCACTGGCGCGCAAAAACAATCGCAGATATCCTGGAGATGACGGTTGAAGAAGCGCGTCGATTCTTTGTGGATCAACCGTTGATTTACGAAAAACTCTCGGTTTTGCACGAGGTTGGTTTGGGCTATGTCAAACTCGGTCAACCTGCCACAACGCTGTCTGGTGGTGAAGCGCAACGTGTAAAACTCGCAACAGAGCTCGGTCGTCGCGCCACGGGCAAAACCCTCTACATCTTGGATGAGCCAACCACGGGTCTGCACTTCGATGATATCCAGCGCTTGCTCGTCGTTTTGAACGCGTTGGTCGACAAGGGCAACACGGTCCTTGTGATCGAGCATAATCTTGATGTGATCAAAAGCTCTGATTGGGTGATTGACGTAGGCCCAGAAGGCGGCATCTACGGCGGCGAAATACTCTGCGAAGGCAAACCAGAAGAGATCGTCAAAAACAAAAAATCCTGGACAGGCAAATATCTGAAAGAGGCGTTGTAAGGCAACAGCGAAATCTGTAGACTTTGGAAGTCGGTTATTTACCGACCTCCTCCTGTTTGCATTACTGGGGGTCGTGTTCTATGTCTTCGCGTATATCGATCATCCCAGGCTTCACGCACAAACCCACGGATCGCTGTTATCAGTGGCTTGGGCGGTATTTTCGTACGCGTGGCTTTCGTGTGCAGATGATTCGCATTGATTGGCAACGTCACGTCATGTCGGATTATGTGGCACAATTCAAACAGCAGTATCAAAAGGATCAAGCAGAAAAGAACGTGGTTCTCGGTTTTTCATTTGGCGCAATGATCGCATTGATTTCTGCAGGAGAATTGCGCCCTGATAAGCTCGTTCTTTGCTCGCTGAGCCCCTATTTTCGTGAAGACTTGAAAAAGATGCAGGCAACCATGTCGAAACATGATGCAAGCGTCATCGGGAGACATCGGATGGAAGACTTTCAGCAATTTTCCGCATTGAGTTGTGCGAGGCAAGTTGTATCGCCAACGGTTGTTTTTTGTGGAGGCCGTGAGGCAAAGCAATATCCCTTGCTTTTGCGTCGATGCAAAGAAGCAGCGCAGGTCATACGCAATGGACGATTGGTTATGGCGTCAAACGCGCCTCATAACATTGCGTTCCCGACCTATGTCGAGGCAATAAAGAAAGAGGTCTAGTTGTTGTTTTTATATCTACTATGAACACACATCTTCTCGCAGATATCCCAGTGAAGGCCCTGATCATCAAAGACGGCCGGGTGTTGATTACCAAGGATAAGCGCTGGGAGCTTCCTGGGGGTCGTATGAATGTAGGCGAAGGTTCGCCAGAGGTGACGCTTCATCGCGAGGTTGAGGAAGAGCTTGGCGTGAAGGTTACGGTTCTTGGATTGCAAGATGTCTTTTTACGTACAGAAAGTGACCCAGTGCATGTACTGGTTGTTTATCGTTGTGCGCTACTTGATGAAACGCCCTTCCAGGTAGATGAGGAGGAGATCAAAGACATGCGGTGGATTTCTCAAGAGGACGACCTGTCGACCATAGATTTTTTCCCTGGATATCTCGCGATGTTGGAAAGATATTTTCAGAAATGAGTCGCAGGCACGTCCGTTTGGACATTTTTGTCGTACCGCGCTATCTTCGAGGCCTCTCATACAAAGAGGGGAACCATGGAAGCACATAAGAGGCCTGGAGTTCGGACCGTGGACTGTGGTCCGCTGAAGCCGTGCAAGCTTGTTGTCTCTTGGAGCGCGTACCGGAACCTGATCGAGGAGCTTGCCTTGCTCATCGCGGATTCAAGGCCTAAGCCGGGCGTGGATGGTGGTAAGATCGTGATCGTGGGGATTACCACGGGTGGCGCGTTACCTGCGCGGTGCGTGTGCGACGTGCTCAAGGCACAACTCGCGCTTGTGGGGGCAAAGAGCTACGTGGGAACGGAGCGGCAGAACGAAGGGTACTTTTCGTCCAATCTGCTCATGCCTCCGGCAGAGCTTCAGGAGACCAATCCGGTGGATGTGGTGATTGTGGATGACACCACGGATACGGGCAGAACCTTCGGACGGATCTCACAGTGGGTGAGGTACGAATCTGAGCTCGCGCCTCGCATCCATTCTTTCCGCACGGCATCGCTTTGGCACAAGGGTACGTCTTCCTTTGAGCCAGACATGTTTGTGGACAGGGTCATGCCCATGAAGGGCGAGATCCCCTGGGTCATGCAACCGCACGAGTGGCTGGAAGGCGAGACTCTGGAGGGGCTTCGTGCGCGCACGTACACCCGCCTGGAAGGGCAACGAAAGCGCACCTACGGCTAAAACGCTCTGTTCTGGGGCGTATTTTTATGCCCGAGCCTTGTCCTTGACGTTTTGCCGGGGTTTCGCTACTCTCTTCCCACATTCCCTTTCTATGGCAGACACCCTCCAATTGCCCGCCGTGATTCAGCCCGCTCAAATTGAGACAGGCATGACGATCCGCGTGCATCACAAAATCAAGGATATTGACCCAGAAGGCAAGGAAAAAGAACGTGTACAGATGTTCGAGGGTTTAGTATTGAAGACATCAGGCGCAGGCAACCGCAAGACCATGACCATCCGTAAGGTCGCGAATGCCGTGGGCGTGGAAAAGATCTTCCCGGTGTTTTTGCCCTCTATCACGAAGATTGAGCTCGTGAAGATGGTCAAAGCCCGTCGCAATGTCATGAGCTTTGTCCGCGGTTCCAAAAAGCGGTTCAAGGACGTCAAAAACATCAAACTCAACAAAGTCGCGTAACAGCAATAGTCCCCCGGCGCAAGTCGGGGGATTTTGTTTTATGCCCAAGCCTCGTCTTCTTCTTCATGTGTGTTGTGGCGTGTGTAGCGCCTATATTCCGGAACTGTTGTTGCCGGAGTTTGATGTGACCGTCTATTTTGAGAATTCGAACATTTATCCGTCAGAGGAGTTTGACCGGCGTTGTGAGGCCGCCCAAACCATGGCAAAAACATTCGACGTGCCTTTCATTGAGGCAGAACGTCGTCCAGTGGAGTGGTATCGGGCCGTCGCTGGTCATGCGCAGGATCCAGAAAGGGGAGCGCGGTGCGGGCTTTGTATCAAATTTCGTTTACAAAAGACGTTTGCTTTCGCAAAAGAGCAGGGGTTTGATTGGGTAGCAACCACGCTCTCGGTGAGCCGTAGAAAAAATGTCGCCACGATCAATGCGCTCGGTGAAGAGTTGTCGCGGACATACGACGTTGCGTTTCTTGGGAGAGACTGGAAAAAGGGGAATGGCGAAGTGCTCTCCCAAAATCGTGCCCGAGAAGCCGGCATTTATCGCCAAGATTATTGCGGTTGCGTTTACTCGTGGGCTACACGCTGACGGATTTCCTCTGCCACGCGTTCCACGGTCTCGTCCAGGGCGCCGTCTTTGTTGACGACGACAACGTCTGCGGATGCGCGAAAGGATTCTTCCATTTCGAGACGCGCAGTGCGGCGTGCGGCTTCTGCTTCCTGAAAAGCACGCTTAGACGTGCGTTGCATCAAATCTGTACGCGGTGCATCAATGAAGATAATGCACGTGTCTGGGCGTAATTGTTTGAGATCGCGTGCGCCCTGAACATCAAGCGTGATCAGGATGGGTTTTTGTTGCGCAAGAACACGAGCAAGCTCAAGTTTGCTCGAGCCGTATTTGTGTCCATAGAACTCACCCCACTCCAAAAAATTGTCTTCTGCGATTTCTTTTTCAAACAGCTCTGGCGTTAAAAACCAATAGTCCTTGCCATTCACTTCGCCTAATCGTGGTTGGCGTGAAGTCGTTGTGACAAAACGGACAAAGGGCACAGGTGGGTTGGCAAGCAATCGATCAAGAACAGATGATTTTCCAGCACCAGACGGACCTGTGAGAACGAAAATGCGGGAGGACATAGGTTTGCTTTTTATTTGAGTGTGCGGATCAGTGCGGCAAAGGTTGGATCTGGCTCTGCTTTGAATACAACGGGTTCATGGGTCGTAGGATCTGTGAACGCAAGCTCTACGCTTTGGAGCATAAGCCGTGGCGCTTGCACGTTGCGATCGGTTTTTTGCAGGGTGTAGAGCTGATCGCCGATCACAGGGTGTCCAATGCCATGCAGATGCGCACGGATTTGGTGCGTGCGTCCAGAGAGAATCTGTAGTTCAACAAGCGTTGCGCCTACAAAGCGCTCAAGCACGCGAAAATGCGTCCACGCGGCCTTGCCGGCAGTTGTGTCTGTTTTTGCGGCCATGCGTGCTTTGGAGGTAGACCGTCCGATGGCGAGTTTGATATCGCCTTCATCTTTGAAAAATTCGCCATGCACAAGCGCAAGGTAGGTTTTGCGGATTTTGCGTTGTGCAAACTGGTCTTGCAGATCATCAAACGCGTCTTGTGTTTTTGCGATCACCATCAGGCCACTTACTTCGCGATCAAGGCGATGCACGATGCCAGGACGTTCTGGATCACCACCCACGCGCCCGATCTTTGGATCATGCGCCACAAGAAGATCCACAAGCGTCCCGTGTGGGGTTTTCGCATCTGGATGCACCAGTAAGCCAATGGGTTTATTGATGACCAGCCAGTCTTTCGTCTCTGCGACAATGTCGAGTGGTGCCAGGGGAGCTGGTTTTGGGGCAGGTGTTGTTTTTGCGAGGGTATTTGTTTTTTTCTTGCGTGAAACAACCGGGATCTCCTCGCTTCCTGTCCAAACGACTTTATCACCCTCTTTGAGAAAACGATGCGGAGTCACGATCTTGTCGCCAATCACAACTTGGCCTGTTTTGACGGCTTTTTGAATGGCGGCGCGTGACCGTCCAGGCGTCTGTGCCGCCAGGAACATGTCCAAGCGGGTATTGGCGTCTGCAGAGGAGATGATCCAGGTAGGCATAGGGGGATTATAGCAAAAAGCGCTCAAGAAGACGTCAGGAACCGGTACAAGACCATGATACGCGCCAAACGTCAACAGCAAGCCCCTCCTTTACTCATCCTTCAGCTGTTTTGACGCCATCGCCACAAACCCGTATCGTATGCGTGTTCTTGCGCGCGTAGCTCAATGGTAGAGCAGGTGTCTTATACACACCCGGTTCCTGGTTCG
>JBAYJC010000002.1:0-187290 GCA_041665285.1 Patescibacteria group bacterium | reverse complement strand
GAGGTGATGTGCCGCTCCATCCGATCCATGGCCACAAACTGACGAAACACCAACACGAACAATAATACAATAGAAAGATAAAATATTAAATCCGATCCGCGACCAATCCCCACCAAGTTCGCAATCACGGTCGAAAACGTCGGACGCCACACAAGTGCGGTTGCGCCCAACCAAAACGCGCTCCAGACGATCGCCTCCCAACGACGAATCGCTTGTTGACGTGCGCGGCGCCAGGTCACAAACAATGTGAGTAGAAATACCGCGGTTAAAAGAAATTGAATAATCATAGACTAGCGCCGAAATCTCCCCAAAAATAATTCCCACACAATATGAAACGCATTCCACGCCTTCTGCCCTTGGACACGATCCAGGGTTTCCGTGGAATAATGCACAAGCGCCGGCACCTCGCGCCATCGTAAAGAAGAGGTGGTGACTAATCGCAAAATCTCTGAAGCATGCGCCATCATATCTTGCGAAAAGTCCATGCACGGCCATGCACGCACATGAAACGCTCGTAAGCCTGTTTGCGGATCTGTCACACGATGGGGAATACCGAGAGCAAATGCATTGAACAAACGGATCCCTCGATGCAACATGCGACGAGACAAAGGCATGCCTTGTGGCTCAACGCCTAAATAGCGCGACCCGAACACAACATCCGCCTCACCAGACAAGAGCGGCGCGACCAGGCCAGGTAATCCAGATGGATCGTGCTGACCATCCGCATCCACATGCACCACAATATCCGCTCCCAGCAAGAGTGCCGCCTGGGTCCCTGTTTTGAGCGCGGCTCCCTGTCCTCGATTGATCGGGTGGCGTAACACCAAAGCGCCGACTTCTCGAGCACGGTCTGCGGTTCCATCCAAGGATCCATCATCCACAACCACAATCAAGGGAATATGCTGACGTACGCCAAGAATAGCCGCCTGGATACGCGGGGCCTCGTGAAACGCAGGCATCACAGCCACAACCTTCATGCCCGTACGTTAACCCTAAAAGCCCCGAGCAAGCAAGCCAGGGGCATTATTCGCATGCAGGGAGCGTCTACCCCAAGGATCGAAAGCCTAGGAGCTGTTTATGCGCCATCGTAAAATCAATGGTCTGCTGTAACCCCGTGTCCAATGTGACAATAGGAAGCCACCCTAGTTTTTCCTTGCCTTTTGTCATATCCGGAAGTCCAAGCTGTGTCATGAAGAGCAGAGCCGGCTTAAACACAACCTTGGAAGAGGATTTCGTCATTTCAATAATACGTTGCGCGACCTCGATAAGCGGCATGTCCACATCACTCCCAAAATTAATGGGCCCCACGTCGGCAGGGAGCTTCATCTGCTTGATCATGCCATCCACCACGTCTTTCACATAGATCAACGAGGTGTGGAAGGTTTCATCCCCAAAGATTTCTAGGTCCTTTCCCTCCATGGCATTGGTAATAAAATCCGGAATCATCTGCCCATCAAAAATAGGCATACGTGGCCCATAGGTACGGAAGATGCGTGCGATACGGACATCTACATTATGGACTTGACGGTAGGTTGCACAAACAGACTCCGCAAAACGCTTGCCCTCGTCATAGCACGAACGCGCAGACATCGTATCCCCACACCCGATCTCCTCTTCCTTAAACCCATGATTATCTGCTGGACGATTTCCATACACCACGCACGTCGAAGCATGTACCACGCGCGCCTTGTATTGCACCGCGAGATCCAACACGTTTTTCATACCAATGGAATTCGCGTACAGCGTCTGCATTTTGAACTGTTCAAATTTTTTCGGACTGGTCGGACAAGCAAGATGATAGATCTCCTGGAATCCTTGAAACTTAATTTTAAAGCGAGCAAGCTCCGGAAAATTCTCGGCATCAAATGGGGTGTTGATATCATGCCGGATAAACTCAAAATCCGCGTTCTTCAGCAGATGATCGATATTGGATTCCTGACCCGTAGCGAAGTTGTCCAAACACACCACGCGCCCCTCTTTTAAGAGCTCTTCACACAGATGTGACCCTATAAAACCCGCACCGCCTGTCACAAGAATATTTTTGCGTTCAAACACGACATTGTCTGGCATAGGATTAGGAGGAAAAGGAGGTTATGCGTTGGCGTTGAGAACGAGCATCATCGATCATGTGGCGCAGACCATCTTCCAAACGAACAAGCGGGAGCCAATGAAGGATCTGACGTGCTTTATCAATATCTGGGAGCGGCGCCTCAAACAGTGGCTGGTTGGTTGGCTCAAAGCGCACACGTGAAGGCGTCTCTGTCAACCGAATAATCTTTTCTGCAACCGCAGACAACAGATAATCCTGTGCAGACCCCACATTGAGCACTGTCACATCAATAGGCGACTGCATGAGCTTCATCAAGCAGTCCACCACATCGGAAACATAACACAAGGAGATCCGCCGATCATCGGTTGTATTCAATTCAATATCTTTTCCTTCTAAGGCCGCATTCACCATGTCCGGAAGCAAATTGCCATCATAGACCTTCATCCGTGGCCCATAGGTGCGAAAGATACGCGCAATCTTCACATCAAGCCCGTACACATCTCCATACGTGCACGCGATAGCCTCACTAAAACGCTTCCCCTCATCGTAGGCTCCGTGTGGCGTGAGATGGTCGATATTGCAGGGATCTGTCTCTGAAACAGCATCTCGATCTGGACGACGCGCCCCATAGAGCACAGAAGAAGACGCATAGAGCACCTTCGCTTTATTTGCCACGGCAAGATCTAAGACATGCTTCATGCCCACAGAGTTTGTCAAAGCAGTTGCCACGCGAAACTCCTCAAAATGTCGTCGCGAGATTGGGCAGGCGAGATGATAGATCTCCTGAATACCCTGAATAGGCACATGAAACCGTGCGAGCTCAGAAAAAGTCGCCAGGTCCAGTGGTTCTGTGAGGTCATGATTGATTAGCTCGAACTGCGGGTGCTGGAGGAGATGATCAATATTCGCAACAGTCCCCGTGGAAAAGTTGTCCACGCAAATGACATTGGCCGTTTTGATGAGTGCATCGCAAAGATGCGATCCAATAAAACCAGCGCCACCTGTCACAAGGATGTTTTTACGGTCTACGGGAGAAAAAAGGGGCATGGGAGGAAAAAGAAAAAGTTCGTGAACTATGATACCACTCTCGCAAAAAGCTGGGCAACCTATGATCGCTTACGCGTGGTGGCGCGTTTTGCTTGTTTGGGCGGCGTCACGGTCATGGCGGTGGATGTTGGTGCAGACGCGGCCACGAGCACAGGCCGATCGATTGTCAGCGCGCGGCCAATATTGAGGCGGCCTGCGCCCATCTTATTCCGCTGAAAAAATGTCAGATTATCTTCAATCGCATCTGCTGTTTGAAGGAGACGTTCGCGAATCTGCGTAGCCGTCCACTCTGGATGCACGCTTTTCAATAGCACGACCGCCCCCGTGACAAGGGGCGCCGCTAAGCTCGTGCCCGTCATCCCGTCCACATAGCCAGGCACTGTCGACGTCGCCTTATTCCCATGCGGATACGAAGGGCGTGCGGCAAAAAACTCTTGTCCGGGTGCTACAATATCCGTACAGCGTGTCCCGTAATTTGCACTCGGCGCTTTTTGATCAAGCGTGTCTGTCCCACCCACGCCGATCAACCGACGATATGGCCCGCGATCAAAACACGCAGGATAAGAAAGGTCCGTATCCAGATCCAGACCATCCAGCCCATCATTATTCCCCGTTGCCGCCACAATCACTACCCCTGCATCCTGCGCGCGACGAATCATCTCCTCAAGCTCTTCGCTATACGTATCACCCGCCAAACTCATATTGATCACCTGCGCCCCATGGTTCGTGGCATAACGCACAGCCTTCACCAAATCATCTACCTGGCCCTCTCCCTCTGCCCCAAGAATCACAAGCGGCATCAATCGTACGTTCCATGCCACGCCTGCAATTCCACGGCCATCATTCCCCTTTGCGGCAATCAAAGAAGCCACCATGGTCCCGTGGCTCCATGTTTCTTCGTACTGCTCCTCCTTCCATACGGGTTTGACGTTTGGACTATCTGTCACGTAATTCCACCCGTGTACATCATCCACATAGCCGTTCTGATCATTATCAACACCATCATTCGGCATCTCGCGGGCATTGGTCCAAAACGCTCCCCGGAGATCCTGATGATCCATGTCCACGCCCCCGTCAATCATGGCCACAATGATCTCTTTTGAGCCTGTGGTCACTGCCCATGCTTCTGGAGCATGAATTTGACGGAGATACCACTGACGGGACCAAAAAAGATCATCGGGAACAAGGGTTGGCAAAGAAGGCGGTACAGGAGCCGCAAGACATGGAAGAGCCATTCCCCACAGAAAAGCGCTAAAAAATAACCTTTTCCAAAAAGTACTTTGTTGCATAAAACAGGGTTTCCTCTGGACAAAAGAGGCGAACAAAGCATACAGTAACGCATGAAAACACGCGAATATGATCTCTTTTAGCCACAACCTCAAACGCGGACTGCTTGTGCTCGGCGATGCGTTCACCTTTGAAATCGCCTTATTTGCCGTGCTCTGGATCCGCTATGGCCAAAACGTGCAAGATGCGTGGCACGACCACTTCATCCCATTCTCCATTGTTGTCCTCCTCTGGCTCATGGGTTTTTATATTGCCGGACTCTACGACACAGGCCTGGTCAATCAACCGCTCAAACTACTCCGTACATATTTAGAGGGCATGATTGCCAACCTCGCCGTGGCTGTCGCTTTTTTCTATCTCCTCCCCTTCTTCGGCATTGCACCACGCACGAATCTCTTTTATTATTTTGCGTTCTCCTTGCTTCTCGGCTATCTCTGGCGCCTCCTCTTCATCAAATCCATTGATAAACGCTTTTCCCGTGGTCGCGTGATTTTTATCGGCGCCGCAGAAGAAGTGCCCTCTCTCCATAAACTCTTAGGAAGCGCGTCTCTGGGCCTTGATCTCGCGGCCGCTATTCCTTTGTCTGGTTCCCCTGACCCTCATCTTGGCATTCGCTGGGGCACGCGTCTTGAAGATCTCGATCGCCTTCTCAAGGAAGAACACGTAACTACCGTTGTCTGTGGCGCTAAACTCGATGCGTATCCAGGACTGGAAAACGCGCTGTATCGTGCCATTGCCGCACGTGTGACCATTCTGGATCGCGCCGAAATTGAAGAAGTGACCACTGGACGTATTCCGCTGTCGTATGTTTCGCAATCCTGGTTTTTATATCACCTGAATGAAGCGGATAAAACTTGGTACGAAACTGCCAAACGCATCATGGATATTTTTCTCGCGATTCCGTTTGCCGTGCTCACCATCCTTCTCTATCCGTTCATTGCCCTTGCGATCAAGTTCTCCTCTCCAGGGCCTGTGCTCTACACGCAGACCCGCGTGGGAAAACATGGTGTCCTGATCAAAATTGTGAAGTTCCGGACGATGCACATGGACGCGGAAAAATACGGGCCGCAATTTACGGCAGATGCCAAAACAGACCCTCGCCTGTTCACGGTCGGCAGAATCATTCGACAACTCCGTATTGATGAACTCCCACAAATCTGGAATGTATTACGCGGTGACCTTTCCCTCATCGGCCCCAGACCAGAACGCCCGGAATTTGTGGTGCCGCTTATTGCGCGTATGCCGCATTACGCGCTCCGTCACCTCACACGACCCGGATTAACAGGATGGGCACAAGTACAATTTCTCACACCTACTTCTAGTCTGGACGATAATCTCACCAAATTACAATACGACTTGTATTATATTCGCCATCGCTCGCCCCTATTGGACGTCGCGATTTTGCTGAAGACCATTGGCATTGTGTTGCGTCGGCAAGGAACATAAGCTTGCTTCATGCAACCACTTGACCAGCAAACCCAAGAATATTGGGCACAACAAAGTGCTCTTTTAGATTGGCAACACCCTTGGACCATCCTGTCACAAGGCGACATGCCGCATACGCGCTGGTTTGAGGACGGCCAACTCAATGCTTGCGTAAACTGCGTTGATCGCCATGTGACGGACGGTCGTGCAGAAAAAATTGCCATCATCTGGGAAGCGGAAGACACGACCACGCGACACATCACCTATAAAGAATTATTTGCCCTCGTACAGACATGCGCACAACAACTTGTCTCTCTTGGCGTGCGCAAAGGTGATCGCGTAACCATCTACATGGGACTTGTCCCCGAGGCAGTCGTGGCCATGCTCGCGTGCGCACGCATCGGCGCCATTCATAATGTGGTGTTTGGAGGGTTTGGTGTGGAGTCGCTTGCGAAACGTATCCAAGACATGGAGAGCAAGGTCGTCGTCACATGCGACAGTTCCTATTATCGCGGGAATGTCATCCCTCTCAAAAAAAATGTCGACCGTGCGCTCGCGGAATGTCCGTCTGTCACAGCGGTCATCGTGGTGCCACGCGTTCGCATGAACGAGACGCCCATGCAAGATGGTCGTGATCACTGGTGGGGCGCGGTGCCCGCGACCGTCAAGACGGTAGATCCAGAACCCATGAACGCCGAGGACACGCTCTTTGTGCTCCACACGTCTGGCACAACAGGCAAGCCCAAAGGCATTGTGCACAGCACCGGCGGCTATCTCGTGGGCGCGGTCTCCTCGTTCAACCACGTGTTTCAGCCACAGAAAAACGACGTATATTGGTGCACAGCGGACGTGGGATGGATTACAGGGCATTCGTACGTCGTATACGGTCCTCTCGCCCTAGGAGCCACTATACTGCTCTATGAAGGCGCTCTGGACTGGCCCAAACCCGACCGCATCTGGGAAATCTGCGCCAAGTACGGTGTGACCATCCTCTACACCGCGCCGACCGCGATCCGCGCGTTCATGCGACACGGCGACGCACTTCCGCATAACCACAACCTTTCGACCCTACGCCTGCTTGGAAGTGTGGGTGAGCCGCTCAATCCAGAGGCATGGGAGTGGTATTATCATATTATTGGCGGTGGTCGCTGTGCCATCATGGATACCTGGTGGCAGACCGAAACCGGCATGATCCTGCTCGCACCCGACAAGACGCAACCACAAAAACCCGGAAGCGTAGGCAAACCCCTGCCGGGCGTTTCTGTCATCTTGAAAGACGACACGCTCTTCATCGACCAACCCTGGCCGTCCATACTCCGCGGCATTTGGCGAGACGAGGAAAGGTTCCTCGAAACATGCTTCTCTCAACTCCCGAACGCCTACTGCACGCATGACCGGTGTCGCGTGGACAACGACGGTGACCACTGGATGCTTGGGCGTACGGACGACGTGATCATCGTGGCTGGACATAATTTAAGTACCGCAGAAATCGAATCTGCACTTACGCGATTTCCCGGCGTAACGGAAGCGGCTGTGATTGGCGCACCTGACCCTATCAGTGGCCAGCATCTCGTGGGATTCGTGGTCCTCGCGACCGCAACCGTTGCAGACACGACGACCATCGAAAACATCCAAGCCCACATCTCTGCGACCATAGGCCCCATCGCGCGACCCAAGCGTCTTTTTCTTGTACCTGACCTTCCGAAGACGAGAAGCGGAAAAATCTTACGGAGAGTCTTACGAAATCTCGTGGAAGGAAAGACGGCCAGCGACATGACGACGCTGGCAAATCCCGAAATACTTCCTATCCTTTCTTCGGTGATCCTTCCTCCCACTTGATATTCAATCCCTGCGTCTCTGCTAAAGCATTATTATACGATTCCGCGGCCTTCAACAAAGCAAGATCAACACCTGCGCGTTCTGCGAGTTGGATAATGGAGCGCGTATCCTTCGGTAAACACTTCCCCCCATAGCCACGATAGCCTTTGTGAAAGATTTCGAGATGCGTATTCTTCCGATCCCCTACCATCATGGGCTCTGCGATGGCGCATTCTTTGACGTCGTCATACGCCACACCGATCTTCTCGCACAAATCAAACATCTGATTCGCATACGCGACTTTCAATGCGTAAAACGCATTTCCAAAATACTTCACCATCTCCGCCGCCTTCGCGGGCATGGCCTTTTCAAAAGGCGCCTTGGGCAACAGATCTAACACCATCTGCGCATCTCCTTGGCTTTGTGCCGTATACCCCACGATCTGGCGATTGGGGTTCAGCATGTCATAATCCGCGGTCTTCTCTGTCAAAAACTCTGGATTAAACAAGATACGATGTTGCGGATACAGCTCTTGAAAACGATCGGTCGTACCAGGAAGAATCGTAGATTTGAATACCACAGTTTTTTGTCCAGGAATCACATCCATAGCGGCACGCAAAAACGTCTCATCAAATCCAGAGCCATCCAGATAAAACGGCGTGGGCACGGCGATGAAAATCACGTCCGCAACTGCAAGGACACCTGTATCCACGAGTCCTTTTGGTGGATCGTATTGCCCTGCCTCTTTTCCTTGCGCCTGAAAATAACGATAGAGCGCGCCACCTACCATTCCCGTCCCCATGATAGCAAGATGTGACATAGAAAAATATTATGATACACGATCACGTACACGCCGCACCGCTCTCCTCAACCCAAGGCTGAATGACTCAACACGAGATGCAGGCAACACACGTAAGACAAGACGTTTCGCGTAACGCATCACGTGATACATCCGTCGCACACGCGCGAGGTAGGCCTGTACGCTTGCCGGATCATTTCCCTTCAGTAGTTGCGTGTGCGCAAGCGGTGGTCGTGCGTCTTCCTGAGCAACAGCCATCACCTCCATACCATTTTTCGGTGGACGTAGTTTTCGTTGGAGACGCAAGATTTTCCAGCCTGCCGCAGAAAGAGCGAGGTGCAAGGTCCACGGAGAAAAGCTCGTAAAATGAGGAACCTGAAAAAAACTTTCCGGCGGTTCTTGCAGATGTGTCACATCTGGTACCGCAATGAAGAGACGACCCCCGGTCATAAGACGATCCCGCACAGCACGCAGAATTTCCACGGGATGACGCATGTGCTCTAACACATGATGCAGAATAATTAAATCATATTTCTTTTCTGCAGGCGTCGCCAGATAAGATTCAGCTGTCCCATGAAAGACTGGGATATGATACTCCGCTTCTGCAAACGCACCTGACATGGCTGAAGGTTCTACGCCTTCGACAGAACAGCCTGTTACTTCTCGCAACGCACGCAAAAGAAAGCCATAGCCACATCCGATTTCCAACACACGAGAAGATGCAGACAAGCCGTCACGCAATCCATCCACCGGATATTTTTTCTCGCTCCCCTTTTGTTGAGCGCGTTCCCGTGCCTGATCCAGTGACAAGACCTGATGACGTCCCTGAATAAAGGTATGTTGATAATAGGCCGCGAGCTCCTCCTCTGTGGGAGTCGGATCCTGAAACACAAATCCACAACGCTGACAGATCACGTTTTTGCAGGGCACCGCATAATCCGCAACCGTTGCAACGGTTGTTGCGTCTTCTGAGGCGCAGAGAGGACAGGCGTGGGAGTTCATGAGAGGGAGAGAATAACATCTGCGACGCGTTCTGCCGAGCGACCATCCAATGGTCCACACATGGTCTCGCGCAGTCGTGCACGCCCTTCTGCGCGCACCTCTGGATGCTCCACAGCTCGCAAGAGCGCCTGACGCAGTTCCTCGCGCGAATGCACGAGGTCTACACCACCTGATTGCGCGACAGGTTGGTAATGCGACATGGTATACAAACGCGCGGTTGCATCATTGCCGTTGGGTTCAATGTAGCCGTCAAAAGCAATCCCAATCACTGGACGGTCAAAGCAGGCCATATCAAGCGCAAGCGTGGAGGCAATACAAAGCATGGCACTCGCATGCAAAAGCTCCGAGGCAAATCGGCGCAGATCTTCGCGTGTCGGGTCCCACGTATCTGGGAAATAGGAACCCCAACGATACGTATCATCCACAACCACACCTTCACGTCCACGAAACCGGTCATAGCGCTTTTTGTGCACGTCGCTAAAATGCGGACGCGCAACAACCGTAAAAGGAAACGGCATCTCCCCCTTGGCTCGCATATCCAACAGCGCATCAATAATACGATCATCATTCGGCGTCCAAAGACCTTCGGAACCAAACAAAATAAAATGATGATCCAAAGGAATCCCAAAGTATTGATATAGCTCTTCACGCGTCATGAGCTTGCTTGTGTCGTGATACACATCAAACTGGGGAAACCCGATGACACGTGATGTGGTTTGTGGAATAGCCTGGATGCGCGCGGCCGTTTCCTGCATGAGTTTGTTCTGGCATAAAAACACGTCCGGTACCGTACGAATCAGCACACGTTCCAGATTGTCCCAACCTTTTTGCATTCCGCAGGTAGGAATCCCGCGCTGTTGCGCGGCCTTCAACATGCCCACATCTGCCTTTGAAAGATACGCCCCCACAAAAACAGCGCTCGGCTGATACTTCTGAAAGATATTGTCAAATACATGTACATGGAACAGCCACCGTTCCATCTTACGCGCTACACGCTTCAGCCATGTGGGTCTTGAAAGCATCGCAAACAGTCGCCGATGGATCGGGTACCACCATTGCGCAACAGGCTTAACTTTGGCGCTACCTATCTTTGCCAACAGATCCGTAGACGTCGTATACACAAAATTGTCCACGAGCGGAATCCAAATTTTCCGGGCAAAGATACCGTATTGCATCTCTTCTATTTCTTCGATCGTCACGCGCGGATGGGCGAACTCCTCGCGGAGATGCTGTGGAATGCCATCGCGATGTTTTGGCAGGAAGAGCACCACACGAAGATCTTCGTGCGCAAGGAGCTGTTCCAAAACACCTGTACGTAAAATATTACGACAGACTAGACCGCGACTGATACAAAGAAAAATAGTCTTCATACATGAGAATGCTTTATTTTGCTTTCCGCCATCCCTTCCATCTCTGCTTCAGAGACATGGGAATCATCGCCTTGCCTTTTCGTAAAGCTAACCGTGCCACATGATAGGCATTTGCACAACTCAGGCGTCGCCTTCCGCATGCGGGTGGCAAACTTGCTCGACAAAGACCCAGCCAAGCAATCGACGGCCGCTCATCCGCGCGATGCACAGCCACAAACGCGAGCGGCTTGGACCAATGATCCTGCTTCACAACCTTCAAGTCATGACGCCATAACAAATATGCGAGCGAGTACGGCGTAAACGTCAGCGTGTGCGGAAAGCGGAAAAAGATCGAGCGCGGATAGGCGGGCCAAGCTCCATTTGGCACACCGATATACACAAAACCACCTGGTGCAAGCAAACGAGTCAGCGCTGTGCCGACCACGTTCGGATCAAGAAAATGCTCGAGTACGTGATGCATGATAATCGCATCAAACGATTTGCCGTCCCATGACGCAAGAAAATCCTCAAACGTCCTTGTCTGCACATCCAGTCCAAACACCTCTTTTGCGACTGGCGCGCCTTGCGGATCAGGCTCAATGCCGACCGTCTCTGCCTGAAAACGGTCACGCAATGCGGCAAGCACGTTCCCAAAACCACAACCGATTTCCAACACGCGCATGTTCGGTCGAAGATGTGGAGCAATGAAGGTTAAGAGTCGTTCTGTTTTTGGTTGTGCTTGCTGAACCAGTGCCTGCGAAGGCACAGCTGTTTGTTGATTGTATTCCGTTGAAAAACCCGAAGCATAGAATTTCGCATACGCTTCCGCAGAAGCACATGGCGAAATAAAGATAAACCCGCAGGATTGGCATTGGACATTGCGAATCATGTGCCCACAGCTGGTTCGCTGATCAATAGGCAATACGGTAGAAGACCCGCACACCAGGCACTCTTCCTCTCGTGAGGCATGTTCAGACATAAGTTCGATGAACGTCCTGAGGACGCTTTTCATGCAAAGTATCACGAAAAAGACACGCCGCGTCAAACCAAGTCGCTTCACGACGAGGATTGACAGAACAAATAAAAGGCGTAAAGTACTCGCCACGGAGGTTTCCATGGCGATTCCGTTGCACATCAGCAATTACCTGGCGTTTCTCGAGACCCTGCCCGAGGCCTGTCGCAAGAAGCCCGTTGACGAGGAGCGGGAGACCTGGATCGCGACTGACCCTGACCTCATCCAACAGGTCGAGGCGCAGGACATGGAGAAGTACCGCAAGCTCGGCCTCAACCCCGAGGACGCCCGCGTGGGGATCCGTTCGATCTCCCCCGTGGCCTGGCTCGTCATGGACGTCATCTTCGTCCCCGGCCCCAAGCCCAAGGACCCCGGAACGTTCCGGACCTGGAGCCGCGTGCTGTGGAAGAACGGCGTCCACGGCAAGAGCGTGATCATCGTGGCGATCGGTCCGGACGGGCGGCTGGCGCTCATCCCGGCAGATCGGCACCCGTCCCAGCGCTGGGAGCTCGAGTTTCCGGGCGGCGGGCTCACGGGCGCCAAGGCCTGGGAGGACGCGGTCAAGCTCCAGACGCTAGAAGAGGCGGGGCACCAAATCGTGGGCGCGCCCATCCCCCTCGAGCCGGACTTCGGTGACACGGACCATGGGAGTCCCTTCATTGTGGACCCCTCGACCAACGGCACGCCCATCCGCACGTTCGCCGTGCACCTGGGCGTTGCCGGAGAGCCGCGGCCGCAGTTCGGCGAGGTCATGGATCGTCCCCTGTTCTTCGACTACGAAGAACTGGAGGATCTGTACTGGCGCGGCACCATGCCACACCCCAACCGGCCGGGCGTCACGCTCCACGTGCGCACGGGCCGCAACGCCCACGCCATGACCGCCTACCGCGCGGCCAAGCGCGCAGGCATCCTGTAGAGGAGAGGCCATGAAGACCGAAAGAGGAACCCAGATCCGTCTACGTCTGCGTCTGGCAAGGGAGCTGGCGCGCCAGGGGTTCGACATCGCGCGCAACGGCCAACAGAACTGCCAGAGCCTGGTAAAGGCCAACTTCGGCGAATACGCCACGCTCGTCACGGGCGCTGACCAGGCAGTCGAGAAGCTGATCACCCTCAAGATCCGATCCGTGTTCCCGGCTGACGGGATCATTGGTGAGGAGGGCGAGGAGAACAACTACGGCGACTCGGGCTTCGCTTGGGTCATCGACCCGATCGACGGGACCCGGAACTTCAGCCGCGGACTTGATCCGTGGGCTGTGAGCATCGCGATCCACTACCGTGGCGTGCCCGTTGCCGCGGCGATCTGCATGAACGGAAAGCTCTACAGCACGCACGAGGCTCTGCCGCATGTGCTCGTGGGTCATAAGCCGCTCATCCCCCTCCCCGAAGCGCCGCCGGAAAAGCGGTGCATCGGCTACGAGGTGTTTGACTGGCTTCCGAACGGTGCAGAGCTAGCTTCCCAGCTCTGGAAGCTCTCGCCCGCTGGCGCAGTTACCCTGGGCGGAATCATCGGCACCTGCCTCATGGTGCTCGAAGGCCGGCTGGACGGGGTCGTGCACCCGGGGCTCGCGCTCTGGGACATTGCGCCCATCGTGCTCATGGCGGAGAAAACCGGCGCCGTGATCACGCGCTGGGACGGCACGCCGTGCTTCCCGCACATCTGGGACGAGGTCAAAAAGGACCTCGCATCCTACATGCGGAGCTCGGCCCGTCAGCTCCGGTTCGACATCGTGTGCGCCCGTCCGGAGGCGCACCGCACCTTGCTCGAGTTCACCAAGCCTCACGCGTCCTATCTCGAGCGGATGCGCGCCTAGATTCCTGCGAAAGGAGTCTATTTTTTATCCAAAAATATTCTTCAGTTTACGCAACACACGAAAGAAAAAATGCCGACGACCGTGTGCGCGTAACCGTCGCAAGAGTTGTGCCGGATCAGAGCCTTCCCGCAACTCTGCGTATGGGACAGGCTCAATCGGCGTTTCAATACGCGTTGCCACAATCTGCAGTTGCAGAGACGGGTCAAAACTCCATCGCACTATTTTCATGCCGTGGCGCTGGAGAAAATGATGAATGGTCCATGGAGAAAACGTCGAGAGATGGCCAAACTCCAAACAATGCGAGAGTGCACGAGAGGGCGTCAAACGTACGGCATTAGGAAACGCGAGATACAACACGCCCTGCGGAGCAAGCATCGTTTTGAGCTGTTCAATACGCTTGTTGGGATCAGACAGATGCTCAAGCACATGACGCAAGATGACTACGTCATAGACACGGGTGTTCCCCGCAGAAAATCCATCCAGAAACTGCTGATGTACTTGCGGAATCGCCAAGTGTTCGTGTGCCACGCGTACATACGTTGCATCCGGCTCCACGCCTGTCGCGTCCACGGCATACCGCCGACGCAGATCCGCAAGCAGAGAACCCGTGCTACAACCAATATCTACAACAGATACTCCCTCTTTCAAATAAGGCGCGAGAAACTCTACAACCTTCAACTCTTTGCGCGTAGGATCCTGCATCTTCACCTGAAGACGCTCGACAATCCCCTCATAAGAGGATGTGGTCTTATCCGCGGCGAATTCTCCCTGATAATACTGGGTTAAGTCTGCCTCGCTCGGTTCTGGATCATTAAAAATAAATCCACACGCTCGACACAACACGTTCGTCACCGCACGCGTTTCTCCCCGCTTCAATGCCGCACGCTCGCAGACGATGTCGCGCTCCGTTGAACCACACAATGCACAAGGCTTGCTCATACGATCGTACGATAAAGATCAGCGTGAGCATCCACTTCGACACGCGCACGATCGAGCTCGTCCGGCATATCCACCTCGACCCATTTTGAACCGCTGATGTCGCCTGTAGTAATCGCATGACCGTGGTCCGCGAGCCATTGCCACACATGCTCGACATTCGCGTTTTCTCCAAACGTCGCGATTGCCTGAGGAATCGCAGAACGTACTGTTTCAACGAGGGACGCGGGGCAAAAGGAAAAACCCACGTAGCCGCAATCAAACGTCTCCAACGTTTTCGACATACGTACAACATGATGTTTTCCCGCATCAAGCTCCACCTTCATATCATCGTTCGTCAATACACGATCACGATCCGTAAAGATCATGAGCGTGTCACTAAATTGTTCCCGTGCAAGCAATGGTATGTCTTTGCGAAAAAGATGGTCTGCCGTCATTACAACAAATCCCGCGCCCGGCGCGAGATGGTCGAGCCCATATCGCAAGGTCGTGGCACTCCCCTTTTTGTATTCTGTGTTTTCGACGGTCTTTGTTCCTGCATCGAGCGCGCGAGCTGTTTCTGCCATGAGCGGAAACTGAAATCCTCCGATCACACAGCGTTGCGTGACGCCGAGATCCGCAAGAAACTGTAATCCATACGCGATCATGGGTTTGCCATGCACATCAAGAAGAGACTTAGGCATTTCGCGTGTGAGCTCGCCCAAACGCGTGCCCATGCCTGCGGCAAGAATAAAGCCGGTTATTTCCATAGACGTTTTTGTATCACGGAATAATGACAAAGATCGCGATAGGCCTTGATAAATTGCGTATGATTCTTCATAGCATCTTCTGGAGAGAAACGATAAGGCCACGCAAAGGCCTCACGTAGCAAACGGAACTTGAGCGTTGTCTCGAATGCGGCGCGTTCTTCTTCCGTGAGGAGCCGAGATCGTTCATATCCGCGCACAATTGCACGCAGGAGTGCCACGTCCAGTTTGCCTTTTGGAAAGCAGGTCCAAATAATCGTTGTCGCAACATCATTCAAAAGTACGCCCTCATAGGCATTATCAAAATCTAAATAATGTAGTTTCCCTTTTGCATCAACGATCACATTTTCCGGCTTCACATCCTGATGCGTCACGCCACATGGGAGCTGCTTCTGTGAAGGTAACTTCGCAAACTCTGATTGCATGAATGCCACCACTGCCTCTCCCCCGGGGAACCCCTTGCGAACAATCTCCTCACCATGCTCAAACAGCATACGCCGCACCTCCGCATACTCCCAACGATCCCGCGCCACACGAGGAAGCGTCACCCCCTGCAGTGTTGTATGCATGGCACCGAGGAATTGACCCATCCGATTCAGCTGTACAGCTGTAGCATACGCTAAAGGTTTTCCAGGAATATAATGGAGCAAAACGCACGGACGATCGTCCCACACACCCTGCGCATGACCCTGAAGATCCTGCACGACTTCCGGACAGTGGAAATTCTTCGCACGGAGCGTCCGAAGAATGGCCAGCTCGTAGGTCACCTGCTTTGGCGTACGCAACGAATACACCTTCCATAAAAACATTCCTTTATCTGTACGCACGCGATAATTTTGATTGATGACTCCTCGAGAAATGCGCGAAATATCATGCACGACAACACCGTAGCGCAGAGCAATGGCTTGGGCGATTGTCTGATTAGGATCCTGGCGCATAGCTCAACTGTATTGCCTTCTTCACCAAGACATCGCTACACGTTGCCGTATACCGGCCTCGCTGATTCCAGAGAGAGCCAATCGCTTTAACGAGAACAAAGTGCGCTTCGCCACTGTGAAACTTTTTATTACTTTTCAACATGTTCATCACATCCTCCGCACGGATGGAAACAGGAACCTCTACGGGCAAACGGTACTTCTTCATCAAATCGATATGCTTCTGCACTACCGCGTCATCGGCAATCCCCATCAAACGCGAGAGTTCCGCAGACACGCGCATACCGATCGCTACGGACTCGCCATGGCCAAGTTGATAGCCCGAAAGAAACTCAATCGCATGACCAATCTCATGCCCGTATTGATAGACGAGCGCCACATGGTCTTCGTAATAATCTTTTTGAATCGAGGCAATCTTCAAACGAATGCTCCAACGAATCACCTTCTCTAGGAAAGGAATGTGTTTCAATGGACCACGATAGGAAACGAACGTCTGGTAGAGCTTTGCATCCTGTGCAAACGCTTGTTTGAGAATCTCTGCCAGCCCGTCACTTACGTATCGCGCATCCAGTGTCGTGAGCACATCTGGATCAACCAATACTTTGAGAGGCGCGTAAAAACTTCCAATCAGATTTTTCCCTCCTTCGCCATTCACACCCTGTTTCAATGCAATAGCCGCATCACACTGAGAAAGCACTGTCGTCGGAATATGGATAGACCCAATGCCGCGATACAACGTGGCCGCCAAAAAACCCGCGAGATCCTTGATCACGCCACCCCCCAAAGAAATAATAATCGATTTTTTATCAATACCATCCGCGAGGATTTGTTGCGCGAGTCGTAGATAAACATCTGCACTCTTTGTCCATTCGCCAGGATCCACCACAATCTTGTTCACGTGATAGCCAAGTGCCAATAGCTGTTTGTGCAAAGACTTCCCGTAAAGGGCATCAATATTTTTATCCACGATCAAATGATGGGGGGCATAATACGATTCCGGTGGAATCACTTCATAACGACCGATATTCTTCAAAAGACCACGTTTCACAAATACATCGAAAGCCAACAATTTTTGAAAACGAAAGGAAATGGGCGCAGACAAACGCGCCAGACGTTTCACAGATTGTTTTTTTGCCGCACGAGAGTCACCTTGTTGCAAAAATAGCTCCGCACGAATCAAGACAGATGGTGTATTGATATCAAACCAAGTGCCCGGACATGCGACAGCAACGAGGGGCATCTGTTTCGCGTAG
The DNA here is from genome assembly GCA_041665285.1 of Patescibacteria group bacterium. GTDB lineage: Bacteria > Patescibacteriota > Patescibacteriia > 2-12-FULL-60-25 > 2-12-FULL-60-25 > JBAYJC01. The sequence goes on along the minus strand of JBAYJC010000002.1, from coordinate 169,820 downwards.
CACGCCAAAGCCTCCTCAAAAGACGCTTGCGGCGGAAGTCGCTTTGCTTTCTTCACGAACAAGGACAGCGCACCTTCCCCAAAAGCATAGATCCCCATCTCCATGGCATTTGCTTCCGGAATATGCGCACCCATCTGTAGGACACGTCCCTTCTGGCATTGAGCGAAGATCGTTGCGCCTGAAAGAGTATAGGCCGCCTGTTCCATGCTCACGCCAATAGAAATCATCTCCCGCGATCCAACTTTTTGAAAAAGAGTATAGGTGTTGCGTGCACTCAACACATCACACACGGTCAACAAGAATGGGCCCTGGATCTTGCCCTCGAGTGCCAAAACAGACCCGAGCATCGTGGGGCGCGTAATAGGTTGATCAATATATTCAACGGTCGCATGGATACGCGCATCTCCAAGAAGTGCACGCTGAACAAGCGTATCTCCCGGATTAACGACGATTTTAATATCTAAAATTCCCGCCTCCTGTAAACGCTCTATGGTCCAGACAATCAAAGGCTTGCCTCCGACCTTAATCAAGGGCTTGATCGTATCAAAACACTCGAGCCTCTTTCCGGGACCGCCTGCAAGTATAACCGCCGTGCGAACTGCCATCGCTTTTTTCATAGTTGACACGCATCAGAAGACCGCCTTATGATGCATTTCTAGAGCAAATCTTTCGAGACCGTACCATGAAGGCCGCCATTATTCAATCCCCGCAAATTTTGCATATCCAAGAGGTTTCAGAGCCAGTTATGGGCGAATACGATGCGCTCTGCGAGCTCCTCTGTGCCTCGATATGCAACGGCACGGACCACCATGCGATCAAAGGTGATCCGTATTTTGAAGTCCCCTTTCCCACGATCCTCGGGCATGAAGGTATTGGCCGCGTCCTTGCTGTTGGTACACACGTGCGGCAGTTCAAGGTCGGTGACCTCGTGACGCGTGTCGTGAATACTCTTCCATCGGAAAGCAACATCCGCGTCAAACCGGGCTGGGGCTCTTTTGCGGAACGTGGCATTGTCACGGATTGGCAGGCGCTTCGTGACCACGGTGTTCCGGAATCCACATGGAGACCACACATGATCCACCAGGTACTTCCTCCTGATATAGACCCTCTTGCGGCAACCATGGTGATCACGTGGCGAGAGACGCTTTCCTTCTTGCGACGTATGGGCGTACACGCTGGCGAACGCATCCTCATCATTGGCTCTGGAGCAAATGCTCTGGCCTTTGTCGAACACGCGCGTAACCTTGGCCTTGTGCCGTCTGTTATTGGTAGTCCTCAACGCGCCTCTTCTTTTCAACAAGCCGGTGCAACGCATTTTATTTCCTATCGAGATACAGACGCCCTTGCCTCACTCCATACCCACGAACGTTTCGATGTCATGATCGACGCCATTGGCAAAAGCGACGGATTGAACGCCATACTTCCTCGCCTCAAACCGCATGGGAAAGTGGCCGTCTACGGCCTCGATCACTTTCTCGCCTACGATTTACACGCGACAAAGGCACCAGGAGCTTTCATGTATTTTAATGGCAACGAATACGAAGAAGGGACCACGCATGAAGAAGTTGTTGAAGCATTGCGTGCCGGCAAACTTGATCCGTGGCTCTATCTCTCCAAGGAGCATACCTACCCGTTTCATGAGCTTCACAAAGCATTGGATGCAAGCGAACAACGTCTTGTGATCAAGAGCGCGATAGATTTTCGCCTCTCCTAATCCGCAGACCCTGCCACAGGAGGAGCAGCAGTTTCCACGCGAAGCGTCTGCAAACGACGTAGCTGACGGAAAAACGTCAGCGCCAGAAACCCCGTGTAGCTCGCACCGTAAAACGCCACGTACCAAGGCAACCACTCACCGATCGCGACCACGAGCAACGGAAGGATCATGCCATTAGAAGAAAAGATATTTCTCTTTAACCAGGACGCAAACCGCAGATACGAAGGTCGCGCTAAAAACTTCTGGCGCAGTTCTTGTCGTTGTTCCGGCGTAAGCGGCGTTGGTTGAGAGAGCGCCCAAAAGCGCGTTTCCAACAAGCGCGTCACGAGTTTTGAGACGGACGCAAGAAATCCCGCCACCATAAACCACTCGCTTCCGGTCATCCACGTCGCCGCAAGTCCGAGCGGCAAAAACATGAAACCGTATTGAAAATCATGGCTCACCGGCTCTGCGTACACGCCGCCCACAAGACTTCTCGTCTCACGGAATCGCGCGACCTCGCCATCGCAACCATCAAGTACCGTTGCAAAAAAGACGAGGAGCGCTCCTACGATGGACCAGGTTCGATCAAGCGTGAGGAATAACCCAACCCCTATAAAAAACACCATGACGGAAATAGCTGTGATCTGATTCGGCGTGATGGATGTCAACAAAAAAAGTTTCGTGAAGTAGATCGAAAAGAAACGCGCACGTTTTCCCGTAAAGGTTTCGCGTTCAGGTGCGGGCGCTGTGGATTGGCACCGAGCACGCAGTTCTTTGATCGACAAAGAGGGCGCGGGCGGCTGTGTTATAGATTCCATATCATGATCAAGAAGAATGCTTATGGCCGAAACGCCAATAATATAATCGAAGGAGATGCCGAAGGTAATTAAGTGACTCACGCCACCCCATCTTGCTCTTACCTACATCACGATTACGAAACGTATAGGGAATTTCTGTCAACGCACGATACTGCCCCTTGACGAGAATTTCGAGCAATATTTTGTAACCCAATGGAGAACAAACGGCCCCCTCAACAACCGAACGCTTCAGAAGAAAATATCCAGACATCGGATCTGAGGTAACGATACCCAACGGACGTGCTAATTGGGTGGCAAACCAAGAAGCGAACTTACGATACCAAGGCCACTCTTCCACGGCGCCACCAAGTGCATGACGACTCGCCACGACCAAATCTGCGCGTTCAAGCGCCTCCACCAGCAGAGGAAGTACTTCCGTGGGATGGGATAAGTCTGCATCCATAACGCCAAGCACCTCTCCGGTGGCTTCACGAAACCCCCGAAGGACCGCAGTAGCGAGCCCTCGTTCTTGCCGTTCAATGACCCGGACCGGGAAGGGTAAGGCGACGGAACGTGCGGCAGTGGCTGTTCCATCCGTGGAACCATCATCTACAATAAGTACTTCCAGAGCCGTTCCAGAAGGGAGTTGCGTCCATGCTTCCGCGATTCCACGAAGCAGCAATTCAATAGAACCGCGTTCATTCAAAGTTGGGACCACGAGCGAAATGCGCATATCAAGATAACGGCTTCTCTGCGCACATCACGATATTTCCACCACTGGAAAGATCTGCAGGCTCCTCCAGTGCTACCATACGACGACGAAGTGCGGCCTTAGATAAACCCGCTCCAGGCACCCACCCAAAACGTTTTGCGGGAATATGTTGGAGATAGGATGGGATCAAAAAGCGTTCCCACGTTGCATGATTTTCCGGAGTTAATGTATACCGATGTCCAACGACACGAAGACCTGCCTGCGCAAGGTCCTGTGTCCATGCTTCTGGAGACTGCATCCAATAGTGTTTAAATGTGCCATTCAATAGGCTCGCCCATGCGTCCCCCGTTCCCATGCGCCAGCGTTCTAATCGTTGTCGCCAGGGCAACCCCGGCGTAAAGCCTTCTGAGGGCGCACTAAACACATACCGGCCACCTGGCTTCAAGATACGAGCAATCTCGCGAATCGTTCCCTGCTTATCCTCAATGTGTTCGACGACGCTATTAGAAAACACCATGGAAACAGAAGCGTCTGGCAAAGGAATCTTTGTCGACACACCCACGATCAACTCATCATAAATCCCACGAGCACGAGCGCGTTCAATTTCAACAGCTTGAGGGTCAAGGCCAATCAACTTTGCGGTAGAGCCCGTCGTAAGGTCTGTCGGGCGTCCCACCTGACCAAGCATCACCTGCATGTACGTACCATCGCCACAACCAAGATCCAGACACGGGCCGCGAAATGGAAGAAATTGCGTTTGAGCGACTGCCTCAGGAATACGCCAAATACAATGGGAAAAGGGGTAGATTTTGGCGAACTTCTCAAGGAAATATTCGTGAGATGTCATAATATTCTATGCAAAATCATCATAATGCAGATACCCCCACCTGTCGAGAAAACCTAAGGGGAATACCGCCATACTGCCACGTGGCCAAACTGCTGTTCTTGCACATAGCCACGACCCAGCAATAGGTCTCCCTCTACAACACGATCCGTCATAATAAGATAATGCGGAGGCGGTACGATAGATAAAATGTCTTCACCAATCGTCAGCCGCTCGGTGATGCGTAGTAACTGATAGTACTCCTGCCGCGGATAAAAAAACGCAGCTTCCGGGGCATTCACAAACAAGATAGTTTTCTCCATCGGTACTCCTTGCATCGCCTGACGTAACGCACGCCAATCCGTGCCAAATATCGGAAACGGATCTCTCCAGAGCGCATAGCCATTCACGCCAAATAGCGCGATGATGATCACGATTGCCAATCGACGCCCTTGCACCTTAAACCACTGTGACGCGAGAAAGAGAATGGCAGAGGGCGCAAGGACAAGAAGCAAGACATGCGCAAGAAAAAAGTAGCGATACCAGCCCGCTGTTCGTACATAGCTCACAAGCGTAAGGAGGATGAACGCGCCGAGCATGATTTCTACGGCTGACAAGCGTCGCGCGCCGCGTTTCATCCATGCAACCAATGTTACGCCACCCAACAATAACATATGCAGAGGCGTTCCATGCGTCACCATCCCCACCATGTTAAGACGCATGCGCGTTGCGAGGTCTGCGATGCCGTAGGGGTTTGCATAATGCGCAAGAACTTCACCTAGTGACGCAGAATGAAACTGCGTGAGTACCCACACGAGGAGCCCGACAGATACCCCCGCAAAAGCACCAAGATATTCGCCCCAAGAAAATCGCGTACCTCGCCACCACCACACACACAAGGCCACAGCCGCCGCAGGGAGGAGGATGATAAACGAAGGTTTTGTCGTTGCAGAGAGCGCGAGTAATCCACCGGACAGTAGAGCCATACCCCATCCCCGTTTTCCACGCTCAATAGCCAGCAGGACCAGGCAACAGGCAGAGAGGTACACTAATCCCGGTATTTCCCCTAACACGTTTTTTCCATTCCCGTACAATGGTCCAAATGAGGCGAGCAATCCTAATGCAAGTAATGCTACTCGACGACCATACAAACGACGACAGAGCATCCCGAGAAGAATCACAAGCCCCATGATCCACCCAACCATCATCCCACGCGCGGCTTCGAGCGTTGCACCAAAGAGCTTGAATACACCGGCGAGCGGCGCGAGCAATGGATAGCCAACTGTCACCATGTCCAATCCCACCAATCTTCCTGGCGCAACCTGAATCCCAAAACGTCCTTGCTCCGCAAGATTCTTTGCGGCTTGAAGATAGATACCTTCATCAAACCAGGGACGAGGGCTGTCCAATAAATAACGCGTGGCCCAAAAACCGACCCAGAGAAGGATCCCTAGGAAGCACAGCCTATACCAACGTTCCCTCTCCCGCTCGGTTTCCAATAAACGCATATAGCATCACTCGAGCGCGGCAAATCCTCGCCGAATGTCAGGCGCGGTCAATGGCTGACCAATCACGGCAGGATGGACCATGGGACGCGTGGAACGAAAGGGCGCCGCCACGATCTGCAGAGAGCCGGGTGCTTCTGCGTGCATGCCCACTACTTTATAGCCACAGCGCAGAAGAAGGGTCGCTAAAGGATACGGGGAGAAAGAAGAGACGTGTTCAAAAATAAAAAAGGATGCGCGTTGATCTTTGGGTGCCGCGATGTTTGGCACACTGATAAATAAAAATCCCTCTGGCTTCAGGAGACTCTGTAACGCCATCAAAAATGTCACGGGGTCCAAAGCATGCTCCAGCATCTGATCCAGGACAATCGCGTCATATTTTCGAGGGAATGCCGTGGGTGGTTTGCGCAAAAACTCCTCAAACGTGCTCGGCGCATACAAAAGCTTTCCCTGCGCACGACCCAACGCAACAAAGCTCGGTGCTGGCTCCACTGCGAATACACGACAACCAAAGCGTTTTCGTAATGCCATGAGAAACGCCCCAATGCCTGCGCCTACCTCCAGCACGTTCATTCCCTTTTTCCAGAGCTTCGGGAAATACCCAATTTTTTCGAGCGAACGACGCGTGCGCCATGCAAAAATCTCCTGAATCTTCTTCGGATCATCACTCAACCCATACACCGCAGAGGTATACTCATGGCGATAAAAATCCTCATACACGCGGGCTGGTGGTCGTGGCGCGGAAAAGACCATGCCGCAATCACGACACAGTACGTTCGTGTGCCATCCGCGCTTCAACCGACGATGGTCAATCTTCACGACACGCTGTCCGTGACAAACAGGGCATAGAGGCCCGTCAGAAGCTACAGACCGCATACGCGATAGACCTGCAAGAGATTTATCAACTGCCAATAAAAGAAAGAATTATTTTGTTTCGGATCGTGTACGAATGCGTCAAACGATTTTTGAGCGGCCACGGCATCAACCATAGGGAGTGCTCGTAGGGCATCTGAACGAAGGACCTTTGCCACATTCTCCTGGAGCGCGGTCTTGTACCAGAGTGTCTGCGGAGATGACTGTGGTCGTTTTTGCCGCGTACGCAACGCTTCTGGCACCACGCCCTTCATGGATTCTCGTAACAAAACTTTTGTCCGACCATCTGCCATTTTCCAAACGTCCGGTAAGCTAAACGCATATTCCACGATACGATGATCCAAAAAGGGCACGCGCAGTTCCAACCCAAAGGCCATGCTCACAAGATCATTAAAACGAAGAACACGTGGGAGTTTTGTCGCCGTCGTGTCGCGATAGAGCGCGTTTTGAAAGGCGCTCGCAAACGGCGCTTCAAACACAGGCGTTTCCACCTGTTGGGCGCGCGCAACCCACTCGGGGCGTAAACACTCATGATGAAGGAATGCCGTGCCATCCTGAAAAGCCGTACGACCTGCCTTATGCCACGTTTCCACAAACCCCATAGCCGACTGCCATAGGTGCCACGGTGCACGATCCTGCGCCCCACGACGAACTTCCGCCCCAATACGATCCCAGCGACCTTCGCGGACATAATCGCGATAGAGTGGCCCTGTAAAATAGCGATAGCCACCTAACATCTCATCGACGCCCTGTCCTTCGAGCAACACCTTCACGCCGTGTTTGCGCGGCTCTGTCATGAGTTTGTAATACCCAATCGTGGACAGTCCTCCGTACGGTTGATCCAGTGCCGTAGAGACGGCATCCCGATAACGCTCTTCATCTGCAGGCGTAATCTCCACACGATGAAACGGCACACCTGCCTGCTCTGCAAGTCCGGCAATATCCGTGGTTTCATCAAACGCAGGATCCGCAAATCCCATGGAAAAAATGTGAAGCTTTGAGAGCTCTGCAATGCGTTGCAACTCAAAAAACAAACTCAACGAATCAATACCACTGGAGAGATTGATCCCCACAGGAACATCACTCCGCAAGTGCATGCGCAGGCTATCATCCAGCAATCCACGAAACGTCGCTATCACCTCTTCCTCCTTCAGATGCGTGATAGGTGCAACATGATCCGGCAAATACCACCAGCGTTTGATCTCACTCTTCCCCTCTTTCCAGCGCATCAAATGCCCGCCACGCAATGAACGCACCCCTTCATAAAAGGTCTCTGGCGTATGATCGTAATACCCATACAACAAGTAATGGGCGAGCATGCGTTCATTAGGTTTTGCTTTCACGCCTCCTGCGAATAGCGCTTTAATTTCTGAAGCAAACAACAGCGAGCCATTCTGTTCTGCATAATATAATGGCTTGATCCCCAACCGATCGCGCACGATTGTGACAGTCTGCTCTTTTCGATCCGCGATCGCAAACGCGAACATGCCTAAAAATCGATCCAAACACGCTTCTCCCCATGTTTCCCATGCCGCGAGAATCACTTCCGTGTCTGTTTGCGAACGGAATGGATAGCCTGCGAGCTCTGCACGAAGTTCTTTGTAGTTGTAGATCTCACCGTTGAATGTAATGACAAATCGCCCGTCATACGACTCCATGGGTTGGCGGCCCGCATCAGACAAATCGATAATGGAAAGACGGCGATGCGCAAATACAGCCATGGGCAGGTCCATAATCCCCTCCCCATCGGGCCCGCGATGGGCAAGCGCACGAATCATGCGCTCTGCGATAGCGTGATCCGGCGTCTTACTCAGGATGCCTGCAATGCCACACATACTAGGCGTGAGACAATGCTTCTTGCTGACGGCGCAGAACAAAATCTGCGAATTGGAGATCCTGTGGGGTATTAATATCAATGGATCGCTCCTCAGGCATCACGTACGCGCGAGAGTCCTTCCCAAATAAATCATTCGCAAGCAAGAATGGCGTCTTGGTGAGATAGACCGCACAATTACGACGATAGACATCCGGAAGCGCTTGGCGCGAAGAACTCATCTGCCCCTCATCTTCAAAATATGGAAGGATACGATCGCCATCAAGCTTTTTTAATTTCTTCGGCGCGAAATCTGAGAGCTTTACCATGCTCATCACAGAATCTGCACCGGATGTTTCCAGCAGATCAATACACGCGTCAATATCCGTCGAAAGGCGCATCGGGCTTGTTGGTTGCAGGATCATCACCGCATCAAACTCCTTCCCCTCGTTTTCCTTCAGCCACGCTAAAGCATGCTGTACCACAGAGATGCTCGTTGCCGTATCTGTGGCATATTCCGCCGGACGTATGAAAGGCACACGTCCTCCAAATTGACGTGACACCTCCGCAATCTCCTCATCATCTGTTGAGACAATGCAGTCCGTGAGTCTGCTCCCCTTAGCCGCTTCAATGGACCAGGCGATCAGTGGTTTGCCTGCGAGATCACGAATATTTTTCCGTGGGACGCCTTTTGAACCACCACGTGCCGTAATAATTCCGAGGATGCGAAGCGAAGACATAGCAAATATTATTTTACGTGTGAAGAAAGATAGGTGAGCACATCTGCGGCGATCGCATCTTCTGTGAGCCCCATGGACTCATGCGTTGCTCCGCCGATATGCGGCACTAAGATCAAACGATCGTGCGTCTTCGCGTACTCGCGGAGCGGATTCGTTGCGAGATGACGGCCATCGCCATCTTCTCCTTCCATCACATCCAATGCCGCGCCCGTCAGGTGACCGCTCTCCAACGCATGGAGCAATGCTGTTTCGTCTACGACTTGCCCACGCGAGGTGTTGATAAAAAACGCCCCTTGCTTCATCAGCGCAAACTGCGGCTCTGCAATCATGCGCGTGGTTTCTGGGCTCAACGCGACGTGTACAGAAACGATATCTGAAACAGACAGCACCTCTTCAAGAGGCAATCGCGTCACACAAGCAGGAATCTTTTCTGCAGGTTGATACGGATCACAGGCAATCACCTTTGCTCCCATGGCGTCGAGGATCGTAGCGACACGTGCACCCAAGCGCCCGCACCCAATCAACCCCACGGTCTTGCCGCTCACCTCTGTGCCGATAAAACGTTGGCGATCCCAACCGCCCTCCGTCACATGGGCGTGCGCCGCAGGAATACGCCGCAACAAGGAGAGGATGAGCGTCACGGTCAGTTCTGATGTCGCGTAAATCTTATCCAAGAGATCGCGCTTGCCCTTGAGACACACAATCGCAATGCCACGACGTTCTGCCGTAGGAATATCAATATGATCAATGCCCGTTGTTGGCGAAGCGATCACGCGCAATTTTGGCGCCATCTCCATCAAAGAGGCTGGCACTTTCCCCAAACGAATCACGATCACTTCTGCTTCAGCAAGTGCAGATCGTAAGGCTTCCTCCGTAGCAAACGGACCCTGCACAACCTCTCCAATCGTGGCATAGCTGGCAAGTGCGCGTGGGCTATAACCCGCTGGTTCCATGATAACAACACGTCCCATAGGAGGAAGAAAAAAAATTAATACGTTATTCTTTTTTGAATACGGAAATTTGCGGTCGCCAGGATCTCTGCAATACGCTCCCCTGCTTTTCCATCCCCAAAAATAGGATCAATCCCATAACGACCATGGGTCAGCTGTTGATCAAGTGCGGCACGAATCGCTGTGCGTTCGTAAGGGATTTCTACCATGGCATTGCGACCATGCTCGCGTCCTTGCTGGCGAGACCCCACAATCACTGCCGGCGTACCAAGATAGCTTCCCTCGCGGATAAACGACGAAGAGTTGCCTACCGTGCAAGCGGCACGTGCCACGATCTTTGCGTAAAATTCTGGTGGAAAGTTTTTATAAAACCGCATCTTTGCTTCTGGATGATGCTCGCGAAAGACGCGCATGCCCTTCGAAATATCATCTGACCCCGCATCGATATTGGGCCAAAGCACCATGGCCTGCATGTTCGCGGCATGGACTGCCTCAATCGTCTCCACGATTTGTTGATACCCCGTACCATACTCTGTGGTCACAGGATGCTGGAGCATGAGTAAGTAGGGCTGTTCGGGATCGATCTTTGCTCCTACGCCCCAATAGCCAATCTTTTCCAGCTCCTCCGGCGTAAACCGTGTGTCCATCTGCGCAACCAAATCAATGGCCGGACAGCCGGTCATATGCACGGTATCCGCATGTTCACCCATCTTAATCAAACGTTCTGCGCTCATCTGCGTCGCAGGAAAATGGATGTGCGCAAGTTTTGTCACCGCATGACGCACATGCTCATCGATCGAGCCTGTGACTTCGCCACCTTGTGTGTGCGCCACCGGAATGTTCATGTAAGACGCGGCAATGGCCGTGGCAATCGTTTCAAATCGATCGGCAATCGTGAGCACCACATCCGGCTTCAGCGTGTTCAACGCATTTGTGATTTCCAAAATACCCAATCCTACGGACTTTGCCATGGTCAGCGGCGTCTCCCCCTCCACAGCCATAAAAGCCTCATGATCAATAGCAAACCCATCTGCGCGAACATTGTCCGCGCCCTTGCCATAGCGTTCCAGCAACAGTGATGAACCGCCAATGATCTGCAATTGCAAATCTGGACGACGCTGAACAGCGGCGCACACGGATTTGATCCGGCCGTAATTGGCTCGGCCAATAATCACCACGCACACTTTTCGACGGTTTCCTGAGCTCGTTTCCATAGGATAAACAGTCGATGGATATTACCCCGCTGGTCCAGAAAACGTCAATGTGAAGCTGAATTTGGAATTTTGATGATGGCAAGTCTTGCTGTCCCTGTACATCGATGCTGATGTGGTTGGCCCGCGGGGATCCAAAGCCAGTCACCAGGATGCATCACCACCTCTGTCCCGCCTCGAATCTCCTTTGCCTTCACCTCGCGTGGATCTTCTGTGCCATCTGCGAGTTTTTTGTTCCATGGATCCACCATCTCGCCGCCGTAGACAAACGTCACCTCACCCTCCAAACAATGCCAAAGATCTGCCTCATGCGTGTGCACCTCTGCCTCGTTTGACACTTCACAATCCTCCAAAATATTCATCGGCATCTTGTTCGCGGATGCGAGAGCTTTAAGAGGCTCAAGAAGGCGCTTGCCTTGCGTTGACGGAACCGCGAGCGTCTCATCAACCAATGTCTTTTGCACGAACACACAGGGCAATAAAGAGGCTTCATTCATATGCAGAGATTAAGACAGGTGGAAGAGTGAGCGTCAATTTTTTCGTAAAGAAAAAAGAGCCACGCGGCTCAGAGAATGTACGAAGGACGGCCGCGGTCTGCTCAGTCGAGCTTGTGCGCCAGGAGGACGAAGAACGGCATGTTCATGACCGACAAGCGGTCGTAGCCCGTGCCGGCAAACAGCGACCGAACGGTCTTCGCGACTTCCATCTTCTGGTCAAAGGAGATGGGCACCTGGCCGAGGAGCATGGGCAGACGCGCGAACATCATGTCCAGAGGGTTCGCGTAGAGCATGGGCGTCACAGGCACCACGCGGTCGAGTTGGAAGCCGTTGCGACGAAACACAGCCTCGAGCCGACTCACTCGGAAGATCAGTGGAGCCGTGGGCACCTTGCGCCCCGTGATCCCGTACTGTTCCGCAAGGAGCTGGTTAATCTCCATGTGAAACGCCGTGAACACCCGCAGGTTGACCATGCTCGCGTCCTGCAGAGCCTGGTCGAGCTTGGGATCCGTATCGTAGGACACGAAGTCCGTGGGCTCGAGCAAGGCCAAGATGCCGTTCGGCTTGAGCACCCCCTCAAGGCGCTCGAGCGTGTCATCCATGGCCTGGTTCAGCGCCGCCGTGCTCGGCATCGACCCCTTTTCCTCGTACAGGGCACGCCGCTGGTTCACGGGCCAGTGGAAGGAGTTACACCCCAGGACCGCGTCGAACGGCTTGTGACCCGGCACCTGCTCGAGCGTGAGGTCAAGCGCAGAGCACTTGAGGGTCTGGAGCGTGCCCCCGCTACGCGAGAACACCCCATCGTCAAACTCATCCCGCATCTGCTCCAGGTGCTGGATCAGCGCGTCGAGCATGGAAACGCGCATGAACGTCAGCGCTCCCTTGCTTTCCAGGTACTCCCCCAGCTCGGCCTTGCTCAAGAGCGTCTTCTCCAGGAGCTCGAGGTGCTGTGCCGAAACGTCGTCGGCCACGATCTCCGCGGGCAGGTGCTCGGCAATGGCCAGGGACGTGGTTCCGTACCCACAGCCCAAGTCGAGCACGCGCTTGCCGAGCAAGCCGCCGTTCGCGTTCGCCATGCTCGCGAGCGTCTTGGACTGGAGCTTGTAACCCCCGTCCACAGGGCCGCAACACGCGTAGAGAATCGCGGCCAGGCCCTGGAAGACCTCGTTCCGCGGATCCTGACCCTGCTCCTGATCGTTCTGTCCCATGATTTCCTCGTGTTCTCTGCAACCCGTGTTTTGAACCTGTAAAGCGACGGGTACGCTTTCCAGGTCACTGCCTCGCAACCAGCACAGCACCCATGATCATGAGCGCCACTGCCACAAGGCGCGTGCGGATCTCCTTGCGCTCGTCCAACTCACGATACGCAAAAAGCAAGACAAAGACCGTTTCCATCCGCTTCAACGTGGCCTGATAGGCTACGAAGAGGTAGAGGAACGAGATCCAGTACAACGCAACTGCCAGCGCAAAGAGCAAGCCAAGCTTGACTCCTCCCCAAGGCATGCCGCGCTTCCGGTCAAACCACTCGTGCGCTCTTCCTGAGGCGATCACGCGTGATGCGTGGATGACCGCAGGGAAGCTCACTACACAGGCCACGGCAAGTATGGGATTGCCCGCGCGTGCGGCCAGACCATCGAAGCTGATGGCAATGCACCCAATACAGGAAGCGAGGAATGCCAGGCGTACGCCCGGACGTTTCCAAAGCCCTACCCACGGGTCCAAGAATGCGCGCCAGGTCCACTGACCGCCATAGAGCGCATCGATCAAGCCCTGGATATTGAGCACGTACGTGCCTAACACGAGGAGCAGGATCCCGACATAGCCCAGCAGACTCGGCGCTTCGCCGGCACCACCAAAGTACCTGGTCACAAACCAAGCCGTGAAGACCACGAAGGCAGGCGTTGTGTCGCGGATCGGCACGATCAAGGACACATCGTCCTTGGTTGCCAGAGCCTTGAACCCCAGGTAGCTGATGAAGACGTTCAGGATACCCGTGATAAGCACCCAAAGCCAAAATCCGGGCTTGATGTTTGCCGGCGCCCCACTCAGGAAGAAGACCGCGAAAAGTGCGAGCGTTGCCACGCACATGGTCGCGCTCAGTGCCACGTCCTCTGCAGGGCACTCTGCTTCATTCTCACTGCGCTTGAGCAGTTTACGCTGTTTCACGGCAAACTTTGCCGCCAGCAATGCACCCACCAGAGTCAAGGCACCGCCGATGTAATGGTGGTTCATGGGTTCCTCTTGAACGAACTCGCAAAAAGGTAGCACATCGAGCCAAACCGTCAAGAAATGCGGCATAAAAAAAGACACCTCAGGTGAGGTGGTTCAGCAGGGTGCGGCCGCTAGGACTTGACGCAGGTCAGCACGGCCGTGGGGTGATAGGCACAGACGTGCTTGTACCGCTCCACGCAATTCTCCGAGAAGAGCTCGCGGAGCGCGTCACCCATGACGGCCATCTTGACCTCCATGGGGAGCTTGGAGAGCTCGCCCCAGCGGAAGAACACGGTCCAGGAGTTGCGGATGAACTCGATCACCCGGTCGCCCGTGATGGGCACGAGCACCTCCGTGACCTCGAGGTCCTGGAAGCCGGCCCTCTGGGCATACGTACGCAAGTAGAGGAAGTCCATGCGCGCCGCGGCCGCAGGCCAGAGCGACTCGGGCAGATCCTCCTCGCGCACGATGCCGCGGTTGACCAACGAGCGCTTCACCGCCTTCTCGGCCTCGCGGTAGAGCGGATGGCCGAGCTCGGTCATGATCCCCGGGTTGTCGTCGGACACGGGCTCGCGGTGGTCCTGGAGCTGGATCTTGAACGCGTAGTTCGAGGGGCCCAGGTCAAAGGCGAAGACGCCCTCCGACCGCAACACCTCGGCGACCTGCCGCATGACCTCCGGCACCAGGCTCGGCTTGCCCGGCGGGTTGAAGAGGTGGAACGCCTGGGAGCAGAGCACCGTATCGATCATCCCCGCGTCCGCCCCGAGCGTCTCGGCCAGGTTCTCGCCGCGACCCTCGAGCACGCGGACGTTCGGATCGCCGAGCACGTTCAGAGAGCACATCGCCCGCATGGCGCTCTCGGGCTCCACGGCGAAGGTCTTGTCGGCGTATCGATGGAACACCATGGTCGAGATGCCGATCCCAGCACCCAGATCCACAGCCCATCCGAGGTACTCCTCCCCATGGCGGGCAAGCGCGAGGTTCAGGACATGCCCCGCCATCTCGGGGTAGTAGGGGTCCCGGAGGTTGAACGCGGCGTAGGCCTGGGCCGCGTCTCCCGCGAAAACCATGGTGGTCGGCGGGGTCTGGGGCTTGTCGGACTTGTCGGCGTCGGTCATCGGATCCTCCAAACAAACACGCCCCTATTGGCGTAGGGGCATGTAAACAAATACCATTGTTTTCGTCAAGACGAGGAAGCTGGGTCTGTATGATCCTCCGCAATGGGCTCAAAACGCTTTACAGGCCGCGTCAGGCGCTGACCAACCACTAGCGTATATCCCTCGGACGGGCGGCCTGCCAGGTGAGCCTGAGGTCGCATGGCGTAGAGATGCTGTGGCTCAAGGACAGTCCCAACAGGCAAATCCATGGCCGCAACGAGCGTTTTTCTGAAAAGCGGACGAAAGACCGCTTCGCCTTCGTCGAGCACCTTGGCTTCCGTTCCCATCGCGCGCTTCACCACTTCGTCCTCGAGAACTTCCCGTGCATATTCCCCATCGCGTTCAACGCGACGGATGCCTTGGACAAGCCCGGCAAATTCTTCTGGCGTGAGCGAGACTTTGTGATCCGCACCAAACAGCGTTCGATCAAGGGAAAAGTGCTTTTCCACCACACGCGCCCCAAGCGCCACAGCCGCAATCGCCGAGGCCGTGGTAATCGAATGGTCTGAAAACCCAATCGGTAATTGGTATCGATCTTGAAAAAACTTGATCGTGTTCAATGACAACTCTTCTGGCGGACACGGATATTTTGATACGCAATGAAGGAGCACAACCTGATCTGTTTTTTCGCGCAAGAACGCCAGTGACTGGTCCACTTCTTCCAACGTGCTCATGCCTGCGCTGATGAGAATCGGCTTTCCGCTATTACGCAAATAATCCAACATCACGAAGTCAAGAATATCACCAGAGCCAACCTTCCAAATCGCCGGATCCACCTCTGCGAGTTTATGCGCGGCTCCGCGACTCATGGGCGTGGAAAAAAAGATGATGCCCATGTCATCACATGCTTTTTTCAACGGCTTCCAAAACGTTTCAAGCGGCGTAGACCGATCATTACGCGACACCCAGCTATACCGATCACGCGCTTTGAAGTGCGGGGAGGTCACATCAATATTCGCCTGCTCATCCTCCACGTTGTGTGTTTGAAACTTGACGGCGTCCGCGCCCGCCTCTTTCGCGGCCTTCACAAGCGCAATCGCATTGGCCAAATATTCCTCCACAGAACGCTCGTCCTCAGATTGGATGAAGTTCTTGCCAATTTCAGCGATGATAAAGGCAGGCGGTTTTGATCCGTCTTGAGGGCGAAAACAAAAATTGGGGATTGTCATATTGATACAAAACCTAACGAGATAGCACCAACCTGTCAATCATTGACAAAAGCCCATGAATACGACTACCCTGCCGCAGGGACTACTCATTGGCCGTCAAGAGCCGGAAAGGACTATAACCGTGGGATATCTCCTCGCGCTCGTCACTGCTCTTCTCGAAGGGACAAAGGACCTTTATCACAGCACGGAACGCATGAAAAAGTTCCAGCCGCTGGTAAAGGCGCTTGTCCTCGCCTGTTCCTCGTTCCTGCCACTCCTCGCGATCCTGCTTTGGAAGGGCATCCCACGCATTGACCCGCGCTTCTGGATTGTCGTAAGCGTGCACGGAGTGCTCGTCGCGATTGCCAACGTGCTCTACATGCGTGCATTGGCACTCGGGCCGCTCTCGATCACTCAACCGATGCTCGCGCTCACTCCCGCGTTCATGCTCATCACAACCCCGCTCATGACAAACGATCACGTGACCCTGTGGGGCGCGGTCGGCATCATCTGCGTGGTCCTCGGCATCTACGGAAGTGCACACCCAGGTCCAAACAAGGACGGCAGTATGCCCGGGTTCTTTGCACCGGTTCGAGAGATGCTTCGACAACCAGGCGTAGGATCCAAGTTGGGCGTTGCCATCATCTTCTCCATGACCGCAAACCTGGACAAGCTGGGCATGCAGTATGCAAGCGGTCCGCTGTATCTCGTGGTGAGCACGAGCATCATGATCACCACACTGAGCCTGATCCTTGGGTTGAGTCGCATGTTTCCGCGCAAGCGCGAGACCGACCTTCCTCCTCTGTGGTACCTGCTTGGCGGCGGAGCTATCAACGCTTGCACGCTCGAGATGCACATGTGGGCGCTCGCCTTCATCTCGGCACCGAACGTGATTGCGATCAAACGGAGCTCGATCATCCTGACAAGCGGGTGGGAGTATTTTGTCCGCCGTACCCGCAAGCCACACTGGTACAACCTCATCGGCACCTGCCTAGCAGTTCTCGGTGCAGGCGTCATCTATCTCCAGGGCGTACGCCACTAAAAACGCAGGGTTTCCCCCGCGTTCTTTTTTTGCCTCATGACTGTTCTTTTTTCCTATCCCCCATGATCTGGATCCAGCCCTCGCCGTGGATCATACGCGAGCGAAGCGTTTCATAATCATAGCGCTCGAACTTCACGCGACGAACGTTCTCAAACCCTGCATCCTCAAACCACTTGCGTACTTCGGATTCCGTGTAACGATGCGTGTACGGCGTGTAGAGATTATCCAAAATATTATAGCGCTTGTTGGGAGGCACACCGACTGCCTTGAATACTGTTTCTGTCACACGGAATGGCACCCAGCGCATGAGGAAATAGCGAAAGAAATCATTTGTGGCCCATTTCAGACCACCCTTACCATACATGGATAAGAAGATGCGGCCGCCCGGTTTGGTCACACGCACGAGTTCATCAAACCCCTTTTTCGGATCTGGCATGAGGAGCAAGACACCAGAGCAAATAACATAATCAAAATATTTGTCGACAAAAGGCAAGTTTCCCGCAGACGAATTCATGAGCTCGACGTTGTTCAACGCCTTAAACCATTCGCGTCCACGTCCAGCCTTCAATCCTTCCTCATTGATATCCACGCCGATCGCTTTTGCGGCGCCAAGTCGACCCAAGGCAGTCACGAAACGCCCTTGGCCACAACCAACGTCAAGGCACACTTTGTCTTTGAACCATTCAAGCGGTACTCCCCACTTTTGCTGGCGCATGGGAAACAGCTCGACCGATTCTTGAAAGCGTTTTTCGTCGTAGGCAGAAAAGAGATTGTCGTAGATGGCTTTTGTCTCATCTTCAATATCTGTACGTTCAAATTTCCAGTCAGGACGAAGGGGGATCTTCAATACAGGTGTTTCGGTCATAACAGAAGTCATGGATGATGGATCAGTTTTCTTATCTGCGTAAAATTGGAGCCAGCCCTCACCGTGCATAAAACGTGACCACAATGTTGCATAATCGTAGCGTTCGAACTTCACGCGCTGGACGTTCGTGAAGCCTGCGTCTGCGAGCCATGTGCGGATTTCTTTTTCCGTATACCGTTCGCAATACGGCACATACATGTTGTCCAAATAATTGTAGCGCTTATTCGCAGGAATCCCTACCGCTTTCCAGAGCGCTTCCATGGTTTTGAATGGCACTACCTTGGCAATCAAACGGCCGATGTCATTTCCCATCCACACAAGACCGCCACGGCCATACACCGATAAGAAAAACTTTCCACCTGGACGCAAAACGCGCACGAGCTCATCAAATCCCTTTTTTGGATTTGGCGTGTGATGAATTACCCCGGATGACACGACATAATCAAAAGAGGCATTTGCAAACGGAATATCGAGCACAGAGGCAACCTGGGCATGCGCACGGTCTGCCATGTTCCGACTCGCGAGCCGATTGTTCGCGGCTTTGACAGCCTCTTCGCTGATATCAATGCCCTCCACGCGCTTTGCACCAAGCTTCGTCAATGCCACCAAATACCGTCCACCGCCACACCCTCCATCCAAACACTCTTTATCCTTAAACCAAGACACATCAATCCCCCAACGACGATGCCGCATCTCAAACAAAGCCACAGACTCATCGAACTTCTGCTCGTCGTAGGCAGTGAAGAGGGAGCCGTAGAGGGCGCTCGTTGTTTTCTCTTCTGCACTTTTCTGTGGTTGTTCAGTCATAGAGTCGTTCATAGATGAGAGGAAAGGGTGCCTTGCTCTGCCAACGTGCAAACGTAGTCTGCCGCACGAGCCGCGGCCTTACCATCGCGTACGCCTGCAAATCGCTGAATGAGCGCCTGACGCTCTGGCATGCGGGTATCTGGCGCGACAAGCAGGGCGTTCAGAATTGCCTGTAACTCTGCATAATTATGTGCCCGGACCACGGCATTCGTTTGAAGAACGTGGGCATAATACTCTGTCTCATACCATCGCGCAATTGAACGATTGTGCGGATAGTGATGGTCGCCATCAAAGACAATCGTCACGGCTGGGATCCCGGCTACCACCGCGTCGATGGCCAATGTGGAGGCAGTTGTCACCAAAATATCGCCCGCAAACAACGTCTCTGCCAAACGCTCATAGTGTCCACGTGAATAATCCCATCCATCATAAAACACAGGCCGCGGCGTATTTTGACGATCAATCGCCACATGCGGAAGATGCGCAACGCTTTGAAACTTATCCGCGTCATTCTTATAGCCAAAGTGTGGCCGAACCAAGATTTGACTCGGAGCGACCAATGTCTGCCGTTCGATCATGCGTGCCATGCCTGCAACAATTTCGTCATCATGAGGCGTGACCTTGCCTTCTGATCCAAAAATAATTGTCTTACGCGCTGGATCAAGGCCCAATGATTGTAGGAACGTTTCACGAGGGGTCAGACGATCTTTCTGCAAATAGATATCGAACTGAGGTACCCCAATCTGCCGAATAGCCTCCTTGGGGTAAAGCTGATATTTCTCTGCCTCTTCTGCCATATACGGCCCCCATACCAACACATAATCCGACAGCACACGAAAACAAGATTTGGACATATTGTCCCAACTTTTTACGAGCGTGATCGTCGGAATCTTCAGTTCTTTCGCGGCCTGCAAATACATGTCGTCTGCATCCTCAATCGGATTCGTCGAAAAGACAACATCCGGACGGATGCGCTTGAGTTGATCACGTACCACAGCATCTGCAGGCCTCACGCGCGCATCCAGCTGTCGTGTCCACGTTCGCAAGATGGGGAATAACGCCAGCGGTCGAAAAAGAATCCATTGCAAAATATAGCGCAACCACTGAAAGCGTGGCGTTGTGTATACCCCGTACTTCGTACGAAATCGCACGGAACGGTTCCATAATAAATTATGATGCAACCCGCGCAAACGCCGATCGATCCATGTCCATGTGGGAATATGAAATGATTCGAAGGTTACGCGATCCTCCTGGAACATGGCCACAAAATCCGGGTCAGCTGACCCCGGGGAAGCGATCACGACACGATGCCCACGCGCAAGCATGTCTTTGACCATGCCTGTCTGCAAAATATTACGGGCAAGGAACCCGCGAGAAATCGTGAGGAGAATTGTTTTCATAGACGTGAACGCACCCTTGTACGGACCGCGGCGATCACGCGTAACAGCGTGGTACGATCTTCCTCAGTCCAATGCCAGAGATCCTGTATGCGAAAGGTAGACACGCCATATTTACTCCGGAGACGTCGTTCACGCAACCAGGCGATCACGATCGTGGACACATGATTCTCGATCAAAACGCCATAGGCACCCATGGTCCATGTCAGTGCCGGAAGCAGGGTAAACGAAGAAAGCGTCCCAAACAAAGACAGCCCTAAGAGATAGCGCTGTTCGTTATATGCATACATCAAAGAGCCATGACTCATGGTTGTCGCATTGATCAATTGGCTCACCATGGCAAGGTAAAAAAGTGGAATAGCAGGTAAATACTTTGGGACCATCCATGCCACACCAATAGGTGCGACCACGGCGCTGACGCACACGACAACCACGGCAAGCCACATGCCATATTTTGACATACGTCGTGCCACGAGACTGGCGGAACCGGCCTCGGCACTCAAACGTGCCATGACCGGAAGGAGTACCTGCTTAAATGGCGACAGCTGTGTCACGATTGAATTGAGTGTCGTGGCAAAAGACATAAGCGCCACCGCTTCCACGCTTACCATGATACCTAATAACCATTGCCCGAGATTCGACAGCAATTGCCCCACGAGCATCCGCGCAATTTCCCAAGCCCCTTTTTCTCGGACAAATCGAACGTACGCAATCAATGAAGCGTGCAAGGCCACACTGGCAAATTTATGTCGAAAGACCGCCAAAATGACCTCAGCGCTTCCAAGAGCCTTGGACAGCACATAGGCCCATAACACCGTAGCGATATTTATCTCCCAAAAAAGGAAGAAACCCACGACAAGGATCAACCGAATAATGCTCTCGACAATACTAGCACGGGCATAAACGCTAAACTCTTCGCACATTTGGACATAGGCATCAAAAAATCCTCGGATGTTTGTGACCCAAATCCAACAGAGCAGGGGAAGAAAAAACTGTGCGAGAAGATCTTGGTATTTTTGTCCGAGGAGCGTCTGCACCCAGATCAACATGAGCGTCAGAGCAATCACTAACACGAACTTGACCGCCAAAAATCCTCGAATCGTCGCTTGGTATTCCCCAAAACGCTTTTCCCCTCTTGCGCGCGCCCCATTGGCAAACACCAAATCATCCAACCCAAGACCACTGATGGCAAGCACTGGTCCAGAAATAGAGAGGGCTAGAGTCACGATGCCGTAATCATGCAAAGAGAGCTTCCGAAGAATAATATAATAGCTCCCCAAAGCCAGGACCTTCAACAATAAACGCGACGCCGTAATAACGGCGCTTCCATGGGCAATGCTCCGAAACACTTGTGTCATAGAGAAGCGAAAATCGCGGAGGCTCGGGCGGTCCATGTTTGTCGCTGTACCCGCTCCCCTGCATGCGTCACGCGAGCGACATCCCCTGCAAGTGCCGTTTCTACTCCCTCAGCGAGCGCCTGCGGGTCATCAGGTCGGACAAAACGCACTTCCTCATCCGTGACAAGCTCTCGCAAGCTGGGGAGATCACTTACGACAACCGGACGCTTTGCCGCGAGGTAGTCCCACAATTTCAAGGGAGAGACCGTATACTTCGAATACCATGATTTGCCGCTATTTGGCAAGACCAGCACATCTGCCGCGGCTAAGTGCAGAGGAACACGTTCTGGAGGTACATGCGCGAGGAGCGTCACACGATCAAGACGATGTTCCTGTACATAGCGACGCATCTTCTCCGCGTCCTCCGGTGTGCCGCCGAGCATCATCACACGCACGTCTAATGGAAGAAACGCACTCGCATCCGCGAGCACAAACACACCCTTCCAATCATACAAATGCCCCATGTAGAGAACATGTCGCAACTCTGCGTCCCAACCGAGTTGGCGTTTCGCCTCTTCTTTTGGCGGCAACGATTGGTACGGTGCGAGGTCAATCGCGTTCGGCAATGCCACAACGCGCCCTTTGATGCGCGTGCCCCAACGACGGAGTAGTTCATCGCGCTTCCAGGCATTGGTCGTCACAATAAGATCCACAGCCTTGGCAATCGTTCGATGAAGCCAAAAAAACTTTGGATTCACATCATGCAGTTCAAAAACAACCTTCCAGTCCGGACGGGCAAGCGTTGGCGCAAGATACGGATCACGCGTCATGACGCATGCTTGTTCTACCGGAATAGTTTTTTGCCATCGCTGAACCGCACGAATGAAAAGCCACTCCGTCAATAAGTAGGCAAAAAGCCGTGGGATCCACGGTCGGGCCAACGCATCAAAAATCGGCAAACGCTTTACCGCAAAAGAATGTCGTAATTGGTAGTACTGCTCTGGTGGTGTTTGGATGGGCGTGGGGCGATCAGGCACAACGAGCGTGACCTCATGCCCGAGCTCTGCAAACGCATCACACATTTTGGCGATCTGCCACCCATGTGCTTTTTCTGTGGGATAGCGTAAGTGTGTAATGTAATACACCTTCATACGCGAGGTTTTTCGCAGAGCACCATGACCGTCTGACCAAGGTTCTGGACCCAGGGAAGCGACGCAATCGCGCGGTCTATGGTATGAATCGTATTATTTGCAAACCAAAATCGCGGGATCCCATACAAATGTAATGGAGGAAACATCGTCGTTGCGCGACTTTTCACGCACCGAAATCCCGCCTGCTCCACCAAGGTACGCCAAGCATGCACAGACAGCTCACGTTGATGCGCATCTGGATGCCACGCGTCAGACTTCACGTCGGACGGTGTCCGAACAAACAGCCGACGTAACCAGGAGAGCGCGTCCACAAAATGATCGTGCAGAGCTGGAAACGTAATGAGCATACGCCCACCGGGCACGAGAAGACGAAAGGCTTCGCGCAAGAGTGCTTCTGGATGCTCCACGTGCTCGATAATATCAATGGCGAACACGGTATCAAATGAGGCGTCAGGACGGTCGATACGCTCGACATTACTCTCAAGCATTGTGACGCGCTCCCCTATCCCTAGTGCTTGCGCGAGACGTTCCGTCGCACGAATACGTTTTTCCTGAATATCCACGCAGAGCATAGAGGCGAATGCCCCTTGATAGACAACGATCTGCGGCCCATCACCGCAACCAATATTCAAAACACGCTCCTGACCTGATAACGCAAAAAACTCCGGATACACGCGGCTGCTCAACACTTTGCCTTTGAGGGTAGAAAACTCAGGAGGAAGTGGGTGGGACATAAGAAATGCCTTGTCTATACAAGCGTATACGTTCTCGAATAATGGCGAAGTAATAGCGGAGAAACCGTCGCTGATACTGCCAGGGCATCACGACGCCCGTCGCACCATAACGTGCGTAATAATAGCACCAGAGCACAAACAGGCGGCACAGAAGCAAGGCATTCTTTATAACAGAATATAACGTTTTTTTCAAGGAGGGGCGAACGGTCACCGGCCTACCAAAAGCCAGCGAAAGATAGTATCGGTCTTTGCGCTCGTATTCTTCCGGCGTGCCCCATGGGGTGTAAAGAGCACCTTCCAGACGCTCCACCGAAACACCAGGATCTAGAACCACATGTTCATGCACATGTTTGTTGGATGCCCAATGCGCGACACTCCGATGAACGAGCCGCACAACCCAATCAGGAAGCAATGGCCCGTAGCGCATCGCCTTCCCATGGATGAGCGGCACACGAGAAACAGCAAACGCCTTCTGCGTGTCATTCCGCCCTACAGCGGCACGTAAAGATGCATCAAGCATGTCATCCACCCATTCATCCGAGTCGATCCAAAAAATCCAATCATGTTTCGCGAGCAAAAACGATCGCTCGCGTACTGCAGTAAAATTGCTAATACGTCCTGGGACATCAGACTGCGTTTCTATGCGAGCGCCGTAACGCTTTGCGATCTCCAGCGTCTCATCCGTACTTCCTCCATCCAATACGAGCACCTCGTCAAACTCCTTCACGGACGCCAAGGTTTTCTCGACGGTTTGTGCAGAATTATACGTGAGAATTGTCGCGGTTGCTGGTATGTTTTCTCCCATACGTATCCTCCTTAAGGTTTGCGTCCAACCGCATAGATAAGGTCTCCCCATTGCGAAGAAAGACGTGAGACCATCGCAAACATCACCTTCCGCCATTTCCGTGGGTTCATGAGCCACGAACGCTTCCAATACCCTGTCTGCGCTTTCACATACACCGGCTCCATTCCAGACCAGGTGAGCATCTGCTTACATTCTTCTACGGTAAACTCACGCACATGGCCCGTGAAATCGTGACCACTCTCAAAATAATCTTTCAGGTCCCACAGGGGCGATTTTCCCAAGAAAAAACGCACGCGCTTCAACAACATCGCCAGATTCGGGGTCGTGAATACAAACCGTCCGCCTGGCGCAAGCACGCGATGCACTTCTGCGAATAATTGCTTATGGATTCCGTGACAGTGCTCGATCACCGCATTGCAAACCACAAGATCAAACGATCCATCCGCATACGGCAAACGCTCCGCAAGGTCGTGCGGCTGAATGTCTATACGATGGCGTGCCCAAATAGTTTGCGCCGTCTTCAATGCTTCCACGGACAATCGAAAAGGACTATCGCAGGTATCAGGAAAGACAAACTTGTCTACGCCGACAACTGTTTTTGCACCCAAGAGCGACGCGGCGATCGCATGCACACCAACCGAGGAACCCAACTCCAGCACGCGTTTCCCTTCATATCCTCCAGCCTCGCGTATCAGAACATCCGCTGTTCTCCCCAGACGGTATTCCTCCACGCGTTCTCGATCAGCCAAGGCGCCGAGGTCTTCGTACGCTCGACGGATGGCGTCGTGGGCTGAAAGATGTTCCATGATTATTTCTCAAAATCGATCCACGCTGTTTGCCCCCACTTATACGCAAACCATTTTTTGACCGTCTGTGGCAACACACGGCCAAGCGGCAAATAGCGATGCGGAAATACATCCATGACTTCTGGACGATCGTAAATGCGCACACGTCGCTTTGGGAAAATGGAGTACATGCGATCAAATTCCTTAGGCGTGAAAAACTTTGTGAGCATGTTACCACCCACATCTGCCCCGTCCGTATAACGATTCGCTAATTCCTGCGGCTTCATCTTCAGCAGTTTCCCCTTCAGAATCCCCTTACCAAACCAAAGCGCCCAACGCCAGTGAAAAGAGTTTTTGTTATACATCATGGCGCCACCTTTGCCGCCTGGAACAAGGACGCGATGGATTTCACGCACGGCTTTTTCCGTGTCAGGCGTGTGCATGAGACATCCCCAGGCCATCACATAATCAAAGGACTGGTCGGGAAACGGCAGATTTTCTGCGTCTGCCTCTAACACCGTCGCCTCCAAACCATAAAGCGCAAGGCGCTTCTTCGTAAGCTCTACAGCCTTTGGCGTAAGGTCGATCGCCGTGACAATGGCTCCGGCACGACAAAACTGCTCTGTAGTCCATCCCGTACCACACGCAATATCTAAGACGCGCTTACCCTTCAAGGCGCTATAATCCACCAAATTCGACAGGAGCGGGTATCGTGTGTGTGCCCAAGGCGACATCCATTTCATGACCTTACGGTCTACATTACGGAAAAACTGCCAGGAACCCTCTGGATCAACGGTGAGTAAATACGCAAAAGGATTTGTATTCCACCAATCTCGAACCCGTGTTTTGAGTGCTTCGTCTTGCATAATGTGGGAATCTTACAGGAAGGCTCTCCGAATGAAAAGGTTAGCAAAAAAACTGACGATACCACGCCTGAAACGTCATAAGTGCCCAGACCTGATTCAATCCATAGGCGCGTTTTGCAACATGATCTTCTAACGCACGACGACCTTCGGCTAGATCCACATACGCCGTGCTTCCAGGAGCATAGCTATCTGAAAGCGACTCACGAGCAAATGTGAGAAGGTCCCCGCGTAACCACTTTGCCGCAGGCGAGAAAAAACCCTGCTTGCGTGCTTCGAGTACATGCGGCGGGAGAAGCGGCCGAAGAGCATCCACAAAGATGCGCTTGCCCTTCCCTCGCTTGCCGAGCTTCCAAGCCGAAGGGATCTGATATCCCAAACGGACAAGTTCAAGGTCGAGCAAGGGAACGCGCTCTTCCAAACCATGCGCCATAGTGAGCTTGTCTGAACGCACAAGCGACTCATCAGGCAACCACGTCTGAAAATCCGTGGCCATGAACTGATTGGTAAAGTCTTTCCAGTGCTTCTGAAAATGCGGAGCAAACGCCTGCTCCCCTACAGACGAACGTCGCACTTCTTGCGCGAGAAAACGCTTAGCCTGCTCTGGCTTTTGTCCAATAAAACTAAAAAACCGAGCAAACCCTGGGGGGATATCCACCTTGTCGGCAAAACCCTGTCTCCCAGCGATCTTCTCCGTGGCATGCAATAACCACGCTGGACGTAAAGGCGCGGGGATGGACCGCACGCGATCGATAAACGCACTCCACCAATAGCGTTCATACCCTCCAAAAACCTCATCGCCCCCATCTCCGCCAAGAGCGACCGTGATCTGCGGCTGAGAAAATTGCGCGAGGAGATACGTCGACGGTTGAATATGATTCGATACTGGCTCATCCATGTGCCACGCAATTTTTTCAAAGCATCCTGCCACATCGCGTCCAGAAAGCGTAAGCTCATGGTGTTCTGTCCCAAAATGTTGTGCCGTTTTTCTGGCGAGAATCGCATCCGCGTTATATTTATCCGCCTCTTCCGTCTGTTCATACCCAACGGAAAATGTCAGGATCTTTCCACTTGGTTGCGCCTCGCGCATCAAAGCCAGGACAGAGGTGGAATCAATGCCTCCAGACAAAAAAACCCCAAGAGGCCGGTCGGAAACGAGTTGGCGCTTGACCGCTTCTCCTGCACAACGACGGACATCCTCTGTCGCGGCTCGACGATCCTGAAGATACGCCCCCTCTTCCAAAGACCACCAGCGACGAATCTCCATTTGTCCACCATGCACCCGCAATAAATGTCCGGGCGAAAGCTTCCAGATGCCTTCAAACATGGTACGCGGGCCAGGGACGTATAAAAAACGGAAGTAGAGATTCAACGCATCAAGATTGATGGTACGCGCAACGTCTGGATGCGTGAGGATCGCCTTTATTTCCGAAGAAAAAATCAATCGACCTGCGTGCCAATGATAATATAATGGCTTCACGCCGACAGGGTCACGCGCCAAAAAGAGTTCCGCACGATCACGATCCCAAATCGCAAAGGCAAAAACACCGTTCAACTTTGCCAGACACGCCTCCCCCCACGTGGCAAATGCCTGAAGAAGCACTTCCGTATCTGAAACAGATCGGAATACGACCCCCTGTTTTTCTAAGGCATGACGCAACTCGCGATAGTTGTAGATCTCTCCGTTGAACACGATCGTAAAGCGTCCATCCTGCGTGGTCATTGGCTGACGGCCGCCTTCAGAGAGATCAATAATCGACAGGCGATTATGCGCCAAGGAAATCTGCTTGCCGTCTTCAAAAAAACCATCTGCATCAGGACCGCGGTGGTGCGTGGCTCCGTGCATACGTCGTAACGCATCCGGATCATGAAACGTAAATCCATTGATACCGCACATACTTAGTTTCCCGCACGAATATACACCGCCATGCGTTCGACAAGCGCTGGTAGACTATGTTTTTCATCAATAATTTGACGAAGCTCCTCTCGTGATTTGAGTTGAAGGTGCAGAATAAAATCTGCAATATCCTTTGGATCCTCACTCTTTGGTGCATCTGGATAGCCGATCGCCTCTGCGTGATCACGCGCGATTACAGGCGTGCAGCCACAATACATTGCCTCTAACACGCTCTTATCAATGGTTTTGGGAACCATGTTGATTACCACACGATAGCGCGGAGAAATCGCCCGTAATTCTGGCATAGGCACTGCGCCCATCAAGCGAACACGACCAACAAGCTCCGGCGAGTTGATGAGTGAGCGTATTTCCTGCTCATACGCAGGGTCATACCGCGGATCCTGAGGGCGACCATAGTGCGTCAGCGTATATTCCTTTGGAAGAAGAGCCAGTGCGCGCAAGACCAGATGCAAACGCTTCGATTGCGAGATGCGGTGGACTGCCAAAAGATGCGTTGCTGGTTCACGTTCCTCTTCTGGCACAGCAGGGACATTCCAAAAATCTGTATCAATGCCGTGGCCCGTCACGATTTTACGAGGGTCGCCGTCGAATTGCGGCAAGCTCGCGGACATGGCCGCAAACATGCGCTTGACTACAGGGGCCCCCAATGTGAGATACCAAGGTTTTGTGTAATGCGTGTACCACAGATAGGTCGGAATGCGACGCAGAGCCCACCACCAAGCGCCAGAAGCAAGATACACGGCGCTCATGTGGACAAACACGCGATCGTATTTGAGGGTCATGAGAAGTTTCTGGAGTCGCAAAAACTGCCGCCAACGCGGAAGGCCTTCTTCACGTCCGAGCGAATATACAGGAAACGGCAAAGAGTGTTCACGCTTTTCTGTACAAATGACTGTCACGTCAAATCCCGCATTCGCAAAGGCACGTGCCCACAATGATGTAAACGCAAAATCATCATCACGTTCGTGAATCTTTGGCGTAATAAAAAGTAAACGTTGGCGTGTCATAATTTGGCGATCATATCTGCGATCCGTTCTGCGGCATGTCCGTCCCATAATGGAGGCAACGCCCCCTTCTTCCACTCGCCCTTCAACACACGATCCACACCATCTAAAATACGTGCAGGATCCAACCCCACCATCTCATTGGTGCCGATCTCGATCGTGCTCGGGCGCTCTGTCTCCGTACGCATCGTGAGACACGGCACGCCAAGCGCCGTTGCCTCTTCTTGCAAACCTCCAGAGTCTGTCAAAATACAGGTCGCCTGTTTCATGAGAGCAACCATTTCAATATACCCAACAGGATCTATGAGCTTGATCGCTGAAGCGTGTTCTTGCTGAAGATCCGCAAAACGCTGTTTTGTACGCGGATGCACCGGAAAAACAAGGGGCAATCGTTCACTCACCTGACAAAGCGCACTCCATAACTGCGACAACACGATCGGATCATCCACGTTTTCCGGACGATGAAGCGTGACAACGCCATAGCGCTTTGGCGACAAGCCCAACTCCGCAAGCACGGTTGAACGGTCAGAGAGAGGCTCAACAGAGCGCAGGCAATCAATCATCACATTCCCCACAAAATGCACACGCTCGTCAGGAATGTGCTCACTCTTCAGATGCGTGAGGCCCGATGCCTCTGTCACAAACAACTGCGCAGAATGATGATCTGCTATCATCCGATTCAACTCTTCTGGCATGCGCCAATTAAAGCTACGCAGACCCGCCTCAACATGGATCACCGGCACGCCTGCGATCACGCCTGCCATGGCTCCTGCGGCCGTAGACGTCACATCACCGACAACTACGATGGCAGACACCTCGCGCTCACGGAGCACAGGCAACAGACCTTCCACGATCTTTTTTGTTTGCACAACACGATCTCCTGGCCCTACCCCAAGATGCACGTCAGGGGCTGGAATCTGCAATTCCTGAAAGAATACATCTGACATGTTCGCATCATAGTGCTGGCCCGTATGAATCAATGTCACCGTGACGCCATGCGCAACCAACGCCTTTTGCAGAGGCGCGATTTTCATGAAATTGGGCCGCGTACCGGCCAAGAGTGCCACGTGTTTCATAGGCAAAACTGTATCAGCTGACCCTTCAAAATGCCAATATCACGGCTTGCGAGCAATCACAATCATGGTTGGACCAAACGGAAACGAGAGAAAGCGTAGCCAGTGTCGCTCTGACGCAAGTACACGCAACAGCATCCCATTCAACCAAGGAGGCACTGACACAAAATCATCTGTTTCTTGCTTGCGCCAGCGCTTAAACGCACGGAATACGTACATCACTGGAAGAAATAATGGCTGAATATACGTTGCCTTTTCCACAAGAAACCCTGCCTCTTGAAGCTTCTTCACCAGCTCTGAACGCACGTAGCGTCGATAATGGCCGTACTTCACATCATGCGCTCCCCACAGGGCCATATACGCAGGCACGGTAATAACGACTTGGCCCTTGTCGCGCAAAAGGCGTTTGACTTCCACAAGTGCACGACGGTCATCCTCCATATGTTCAAGAGCATCGATCATCGTAATCAAGGCGCAAGAACCATCCGGTAAAGGAATACCCTTGCCCGCAATATCGCCGTCCACAGTCTCCATACCGCGTTGCTTCACAAAATCACGCGCCTCTTCAGACGTATCATTGCCTATCACCCGACCATATTCCTTGAGCCAGTCCAAAATATTTCCCGGCCCACACCCAACATCTAGGATCGTAAATGAAGTGGCTCTTGCACGAATGTTCTCCGCGCAAAATCGCTCGATCAAGGAGAGTACCACGTCATATTTACTCCGAATCCACCAATACGTCTTCCCTTGATTATAATAGAATTGTTGTCCTTCGTGATTCATATTTTTGTCGGAAAACCGCACGTTTCCTCCACAATATACAGAGGTCTATTCTGCGCTTCTATAAACATACGACCAAGATATTCTCCAATAATACCAAGCACAAGCAGTTGAATCCCTCCGAGAAAGAAAAGCGCGACCATGAGCGATGTCCACCCGAGCAACGAAATACCTACCGTAAACTTCATCACCACAAGGACAATACCCGCGATAAAACTTATGCCCGCAATAAGAAAACCGAGATAGGTAGAAAGTTTCAAAGGGATAATGGAAAACCCAATGATCCCATCCAGTGCCAAGCGAAATAATTTACGCATGGTGTATTTTGGTGCACCCGCAAAACGACTTTCGCGTTCATAAGGAATCCCAATCGATGAGAATCCAGACCAGGCTCTCAGTCCTCGTAAGAAACGATTATGCTCTGGAAGCGCATTCAAGCAATCAACCACACGACGATCAAGAAGAGAAAAGTCTCCGGTATCCAATGGAATATCAATAGTCGCAAGTGCATGCAACAAGCGATAGAATCCCTTGTAGGCCATGCGTTTCAGGAGATGCTCCTTGCGGTGTTTACGGACAGCATAGACAATCCGAAACCCCTCTCGCCATTTTACAAGCATCTCTGAAATAAACTCTGGTGGATCCTGCAAATCGCCATCAATCATGGCCACGGCATCTCCCTTTGCATGCACAAGACCCGCAGAGAGCGCGATCTGGTGCCCAAAATTTCGTGCGAATTTTATCACGCGGATGCGTGGATTTTGTTCTGCGGCCTCTCGTAATAGACGAAACGTGGTATCGCGACTTCCATCATCTACAAAAATCAACTCATATTCTCCCCAGGCCGCAGAAGCAACTGCAAGACGTCGGAGAAGCTCCGGAAGAACCTCTTCCTCATTCAAAATAGGGATGATAACAGAAAGTAACATAGTATTGTTTTATTTTATCGCTGTTGCCACGCCTCCACTTGCGCGGTTGCCATATCCTCTGGGGTTGTTGTCGTACACCAACGCCCTTCTGAAGTGGGTCTCTGCCACTCTCGTTGGATTGCCTGTGCCACCTGTTCAGGGGTCACAGACACAGGCAACACCGTGGCACAAGAACGTTCCGCGAGCCAGGCGGCACACCCCGTATCTGTCATGAGCACGGGCACGCCTGCCATGGCCGCTTCCACGGCGGCAACTCCCCAACCCTCATGGGAAGAGAGGAGCACGAACAATTCTGCACGGGCAAGCCAAGGCGCCGGATCATCGTGATACGCAAACGTCACTGCTTCTGCAAGGTCTAACTCTTGCGCAAGCGTTTTCAGAGCCTCTCGTTCGCGACCATCGCCCAAAATCGCCAGCCGCGCCTGTGGCTCTTGTTTCTGCAGAAGAGCAAAAGCCCGCAGTAACAAATCATGACGTTTTACGGTGACCAAACGCCCGACGCTCACCATCAACCGAGGCTCTGGTACACGAATAACTTCCGCAAAACGCATATCTGCCGCAATAGGCAACCAGTACACGCGCGCAGACAACCCCTGCGTCGCAAGGAAAGCCACGCTCTTGGGGCTCACAGTTCGCACGCGATCTGCACGACGCACCAAAAACCAGGCAACACGCGAACGAAGAGGCCAGAGCGGCTCATCCGCAGGCTCTCCATCAAAAAAACCTCCGTGATCCTGCACTTCCCACGGCACAGATGTCCTGCGCGTGATCACATACGCAATCACACCAAGTTCAAAGGGATCTTGCGCCGTCACAACATCCGCGCTCGAGACGATTCTTGTTGCCATACGCCATAATCGCCAGAGTCGGAGAAGCGGATGTGAACCCCCAGACCCACGCACGTCAAGCCCTGGTTCAGACCATCCACTTTTTTCAGACGACCAGACACAAACCATTACATCCACCCCACGATCACGAAGCGCGCGCCAGCGTCCTGATGTACGCGACGTAGGATCCAAGCCACTGGCATCACGACTCAACATTAAGATACGCATACGGTTTTGATCACACGATCGGTTTCTTGCATCATACCAACAAACGACTGACCTATCATCGGATGCGCCAGGGTACTCGGCTGCTGCAAAGCCTCTGTCCAACCATTCACATCACGATACGGTAATACGGTCACCTGTTGAGGAAAGAGCTCTTTGGTCTCTGGGTTACCCGCCTTATCCGTCACAAAGCACGGAAGTCCTACAGCCACAGCCTCTGCAATCACATGCGGGAATCCTTCGTACGCAGACGCTAAAAGAAACACGTCTGCAGAAGAATACCATTCCGTGAGCGTCTTGCGGTCTACGCGCCCCAACCAACGCACGCGATCCTCAAGATGCAAGGCCTTTGCCTTTTGTTTCCATCCTTCAAGTGAAGGACCGTCCCCCGCAACCACAAGAAGAACCTGGGGCGGCAATTGCGCAAGAATATCGATCAAAAAATCGACCCCTTTCCATGGGACAGCACGCACCGCTGTAAGCAAGACACGGTTGTCTAACACGCCGAACCGCTCTCGCAATGCTTCACGCGGAGCCACCACAGGGAGCGGATCAACGCCATTATAAATCACATGGATGCGGTCCGAAGCAATGCCCCATTGTTCCACCACGCTCTTCAAATACCGACTCGGTGTAATGATCGCCTGCGCTCGTTGTGCGGTCATGCGTTCCAGCCGCTCTAAAAGCCCAATCGTCCCACGATGTCTCGTGAGCAAAAACTCATCAAGGAGATCTGGCTCTTTTGTGGTTTGCTGGTAGATCTCCCATGCATAATCCCCCACAATCTTCATCACAGTTTTTTTCCCCGCAATCCACGCACCGAGTGTCCCGGGGACGCCTTCGGAAACAGGTCCCTGCACATAGACCACGTCTGCCTGACGCGCTTGTTGCCACACATGATATGCATAGCGAAGATAGCGCATGAATACGCCGCCAGAACGCGAGACAACCTCTACAGGCCAACCCTCATCGCGCACCGTGTTCTCATCACCGTAACACACGACCACCACTTGATCTCCTCGATCACAAAACGCACGCGCCATGCCATGCGTGTAGCTCGCAGGACCACCAAGTTCCGGAGGATAGATCCCCGTAGCAAAAACAATCTTCATACGCGTTCCACCACAAGTACGGTTGACCAAAAAGCCGGATCAAGTTTTTCTGGTGGTAATAATGTATTCATGTGCTCTTCAAAAGCAAACCATGCACGCAACACTTCGTCTGATACCTCCCCTTTTACCACACGCTTCATGCCAGACAGATTAAACTTATTACGCGCAACAATCCTTCCTCCGGCCTGTTCCACAAGCTTCATCAATTTTTTGTCATCGACTTCTTTCATATACGGCCCCTCTATGCCCACACGAGCAAGCAACTGGCTCACAGGAACCATGATGCGCTCTTTCACATCAGAGGAACGAAAGTGTCCGGCATCATAATTCAAATAGGCACGACCATGCGGCTTAAGCAGAGACAATACGGTCTGGACAAACGATTCAAGGTGCACGACATGCTCAAGAGCAGAAAAAGCTGTGACCACATCAAACGTCCCTGCACCTGCGCGAAAGACCTGACCGTCTGCCACAAGCGCTTGCGCAAGAGGAATACCTTCCAAGGCCTTTTTTGCCCGTGCGATTTCTTTTGTATCCGTATCTATTCCCACATACGTCATCTGCGGATGATCCTGTAAAAACGCTGGCCAGATTGAACCATAGCCACACCCAATATCACAAATACGCCACGGACGATCTTCTGCAGACGTCTGTATCTGCTCAAGCATCCACTGCTTTGCCGCATTGCCTCGGGAATAGATCTTCATACAGAAGTCGTGAGACGGATGAGCAGACGATTGATACGCTCCGCAATGCCTTCCCAAGCGTATTGTTCACGAACCATGAGCGAGCCTTTGCGCACGATCGTCTCTCTCAATGCTGGAGCCTCTATAAGACGCTTCACTGCTTCAGCGAGCGATAATGGATTCCGTGGCTGACAAAACACGCCAGTTTCACCATCAACCAAAAAATCAGGGATGCCCCCAACCGGCGTACCCACAATAGGAAGGCCCGCAACAAGCGCTTCCAGAAAGGCGTTCCCAAGCCCTTCAGACAGGGATGCGCGCACAAATATGTCGCAGGCTTGTAGAATACCTGGCAATGCATCGTGGCCCTGTTGTCCAAGAAAGACGACCCGATTCTCTAGCCCTAATTTTTTCGTGAGCGCAAGCAGTGCCTGATGGTCTTCGCCAACACCAGCGATGACCGCCTTCACCTGCATGGGCAAATAGGTCAATGCACGAATCAGATCGTCCACCGCGTTCTTTTTAGAGAGGCGTGACGCTGTGACGAGGAGCACATCCTCATCAAGCACGCCCCACACACGTCGTAATGCCGCACGCTTTTCTGGAGCAATGCGCTTGGCAAAGCGCTCAATATCCACTCCATTTGGTACTACTTCGGGCACGCCTGCAAATCCCATGTCTTTTGCCCATGTAGCAAGAAAACGACTGATAGCCTGCACAGCGTTTGCTCGTTGAAAAATCCGTGCGTGCAAAAATTGAAGCGGCCCCACACGTTCTGCGTAATGCTCCAACGGATCCCCCTCCTGAAGCGTCAGCAATAGACGTGTCCGTGGTTTGAGCCAAGTGTATGTGAGGGCGGCAAATCCGCCATAACTCGCCATGAGCGACCAAGCTGCATCAAATTTCCCCAAGGTGAGTGCGCGTAAGGTTCCGAAGATCGGCAACAGATACTTATCCGTTTTCCATCCAAAACCAACACGATGAACCGTGACATTTCCAAGACACTCGACACGAGAAAGGCCTGGTTGGATTTTTGCGCAAATCATCTCAAAACGATAGTCGCGCAATCTGTCCGTGACCTCTTTCATAGCAACTTCCGCGCCGCCTACAAGCGGGAAATACGTCGTGGAAAAAATAAGGATACGCTTACTCATACTTTGTCATCGTCTCTTTAAGCAAGGCGTTATAAACAAAACGCACCTGATTCACAAACCCATCTCCCTGCTGATTCGCCAGAAGATGTTGCGTTGATAGCTGACCCGAGGCATAGCGCTCTTGAGCGCCTGTCGCCACAGAAACCTGATCCGCACGCTTCAACATCACGCGCAATAATAGACGATAGATCCACGATAACCGTTCAAACGATTGATCAGCCAGGGAAATCAAAAGCGGCGTGGACGTGGAACGTCGCCAGAGCATTCCCGCAAGCCCTGCATAGCTTGCCATAATAGACCATCCGAAAAGATACGATGTTTTCGCGGCAAGCGCACGCGCTTTTTTCGCGCCAAGAAATGGCAGAAGGTACTTATCCAATCTCGAACCGTATCCCACACGATGGATAGTCACGTTTACTAGTGGTGATGGCGTCTTAAGAGCTTCAGGAGAAAACACGGTCGTCACAACATCAAACTGGGTTTGAGGCATCAATCGCATCAGCTTGAGCAATGCTGTTTCCGCAGGACCGATCACAGGCACAAATGTGGTCGAAAACACAAGAATACGCTGGCCAACAGAAACGCCACGCGGCACATCCTTCTTAAATTGCTGGACAAACGTAGAGAGCGTATGCCGCTGTTTCCAGCCAAGCGCGCGAACCTTATCCCCGCGCACTTCTGATGTCATGCGATTCCCTTTGCGTGGAGGCAATGTCACGATATCTCCGCCAAACATCTCTGCCACTTCTTGCACTGAATACGATTCTTCTGCGCCAATGCCAAACTCGTCCCCTTCTCCTTTTTCTCCCACCAGCATCAAACCATCCACAATATCATCCACATGCGTGAAGTTGCGTTTTTGCGTACCAGGCAATACGACGGTGAGCGGCCGTCCCTGACGATACTCTTCGGAAAAAATACCGATCAGTGTTGAATATGGACCATGGCTGATCTCACCTGGACCGTACACATTGTAAAAGTAGGTAATGGCAAATGAGAGTCCGTACCAAGAACCATAATTACGGACGAGCTCCGTATTCGCGGCCTTCATCCACGTATAAGGCGTCAGATCACGCGCGGCCCCTTGATCGCCAAACTTGGTCGAAGAACCTGCGTAGAGCATTTTGCAATGGCGTGTACGGCAAAACTCCAGCACAGCAAATGTGCCGGCAATATTCAAATCCCACACGAGCGTTGGCGGGTCTTCTAGGCTTTTCTCCACGCGTGAATATTCCCCCAAGTGAAACACCATGCCCACATCTTCAGGAACGAGTCGCGCAATATCTTTCGTATGTCCTTCACGATACTCTACGCCTTCTACATGGTTATCGCGTGAACCCGTAAAATAATTATCCAGCACAATCACACGAAAACCATCGCGCACCAAACGACGACACAGATGCGTTCCCACAAATCCTGCGCCACCTGTCACGAGAACAAAACGCTTTTTATCCATAGATTTGGAGCCACGATGAGAGAACGAATAACATCCACAGCCTATTGCCATGATCCACCCCACCATCATTTTCATCAAAATAGCGACGTACCTCATTGAGGTCCATAATCTTTTTCAGAGGAGACTCTTTTAAGAGACAGCGCTCAATAAACGCCATACGTAATGGGCCGCGAAACCATTCGGCAAGTGGCACCTGGAAACCTCGTTTGGGTCGTGTAAACACTTCTTCTGGAACCAATCCCTTTGCCACATCTTTTAAGAGCGGTTTTTGGCTTCCTTGTTTGAGCAAAACATCTATTGGCAATCGCGCAAC
This sequence comes from Patescibacteria group bacterium, assembly GCA_041665285.1. Classification (GTDB taxonomy): domain Bacteria; phylum Patescibacteriota; class Patescibacteriia; order 2-12-FULL-60-25; family 2-12-FULL-60-25; genus JBAYJC01. Next base: position 132,421 of record JBAYJC010000002.1, on the reverse strand, counting down.
AAATGCAACCAGCTCTTGATCTAACAATGGACAACGCACTTCCAATCCATGCGCCATGCTCGCACGATCCATTTTCACGTTCAAATCATCCGGGAGATACTGTGTCAGATCAAAATCCATCATGCCTCCCGCACCAAGACTTTGCGAAAAATGGCTGACAATATACGCATGAGCCGCACGTGTCTGGGTCTGTTGTTGAAATGCTGGCAAAAGTAACCGCTCTTCATCCTCACGAGAAAAATACGCGCCGGTAAAAATGCTCGCATATCCATCTGCGGAAGATGTTCCCATGGCCTTCAAAAGCCTTGCAAATCGCGTATAGCGAGGATCCCGCAAGACCGATGCCAGTACGCCAGATGCGAGAGAGCCAATACCTCCAAGACCATAACGCCGGAACTGTTGTGCACGCAAATAGTATTGATAGCGTCGGTATCCGCCAAAAAGCTCATCTCCGCCATCACCTGCAAGCACGGCTTTTATAGTGCGTGATGTTTCACGACAGAGCAACCAACTCGGAATTGCGGACGAATCTGCGTAGGGTGCATCATACAATCGTATAATATCATCAACGATGTTCACCACTTCCTCTGGACGCGCTTCAAACACATGATGTGTGGTGCCTAATTGATCCGCAAACCATTGCGCCTCTACGCGTTCATCAAATCCCATGGAAGGAAAACCCATGGTAAACGTATGCACAGGCTCTTGCGATGCGCGTACAGCCATGGCCGTAATGACAGACGAGTCTATACCACCGGACAAAAACGATCCGACCGGTACATCCGCAATCATCCGCATCTCAACAGCCCTGGAGAGTAACCGACGCGTTTCTTGCACAGCCTCTTCATAGGAAATCGTAAGCGTAGGTTCATGCACGATCTGATCGTAACGTCGGACAGTGACGCGAGCATTCGTGACAGTACCGCAGTGCCCTGGAGGCAACGCCACATATCCCTCAAAACCCGTGGACGGAGACGGGACATACTGCAACCCAAGAAACGTACGCACAGCCATCCAGTCTATGGTTGGCTTTTTCTCGAGAATCGCTTTTAATTCTGAAGCAAAGGTAAATGATCGATCATCTACATGATAAAAAAACGGTTTCTTCCCAATACGATCGCGTGCAAAAAATAATGTCTTTTTTTCTGCATCCCAAAGAGCAAACGCAAACATGCCATGCAGGTGTTCCAACATGCGCTCGCCATCACGCGTGTACAAATGAAGGAGCACCTCCGTGTCAGAGGTTGATCGAAATGTAACACCATCCCGTTCAAGTCCAGCTCGCAATTCTTGATAATTATAGATCTCCCCATTAAACGTGATTACAAACTTCTCATCCGCACTCTTCATGGGTTGTGCACCGGTCGGAGAAAGGTCTACGAGGGCCAGACGTCGGTGCATGAGCCCGACGGATCCGCTCCGCCACATCCCTTCTCCATCTGGACCGCGATGCGCCAAAGCCAACGAAAAAAGCTTCAACTGGTCTTCGCTGACCAGCCGCCCATCAAATCGCACCTCGCCAGCTATTCCACACATATTCTGAGCAAAACCCATGGCTCATAACCCGTAACGCATAGCCCGCAGGATACAGGATACGCGATACATGCTACGTGGCCATAGACTTATTTACCGGTTTATCCTATCCTAAACCCATGAATAACGCAAAAAAGCGGCTTATTTTAGCCATTACACAAGCTGAATTGGGCGGGGCCCAGACTTTTTTGCTCCATTTTGCGACTTCGCTGAAACAAGAGGGGCACGAGGTCCTGCTAGTCGCGGGTGATCAGGGATGGCTTCTGGAACAAGCCAAAAGACGTGGCATTGAAACACGCGTGATCACGGCCATCCATCGAGAAATCAACCCGTTCTTTGATATCAAGGCCACGATAGAACTCTTCCGCCTTTTTCATGCATGGAAACCAGATGCTATCCATCTCAACAGCTCCAAAATAGGGGTCTTGGGTGCCCTTGCCGGACGCCTCGCGCATGTTCCACGTATTGTGTATCGCATTGGCGGATGGGTATTCCTGGAGCCCATTTCCGCATGGAAACAAACATTCTACCGCCTCATGGAACAATGGACCGCCTCCTGGAAGGACATCATCGTGTGCGTGCACCCAGGAGATCAACGCGTCGCGGAACAGTATCATATCCATCCACAAAAAGAGGTTGTCGTCGCTCCTAATGGTTTGGATTTTCCCTTGTTTGACCATGCGCTCCTCTCTCGAGAAGAGGCAAGAAAAGCGCTCGGCATCCCCTCGCATGTTTTTGCATTTGGAACCATTGCGAATTTTTACGCTACGAAAGATCTCCCCGGCTATGTCGAGGCATGCGCACTTGTAGCAAAGCATGATCCTGAGGCACAGTTTGTGATCATCGGCGATGGAGCTGAGCGACCACGCATTGAAGCTAAACGAACCGCGCTCAGGCTTGACCGACAGCTCATGCTCGCAGGGAGATTGCCCGGCCCACAACTCCTTCGTGCGTTTGACGCCTTTGTGCTCCCCTCCGCAAAAGAAGGCATGGCCTGGGTGCTTCTCGAAGCCATGGCCGCAGGTCTCCCCTGCATTGCGACAGACGTTGGTGCAAACGCCTGGTGCCTCCATGATACGGGATGGATTGTCCCGCCCATGCAACCGCGAGCGTTAGCACAAGCCATGCAGTATGTCGCGCACCATCCAGAGGAAGCCGCAAAAAAAGGAGCGCAGGCTTCACAATACGTCAGGGCAACCTTTCCGCTCGAACGCACGCTCACCATCAATAAAAAAGCCCTGCTTGGATAGCAGGGCTTTTCCTATTGATTATTTTCTTGGTCCGCTACTCCCTTTCCCCGTGAGGGTCTGGCCTTGATCTGCAGAGGTTGAGGTCGCAACAACCGCAGGCGCGTTTTGCTTATTCACCGCCTCCTGATACGCCGCGGGGACCGTGGGATCCTTTTCCGCGGCAAGCGCCAAGGCTCGATCACGCAAATCTGGATAGCCCAGTTTTTCTAGCCGATACGCTGTTTGCAGATAGAGCAACGTTTGTGGCTGTGGCAATGCGGCAATACGTTCAACCGTGGCGGCAACGCCTGCACGATCCTTTTGAATGTCATACGACTCAATCAATGGGATGAGCTCGCGCACGTCAGAAATCGCATAAGGATAGGGCACGGTTTGAGAACGGATAATTTCCAGTGACCCTTCTTTTGGCTGTTCGTTGTCATACATGAGCGTTAACCCGTAGGTCCAATGCCCCTGGCCAAGATCCTGGTCAAACTCCATGACATTGCGACTGATTTCCACGGCCTCTTCAATGCGTCCACGCTGAATGTAAAATCGAGCGAGGCCATACCAGAGCTGTTGGCGTTTTGGACTTGCCTTGATCGCCGCGAGATATTCTTGCTCTGCTAAGGGTGAATCAGCTGTGACAATACTGCGAGACATATCATCCAACAATCGCGCATACACAAAGTGCGTATGCGTATTATTTGGATGACGTCGAATCTCTTCTTGAGACAGCGTCTTCACGAGGGCGTACATCTCCTGCCATTTTGGTAGACGATCCAAATTGCCAGCGCCTGCAATAGACATGAGATTCCTCGACAAGAGAAACGTCTGCTCATCAAGATACGGCGTCCAGCTTTGCCCGGCTTCTTGCATCCAAGCTAGCGCCTGCTCATTGGTCAGCCGTTGATTTGCCTGAATAGCTAAACGCGATGCGTGAAATGGAATAATAGAAGTACGCCAGACAAGCGCTAAAACAACGAGTTCCAGCACAGCGAATGTCCATAGAGCCACAGATACAGATTTCTTTTCTTCTGGAGCTCCTGCGGCTGTCGTGGAAGGAGCGCCAATAAAATCACCACGTGTGGCCGCGATAATGAGCGCATACATGAGATAACTCATGGAGAACCCTGCGGGATGGTCAAACACAAAGAGGTTCTGCACAAAATACGCGACCGGCAAAGAGGTCAGGACCGCGGCAATCGGCAGATCAATCCAACCCTTACGGAAGGCACGCCAAACCGTGAAGAAGAGCGCGCCGAAAATCCCGAAAAACGTGATGAATCCAAGAATACCTGTCATGGCAATCACATCCACGACCGTATTGTGCGCTCGATCAAACCAGGTTTCGTACGAGCCGTAACGTAGAGAATGTGGGTTATACTTCGCGTTGAAAAGGATGTGAAAGTTATCCAATCCCCACCCGGTAATCGGCCGCTCCAGAAATCCCTCCCAACCAATTTTCCATGCGATCAGACGCGTGTCTGTACCTGCGCCTAAGTCAAAAGACAGCACGCGCGGGATCATGGGCAAGGACTGAACAAAAGCCGTATTGCGATTTGCGACTAACACGCCATAGGTTCCAAACAAGACCACCATAGCCGTCACAACAGCCATGCGTGCTTTTTTGCTCTTAGAGAAGAATCCGTAATACGCCGCGAAAAACAGTACGCCTGCGCCCAAACCAAGAAGTGCGCCGCGTGACTGAGCCGCAAAAAAGGCAAAAATATCGATCAAGGCGATTGCGGCATAAAAGATGCGTGCCTTTTTTGAAGAGGTCTTCAAAAAGAGCATGGCCAAAAAGAACAGATTGAAAATCTGATACGCGGCCATGTAAATCGGATTGTCGAGCAAACCGCCCACACGAGGTCCTGCGGGGAACAGGAGGAGATTTGGATACACCTTTTGCAAAAGAGCCACCACTGCCATGAAAGCCGAAAGCACTGCCTGATAATTCAACAGTCTTCGCCATTGCGTCCATGTTTTCAACACAGAGCTTGCCATGACAAGCCAGGCGAAAAAATGCAAAAGCGTAAACAGTCCATTCATGCGCTCCTGATTCCCCCACCACGCACGAAAGGGATCTACCGCAAACACAACAGAAAGTGCGAGCGCCAGAAAATACGCGGCAATGGCGGCTGTGAGCCAATGAAAGCGCGGACGATACTGACGATCAAGCCAGGCAAGAACGCAAAACGCAGGGAACGTCAGTCCGACGATCACCTGAAACACAATGAGTTTTGAAAAAACAAACGGGAATATCACCACCGGAATAAAAACGAGCGGCATGAGTAGACCACCGTAAATTCCTGCGTAAACGACCCACTTAAGGATCGACTGCAATTGTTGGCGTGTCATCATAAGTGCGAAAAGCGTAGCACACAGCCATCTAAATACCAAACCCCCTCCGACGTTCGTCGGAGGGGGTTGGCGTTCTTGCGAGAATCAGCAAGCTGATTCAGGACAAGGGAACTAGCGGCTCAACGTGGACTGGAAGGAGAGGTCCTCAACGTAGGTGCCTCGCGTCCAATCGAAGGAAGAGCTGGTACCTGTGGCGTAAGCGTGCGGGACTTCAGACTGGTCAGACCAGAGGAAGTACGCGGCTGTTTCACCTGTACCATCCGGGGTGGTGGCTATGTCGAGGTTCTTCACAACATCGCTGTTGTTCTTCTCATCGAGGTAGCCTGTCACGACGGTTGTCGCATCAGCGGTAAACGCTGTGTTGAAGTTGTCACCAGAGACTGGGGAGCCACCGATCGTTGCATGGATCGTGTAGACATTGCCAGAGCCGGAAATGACTTCTTCGTTAACGAATTCAACAACGATGTAACCAGTGGTGGAAGCGGCCAAGATCGTTGCGGAGCCAGAGAGGGTGTCGTTTGCGGCACCTTCACCGTTCGCATTGGCTGAGCCGTAGATGTTGTACGTGCTCGCACCTGGCGTGAGCTCTGTAGAGCCACGGCGGAGGCGGAACGTGGACAACGTGAAGCCACTCTGTGTTGCTGTTGTTGTCGCGGCCTTCGAATAGGTGAAGGTCATCTTCTTCACGGCCAAGGAATTGACCTGGTCGGAAGAGCTGAGTTGGAACTTGATCAAGTCCATGTCCGTACCGCTCGCGAGAGTGGTGCTGGTCAAGGCCTGACGTGTGATGACTGGTTTGGCCTTGCGGGTCACGAAGGTGTTACCCGACGTGTTGGAACCCGAGGCGTACACGAGGTCACTCGAGGCCGCGCCCAATGCATGGATGTTGAAGCTGGAAGCGTAGTTCGCGTTCCAAGCACCTGTCTGCAACCCAGCGGCAAGGCCGAGGGCGATAGAGGCACCGGAGCGAGCCACACCTGTGGTCGCGCCACTCACAGAAGAGGAAGCGGTGATCGTGGCCAAGCGGGCAACGAGGTCATAGGTGACGCTACCGTCCTTCGGCACTGTGATGACGTTACCGGTCAAATCAATGTCAGCTGTTGTACCATTGCCAGATGGGAGCACGTTCCAACCAAGGAGCGTGTTGTTCTGCATGATACCAACCTGCGTGAAGTTGGCGGCATCGCCCGTAGAAGTCACAGCGACCTTATCGATCGTCATGCCTTCGTACTGTGCGGTGGCCTTAAACTTCGCAACACGATACCAGGTTTCTCCGGCTGTCGGGACCAAGATCGTGGCGGACTGATGCTGATCAGCGGCAACCGTGAGCGTACCTGTCTGGCGGAGCGATTGGACAACGGTCGGCGATGCGCCGGCATTGGCATTCGCGGCCGCGGAAACAGTGGCCGTCACGGCATTGTTGTCTGCATCTTCTGCGGTCACGTCTGTGGCATCGGTCAAGATACCAAGAGCGAACGCATCAGAAGTGGAGGTCACGTTGGAGGTCACATCGCACTGTGCGACGAGGTTCTTCGTGGTGCCCTTCGGGATGTTCCAGTTCAAGCTGGAGAACGTCATGGTTCCCGCAGATGTATCTGGGTTCTGGGATGTCCCAAGCTGAGTTGTGCCTTCATACAGCTTACAAGCGCTCGCCAACAAAGCGAGGTTGCCCACTGCGTATGCACCACCCGCGCCTGTTCTTCCTGTGCCTGTCAACTTCACGGCTGTCACTTTGACGTCGCTCTGTGTACCGGCCTGGAAAGAGAAGCCGACAGCGGCAACGGACTTCTGGTTCTTCACAGCAGAGCCGGAGGAAGGAGAAGAAGCGAGACCGACCGTCAAGCTGGACGCGACCACAGTCATCTCATTGCCAGCAATTGGGGTGTTTGGCACAACCTTTGTGGTTGTATCCAAGAACTCACCCGTGCTCACAACGCGGACATCCGTGGAGGAGAAAATGTAATTGTTCGTGACATCGCCCAACGTGACTTTGTACAACTTGTCGATGAAGTTCGTCGAGTCTGTGTTGTACGTGTCTGCGGTGATGGCGAGATTGCGTGTCTTACCTGCGTCCACATAGAACGAGTTGGCAATAACAGCCGTACCCGTTGTGTAGGACGTGTCTGAGAAGGTCAAAGTTTGTGGGCCGGCAACGGTTTCACCCGTGTCGAGATCCTTCACCTTGATATCTGAGAGGTAGTAGATGGAGGTGCCATCATACATTTTACCACCGTTGGAGGACGAGATCTTGAAGCGCATGTTGCGGATTTCAAGCTGGTTGTCCGACGCGGACATGGCAAATTTGTAGAGGACGACGTCCTGTTGACCACGAGAGACGTTCGCTGTGGCTGGGCCATTGAAGCTCACGGTGAGCTGGCCGCCTTGCGTTGTCACAGTGATGAACTGGCTTGTACCACCGTCAAAAGCGGTGATGTCTACAGCGGCACCCGTGTTGTACATCTTATCAACAGCATAAACGTCTGTTGAGTATTCGATGTAGGTCTTGATCGTGCGACCGGCGCGACCTCCAACCTTCGCTTTCATGGAGAAGGTCTTGGTCTGGCCTGTGGCGAGCAAGTATGGGTTGGTGAAGTTGAAGACAATGTGACCATCAGCCGTAAGCGCTGGGGTGGACGCAACGAGCGTGGAACCCTGGTAGAGCTTAAGATCTGTGAGGTCAGAATTGTTGATATCACCTGCCTGGTACAACGTCACGCGGCGGATTTCCACGTCGTTCGTGGTTCCTGCGAGCTTGAAGTTGGACACTTCGGCATCAGCCGCGCCAATGGTCGGGTTGGATGGGGTTGTCCCAATCGTGGCCGTAACCGTGGCGGCTGTGGCTGTTCCAACGGTGAACACGTTGGCGCGAACCGGGAAAGAACCCGAGACCGTGCCAGAACCGGAGACCACGACAGAAGCCGCGTCTGCGATTTCAAAGGCGTGCTGACCGCCAGTGGCGGCTGGTGAGTTGAAATCACCGACCACAACGAGGGCTGTGGAAGCACCCGCGGCGATCGTGAGATTCAAGCCGTTGAATTCCGTGACATTGGTCGTGGAATTGATCGAGCGGCCTGTGCTCAAGCGTGTTCCATTGCCGTCATACAAGTAGACGTTGGAGAAATCACCAACGGCACCAATACCAACGCGATGGATTTTCACGCCCGTAACCAACACGGTACCGGAACCGGCCGTGAGGTTGAATTTGGCCATGGAGACGCTGTTGGCATTCTTTGCAACTGTCGCGCCGGCTGGCGTGTCAGAAGCCAAGGAAACACCGACCGTGCCGCCTGTGACCGGCGTACCAACGCCACCTGTACCCGTAACGATGTCGGCCAATGCGGTTTCACGCGCAGTGACGTCCGTGCCGTTTGGATAGCTGATGGTTGTTGGGAGGATGTTGGCAACCTGGAAGAAGTTCGCAGAAAAACCTGCATCTGTGACCTTCCGCTTTGTGCCACTCATCACGACATAACGATCCGTGGAACCGGCGTACGCAATAAGCGAACCATCCGGGTGAACCGCGGAAGCGAGGGATGAACCAACCGTGTAGTTCACGAAGAACCCGTCTGGTACATCAACCACGCGCTGTGCCCAGTTCGCACCATAAAGTGCGATGGCAATTGCTTCTGACTCGACCCAGTGCAACACACCACCAGCGGTGACGGCATACACTTTCGGATCGGTTGTAATCTTTACGAGCTTGGTGCCCGGGCGGATTGTGACGTTACCTCCAATCATGATTGCGGCGAGTTCTGCATCCGTGATGGTCTTCACGGTCGAGAAATCAGCAAACCAAGAGAAGTACGTCTTTTCGTTCGGGAACACGTAGCGCTTTCCGTTACCAGCGTAGTAATACACTGCCGGACCGGAAGCCTTGATCAAGTCACCGCCAGCCAACGTTGCTGCGGAGGCAACCCCTGGGGCTACCAACGTGCCAACGCCAACAGTCGACAAGACTGTGGTCAAGGTAACAAACGTAGAAAAGACTTTCTTTGTGACGTTACCCATAGATGAGCCATGAATGTCGCCCTTGCTACTGGCTCTATGCGCAAGGGCCAAATAATTACGATGTGAGAATGAGTAAAGACCTGGGCTTTCTCTGGTTCACACCAGAGAATTCGACCTTTAGAGCCCTAGTCAAAGAGGTTCGAACACGAGACAGGCAGAAAAACGAATTGTTTCCGTTCCCCATCCTGCAGGACGACCGTCACGAAACAGGCGCCCTGTTGCACGGGGAACAACCGTGCGGATTATTTTGGTGGCACTGTACTGGTTGTAAAGGTTGATGTGGTGGAAGACGTGGAACCCGTTCCGTCCCCATCTGTGGAGACGCCATCGTCTGTCGAAGAGGAGGTTGCGGGAAGCGCTCCAACCGTTTTCTCTACATTGGCCACGACTTTTGCCACCTCTCCCAGTTTATCTTTCAACTCCCCCAAATTGCTTTCTTGAATCATGACCTTTGTTTCTGCGATAGATGTCTGCGCATCCTGGATCTGCTCTTGAGTGGTTGATGTAGAACCCGTCAGTGCCGCAGTGCTTGTTGCTGACAGGCTGAGCGCCTCTGGCGTAGAAGAAGCAACGATCTTCACCGCGTCCGCAATACCAGCCTCCATGCCCTGCACGCGATTGGATATCACTTGCAGTAGCTCCTCATCACTCATCACATCCTTCACCTCTGGCCGATCGTGCGCATCAATCAAGATCTGCACTGCCTTCACTCCTGTGGTGACTGCCGCAACTTCCGCTTCGGTCATCGTCGTCTTTGTTTCAGCAGACATACCATCGCGCGCATCCTTCAACACAAGCACCACGGCTGTGCTTTGCTCATCAATGGTCTTTGCCGCAGAAGCAATCTCCCCTGCAGAGACCTGACCATCTGCCTCATGCAACTGCGTTTTTACGGTATCCAAATCACGCTTCAGCAATTCTGCGGCCGCCTTAATACGATGGCCTTGATCAGGTGAAGGCGAGGCAACGAGGTCCCGTACTTCTTGTACACGACGCCCCACAAATTCGGTTTTGAGTTTTAATTTTTGCCCCTGCGTTTTTGCGAGCATGATGCGCGTTTGCTCTGTGGCGAGCTTCACGGAAAAAAGCACATCACCAGGCAAAGATTTCTCAGCGGCTGACACACTCATGATAGAACCGCCGAGCACAACAAAAATAAGCGATGCAACCGCAAACGCTGGACCACGAATTGCCGCAATAACGCTCGTGGGAAACAACGCGCACACGGCCTGCCACGCCTGTACAACAAAAGAGACCTTTGCCTGCGTGCCTTGAGCACAAGAGGCCTGCACTTGTCCTTGCACTTGCGCACGCACACGCAACATCCACGCCGGATCTGGATGGATCCCGCGTTTTTCGTCACGGAGCTGTTTCAGCGTCCGCACGATGGAGTGCGCGTACATAATTAGGGATTTGTTTCTTCTAAAGCCTTCATGGCGCGATGATAGATCACGCGCACATTGCCTGGAGTTTTTTCGAGAACCACGGCAATGTCCGAAAAGGAAAGGCCGTTGACCAAGCGAAGCATGAGCACGTCCTGAAAGTCCTCTTTGAGCCCACTCAGGCGATCAAGGAGTAAGGAGGCTTCTGCACTGGCTTCGATCTTCTGCCGTTCACGAGCCTGGTCCGAAAAAACTCGTTCATTATCAGAAGACGTATGAGCCTCGCTAAATGTTACAACCTCTTCTGAGGTGCGCTGAATACTATCATGGCGATAATGGTCAATCACCGTGCGTCGCGCCACCTGATAGAACAGTGCGCGAATATTCTTTATTTCTACATCTTTTTGAAGATATTCCCAGGTTTTTAAAAAGGTATCTGACGTGAGATCCTCCGCTTTTTCGCGAGAGGAGACCTTTAAAAAGACGAATCGATAAATCGCGACCACATAACGGTCGTAGAGTTTCGCAAATGCTTCTGGATCCCGTTTGGTCCGAAGTCGAAACAAGAGGTATTGATCAATGAGTGATGACATGACGAGGGTCGTCCTCCCATCACGAAAGGCGGATTTTTGGCTTTCCTACGCCAATTTCGTATGGAGTATCCTACCCAAAAACACGGGTTTTTGCAACCCCATACCAGGCTTTTGGGAATTGCAGGAGTGATCTATACGGTATTTTTGGCTAAAACATAACAAAAACCAAGCAATACCACGAATCTCTCTCAGGCGACCAATCAACAAAATCCCCGTCTTGTGGCTTAGACCGCCGGCTCTACCACAGGGGCCGGCACATTGCTCACTACGAGCTCCTGATACAGCCGCGCAACCTCATCCGTATTCCGACGAGCGTCAAATTGGCGCAAAACAAACGCACGCGCCTGCTCTGCTAGCTCTGTTCGTGCCTGATCTGATAACGAAAGCACGGCGCATAAACCACGACACAAATCTTCAATATCCTTGGTTTTTACATCCATGGCATATCCACCAAGCGCTTCTCGATTTGGAGCAATGTCTGATGCAACAACGGGCCTGCCAGACACGGCGGCTTCTAAGACAGCAACGGACAAACCCTCTTCCCAAGTCGGAAAAACATTGACTAGACACTGCGCACGTAATTGAGCCACATCCCCACCACACACTTCACCGAGCATGTGTACGCCTGGTACGGTTGCAGACTGTGCTGTCAGCTCCTTCGTATAAGCGTCTGTCCAGGCTCCCGCACCTACGATGGCAAGAGAAACGTTTTCAAATAAATCCGGACGACGAATTTTGGCGCGACGATACGCTTCGATCAATAAATGCGCACCCTTATGCTTTAACAAGCGCCCTACAAACAAAAGATAAGCGCCCGGTACCAATCCTAAACGCTCAACAGTAGCGGGATTTTCTTTCATGGGCGATGCTTGAAAGGCATGGGAAATATACGTGGTACGACATCCGTATGTCTGCAAACAGTAGCGCAATAATTCTTGAGAGACCGTAATAGTCTGGTGCGCGAAAAAGACAGAGCACACCTCACCTATACGAAAGGCGAGCCGTGCAAACCACCCCCACTTACTAAACACACGATCCAGGCAATGGAACGTCACAACAATTTTTGCGCGCCAAAACAAGAGACGAGCGAGCGGCGTCAGCAATCCAATACCTACTCCATGAATATGCACGATATCCGGGTGTAAGCGCCGTGCAGACCAGAGGGCGGTCAGGCTGTACGTAACCGCATCCAGGTGTTTTGTATGAATCCCACGAGAAAAAACCTGCTCTATCCCCTTAGGTGCTTCACGATCACCCACGTACCACTGGCGTGCAAAAACAATCACCCTATGACCACGCGCAACCAAACCTTCCGCCAAGTCTTGGACATGGCGCTCAATCCCTCCTGACCGGGCTGGTAAGCCCTTTTGTCCGATCATCACGATCGTCATATTCGCGGTCAGCGAAGAGGTTTTATATCATAAAATGGGCATTTTGTCAACCGATAGGCCTCCTGCTTCTATGCCAGACAGCGCCTATTTTAGCAAAAAAACATTTTTCAAGCCATTTCTCCTACAAAATTCCCTCAATCCAGCGAATATCCGGCGACTGACCTGGTAAGACAAGGATCGCGATCGCATCCGCTTGATAGCGCTTTGGTTCGCGTTTTTGCGTACGAAGCCACATTTCAATGGCACGCGCCATATGGCGTAGTTTCGTCTTCGTGATCGCCTCTTCCGGATAGCCGAATGTTGTGGAATATCGTGTTTTCACCTCAATAAACCGCACTTCCTCGCCTTTCCGTACGATCAAATCGATTTCCCCCATGGGACAGCGCCAATTAGACGCAACGAGTTCAAACCCTTTTGTACACAAAAAGGCCGCGGCGCACTGTTCGCCACGGCCTCCGAGAATCTGTCGCCTATCCAGCATACCCTACTTTTTCTTGGGCTTTGGCAACCATTTTTCGTAGCGCTGACGTTCTGCGAGTTCTTTATCGAGCAAGGGAATTATCTTGAACCATCGTTTTGCCAACCAAGCGATCACTCCCACAAACACCGCCAAAAGGACAAGCCACCACACGCGCATGCTCAGCAGAGGGATTCTCTGCCACACCATGGCGTACAAGGCAAAACCGGACAAGCCCGACCAAAGACAGAGATGCGACAATGCCCAAAGCACGCGACGACGCTCACGATCAAATCGCGAACCCTTTGTATGCAAGTAATACCAAAAACCCGCGCCACCAACCGTGAGCACTCCCATGAGTACCAAAATCATGATGTTTGCTGTGCGAGTAAATGGCACACCCGTGAGCTGGAACCAGAACGATAACGTGATGAGCGGTTTCAAAAGAGAGAACATAGCGAGGACACGCTAAGAAATAAACAGCCTGTTGTAAATGATCTCGTCAAGCCTCCCAGGTAGGCACATGAATAAACGGCGCCTGTTCCGCAGGCTCTCCAGAGGGCTCGTGCGCCGTGCCTTTTTGATACAAAAGCGCGTAATGATACTCCCCTGCAGAAAACTCATCGATCAGCATCATGGGCGGATCTATAAAATACGTCTTCACCTCTTCTGGTTGAATGCGACGATGCTCTGGCGGCCCAAGAAGCACCTGATCTTTTTTCCACTCAATCACCAAAATACGTCCACCGGGTTTTGTGAGTCGCGTGACTTCTTGTACAAGACCTGCCCGATTTTGACAAAGGTAAAAGTTATTCGCCACAATAATCAAATCAATGGATTCCGAAGGAATACGCGCCGCATTCACCACCTCAATATCAGACCACACGGGTTGGATGGTGAAGATCCCTTCATGTTTCGCTTTGCGCTCAATGGCATGGAGTGCCACCTTTTGAATGTCTACGGCATAAACCTTTCCATCATTCCCCACAAACTGCGCCGCAGGAAAAACAAAATGTCCTAATGCTCCACACCCTAAATCCGCCACATGCCAACCCGCACAAATCCCTGCGCGTTCAAGCACCTTGAAAGGGTTGATAAGTTCTGTTCCGCTATGCGGCATAACAATGAACTAACGCTTAGGCACAACAGAACCAAGCATGGAAGCAACAAACGCATCCCAGAGATTTGTGGAAACCATAAACCCAATAAAACACACCAGAGTGCCTAACAGCTTGTAAAAAAGATTTGTGCCTCCAGGCCCAAGCTTCTGGTCCATGTAATCGAAATAGCCAAAAAAATCAATAAACCACCGCGTACGCAATACCATAATAAATCCAAGCCCAGCGATACCCATACCAAGGAGAATGCGTGTGATGATGGCAAACATACATTGAAGAACAAAATGAACAATAAGCATTATAGCATACGCCATGACAACCGCCCCGATCCCTGCTAGCATTGAGAGGATATGCCTCGAGGTACACGCCCTTCTATGGGGCCAAAAACGAGCTGGGAACGGGTAGCGGGATGGTACGGAGACTATATGGGCGCAGGAGGTGGCGCGTTTCAACGCGATATTGTTTTTCCTGGTGCCGCACGTCTTCTCGATCCAAAACCCCGATCACACATCCTGGACATTGCGTGCGGACAAGGGGCGTTTGCCCAAGAACTTGCCCGCCACTATTCCGTGCATGTCACGGGCATTGATGCGGCCCCGTCTCTCATTGCCGCGGCAAAACGCACTCCATCCAAAACATGCACGTTTGGCGTAAGTGACGCACGCGATTTTGCGCGTCTCTTTGCACCAAACACGTTTGATGGAGCAACCTGCCTCCTTGCCCTACAAAATATCGATGAGATTTCCGCCGTGTTTCAAAATGCCGCCGCTGTGCTCAAACCCGAGGCACCCCTTGTGCTCGTGCTGAACCATCCCTGTTTTCGACAACCGCGCCAAAGCGGCTGGGGATGGGATGAAGAACGCAAACTCCAATATCGCCGCGTGGATCGCTACCTCAATGCCTACGAAATGCCCATTGAGATGCATCCTGGGTCTGCACCACGCATCAAAACATATTCCTATCACCGGCCATTGGAAACCTATGTACGTGCACTGGCAGATGCGGGATTTATGATTGATGATATGGAAGAGTGGCCCTCCAATAAAACCAGTGATTCTGGCCCACGGGCAAAAGCCGAAAATATTGCGCGAGAGGAAATCCCACTCTTTCTTGCGTTACGCGGTCGCTTGCAAGGCTGATGTGTCTTGTACGACTTCTGCGGGTACATCGCGCTTAGCAAATCCCTCGAAATAAACCTGGTCGTCCGTAAACACGCGGACGACTTTGTATTTCCCCCGCGTCATTACCTCCTGCTCTTCAAGCACATGCGTTGCCTCCAGGAGGATAATGCTCGCCTTTGGTCGCGAAAGCACTCCATTCCCCTGCGTTTCCAACAATGGCATTTCCCCCTGCAACCAATAGTTCCGCTGTCCATGTTTAAGAAAGGGATACACCCTCCCCTCCTCCAGCGGATCTGGAATACATTCTTCTTCGCGACGATTGCCGCGCAGATATTCCGAGCGATTGCGCAGAGCAAGATCAGGATTGTATTCGACCTGGATTCCCATAGAAAACTACCGTATCCGAAGCGCTCGGGCTTGGCAAACGCTTTGACGACATCCTGCCTCCGCGTCATACTTTATTGCAACCTATGAAACGCCTTCTCTATACCACCATTCTTACGTCCCTTGCACTCCCCGTGACCGTCTTTGCGGCCACGCCACAGCAACTACTCGATAAAGCTATTGTCACAACAAAGACAGCGAATACCGTGCACCTCAATGGGACGCTCAACTATACAGAGCGCGTATACACCTCAAAAACGCTTATCAAAGATGAATCCTACTCCTTTATCGGTTCGTTCCGCTCCCCTCTTTCCGCACAAAAGACCAGCGAAGGCCGCTTAGAAGTCAAACGCCTTAAACCCAATCTCGACGCACTCGGCGCCATACAATGGAAAGTACTCGAAAAAGAATCGTTTGGCAGAGTAGAATACGTGGGCGAGGATGCGTATGCCTGGCTTATAAAAAGTGATCCGGAACTTGCCAAGTGGATTGGCTGGTGGATTCGCTTTGATACCACCACGAGCTCCGCAAGCACCCTGTTCAATCCAGAACGTTTTACCGCAGGAACCCCTGCAGAGCCACTGCTCAGCGCACTTGAAGCAAAAACGTATAAAAAGCTTCCTGTGCTCCGCGCAACCGGCATCAGTCGTGCACGCGATGCATCTGGAAAAATGATCTGGCGTGTCAGTGCGCGGCTCAACCCCACATTTTTATCTGCTGAGCACCAAAAAACCCTCAAGGCGATTCGCACGCGCCCTGATTATTCCTATTATTCACGCGCAGAAAATAATCGCCTTCGCGCAGAGAGCATCAAGCGTGCACAGCAAGACTATCAACGTACGCTCAAGTACTGGAATATGCCGCGCTTCGTGGCTGTCATTGATCCTCTCACGAACAGACTTCAGCGCGTTGAGGTTGGCATCGTCTACACGCAACCCACACAGACCTGCCCTGCATGGGATCCTCTCAAACAGCGCTTCCCTGCCTGCCGCACAACTGGTATAAAAACGTTCCGCTTCAATGGAGGCATCTCCCTGCTCGAGGACGGCGGACCGCTCATAGAGCGACCAAGCATCTTCATCGACTTTGAAGAGCTCAATAAGATCCTCAACGCAAAACCTCTCCCAGCATCATCGCAAACCTCTACAGAATCCGTCATCCCTCTCACGCCATAATTAAAAACTCCTCCGACATGCGGAGGAGTTTTTTATTTCTTCTCAACGAGAATCACATTTGGCACTCCTGTATAACTATCAATCGCCTCATCAAATACAGAGGTGCGCAATACCACGCCCGTAGAGGGACCGCCGTCTAGATTAATAACACGCATCCAATCCACTTGTGTTTTCAAGAGCATTTGCGACAGCTCAAACAAACTCACCGGCTCATCTGGTACAACACCAAGATAGACATTACCTATGGTATCCGTGCCAAAAAACGTGCGACGCGCATACTTCCCGCTCTCTTCTTGCACGCGTGCTTGCCCCTGTTCTACAAGAAGAGGGTACGACTGCGCGGCCTCTGTCAAAGATGCGATATCCAATGATTCTGTTTTTGTATCAATAATACGCGGCTTTCCTGGAGCTAATACCATGGCGCTCGTACGATCTAAATCAAACTGCCGCAGACCTACGCGCTTTCCACGACTCAACAGCATACCAGAAGGCGCATTATCCGGATGAAAATAGACGCCGTTCGCTACAAGCACTGCACGCGGTGACTGGTCAGCCCAAGCACTCACGCGCTGACTGCTCGTCGCATGCGCAAATCGCCAAGAAAACCCTTCTTGAGGAAAACGATACAACACCATACGTGCGGCTGTCGACGTAGAGACGGTCAGCTCCAAACGGCCAATCCCCTGCCCAACGTCTCTCCATAACAACGGTTCCTCTTGTCGCACAGGTGTTTGCACTACTTTTTCAACAGCTTCTTGCACGCGCGCAACAGAAATCGGCGACACAAAGCATCCCGCTCCGGTCATAAGGAACGCGACCAAAACGAATGCAACACGAAAAAGAGCAGAATATCCCATGAGAATGCCATCAAGAATCAAGCGGCTCATCAGGCCACGGCGTCAGGAGTTCGTAGCCAGTTTCTGTCACAGCAATCGTCAATTCAAAGTGCGCAACCGGGCTCCGGTCTTCGGTCGCAATGGTCCAACCATCTCGTTTTTGATACACATGCCAAGATCCTAAGGCAACCATAGGCTCGATCGCGATCACCATACCCGTTCGCAAGACAAAGCCTGCTGTGCGCGGATCACGAAAGTTTGGAATCGAAGGATCTTCGTGTACTGCATGCCCCACACCATGTCCCACAAGATCACGCACAATGCCGTAGCGCTTTGGTGTCAAATAGTCCTCTACAGCTGCACCAATATCCCCAACCAATGCCCCATCACGCACCACAGAGATCGCACGCACGAGTGCCTCGCGCGTATCCATCACAAGTGCCTCTTCACGCGCATGGCGAGGCTTTCCTGCGATCACGGTCGTCGCCATATCCGTGCACAACCCTTCATACCAAGCGCCAATATCCAATCCCACCACATCCCCTTCCTTAATCAAACGTGCGGGTACAGGCAATCCATGCACAACTTCATCGTTCACAGACACGCATAAGGCTCCAGGATATTTTGGATCGTGCTTCGAAATCTGATAGCCCAAAAACGAGGGGGTCGCACCCGCTTCCGCCAATTGTTTACGTGCAAGAGCATCAAGCTGTTCTGAGGTAACGCCTGGTACGCACATTTCCCGCACCTTGCGGAGCGTATGCGACAAGATAGCTCCGCCTTGTCGAAGCTTTTCAATCTCTTCCGTTGTCTTAATCAGAGACATAGCTACTAAGAAATGACAAAACCAAGCTTAATAATTTTTTTCACAAGTTCATGAAATAGTTCTGCAATAGATTGTTCTCCATTCACACAGAGCAATACGCCCCGCTGGCGATAATACGTGGTCATAGGCTCTGTCATAAAATGATACACGGCTAAGCGACTCATGATCGTCTGCTCCTCATCATCTCCACGCTTGATCAATTTACCTCCACACAATGCACAAGCTTTTGCCGCAGAGACCAACTGATCTACATGAAAAATGGAACGACACTCCTGGCACTGACGACGCCCCAGCAATCGACGAAGCGCCTCTGCATCAGAAATCTTGATCTGAATGGCAAGACCAATCTTCGCAAAGCGATCCAATGATGCGGCCTGCTCTACATTACGCGGATACCCGTCCAGAATAAAGCCACGTTCAAGATCAATGGCCTTCATTTGCTTTTGAATGATCGCATTGACCAATTCATCTGGAGCAAGCATCCCCTGATCCACATATTCCTTGATAAGCCTTCCCAAGGAGGTCTGCTCTGCCATTTCTTGTCGCATGAGATCCCCCGCACCAATCAAAGGAACGTCAAAACGCTCAGAGAGGAGTTGCCCCTGGGTTCCTTTGCCGCAACCCTGTGGACCAAATAAGACTGCACGGAGTCGTTTGCGACTCATAGGCCAAGGAAAATCCAGATAAGGATAAAAGGGATGCCT
The DNA here is from genome assembly GCA_041665285.1 of Patescibacteria group bacterium. Classification (GTDB taxonomy): domain Bacteria; phylum Patescibacteriota; class Patescibacteriia; order 2-12-FULL-60-25; family 2-12-FULL-60-25; genus JBAYJC01. The sequence continues at coordinate 113,300 of JBAYJC010000002.1, read as the reverse complement.
GCACCCAACGCAAGCGGTGGAAGTGCAGGTTGCGGTCGTTCTTTTGCGTGTCGCATGATGACACTCAACCCTCCCATAGCTCCCACAAGCACAAGACAGGCGGCCCATGGATGAACAAACGCTACACGTCCTGCAAGTGCCAGAGGGAGAATCAGATCCCCATAGCCCAGCATACCCGCTTTCCCACGCAACACCTCTTTCACGGGACGTGTGTAGCCGTGCCATGTAGGAGGCACCATGATTCCAGGAACCACGCTTTCGCGCAAGAGCGACCGCACCATGGATGGCAGGGCTCCGGCCGGGCGCACCACAAGCACGTCATACACAGACAAGCACGCCAGCAAAACCAACAACCCCAATGGGCCAAATAAAGAAGCAAGATACAGCGCCATTCCCGCAGAGGTCAGTACAGCCTGCACATCATGAACAATCACCCGCGGAAAAGCAAACGCTGTCCCTGTCACCACAAGCGTACCTGCGAGAGCCCAGAAAGGATTGACGAAAGAGATCAAGAAAAATAATACTCCAAAAAACGTAGCGAGCGCAAAGCTGATAGCCATGGCCTTTGCGGAATGCCTGTGCTGAAAGACAAGAAAGAACAGCCCAATCGTCACACAGGCGAACAAGATGGCTCCCCAGACCCCAATTTCCATGGGTGCGACCGATGAAACAGGATTCCATCGCGCCGCGGCCCACACCGAGAGCGCACCTGCTGTAGCGTACATCAAAAGAAACCCTATGGTTTTTCGGAAGAACGCGGAACGAGCCGTATGCTCGTGCATAATGATACTACTAGTTTGCCACGGAATACTCCTACGAACAAGCGAACAAAAAGAAAACGAGCGATGCAAAACACGAAGATGACGTAAAGCAAAAACTGCTCTATACTAACAGGGCAACCCCATTGATATTTTATGGCCAATCCCCTGGAACAAGCACCTTCTCCTCTTCATGCTCCGCTTGGCGTTCCTTTGACGGACACCACTCTTCAGCAAGTCCGCAGAGAGCTTCGTGCCCATCAACAAGAAGCTCGACGCTATCAAGAAGAGCACAATAACGTTGAAGCACGCCTTTCGGCCATGGTTGCACAAGTGCAAGCCGTGTCCCCAGAACAAGCCTGGCGCTTCTGGCATGACCAACGAACTGTAGAACAAGCGGCGTATACAGCCTTTGCAGAACAGCAACCCCTGCGCACACTCGAAACACAGGCCTCCACGATCGCGGCATCACTATTGGAGTGGACAACACACATTGCAAAGCAATGGCAGAGCATGGATCCGCGTTATACCTATTCCACAGATAGTGTTTTACAAGCCGCACAGGATCCTGCCTGGCTTGCGCGTTACCCTTTGCTTCAAAACATTCGCCAACTGCAACATCAACAGCAGACGATTGCCCAAGGACTGCGACTCCATCATGACCTCACCACGCGTATCCAAGAGATCGCAAAAACCGAACATGAGCTGGCGCGGTTACTCGAAGAGCGTCAACGCGTCCAAACTGCAGAAGCCTCTGCCTATGCTCGTATTGAAGAGGCGCAGAAACAAATTCTGGCCATAGAGCAAAATCGCAAGCAAACAGAACGTTCTGCAGACATACGCGAGCGGTCGCGTACGCTTGCGACCGAGCTGACTACCGCGCCAGAAGCGCCTTTTGTTGTCCTAGATCAGGTTGATCACCTGCGCGAACAGGTGCGAACGCTCGCGCAAGCACAGATGCAGGCTCTGCGAACCATGCAAGCCACAACCCATCGACTGCAGACACTTGAGCAAGCCATGGAAGCAGATCCAAATCGACCTCGCGCAGACATGCTAAACCAATGGGAGGTTGCACGTACGGCGCATGACACAGCCACCAAACAACTCGACGAAGCAAACGAACGCGCAGAGCAAATTCCCGTATTACGTAAACGCACGGCTGACGCAGAACGTCGTTTGATCCATCTGTTGCGCACCGCATCCCCCACAGACCCTCTTGCGGCTGTCATGAACTACGGACGCTTTCAGGGGCAACAGCTCAAAGAGCAATGCCGTACAGAGCAAGGACAAGAAACGTTTATCCGTGAACGTCTACCCGCGATTTTGGATGCCTCTGGTCTTTTACCTAAACCAGAAACGCTTTCGCGTATGGCTGAAGCACGTCTCCTTCATCCATCCATTGGCACCATCGAGCAAGCAAAAAAGAACGTCGAAATTGACATCGTACGCGTGGCAGATTTGCGTTCTTCGTTGCTCGTAGGAGAGATCAATGCCAGCAATGACGAACGCCTACGTCTCCACGAACGACCGCTCCGCGAGACGCTCCATGGCCAACGCGTGAACCTCCCGCCGCTGTGGGCAGAGAGTGCGGCCTTTCTTGCACAACGCATGAAACAGGGCTACCTCGGCCCCTCGGTCGCTGGATCCACACTCCTCGCATCCATTGCTGAGCAATGCGCTGAACATTTTGAGACAAAAATACGCGGCCAAAACACCTCGCCCTACCAAACACAAGGCTACAAACAGCTTCTCTCACAATTTGCTACGCTGACGCGTCAAGCTTTTGCAGAAAATTCCTACTTCGCCGATCTTCTCGCGCAAGATGCTGCACGTGCGATCCAAGAAACCAAACTCCCTTCTTGCCAAGCCCTTCTTGAGGCCGCGGAGGAACAAGATGCGCAACGAAGCTGGATGCAAGATGTCGAGCATGTCCGCACAGAGTGGCAAGAGCTCGAAGAACGCGCGCAAGCCTATCATGATGATGCCAAACAAGAGAGATTTCCTGGCAGTCCTCGGCTGGCTTACGCCAAACTCGTTGCGCAATGTCATTCCATCATTCGCACAGCCGCCACATTGCAAAAACAAATGCCTCCCCTGGCACAACCCGCCCCAAAAAACTGGCGTGAAGAGCGCGTGCGCTTTTTACGCGACATGACAGAGACACATACAGCCGTACGCGCACAGCGACAAAAGGCTGAACGGTTCCTCCAAATGATTGCCACACGATTTCCTGAGCCGCATGATGATCAAGATGCCATTCACCTCTCTCAGGCCATTGGCTTGGATCTGCCACATCCAGATCGTTTGCCAGAACATCGATCCTAAGCCCACCAAAAAGACACGGTTTCCCGTGTCTTTTTTGTGATTGTTGATGACTAGTAGGCGTCGTATTCGCGCATCGTGACTTGGGATTCAATCTGCTTCACAGATTCAATCACCACAGAAACCACGATCAACAGCGATGTGCCTCCAAGTGCCAGTGTTTGCGTGCCCGTCAATCCTTGAACCATGATAGGCAACACAGCGATCATGCCAAGAAACAAGGCGCCGCCCAACGTGATACGCGTGATCACACGCTCCAAATATTCTGCCGTTGGATTTCCTGGGCGAATCCCTGGGATAAATCCTGCTTGTTTCTGGAGGTTTTCTGCAACGCGCTCTGGATGGAACACAACTGCTGTGTAGAAATACGTGAATCCAACGACTAACAAGAAATACAGAATGCCATACACCCACATATCCTGCATAACCTGCATGACCCACTGCGCAACCTGTACCAACCAAGCAGATTTTGCTCGGACCAAGAATTGTGCCACAAGCGAAGGAATCAACAGCAGGGAGATGGCGAAAATGATCGGAATCACCCCAACCGTATTGATACGTAATGGCAAACTTGAGGTCACGCTCCCGCTCATGCCACGTGCTTGACGTGCATATTGCACAGGAATGTTGCGCTGACCCTCTGTGATAAACACCACGCCCACGATCGTCACGATTGCCACCGCCACATACAAAAGGATGGTAAACAACTGAGACGAATCGTACGTGGACATGAACTGGGACAACGAGGTTGGAAGATCTGCGAGAATGCCTGCGGCAATCAACAGCGACACTCCATTGCCCACCTTCTTTTCAGAGATCAACTCACCAATCCACATGAGCAAGACCGTTCCTGCTGTCACGGTGGTGATAATCGTCACCAAGTGCCACAAGCTCGTATTCGTCAAAATCGGTGTTTGCGAACGCTGCATGAGCGTGAGCAAGCTGAGCGATTGGATGATGGACAGCGGCACGGTCAACAAACGCGTCCACTGATTGATGCGGCGCTGACCCTGTTCTCCGTCTTTCTGGATTTCTTCAATACGCGGGACAATCATCCCGAGCAACTGGAAAATAATGGAGGCAGTGATGTACGGCGCAACGCCAAGGGCGACAATGCTAAAGTTGCGAATGGTTCCACCCGCAAACAGATTCAACATGCCAAGGACTTGGTTGGCTTCAAAGAACCGGCGCAGGGCGACCAAATCAATGCCGGGTAACGGAATATTCGCGGCAACGCGGAAAGCCACGAGCATCGCGAATACGAAGAGGAGCGCATTTCGCACCTCTTTCACCTGCCATGCGAGTTTGAGTTTACCCCACATAATAATCATGTATGGTGCATCGTCTCGCGTACAATACGCGGACAAGAGGCGCGATTAAGACGTGACCGAGCCACCGAGCTTTTCAATCACAGCCTTGGCACCGGCACTCACCGCAATGCCCTTGATCGTGATCTTTTTTGTCAGCGGACCGTTCCCGACAATCTTAGCAGACTGGTCAGCACGATGCACCAGTCCCTCTTTTCTCAAAGCAGACAACGTGATGGTTGCCCCTTCGGCAAATTGCTCGAGTTTCACGAGCGGCACGCTGGCTGGTTTTGAGGACATGCTCTGAAAGCCGCGCACCTTTGGAAAACCAAGAAGCATACGCTTCAAGCCTTTCATTTTGAGGCCGCTTTTGCCGCCAGAACGTGAACGCTGACCTTTGGTACCGCGTCCAGAGGTTTTACCGCGCCCAGAACCCAAACCACGACCCACGCGAAATTTCTTCACGCGTGATCCTTGGGAGGGTTTCAATGAATGGAGTTCAATAGACATAATCGTGTAACGTGTGACAAAGGTTACGCTTTCTGCGATTCACCCTTGAGTTCTGGCTTCTCCTCGGTCTTCGCAACCTCTGCCTTGATCGGCATGCGCAATTGCTTGAGCGCAAGGAATGTTGCTTTGACATTGTTGGTCTTATTGGAAGAACCCAACATTTTTGAAACCACATTCGGGACGCCTGCAAGTTCCAAGACAGAGCGGATCGCTCCACCGGCCTTTACACCCGTACCTTTTGGCGCTGGTTTGATCAAGACAACTGCCGCGCGAAACTTTGCTGTTACCGCATGAGGAATCGTCTCGTGGATCAACGGCACGGAAATCAATGATTTACGCGCTTGCGTGGTGGCTTTGCCTGTAGCGCCCGCCACATCCACACCCTTGGACAAGCCAAATCCGACGCGACCCTTACGGTTGCCAATCACCGCGAGCACACGAAAACGCATGCGCTTGCCGCCCTTGGTCACGCGCGTCACGCGGGCGACTTCCAAGTTCTTTTCCTCATAATCCGCTTCTGCTGGCACTTCGCCACCAGGGCCACGACGACCATCGCGCTGGCCAGGACGTCCTGCGCCTCCACGATTGCCACCGCCGCCAGAACGGCCGCGGAATCCTCCTGGACCACGATCTCCGCCGCCAGAACGGCCGCGGAATTGCGTGACCGCAGAATTACCCTGTGGTTTTCCCGCAGGTGCTGTGGAAGGCTTGGCCTGTGGGGCTACTGCCTGCGCCGGCACTGCCGGCTGTTGTTGTTTCTCGTCGCTCATAAAGGTTAGAACGTCAGACCCGCAGATCGGGCACCTTCCGCAACCGCGCGAACGCGGCCATGGTATTTTTTATCACGACGATCAAAGACCACGGCTTTTGCTCCGGCTTTGACCGCACGTTCTCCGATCAGCTTACCCACACGTTCTGCAATTTCAAGCTTTTTGCCTTTTTGATCCTCTGTAGCCAAATCACGATCGCTTGCCGCGACCACTGTTTTGCCGGTGACATCATCAATCACCTGCGCCGAAATGTGGCGAAGGCTTCGATGGACAGCCAATCGTGGCCGTTCTGTGGTCCCGTGGACTTTGGCGCGGACGCGGCGAAGCCGTCGGACGCGCATGGATTCTTTGGTTTGCTTAGACATACGTAGTGCAGATTAGCCTGCGGTCTTTGCGGTCTTACCCGCCTTACGACGGATCACTTCATCAACATATTTGACACCTTTCCCCTTGTACGGTTCAGGTGGGCGGATGGAACGAATGCGAGCCGCTGTCTCTCCCACCGTATACTTATCAATGCCAGAGAGCGTCAGGATCTGTTTTTCCACCTTTGCTTCCATGCCTGCTGGGAGTTCAAAGGGAACGCGATGGGAAAAGCCGAGGTCCATCATGATCTTTTTCCCTTCCACAGCCACCTTGAAACCAACACCCACGAATTCCAATTGCTTTTCGTAAGGCTTTTGCACGCCCTGCACGGCATTCTGAATCAACTGGCGCGCTAATCCCCAAAAGGCACGTTGCGTGACGTTGTTTTCATCCTGCACATGCACTAGAAGCGCACGCGGCTCTGCCTCTGTTGTCACGGACGTGTGTGGCGGCAATGCCACCACCAGGGATCCTTTCGGCCCCTTCACGGACACGCGGTCTTGTTCGACCGTGGCCTCTACGCCCTGGGGCAAGAGGACTGGTTTTTTTCCAATACGAGACATAAGCAGGAGATTAAGTCACTTCGCACAAGATTTCACCGCCGAGCTTTCGCTTGCGCGCTTCCTTGTTGGACATCACGCCCGCCGAGGTGGACAGGATCGCAATCCCTTGACCAGAAAGCACGTTCGGCAATTCCCCAGCGCCACGATACACGCGGCGGCCTGGAGTGGAGATACGCTTCACACTGCGGATATACGGCGCTTTGCCCATATATTTCAGCGTGACAACGAGCGTCTTTTTGGCGCCGTCTTTTTGCTCCTCCACGTTCTGGACATAGCCTTCACGCTTCAAAATCTCGGCAATCGAGTATTTGATACGCGAACCAGGCGCAGACACTGTTGCATGTCCCGCCGCTTGCGCATTTCGGATGCGCGTCAGAAAATCACTGATTGGATCTGTGAACATAGGAGGATATTTACCAGCTGGATTTCTTCACACCCGGAATTTCTCCGCGGTTTGCTAACTCGCGAAAGCAGATGCGGCACAGGTCAAAGTCACGCATGAAACCGTGCTTACGACCACAGCGCCAGCAACGACGAACCTCACGTGAGGAAAACTTCGGCTTGCGGTTGGATTTGGCGATTTGAGCTTCAGTAGCCATAGAATTACGCGGTGAAAGGAAAGCCAAGGGCTTTGAACAGGAGTTGTCCGCGCTTGCGGGTTTTTGCCGTTGTGGCGACCGTGATCTGCAACCCGTGCAATCGCTCGACTTCATCCGATCGAATCTCTGGGAACGCGATGTTCTCACGAAAGCCGATCGAAAGGTTGCCGTGTTCGTCCACAATCTTTGGCGAAATACCGCGGAAGTCGCGGATACGTGGGAATGTGGCACCGACCAACTTTTCCAGGAAGTCCCACATCCGTTTGCCGCGTAAGGTCACCATGGTACCCACCACCATCCCCTCGCGAATTTTGAAGTTTGCAAGGGATTTTTTTGCCTTGGTTTTCACAGGCTTTTGTCCGGTGATACGCACCAGCGTCTGCTCAACCGTTTCCATGATCTTTGGGTCTTTGATGCCCTGAGACAGGCCAACAGAAACCACAACCTTCACGACATGCGGAAGGGCCATGGGGTTTGTGATCCCGAGCTCTGTTTTGAGCATGGGCACAATCTCTTTGGAGTAACGTTCTTTCAGCGTCATACAATTATTTCTGCGTTGGCCGCTTGGTGTGGCGGAGCGGTTTACCATCCATGCCAATCAATTGGACATTGGACGCGTGGATCGGCATGGAGAACTCTACGATTTGACCAGCCGTGCCTGTCTTGCGACTGCGCAGATGGCGCTTGCACACACGCACTCCCTCAACCACGACGCGGTTCATTTTCGGGAAGACCTGTGTGAGTTTACCACGCTTGCCCTTGTCTGCGCCGGCGACCACGATGACTTCGTCGCCTGTTTTTAAATGAAGATGTTTCATACGATTACAGCACCTCCGGTGCCAAGGAGACGATCTTCACAAAACCGCGTTGGCGCAATTCGCGCGCCACCGGTCCAAAGATGCGTGTGCCCTTTGGATCTTTGGTTTTTGTGTCGATAATCACGGCCGCGTTATCGTCAAAACGAATATAGGTACCATCCGCGCGGCGCGTTTCCTTGTGTGCACGCACCAACACCGCATGGACGATATCAGATTTTTTCACCGTGCCATGAGGCGCGGCTTGCTTGACCACACAGGTCAATACGTCGCCGATACGGCCGTAGTGCTTGCGGTAACCGCCAGCTACGTGAATACACTGGAGCAATTTTGCACCAGAGTTATCTGCGACGTTGAGCATTGTTCGATGTTGGACCATAGGAGTGTCGTGATTACTTTGCGACCGGCTCTTCTACGGCTTCCGCGGCAACGGCGGCTTCCTGCTTGGCACGTTCTGCCCCAGGAATACCCACACCCTGCTTCACCGTACGAATAAAACGCCAGCGCTTGCACTTGGACAGAGGACGGCATTCTTCAAACTCGATCAGATCGCCAACGCGCGCCCCGGCTTGTGGATCATGCACCATGAACTTCCGAGAAACCGCAAAGTACTTGCCATACTTCTGATGCGGAATCTGGCGGTCTACCCGAACCGAGGCCGTGTCTTTCATGGCCGTGGAGGTGACGACGCCCTGGAGGCGACGGTGCGTGTTTTGAGGAGAGGGGGTCATAGGATTACGTGGTGGCTGGCGCTGTCTTCTCCAACGTCTGGAGAAGCGTGAGCACGCGGGCCAAATCTTTCTTGGCATGGCGGAGATCGCGGACTTTTGCGACTTGCCGTGTCGTGACTTTGAATCGGAGATCGCGGATCGTTTGTGCGAGCTCCTTGGTCAACTGTTCGAGCTCAGCGCGATTCTTCTTTTTGAGATCTTGTGCGTCCATAGATAGGATTATTTATGAACGTATTTACAAATGGTTGAGAGCTTGTACGCGGCGCCTTCCAAGGCCTCTTTTGCAGAGGGCTCTGTAATGCCATCCATTTCAAAGACGATGGTGCCCGGACGAACAACCGCGACATAGTGATCCACCGTACCTTTACCCGCGCCCATCACCACTTCGTTACCTTTTTTCGTGATGGCCCGATCTGGAAACACGCGAATCCAGATTTTGCCACCGCGTTTGACATAGCGCGTAAGCACACGTCGTGCCGCTTCAAGCTGTTGGCTTGAGACCCAACCAGACGTCAAAGACTTCAGTCCATACGGGCCGAACGCGAGTTCCGTCTTGTCCGTGGCGACGTGGCCGTGTGGAAACACGCCCTTATGCGTCTTGCGGTATTTTACTTTCTTCGGAATCAACATACGTGTATGACGTTAAGCGGCTGGTTCAGCCGTAGGAGCCACGTCGACAACGGCTGGAGCCGTGACAACAGGAGCAACGGGCGCTGACTCTGGTTTGCGTGGAACAAATCCCCCACGTTGCGCTCCAGGACCGCGATCATAGGATCGACCGCTTCCGCCTGTTTGCGGACGGCTTCCAGGACGCTGTGGCGTGGTTGGCTGGTACTGAGACAAACGATCCTGTTCAAACACATCACCGCGATAGATCCATACTTTCACGCCAATCGTGCCCTGCATGGTCTGGGCAAAGCTCTGACAGTAATCAATGTCTGCACGAAGGTTGGTCAAGGGAATCTTCCCCCAAGCCAACAACTCGCGACGGGCAATCTCTGCACCGTTCAAGCGACCGGACACGGCAATTTTTACCCCAAGTGCTCCGGCCTTTTTGACGCGTTCAATCGTGCTCTTCAACACGCGACGGAATTGCATGCGGCGTTCCAAATCTGAGATCACGCCCTGTGCAACCAAACGCGCATCCAAGGATGGCTTGCTCACCTCCATGACAGACAAGTGAAACTGCAATCCCTTGTTTTTGCCCGGGAAAAATTCCTTGAGCATCTTTTTCTTCAAATCTTCAATGCCACTCCCTGAGCGACCGATCACCACACCCGGCTTTCCGGTATGGATCATCAAGGACAAAGCTCCACGAGAGCGCTCAATATCAATGCGGCTCACCGAAGCGTCCTTCAATTCCTTCATCATGTACGTACGCATGTTGATATCATCGCGGAGTTGCGTACGGAATGCCTTATCGCGAGCAAACCAACGGGACGGCCATGTCGTGGTCGTTCCGAGGCGAAATGTTGTTGGATGAACTTTGTGACCCATAGGATTAGTTGCTATCTGCGCTCAGCGGTTGGCTTTGCGGTTGTGCCTCAGGGGCAGGGCTTGATTTGGTCACCTTCTTGACGGTTTTTTTGACGGTCTTTGCTGGACGAACAGTCTTTTTCACGGGTGCTTTTGGCGCCTCTGCACTCAAGACAATGGACACATGGGACGTGCGTTCGCGAATAGGCGCCGCACGGCCAAAGGCACGTGGCGCGCTACGCTTGAGCGTAGGACCGCCATCCACCACAATCGTCTTGATCAAGAGATCCTCTTTGCGCACGTGAAAATTATGTTCCGCATTTGCCATGGCTGAGCGCAACAGTTTGAGCACAGGCAATGACGCGCGTTTGTTCAAAAACGCGAGACGTGTTTCTGCTACTGTGGCGGGTAAACCGCGCACAGTATCAATCACGAGGCGGACCTTGCGGGGCGCCATGCGGAGAAATCGGAGAGAAGCGTGGATATCCATACACGTGCGTTACTTCTTGGCGGCCGGGGCTTTTGGCGCGGATGCCGCGGTTGCGGCTTCTTTGCCTGCCTCGAGCGCTTTGGTCAATTTACCACCATGACGCGTGAATTTGCGCGTGAGCGAAAACTCACCCAACTTGTGGCCGACCATGTTTTCAATCACCAACACATTGATAAACGCCTTGCCGTTATGCACAGCAAACGTCATCCCCACCATGGCTGGTGTGATGGTAGAGGCGCGTGACCAGGTCTTGATGACGGTCTTGTTGTTCGGACCGGCCTTTTGCACCTTTTTCAGGAGCTTGGCATCGGTGAACGGACCTTTTTTGAGACTTCGTGACATAGGGTTAGGTCTTCAGTTTCTTGCCGCCGCGGCGCAAGAGAATATGACGATCAGACGAACGGTTTCCGCGACGCGTCTTCACACCCAATGCGTGCTTGCCCCATTTTGTCTTCGCGTACGGCATACCAATCGGATGCTTACCTTCACCACCACCATGCGGGTGATCAACAGGATTCATGACCTTACCGCGTACCGTGGGTTTGATCCCACGCAAACGCATACGGCCAGCTTTTCCCCAGCGGATCAAGCGATAGTCAGGATTGGACACGGTTCCAATGGTTGCCATGCAAGCCTTTGGCACACGACGCATCTCACCAGATGGCAAGCGAAGCGTGGCCCAACCTTCTTCAATAGCAAGCAATTCGATACGTGTACCAGCGCCATGACCCATTTGGCCACCTTTCCCAGGGGTCAATTCCACAGAGTGCACAGGCGTGCCCACCGGAATCTTTTCCAGGGGCAAACGATTGCCTTTGGTGATTTCCGCCTCTGTCATGGAGGACATGATCGTCTCACCGACGTTCAAGCCGTCCGGTTGGATGATGTAGCTCTTCACGCCATCCTTGTAGGTGATGAGTGCCAAGCGAGCGCCGCGATTCGGGTCGTATTCAATGGCGGTCACTTTGGCAGGGATGTCAAAGCGATGGCGCAAGAAATCCACGGTGCGCAAAAATCGTTTCACGCCGCCGCCACGATGGCGAACCGTGATCTTGCCGCACGTGCGGCCTGCCTGTTCTTTCTTTGTCGTGATGAGCGTTTTCTCCGGCTCGGTTTTCGTGATGTCACGAAAATCCTGCACCGAGGAGAATCGGCGCCCTTTTGTCACGGGTCGGTACTGTTTGATAGGCATAGATTTAGACACCTTCGTAGAGCTCGATCTTTTGTCCCTTCTTCAAGGTGACGATCGCTTTTTTCCAATCATTGCGCACACCCACGCGCTTGCCACGGTGCAATACTTTGCCCGGTCCACGCAGGGTGCGTACCTTTTCCACCTTTACTTTATACAAGGATTCCACCGCTTTTTTGATGGCGATCTTTTCTGCCTTCAACGGCACATCAAACACATACATGCCTTTTTCGGTCAAAACCGCGGCCTTTTCACTCACATGCGGTCGACGCAACCAAAGGGAGGCATACGCATTGCCCGCCAACGTCACAGCCTTTGCCGCTCCAATGACAGGTTCTGCACCGGTCGTTGCTTCCTCTTTCTTGGCTTTGGTGGATTTGCGCACCGCACGTTTCACCGTGGATGTGGCGTCTTTCTTTTGTGTTTCGTCCGCAGAACCAGAAGACACGGGCGCTTGCGCGTCATCCGTTGATTGCTTTCCGCGAACACGATCAAGAATTCCCATATTACTTCTGGTAAATCTTTTCAAACACCGGAACCGCGTCCTTGAGGAACACGACGCTCCGATACGTCATCACATCCATCAATCCAACGGATTGTGCATTGGTGACTTTGACGTTTTGCAAGTTCCGGACCATGCGCATCAACGAGGCATTTGCCCCAGGAGCTACGATAAGAACGGTTTTCTGCACCGGCAATTTTTTCAAGGCCATGGCCACGGTCTTTGTCTTTGCTGGTTCGGTCGTCACGGTGTCGAGCACGATCAAGCGCTTATCAGCTACCTTATCAGACAAAGCCATGAACAAGGCTTTTTGCTTGGCTTTTTTATTGATCTTCAACGAAAAATTACGCTCGCTCAGCGGACCAAAGGTAATACCGCCACCCACCCATTGCGGGGCGCGAATAGATCCTTGTCGTGCGCGACCTGTTCCTTTTTGCTTCCACGGCTTTTTTCCACCACCACGGACTTCTCCGCGTGTTTTGGTATTTGCCACAGAACGACGTGCGTTTGCCCGCGCCGCGATCACGGCCTCATGGATCAAACCCGCTTCTGGCTTTACGCCAAAAATCGCGTCTGACAAGGCAATGTCGCCAACGCTTGCACCTTCTTGGTTGTAGAGAGAAATCTTTGGCATACGATTACGAAGCGGATACGATTTCAATCACAGCATTGCGCGCTCCTGGTATCGCTCCTTTGATCGCCAAGATACCGTTTTCACGCACTTCGATCACTTCCAAATTCTTGACCGTGACGCGATCTGCACCCATGCGGCCCGCCATGCGGCGACCCTTGATGACGTGCTGAACACCGCCAGGACCAATGGAACCCGGCATGCGCAACTGGTCCTTATGACCGTGTGAAGCAGGGTGCCCATGAAAATGATGACGTCGAACCACGCCTTGAAAGCCCTTACCTTTGGACTCGCCAATCACATGTACGGTGTCGCCTGGCTGAAACACAGAGGCCTCCAACACGTCGCCGCGTTTAAGGGTCGGGGTTTCTTGCAAACGAAACTCACACAAATGACGGAGTTTTGGTAAATCCTTCAAGTGTCCTTCTTCTGACTTGGTTAACCGTTTGGTCGGCAGGAAGCCAAGCTGGACAGACACATATCCATCACGTTCAGGTGTGTTCACCTTGGTGACGAAACACGGGCCCGCCTGCACAAGCGTAACCGGGACAACGTTGCCGTTTGCCCCGAATACCTGCGACATCTCGAGTTTTTTTCCGAGAATGAATTTCATAGCGTTCGGATTGGTCGCATTGAGAGACTACACAAAAACCAGAGTTTTGCAGATAATCATCTTCAAACCTCTGGTTCGATTATTCGAAACAAATGTTTTGAGGGGATGATTCATCCTTGACGTAGGTCAGAGGATCCCCCGACGAATGTCGGAGGTGCTGCAGGGAGGTTATCCACCTCGACTTGCGTCGAAGCGGAACTTTCTCCTTGGGAATCAGTTGTGCCTTCCAACTCCCTGTGACCAGCACCTCATTGCGAGAGGCTGAACACAGGAAGTTGGAGGCGTTGTAAATTACATCTTGATCTCCACGTCGACACCAGCGGGAAGGTTGAGCGACGTCAGGGAGTCGATCGTCTTCGCACTTGGATCAATGATATCCACGATTCGCTTGTGCACCCGCATCTCAAACTGTTCGCGTGCGTTCTTGTGAACGAAGGTCGAACGGTTCACCGTCCATTTTCTCTTCTCGGTCGGCAGTGGAACCGGGCCAACAACTTTGGCGCCAGAGCGTTCTGCGGTCTCGATAATGATACGCGTGGACTGATCAATGAGCTTGTGGTCGTACGCCCGAATCTTGATACGCACTCGATGAACGACTGCGACCGGTTCTACGGCTTTCTGCTTTGCGTCTGACATGGATGTTGGAGTGGAGCCATGTCATTCATTATAAAGGGAAAGATCCTGTGTAGGCGGGCGATTGCTCGCCCGCTTCGACAGAACCTCTCCCCTACAAGGAAACTCCACTCGATGTGAGAATTAACGAAGTTATTTGATGATCTTGGTCACCGCACCAGCGCCGACCGTTTTGCCGCCCTCGCGGATGGCAAAGCGCATCTTGTCTTCCATAGCAACGGGCGTGATGAGTTTGACCGTGATCGTGACCGTGTCGCCTGGCTGAACCATGGCAACCTCTGCCGGCAAGGTGACTTCACCCGTCACATCCGTGGTGCGGATGTAGAACTGTGGTTTGTACCCTGTGACAAATGGCTTATGACGTCCACCTTCTTCCTTCGTAAGGGCATAGATCTGTCCTTCGAATTCCGTGTGTGGCGTGATAGAGCCTGGCTTCGCAAGCACCATGCCGCGTTCCACATCTTCCTTTTTGATACCGCGGAGGAGCAAGCCTGCGTTGTCGCCGGCCATACCGGAGTCCAACTGCTTGTTGAACATTTCGATACCTGTGACCACGGTCTTGCGTGTTTCGCCGAGACCGACGATCTCTGCATCTTCGTTGATCTTGACCTGGCCACGTTCGATACGACCTGTGACCACGGTGCCACGACCTTCAATGGAGAACACATCTTCGATCGGCATGAGGAACGGTTTGTCCGTTTCACGCACCGGCTCTGGGATGAACTCATCGCAAGCCTTGATCAAGTCGAGCACTGGCTTAGCCGCGGCCTCGTCTTCCGGGTTCTGGAGCGCTTTCAACGCGGAGCCACGGATGATAGGCGTTTCATCGCCCTTAAATTCGTATTTCTTCAAAAGATCACGCACTTCTTGTTCCACGAGGTCAATCAATTCCGGGTCATCCACCATGTCAACCTTGTTCAAGAACACCACAATGGAAGGCACACCGACCTGACGAGCGAGCAAAATATGTTCACGCGTCTGCGGCATCGGACCATCTGTCGCAGAAACCACGAGGATTGCACCGTCCATCTGGGCGGCACCTGTGATCATGTTCTTGATGTAATCCGCATGGCCTGGACAATCCACATGCGCATAATGGCGCTTGTCGGATTCGTATTCTGTATGAGCCGTAGCAATCGTGATACCACGAGACTTGGACTCAGGGGCTTTGTCGAGATCATCGACGCCCTTGGTCTGAGCCTTCATGCCATGCTTAGAAAGCACAGCGAGAATTGCCGCTGTCAACGTGGTCTTGCCATGGTCAACGTGACCAATGGTACCGATATTGACGTGCGGCTTGGTGCGCTGAAATACCTCTGCCATAGGATGCAATCAAGTCGGCGCGTTGACGGCGTGCGACGCCATCGCCGAGCGATGAAGAATAAACGTGCCTCTCACGTCTGTGAGAGCCACTCTCGATCATCCCACCTGCAAAAACTGCAGAGCGGAGCGAAGGAGACGCAAAATTGCGAGCGAAGGAAGGGTAACAGAAATGGGCAGGACTTGCAAGGGGGTAGGAAAACACCCGTTTCCTTAGCCAAACCGCTCTAACTTTTTATCTTATCTTAGCCTTTTTTCGTCTTCCTCGACCGGTTCAATGTAAAACCGCTCTTCTAAGCTCATTTCTGAGCCTTCAACGGTTTCCGTCCGAACAGGCACCCCTGTGGATGAACTTGTTCTTGCCACCCCTTCCTGGACCGGAGAAACCGGCTCCGGCTCCTGCGTGATCGTTGGCTCGCTCCGCAAGACCTCGACCGGACGAGGAAGACGGACCGCCGTAGGCAAGGATCCGCGTTCCGAAAGTTGCTCATACGCCTCAAACGGCAGAATCACCATGGGTTCGCGACCCGCAATATCGGTCACGATCATAGGCATGCCCTGCCGCCGCGCGACTTCTAAAATGTGTTGCCATGACATAGTTCAGCAATAACAGCACGCGTGCTTTCCCATCGCAAGCCAATCGCGTAAACTATGGATATATTTATGCCCCTTTCCCTTCCCATCACCGATCCCCTGCGCGGACTGACGCACGCCGAAGCAAAACGCCGTCTTGCACGTGATGGGCGAAACGAGCTCCCCGCAACACACAGCCGCACGGCGGTCCATATTATATTGGATGTGATCCGTGCGCCCATGTTTCTCCTGCTGATCGCGACAAGCGCTCTCTATTTTTGGCTGGGAGATCCTGCCGAGGCAACACTCCTCCTCTGCTCGATTCTCGTCATCATTGGTATCTCCTTTTATCAAGAACACAAAGCCGAGCGTGCGCTGGATGCATTACGTGAACTCGCCAGCCCGCATGCGCTCGTGCTTCGCCAAGGAAAAAAACAACGCATTGACAGTCGCGATCTCGTACAAGGCGACATTCTCTTCTTGACGGAAGGCGATCGCGTTTCCGCAGATTCTGCGCTCATCGAACAAACGAATCTCGGCGTAGACGAATCTCTTCTTACCGGTGAGTCTGTTCCTGTAAACAAAACGAACTGGAATAAAATACAATCGATCTTGCGTCCGGGCGGTGATCAGTCTGCTTTTGTCTATGCAGGCACTCTTGTGATTCGAGGACATGCGCTTGCGCAAGTGCTTCGTATTGGCATGGCAACAGAAATGGGACAGATCGGAAAAGCGCTTTCCCTCATGAAAGAAGAGGAGACAAATATTCAACACCAGACAAAACACATCATCACGCTCTTTGCTCTTATCGGTGGCTTCCTTTGCCTGCTCGTGGTTCTCGCGTTTGGGTTCCGTAACGATTGGGCGCACGGCCTTCTTGCGGGACTTGCCCTTGCCATGGCCATTCTTCCGGAAGAGTTTCCTGTGGTTCTCACGATTTTCCTTGCCGTGGGTGCGTGGCGTATCTCTCAGCGACGTGTCCTCACCAGACGCGCACCCGCGATCGAAGCACTCGGCGCTATCACAACGCTCTGCGCAGACAAGACCGGTACCATCACACAAAACAACATGACCGTTGAATGGATCACGGCGCGTGGTGACTGGCAAAACGCAACAGCGCCCGCTTCAGAGACGCCCACACACATTCGCGAAACATTGCACTCTGCGCTTGCGGCCATTCCTCGTGAGTCCGCAGACCCCATGGAGCACGCGATTGAGCAAACGGCCGTTGCTTTTGGGGCAAATGGCTTTCGTGAAGCATCCACGCTCGTAAAAGAATATCCTCTTACCAGTAAACTTCTGGCCATGACGCACGTCTGGCAAGCTCCGGATAACTCCTACGATATTGCCTGCAAAGGATCCCCTGAAGCGGTAGCAGACCTCTGCGAGCTCGATGCAATCACACGTGAGCATCTGCACGCCGACATCGAACGCATGACCACAAAAGGCCTGCGTGTTATTGCGGTCGCCAAAGGCGCATGGTCGCAAGAAGCACTTCCGCAAGACCAGACAGCCATCCCCTTTCAATTCCTGGGTCTCATTGGACTCATGGATCCCATTCGTCCAGAAATGCCGCGCGCCATCAAAGAATGTCGCACAGCTGGCATTCGTGTGCTCATAATTACCGGCGACTATCCAGGAACAGCGCTCCACATTGCGCGTCAGATCGGCCTTGATACAAAGCAGACGATTCTCACAGGCGCAGAGATTGATGCCATGGATGATGTTACGTTGCGCCAGCGTCTTAAAAAAACGCAGGTGATTGCCCGCGCCCTCCCCGAACAAAAAACGCGCATCGTCGAAGCACTCAAGGCAAACGGCGAAATCGTTGCGATGACCGGTGATGGCATCAATGATGCCCCGGCGCTCAAAGCCGCGCACGTGGGCATTGCCATGGGCGGACGCGGCACAGACGTAGCGCGCGAAGCCGCAGACTTGATTTTGCTCGACGACAACTTCGCCTCGATTGTTGCGGCAATTCGTGCAGGAAGAGGCTTGTACGACAACCTCAAAAAAGCCATGGGATTCCTCTTTTCCGTGCACATTCCCATTGCCGGTATTTCCCTCATCCCCGCTCTGCTTAACCTGCCCCTTGTCCTCCTCCCCGCGCAAATCGTCTTCCTTGAATTTATTATTGATCCTGCCTGCTCTGTGGTGTACGAAATGGAGAAAGAAGAAGCAGACGTGATGCAACGAAAACCCCGTACGCTTTCCGCAAAACTTTTTAGTCGCCGCATTCTCCTGAGCGGTCTGATCCAAGGCCTTGGTGTGCTTGCGGTTGTCACAGGCGTCTACTTCTTCGGCCTCGCACGCGGCCTGTCGACAGATGCCCTTCGCGCTCTGTGTTTTGCCACGCTTGTCCTTGGCAATCTCATCCTCATCTTTGCCAACCGCTCACGCACACAATTCATCATCTCAACCATCCAACGCGCCAATCCCGCGGCTTGGTACATTGTCCTCGGAGCCATAGCCGTGCTCGTACTGACACTGACAGTTCCTTTTCTCCAGTCACTCTTCCACTTTACTGCGTTACGTCTTGAAGACCTGACCACAATCGTTCTTGCAGGACTCCTCATGCTCATGATTGCAGAAAGCGTAAAATTGCCGTATAGGAAAAAGGAACCACTAAAATAAAACGCACCCCGAGGACGTGGGGTGCAGAGATGGCCTACCCAGACTTCCCGTAGAGCCGATGAATCGCTTGCCGTATTTGAGCCGCGTCTGCAATAACCGGACGAATTGGACCATGGACATGGACGGATTCAAGCGCGTTCAATGCCATCCAAACAACGTCGGACATGGCAACGACAAGAACCCGTGGCAGGATCCTCGAATCATCATCATTGTAGTAAAGCGGGAGCACGTTCATCCGCTCGCACGTAACCCGCTCCAGGAGGCAAAGCACGGATGGGTCTGGCTCTGTTCTCGTCAGATCCTCGATGACACTCACGCCATGACGTTGAGCGATCACCCACAAGCCTTGCCGAATCTCCTCCTGTTCCCGCCGCCTCGTTTCCCTTGCCTCTCGCTCCTCCTCTTCCAATCTCCGAAGCTCTACACGTTGCGCCTCCTCAACCTCCAAACGCTTTGCCTCTCGCATGTAATCGTCAAGAAGCACACCCACTGTTTGGACCGATCGCTCGGTTCCATGGAGGCGCACGAAGTGCTCCACCGGGAGCCCATCGACCTCAGCGCTCCTTCGCACAAGTGAGGGAGAACGACCATGAGCCAAATCGTTTTGGCACAGGATGTCGACACAGTACCCGACGCACTCTTCACAAATGGATCCCTTACTCCCCTTAATGTGGATCTGTCCCGTTTGTAGACTCTTGGCACAAAACGAACAACGGCTATTCATTCCCATGGGGGTCACTCCAATGGTGAGCGTTTTGACGAGTCAATTTCGCCATAGCGTCAAATGATTGTCAACCAAAAACGCACGAGGACAGATCCCCGTGCGTTTTTTGTTTGTGTTTATTTCTTTCCCTTGCCTTCAATCACGGCCTGCGCCACATTGTTTGGCACATCGCCATAGTGGTCGAATTCCATGTTGTAGCTCGCACGACCTTGGGTCATGGAACGGAGCGAGGTGGCATAGCCGAACATTTCGGACAATGGCACAAGTGCGTTCACGATGCGTGCGCCGGAGCGTTCGCCCATGTCTTGGATCTGTCCGCGCTTGGCGTTCAAATCGCCGATCACATCACCCATGAACTGCTCTGGGGTGATGACTTCGACTTTCATGATTGGCTCAAGCAAGTGGATGCCAGCACGACGACATGCTTCCTGAAAAGCCATGGATGCCGCGATTTTGAAAGCCGCTTCTGAAGAGTCGACTTCATGGTAGCTTCCATCTTTCAATGTGACTTTGATATCAATGACCGGGTAGCCCGCGATCACACCGCGTTGCATGGCTTCCTGGATACCCTTGTTGGATGGCTGAACGTATTCGCGAGGAATCACGCCGCCCTTGATCGCATCAACGAATTCATAGCCCTTGCCGTGTTCGAGTGGCTCGATATCGATCACCACGTGACCATATTGACCACGACCACCAGACTGACGAATATATTTGCCTTCCACATCTTCCGCGGCTTTGGAAATGGCTTCGCGATACGCAACCTGTGGCTTGCCAACCGTACCTTCCACGTTGAATTCGCGCTTCAGACGATCCACGAGAATTTCCAAATGCAATTCGCCCATGCCGCCCAAAATCGTTTGCAAGGATTCTTCATCTGTATGCACGCGGAATGACGGATCTTCTTCTGCCAATTTCTGCAAGGCCACACCCATTTTTTCTTGATCTGCCTTGGTCTTTGGTTCAATAGCAATCGAGATGACCGGCTCTGGAATCGTGATGGATTCAAGCACAAGCGGACGACTATCGTCGCAGAGCGTATGTCCCGTAAAGGTGGTCTTCAGACCAACGGCCGCCGCGATTTCTCCGGCGTACACGTCTGTCACTTCTTCGCGTTCATTGGCATGCATGCGCACAATACGACCGATACGCTCCTTCTCACCCGTGTTTGTATTGATCACGTAAGAGCCCGCAGAAAGATGGCCAGAATAGACGCGGAAGAAAACCAATTTACCCACGAACGGATCTGCCATGACTTTGAATGCCAACGCGGCAAATGGTTCATCATCAGATGGGTGCAATGGGATAAGCTTTTCCTCGTCATCCACATCATGCGCTTTGACCGGCGGCACATCCAACGGAGATGGGAGGTATTCCACCACGGCATCCAACAAAAACTGCACACCCTTGTTCTTCAATGCGGAACCGCACAAGATCGGGTTCAATTGACCGGCAATGGTGGATTTGCGAAGACCGGCGCGGATTTCTTCCACGGTCAACTCCTGACCCGCGAGGTACTTGTTCATGAGAGCCTCATCGTTTTCCGCAATGGCCTCAAGCATTTTCGCACGATATTCCTTGGCTTTATCCAACATGTCTGCTGGCACATCCACTTCCTCGATATCCTTACCCATCTCATCCTTGTACATTTCCGCTTTCATGCGGATCAAGTCGATGATGCCAATGAACTTCTCCTCTGCACCAATCGGCAACTGCACAGGCACCGCGTGCTTGGTCAAACGATCGTGGATGGATTGCACGTCCTTATAAAAGTTCGCACCCATGCGATCGAGCTTGTTCACAAAACACAAGCGCGGCACGTTGTTTTTGTCTGCCTGACGCCACACGGTTTCTGATTGCGGCTCCACGCCAGCAACTCCATCAAACACCACGACCGCGCCATCAAGCACACGCAAGGAGCGTTGCACTTCCATGGTGAAATCAATGTGGCCTGGAGTGTCGATCAAATTCAAGCGATGTCCTTTCCAAAAACAGGTCGTGGCCGCGGCCGTAATCGTGATGCCGCGCTCTTGTTCTTGCGCCATCCAGTCCATGGTGGCCTCACCCTCGTGGACTTCACCGATCTTGTGTTTGCGACCGGTGTAATACAATACACGCTCAGAAACGGTCGTTTTTCCGGCGTCGATGTGGGCGATAATCCCGAAGTTACGGGTATCCTTCAATGAATATTCACGAGGCATAGATGAAGAGAGAATAAAAAACGCGTCAAACGCTTATACGATTGGCAGAACCAAAAAGCCCGCGAGCATCCACAGACGAAATCAAAAGACCCGCGAGCAACGCGACCTGAAATAGGCGAGCACGCGGGCCGTCGTCCATACGATTATTTCGCGAAGTGTGCAAAGGCGCGATTCGCCTCAGCCATGCGGTGCACATCCATCTTCTTTTTCACCGCATCGCCTTGATTTTGCGCGGCTTCCAAAATCTCATTGCCGAGCTTTTCGGCCATGGGTTTGCCCTTACGCGAGCGAGCGGCTGTGATCATCCAGCGAAACGCCAACTGCAAGCGGCGTTCTGCACGCACCTGCAACGGCACCTGGTAGTTGGCACCACCCACGCGCTTGGACTTGACCTCCACGGTCGGAGCCACATTACGCAAGGCTTCGTCCAACACTTCCAATGCTGGCTTTTCCAGCTTCTTTTCTGCCATGTCCAAAGCACCGTACACAATACGTTGTGCCGTCTGCTTTTTGCCACATTCCATCACGTAATTGATCAGTTTGGCCACGACCGGAGACATGAACTTCGGATCAGCGGCGACTTTTCGTTTGGGAGCTCGTTTGCCACGCATAGGATAATAGGATTACTTCTTGGCGTCCTTCTTAGGCACGCGAGCGCCGTACAAGGATCGGCTTCGGCGGCGATTGGCCACACCTTGTGTATCGTACACACCGCGAACGATGTGATAACGCACACCAGGAAGGTCTTTCACGCGACCACCGCGGATCAAGACGATTGAGTGCTCCTGCAAATTATGACCTTCGCCAGGGATGTAGGCCGTGACTTCCAGCCCATTCGATAAGCGCACACGGGCGATTTTACGAATAGCGGAGTTCGGTTTCTTTGGCGTCATGGTGGTGACTTTGGTGCACACACCACGTTTAAATCCCGCGCCACGTTTCAAGAGTGTGCGGCGACGATGCATCGTGTCCACGGTGAACTGCAAAGCCGGACTCTTGGACTTTACACGAGCCGTGCTTCTGTTGCGACGAACCAACTGGTTGATAGTAGGCATGCGAGAATTAGCTAAAAGACGTTCAAGGTGCGGCTAATCTAACAGCGAAATACCAGGCCGTCAAGAGACATAAACACCTTGGAGCCATCCGGAGAGCAATAAGAGGCCAGATAAGGCAAAGAAAAGCCAGGTAAGCGTACGCACAGGACGGTCAGAATAGGGCTTGGCAAAGATAAAAAACGCCAGAGCCCCAGCCAAAGGTGCCGCAAGCAAGAGCCAGCGGGTCCAGCCAGAGAACAGAGCAGGGAGCAAGCACCCCATAACCGCGACAAGTGCCAAAACCCGCTCAGGACCTTTATCCACAAAGCGCAAAGGGACTGTTTGCCATCCTGCCATCTGGTCCCCTTTCACATCACGCAAATCTTTCAAGGACGATAGTCCCGCGAGCCCTAAAAAGAGCCCAATCGCCAGTCCAAGAGGAAAACGCACGATATTAGCGTGCTGACCCTGGAAAAACCAACCCGCCACAATCAGAGATAAATCAGCCGCGCCAAGCATCACGGCACTTGCGAGCCAAGACTGACGCGTGGCAAAAGCAGGCAGGTCATACACCGTACGCAAGAGATAATAGAGCGCGATACACACAAACACCGGCCAACCCAGTAACCAAGCTCCCACTAATCCCACAATCAACAAAAGCGACTGAGCCTCTTTCAGACTCGCGAGTGCCATCATGCCAGTGATCAATGGTTTTTCAGGCGCATTCTGCTCATCTGCCACAATACCCTGTCCATCGTTCTGAAAACTTGCGGCCACAAAAATAGCAAGTAGTACAATCACAAATACCACCCAAGAAAGCACAAACGCCGCATTCAACGCCACAGGAAACGTCTTTTGAAGAGAAGCGAGCGCCACGCCAAAGAAAACCAGCGCAACAGACAATGGGGCGCCTGACTGCCGGATCAACACAAGCGCTTGACGTCGGTCACGAAGCAAATCCCGGACAACAAGCCCTCCTGCTTTGAGAGCAAGCGCCACAAACGCAAGCGCCCCTAAAAATAGGGCCACACTCATTTCCGCCTCACCGCCAAGTGCAAACGGGAAACGTTCGTAGACATTGCGCCACCAATACCCATCAGAGCCAAGGGAAATAAGTCCGCGACGCACGGCAAGCGATCCAGCGGAAAAAATCGACATGACTTCCGAAAGGCCAAACCATCCAAGAATAGAGGGAAGCGCCAGTATTGCCATGGTACCAAGATACATTGCCCCTGCCGCGTATATGGCTTGTTTTTGTTGCGTGGTCACGGCAAACACCGTTTTGTACACCATCCATATCACCACCAAAAATGTGACGAGCGTCCCAATACTTGCCAATGGCCATGGGTAAAATCCTGCAGTGAGCATCCCTAACCCCAACTGGCCAGCATTCACCGTGACACGCTCCACAGGAAGTCCTATGGCTCTTATCACCAAGTCTAATGCCCATGGCAACCACAATAGCCACAAGCGAGACTGCAAGGCATACAGCGTTGCTTTCAGGGATACGCCAAGGGATCGTCTCAACACCCAGGCCACCAATGCCACAGCAATCAATGCGTATAACGGCCACAAAACCAATAAACGCGTAGGATCGGCCAAGCGACCGTCTGCACGTGGATAGGCTAAAGAAGCAAGAAGGGACCCGCTCAAAGCATACGCATAAAAAATACCAAGCCACGTGACGTATCCTGGAAATCGCCGCTCAGAAAACCGTTCTCGTGAAATCATAGAAGCCCTCCCACCAACACGGTCATCGCCCGAGCGCCCGCTGTCAAAAAGCGAAAGATCCCCGTTGCAAACAATGAATCCAACACAATCAACGCGATCAAAAGCATGGGGCCCTGGGTTTCAAGAAAGGTGCGCGCCCCCTGATAGCGTGGATGCGATAGCAATGCGAGCAAGGCCTTAGAACCATCGAGCGGCGGAATCGGGATCAAATTGAATAATGCCAACAGGAAATTCAGATACGCGGAATAGGAACAAAAGATAATCAGCAGGTTGCTCGGCCCAAGCGTGGAAAGGAGCACCTGGCCAAGGATGGCAAAAAGAGAACCAAGGATCACGTTTGACAATGGACCCGCCCCTGCAACCAACACCGGGCCAATGCGCTGATGTCGCAGATTAAATGGGTTGAAAGGCACAGGCTTCCCCCAGCCAAACCCCACAGTTACAAGCGCAAGAAACCCCCAAATATCCACATGAGCGGCTGGATTGAGCGTAATGCGTCCGAGACGCTTTGCCGTGGTATCGCCGAGGAAAAGAGCCATGGCCGCGTGAGAAAGCTCATGGATACTCAGCGCCAAAAGAAAGGCTAAGACAATCGCGAGAAACAAAAACGGCTCTGAAAAGAGGAG
This sequence comes from Patescibacteria group bacterium, assembly GCA_041665285.1. Lineage (GTDB taxonomy): Bacteria > Patescibacteriota > Patescibacteriia > 2-12-FULL-60-25 > 2-12-FULL-60-25 > JBAYJC01. Next base: position 88,182 of record JBAYJC010000002.1, on the reverse strand, counting down.
GGAGAGCAAAGGCATATCCCCTCCATTATGCAAGATTTTCCAGGTTCGGTCTATCCCCCGTCCCTTGCAATATTTTCGCTTTTCCTCTATTCTCTTTGCACTTCCAATTCACCAACCAATCCTATGTCCCGTATCTGCTCCCTTACCGGCAAACGCGCCAATTTCGGCCAACAGCGCAGTCACTCCAACCGCGCCACCAAATGCCGCCAAAACGTCAACCTCCAGGTCATTCGCATGAATGGCAAGCGCGTTCGCGTTTCTGCGCGTGTTTTGAAAACCTTAAAACGCCTGACAGCGAAGGCGCACGAGAAGAAATAACGAAAACTCCCCGATCCAAAACACCCTCCGACCAACGTCTGAGGGTGTTTTGGATCTGCGTTACAGCGTCCGTTCTTTTGTTTTTTTGATGATCTCGAACGCCTCTTCCGCTGTATCGACCATGTGAAAGAGCTTCACGTCTTCCTGCTCGATAAAATGATGTTCGCGCCACAGCGTATCTCGCGCCCATACGATAAGCGGTTGCCAAAACTTTTTGCCTACAAGAATCACGGGGACCTGATCAGACATTTTGCGTGTTTGGATGAGGACGATCACTTCAAAGAGTTCATCGAGCGTGCCAAATCCACCAGGAAAGTAGACGTACGCTTGCGCAGACGCGGAAAGCATCACCTTGCGCGTGAAAAAGTAGTGGAACCCTTTCCCCTTTTTTACATACTGATTCCGTCGCTGTTCCATGGGAAGCGCAATATCCAACCCCACAGACTCGCCGCCCGATTCATATGCGCCCCAGTTTGCGGCTTCCATAATGCCAGGACCGCCGCCCGTGATGACAGTATATCCTGCCTTGCCGCACAAAAACCCTAGCTTCTTCGCGAGCTGATAATGCGGATCATCCGAAGCCACGCGCGCGCTCCCAAAACACGTGACCTCCCGCCTCAGATGTGAAAGAAACTCAAACCCCTCCACAAACTCTGCCATGATGCGAAAGATGCGCCAATTGATATTCTCCGTAAAATTATGATCTTGCGCAGGAATGCATTTTTTATGCGGCTCATCACACAACCATTGCCCAACCCGTTGCGATGAAGTGGATGGTGCTGTCCCCGTCCAGGAAGGCTGGACATCAAAAAAGGAGTGTCCGTTACGTGGTCGCTTTTCCACAGGAGGTTCTTCGCGCGAAGGAAGGAGCTTTTTCTTTGGCATAGCTCTTGCAGTATAACAAAAACTCCGTCCGACCACACGATCGAACGGAGTTGCCTCAATAAACTATTACAAGACAGCCTCTTTGGCGACCTTGGCAACGCGGAATTTGACCACGGTCTTTGCTGGGATCTTGATGGTCTCGCCTGTGGCTGGATTGCGGCCCATGCGTGCGGCGCGCTTCACCTTTACGAGCTTACCAAAACCAGGAAGAACAAATTCTCCGTTCTTCTTGACCTGTGCATACGCGACCTTTGCCAAAATATCAATCATGGCAACAACTTCTTTTTTGGCCATGCCAGATTTGGCAGACAGCTCAGACATGAGCTGTGACTTTGTCATCTTCGCCATAGAGCGATGAAACCCAGAAAAAAATTAGGAATGAAAACGGGTTTGCCCCAGCATTATGCACTGTACGTCGCCACGACACAAGAAAACCCCAGCAAAACGTCAAGGGGGATACAGTCATCTTGCTATTTCATACTCAAAAAGATAAGATCAGCGAGCAGTAGAGAACTTCGGAAGGACGTTCGCCACAGTGTCGGGCTATAGCGCAGTTGGTAGCGCGCATGCATGGGGTGCATGAGGCCGTGGGTTCAAATCCCACTAGCCCGACATTGGTGCGAATATCCATTACTACATATGTTTTGCGTTTACTTTTTGCAAAGCACTCGAAACAACAAAATCTACACGGGCGTCACTGAAAAAGAGGCAAAGATACGCTGTGCGGAACATAATCGCGGATCTGATCAATGGACACGGGAAAATGGTCCATTTTTGTTGCTGTATTTTGAAAACTACCTATGCAAAGAGGACGCATACGCGAGGGAACGGTTTTATAAAACCGGCTTTGGCCGTTTTATCAGGAATGCGATCCTGAGCGCAGTTTCCGCCAAAGGCGGACCCGCCTCTGGCGGGGGTAGCGCGCATGCATGGGGTGCATGAGGCCGTGGGTTCAAATCCCACTAGCCCGACAGAGCAATGAACGTATAGTCCGACGCACGTCAGACGAGCCAAGGATTCGAGCCTCGCTAGCCCGACAGATGCTTTGACACCCAAACCAATTTCGACAAAACACCGCTTATCCTAGCGGTGTTTTTCGTACTTTCCAATTGTTCACCCACCCTTGACAAAGTGGCCTTTTTGTGATATTATGTTTCTTCGACGCTGGGAGCAATCCCATGGACAAAGCGTTGATGAGGAGAGAGCCATGACGTGCCCGAAGCAGTACCTGGGTGACGACGCGGAGTTCGTGGGGACGCCGGTCAAGGAGTACGACTACCTCAAGGACTTCGTCAAGAAGGAGAAGACCCTGGTGGACGGGGTCGAGCAGGAGGTCGAGCGGAAGGTGAAGTACAGGGTGTACGTCACCGTTCTGAACTTCCCCCTGAACCCCCTCGGGCGACTGGTCCCCTGCCGGATCAGAATCAAGCCCAAGGTGAAGTTCTCACTCAACGAGCCGCAGGGTGAGACGCGAGGGCACTTCGCAGCGAAGGTCGGCGGCAACGTCGACCTGCACGTGTTCGACAGCGAGGTCGACCTTTGCAACCGCGGTGAGACCAGCGAGCTCATCGCCTTCGTCGAGGTGCGGGCGCGCGTCGTCGCCGTGCCCGAGAGGGGTGAGAGAACGAACACGTACTTCTACGTGAACGCCGAATGCGGCGGGGAGCCTCCCAAGGACCCGACGCACGAGCTCGTCATCACGGGCCAGGGAGAGCCTGACCCGGACGCCGACGTGGCCTTCGGGCCCGGCACTGGCGAGGGCGGCGGGCAGGGCATCATCAGCCTCGTCCCCTGCGCCGCGATGGACGCGCGACGCGCGGCCAAGGCCCAGCGCTAGTCAGCGCAACAAGAACTGCCGAAAGGCGACGCGTCCTGCTCTTTAGCAGAGACGTATAACAAGAAGCCCGTTGCTCACCCCACATCCTTGTGGGATCTCGAGCACGGGTTCTTCTTTTTCACGAAATCACAACGAACGCGTATACTAGTCCCATCTCTTATGCCCACCCCCATCCACACCATTGCCCTGTTTCCAAAAATCCAAGCAGACACCTCTGCGGCCATTTACATTCTGCGATCTTTTGGCGAAGAAAGTTTTCCTGGCATTTCCTCTGCGGAGATCGTCTTTTGGACCGCGATCCCAGACGGCAAAACCGCAGAACAGGTCGAGCGCGAAGGTGTGCTCACCGTAGATCTTGGTGGCATGTTTGATCATCATCTTGCGAACAAAACCTCTGGCAAACGCACAGAATGCGCTTCGACAATCATTGCGCGTGCTCTTGGCGTGGAGGACCATCCCGCGTTGAAGAAATTACTAACTTGGGCAAAACGCGATGACCTCGAAGGAAAAGGAACCATCAGCGCCGATCCTCTAGATCGCGCGTTCGGTTTATCCGGTATTATCATGAATTTGAATCGCGAGTTTCGCGATGATCCGCGCCAGGCACTTGATATCGTAATGACGATCCTGGCTGTGCATGTGCGCGAGGAATTTCGTCGGCAGATCGAACTCCCGCAAGAATGGGAACAACTCGAGCAACAAGGCAAGGCTGAGTGTTTTGCACTTCAGCAGGGATCTGCAGAATTGAATGCCGCCATTGTCGAATCGGACAACAGTGCACTCGCAGGCTTTCTTCGTGCCGCGAAAAAAATCGACCTCGTAATCCAACGTCGCACAACCAATCACACGAACATCATCACACAACAATTACGTAGCATTGATTTACAACCCGTGATTGCGGCATTGCGCGTGGCTGAAGCAGACAAGAAAGGTGTCCAGCTGAGCGCCTCAAAAGAAGAGCTCATGGGCAGTGGCCGTCTGGATCCGATTGATGAGTGGTATTACGACGATGCGGCAAACACCATTCAAAATGGCGGTGTGCAACCACAAGGCGTGACGCCTACGCGGCTTTCAAAAGACGAGGTCATCGCGATCGTAAAAGACGCGATTCCCCTGGGCCGTATTGGCTCGCTCAAACGTCAACGCACGCAAGAAACCGCCGCGTCTTAAAAATTAGACGACGCTCAACTCTTTAAAACCAGTTTCCTGGTCTTGTATTCTTGTATAAGTGACGTCGTCAAAGATGCCGATCACAATCTCTGCGGTGTACTTCACCACACACCCGTCTTTTAAGTGGCCACCAATAACAGCGCCTCTCTGATCTGATAGCGCCACATGGATGTGACATCCTTCCTGGGAAAGGGTGCCTGTGCCGGCTACGATCTCAAAAGGTTCGTTCCACTCTTTGACGATCTGGTTATCTGGATTAGATCCTGCCATGCGTAATATCGCATTTTCTAACCCCCCGACAATGGATAATAAAATCCCTGCGTTGATAGCATGCTCTTGCACGTGTTTCACAATCTCCTCTTTCAAGAGCGCACCCGGCTTCAACCGAAATGTGAGTTGCTTCATAGCTTTGTACATCACCTCTGCACGAAAACGATTATGCTCCGTGGCACTTCTTGAACTTTTTTCCACTACCACAAGGACAAGGATCATTGCGCCCTGCTTCTTTTGCGGCAGAAACGGGCGTCTCACGTGATGGGTCTTGCGCGGCTTGAGCCATGGGACTCATGCCTGCACCCATGAAGCCACTCGCCTCTCCTTCTTTTGCAGGAGCAGACAGTTGGACAGCACGAGACATCATGGCCATTTTTTGACGTTCTTGTTCTGCGGTTTCGCGGACAATGCGCACCTTGAAAATCGTGCGTGCCACGCGTTGTTGATGCATAGCGATCAACTCATTGAACAAGCGATAGCCTTCGCGCTTATATTCCACGAGTGGATCGCGCTGGCCATAGCTTTGCAGACCAATAGAATGGCGCAGATAATCCATGGATTCCAAATGGCCGACCCAGAGATCATCCAAAGAACGTAAGAGCACGGTCTTTTCAATATCCTCCAATGTTGGGACATCACCCACCAAATCTTCAAACGCTTTATACGCCTGTTTTACCAATGCCATAGCCCCTTCGATGATGTGCGTGCGGCGTTCCACAAGACCGAGCTTTCCCCCAGAATCTTCTTTCAGGTCTTTGAAGATCCCTGCAACATCTGACTCTCCAGGCACAATGGCGCGGATATTTGCCTCGATCTGATCCAATTCCCAAAATGATGGATCTTCTGCACTTGCATGCAATGCCAAGCTCTGCTCGATCTCCGACTCGATCATCTCGAGGATGCGTCCCTTGAGCGGTCGCTCCCCTTCTTTTGTGGGCTGTGCAGACGCATCCAAAATATCACGGCGGCGTTTATACACCACACTGCGATGCTTGTTCAACACATCATCGTACTCAAGCAGGTGTTTGCGAATGTCGAAATTATGGCCTTCTACTTTTTTCTGCGCGGCTTCAATAGAGCGAGAGAGCACACTATTCTCAATAGCCTCATCGTCCGGAAGGCCGAGCGTCTCCATCATATTCCGCATGCGCTCTGAACCAAAGATGCGCATGAGATCATCTTCCATGGACACGTAAAAGCGCGTGACACCAGGATCGCCTTGGCGGCCAGAACGTCCACGCAACTGATTATCAATGCGACGAGACTCATGGCGCTCTGTACCGATCACATACAAACCGCCGAGAGCTCGCACAGCTTCCGCCTCTTCCTTCGAAGGCGGATTGCCGCCGAGTACAATATCCACGCCACGACCAGCCATATTCGTCGCAATGGTTACAGAACCTCGACGGCCAGCCTGCGCAATGATTTCTGCCTCACGATCATGATTTTTTGCGTTCAAAATTTCATGAGGTACCCCTTCTTGCTGAAGGAGCTCATGCATGATTTCGTTCTTCTCAATACTCACCGTACCAACCAACACAGGCTGGCCTTCTTGATGCTTGGCCTTAATTTCACGTGCGACTGCTTTGAATTTGCCGAACTCGTTTTTGTAGACCTGATCCTGACGATCCGCACGCTGATTCGGCCGATTCGTGGGAATGCTCACGACTTCGAGCTTGTAAATCTTGTAGAACTCTTCTGCTTCGGTCGCGGCCGTTCCTGTCATGCCCGCGATCTTTTCGTACAAGCGGAAGTAGTTCTGAAACGTGATCGTTGCCATGGTCACGGATTCACGCTGAATCGCCACGTGCTCCTTTGCTTCAATGGCTTGGTGCAAGCCCTCAGAATAGCGACGGCCCTGCATCAGACGACCCGTAAACTCATCCACAATAATAACCTCACCGTCTTTCACGACATAGTCACGATCCAGTCGATACAACGCATGAGCTCTCAGCGCTTGCTCCAAATGATGCACCATTTTCATGCCGCCTTGAATGTAGAGATTTTCAATACCCAACCACTTCTCCATTTTCGAAATGCCCGCCTCTGTGATAGACACAGCACGCAGTTTTTCATCCACCGTATAATCCTCTTTTTCCACAAGCTGTTTCACCAGATCCGCAAACCGATAGTAGGTGCCTGTGGCCTCTTCTGCTGGCGCACTGATGATAAGCGGCGTGCGTGCTTCGTCGATCAAGATAGAGTCCACTTCGTCGATGACTGCGTAATGCAATGGTCTTTGCACCATGTCTTCCACGCGAGGCACCATGTTATCGCGCAAATAATCAAATCCAAATTCATTATTGGTGCCGTACGTGATATCAAGCGCATATGCGTCACGACGCGACACAGGTCGCAGATAATCCATGTCTACGCGAAACGAACCTGTTTCGTCGCGACCTTCGTCGTGCTGGACTTCATTCTTAAAGTTCGGGTCATACTGAAAACTTCCGGCGTGCTGAATACTACCGACCGTCAAACCAAGCGCATGATAAATCTGCCCCATCCACGCGGAATCACGACGCGCAAGATAATCATTCACCGTGATCACATGCACGCCCTTGCCGGTCAATGCGTTCAAATAAACAGGCGCAGTTGCTGTAAGCGTCTTTCCTTCACCTGTGTGCATTTCTGCAATCGCTCCACGATGCAAGACCATGCCACCAATCAATTGCACATCATAATGACGCTGACCAAGCACGCGACGCGAGGCCTCGCGTACGGCGGCAAATGCTTCTGGCAACAGGTCATCCAACGCCTCTCCCTTGGCGAGACGAGCTTTGAATTCCTGGGTTTTGGCCTTGAGCCCTTCGTGAGACAGAGCCTGAAATGCAGGTTCAAAAAATTGGATCCGCTCGATAATGGGTTTCATCTTGGTGATTTCCCGGGCATTTGGGTCACCAAACAGCTTCTTAATCCATGTCATATATGTGTGGCCGATGGTATCGGGAAACAAGCAGGAAGTCCAGCGAACGAGCTCTATGCGAACAAGACGGTTGCCCGTCTTGTTCCTCACGCCCCCGAACAAATCTATGGAAGTGACTCGCCCTTCTCACGATCTAAATCGCGCTCTTTACGCTCAGAAAGCTCTACGCGCAAATGATCGCGCACCTTATCAATGGCTTTATACAGGTCTTCGGCATCGCGTTCCATTTGCATCACATCACCCTCAAGCTGAATCACGACCTTACATTGATAGATATCCCCCTTGTGATGATGGTGATTTGCCAAACCTACCTCCACATCCACATGCTGGATCGTTTTATTATACTTTTCTAAGGACACGATCTTTTCTTCTACATACTGCTTGATCGCTGGCGTAAGTTCCATGCCGCGGTGCGTAATATTGATCGTCATATGCGTGGTATGAGTGAATTAACCACGATTCTAGCGTAGCAAGGGGTACGAAACAGGACAACAAGGCTCTTGACCCGCAGAGGGACGCTCGATACAATGACAACTCCCATTTATGGGAAACAATCTTCTGCTCGGAGGCGGTTCATGATCAACAAGCACGCAGATGGTATTCGCACCGGATGCCAAGTGACGCTCGTGGACTGCACGACGCACGGGGCACTCGGTGCGTCCTTCGCCTGGTTCCGTGCTGAGCACGGACTGGACCCGCATGGGAGCTTCGATCTCGTGAGCCAGCCCGGTGGCGTGCATGCCATGCGGGCCAATGAGCCGGCGCGGCGCAACCTGCGTGAGACGCTCCAGCTCTCCGTAGACCTCCACAGCCCGGAGGTCATCGTCTTCGCGGATCACCCGCACTGTCCGCACGGCCGATACTCGGCTCAGGATCGCACGAGGGAATACGAGTACGCCAAGTGCATGGTCCAGGACTGGTTCCCCAAGGCCAACCTGCTCCGCTACTTCGTAGCGGATACCGTGCACCGCAAGGTTGCCTCGGGCAACAACATGGTCTGGGGCTGCATGGACTGGCGCAACTCCCGCATGTTCGAGGACTTCTTCAACGAGGGGTGCGACATCTTCACGGCCGCAGGCGACTTCGACCGCCTCGCAAACAGCGCCTCGCCCGAAGACCAGGTGCAGCACATCAGGTACGCCACGGACAGCGTGGATGCACAGAAGCCTGGCACCGTGACCCTTCTCGGCCACCTGGGATGTGGCTGGCGCGGCCAGAAGTACGGCATCACGGACACGACGAGCGAAAGCGACCAGCGCAACCTGCTCCTCGAGACCGGCCTTCAAGTCATCGAGCGACTGCGGCCCCACCTTCCGCACCACCGCTTTGAGCTCGCCTGTTCCCTCACGCGCGGCCATGCGCTGAGTAGCGGCATCGAGATCCTCCTCGAGCGTGACCCCATGGTCCCCCTCCCCTGACCCGAGCCCCTGCTCGGTCATTTTTTTGACAAGCGCAGTCCCGCTTCCTATTCTGGTCGAACGAACCATTATCCCTGACTATTTTTCTATGGCTCACATCTGCCGCGCCCTCCTCGTTCATTGCATGGATTTCCGCTTGCAAAAGGCCCTCAAAACACACATGGAGGAACAACAGCTTCTCGGGGACGCAGACGTGGTATCTATGGCTGGAGCCGCAAAGAACTTTCTTGATGCAAACGTACAGGCAACAGCCTTACGCCAGGTAGAAATCTCCAAAACCCTCCATGGGATGAAAGAAGTGCACCTGATCAACCACACAGACTGCGGAGCGTACGGCGGGAAAGCCGCTTTTGATGGCGACGAAGCAGAGCATCGCAAACACGTGGAAGATATGACCAGCGCCGCTCAGGTGATCCACGATGCATTCCCAGAGCTTACCGTGGTCAAGTGGCTCGCGCATCTCGAAGGAGAAGGCCATGAACAAACCGTGCGTTTTGAACAAATCGCCTAACATGCCACATCGACTTTTTATCGCTGTTCCTGTTGCGCCAGACCTTCGCAACCGTATTACCCGCTGGGAAGCAGATCATAAGGACCTTCCGGTGCAATGGCTGGATAGCAAGGACCTACACATCACCATTGTTCCACCTTGGCAGGATGAAAAACCCGAAGAGATTATCAAACGCCTTGAAACGTTTGCCTCTCCGTCCTTCATGAAGCCTGCCACCATCGACATGGTGTCAGCAGGACCCACGCGCTTCAATCCACGACTCATCTGGGGCCTGGGCCACACCACGCCAGATCTCCTCAAATTGCGAACAGAAGTAGAGCACGTCCTCAGCTTTGAACCTGACAAACGGCCGTTCAAGCTTCATCTCACGCTCGCGCGTTTTGCCCCCACATTCAACGTGCCGTTTGGCATCCGCAAACTCAACGAACACGTGACCTGGACGCAACCTCTCGATCGTCTTGCGCTCTATGAAACGTTGCTCACTCCAGAAGGGGTCACCTATCGTATTTTGACAGAGGTTTCCTGTTCCCACCTACCAAGTATTTAGACCACAACAAAAAAATAAGGGGCGTCCCTTATTTTTGTTTTGCCACTCATCCGTGTATTGCTTGTTTTGCGAACGGCGCAGTCAACTGTGAAGACATTTTCTTTTTGAGAATCTCTACGGCTTTATGGCTCTCCGCCATTTCATACTGAACCAGCAATCGCGCTTCATCCAAACTCTTACGCCATTCCGAGAGGAGCGTCTGCGGGGTGAGACGGAGAGCAATCAAAAAGGCAAAACGCTCTTGTGGTTCAAATGGAAGACCAAGCAACTGCTCCCAACAAGGCACGTACGGCTCCTCAAGATCTGTCATAAAATACTCATGCTCCTCTGCCCAGGCATGAAGAGCGTGCTCAAAAGAAGCATCACGAGGAAGGACACGCTCTGTATACCAAGCCACTTCTCGCGTGCCATCTGCCTGGACGTGCCGCACTTCGCGTCGCACAGAGATTCCGGTTGCCTGCCAAGCCCCACACTGTGAGCCAAAGAGGCTTTCGCCCTCTTCATTCAACATCACACGCTTAAACACTCCCCGCTCCGTATGGACCTCACCGAGGAATTGGCGATCTACGTTAAAAACAAGATGAAGCATAATCAGGAAGTACCCTCGTGCGAGAGTGTTGTCCGTTGGACTCTGCGTAAACGTCCCTCCTGCGCAACATACGCATGCACCTGCGTCATATCCTGTTGCGACAACCGCGACCAGGCATCCTGATACTGTTTGATGCTCTGCGCTGTTTTTTCGAGCAAAGACTGAAGCACGCGCAATGGCGCTCCTGACCGTTGCGCGGCCTGATAGAGTGACCGAAACCGCTCATACGCCTCTTCCCGTATCCGTAACGCGGAATGCACCTTCTGCGAAAGCGTGCGCAAAGAGCTCTCATCAGCTTCCGTCAAAGCTTCGCCTTGCCGAAAACCACTTTCCCAGTGTGCTAAAAGCTCTTCCTGCAACTGGATATCTGTCAGCGTATTCATCATATCGTGCACTTCAGAGTTCAGCCGACGAGAGACCATTTCCCGAAGAGCCGCCTGACGTACACGCTCAGCCTGTGCCCAATCAAATGATTCTGCTTCCTCTGGCGTTTGAAACTGACTTGCCCAATACTGAACAAGCCTCACGGCGCGCAGACCGGCCGCAGGCGAACAGCGAAAGCGCTCAGCGACAGTCCGAGCCTTGTACTGCTCCCATGGTTCATGGTCTGGTACAGGATCAAGTGTCGTCTCAAACACAACCCGCTCGAGCTCTGCCACGTATTCATGCAAACGCGGTCCGTAAAACGCATGAAAATCCTCACGATCTTCCATGGATTCCGTGTATGCGGTGCGCGGATGGTCAGGGTTCTGTAATAGTCGGTGCACTCTCCACCAAAACGTTACACGCGCCTCTTCAGAGATAAACGTCGGTGCGCTATACGGATCGCGTGCATGGGCGAATTCATGCGTCACAACATTCACCGCACGTGGGATTGCTTCCAATGAGGCAGAGCAGTTCGCTTGTGTAAATAACATGATCTCCGAAGGCGCATCCCCCGGAGCAAAAGAGGACGAACCTTCATACACAAACACGCCAGTAGTAGGACAGGGTAGATTTTCATTACGCGCTCTCCATCTCGCCTGCGCTATAACAGGAGAAAAATATCCCGCAGGAAATCCCATGGAAAAGTAGAGTTCCGCTTGTTCAGGATCAAGATAGAGATGTTCCCATCCCTGGATGCCGGTTCGTCGTTCGTTTTGGAGACGTTCCACAGACGTTCGTGCTTCTTGCGCGGATCTCTGTGGAAGCTCCGGCAATAATTCGCGCATGCCCTCCTGTCCAACCGCGCGCAACAACTCCCGTCTCATCACCTCGACAGATGGATGCTCTGCCTCAAAAGGCTCTGCGCCCTCTACGGCGATGCGATCCGTTTCTGGAGCTCGGACCTGCATGGTCGCGCATCCTGTCTGCTCGCTCAAGGCAAACACAATCCCCAGCGCGCGTAGCGCACGGCCTATGCCTTTTTGTTGCAGACGATGCACGAGAAGTTCGCGCAATCGAGAAAGAGCCTCCCCTTGCTTATGTTCCTTTTGTATCTCTTTTGGTCTCAGCGTCTCTCTTTTCTCTTGCTTTCGAACAACAGGCATCCGTTCCCGACGTGCCATCGGCGTTCCTACCTTCTGTTCGCGTGGTCGTTCGTGCATAGACTAGCGCTTGATATATCTGCCAGCCGCGGCCCAAGAGACCATGGTCACCAATACCACAAGGCTCAACGTTTGTATGACGATGATTTTTACCGCATTTCCAAAGAAGAAAGTACGTAAACCCGTGTCAGCGCCATCGAATAACGGCACGAGCGCAGGTTCAACCCAAGTCAAAGCGGCATAGACCATCACCGCCGAACACAGCATGGAGAATAACGAAAGCCAAATCCCCTCAAGGATAAACGGGGCGCGGATGTAAAAGGATGAAGCACCTACCAACCGCATGATCGCGATTTCCTCACGTTGAGTATACACCGCCACCCGGATCGCGTTGAACGCGATCAACAGGCCAAATAAGGCAAAGATTGCGACGAGTGCGGCACCCACCACGCGAACCTTGCGCCCCACATCTTGCACGCGTTCGATGGCCACGCGGTGATCATCGTATGTTTGATTGTCTACAAAGGGTGCGTATTGAGGATTTTGGATGGCACGTACGAGGAAAGGATAGTCTTCAGAAGAACGCGCTTTCATGACCAGTTGTGCGCCAAGTGGGTTTTTGCCGATCTCCTCAAGCGCACCGAGCACCTTCCCTTCACCTGCGTGACGTTCGCGAAATTGCGCAAGCACTTCTTCAGAGGTGCGAAAGGACACGTCGCGTATTTGCGGCAAAGACGACATGTAAAATCGCGCCTGGTTGACCACGGCTTCTGGCGTATCCGCTTTGAAAGACACGGTCACATCGATTCTCTCTTCCAAGAGCGTAATGGTTCGTCCAAGCATGGCATTCATGCCAAGCAAGATATTGACAGCGCCAAGCGCCATCATAAACACGAAAATCGTGGCAATGCCTATCCAGGCATTACGACCCACGTGCTTCCATGAAGCAACAAAGATGCGCCAAAGCGTAATCATACAGACAAAAGATACTTACCCTCCGCATGGTCAGAAACTACTGTACCGTCTTGAATCGTGATCACGCGCCGGCGAAGGCTATTCACCACTTCGCGGTTATGCGTCACAAGAACAATGGTCGTGCCAAACGCATTCACCTTAAGAAGAACATCAATGATGTCACGCGTGTTATGTGTATCAAGATTGCCTGTGGGCTCGTCCGCAATCAATAACTTTGGACGATGCGCCAATGCCCGTGCGACAACCACGCGCTGTTGCTCTCCTCCAGAAAGTTGATGAGGAAACCGATGTTCTTTGCCCTCTAAGCCGACAAGCTTTAGCACCTGGGGGATCACCTCCCTGATACGCGCATGCGGTGCACCCGCGACTTCCAACGCAAATGCCACATTTTCCCAGGCTGTTTTCTTGGGAAGCAGTTTATAATCTTGAAAAATCACGCCTAATTGCCGCCGTAACTGCGGGATTTCGAAAGATTTGATGTGCGTGATATCCCACCCACCTATCATCACACGTCCTTGCGTCGGACGTTCGTCAGCCATGAGGATTTTTGCGAGCGTGGTTTTTCCCGCGCCGCTTTGTCCCACGATCGACACAAACTCTCCGGCTTCGATCTTCAAAGAAAGGTCCTGAAGCGCCGGGATGTTGGGGGGATAGTATTTGAAAACGTGTTCAAGCAAAATCATACGACCAATGTCCTCATCTTAGCACGAAGCGCGCATGCCGTCCTCCCCTCTCTTGCTCCACCGCATCATCCGCGCTAGCATCAACCGCATGGACACGCAATTTGCTTTTCTCTCCTTCTCCAAAAATGAGCTTATTGAGCTTCATCGAGCGCTTTTAGCGCGTTTTATCATGGAAGATTCCTTGCGTAAGGAGCATGCGCTCGAGCCTATTGACCCCTCCCCGCTCCTCACGCGCGTGGAACAGCTTCTTCAGATACCAGACCGAACTTCTCACGCAATTTTTGAACAAGTTGACGAAGAAGTCTGGCAACACAGCTGGTTTGCGTTTACGGATGAATGGGCCTGGTTTCGCGCACGACAAGATGTTCGTAAAAAGCTAGGCAGTGAACTGGCAAACACATCACCAAAGGACCTCGAAGCCCTCATCGATCATCGCTATGACGAATGGTTTGATCGCTATGTGCATGAACTGGACATGAACGACAAGCCCACAACCGAACGCAAGAAAAAACCCTCACGCCAAATCCGCAACTCCTCTTCCTAAAACGACTACAGGTTATCCACGAACACCGCACGCCAAGCGCGGTGTTTTTTGGTATACTGCACGCATGCCCATTCACAAACACAAAAATGCGTGGATCGTTTCCGTGAACATGGGGTATGGGCACGAGCGTGCGGCGTTTGGCCTAGAGGATTTGGCATACGGCGATATTATTACCGCCAATCACTATCCGGGCATTCCAGAAAAAGATAAACGCATGTGGCAAAGTACGCGTCGCATCTACGAATTTATCTCCCGACTGCAGCCCATTCCCGTTATTGGTGCGCTTGCATTTGGTGCTTTGGATTATTTTCAACGCATTCCTCCTTTTTATCCACGCCGCGACCTTTCTAAGCCCACGCTTCAGCTCATCGAGATGTATCGCATGATTGAGCGTGGCGGCTTAGGAAAACATCTGATCGAAAAACTGTCCCGGATCAACCAGCGCCCATTTATCAGCACCTTTTTCTTGCCAGCATTTGCCGCAGAGGTTCATGGATATCCAGGCGATATTTTTTGCGTGTGTTGTGATGCGGATATTAGTCGAGCCTGGGTGCCTCTTGATCCAAAACGGAGTCGCATCAAATACTTTGCGCCAAATGGCCGTGTGGTTGAACGTCTCAAGCTCTACGGCGTACGAGAGGAAAATATCTTTCTCACGGGCTTTCCCCTGCCAAAGTCCAGCATCGGCGGTCCAGAGGGGCGTTACATAAAAAAGGATCTCAGTGATCGTCTCCTCACCCTGGATCCACAACGTATATTTATAGAAAAGTATCACGAAACCCTCCGCGAATCTCTTGATCGTGACTTGCGTAAACTACAAGCGCCTCATCGTCCAATCTCCGTGACGTTCTCCGTGGGAGGTGCAGGAGCACAAAAAATGCTGGGCGTAGAAATCATGCAGGGATTGCGTAAACAGCTTCTGAAAAAAACAATAACGCTGAATCTTGAAGCGGGCACGCGTCGTCCAGTTGCACATTTCTTTACCTCGCATGCAAAAGCCCTGGGATTAGAGTCCTTGCTCAATAAAAATCTCCACATACGTTGGTACGAAACCCGACCTGAGTACTTTCGCGGCTTTGCCCGATCCCTTCGTACCACAGACGTCCTGTGGACCAAACCCAGCGAACTCTCCTTTTACACAGGTCTTGGACTCCCGATCGTCATGGCGCCACCCATTGGCTCTCAAGAAGAGTTCAACAAAATCTGGCTCCAATCTGTTGGAGGTGGCGTCCCGCAACTTGATCCATACTACGTCGGCGAATGGCTGATGGATTGGGTCAATTCTGGAGGTCTTGCGCGCTATGCCTGGAATGGCTACATCGAGGCACCTACGCACGGAACGTATCGTATTGAAAGCATCATGACCGGGGAAGAAGTGCCGTTGGCCGCATTGCCATTGATCGTCTAAAAAGACATGTCCTGACCAGCAAAGCCCAGCTCCTCCACAATCGATGAGAGGCGGGCGTTTTCTGCGAGCGGCGTGCCAATAAAATGAATCCCAATTGCCGCACCGATATACATCAAAAAGAATGCCAGAATCAACAGCTTAAACGTCTTGTCGCTCTCGATCGTCACGGTCCCAAACTGAAACCAGATAGCAAACCCAACGATCAAGATCACGAGAACAATACCAATAACAAGTCCCATAGAGTCGAAACATACCAAATCGCCGCAGGAAAGGCAACGCGAGGCTACGCAAAGCTCAACACAGCGACTTTTATGGCAAGCACGCCCTTCTCCTGCTCTTCTTCCTTTGTATAGTATTGATAAACCCCCTGCCATTCCTCCTCGGCTTTCATCCCCAGAGTAGAGCGCGGTACAGCTGAAAAGAGCTCCTGAAACGTGGCATATCGCGTGAGACCAACCACGCGCGTCACGATAACCTGCGCCGGATCCGTCGCGAGCTTGAACGTCACATCATCACCCACCGCAACGTTAGATCGCTTTTCATCAAACACGCGCACCTCCACGGTTTTCAACCCATATTTCATCCGCGAAAAAGGCGTAGGCTGGAGTGTCATGGTATGCATCATAGAATCCTCATCATAGAGGAATACGGGAAGATGTACAACGGGATAAAAAGAGAGCCAGATGGCTCTTACGTAGATGAACGCGCCGCATAGGGCGGGCAGTTGCACGGGAAGGAACAGCAGTTGTGGCACCCCCCGCCGTACTGACGCGAACACGCCTGCTCCAGATCCACGCCCTGGACATCTGCGATCGCCGCAATCCAGGCAAGGACATCTGCCAGCTCATACGCGAACTTGGTTCGCGCTTCCTCGGGCTGGATCGTGCCGTAATGCATGCACTCCTCCAGCTCGATCAACTCCACAACCTCGTCGTTCAGGCGGTCAAAAAGCACAGGAAGCGGCTTCGCGCGATTACGCTCCCCGTACACAGCCGCAATCTGCCGAGAGAATGCCTGAAGCGTGAGCGCATTTGTTGACGTCTGTGCCCCATAACGAGGAGGTGGGCGAAAGGACTCTGGGCACGCACACGCAGACTGCCCGCAATAACTACAGTGTCCATGCATGTACTTTGATGTCACTGCCTCGACAAAGGGAAGCTGGCTAAAGTGTTGCGCAACCATGAACGTACGCGCCAGCACGCTCGCGAGCATGATAGCTACGTCCTTGTCATGGTGATGCTTGATCGCTCGCCTTAGCATACGAATGCCAAGAAGCAGGAAGATAATCCTTCTATCAAGCCCCTGGAAGTAACACTCATTCCTCTCGCCATAGAGCGCACGAAAGTGCTCCATCCATTGCGCGATCGTCCTCATCATAGACCTCCACCGAGTAAAGCAATAACAAAAAGCCTCTCATCTGTCAATCAGCGTTGGATGTATCCATCATTGATCCAAAAACAAAAAACTCTCATTTACGCCTATTTTCTAGCATGTTTTCTGGAATATCATTATTTTTAATCATGGCTTCCGTCTTCTCCTGCATGGTCCAAAAACGCTTGTGCTCAAAATAATGCTCTTCCAGCTCACGAAGCGAATCACCGAAGGTCTCTCCAACACTTGGCACGCCTGTCAGCTTGCCCGCATCCATCCATGCATGAGCCTCAGAGACATCCGCGTCATCCTGAATAACAAGACAGGGTATTTTCACACCTAATACCGTTGCCGCGGCAGACCGATGTTTGCCGCCAAACATAAAATACTTTGCCGCTGGGTGATCTGACAAAAATGTATCAAGTGCATCTCGATACGTGTCATAACGATCATGCATTTGCATAAAATATCTCTTCGCAATCTCCACTGGCACGACAACAACGGGCTCTACATCTGCACCGGCTTTGTGTTTCGCGTAATATGCACGTAACGCCTCTGGACTATGCAGAGGCGGATAATCCACCATAGCGATTAGCTGTTGCGGTTCAAGAAAAAGGTTTTGCATAGTACTTGAGACAGCATAGCTTACGCGTTATTCGGCATCAATCATAAAACAAAAACGCCCAAAAGGACGTTTTTGTATGGCGGGTTGGAAGGGATTCGAACCCTCGATCTTCTCCGTGACAGGGAGACGTGTTAACCGGGCTACACCACCAACCCATGGCCTTGTCGCTCAACTCTTGTAAACCCCCTCTTGACGACGTTTCGAGGCGGGTTCACGATAAGAGCTGGTGCACAGTGCGAACGGAAGCGTATCAAAGCTAACAAAACCAGGCAAGCCCTCCTGTCAACCCCTCCCCTATGTTTGCCATTATCCGCCATGCGGGATATAGCCTATCCAGCGGCTCGCTCACGATTGAGGGCGAGACTGATGCGGTTGCGTTAGCGCAGAAACTCCTCGATATCAACGAGGAATGGCAGGAAATCCGCACATCTCCGACCACGCGGACCCGTGAAACCGCGGCGATTATTGGGAGTACGCTTCAAAAGCCTGTAGAGATCGATGGACGTCTGAATACAGATGGGAACCTCACAGACCTTCTCCCGCCATACGAGCCTATCAACATAGCGTTCATATCCCATCTCCCCATTATCACCTACCTGTTGCGTGCCTGGAGCAAGGTTTTTGGGATCGAAGAACCGCCGCTGACCAACGTTGCCTGTGGATATCTCATTATTCCAGACGACAAAAAAATCATTCCTCTCAAACCCCGAGAGTAGAGTAACGGCCGCGTGTAAGCGGTATTTTTATTTTTTGAGTTGCTTTTCCAATTTTGCAACGGCCATGGTTGTCTTGATAACCGTGTCTGGATTCAAAGACATGCTATCAATGCCCTCGCGTACAAGAAACTCCGCAAAATGCACATTGTCTGATGGAGCTTGTCCGCAAATACCTACTTTGACGCCCTTGTGTTTTGCTACACTGATCACATGGCGAATGGAAGCAAGCACTGCCTCGTTTTGCTCGTCATACACACGACTCACAATCGCAGAGTCGCGGTCCACGCCGAGCGTGAGTTGCGTCAGATCATTTGAGCCGATACTGAACCCATCAAAAAGATCAGCGAACTGTTCTGCAAGAATGACGTTCGAAGGGATTTCAACCATCACATAGACCTGCAGTCCATCTTTCCCTTGTTTCAAGCCGGCCTCTGCCATAACCTTGAGCACGGCTTCTCCTTCTTCTGGGGTGCGACAAAATGGCACCATGAGCACCAGATTTTTCAATCCCATTTCTTCACGCACTTTCCGAAATGCCGCGCACTCCAACAAGAATGCTTCTTTATAGCCCGGGTCATAATAGCGAGAAGCGCCTCGCCAGCCGATCATGGGATTAGCTTCTGCAGGCTCAAATGCTTTGCCGCCTAAAAGATTTGCGTACTCATTGGTTTTGAAATCTGAAGCACGCACAATCACTTCCTTTGGGTAAAAAGCCGCGGCAATCTGGCCAATCCCCTCAGCGAGACGGTTCACGATAAACGTCTTGCCATCTGGATATCCTGCGATACGTGCCTGTATTTTGGCCCGCACAGCCGGCTCTTTGACGAGCTCTGGATGGAGCACGGCCATGGGATGAATGCCTACGTGGTTTGTAAAGACGAATTCCAATCGCATCAATCCAACGCCCTCATTTGGGATCATGGACTGCTCAAACGCGGCAGAAGGATCAGCCAGGTTCATTTGAATGCGCGTGCGTGTTTTTGGGACATGATCAAGCGGCGTGCGTTTTACCTGAAACGGAAGGAGTCCCTCATACACCTTTCCTTCATCGCCTTCTGCGCAAGAAACCGTCACCTGCGTCCCTGCCTTCAAAACAGTCGTGGCATTCCCTGTGCCCACAAGCGCTGGCGTGCCGAGCTCACGCGCCACAATTGCGGCATGGCACGTGCGGCCGCCGCTATCTGTCACAATGGCAGAGGCGCGTTTCATAATCGGCACCCAGTCTGGATCTGTCATGTGCGCCACAAGCACGTCGCCATCTTGAAAGGCATCCATGTCTTTCAAGGAACGCATGATCCTCACATGGCCCTGGCCAATACGCGAACCAACCGCAAGGCCATGGATCAACACTTCGCCGGTCTTTTCCAGAATATATTCCTCCAAGACCGCATGATCTCGTTGCGATTGCACAGTCTCTGGCCTTGCCTGCACGATCCACAGCTTGCCGGTTTCTCCATCCTTGGCCCACTCAATATCCATGGGCTGAAGATGGCCAGCACGCACAGAATAATAGGATTCAATCGTGATCGCATAGGTCGCGAGCGTCTCCACTTCTGCGTCGGTCAAGCAAAAGCGCGTACGATCCTTCATGGACGTAGGCATGGTGCGCGTATCATGGTCATTCTTTCCGTACAATATTTTCGTTTCCTTTTTCCCAAGGACACGCGAGACAATCGGATGAAATCCATCTTTTAGCGTAGGCTTGAACACCATGAACTGGTCTGGATTCACCTTGCCCTGCACCACACTTTCTCCAAGACCATACGAGCCATTCACAAGGATCGCCTGCTCAAATCCCGTTTCTGTATCAATCGTAAACATCACGCCAGCGCTCGCAAGATCAGAACGAATCATGCGCTGGACACCAACAGACAATGCAACCTTCAAGTGGTCAAACTTTTGCTCAACACGATACGCAATCGCGCGATTTGTGAACAATGACGCAAAGCACCGACGCACGGCATCCAGGAGCTCCTCCTCACCACGAATATTCAAATAGGATTCTTGCTGTCCGGCAAAAGAGGCTGTCGGCAAGTCTTCTGCGGTTGCGGAAGAGCGCACGGCTACGTCCAAGGCATGACCGTCACGGTCGCCAAGAGCGCGATAGGCCTCTGCGATCGCCTCGCGCAAATCGTCCGGAATCGTGGCGTGCAAGATTTTCTCGCGTACCTTTTCTCCACGAATCGCAAGATCATGCACATCCTGAACATCCAAACCTGACAAGAGATCGCTGATCACTTGGCGTAATCCGTTGGCATTCACAAAACGCCAATACCCATCAGCCGTGATCGCAAAACCAGATGGGACCGGAACACCGTGTTGCCCCAGATGCTGGATCATCTCCCCCAATGATGCATTCTTGCCTCCTACCTGTGCTACATCATCCATGCCAACCTCCTCCAACGGCAAAACGTATGCAGAATCACGTGAGGAAGACATAGGCAAAAAGAAAGGGGTTAGATATCACGAATTTCAACCAAATTCACACCACCCGTTACCCCAACAGGCTCGCCTGCAACAATCACAATCTTATCACCTGCATGAACAAGCTTAGCCTTCTTCAAATGCCCCACAGAACGATCTACAAGCTCTTCTACGGTATTGCACTTTGGTAAGACAAACGCGCGCACGCCCCAGGAGAGGTTGAGTTGGCGGCAGGTGCGGTCATCATCCGTTGCCACGAGAATGGAGGCTTCCGGACGATAGCGGCTCACCACGCGGCCTGTATCACCTGACATGGATGCCACAAGAATGACTTTCGCCTTAATATCTCGCGAAAGGATGCTCGCAACGTTTGACATGGCGGCTTCTGTGCTCAACCGCGCATGAAGCTCTGCTTCTGCTTCAACATTATCGTATTTTGATGCTTCTGTTTCTCGTATAATACGTGCCATGGTTTCTACGGCCTGCAACGGATATTTTCCACTTGCCGTTTCACCAGAAAGCATGACCGCATCCGTATGATCGATCACTGCATTTGCCACATCTGACACTTCTGCGCGTGTTGCTCGCGGATTGCGAATCATGGAATCCAGCATCTGCGTAGCAACGACAACAGGTTTCGCGGCAGAAAGACACTTTTCTATGATCTCCTTTTGGATAAGCGGCACAGCTTCTGCGGGCATCTCAATGCCAAGATCACCTCGCGCAACCATGATGCCATCCGCGGCTTCAATGATTTCGTCAATGTTTTTTACGGCTTCATGTTTTTCAATCTTGGCGATAATCCGAATCGGATGCCCGGCTTTATTCGCTGTGCCTAATTCATCTTCGTACTGTTTAATGAGATAGCGTAGGTCGTATATTTCCTTTGCATTTCGCACAAAAGAAAGCGCCACCCAATCCACCATTTGAGAAACACCAAACTTCACATCGTCTTTATCCTTGTCTGTGATCGCAGGAATGGAAAGTGTGGCTGTCGGCAGATTCAATCCTTTGTGAGATGAAAGCATGCCTCCAGTGACGACCTCGCAAGAAATCTTCCGCCCTTCCACCTTTGTCACTCGCACATCAAGCAGTCCATCGTCCAAGAGAAGCACGTCCCCCACCTTCACATCCTGGTGCAGTTCATGATAGGTCAATGGGATTTCTGGCAATGTGGCATTTGGGTCTGTATTAAACACAACCGTCTCTCCTTTTTTGAGCTCAACGCCATCTTTTGGAAGATCTCCCACGCGTATTTTTGGCCCCTGCAAATCCTGTAAAATTGCCACAGATTCGCCCAGTCGTTCGCGTACTTCGGTAATACGTTGAATAAGCGCGGAATGGTCCTCATGCGTGCCATGTGAAAAGTTCAAGCGACAGACATTCATCCCTGCTTTGATCATGGCCTCAAGTTGCGGCGCCTGATTGGATGCCGGACCAATCGTGCAGATAATCTTTGTTCTCTTAGAAATGGTCATACAATGATCTATTGTAGCGCAGAGACCCAAGAATGAGAATGGAGAAACACCGCGCTCTTTACATTTTTCGCTCCTCAAGTGTGAGCTGTACAAGCTTCTCTTTTCCTTGATGTAATACTTTTAACGTAATCTCATCTCCAATGTCATGCTCTCCTATCATTTGACTCAACGAGTGATCCGTATCAAGAGGCGTTTGATTGAGCTCGAGAATAATATCATTTTCTTGTAGACCAGCTTTGTCCGCAGGTGACGTAGGCACAACCGCTGGATCGCGCGATCCTTCCTCACGAGCAATGAGCGCACCCGAAGATACAGCAATTCCCTGACGCTTGGCATATTCCTCATCCAGCATGACGTAACGCACGCCAAGCCAAGGTCGAAGAATTTTCCCCACGCGTTTTACGCTCTCCAAGTCGCGTTTGACGAGATTCACGGGCAAGGCAAACCCCAAGGATTGTCCATTGGCAGAAATAGCCGTGTTCACTCCAATGACCCGGCCGTCTAAATTAATCAATGGTCCGCCAGAGTTCCCATGATTGATTGCCGCATCTGTTTGAAGCGCGCCCTCGATCACTTCCGAACCAGAAAGCCCACCTGCCACCAAACGGCGATTGACCCCAGAAATCACGCCTTTGGTGACTGTGTTCTTAAACTCAGCCAATGCATAACCGATCGCAATCACGGTTTGCCCCACTTCCATATCCTTGCTATCACCAAGTTCCGCATACGGCATGCCCGTAGCCTCGATTTTTAGAATCGCAAGATCAACAGCAGGGTCTGTTGCAAGAATCTTCGCAGGATACTTCTTTCCGTCCTGTGCAATCACCGTATATTCCGCCTCTGCATCAGCGACCACATGCTTATTCGTGACAATCATGCCATCTGCGGAAACCAAAAAGCCTGAACCTCCTCCGACGATCTGTTTTTGGTCAGGTTGGCTTGGGGCTGTTTGACGTGGAATCTGAAATTCAAAGAAGGGGTTTTGTCCGAAAAATTGTTGGAACATGTCTGGTACCTGCCCTGCTGTTGATCGAACTGTCTTCGCGATAGAAATCGAAACCACTGCTGGTGAAACGCGCTTAACAACATTTGTTACCTGATCGTCTTCCACACGTTCAGATCCACCACGCGGCTGTGAGGATCCCGACGATGCCTCACGATCAATCACACGTGTAGACGTACCCGCTCTCTCACCGAGCTCGCGATACACAAATAATCCCGACAAAGCGCCCGCGGCCGAACCACACAAGATGGCCACGAGAATAACGCTAGCAATGGAACGTTGTTCCGTGTACATAGATCCTGTCAAAAAGATGAATAATCGGAATCAGAAAAACGTATCCTCTCCTTTTCTCCAAAAAACGAACAGCTACATCATCTTCTTACGAATAAATGTGGGAATATCAATATCATCCTCTTCCGTAGTCTTCTTTGGCGCAGGAGGCACGGGCGTAGACAGCGTGGACGGCGGAACAGCCGCAGGCGCAGGAGAATAGCGCGGTGGCGTGATATGCGGTTGATACACAGCTGGCTGTGGCGCAGGGATATTTGTGTAATGCGGCTCTTGGTGAGGCTCTTCTACCGCCTGCATAGGCTCAGGCGCAGGATTCGTATTTGAAGGAGAAGAGGGATACGCATGAACTGGAGCTTGCGCAAAACCAAAAGGCGCCGAAGAGGGTCGCGTGGGCTGATATGAGGGTTGTGGTGGCGGCGGTTGCACAAAGTTCTGCGGAACCTGCTGTTGCGGCTGGGGCTGTTGCGGCTGAAATGGTGCCGGAGGTGGCTGAGGAGGCGCGTACGTGGGCGCAGGGCTCGACGCTCCCGCGAATCGTGGCTGGGAAAACGGTACCTTTTCCACGGGCTCAGGCGCAGGAGATGCGGCTGTAACAGGACCCCCAAAAGAAGCAGGCCGCGCATTTCCAGAAAATGTTCCTCCTGCAAACACGGACTTTTGCCTTGGCCCATTGGCCGTACGATTATCAAAGCCTGTGGCGATCACGGTAATCTTCACCTCATCCTTCATGGTTTCATCAATGATCGCGCCAAAGATGATCTTTGCCTGCGGATCTGCAGATTGTGTAATCACTTTTGCGGCCTCTGACACCTCATACATGCCGAGATTTGATCCACCGGTGATGGTAAAGAGTACACCTTTTGCTCCATCGATCGAGACTTCCAACAACGGCGATGCCACAGCGGCCTTTGCCGCCTCTGCCGCACGATTGTCTCCGTGCCCGTGGCCAATGCCCATGAGAGCAGAACCACGGTTCATCATGATCGCACGCACATCCGCAAAATCCACGTTGATCAATCCAGAGGTAGTAATCAATTCTGAAATACCCTGCACACCCTGACGAAGCACCTCATCTGCCATGGCAAACGCATCGACAAAGGATGTTTTGCGATCAATGATTTGTAAAATACGATCATTCGGAATGGTAATAATCGTATCCACGCTATCTGAAAGTTTTTCGTACGCCTGGTCTGCAATCATTTTGCGCTGAGACCCTTCAAAAGAGAAAGGTTTCGTCACAACCGCGACGGTCAACGCCCCTTCTTCTTTTGCAATGCTTGCCACAAATGGTCCTGCACCAGAACCTGTTCCACCTCCAAGACCGCAGGTAATAAAAACCATGTCTGCGCCCTTGAGAAGTTCTCGAATTTCGTTTTCATTTTCTTCTGCCGCATGCAACCCGACCTCTGGATCCATGCCTGCGCCAAGTCCACGGGTGATGGTTTTTCCGATATGCAACTTTTGCGGCGCCATATTATGATGGAGCGCTTGCACATCTGTATTCATGACAATAAATTCCACGCCTCGAATTTTCGAAGTGATCATTCGGTTCACAGCAGAACCACCGGATCCACCGACGCCGACGACCTTGATCTTTGCAAATGTCTCAATCTGAGGTTTTATTTCTGCCATACAATGTAAGGGTCATGTGAGGAACGCAAACCATTGAAAACCGCGAAGGTTTTCCTTCTTAGCAGACGAAATAAAATGTACATGAACACGTTCGTTGCTCGTTTTCAGCCAGTCCTAGCAAAAAAATGATTCATTGCATCCCTGCTACACAATACCGATTTCCCCATGCCTGGTCAAGCAACAAAAAAAGCCCTGTCAAAGGGCTACTCCTCATGCGAGCTATTCTGGCTATGGAATGAAGGATTTAAAGATCTTCATAATCGATCCGCTTGCCTTTCCCAGGAGCTCTCTGCTCTTTCCTGAGCCTATGGATCCGCCCGTGTCACCACGTTCAGCCTCCATGCCCCAACGCACGAGTCCAACAGACGTGGAATACACCGGGTCAGCAATGATATCCGACAAAGGCGAGGGCGGACAATTGGTAGCACCGAGCGAAGCGGGCAAACGCAACACCTCTTTGGCTACCTCAACCATGCCCTGAAGTTTTGCCCCGCCTCCGGTCAGAACCGCTCCAGCGGCAAGCATGCCTGCACGATCAATCTTTTTCAATTCCTGTCCCACGCGTTCAAAAATCTCCTCAACACGTGCTTGCGCAATATCTGCCACAAAGCGCAAAGAAACCACCTCACTTTGAGGGGCACCTAATTGCTGTAAATCTAATTCATCCCGTTTATCAACAAAATTCGCGTACGCAGAAATATACTGTTTTTTCAATTGGTCCGCCACCTCTAACGAGGTACGCAACCCAATAGCAATATCAGACGTCACATGATCAGATCCAATCGGCACCACTGCGGCATGCAAGAGCTCCCCTGCTTCGTAGACACAAATGCCTGTTGTAGACGCGCCGATATTAACCACAGCCACACCCACCTCTCTCTGACGCGTATTCGTAACAGCCTCACCAAAGGCAAGCGGCGTAAAAACAAGCTCCGCAATATCAACACCCGTACGCTGAACAGACTTGGAAATGTTTTTGAGATGCGAAGAAATACCCTGCACCACATGCGCATCCACCTCTAAACGAATACCTTGCATCCCAATAGGATCCTTGATGCCGACCTGACCATCAACTGTGTAGACGCGCGGTAAAAGATGCAAAATTTCAAAATTCGATGGGTTGACCGTCGTACGAACAGATTCAAGGGCGCGACGAATATCTTCTTCGCGAATATCTCCATCTGGCCGCGACACGCCAATCACTCCTTTGCACAAATTCACGGTGATATACGTACCATTCACGCCCACATACGCATCTTGTAGAGGAAGTCCGATTTGGCGTTCTGCCTGCTCTAAACACAAGGAAAGAGCACTCACTGTGTCTTCTAATGACGTGACAACCCCCTTAGAAATCCCCTGGGACGGCACTTCTACTGCCCCGATGATGGAAAGCGTCTCTCGCTTGTCCGGGCCAATCGTAACTTGGCCAACCGCAAGACGGATGACCGAGCTTCCGAGATCAATACCGGTGATGAGACGTTCCTTCATACGCGGCGAATCATGTAAAGGATGTGGGGTGAAAAAATAGCAACGCCGATGACAATGGCAAAGAGAGACGCCAGCAAAACCGCTCCTGCCATCACGTCTTTAATGTCACCGGCAACGTCAATCAGCCGAGGCTTCATCAAATCTACGAGCCGTTCAACAGCGGTGTTCAATAATTCTAGCACAATTACCATCATCGTCACAATCAGCAACACAAGACGCTCGGTATGCGTCAAAGGAAAAGCCCATGAACACAGGATAACTGCGAGCCCAACTGCTATTTGAATACGAAAATTACGCTCGGCCTGAAACGTGAGATGCATCCCCCGCCATGCGTGCGCAAAACTCTTTGTCAAGGAAGGTTGCTTCATACGCGATTCATCATGCAAGACACGCACTGCTCCTGAAGGACAAACATGTTTTGCTCTTCCTCAGGCGTGGCATGATCATACCCCGCAAGATGCAAGGCTCCATGAACCAAAAGACGAATCAATTCTTCACGCACATCAATACTGCGACGCTTTGCTTCTGTCGCCGCATAGGACACACAAATGGCCAGATCGCCCAACCACGCTTGTTTATTGGAGGAACGCAACCCCGGAACAGGCTCTGCCCCAAATGAAAGCACATCTGTCGGTCGATCAAGCCCACGATACGTTTTGTTCAACTGTCGGATATCCGCAGAAGACACAAAACGTACACTGATCACACGATCTTGCTTCAAACCACGCGCCCGCTTGAGACAAGCAGGTAATTGAACCAAATCCGTTTTCTTTAACGGTTTTGGAAGAGGCGTCAGCACTTCAAACGTAATCATGGAGCAAGAGGAGTGGTGGTGACCGTTGTAGCTGTTGCTGAAGGGGTGAACGCGCTCTCTGGTTCCACAACCGGTACAACGACTGCCGTAGTGGTAGTCACGGGCGCAACAAACGATCCGGGTGCGAGCGTAGCCTCACTAGGAACCGTTACCTGAGGCATGCCGCGTAGAACAAAGGAATTCAACATCATCTCGTATGTCGTACGATAATTGATATACTGCTGACCGTCCATGTCATAACGGATACTGATCACTTTGTCCTCCCAGGAAAAATAGGTTGTCATGCGCTCTGCATCCACAATACCATCCATGCCTCGCTTGGTTTTTATGGTCTTCACTTCTGTCGCGACAGTACCTGGACGCATTTGCACATACCAATCTCTCAATGCTATACGCGAGGCATTATCCTCAATACGAATCACAAACGTTTCGCCATGCCCTGAATCAATAGTTGCTTGCGATCCATCCGCCGCGTTCAATGTTGTTTGCCAAGCCGTTGGGACATAGAGTTCCCATCCAGCTGGTGCAGTAAATATTTTGATAGAGCCCGTATCTGCCAGCTTTGTCGGCGCAAATCCCATGGGGTTATAAAGATGAAACACCTCGTTTCCATCAAGAAAATCATCCCCATCAGAATCTGGTTGACGTGGGTCTGTGGTGTAAAGGGACTCCTCCACGTCTGTGACACCATCAGAATCCGTATCTAAACCCCCAGGCGGGAGTGAGGGTGCGGCAGGTGCAACAGCCAGAGCCTCCGGTACGGTCACACTCGCCTCATCTGAGGGAGCAGACTCCCCTCCTTGTCCGATCGCCATCACGCGATACTGATATCCCTTGGCTGGTTCAACGGACGTGTCCAAAAAGGTGGTGCTGTTTGCAGGAAGATTTGAGACAGGAAGATACGTTCCCTCTCCTTCACGGCGTTCAATACGATAACCTGTTTCCAATCCAGAAACATCTTGCCATTGCAAACTCACACTTTGTGCCGTTGGTGCTTGCGCGACCAATCCTGCAGGCGCCGGAGGTGCTTCGGGCGGCTTCACAACAACCACGGGAGCAACGGGCGGCTTGAAAAGATAATCACGTGCAAAATAGACAAACCCTCCACCAACCGCCAACAAAATCACGCCAGCCACCGCAATCATGGGCCAAGGAATAGTACGTTCCGCAACCACCATCGGTACAACGGGCTTGGGTGGAGGTTCTACGGGCTTTGGGGGCGGAGGAGGGGCGATCGGCTGTTGATCTGTCGCAAATGGAGGCTTCATCTTCAACGCCACCGCATAAAACTTCTCCGGAATCACGTAGATTTCCGGGGCGCGTTTTGTATCACCTGGCCCGTTTGGAGCAGGAGGCTTTGGTGGCACAGGTACTTGTGGTGGAGTAAAGGGCATAGGATCACATTCTCATTATAACTCGCACGTGGGTTTTATGCATTTCCCAGCACCTCGCGGGTTATATCCTTTTTGAATTTCCACACCATCCTGATATCCATCCCCGTCCGTATCTGCGTTCAATGGGTTCGTACTATACACCAATACCTCATCTCCATCGCTCACGGTATCAGCATCTGTATCTTTATTTTGAGGGTCTGTGCCAAGCTCTACTTCCCGCTGATCAGCTAATCCGTCTTGATCTGCATCCACCGTGGGAGCCACAGATGTGGGCAAAGGAATATTTGTGTTTGCCGGAGGGACGGTCACTGGCGGAGGGAGAGCGACAAACGAGGTAGTAACGGTTGATCCTTCTAGTGCGGCAACAGGCGGCGTAAATACCACTTCTGGTGTGGGTGTATTTCCGAGCACTTCCGTATTCGTTACAGGCACTTGCTCGATCGCGTTCGTTGTTGGCTGAATAGGCGCAGTTGCTTCTGGCACAACAGGATTTATGATGGGCTGAATCGTCTTCAACGCACGCTCCTGCGCCGGACGATACACGCCAAAATACCAAAATCCCCCTCCTGCAAGGATAACCACCAACAATACTAAAAGGGCAATCACCGCATATTTCCCCACAGAACCGCTCTCTGCCACAGGCAATGGCGCTAAAGCAGGCCTGCCCATTTTTGGCTTTTCCAAACCCGCGAACATATCAACCGGCCCCTTTGTTGCAGAGGCTGTCTCCAGTACAGGCATTGCCTGAATCTGAGGCGCTGGCGCAGGCATTGCCACGGGAGGTGGAGCTGGCGGCGGAGTTACTGGAGGCACGGGCGGTGAAGCAACCGGAACCGGCGGAGGAACAACAAGAGGCGGCGCCAATGGGACTGATGGTGGTGGCGTAACAGGCGCAGGAGAAGCCGGCGGCACTGCTGTGCCTGCTGGATCAAACGGAAGATTGGGAGGGATAGCCATAGAAATCAAACAAATATGCTAAAGAGCAACACGTGTCGCATAAGCGCAGTTTGGAACGGTACACTGACCTGGCCCAAGAGGATTATACCCTTTCTCAATTTCCGTTGCATCCTGATAGCCATCACCATCCGTATCGCCACGCAAAGGGCTTGAACCATACACATTGACTTCTTCGCCATCAGAAAGACTGTCTCCATCTGTATCTTTCTTCGTTGCGTCCGTTCCAAGGGTCGCCTCTTGCGCATCTGCCAGGCCATCTCCATCTGTATCTGTTACCACCGGCTGTACGACAGGCGCTGTCTCCACGAATGGTGCCCGCACAGGCGCATCAAACACTAATGGATCTGTGTGGGAGATATCCACTTCATCTCCATCAGAAACGCCATCTCCATCCGTGTCACGCAATCCGATATTTGTTCCCAGCGTTTGTTCACGTGCGTCAGAAACACCGTCACCATCTGTATCAAGAGGAAGATCCCCCTCTGCGGAGGACGTAGCAGTTCCCCTGTCCCCTGACGTCGTGGAAGAGACGCTCGTGACCGCTGTCGAAGATGCTGGCGTAGCTGGTAATCGATTCAACTCTTCGACGGGTCGCATGCGCAACCACACCACAAGCCCAATCACGCCGAGGAGCAAGACCCCACCGGCGGAAAGAGCAATGATTTGAGGACGTGTTAGCGGCGGCATAAGAATGGCGTTGCTGTACAAGTTCGATCTCCAGACTCGTTACGACACTGTGATTCACACACGCAGTTCGCAGGTAAATCCCAATCTACACCAGGGTAAATCGGCGGCCAGCCCATGGATCCAGGAGCAATCCAGCTTCCAAAGTTCCAATAGCTATTGTAGTAGGAATCGCGTGCATACTCCTTGAAAGCACATCCAGGAAGCATATGATCCACCGCGCCGGCCAAATCCATGACCTGCGCTTCTCCGCATTTGAATGATTCTGCCGCTGACGGAATACGCACAGCTCCTGTCACAGCGTCTTGCTGAAAGACCATCCAATTCTTTCCGCTTGCGCATGCAGTCGGGGCCTGAATCGGTGGAGTGATCGAATAGAGACGCGTATACGTCACCACATAGACACGTGTCTTTGTTGCGCGAAGCAAATCCCAAGAGCGCATATACCGCGTATCTATTGGCAGACGTTGGTCGACTAGATAGTAGGTGAACGTCCCAGACGGCGTAATAGACGGAACATTCCATTTGTATTTTGTCGTCTGAGGAGCTGTAGCAATCTCATAACACGCGCCACCGGCACCCGTGTTACAGAAAAGGTGTGCATACGGAGCCTCATTTAGGTTTTCATTCCCCTGCATGCCATTTCCCCCAGCCTGTTCGCGAATATCGCGAATACTCCAAGCTTCAGGACTTACAGAACCGTGCAATGGATCGTATGTCATGCTCTGGCGATCAGGGAGAGAACCGTAGACAACCGTGCGTTTCGTTTCTGACAGTCCAAGCGTCGTATTCATTGACCAACCCCGTCCATCTTGATTAAACGTATAGCGTCGGTTGACCGGCAAAATCAAATGCGACAGCAAAAAGCGTCCACGGTATGCATCGGGCACGTCTCCCAATTCCTGGCGCGTTCCATCTGCGGCCGCCGCACTCTTATTATAATCCGTCCGCAAATTACCATCCCATGTATGCACTACTGCTGTCTCATCACGACCCACGCGTGGAATGAGATAGATAAACCCTGCGCTATTCTCAATACCATCGCGCAAGAAACTTGCCCCTGTTCCGGCAGAAATGGATTCAAATGACCAATAGCCGCCGTTCACACCTTCATCGATTGGCATAGGTGTGCCGGTATTATCACGATTCAAATCCACTACAACGCGATACGTCGCACAGGCAATATTATTGTTCAACCCCGTAAATTCAAACCTGCCTGCTTCATTGGTAAATACTTCTCGATCACGAATGCCTCGCGCATATAAGGTCACCCGAGCGCCTACCACAGCACGATCTGGATACACCGCATCGCGCACCGTGGCAGAAATCACACCCGTTCCACCCGTAGAAGAGCATGTGCCGCATCCGCTAAACCCACAAGACGCATTACAGGAAACCACATCTGTGGATGGCGTTATACAGGCGCAACGATACTGCGAA
This sequence comes from Patescibacteria group bacterium, assembly GCA_041665285.1. Lineage (GTDB taxonomy): Bacteria > Patescibacteriota > Patescibacteriia > 2-12-FULL-60-25 > 2-12-FULL-60-25 > JBAYJC01. The sequence goes on along the minus strand of JBAYJC010000002.1, from coordinate 56,255 downwards.
CTCATTTCTGCATTGACCGCGATATCTTCTTCTGTCCCATCACGTGCTCCGCCGGAGTGCCCAAAAGCCACACCTGCTGGGCACGCTTCCAAGGGCTGGGCTGGCGCAGACCCAAGCACGCGCTTGAGTGCTTTGGTGGTTCTGTCGATGACAAGCGGTGAATGCTGACACTGAATCTTATCCGCAAAGCCAAACCCTAACCCTCGACACGACAAACCCGTAGGCATATCCGTGCCATCGCATTGCTCACCGCCATCACGTACTCCATTCCCACAATATCCACCAGAAGCCGCTTGCTGGCGACACGTGGCAGAGCACATGGTACAGGTCGAACCATACTCAGCGTTTTGACAGGCCTGTCCATTACGTCCTCCAAAATCGCATTCTTCAACGCCCGGGCTTAAGAAGCCATCGCCGCAGATATTGCGTTTGCATTGCGCGGTGCATCGATCATTATCCGTGCGATTTCCGTCGTCACACTCCTCGTTTGGATCCACGGTCCCGTTCCCACAGGAACCAACCGGCAAACAAGCAGACCAGGCTTTCCATTGACACTGCGGCGCTTCAAAGGCCGCGGAACAGCTCCGAGAGCGCTGTGTTGGATAGAGAATACAACGACTACCTGCTCCGCACGTTGCATTTCCTGCAGAAAGCGCACTCGTGACTTGAGAAGAGGACAAATCACTGGTGACGGTTGCGCATTGTCTGCCATTAGTTGTGCCACCTGCGCACAATCCCACGCGAATGTCTGCACAGCTCGTTTGTGCTGTCACAGGCGCACCGGCCACACGTGCTGGCTCACCGCATCTCATTCCGTCCACACAATCCGCATCTGTACGACACGGTCCGCCATTGCTTGTTGCGTTATGACAGATGCTGTAATCAGCCTTCTCTGTATTTCCGTCGCATTGCTCCGTACCGTTCACAACCTCATCCCCACAATGCGGCGCTGTCCCAGAGCACGTGATATTGCAGGAAGAAGCGACGGCACAACCTGCGCCGCAATAATCGCCATTGCCACCCGTGTTGCCATTGCGAGCGCTTGGAGCAGTACCTGGCGTGCCATTGTCACACGTTTCTCCACTGCTCAACATTTCATCACCACATGTAGCCGCAATACCATTGCATGTACGGTTACAACGTCCATACATCCCATTGGAAGGCCCGTCATCACACGTTTCTGTTGGACGATCCACGCGGCCGTTTCCACATTGCGTATCAGCCACGCATCGCGTATTCGGCCCATCGGTCCATGTGGAACAATTGTTACAAATCTGCCTCTTTTTTCCAGATGCTGTGCCCACGGTACAGGCAATCTCGTTTGTTTCTTCCAACTCACACACTTCTCCGGTATTCCGAATGCCATCGCCGCAAACACCTGACTGCCCATACACCTCATTATTACAGACACCGCTAAAGCGAAAGACTCCACCAGATGGATTGCACTGCCCTTGCGAAATCAGCACCCCGCCAGGACCATCTACGCGACAATCTGTTGCGCTGGTACACAGCTCCTTTGTATTGGAACAACGCGATACGCCACCTTGCATGAGCGGCGGGTTATAACGACTGGCGGCTGGCCCCTCTAATTCCAAGGAAAGTTCGTAGCCTTCGCCATTGTTCAATGATCGATACTGATACATGCGCGTCGTAAGCGCCGAACTCACGGACGGACAGCGATACTGAGAAGCAACCGCATTCCAACAGGTCAATGGATCAAAGCCATTTGCTGGGTCGTTCGCTGTTGCAGAAACCGTTTCACTGCACGTATCTCCTTGTACGCAATCATCATTTGTCATGCATGGACGTGCGGAAATCACAGTACCGCGTTTACAACGTCCACAAGCAAGAAATCGATTGATAGGATCCTGTGGAGCCGCGCCTCCATAGGCTGGCGAAAACGTACTCGACCAACTGGACCAGATACTATTTGCCAATCCACGAACAAACGTACCGCTTGCAAGGACCGGATATTTCCCATCACGTTCTTTTGTATCTCCCAATGTCTTCACCATGGTGGAAAAATCACGGAAGCGCGTCAGATCGCGTTGGATCTTTTCCTTGAAGCTTGCACAATATAGTCGCGGTGTAGCCGAACTATAGTATGGAGCACATTTATAATCTGCACTGCATTCGACCGTCTTTCCATCAACCAATAATGGTATGCCTGGAGCAGTGTAACAACGATTTCCTACTTCTTGCTCAAGGTTCACGTTGAACGCCAGAGATTTGATGATCTGATCGAAGATGTTTTGCGTTTCTTCTTGTGCCGATGGATTACGCGAGAAAATATAGACAAGTGATCGCACATCTCCTGATGTTGTTTGATCGGTATTCCGTGCCACAACATAGTAGGTATCTCCGTCTTGCAAAGCCTCATACCCATCTATCAGAAGTTCCTTAGGCGCTCCACTAAAGCCACGTGATGCATACCAGGACATGGGCGAGAAATGCAGTGGATTTGCCATCACACGAATACCAATACCATCACCGCGTAGGTTTGCTGGCTGATCAAATGTCATGAAGTACTGACGTAGAACGCCCGCGCGTCGATCTGCGTCGGAAATGGTTGTGCCCACGATTTTCATGGACGGTCGATCATCGTCCATGGTTGGCAAGCCGTTATCCCGACAATACATGAAGCTAAAGTTGTAAAATGGTCCACTTGCAAACTGACTCACCTCTCTCAACCCAGTTGCAGAAAACACCGCACTACCGGACTTATCCTCAAAAGGCGCCAACGTGCGCGATGGCCATGGATTAGCACAAAGCATGATCTTGGCGTTTTTTCCGCCTTCCATGCCGGTTCCTCGTGTAGAAGGTGTATTGATCGTGTCTTCCGTAATCTCAATATTCGCCATGATAAACGCATTACCGTTGCGATTCTGCGCGGTAACCGTTGCCGCGGAAGGCGCAGGCGTTGTCCGTCCAGGAGGCAAAGAAGGCGTTGCTGGCGCAACTGTAAAGAGTGATGGAATTGAGGAAAACCACTGCCCCCAGGTCCATCGATAACCCGTCACAGGAGACAAAGGAATCGCAACCCCATTTTGCATGGCCTGGATCTCTCCGGTGAACAGGTGATGTTCTGCGGCCGCTGTGAAGAGATACGGATGTTCCGCGTCTGTATCACGGACACTGATCTGACTGATCGTGCAAAGTCTGGCGCCCGTAGTGAACTCCCACTGACGCGATCCATCCATCACAACGCCACGGTCACTACGAATGCCACGACGAGGCGACGTCACGGTCAACGTGGTTGCATTGGGTTCGCCACGTACAATCACACGATATTGCGTGTTTGCATCAAGCGCTTCTTCTAAGGTAAAGACCGCTCGCGAGCCAGACGCACCAAACGGCACAACATCCACAGCTCCTTTAACCGACCCAACGCACCATGCCTCTGCCTGAGCTGGAGCCCCCGTAAAGACAGATACGAGTTTTTGCCACGTACGTACAACCCATCCACGCCAGCCTTGCGCCAATGGGATGCGATCAATTGTTTGCGTTCCGGCAGGACATACAACCGTTGCACCAGCAATCTGTTTTGCGATCAACACGTTTTGTTGTGCCGACTCCTGTGTGACAAGGCCAGGAAACGTAACGGACAGCTGGATATTGCGACACACATCCACACGAGGCTGTGCAGGCACCGCAAGCGTTGGCTCAGGCCGTGGCGCGCAACATCCGCCCTCTGTCAGACCAAACCCCAGTGGACACTGCGACTCAAGGGTTTTGCCGCATTGCAACCCAAAATCTGCTTCCCCTGTTTTTTCCTCATACGTTGCCCGAACCTTTGTCTTTATGACGTTATTCTCATCTGGTCGTGGTTCGCGCGTACCCGTGATCTCTGCGATCTGCTGATCACTCGTGATACGCGTGGTTCCTGCAACGGCAGGATCGCACACAGCCTCCTCACCCTTACCGACTACTCCATCGCCACACACTGACAAACGAGGCGTGTAGGCAATGGAAGACCCCTCTAACAGACAGCGCGATGAGCATCCATCCCCTGCTGTTTGATTACCATCATCACAATCTTCTCCACGCTCGATCGCGCCTCCATTTCCGCAACAATTACTCACAGCGGCCGCCCCTACTGCAGGCGCTACACAGAGATCCGTTCCTTCGTTCAAACAAGTCGTATGATTGCAACGATCATTTGCCGGCCATGCTCCGTTTACTTTTTCACACGATTCTCCTGGCTCGATGGCTCCGTTGCCACATGTCGCACGAACCCGCGTTGAACCTTCGTGCATACAGTCGCTACTGCATCCGTCACCATCCACCCGATTTCCATCATCACAGGACTCACCATCTCCAAGAGAGCCATTTCCACACAACCCTTGATTACGCGTATCTAATTGCGAAAATGCGCTCGCACCAATCTTCAAACAGCTCGCTGGATCACAACCATACGTCATAGAGCGCGTTGGCGCGCACGTTGATCCATTGCCTCCGCAATCCGCATCACTTGTGCAGAGACGACCAGCTAATGCGCCAAAATAGCACATGCTCTTATCGCACTGCTCTCCACGATCTAATCGACCATTGCCGCACGTTCCACCGGCAACACCACGCCACAAACAGGTATTTGGATCGCACAGCGTGTCTGTTGAAGATGACGGTTCGCATTCTTCACCAGCCTTAGCACCCGCTGGCATACGTACACACGTCTCACCGAATGGCGTGCGATTCGTTGCATCGCAATAGGCCGTATCCGTTGTTTCCACCACACGATTCCCGCAATTCGCAAGACGTCCCTCCACGCCATCTGCACCTACTTTTGTACAAAGGTTTGTACATCCTTCTGCGGGGCTAAGCGCTACGCTCATTAAACCAGCACCGCTTCCATTCACGAGTCGCGCAACGGTTGGGTCCACAATCTCCCAAGAAAAGCTTTGTGTGGTAATCAAGAGCTGTCCACGAGGACTACAGGAATCAGGTGCGCCAAAGGGCTGTCCAGAGAACACTTGGCGTTCACCGACCGTGTCTGCAATACGTTCCACAGGCGTGACGTCTACACGATCAATCGGACAACGTGCACGCTCGCCCGTTTGCGTACGGAATTGCCACGCATATCCCTCAGGGTCATTGAGCTCTGTCAAAGGCAGTCGTGAACGAGAACGAATGCCACCCGTCGCAGAACTCTTAAAGACAATGCGGTAGAATCGCCCCTCTTCGAGCACACCCGTGTGATTGATGCGAAGGAAATCGCGTGGCGCTGTTGCTGGAGCCCCAGCAGGCAAAACCCAGACAAACTGCGCATTGGATGTATTCAGCGGAATCACGCGATCAAAGGTATTACAATTTTCCGTGGCACAACGTTTGAGCACCACATTTGTCTGATTTCCAGATCCAAAGGAAGCAGGATCCATACCCACATTGAATTTTGCCCAAATTGCCGCATTAATACAGGCTCCCTGACAGTCTGGTCCCTTTTCAACGATCCTTGGTGGAACCAAACGTACAAACATATCTGCCGCGCCCACCGTATTTGTACCGGCATTGAGCACAGAGGCACGTACTTCTGTTGGTGTAGAGCCTGTTTCCGCAACAGCGTTCGCTGTTTGACGTTGGCTAATGCGACCAGGACGCGTTGGATCGCTGGTATCTACATCATTGGTAACCGTCACGTTTGCAGGAACACCCGTTGTCCAGCGCCAATCATACACAGAACCATCCAAAGCAATACACGCATCATCTGCGGAAAGTGGACGCGCTTCTACATCTGTTGTCTCTCCGAGATCGGCAAAGGTATACGGGTTTGGCGAAACAATGACACTTCCTACACGACAGGCCTCTGTGGAAGCGCGCGTGGTAAATCTAAAGCAATATGCATTTCCACGACCGCATTCCTCTGCGTTTTCCAACATGGGCAATCGCCCGACCGATTGAATCCCGGTTGTGAGTACCACCTCATACGTATTTGATGCCTGCCAGCCGCCTGTTGGATGAAAGCTCACCAACCCCTGCTGACTGCTTGCCGGCGGCGCAGACTGAAGGGTACCAGGTACTGCCGTTGCACACGTGGTCACGCCCTGAGCCACAGCGCACTGACGCACAAGCACGGACGCAGGCGTCACAGAGCTCTGCAAAATTGGCGTATTAAATCGCAGTAATAAATCCGCATTCACACACACCTGATTCCCTCCTGGACGTCCGGCCCATGGGGTTGGCGAAGGCAAGCGACCGCTCGCTGGATCACATTCCTCAATGACACGTGGATTGATCGGCAGTTCGCCCGTAGACATGCGCCAAGCATAATGCACCTGCCTCTGTGTGAGTGGACAAGTGCCAGCCGCCGCAGATACGCAAACGCCGCTATCTGGACAACAGCGTTCTGAGGCCGAGCAAACACCTTCTTGTTCCGCACAATTCTTCACGGTGAAGAGCACGGCATTGGACGAGGCTGTTGGCGTCTCTACCTTCACGCGCCCTGTAATGGCTCGCGTTGGTACGGCTGTCTCTACAGCTATATCTGTCCAAGATGTGATCCGTGTTGCCTGCACATCCGCACCAGATCCAGCAAACGCCACACGCGTAGACACAGAACCAAAACGTTCTCCATGAAGCGTCACTGGGGTGCCAACAGGACCAACTGCTGGAGTAATCGCGCAGATACCCGGACCTGCTACGCCAGCATCAACACGAAAAGCAATTTTGTTACTCTCTGTTCTATCTTGACGCTGAATATACAACTGATAACCACCCGTTGGCGTTCCCGCACCCAAGCCTCCGATATTGGCCGGCACCTTCACGACCACGCGATCGCGACGCCAAAACGCGTTATCCCGTTCGCATTCAGCGGGAAAACGCATATCTGCCTGACCTGTGGCCAATCCTGCCTGCGCCAAATACACCTGTCCTGGCTCATCGCCGAAATTACGGCCAATGATCGTGATATATGCGCCAATCGGACCATTCACCGGATCAATACTCTCAATAAAAGGCGTTTCACGCACAACGGGCGTGTCCACATCAAAGGAAACAGTGTTGGAATACACGCCACTGACCTGAGCTTGAATATCATAAGAACCGTATTCCACTACAGGGACCGTAAAATCGACTTGCTGATTAGTCCAAGAACGAAAAGCCTCAATCACACGACTTCCAAAACGCACGCGATCCGGAGATGCACCCAACCCAGCGCCACGGACAGAAATCGGCGTAGAAATCAATCCATGATCCGGTACTGCCGCACAAAGGCCAGGGTGCGAAGAAGTGTTCACGACAAAATCCGGCAAACGCGGCCCCGTGTCATCGTTGGATAGATCCGCAAGGGACGAACTCGCATTCGTGAGCGTGATCGGCCCAGTGATAGCGCCCGCAGGAACCTCCACCACTACTTGATTGGCTGTCCAGACATTTTGGTTTGCGCACAGTGCTGGCGGCAAAGCGACCGCATTATTTGCGAACGTAATCCGACCGCGCGACTCACCAAAATTGAGCCCTCGTACGGTCACAATCGTGCCAGGCTTCCCATCAACAGGACTCACACCCGTAATCACGGGCTTTTCTACGCAACGCCCTGCCGTACAAACACCACTGGCACAAGACGAGCCCGTTGTACAAGCACCTCCAGAGCACACACCGCAATCATTTCCGCCACAATCCACGCCTACTTCATCCGCGTCACGTGCTGTATTGAAACAATGCGCAGAACGAACCATCACATTTACAGGCAACGACACATTCTGATTGCTATCAACATCGTGTGCAATACTTTCGATTCTCTGCGTTGTACCCGTTGCTACGCCAGCCGTATTCCAATACACGAGCGCCTCGAAATCCGTTGGCGTTGACGTGGCACTTGGCGTCCCTCGACCAATCACACGGCCACCCACCTTTGTTTCAATATAGGAAATGCCCGAATCATCCACGGCGCGTGATGCAATGCGCACCACACTATTGGCCGGCACGCTCTGCCCATCAATAGGCTCGCTGATCGACACAGACGGACCTGCGACATCAATCAAATCCATTGTGGTAAATCGAGCCTCGCACACAGGTGAAAACCCGCCGCAGACAATACGTTGCCCGGATACAGAACGCAGGGAGTTGTTCACAATCGCACGATATTCGACCGATCCATCAAAACAGGCGCGATCCGCGTTTGGCGCAGGACAAGCAGATCTTGGTACAAACGTGATCGTATTTCCCTGCACCGTGATCACACCATCAACTGCCGTATTGTTGCTTACACGCACCACCTGGATCGTCCCTGTGACCGCCGCAGAATCTACATCTTGCGTAAACAAGAAACGCACTTGCGCATTCCGTGGGGCACTACCTGCAGGGGTAATCGAATCCAATTGGAAAGAGCTAAACCCTCCTCCGCCAGTCCCAAGACCGCCTCCAAACCCTGTGCCGGCGCCTCCACCACCTCCACCGCCGCCACCTCCACCGCCCGTAGCCTGCAACAAAAAGCGAATCACGGTCGTGGTAATGGCCCAAGCAGACAAAATAATAATGGAACCAATAATCGCATTCCGCATCATGGCCTTGGCTTTTTCGATCTGTTCAGCATTTCCGCCAGCAGTCATGTACAAAAACCCCGCGTACACAAAAAGCACCACCATAATCGTCCCCATCAACCCAAGGGCAATATTGATGATGCTTACTGCAATCTGCCGCGGATCTGATCCAGACAGAGCCGTAGCTTCACCTACAGCCTGCAATCCACCCGTATCAACTTGTGCAAGTGCTGTTGGCACTAACAACGACCAAGCTCCCCACGCAGTGAGGAGCATACAGCAGGCGAGAAGCCCGAGGCGAAATGAGCGTTTCATGGTTGTGCGGTGCGAGTTTGTACAAGCGACGGCGGATAAGGGCATCCGTTCTGTCGCGGATTATCATCGCAGCAAAATGGCACTTGAGTTGCCGCTCCCCCTCCACGCCGCGAAGCGCACGTGACGGAAGAGGCGGGATTGAAGCAATTTTGATAGAGGTTTTGCACGCCAGACAGAATGAAGGGATCATAGTCCGGTGTCCAAGGAGCATTGGCTGGGCTGGGCGTAAATAAGCGATGATCTATGATGACGCGCCCATAAGAAAATGTGGGCGAGGTCACAATGTCTTGCCAAGGCGTGAACCAAAACGTATCAGCATATTCTGCGGGCTCATTTGTCACGATCTTCACATTGTCACTGAGGATACTCGAGGCCTTGAGCACTTCTTGAAAGTCCGCACGCACCACAGCATCCACCGCAATATTGCTCGACATGGAGGAAGGACTAATACTCGTAATATGCGGCGGCGTCAAATTGACTTGGTCACCCGTACCAAACGTCCATTCATAATGATCAACGCCTGCGGCAAATCCATCGTCGCTCCGTGAACCCTGCGCTGTTCCATCGCCGTTGCCATCAAGAGAGTTTCCCGCTAAATCCACGATGCCATCATAGCCACCAGATGTGAGTGCCGCTTCAGGCGCCGTTGCCGCAGAAACGAGGGTAGCCGCCTTTACCGTCGTACGAACCGACGAGAGAAAAGGAAGGCAATACACAGATTCTCCACAACTATTTGTTCCGCACGCGACATTTGTGGTGAATTCCACGGTCGTAAAGTGATTTGAAATCTTAAACTCTCCATTTGGCCGCACCTCTGCGCCCCCACGATTAGGTGTTGCCGCAACTTCGATATTCTGAAAGTTCGGACGTCCTGGTACAGCTGGTGACGCAAAGATCCCTGCCGCACTCGTTGGATCAATCATCTCATCAAAGTTGACTTGCACCACAATGTTCGGAGCATACTGTCCGCCAGATACGGGGAAGACGCTCTCTACGCGTGGAGGGGTATTATCCAGGATCGTGGAGACTTCGAAATTCCAAAGATATCCATCAGCAAAGCCTCCCTCAAAAGCCGCACCACCATCCTTCAGGCGAATACCACCCGAACCAGACATGAGACGCACGGTATATCCTGTGTTCCGCGTGGGATTCCCTAATGGTAACACTGGTTTGATGATAAATGTCCGCAGATCGTCTGTGTAGCGTACACGTGCCTCCGCAGTCCCAAGAATGCGCGTAGCTTGGCCTGTCGGGAAGATCTTCACAGCATCACTGTTCAACCCAACCGTGGTAGATGATGTTGCCTCTGTCCATCCAGCGATCATGGAAGCAGGGTTAATCGGCACCTTGAATTGAATGGCGATCGCTGTATTGCGCGGCACACCCGTTGCATCGCGCGGCGGTGCATGAAACTCAATAATACCGCCACCGAGAGAACCAGCAGAACCCGGAAAGCCACTGCCTCGAGCACGACCGCTACCGTCACCAAAAATTCCACCGCCGCCCATCTCACCTCCAAATAATCCTAAAATATAACTCGTGATCGCAAAGGAAGAGGCAATGAGTACCAACCCAATAATACCGTTTCGTATCCATGCCTGCGCTTTTTCTACTTTTGTCGCATCCCCGCCTGCGGTCATCCACAAATATCCTGCATACAGCAAGATAAGAAGGAGAAGAACCCCTACAAAACCCAACGCAACATAAATAACCCTCCCAATGATGGTTGGTAAATCCGTTTCTCCACCAAGACCAGCCTCAGTGGCAACGGTCGCGGCTGATTGTAACGCCTCTGGCGTTTGCGCAAACGTAACAACAGGAAGAACGCATGCGGTCAAAAGAACAAACCCGCATAACGCCGCCTTCGCTACGAGCGAAGAACCTTTCTCAAGCATGGGAAAGAAAGATCCGAATTAAGTTATGATCGAACGAAAAGTAGTTTACCTCGAAAGCAGACGTTCGACAATACGACGAACATCTCCTCCATCTGCACGACCATTCACCGCTTTCATCGCAACCCCCATCGCACGACCCACATCCGTGGCTTGAGCCGCGGTAACAGCTTCTTGCACAACGCGTTCAAGCTCTTCCATAGGCATGGCCGCTGGAAGGAATTTCGAAATAATATCAATTTCTTTTTGTTGACGATCTGCCAAGTCCTGACGATTCGCACTCACAAAATCCGCAAGCGCATCGCGGTATTGTTTGATCATGGTCTTTAAGACCGTGTTCGTTTCTTCCTCTTTGAGATCGTGCATCAACTCGATCTGTCGATTCTTCAAGGCTGACTTCATCATCCGCAAGACAGAAAGGAGTATTTCATCTTTCGTCTTCATTGCTTCCTTGAAGTCTTGATCAATGCGTTCAATGATAGTCATGGGAGTGAAAGGTCAAGAATCTCATGTCCGAATGTCGAAAACACACGCCTTCGACATTCGAGCTTGGATTGTTGTTCGCGAGATTACGAGGAACGTCGTTGCTGACGAGGCTCTTCTTTGAGCTGTCCTGTTTTTGCGAGATACGTGTAATGTTCGCGCATCTGTTCGCGGCGCAACGCGCTTTCACGGCGCTTGTTCAAGTTCTGGTCACGCTTAAGAAAGCGACGTTTCTTCACTTCAATGGTCTGTCCACTTTCCTGAACCCGGCGCTGAAAGCGGCGGAGGAATGAGTCAAACGTCTCTCCTTTTTTTCGTTTTACATCTACCATAATCCACGCTCCTTTCTATGATGAAGATCATGCCACATCAGGTGATCATGTCGCGGGGCATCATAGCCGAGGAAGGCAAAAACGTCAAACATTGGCAAAAAAGAAGGGGCAAGCTTTGAGCCTGCCCCTTTCATCCCATCAAATGCCCATCTTTTTCTTAATTTCGTGAACCACCTTCTTTGCATCCACGATTTCCTGCGTTCCAGCGTCCATATCTCGAATAATGGCTGTACCATCCAATACTTCCTTCTGGCCCACAATCACAGCCCATTTGGCACCATGGCGATTTGCCAGCTCCATCTGTGCTTTGATGGAAGACTTAGAAAACGCTTCATCCACACGAATCCCAGCCTGGCGAAACTCTTCAAAAAATGCCAAGGCCTTCTTTTTACCCATATCACCCAGTTGCGCCAAAAACACATCAATGGACGGTGCGGCTGGCGGTATGGGCTCCTTGTCTTTCATACGAGAGACAATGCGATCCAATCCAAGCCCTAGTCCTGCGGCTGGTGTGGGACGACCGCCTAATGTTTCTACGAGCAAGTCATAACGACCACCGCCACCAAGGGCTGTCTGCGCCAATTCCGGATCATCGCTGACCGCGAAAAATTCAAAAACCGTTCGCGTATAATAATCTAATCCGCGCACCAAATATGGATCCAACTGATATGGGACTCCTACCTCATCCAGATATTCCAATACGCGCATAAAGTGCGCCTTGGATTCCTCATCCAACCAATCTACCATTTGTGGCGCCTCGGCTTTGAGCTCCTGCATGCCCGGCTCTTTTGAGTCGAGTAAGCGCAAAGGATTTTTCAACAAGCGCTTCTTATCCTCTTCTGAGAGTTTGCTCTTTTTCCCACGGAAATAGGTCACGAGCGCGTTCTTGTACGTGGCGCGTGACTCTGGTGTGCCGATGGAATTGATGTGAATGGATGACTCAATGCCAAGCTCCTTCAAAAATTGCCACCCCATGATGATGAGCTGTGCATCCACCACGGCATCCGCTTCACCAATACATTCAAATCCCGTGGTGTAGAACTGACGAAAACGGCCGGACTGCGGACGATCATATCGAAACAAGGGGCCCTGATACCAGAGCTTCACGGGCTGTGGCATATTCCACATCCCATGCTGGATAAAGGCACGAACCACCGGAGCTGTGCCCTCTGGACGCAAAGAGACCGTTTCTCCACCTTGCGTTTCCCAGGTATAGAGCTCTTTTTCGACAATATCCGTTACTTTGCCCACGCCACGAATAAACAAATTCGTCTCTTCAACCATCGGCGTATCAATACGTTCATAGCCATAGGCTGATCCGATCTTCTCTGACTGCTGTTGCACTTTTTTCCAATAATATTGATCAGATGGAAGCAAATCGCGCATGCCGCGCAATGCCTGCACAGGTTGCTGACCTTTTTTCGGAGCCACAATCATGCCACTCACTGGTTTTACCGGGGCTGGCGCAATCACGGGCGCTGGTTTCTTGATAGGCTCTTTGGATTTCGGGGTCATAGAGAAGATGCTTAGAAGGTATAGACCGTTTCATTAAATAATTTCCATCGATCAAACGGGAATCCACGCAACCACACACGCCCCACAATAAATTGACGATCCACTGCCCCAAAAATACGAGAATCAAGGCTTGCCGCACGATTGTCCCCCATCAGATAGTATTCGCCTGCCTTCAGGGTGACCGCCTGCGCAGAAGAGGTAAACACCTGATCCAGATACGTCTCCTCCAAAGGGATTCCGTTTGGATGATCTGCGTTATACAGTTTTATCTTCCCGTCTGCAATCTCAACTGTTTCTCCTGGCAATCCGATCACGCGCTTGATGAAGATTTGCGCCGGATCTCTTGGATACCGGAAAACAACAATATCTCCACGTTTAGGCTCATGGAATCGATAACTCAGTTCGTCGATAATCAAGTATTCATGATCGTAAAAATTTGGCTCCATGCTCGCGCCTTTGACGTAAAACGGCTGAACAAGAAAGTAACGAATCGGAATAATGATGGCCAACGAAATCAGAACCACCTGGATCAACTCCAGGATAAATAGGCCTATTTTTTTCTTGAGGCTTGCATCAGCCCCCACAGACGACGTGCCCGATGGCACAGGTTGAAGTGGATCCATGTTTTTCTAGGTTACGGCAATTCTACAGGCTTGTCGAGTGCTGTCCGCATGGCAACAAGCACCCTGCGACGGAATACATAGCGGTTGATTCGTGCCGCAGAAAAGACCGTTACACCCGCCACGAGCGATTCTGTTGAGCCTAACAGAGCCAAAATCCAACCATTATAGACAAGCGCGGGAAAGAGAGAGAAGACCACGGCCGCCATCAGAGGAGCTGTACACGCACCAATAAATAACCCCAATCGAGCGGGATTGGTGAAATCTTGGCGCAGAGCTAAACGCCATAAGGCTCTACTATCCTGCGTGGCGAGTTTTTTCGCCTGTACTAAACGCACATACGCCTGACGATACATGCCGATAGACTGGATAGCTGTTGTCAACGATAACGCCACGGCAGAAGCACCAAAAACCACACCAGCCAACCCCAAGCGCCCTTGCATGATCAAGCCCTCCACAGAAAAGGCTCCGTATGTTGCCAAGGCAAAGACCGGTACGAGAATACGCGATCGCTTCATGAGTTGGCGCCAGGTAAAACCAGACCCGCGAAGGGCGAACAATTCCGCAGTTTCCGCTAAAAGATCATCTGCAGATGCGGCAAAAATCTTCCCAATTCCATGCACCCAATGCTCCAACACATGCGCAATCGGACCAACGATCAATAGCGCCTTAATAATGCTCTGCGCAACCTCTGTGCGTGTATGCGCATTATCAAACAACACGCGATTCACAATATAATCAATGGCAAATGGGTAGAGATCGCGATTCACGCTATCCATGAGATCACGTTCTGACTCGGACAACCCTTTGTTCTCCAAATCCACGAGCACAATCTTTTTAAACTCAAATCTCCGCGCCAAAATCAACCGAGCCTCTTCATACAGATTAATCTTCTTCTGCTCTGCGAGACGTAGCTCGAACTCAGAAAACACAGGAATCTCCCCTTCGCGCAACAAGCGTGGAAGCCAAGGGATAATCGTATTTTCTTGCGTCAGCTGAGAAATGTGGTCAATCGCCTTCAACAAGGCGTCTGGCGTATGATCAACCGTACGCACACCAATGCCAAAACCACGCTCCAGGAGATCACGAAAAACCATGATACGCTCTGGTACCTTTGTTAAAACAAAGCGTATTTCAAGCGGAAGCATCTCAACACACGTCATTTCCTCTGGAGAGGTAACAATGCGAAGATGATAGCGATCCGGAATACGCACCTTGCGAAACGGAAAAAGACGCGCAAAAAACCCAGCCATACTCATACCATTTTTAAGATCAAACAAACACAGCTTTTACGCATAATGAAGGTCATTTCAGTATACGCGTCTCCGTGAGAGACCGCCAGCACATCATGGCACACCCGAGCGCTGTGCCGTCGAACATTGGCAAAGAGATAATGTGTGCCTTTGATTGCTCTGCTTGAAACGTGCCAACCAATCCGTCACGTGAGACGCCTCCATCCACAATCAATGTGTGGGGTTTTTTCGGTAGTTTCACAATGATCGCCTGGACATCTCGCGCAAGTCGCCGGAGGAATTGCCGTAGTTTCAATGGGTGTCGTAGAAGAGGCTCCACCTCTTTTCCTCCGCGGTCGATCTTCGCCTCCACAGCAAATGAAATACCCTCTCCATGCGGAACAGGCGTTGTATAAAAACCATCAACAAGCGCAAACGTTTTCCCCAAGGACTGCATGACAAACGTTCCTGTGCCATAGGTCACTTTTGTGCACATTCTTGCTCCTCCGCTTGCTGACATGGCCGCATACATACTCGCTTCCTGGTCTCCGCACACAGCAACCACTTGCGGACGCGCGCCCATGATGTCCGAGGAAAGATGCCCAAAGGCTGACAGAGACGGCCTCACTTCTGCTAAGAGCTTTTCAGAAATACCAAAGAGTTCACACAGCTCTGAATCCCAGGCCATGGTTTTCACATTGTAAAGAAGCGTTCGCGAGGCATTTGTCACGTCCGTCACAAACGGATGGTGGCCGCAGAGATGCCAAAGGAGCCACGTATCTACCGTACCAAAAGCAAGCTGGTCCTGTTCAGCGAGCGTTCGCGCAAAAGGTACGTTTGCCAAAATCCAGGCCATTTTCGATGCAGAAAAATAGGCTTCCAGCGACAATCCTGTTCGTCGACGAACAAAAGTCTCACGATGTGTACGCATTTCCGCACACGATCGTGCGGTCCGACTATCCTCCCACACGATGGCTGGATAGATTGGCTTCCCTGTCTCACGATCCCAAGCAATCACCGTCTCACGTTGGTTCGTGATGCCTACACCTGCACAAAACGCGGGGTCGAGTTTTGCTTCACGTACAGCCCGTGCAAGCAACGCGCGGCTGACCGTCACGAACTGTTTTGGATCTTGCTCGACCCATCCTCGTTTTGGATGCGATTTCTCCAGCGACGCAGACACACGAATCAATGGATGGTTGCGCTGATCAAACGCAATCACCTTTAGTGCTGTAGTGCCGACATCAAGAACAAGAACGTAAGAAGGTGCAGATTTCATGCATGAAAATATGCTTCGAATGCGTCCCGTGCATCACAAGATTGACGAATAACACGTGCCACGAGCGCAAGTAATGGATACGTATCCTCTTTCTTCTGGAGAAGTGTCATCAACGGCTCAACAGACACAAGCCCTTCACTTTTCCGCTCGCACACTTTTTTCTCAATCAACTCTTCGCCGGTCGAACGATTCCGCGAATAGGGACTGTAGGCCGTTGCAAGCAAATCCCCTGCTCCTGCCGGCCCAAACACCACAGAACGTTTACTGCCGAGATCATGAACAATCTGTTCCATTTCCTGCACTGCACGAGAAGCAAGCCATCCTTTACGGTTGCCGCCCCACCCCAATCCATCCGCCAACCCCATGGCAAGCGCATAGACATTCTTCAACACACTCACAAGTGCCACTCCTCGCACATCGCGTGTCTGCTCCAAACGAAGGGAGGGCGCGAATAGGGTTCGGAGAAGCGTATACGAAGATGCGCGTTTCGTTGCGACAACGGCCGCGGCACCAAGACCGTCACAAATTTCTTTTGCAAGCATCGGACCTAACAACAAGGCAAACGGTTGCTTTTCTGGCAAAACTTCTGGCCAAAAGGCATCCATGGTTTTTCCGGTGGTGGACTCAATGCCCTTACTGATCGAGACAACGAGTGCAGAAGACTTGAGATGCGGAAGCACGGGCGTAACCGCCTCGCGCAACACCCAGGACGGTACGCAAAAAAAGACAATGCGCGCCTTGCTCACAAGCTCGTCTAAGGGCCGTTGGTTCGGCACCTTTCCAGGCTCCACATCCCAAAGGTCTACCTGTGCCACGCTCGGATCCACCAATGTTGCGATTGCTTGTCCAATGTCACCGGCGCCGATGATCGCGACGCGCATGCGCTTTATATGTGCCATAGATGATACTCAAGATACCTCAAAATCCTACTAATTGCACCTCTTCTTGCAGTTCAATGCCAAGCTCGTCACGGACTTTCATCTTGGCAAATGAGATAAGCGCCAGCAGATCCTGCGCGCGCGCTTTGCCTTTGTTCAAGAAAAAATTGCCATGCTTCGTGCTAATTTCTGCGTCGCCGATACTCTTGCCCATCATGGCAACCTGATCGACCAGCCAGCCTGCACCCAAGGATTTTTTGGCTAGCATGCCCGAAGGAATCTCATTAATGTGACGTTTTAATATCTCCAATTCCTTTTCATCTTGAAACACGTAGTTTTTAAAAATGCACCCTGCGCTCGATTGTTCCAGCGGCTGTTTTTCCTTTCTTTGTTGCATGATGCTCTCGATCTGCGCTTTACCCGCCGCAGGGTCTGTCGCACGCGCGAGCTTCAACACGCAGGAAAGAATCACGTGCCGTTCATGCTTGAACAGACTTTCGCGATAACCAAACTGACAGTCCTCACGTGACAATGTCACACGCACGCCATCTGCCACACGCACCGCATCCACAGATACGACCGCATTGCCCATTTCACCGCCATAACAACCCGCGTTGCCATACAAAGCTCCGCCGATCGTGCCAGGAACGCCCACAGCCCACTCAAAGCCCGCGAGACCCGCCTCGACAGACTGTCGCGCAACCGCGGACGTGATCGCCCCAGCGTCTACGTGTATCGTCTCGCCCTCGACCGCAACCTCGCGAAAAGCCACCTGCACAATAACTCCGTCGAATCCTGTGTCCGCGACAAGCAGATTTGATCCACCACCCATGACGTACCAGGGAATGTTTTGCGTTTGCGCTTCTTGAATTGCCTGCACGAGCTCGTCTGCGGTATTTGCAACAAAAAACAACCGTGCAGGCCCGCCAATACGAAAATTCGTATGTTTAGACATGGACTCATTTTCAAGAGCCGATGGAAAACGGGCACGAAACGCATCTACAAATATTGATTGCATACTAATCCACGATTTTATCCGCAATTTTATAAATATCTCCTGCGCCCATCACGAGAATCAAATCGTTTGGTTTTTTCCAGCGTCGTAGGAGCTTCAGCGCCTCTTCTGGCGTGGCGGCGTATTCCACTGGACGATTCACGCGACGCTTGGCATCGCGATTCAAAATCGTCTCCTGCAAATCACGTGAGGAAATATCCTGATCCGTTGCATCGTCACGTCCTGCGACATCAAAAATCTCCACAAACAGCAACACATCCGCACGATCAAATGAGGGAATAAAATCTTGAAATAGTGCTTTTGTGCGATTGCGATGATGCGGTTGAAAGCACAACACTAAACGGCGATCAGGATAAAATGCCTTACTCGCATCCAAATTCGCCTGCACAGCCGTTGGGTGATGACCGTAGTCAGAGACAACCAAGATCCCATTTTTTTCCGCGATTTTTTCAAAGCGACGCCAAATGCCCGCGTACGCGGCAAGAGACTCTCGGATGCGCTCTGGACGCACTTCCAATCGCACAGCAAGGGTCGCCGCGGCAACCGCGTTCATCACATTCATTTTTCCTGGCACGTGCAAAGAAAGACGCACGATCGCTCCGCGTGGATCGCGCATCACAAACATCTGCTCTCCAGGTCGAGAGGTGTAGTCAATCACATTCACATCTGCATGTGCGCCAAAACCAAACGTCACGATCGAGATACGTCGCGCTTCTAATTGCGCACGCTCCTCCCCAATCAATGTCTGCACACGCGGATCATCCGCGTTTGCGACCACAAGCCCGCCATTACGTACCTGACGAAGCAGTTCGCGAAACGCCTCTATCAACGAACGGAGATTAGGAAAAATATCCGTGTGATCCAATTCAATATTATTGATAATCACCGCAGAAGGATGGAACTCTAAAAAATGCCGTGCATACTCATCCCCTTCAATCAAAAAGAGCTCTCCAGAGCCAAGTCGTACATTTCCCTCGACAAAAGAGGGAACTTTACTCCCCACAACCACAGACGGGTCTTTGCCGCCGCGCACAAGCATCTCTGCGAGCATGGCTGTTGTCGTGCTTTTTCCGTGCGTTCCTGTGACAAGCACGGTTTGCTGATCCGCGGTCCACTCGCCCAAAAACTGAAAATTCGTCAACTGCCGGATATTCCGTCGTCGTGCTTCCTGACGTTCTGGATTTGTATCCTGAGCGGCCGAAGTGTAGATCACGAGATCTGTATCCGATGGGATATTGGAAGGTTTATGACCAATCGCGACAGGGATTCCTCTTGCTACAAGCTCATCCGTCATAAGAGAGGACGCGAGGTCTGATCCGCTCACGCTAATACCTGCGTGTTGCAAGAGTTTTGCGACCGCAGACATATTAATACCACCGATACCAACAAGATGTACGTGATGAATAGCCATAACAGCTCTCTGCATACTACGAATGTTTACACAAAACGTCTAGGGTGCCCTCCACGGCTCATAGGACGTACCGACCGTGCGAGTATGACACTCTTGCAAAAGTGGTTTTGTCTATCTCGTGCACATGGATTATGCTCGGTTCCATACCTATGCCACATCTCTCTCATACAGATCCAGCCATTGCAGGGCTCATCGCACAAGAACTTCAGCGCCAACGCGAGGGACTCGAGCTTATCGCTTCAGAAAATTACGTCTCAGAAGCTGTTCTCGAGGCCATGGGAACCGTCCTCACGAACAAATACGCGGAAGGATATCCAGGGAAGCGCTATTACGGCGGAAATCAGGTCATCGACCAAATCGAGTCACTCGCCATCGAGCGCGCCAAGCAACTCTTTGGCGCAGAACATGCAAATGTTCAATCTCATGCAGGCGCGCAAGCAAACTTTGCGGTGTATCTTGCACTCTGCAAACCAGGCGACACGGTCCTTGCCATGGATCTGGCGCATGGCGGCCACCTCACGCACGGTTCGCCCGTGAACTTCAGCGGAAAATATTTCAATATTATCCCCTATGGCGTGCGTGAAAGCGACCATCGCGTGGACATGGATCAGGTGCGCGCCCTCGCGCTCCAGCACAAGCCACGCATGATCATTGCTGGATTTTCCGCCTATCCACGCAAACTCGACTTTGAAGCCTTTGCCACGATCGCCAAAGAGGTCGGCGCGTATCTCTTCGTCGATATGGCGCATGTCGCAGGGCTTGTCGCCGCAAAGTTGTATCCTGACCCGATTCCGCACGCAGACGTCGTAAGCACTACCACGCACAAAACCCTTCGCGGTCCGCGCGGCGCCATGATTCTCAGCAAAATCAACGACCGGCTTGATCCAGAAGGAAAATGGAATTTGGCGCAGAAGGTTGATCGTGGAGTTTTCCCAGGATCGCAAGGCGGACCGCTTGAACACATCATCGCCGCAAAAGCTGTTGCTTTTCAGGAAGCACTGCAACCTTCATTCCAGAACTATCAGCAACAAGTTGTGAAGAACGCTCAAACAATGGCGGAAACGTTCCTCGCCGAGGGCATGCGTCTCATTTCGGGCGGAACCGACAATCATCTCATTTTGGCGGATATGGAACCCTGGGGAATGGGCGGGAAGGAAGCCGAGCAAATTCTTGAAGTTGCTGGAATATCTGCGAGTCGGGCGATGATCCCTTTTGACACGCGGAAACCAATGGACCCCTCCGGCATTCGATTCGGCACGCCAGCCATCACCACGCGCGGATTTGACGAACAAGCCACACGCGAACTTGCCCTGCTTATCGCAAAGCTTCTCAAGTCGAAGAATGACCCGGCCGTTGCATCAGACGTCAAAGAACGCGTCCGCGCCCTTGCCAGTGCGCATCCGATCTATCCGAGCCTTTCATAACATATGACCCTCTACGAAGAGTCGTTTAGCATTGACGATAAACATAAACAGCTTTTCCTCTTGGGAGGACTCTTTGTCGGTTTCATTGGGTACAAGATCCTCACGTTCGAGATGGCGATGGTGTTCTACTTCTTGCTTGGTGTCCTCTTTCTTGCAGGCATGAATTTTTTAAAAGGCACCGTGCAGGTAATCGATAAAACCCTCACGATCCGTGACCGTGCCGGAGAACTTCGTATCCCTGTCCAAAGTATCACGCACCAAGAGATTGAAGAGGATTTGATTGAACCACGTCTCCGGGTCACCCCCGCAGGCACAACACCCGCTATGGTCCGTCCGATGTGCATCCGCGCGCTCATGCACAAAGGCCGTTTTATCCTCATATCCTACACGGACGCCCAAGGCAAAAACCCAAGAATCCGCATACCAACAACAGACGCCTCAAAATTCATGAAAGCCCTCGAAGACGCAAAAAAGGCCTGGTAGTTGCATCATCGCGCATTTTCCGTTAGGATTTTCTCGTAACGGAACTTAGGGGCGTCGTTCAATGGTAGGACGGAGGTCTCCAAAACCTCTGACGTGGGTTCGATTCCCCCCGCCCCTGCCAAACAAAATATCCACCGCAAGGTGGGTGTTTTGATATCACTCACAGCATGATAAACTCAATTCGCTTTATGAGTCATTCGATGGAACAAGCTATTAAAGGCAAGGTCTTTGAATCGGTTGTCCCTCGCGCGACCAAATTGTTTCGTGAACATGGTTTTAAAGGATTGGGATTGGCAGCCATGGAAGCTATGCGCGTCGAACCAAAGTTTGTTCGCGAAGCTGACCCATTATTAAAGGAAGATCGGCATCGCCTGAATACAGAACCTGGGCTGATTATCGCAAATCATCCGGGATCTTACGACGCCTTCACCATCTTATCCGTTTTGGAACGCAATGATGTAAAAATCGTTGTTGCGAAAAAAGTGTTTGAAAAAATGTCTCCGATTATTGGGCAAGAGCCCCTTATATCCGTTGATGATAAGGGAGTGGCGTCCTTACGTAAATTATTTCATGAAGTGGAAGCACATATCGAGAGTGGCGGTGTCGTCATTCTCTTTCCGTCTGGTGGCAATGACCATCGTGACGGTTTTAAGTTCGAGCAGGGCTTTGGTCGGATGATGCTTCCGGCCTTGCGACCAACGGACATGGTGTACGCATTCCAATTCGATGCACTCCAAATGCAGATGGCGCGACAAGGTCGTCTCATGAGCAAGCATCTCGATATAGCTTCAGCCTTCGTGTTACCAAACCTGACAAAAAGGATTCATCAACTACCCGGTCTGTCAGCAAAACCATTTGAAGTAAATGAACGCTACACTGAAGCCGCGGAATGGCAACAGATTCCCGCAAAGGACGTCGTTGCCATGACCGATCACTTCAAGTCGCTTTTTCCGGGTGCTCGATTCGATAAACTGTAATAGATCATGCGCTGCCGTCTGTGGCCAAGGTCCTGATATCTTCCACGATCCCCTGCCACGAAAATATCCGCTGAATAGGCGGGTATTTTTGTAATGCATATACTCGAGCTCGGCCAAATCTGTTAGTCTTATTTCATAATATGAGACCAAAGCATTTTAATGCACCCGACACGTCAGGGGAGGCTCCTAAGGATAAAAAGAAGGTGGCGATTGCCATTCATCCATTAGGGATGTACGAGAACAGGCAAAATAAAGAATTTATCCAGGCCATGTTTGATAACCCAAACTTTGATTTAACTGTTGCCGTCGCCTACGGAAAGCAGTATGACGACCCAGACTGGTCATTATTCGTAAGAGCGAAACAGGTTATCTCTTCTCCACTTTTCACAGGAGCTGATATTGCATCAGGAAAAATTAAATATCATATTATCAAACCTGAAGATTTCTCCCATCTGTTTGAAACCGCGAAGGAGTTACAAATTACGCTTATGGGAGGAGAATCTCCAGAAACGAAATTAGCCACCGGTTGTCATAGAGCCGCATTCCATGAGCTGATCAAGTGGTTTTTCGACCAACGCAACCTTGTCCATGAGACAATGAAAATCTATATCCCATTCAAAAGTCTGTTCACGGCGTTTTCCCTACCCGTAGACTATCACGATGAGAAATGGGTGGAGCTCTTTAGACAAAAGTACGCACCAGAACACCCTTGCAAAGCAGTGGTTGGAAAAAGCGGTGCGATATTTACATTTCGGAAGCAGAAGACGTAGCTCCATGGCTATGTATGGGGGTGCGCAACCAGGCCGCACGGGAGAATAAGAGAACTTTCGTTAAAAAGACCATTGGGATCGCGGAAGAAAAGTCCTAATGTCCATCACGATCCCCTGCCACGCCGAACACTCATCAACCGATGAGTGTTTTGCGATTGTAGAAAATGGTTGTTTGAACGCAAATTCCGGCTTCTAGCGGTAATATTTTTCCTGGCCTGAAGGCCTTCTAGGCAAATTACTAATAACAACAAAACTACGTCCTTATTGATGCAAGGAAAGGATGTGTGAATCTATTTATATTCCGTTGCCAGTGCGATATTTTTCCTATTTCACAATATTGCCATTTTTGAAAAAAATATGCTGTTTTTTCTCATAATAACGCTTGACAAAAAGCTATTTTGTGTTATCTTTATTTGGTCAAATTTGACCTCGCTAGATAATAAACGACTGCGGCGAGACCAAATCGCCGCACTGCCATCGTCGTGCTGATCAGCCCACTCATGGGCCTAGGACCCCAAACCCGGAGGACGGACATGTGGACCAAGCATCAGGGTAACGTTCAGGGCGTGCACGTTGAGGGCGACAAGTCGGCTCCGCCGACGAAGTGGTGGAACCACCTGTACCTCGCTCTCTGGGGCTGGAAGGCCGTCACGGTCTTCGAGGTATCGGAGGACGCGGCGCGGGAGGGCTACCAGCTCGGCTACCTGCCCTTCGACGGCAACGCGATGGTCGAGAGCACGGTCAACCACGAGTGACGCTTCCGACTGAAGAACGGCCACGAGGATTGCACGTTCTTCGCCATCACACCCGATGGCAAGGAGGTTCCCCTCAAGGTGGTCGCGCGTACCGTCAAAGATGACGCGACCTACGAGGACGCGCCTCTGCACTGACCGCTTCTCGCGCACCCGGCGCGGCAAAGAGCATATTCGCTCTCGCCGTCGTCGGATGCGCTCTTTGTTTTTAAGTCTTTTCCGCAATTTTACGGAGAACGAAAAATCCATGGCGGACCTTTCCGGGTTTTACTTCGTGGTTTTCTACGACTTCAAATCCATGTTTTTGAAAAAAGGCTTCCCACTCCGTAGCGCTTCGGTAGTTTTGTGGCGACTTTGTGGAGAGATCGATATTCAATTTACGATCCTCACGCTCGGCAACTACTTTTTCTTGTTTCGAATCAACAAGATCTTCCGCTATGAAAAGGTAGCCATCCTTTTTGAGAACACGCTTCACCTCATCGAAAATTCGGTCATGCCGCGCCGCATCAATGTCGTGCAAGACAAAGTTGAAGGTCACTCCATCTGCGGAAGCGTCTACGATATCAGCCATGTGTTCCGCTCGATTGTGCTCCTGTAGATATTCGGCGTTATGAGCAAGGGTTCGCAATCTCTCCGACACGGGTTTCGTCATGTAATCGTCCGGATCCAAGCCTATAACGTTTGACCCGGGCAAAATCATGTCCATTTCGTCCATCTCGTGCCCCTTGCCCGACCCAATACTCACAACGGTTACGCCCTTCTCAACATTATTTGGCTTGAGAACACCAGGTTCCTTGTAGGTAATTTTCGGTGCCAGGTACCTTCCAACTTTCAGTTCTTCTACCATCCACTCAGCTCGTTGTGTCAAAGCTTTATCAACAGGACCGCGCGTGACAGCACGCATGAGCGTTTCTTTTATCCCATGTCGTTTTGGAGCTGGCATTTCAACGTGAGAAGAAAAAGTTTCTTTCATATGACAAAAAGTATAATCAGGGAGCACAAGAAAAACAATTCTCTCGCTCATGTCCCTAGGAAAGAAGCTTGAGCAAACCTGCTCAATGCTCATAAGCCCCCACAAAGTCACATCATTGTATACATCATAAACATGCCGTGGTATTATATTGACACCATTTATTCTTTTACGCGTTATCCCATATTACCTTTGGGATACATGAGTATGCTTACGAAGATGCTCTTTCACATGCGATACGTGCCGGCACTCCTATGTCTGTTTCTTGTTGTGCCAATCGCACACGCGGCCACAACACCTTCTCTTGGTGCGGCCGCAACGTACGGCGTTCTTTCTGACACGTATACCAATCCTATTGGACCAACGACGATCAATGGAGATGTTGGTTTCAATACAGGGCCAGCCGTAGCTCCTCTCGGCGTTCATACCAATTACGGCGCTGCCGCTCCCTATGCCGCTGCAGGCACTGCACAAGCCGCGGCGTTAGTGAATCTCAATAATCAACCGTGTACATTTACGTTTGTTGCTCCTGCGGTGGTTCTCGATACAACCTTAGAGCATGGAACGACCTATGCTCCTGGCGTGTACTGTAGTACGGGCGCCATGTCCATCGGAACAGCTGGTGGCATCACGCTTTCTGGCGCAGGGACGTATATTTTCCGAAGTGGTGGCGCTTTGAACACCGTTGCCGGATCAACCGTAAATCTAGGGCCAGGCGCATCTGCCTGTGATGTGTTCTGGACACCAAACGGCGCAACGACGCTCAATGCAAATTCCACGTTCGTGGGCACCGTCATTCCTGTTTCTCAGGACATTTCCGTGCTGAGCACAACCAACTGGACAGGAAGAGCCCTGACATTTGGCCACACTGTGACCACACCAAACTCTGATGCGGTCATCACCGTACCAACCTGCGCTGTCGCGGCAGTACCAGCGGCAACAACAGAGCAAGGAGCATCTGTTCCCGCTCCCCTCATCAACGTCAAAAAAGTGCCAAGTCCTCTCGCTCTCTCGTCTGGCCCAGGCCCAGTGACCTATACCTACACGGTCACCAACCCAGTAGACGTTATTCTTTCAAATGTGACCCTGGTCGATGATAAATGTAGCGCGGTCACGTTTATTGGAGGCGACACAAACAACAATACGTGGCTGGAACGAGAAGAAACCTGGACCTATCAATGCACCACAACGCTCACGCAATCCACGGTCAACTATGCGACAGCACGTGGCATTGGAAACTATTTAGCGGCTGTTGATACGGCGATTGCGCAAGTACTTGTTGGCGTACCCGTGATACCACCCCTTATTCATGTCACGAAAACCCCAAGCCCACTCGCCCTTCCCTTCAATGGCGGAACTGTCACGTATAGCTATGCCGTCACAAACCCAGGTACTGTTCCTCTCACAGGTGTAACCCTTGCTGATGACAAGTGCAGTCAAATGTCGTTTGTCTCCGGGGACACCAACGGTGATGCACGATTGCAATCAACGGAAACATGGAGATACTCCTGCTCCATGACCGTCCCACAAACCCTCACGAACACCGTGGTCGCAACGGGTCATGCAAACGGCCTCACGGCTATTGATACAGCGCTTGCCACCGTGGTCGTCGCAGGATCGCCCGTGCCACCATTGATCCACATTGTCAAAAAACCAGAACCCATCATCCTTCCAGCAGAAGGCGGACTCGTAACCTACACCTACACGGTAATGAACCCAGGAACCGTTGCGCTCAACAACGTGACTGTTTCTGATGACAAGTGCAGTCCTGTGTTCGTCATCGCTGGTGATGCAAACGGCAACGCCTTGCTCGATGTCAATGAGACATGGACCTACACGTGCCGCGAACAGCTGACCGCAACCTCGCTGAATACCGCGACCGCGACTGGCCATGCAAATGGTCTAACCGTAACAGACGTTTCTGTTGCAAACGTGGTCCTTTCACCAGCGCTTATCCCACCAACCCCAACATTGCCAAACACGGGTTTTGGGGCCAATAGCCGCCTCATTGCTTGGATCGCCGGGTCTGTCGGAGTCGTTATAGCTCTGGCATTCGCATTCGTCGTCGCCCAGCGCAAACATCTCTTCAAGTGAGCATTCTCCCCACACATTCTCTGAAGGCAAAGAGCCGGGCGTCCCCTCGCCCGGCTCTTTTGCCAAAGGGTCGCTCTCCACATGTTTCGTTTTTTCTTACAGCAATCTATCTCGTTACCCTGCTCTTCCTTTTTCATTTCGCCTCCGTTCGATTTGCTTTAGGTTTCTATACAGCACCTCTTGCTCGCGATACTTCACAGATCACGGCTACGGTTCAAGCCACGCAACCACCACAAAAATCAACCCCTGTCGCCATCGTTCCATCAGGCTTACCAAGACGAATCAAAATACCAAAACTCCGCGTAAACGCCCTCGTAGAACATGTAGGCACTTCATCGGATGGATCCATGGGCACTCCAACGCGTCCGCTTAATACCGCTTGGTATCATCAAGGCCCAAAGCCAGGACAAATTGGCAGTGCTGTTATTGCAGGGCATATTGATTGGTGGTATGGGAAAAAAGCTGTTTTTGAAAAATTAGACACACTCAAAATTGGTGACAAGCTCTCCATTGAGGATGACCGTGGCGTGAACACGGTGTTCATCGTACGAGCCAAGCGCTCATTCAGCATCAAAGACGATGCGACAAGCGTTTTTCTCTCCTACGATGGCAAAGCGCATCTCAATCTCGTTACCTGTACCGGCGTATGGGACAGGACCGCAAAAGCCTATTCAAAACGGCTGGTCGTGTTTACGGAAAAAGAAAATAAATAGCTCTTTCTTCACCTAGCAAGCAAACAGCTATTTTGATATCATAGTGACGTATCGTTTTATGAAAAAATCTCAACGCCCTTTTTACCAGAAGAAGCATGTTCATATCATTGGAGCATGCAGTGTCGCCCTCATCAGCCTTACGGCATTTTTCGCCGTAGTCCACAGCCTCAAAGCCGCGGATGGGTCAGGCACAAGTACCGTGACGCCCACTTCCACGGAAGCAAACTCCACAGGAAACACGCACACGTTTACCTTTACCGCCACGGAGACCATGGATAGCGGCGAGTTATCCGTTGCGGTTCCGTCTGGTTGGAGCGCTCCACAAGGCACAGCCGGCGTCGCCGGATACACCACAATCAGCTCGTCCGCGGGAACCATGGCGAACGTGGTAAACGCACTTGATGCCACAACCAATTGGACAACGACCACCCACATGACGCTCTTAGCTGATACAGCTGACAAGCAAGAAGGCACGGCATCACTTTCCAACACCATCACAGCTTCGGCCGCGGCAAATGAGCAGTGGTATTACAATTACGGTGGAGCGACAAATTGGGGCACAAACAACGGTAATACAGCTGATAGAATCGGTTTTTGGTTAAAATCCAGCGTCAATACCGCAAGTGGAGCCTTTTCTTGGCAAGACAGTAACCTCGCTAATCTCGGCACCCCCCTCGACACACTTGCCATACCAGCCCTGACGGCAAACACCTGGACCTATTCTTCTGTTACCCTTGGGGCGTCAAGAGCCTCTCAACTCTCCTACGGTTTTAGAAACACGAGTGATGTTGGCGCCGCGACGCTAAAAGTAGATTCGATTTCCAAGATATTTGACGCCGCAGATGCTGTGACCGGCTGGAGCTCAGATGGAGGCATTACGCGTTCGGTATTAACGACAGCCGGCAATTTCATGGAAGGTACGGGCGCGGCACGGTGTACCTATGCAGCAAGCGCTGGAATAGGAACCAGCGGAGATTGCTTTGACAATGAAGGTGGCATCATCACATTAGGTCCGGGGACAACTGTCACCTTTTGGATCAGACCCTCGGTAGCACTAGCCGCCGGTGACTTTGCTTTTGTGGACGATAATAGCTCCAATCTCGCTTCCGTGCTTGATACCATCAATTTGCCGGCGATTTCAGCAAATACCTGGACGTACGTAACGCTGACCGCGCCTAATTCTGGTACTGCCAGATCGTACGGTTTTCGACAGCAGGTTGATAAGGGCGCATTCACTTTGGATATTGACGCCATCGGAAAACAACTTGACGCAGGTAATTCCACCACGGGCTGGGCGACTTCTGCGGGGACGGTGCAGACTCTATCGACCGATACAACAGTCTTTCACGAAAATAGCGCATCACTAAAAAACATCATAGGCGCGACAGCCGCGGCTGGGGACCAGTGGTACGAAACATTCGGTTCTGCACAGAATTGGTCTGCCTATACTACCGTCGGATTTTGGATACGATCTACTGTACCCACAACGGCCGGACAACTGAAATTTGAATATAGTAGCGCTTCAGATCTCACAAGTCCGATCGCCTCGATCAACATCGGTGCACTTTCTGCGAATACGTGGACGTTCCAGAAGCTGGCACTCTCAGGTACGCGCACATCTGTCAGCAGTTACGGAATCCAGTACGCCACGGATATTGGCGCCGCCACGATCTATCTTGACGATGTGTTGATTGGCCCAGGTTCACCCACTTTCCCCGGCGGAGTAGCGATCAATGCGCGCATTTTATCGCTGGCGAATACTCAAACCGCTACGATCACCTACGGTTCTGGCGGAGGCACAAGTGGTGCGACCGCGCCCTCCACTCCAGGCGTCTACACGTTCACCACACAATCACGTGCATCTGACGCAGGGACCCTGACGTCTGTTCTCACCTCTCCCACGATCACGGTCACACCACAAGCGACGCGCTTTGTAATCGTTGATCCTACCGACGGAACCGTAGATGCTCCCATC
This sequence comes from Patescibacteria group bacterium, assembly GCA_041665285.1. Taxonomy (GTDB): domain Bacteria; phylum Patescibacteriota; class Patescibacteriia; order 2-12-FULL-60-25; family 2-12-FULL-60-25; genus JBAYJC01. The sequence goes on along the minus strand of JBAYJC010000002.1, from coordinate 26,651 downwards.
GTCGTAACCGTGCAAGCCACAGACGACCTTGGAAATATTGCGACAGACTATCAAAACGACGTGACACTGGTTGCATCAGGCTCTGCCACAGGCGAAGGACTCGTGAATATCATCAATGGCGTAGGCACAAAAGCACTTTCCAACACCGTCGTAGAAACTGTCGAGCTATCTCTTTCTGACACCTCAAGTACAGGCTTGAACGTCGCGTCTACCCAAAACGTTGTTTTCGCTTCAGGTCCTCCTTCGCAATTCACGCTCAATGATCCTGGAAATATCTCCGCAGGAAATCGCGCTGAGTATATCGTGACGCGAAAAGATCAATCCGGAAATGCCGTCACTACAGGATCAACGACCGTCTACTTTTCTGGGAATTCAACCGGCTCAAACAAAGCTTTTTACAACGTTGCGAGTGGCGGCTCCCCTGTAACATCCATCACAATAAACGATGGCGCTTCTACGGCTAGTATCTGGTATTACGATGACCTTGCAGGCTCTTGGACCGTGACAGCTTCCGATAACGCATCTTCTCCAGATGGCGCCATTGGTATTGATGATGCGAACGACGCGATCACGGTCGCCGGCGGTGCAGTCGCTCAATTCGTGCTCACAAATCCTGGTAATACTACAGCAGGCACACGGCTTGGTTACTCTGTATCCCGCCAAGACATTTACGGGAATGCGATCACAACAGGAAGCAACACCGTTTACCTCTACAGCAACTCCACCGGTGCAAATAAAGCCTTTTATGATGCGGCAAGCGGCGGCTCTGTCATCACCTCCCTTGTGATTGGTGATAGCACCTCTACGGGTACGTTCTGGTCCTATGACGAACTTGCCGGTGCCTGGACCATCACTGCTTCAGACAATGCTTCTACTCCAGACGGCGCAACAGGCATTATCGATGCAACGGATACGGTCACGATCAGCCCAGGAGCTACGAGCGTCTTCCTTCTCAATGATCCAGGGAACGTTTCTGCTGGCACGCGGCTTGGCTACCTGATCTCAAGACAGGACGCGTATGGCAACAACGTCACTTCAGGAAGCAACACCGTATATCTCTACAGCAATTCAACCGGAGTCAACAAAGCATTTTACGCGGCAGAAAGCGGCGGATCCCCTATCACGTCCGTGTCTATTGTGAATGGGACATCTACGGCAACAGCCTGGTATTATGACGAACAAGTTGGTACCTGGACCATCACTGCTTCAGACAATGCCTCTGCACCAGATGGCACGACCGGCATTGATGATGCAACAGACACGGTAAATATCACACCAGCCGGTACATCCGAATTTCTCTTAAGCGATCCGGGCAATATCAGCGCAGGCAGTCGCGCAGGCTATCTTGTGACGCGCAAAGATCCATTTGGCAACTTCGTCACCTCCTCTGAAGAGACCGTCTACCTCTATTCCAATTCATCTGGATCAGCCGCAGAGTTTTATACTACAGCCAGTGGAAACGTGACTTCCACAGCGTTTACGATCCCTGTCGGCACGTCGACCCTCATGGTCTGGTATGAAGATCAGCTCGCAGGCACCTGGACCATCACGGCTTCAGATAACGCCTCTGCGCCAGATGGAACAACGGGCATTGACGATGCTACGGATAGCATCACAGTGAGCGCAGGTGCATTTGCGCAGGTCACGCTGGATGATCCAGGCAACATGACTGCTGGTACGCGCCTTGGCTACCTTGTTTCAAGACAAGACGCCTATGGCAACAGCGTTCTCACTGGAAGCAACACGGTTTACCTCTATAGCAACTCAACCGGTGCGAATAAAGCCTTCCACAGCGCTTCTACCGGAGGCTCGACTATCACCTCCGTTCTGATTGGCGACGGCACCTCCACAGCAAGCGCTTGGTATTATGATGATCTGGTTGGTACCTGGACCATCACCGCTTCAGACAATGCCTCAGCACCAGATGGTGCCACGGGCGTAATAGACGACACAGACGCCGTCACCGTGAATCCCGGCATGACAAGCGAGCTCTTTTTGACCAATCCAGGCAACATGACCGCTGGTTCACGCCTTGGATATCTTGCCACGCGCAAAGATATCTTCGGAAACCTCGTGACCAATGTCAGTGAAACCTTTTATCTTTACAGCAATTCCACAGGCGTAAACAAAGCCTTTTACAATGCCGCCAGCGGTGGATCTGCTTTTACCTCGCTTGCCATTGGCAATGGCACCTCAACGGCAAGTTTTTGGTACTACGATGAGCTCGCAGGAAACTGGACCATCACCATCTCTGACGATTTCACGAGTCCTGATGGCGCTGTTGGTGTGATTGATGCAACAGACGCTGTCATCGTTACCGGAGGATCAACATCACAGTTTGCCATCACTGATCCAGGAGGCATGGTTGCGGGTGCGCGACTCGGCTATGCCGTGACACGTCAAGACTCCTTTGGGAACATGGTGACCACGGGAAGTGACACGCTGTACCTCTTTAGCAATTCAACCGGTGCTAATAAAGCCTTTTACAATGCAGAGAGCGGCGGCGTGACCATCTCCTCCGCAACGATTGGCAGTGGCACTTCTACGGCAAATATCTGGTACTACGATGATCTTGTTGGCAATTGGTCCATCGTTGCTTCAGACAACGCTTCTGGCGGAGATGGCGCCGCGGGTATTGCTGATGCTGTAGACTCTGTTGCTGTAACGGCTTCTTCGACAGCTCTATTCCTTATCAGTGACCCAGGTGACATGTCTGTAGGAACGCGCCTCGGATACACGATCACCCGCAAAGACGCCTTTAGCAATCTCGTCACTTCTGGAAGCGACACTGTCTATCTCTACACAAACTCGAGCGGCGGAAATGCCAAGTTTTACGATGCGAACTCTGGTGGTGCAATAATCACGTCCGTCACCATTGCCAACACGCAATCAACAGGAAATGCCTGGTATTTTGATGACGCCGCAGGTAATTGGATCGTCACTGCCTCAGACAACGCCTCTGCCGCTGACGGAGCCGCGGGAATCGATGATGCGGCTGATGCCGTTGCTGTTTCAGCCGCGCCTATTGTGGCAGACCGCTTTGTCATTATTGACCCAACAGACGGCACCGTTGACGCGCCCATTACCGTGACCGTCAGAGCTGTGGATGGTAGTGGAAGCATTGACTCAACCATACAACAAGATGTTCGCCTTTACGTCTCAGGTTCTGCCACAGGAGGCGGCGTTGTTGACATCATAAACGGCGTTGGCACCCGAGCCGTATCAGACACCCTCGCAGAAACCGTGACCCTTACCTTAAGCGATACAGAGGGAACAGGCCTCAACGTGAGTTCCACACAAAATGTTGCTTTTGCCCCCGGCGCCGTCTCCCAGCTCACATTTACAGATGTAAGTACTATCACCGCAGGATCGCGTGCGGCTTATACCGTTACCCGTAAAGATCAATACGGGAATCAAGTAACTAATGGCAATACAGACATCACCCTTACGACGAACTCTACCGGTTCTTCGGCCCGATTCTTTGATTCTGCTGTCGATGGCCTAGCCATTACTTCTCACATCATTTCCAATGGCAACTCCACTGCCGATGTTTGGTACTATGATGAGCACGCGGGAAGCTGGACCGTCACTGCCACAACAACAGGAGCGACCAACGCGACCGATGTCCTTACCGTCAGTCCAGGCGCAACAGCCAAGTTTACATTGAGCGATCCTGGCGTCATGACCGTGGACTCGCGCCTCGGCTATACCGTGACGCGCAAGGATGCCTATGACAACCTGGTGATTCTGAATGCCGATACGGCGTATCTCTTCACAAATTCCACCGGAACAACTGCCGCTTTCTTCCCCACATCTGTTGGCGGATCATCCATCTCATCTATCACGGTCCCGAATAACCAATCTTCCGCAAACTTCTGGTATTACGATGAAGTCGAAGGAACCTGGACCATCACTGCCTCTGACAACTCTTCGGCGCCAGACGGAGCCACGAATATCGACGACGGCACTGACGCGGTCACCGTTAATCCCGCCGCACAAACAGCAACACGATTTGCTATTCAAGCCGCTTCAACGGCAACCGTCGGCACTCCTGTGACCATAACGATCCGCGCAGAAGATAATTCTGGCAATCTAGCTACGGCCTATCAAAACGATGTAACACTTGTCCTCTCCGGAACAGCAACCGGCGGTGGGCTCGTAGACGTGGTGAATGGCATTGGAACCTCGATCGTCAATGCCTCAACTTCACAAAGCGTGAACCTCACTCTTTCTGATACACAATCCACTGGATTGAATGTAAGCGCCGTGCATGTTCTCACCTTTTCCGATGCTCCGCCCACGGGAGGTCTTATTGGCGGAGGTTCACAAGACGTGATCGTCAATCTTCCGACGGTTTCCGCTCCAACAGCACCATTTACGCTCACTGGAAGAGCTTATCCAGCAGGAAAGGTACGCTTTTCTGAAAGCCAAGGAAGCTCGCTCGTGACAGTCAAAGAAGAAACCATCACAGATCCCGAGGGCGCATTCGTCTTCAATCTCACGGGCGATATTAGTGGAAAAACGTACGGTATCCGTGTTTCAGACCAACAGGGCAGACTCTCTCCGGTCTCGTTCGTGACCATTCCAGAAGACACTGAGACACCGATTTCACGTACAGTGATCGTTCCCCCCACTATCAGCCTCCAACGCTCCACTGTCACAAAAGGCGCCGCGGCAAGAGTCACGGGTAATGCCACTCCAGGCAGTACTGCTGAGGTTTCTGTGGATGGACGCATCGTCAATGTGCAGGCACCTGTTTCCGACAAGGGCATCTACACCGTACTTGTTCCAACCTTTAATCTCGCACTGGGTAATCACACGGTACGCATTCGCGAGACAACGAATGATGCACGTGTCAGCGATTACTCCCTTCAAAAATCCTTTACGGTCTCACGACTCTTCAACACCAGAACCGACCTCAATGGCGATGGTCGCGTAGATTTGCTTGACTGGAATATCTTCAATGCAAAATGGCGCTCTACAAATCCAGCACTTCGCAAAGATATTGATTTGAACGGCGATGGAAAAACAGACATTGCCGATTTCGCCATTATCATTCAAGCCCTACGTAAACCATAACTCCTATGATCAAACACCTCCTTCTCTCGCTTGCGTGTGTCCTTGGGCTGTCCCTTGCCACACAGGCAAAAGCGGCAACCCTCTACGTGCTTCCAGATCGCTATGCTGTTCCTGTAGGCGACACGTTTACCGCTACCGTCTTCACGGATACAGAAGATGTGGGTACGAATGCGATCCAAGCAGAGGTCCTCTTTCCCAACACCCTTGTAGAGGTTGTGTCACTGAATTCAGGCGCCTCTGTGCTCAATTACTGGCTTGATGGCCCATCGTTTTCCAATGAAGCCGGAAGCGTCTCCTTTATTGGCGGTTCTGCAACAGGGCTGAGCGGCAAATCCCTTCGTCTCCTCTCCATTGCTTTTAAGGTGAAGGCCGCGGGCTCTATTCCGCTCACTCTGACTAATGCCGCAATCACGGCAAGTGATGGCAATGGCACAAATGTCCTCACGAGCATGCGAGGCGCGACCATAGATGCGGGCGGACTCGCACCAAGCACCTCATCTACACAGCCAGCGGTGCCCTCAACGCCTCCACCGCTCGTACAAATCGTGAGAAAACCCACGATTGCCGCACAAAGCCCCGCAAAACCAAAACTCACGATCCCGCTCTTTCCTGACGATCAAAAATGGTACAACACGCGTGGGCAATTCTTAGTTTCCTGGCCTCTTCCGACTGATATCAGCGCCGTCGCGAGTGCGTTGGACAAAAATCCAAAAACCATCCCGCAGAAATCCGAAGGTCTCTTCGATAACAAATTCTTTGACATTAGGGAGGACGGCATCTGGTATCTTCACATGCGTTTCAAAAACAATATCGGCTGGGGCGAAACGACGCATGTCCGCTTAGCGATTGATACAGTTGCGCCTTCGATTTTACAGGTACGCGCTCTGGATGGGTTTACCGCAGAAACACGAAAACCAACCCTGGCCCTCGGTGGAGAAGATAGACTCTCCGGGATTGATTCCTACACCATTACCATTGATACGGACGCTCCCTACACGGTCAAAGAAGCAACAACAACCCTTCCACTGCTCAACCTCGGCGTACATACCGTTCGTATTGAGGCGCGTGACCTTGCGGGCAATACCGCAGAAAACACCATCACCCTTCAGGTGTTGCCTATTGCCTCACCGACCCTCACGAGCTGGACGCAAAATGTGTATATCGGCGAAGGGAAATTGGAAGCGGCTGGCACAGCAGAACAAGGCGTCACGGTCTGGCTCGCATTACGTGCAACGTCCGGAGAGCTCATCACTTCGCAAAGTGTAGAGCCGGATACACAAGGCAACTGGAAAACTGTCTTTGATCTCCCTCTGAAAAAAGGCACCTACAAAATAGAAGTCGTTGCACAAAATGATCGAGAAGCCATAAGCGAAACGGTTTTTTCAGAAAATATCTCTGTAGACCAGCGGCCACTGCTGACGATAGCCGGTATTGGCATAACCTCCAGCGTCTTTCTCTTTGCTGTTCTCCTTGCCCTGATCATTGCCTTTGGCGCAGGCCGCTACCTTCAGCTCAAGGGCGAACAACGCATGGGATGGCGCACCCTTATCGCAAAACGGGATATCTACAGTTTCTTAACAGAGCTTGAGCAACAGCTCAAGGAAGCGCTGGCGAAGGCCGAGGGCGGAAAAACCCTCAATATGAGCAGTACGGCAACGATCCAGTATCAGCTCAAGCAGGTTCTTGCGCGCGTGCAGAAGATGAAGTACTATCTTCCCGAAGGAGTGGAAAACATTCCGGAGAAAAAACGCGCTAATCGCAAATAATACCTATGAAAATACTGATCGTGGAGGACGAGATCGCCCTGTCAGAAGTCCTGAGAATAGAGTTTGAACGGGCGGATTTTGAAACAGAAGTTGCCGCAGACGGAGAGATTGCCATGGCAAAACTCCAATCCAGCGAACCCCTGCCGGATCTCGTACTTCTTGATCTCATCTTGCCTAAAAAAGATGGTTTTGCGGTTCTGGAAGAGATGAAAAATGACCCCAAGCTCAAAAACGTCCCCACCATCATCATTTCCAATCTTGATTCAGACGAAGACATCAAACGCACCCTGGCCCTTGGCGCTGTGGACTATTTCGTAAAAGTACAACACCCGGTCATGGAGCTCGTCGAGAAAGTCAAAGCCTACCTTTTGGAGCCACCAAAAACACGCAGTCGCCGATAGTATTCCCTCATAAAACACTTGGAACTAGTCCAAGTGTTTTATGTTATCGACAGCTCGCTACTCTCCTAAATGCGCCTGGTCACTCCACGTGAGGAGCTTCCACGATCCTCCTTTCTCTTTTTCGCAAATCGTCACGCCTGTATTTGCCGCAATATAAAACGAAAGATGCTTCGAAAAAATCGCGGGATCCACTTCTCCATCGTACAGCATAACAGCAATAATCATGTGTAAAAATGTGCTGTGCGTCACCGCAAGAATGTTTTCCTCTTGCCGACCATCTAAAAGCCGCAAAAACTCCTGCGCCCGTTTCTGGCAGTCCGTAATATTCTCTTCGTCTGAATAATGCCAATCTGGATCGTTACTCTTTTCCTGAATCAGCGCTCGAATAGAAAGAGATTCCGGATCATCGTATCGTTTACCCTGCAAAATCGTTGGACGTTTTGCCTCATGTAATATAGGCGAAATCTCCACGGTTTTCCCCATAGCCTCCGCAATAATCTCTGCCGTGTGTTGTGCACGACGATAGTGGCTAGACAGCACAACGTCCACAGGGATGGTCCGAAAGCGCTCTGCGAGCAATGTAGCTTGCAATAAGCCCTTATCCGATAAAGGCGTTGAGCTTTGCTGATGGATACGCTGTTCATTCAGCACGCTCATTCCATGACGCACAAGATAAAGTCTCATGCACGAAGACTAACCCAGTCACCGCGTCCTGTCCAAAACACGACATGCACAGTGCCCACCCTCCTCCTTTAGGGGCCTCTGTGCTATGGTTCCCTTATGAACTATCCTCTTATTGGCTTTCTCGTGTGTTTTATCGTGTTTGGTGCTGGATGCGCAGATACGCAAAACACGCCGAGGACCGAACCTGCGCAAGTAGACTCATCCACAACTCTCGACCTGAAAAACCAAGGACTCGCCCAATTTCCGATGTATGTTGTTGCGCAAACAAACCTTGTGACGCTGAATCTTGCACAAAATCAACTCACTGGCGCACCTCCGTCCCAAATAGGGCAACTACGCCAACTCGTGCATCTCGACCTTAGCAACAATCGTTTGACAGGCTTACCAGCAGAACTGGGACAGTTGAAAAAGCTTGAGACTCTCAACGTGGCAAATAACCGCTTAACGGGTCTGCCGCTAGAATTAGGAAACCTGACACAACTACGCGTACTTGACGTGTCTGGCAATCCTTACGCAGAGCAAGATCTCGCGACTATTGCTGAAAGACTGCCAAATACGACCATTAAGCGCTAGCCATGGGTAGTTTAGCGGAGGTGTGCTAGAGTGTTTTTATGCAATCCACCTTTGTCCGTAGCTACGCAGATCCTACCATTTTGCCCAAAGAAGGGCTGAATCAGGTGGCGTTTTTTAGTCGATCGAACGCAGGAAAATCCTCGCTGATCAATTCGCTCACAAACAAGAAGGATTTGGCTCACACGAGCGCAAAACCAGGAAGAACAAAGCTCATCAATATCTTTGACGTGGCAGGCCAATTTCATCTCGTGGATCTGCCTGGATACGGCTTTGCCAAAGGCTCAAAAGAAGACAGAGACCAGCTCTTTGCCCTTATCGATGGTTACGTGCGTACCTCGGAACTTTTATGCCTAGCCATTGTTATCATTGACTGTCGCATAGGCCCAACAGAGGACGATCTGCAACTCATCGGGCTTCTCCAGGACCTGCGCATCCCCTTCTTTATCGTCGCGAATAAAATAGACAAACTTTCTCGTACAGAGCTTGAAAAAGCTCTTGCGCAATTGCGCGCACAATTTGAGGGCATTACTATTTTTCCGCACTCTGCCGTCACATCAGCAGGCAGAGGCGAGCTCTACGACGCGATTGTTCGTGCGGTAAAATCAGACACTATTTGATGATTGTTTTGATCCTCTCAATCAATGCGTTGATTTCGATATCTGTTTTCACAATGTAGTCCAACACATGCAGAGCCTTTGCCTCGGCTTCTTTTTCTGGATGCGTAAGATTCGTGAGGACAATGACCGGAATCTTTTTACCCCAAGGCTTTTCACGCAATTCCTTCAGCATGGTAATGCCATCCATCTTTGGCATGATCAAATCGAGCAACACTAATGACGGACGATGTTTTTCGCAAGCTTCAAGCCCTTCTTCCCCATCGCGAGCAAGCACCACATTCATGGACTCTTGTCGCATACGAAGCATGAGCACCTTCACAATCGCCTCATCATCTTCTACCAAGATCACGATATTATGATTTTTCTTTTTAGATAACTCGTCTTTCATAAAGCGTAAAAATAGAACGTTATACTAAAGGTTTACTTCCTTTCCGTGGTTCCATGCCTTTGATCGGGAGCGCAACCGTAAACGTGGAACCCTTCCCCTCTTCAGACTCGAACGTAATCGTACCTCCAACCTGATCAAGAATCAACTTCACAATATACAAACCAAGCCCTGATCCTCCTGCATAGTATTGCTGAGCGTTATCCGCTCGATACATTTTTTGAAAAATCAATTTTTGCTGTGCAAACGGGATACCAATTCCCTGGTCCTTCACCGAAAAATACAATTTCTTTCCTTCTTGGTGTAATCGTATATGAATGCCGCCTTTTTCATGGCTATATCTCACAGCATTCGTGATGAGATTTTCTACAATAATACGTAGTAATTTTTTATCCAAACGTATTTCTTGAACCTTTGCGTCTATATCCATCTCAACCTTCAATGACTTCTTATGGATATCTGGATACAGATCCGAAACAACAGCCTCAACGACATCTTGACTCAAAATTGGCTCTGGCTCAACTCCAAAAACGCCGCTCTCTAGCCGAGAAACGTTCAGGAGTGAATTCACCAAATCAATCATGCGACTGTTACTTTGATACAGCTCCTGCACAATACTCATTTGCTCCCGCGACAAAGCACCAACATGCCCACTCATCAGTACCTCTGTATTCCATTGGATACTCGTGATAGGGGTACGCAACTGATGACTCGCTAGGGAAACGAACTCATTTTTCATCTTATCCACGCCAAACTCATGCGTCACATCGCGGAATATCACGATGACGCCCATGGTTTTCCCCTGTTGTTTAATGGGTGTGGCTGTAATGATGACAGGAAAATGACTACCGTCTTTGTGCGTGTAAAAATAATGGTCTTTCAGCTCCGTGACAATAGGCTCACCTGAAACCAAAGCCAACTCAATAGGTCGTAGTTTCTTTTCAAGCGTGACGCCCGCTTCACTGGTCACGCGCCAAATGGTTTGATACGACTTCCCGACAATGTCTTGCACGCGCCATCCAAGTAACTGCGCCACACGATTATTGGCATACACAATACGACGATCCTGATCAATCGCAATCACGCCCTCACCGATGTTACTCAACAGCGTATCGAATTTATCACGCTCGTCTTTTAGTTCCCGCTGAGAATGACGAAGGGCCGTCACATCACGTACCGTACAAAAAGCGTTTACTGTCCCATTAATGGGGTAGGTACCGCTTGTAAATTCCGCTATCAATACGGTATTTTGTTTTGTCAGCAGATCTAATTCGCAGTGTTCATGCCCGGTTTTCTGCAAAGAAAAAAACGCTGTTTTTGCCTTTTCCACATCCTGAAAAAAACCCACATCCCATGGCGTACGCCCAATCATGGAGTCTCGTGCATGACCAACAAGCTTTACAAATGCAGGATTCACATCAGAAATGCGCCCTGAACCAAGGTCAAGCAAGAGCATCCCATCGGGCGTACTATCGAATATCTTATGAAAACGCGACTCTGATAATCGGAGATACTCCTCAAGTGCTTTGCGTTTTGTAATATCTAAAAACGCGGTTTGAATAGCTGGTTTGCCTTCGTAATCAATCTTTGTTGAGAAAAGCTCTATCCATCGTGTCCGCCCATCTTTATGCACCACACGAAATTCATAGCTGGGAGCCAGCCGAGCCCCCTGTAAACGCACTTGATAATTTTTAAAGAACAACTCCCGGTCTTCAACATAGACAAGTTCCTGTATTTTCTTTGAAGAAAAAGACATGAGCTCCTTTACCGAATAGCCGAGAATCTGTGCCAAGCGTTCGTTCGCAAATTGGATTTTTGGAGGAAATCCTGTGGCAATAACAATGCCCTGTAACGAGTTATCAACGAGAGAACGAAACTTTTCTTTTTCTCGCTGAACAATCTGCTCCGTTCGCTTTTGTTCTGTAACGTCCTCAATGAGTGCCACAAAATAGAGAAAATTCTTTTTCTCATCAAAGATTGGCACAGCAATGGTGTGGCACCATATTTCATCACCGTTTTTTCGAATATAGATTTTTTCAACGCGATAGACATCTTTCTCGCCTTTTGCAAGCTCGCCAAGAGCCTTACGGTTGCGCTCAAGCTCATCCGGAAGAGTGACGGACGCAATAGACAGGCGACTTATTTCCTTTTTTGAATATCCCCACAAGGTTGCCAAAGCATCATTACATTCTAAAAACTTTCCGTCTTTCCTTACCAATGCAAAACCAATACTCGCGTTTTCAAATACTTTTCGGAAACGCTGTTCGCTCTCCTCTAACCGTCGTTCATTTTCCTTTTGCTCTGTAATATCCTGAACATATCCGAGATAATGCGTAATTGCGCCTTTTGTATCGCGTACAATCGTCGTAAAATCAAATACCCAGCGATAGATGCCATCTGCCCGACGTATCCGATACGCTTGTGAAAAATAGGCTGTTGTCTTAGAGAGGCTATACTTCTTAACCTCTTGCTCGACACGCGCACCATCATCTGGATGAATAATCGCCGCGTACGCAACCTCGCCAGAAAGAAACTGCTGTTGCTTATATCCAAAGCGTACCAAAACATTTGGAGAAACGTACTCCACTGGCCAACCAGAGGCATTTTTCCACTTGAATACCACACTGGGACCATCGACAAACATCAGACGTTCCTCTGCAAGAACTTGCTCTGTTTTTCGGCGTTCCGTCACATCATCGCCCGCACTGATCGTACCAATCACCTTCCCGTTTTCATCACGAAGCAAGGCATTATGCCAAGCAATCAGTCTTTGCTCGCCTTTTGTCGTGAGAACGTTATTATCATAATATTCTCGCAATTTTTCTTTGCCGCCGATTATCTGCAAGTAGACTTGCTCAACCCGTTCTCGTATATCTGCAGGAATAAAGGTTTTAAACCAAGACAACCCTTTTGCTTTTGCAACGGAAATATGCAAAATCGAGGCCGCTTTTTCATTCAAAAATACGATGCGCCCATGCGTGTCTAACGCCACAACCATCACACCCACCAATGAAAGATAGCTCTGGGAAAGATCACGCTCATGCATGAGCGCCTCGTTCAAATGTTTCTGTTCATCAATATTTTGCACGCATCCAACAATATTCTTTGCCATCCCTGGGGCATCTGCCGCAACAACGCTCACGCGTACACGGGTGACCTTCCCATCTTTACGTTTCCACGAAACATCCCCGCCCCATTTCCCTTTACTCCATACCGCCTTCTTAATACGCGCGGGCTCACCACGCGGATGAAAATCATCTGGCCCCATTTTGCCAATCACTTCTTTCGCGGAATACCCGGTCATTTTCTCTGCATAGGCGTTCCAGTGCGTAAAATGCCCAGCACGATCCATTTGCGTAATCAAAAGTGGCAAACGCTCCAAAACAGCATCCCAATCAATATCCGTAGGGACTCCCTTCCCAGCGATTTTTTTCTTTTTCCAAAAGAACGGAAACATAATGAGGATCACTGCTAGTATAATACAAGGCTCTGCGCAAGAGAAGCCCGAACCAGCTCTTTTTCAAGGAAACACCCTACTGCGCACGCACAACGGTCACCGTGATCTTTTGATCGCCAATCGCAAACCCCATGGTATAGACGCCCGACGCGTTTGTGCCAGCCATGACACTGCCCTGCCCATCCTGAACGCCGCTCTGAAGAACAGGCAACCCTTGATCTGTAAACCACTTTGTCAGCCGTCCCACATCCTCTGCTGTTATCGCACGAGGAACTACGCATTCCACGATCCCAGAACCTGCTCCTGCCAATCCAAAGAGTCCCGTGGACAAGGAAACAACTTTTGCCTGTCCAAAAACACTTTGGAGCAAAGCCTTCACTTGTTGCGTGATCATCGTCGAATTCGTGTCATACGCAGACATTTCCTCTGTAAGACGAAAAATCTCTTCTGGCGTCCTTCCTTCCTGTGTTACCTGCTCTGCGATTTGTTGTGCTTCTTCTTGTGCGGCTTGTTTCGCAAGCTCCTGCATCAAAGATTGGGCTAATCCACGATCGCCCGTGAGTTTTTCCAATAACGCGCTATCACCGGGATAAGCACCTCGCAAAAACTGTTCAATTCTGCGTTGTTCACGCCAACGCATCACACCGATCACTGTGCCGCCAATCACGAGCACAACAGCAATCCCGATGACGACGATCTGCGTATTCTTATGCACAAAACAAGGCCGGCAATGCCGACAATAAATAATAATGGACACTCATTATTTTCGTCACGCCTTCCATTATATCTCAAAACAGCTCATACGAACAATAAAAAACACCCCAGCAATAGCTGAGGCATTTTCTGCATCATTTTATCGTTGACGTAATGCTGTTTTTTCCCACACCTCGTTCCAACCATGAATCACAGGAGCACGGTGAACGGAAGAATACTGCTTTCGTATGGCTCCGTAACGAAAATTACCGCAGTAATCTCCATTATTCGCGCAAAAGTCACTTGCGCCATATCCTTTTGAGGATCCCGTTGCAAGATGCGCATACGCTTTACCATCCCAGTGCCCCGCGCCAAACCACGTGGTGCCTGTGCGACCGACTTTGAGCAAACACCGTACGCCAGATCCTGAGCGAACCACTGCTTGATCGCGCTCGTTGTCGAGATACGCATTCACATCAGAGGCTTGATACTCTTCAAAAAGCGAACCACAGGTCATGGGCACGGGCAATGGTTGATAGGCCACGCTTGTCACACGAGACCACTTTTCGCTCCATGCGCCTTCCACCACGATCGTATCTTTGCCATACACCGTCATCACAAGATTGCCAGGAAAGTTCCCTTGATACGCCTCCCCATTCCCATACACGTCTGAGGCAAAACCCTGGTACTGGTTGGGACGACCCTTGCCAACAAAGGCCTGGCCCACGTGGCGATAGGTGTTTCCCTGCCAATTTCCCTCTCCGTACCAGGCAAACGCTGGCACCTGACGACGCGTTTGGGAGCCATCACTCCATTTAACGCACCGAACACCACTCCCCGGCGCTCCATCTAGGGCTGTGACCGTATAGGTGTCCATATAAGGACCACACGAAAAAGTGGGAGCCGTCCAGTTTGGAGAGGCTGTTTGTGCGTTCGCAACAGCTATCGGGGCTAAGCTTAGCGCACTTACCGCAAGAAGAAGAGCAGATACAAGACGTACGTTCATACAATATGATGATGATTTAGTCGCTTTCTTCAACGCATTATCTTCATACTATGACAGCCGCAACTCCTTGAATAGCCGCTGGACGTGACGAAATCGAAAATCCCGTATACACTACTATAACATGATACAAACTCCTCCTGAGGAATCCGGTTTTTACGGACTTGGTATAGCCCCACGGCTTTTGGAAGTACTTGGCCGTTTAGGCTATGAGACTCCGACACCTATCCAAAAAAAGTCCATTCCCATTGCCAATGAAGGCAAAGACGTGATCGGCGTTGCTCAAACGGGCACAGGCAAAACCCTGGCTTTTGGCCTACCTCTTATCCAGCGCCTCGCACAGGTGAAAGGCCGCGGACTCGTGGTTCTTCCCACGCGCGAACTCGCCCTCCAGGCCGACGAAGTCTTACGCCAGATCGGTACACCTATTGGATTGCGCACCGCTGTATTGATTGGCGGCGCTTCCATGTACAACCAAATCAAAGCGCTCAAACAAAAGCCGCACGTACTAGTTGTCACTCCTGGTCGTCTGATTGACCACCTTGAACAGCGCACTGTTGACCTTCGCGAGGTACGTATTCTCGTATTGGACGAAGCAGACCGCATGTTAGATATGGGTTTTGCTCCGCAGATCAAGCGCATTCTCCAAAGCATGCCGCAAGAACGACAGACCATGTTGTTCAGCGCCACCATGCCCGCCAGCATCGTGAAGATCGCAACCACCTACATGAAACTGCCGGTGCAAATTGAGATCGCTCCACAAGGTACCACGGCCGAACATGTCACCCAGGAACTCTACGTGGTAAGCAAGGAACAAAAAATACAATTGCTCGATCATATTCTCTCCGAACATCGCGGATCTGTCCTGGTTTTCACACGCACGAAACACGGTGCCACTCGTGTGGCAAAAGGCGTGCGTGCCATGGGACACACGTCCACAGAAATTCATTCCAACCGCTCACTCCATCAGCGCATTGAAGCGCTCGACGGCTTTAAAAATGGCAAATACCGCGTGCTTGTTGCCACAGATATTGCCGCACGCGGCATTGATGTTAAAAACATCGAACTTGTCATTAATTTTGACCTTCCTGGTCAAGCAGAAGACTACGTACACCGCATTGGTCGCACGGGTCGTGCAGGCAATAAGGGACACGCGATTTCCATTGCCACGCCAGATCAACGCAAAGAAGTGCAGGACATTGAACGCTACACCCGTTCCTACCTCCCCATTGTAAAATCACCGTCTTTACATGGGGCTCGTCCCATTGTGATAGCACCAGAACCTCCGCAATCCGCTCGAACGTCAACACCACGTGGCCAAGGCGGTGCTCGTCCATTTCGTCGGTTCCGTCCTCGGCACTAACGCTCGCCTTCTTCGACTAAAAATCCGCCGGCCTGAATATCCCAAAGCTTCTTATAGAGGCCATTTTGCTGTTGTAAGAGCTCTTCATGTGACCCAATGTCCTTGATAACGCCATCCTTCATCACCACAATACGATCCATCTGCATGATCGTGGAGAGACGATGCGCGATCACAATGGTTGTCTTGTGTTGCATGAGGGTTTTCAGCGCATCCTGGATCAACGACTCTGACTCCGAGTCTAAACTGGACGTTGCCTCGTCTAATACAAGGATCGGTGCATTCTTCAGAATAGCTCGTGCAATAGCCACGCGCTGACGTTCCCCGCCAGAAAGTTTGATACCACGCTCACCCACGAACGTGTCATAGCCTTCAGGAAGACGCGCAATAAACTCATGACAATGCGCAAGCTTTGCGGCCCTGATCACCTCTGCGTCTGTTGCGTCACGCTTGCCATAGCGAATATTATCCTTAAGAGAACGATGGAACAACGAAGGATCTTGAGGCACAAGCGAAAGAGCATCGTGCAAGCTATCCTGCGTCACACGTGCAATATTTTGGCCATCAATCGAGATCTTTCCATGATCCAAGTCATAAAAACGGAAGAGCGCTTTAATCACCGTGGATTTACCTGATCCAGAAGGTCCAACCAACGCAACACGTTCACCAGGCGCAATGGCCAGTGAAAAATCTTGTAAAATGCGCTGTGTCTGCTTATAGCTGAATGCTACGTGATCGAATTCTATGGCACCACCAGCACGCACGACAAGGGGTTTTGCGCTCTTTGTATCAATAACGCCATGCGGCATCTCCAAAAGCTCTACAGCTTCCCGTGCATCAGAAAACGCCGTGAAAAGCCGACGGAGGATATGCTGGACGCCTTGAATACGAGCAAAGAGCAGGGTAAGTAAGCTTTGCAACAAAATAAAATCACCGGTTGTGAGCTTGCCTGCAGACCATAAACGAATGGCAAAATACATGGTTGTCCCTTCCACTGCCACAAACAAAAGACCCTGAACCAAAAAGCTCACGTCCACCCTGATCCATCCTTTCATCATCAATCGACGCCATTCGTCCATGATGGTCAACGCACGATGCTGTTCAAAATCATACCCATCGAACAGCTTGATATTAATACTGTTTGAAAAGGCATCTGTTATGGCCGCAGAAACTTCTGAATCCTTTTTTGCGCGTGCCACGTCAATGGGCTGGATCAAACGAATGAAAAAAATGTTGAAGGCAATCGCCGCAAAAAACCAAGCTGAAGCCGTGAGCGCAATGATCGGCGATCTCCATGCTAAAATCATCATCGCGACAATCACGTTCACACACAACGGCAAAATAGTGAAAAACAACTGGTCAAGCATTTGCTCATAGGCAGAGGCTGACCGAGTGATTTTACGCGTCAAAGATCCCGCAAATGCATCGCTAAAAAATTGATAGGCGTGTCGCAATACATAATGAAACGATGTAGAGCCAGCGTCCTCAATAACACGCGGCTCTACCAAAATAATCGTCAGAATACCGACACGAAACAAAATAAACGCAGTGGCCTTGCATCCCAATATCAATAACAACGTAAAAAACAACGCTTCAAGCACGAAAGAAGACGGGGCATTAGCCAATCCATCTACCAGACGCTTATATAAGATGGGCACGCTTGCTTCTATAGCTCCTGCGGAAACAGTCGCAACAACGCCGAGCAAGATAAGCCACTTGTATTTTCGCGAAAACTTCCAGAACCAACGAAGTACATCTCTATTCGATACAGAAACAGATCCACGCATAGGAGAGGACGACATAGAAAAAGTATAACACAAATAACGAGCCACCAAAACGATCGCATGTTTGACGGATAGATTCTAAACCTCCTTCTATCCTCTCCACTCCTTGATCGCTGTTTCCCAACGCTCGAGCGTACCGCAATCAAACCACTGTCCATCGAGCTTACATCCTCCAAGACGATTCCCAAGTGCAAGACGTGGCCACATGTCCTTTTCAAACATGAGAAACTTTTTGTCACGATCGACTTCCGCAAACATCTGAGGCTCAATCACATACAAACCAGAGCTAATGAAAGAGGACGGCGGCTCTGCTGGTTTTTCATGAAATCTCACGATGCGATCCCCCTCCATTTCTGCCACGCCATACTCTTGCGGATTTGGCACGGACAAAAGCGCGATGGTCGCAGAATATTGAGGGTCATGGTTCTTTTGTTCACGATGAAACGTCTCTAATTGGTGCAAATCCACTGCCTTGAGCTCATCACCGTTTGTCACAAGCACAGGATCCATACCCACGCGCTCCCCAAGATGGTGCACAAGCGCGCCCATGGTTCCCATAGGTTCATGCTCTTCCCAAAGTTCGATCTCAATCTGCTGTGCGGAATCAAGCATAGCCAAACAAGCCTCGCGCCAGGCTTCAAACGCGTGCTTCCATTTTGGCGGAATAGTCACGATAACCTCCTTGACGCCATGTTCCGCAAATAACCGTACGAGCCATGTTGCAATCGCTTTGCCCTGCACTGGCACAAGCGGCTTTGGAATTTCATAGGTCACCGGGCGCAGACGCGTGCCTTCTCCTCCGGCAAGGATCACGGCCGTCTGAATCATAGCGTTGTTTTTGAGTATTTTAGAATGGACTGCCATTGAGGCTCTGTCACAGCATGTACGGTCAAGCGCGGCTGTTCCACGAGAGGCATGACGGAAAGGCCGTAGGTATTGCGAATCTCTTCAAAATGCAAAGGCCGCCCGCAAGGTTTCACGGCTTTGATATCCACAGCAACCCACTTCCCTTCTTCTGCCGTTGGATCTGGATACGCCTCTTTTGAGACCTCTGCAATGCCGCGGATCTCTTTATCATCACCCGCGTCATAGACAACAACGAGATCACCTACCTTCATTTCACTCATAAAATTGCGTGCCTGAAAATTACGCACGCCTGTCCAGGATGTGGAGCCTTCGCGTAAAAGGTCTTCCCACCCATAATCCTGCGGATCTGTTTTGATAAGCCAGTAGGCCATACCTCATGATAGTGCTTGAGCCAACGCAAAACGTCAAACAGGAACGTATTTTTTGAACCACGTCATCTGCCGCTTCGCATATTGCCGCGTAGCTTGCTTGATTTTGACGGTCGCCTCTTCAAGCGACATCTCGCCTCGAAGAACCGCTCCAAGCTCTCGATAGCCAATAGACGTCATGGCCGGCGCGTCCCAAGGAATACCTGCATCATGTAAGCGACGCACTTCATCCAACCAGCCATCTGCCATGCGCTCGTCCACGGCCGCGTCGATTCGACGATACAATTCCTCACGAGAGGGCATGAGACAGATCATCTCTGCATTCACGACCGGCTCCTTTTTCACACGTTGATCCACAAACGAGCGACCTGTCGTGAGCGCCACTTCCAAGGCTCGTTGAACACGACGCGGGTTCATGAGATCCACCACAGACGCGGCTTGAGGGTCAACCCCCTTCAACTCATGGACCCTCTCTTCAAGAGACATCTTTTCCAAGCGATCACGCAACTCTTTTTGCGGAGGCACGTGCGGCAGATCATACGCATCAACCAATGCCTGGACATACAACCCTGTGCCACCAACCACGATCGGAAGCTTGCCGCGACGAACAATGTCATGGATCGTCGATAAAGCCCGCTCTCGCCATTCTGCGACTGTCATCGTGGTCATTGGATCCACATCATCCATCAAGTGATGCACAACCCCATCCACAAGATATACACCCTCTTTCCACTCCCCCTTTGGCTTGCCTGTGCCAATATCAAACCCACGATACACCTGCCGCGCATCGGCATTGATAATCTCCCCGTTGCGTTCCTTAGCCAATCGCAACCCCATCGCGGTTTTACCGGATGAAGTAGGACCAACAATGCAGAGAATATGAGGAAGCATAAACACGGGATCCGACTCCCTCTCCTTACGAAGGAGAGGGCTGGGGTGAGGTGGCTCGTAGTACCCACGCCTGCGCGTCCACGACCTTCACGCCCACGATCTTGCCGACGAGAGACGCGTCTTCACATGGAAACTGCACGAGCTTCATTTCCGCAGAGTTTCCAGACGCCATTCCCTTTTCGACTCGCTCGACTAATACGGCCACCTCTTTGCCTTGAAACGCCTGGTTTTTTTGGAGCACGATTTCCGACATCACTTCTTGAAGCTTGTCCCATCGCCCACGCTTCTCCTCCTTGGACACGTCATCTGGAAATATCTTCCATGCCAATGTACCAGACCGCGGCGAATACTGCGCATTGTAGGAGATATCAAACCCCACCTCACGATACAGCGAAAGCGTTTCCTCGAATTGCTCGTCAGTCTCACCCGGGAATCCAACGATGATGTCCGTGCCAAGCGCCATGCCAGGCCGCGCTTCTTTGATCTTTCGCATAATCTCCAGATACTGCTCGCGCGTGTATTTGCGATTCATGCGGCGCAAAACCTCATCGCTTCCAGATTGCACAGGCAAGTGCAGGAAGTTCGCTTGCTTTGGAAGTGCGAGCGCCGCGATCACCTCGTCTGTCATGGACATGGGGTGTGCGGATGTCCACTGCAGCCGCTCCAAACCTGGTAGTTGGTTCACTTCCCAAAGCAAGGCCGCGAAATGATCATGAAACGGGTTTTCTTTGGCGAATGTCTCTGGATCAGATGCCCGGAAGGAGTTCACAGATTGACCAAGAAGCGTGAGCTCAACCGCGCCTTTGGCAATGGCATCGCGACACTCCGCGAGCACGTCTTTGACGGACCGGCACGTCTCAAACCCACGCGCATACGGCACCACGCAATACGCGCAATACTTATTGCATCCGGTCTGAATCGTGACAAAAGTTTGAAAGGGAGAGGTTCGCTGAGGAGGGATCGTCAAATAGTCCCCCTCGTCACCCTGAGTCAGACGAAGGATCTTCGACGTATTTTCCCCTTCTTCCGCATGACGATCAAACCACCCTGGCCTGAGCTCCCTGATCCATTCCGGCAGTTTCACCATGTCTGCGGTGGGAAAATACAGGTCCACGGCCTTCATACGAGGCAGAAATTCCTTGCGCTTATCGCGACCAGGAAGACATCCAGTGATCGCCACCAGCATATCAGGACGTACGCGTTTGTACTCAAGATATTTTTCTTGTGAACCAAAAATGCGTTCTTCCGCAGACTGACGAACACTGCACGTGTTCACCACGATAATGTCTGCCTCAGACTCGTGCGCGGCAGGCTCAAACCCCATGAACGCGAAAACGCCAGCGATACGCTCGCTGTCGTTCTTGTTCATCTGGCAACCGTAGGTGGTGATGTGGTAGGTTCGCGACATGCCAAGACGTTAGCAAGAATGGCACGACGCTTCAACCTGGCGGAACCGACGAACGTAGGCAATACGCCCCTACGATTTCATTTCCATTTCGATTTCCAGTAAGCGATTGTATTTTTCCACGCGTTCGGAGCGTGAGAGCGAACCGGTTTTGATGTATTCGGAACCGCATGCGACCGCGAGATCTGCAATCAGCGTGTCTGAGGTTTCGCCGGAACGGTGTGAAATGGAGGTGACCCAATCCGCCTTGTGCGCCATGTTGATAGCCGCGACGGTCTCGGAAAGTGTGCCGATCTGGTTGAGCTTGATCAAAATCGCGCTCGCGGCTTTTTCGACAATGCCGCGATCAAGACGCTCGACATTCGTGACAAAGAAATCATCCCCCACGATCGGTAAGCGGCGGCGGCGAAACATAACCATGGCTTCACGCCAGGCCTTCCAATCATCCTCGGCAAAAGGATCTTCCAAGGATTCGAGCGGAAACACATCGCACCAATGTTCATAGCGATGGAGCAACTGTGCGGCCGTGAACTCACGTCCTTCAGTCTTCATCTTATACCGCTTGGCTTTGGCATCATAAAACTCAGAACTCGCCACATCCGCCGCAAGAGTCATGTCTTGTCCTGGTTTGTATCCAGCACGCTTTATCGCTGTCACTAACAACTCAAAAGCCGTTTCTACGTTTGGTAACTTTGGGGCAAATCCTCCTTCATCACCCACGGTTGTTGCATACCCTTCTTCTTTGAGAATCTTCGCCAGCATGTGAAAGGTCTCCGCACCCGCGCGAATGCGTTCAGCCATCGTACGTTGCTTCGGCACGATCATACACTCCTGGATATCCAGCGACCAATTCGCGTGCGCACCGCCATTCAACACGTTCATCGTGGGAAAAGGCAGACGCGCGGCCCGGCCAAAATCAAAGGTATGACGCAAGGACTTCCAAAGCGGCAGACGACGGTGGAGAGCCGTTGCCTCCGCACAAGCGAGCGATACACCAAGCACACCGTTTGCGCCAAGTTTCGACTTATTTTCCGTTCCATCCAGCTCAATCATCATGGCATCGATCTGCTCTTGATGTGAGGCATCGACTCCACGAAGCATGGGAGCGATTTTCTTGTTCACGTTCGTGACGGCCTTCAGTACACCCTTGCCGCCATAGCGTTTACCACCATCACGCAATTCTAAGGCCTCGTGCGACCCTGTAGAGGCGCCCGACGGCACTTTGGCCTCTGCTGTTACTCCTGATCGCAACGTTACCCGACAGGCAACCGTAGGGTTTCCACGCGAGTCAAGGATTTCGCGTGCAATGATGGAACGAATTTTATTGCCTCCAAACATAAAGAGCGTGTGAGAGTAAAAACCAAAAATCAACACCAACAGGATACCGCACTTACGGACACTTATCCAACTTTTTCTTGAGCGCACGCGTGACCTTTGCGACACGATGACTCAAAATCACAATAATGACCGTAATGAGCACCGCATACGCAAACTTGGCATAAATAGACGAGGCATCTCCAAAAATCCGCTTGAAAAGCGATTGGATCGCATCATTCCACGCAAGAGCCGCGACAAGCGAAAACGCGGCTGTCATGAGTTCCAGCATCTTTTCCAATGTTTGTAGTTTGATATTTGCCTCGCGTTCTTCCGTTTCTTGAGACATAGCTTATTTGAGTAAAGGTATTATGCCTGGGAGCTTCCCTTTTAGGGTCAAAAACTCCAGCAAAGCTCCACCGCCCATGGATACATGGTCAAAAGACGAGGCTGTCCTTGTCTCAAACACAACCGACAGCGTCTCCCCTCCACCGGCAACGGCAAACGACCTTCCATTTGCGCGCCGTGCAATGGCCCGTGCGATAAACCGCGATCCTGCGCCACATGCTGGAATCTCAATAATTCCCATAGGTCCGTTCCACAGGATCGTTTTTGCATGAAGCAGTTCTTGCCCCCACACACGAAGCGTTTTGAGCCCAATATCCACGATATGCTCGTCAGGAGCAACCGCATCAATCGCTCGCGAAACAAGCACAGGCCGCGCCACCTTTTTCTTCGTCACAACCACGTCGAGTGGCAAAAGCACCTTTGGATGTTCTGCAATAGATTTCGCTACTTTAAGCATCTTAGTTTCCACAAAGGAAGCACCCGTGGGGCACTTGAGCGCCGCAAGCATGGTGTTTGCCATAGCGCCGCCAATCAACATTTCATCACACAATGGTAACAATGCCTTTATGATTGGTATTTTCGTAGAGAGCTTTAGCCCGCCAATCACGGCAATAAAGGGCTTTTTCACCTGCGTAAGAAATGTCTCAAGATGCGTCACCTCGTTCACGAGTTCTGGTCCAGCATAGGAAGGGAGAAGTTTCGTGATGCCGACAATCGTCGCGTGTGCTCGATGAGACGAAGCAAACGCATCGTTCACGAATAGCTCGCCAAGCTCTGCATAGGCTTTTGCGAGCTTGGCCTCATTCTTCTCCTCCCCTTTTTCAAAACGTACATTTTCTAAAAGATGCACACTCCCTGGTTCTGCTTCTACCAACGCATGGAGCAAAACCTTCCGCTCACTTGTAGAGCTTACGATTTGCGGATGAAAGACAACCTTCATACGAAAACGATGCGCAAGAACACCGAGTAATCTCTTTGTTGATAGCGCCGGATCACGGCCCTCTGGACGACCGAGATGCGTCAGCACGACCACAATGGCCCCGCGCTTTTGCAACGCATGCACGATACCGAGCGAGCGTTCAATCTTCACGGTATCCTCAGGCGCAAATGACCCCACAAGTGGCACATTCCAATCCAAACGCACTAAAACACGCTTTCCCTGTAGATCCAAGGAAGAAGGAAGCGTACGAAGTTGCATACCGCCACAGTATATCACAGCAGATCAGATTCGGATCAGATCCCAATCTCTACGACCATGATTTGCGGAGGATCAAATAACCGTAAAGGCGCGGTTGCTTCACCGAGTCCTTGCGAAATCACCAGAGGAGTGCCTCTCCAATACTTCCATCCGCGATCCAGCCATTGGGGCGCACGCTGTGGAAGAATCGCAAGCGATCCGATCCAAGGTAAACGCACCTGTCCTCCATGCGTGTGCCCAAACATCGCCCCTTCAGCCACGCCAGAAGGCAGAGAAAGAAGAATATCCGGTTGATGCGAAAAAATCACACGCGGACGTTTTGCCGCAGGATCGTTCACAAGCGCAAGATCCGGCGTTCCCATTTTTGCGTCGTCCAAACCTATCAATGTAAAAGATCGATCGTCTTTTTTGATATTCAGAATCGCATTTGTGACATCCGTCATCCCAAGGATCGTCTGCGCATAGGATCGAACAGCCTGTGGGTCTCCATAATAATCATGATTGCCCAGCACAAAATACTTTCCCAAAGGAGCCGTCATGTCCGCCCAACTACGCAAATCCCCCATATCAGCAGAGTCTTGATCAACAAAATCACCACCAACAAAGATCACATCCGGCTCAAGCGACCCCACCCGCTCTGCTACGCGGCGATAAAACCCAGGCCCCTTATCACGGCCAGCATGCGCATCAAACAAAAACACAGCCTTTACCCATGTTTTTGGCTGAGGGATAAGTGGCATTTTATACGTTTTGACGGTCAAAAGCCGTGGCTCAACAAGCCGAGCATATCCGAGGATAATCAAAATGCATACGGCAAACCAGCGCAAATATTTCTTCCATCCCGCCCAATGACCTGCACGCCAGGCTATCAGAAAAAGCCCTAAAACAAGCAACCAAAACACGCTCCAGAGGATCCAATCCGAGCCGTACAAAAAGGCGTGAAATACATCAGCGGCGATCATGATATGGGTTTAGAGTGACTTTGCCACTTCTAATGCCATATCCGCAAGTCTACAAGAATAGCCCCACTCATTGTCATACCAGGCCACAACCTTCACAAAATCACCATCAACGACCTTTGTCAGCGACAAATCAATCACGCATGAGGCTTCGCTCCCTATAAAATCCGTGGAAACAAGCGGTTCGTCTGTCACTTCGACCAAGCCTTTCCACTGCGCTGACTTTGCGGCTTTGATAAACGCCTCATTGATCGCCTCTACGGTGGTTACCTCCTTCAAAAGCAGGGTGATATCTGACAAGGATACTACCGGCGTTGGCACACGAATGGCTAGCCCATCAAATACACCTTTAAGCGACGGAATCGCTTCTGTAGCGGCAATGGCCGCGCCTGTGGTTGTTGGCACGATATTCTGTGCCGCAGATCGTGCGCGACGTAAATCCTTATGTGGGCCGTCCTGGAGATTTTGATCTGCTGTATACGAATGCACCGTGGTCATCATGGCTTTGTGTACGCCAAACACCTCTTCCATAATAGCCATAACTGGCGCAATACAATTGGTGGTGCAACTCGCATTGTTCAACACCTTTTCGTTCTTGCCAGCGCCTTTTTGATTGACACCCATGACATACGTAGGAACACCATCACCTTTTGCAGGCGCAGAAAGGATCACACGCTTTGCACCAGCGGTTATGTGTTGCGAGGCGCCTTCCAAATCCGTAAAACGTCCGGTACATTCAAGCACAATGTCCACGCCAAGCTTTGCCCAAGGCAACTTTGTCGGATCCTTTTCTGCAAACACCTGTACAGATTTGCCATCGACGATAATATTTTTCTCATCAAAGCCAATCTTTTTCGCAAAACGATGATAGGAAGAATCGTACTGAAGCAGATGCGCCAGTGTTTTCGTGTCCGTGAGATCATTCACTGCCACCACATCAAATCCTGCTTTTCCTAACCCTGCCTTAAATACGTTTCGGCCAATGCGGCCGAATCCATTGATGGCAATTTTTGGCATATAGCAAAAGTATAGCGATATTGACGCGCCCTGTCATCACACCCTTGACGGTCCATGAACAATCTGAAAAGGTTTACCAGCCAATCAAGGCAGGTACGGAGGTTGTGATGAGTTCGACGCTTGCACCCATGGAGCTCATGACCGAGCTTCAGGTCGTCCTGCACGAAACGCGCGAGTACCTCAACGCGAACGCCGGCAACGGCTTCGCGCACGTGGCGCACCAGGGCAAGGGCTCTGGTGACGAGCGGGACGACACGGTCATCACCGCAGACCTGGCGCTCGGTCGCTTTATCCAGAAGAAGCTCGACGCCTCGGGTCTGTTCGGCAAGATCTGGGTGGAGGAGTCCCAGATCCCGGATCTGGTCTGCAATCCCACGAACCCGCTCGAGGCGTTCGTGGACCCGCTGGACGGCTCGCTCTGCTACAAGACGCGCGGCCACTCCCAGGGTCTGCCGCACAGCGCGGTCATCACCGTGGGCAAG
>JBAYJC010000001.1:0-362074 GCA_041665285.1 Patescibacteria group bacterium | reverse complement strand
GGTAGCTATGGTTACGGCGCTCCGTAATGGGGAAGCCGGAGTTGAGGGCCGCGCGGAACATGGTTGTGCCAACCTGGCAAAGACCTCCGCCGAACTCTGGAGTTGTCTTGTTGCCTTTGATCACTAGCTCTGGATACCACCCATGAGCACCATCGATTACGCCAAGTGTTTTGAGCATGGAAAACTCTTGGTCTGGCCCAACGAGCGTTCCATGAGCAAGGCTCATGCCCTTCGCGATATTGCGGCGTCGATTTGTTGGAGAGCCGGCAAAGTTGGATCTGCCAACGCCAAGACGCTCGCGAATCCCAAGCTGTTCTGCGTCTGCGCCCATGATTTTTGGCGTGACAGTGTCGAGGATCACGGAAACAGTAGAAGAGCCTTTTTCCCATCCAAGTTGGATCTCTTCAATGGTTTTGATGGGATTGAGAAGAATGCCTTCTTGAGGAGCTTGAAAGTCTTTTAGTTTGCCGTTCTCTAATGTGAGGATGCCATCGATAGGTTCTTGAAAAAGGCCCTTTGCCAGTCCATTGAGGGTCGTTTCAACACGTGATGGGGAGAGGGAGAGTGCCCAGCCTTGGGAGGTGCTTGTGACCTCTATCCATCCGGCAAGCATGGCAGGAGAGACGGTCCATAGATGTGCATCAGCCGTGAGTTTGAACGGAGCGTGAGAGAGCCAGTCTGGGACTTGCGTAGCCAGTTGTTCCACGGTTGTGGTGCGGAGGGCAGGCGTCACGTCTGATTCTTTCAGGGCAATGGGAGCAAAGGTGAGTGTGCGTGCCTGCGCTTCGACCATGTCTAACGCGGGCGCGAAATCAATCACATGTCCAAGGCGCTCTGGATGGATGGTAACGGTTGGTGTTGCGGTGGCGTTTTGTACGGTAATAGATAGCGACGCGTCTTGCGGTGCAACGAGAAAACCATTGAGCTTTTCACGAAGGGCACGCTCAATCAGCCCTCGATCAACTTTTGTGGGGATGGAAAGCGTGATGGGATGCAAGAGCATGCCAATGCGCACAAACGTATTGGGGATGAGGGTAGAGGAGCGTCCGCTGGCATAGGCGCGCTCTACAGCCGCAGAAATATCGGCTTGGATATAGTTTTCTGCAGGCGTAAGAAGGTATTCTTGAGCGTTTGCGCGGAAGCGTAATTCTTGTGCAAGCGCTTCTTGCACCTGCGTATGTACCTGTCTGAGAGCCTCTTCTTTGGTGAGTCCAGAGACATCGGTTTGCAGGATAAAGACTCCGCGCATGATACGGTCACGCTGGCTCATGTCGTAGAGAGCGGCTGTCCCAATACTTGCCGCGGACACGAAGATGGCCGCTCCTACCGCAACGGCAATCACAATGACGCCGGTTTTCCATGCGGGTTTATGGGTTTGAAAAAAGGAGATCATGCAGAAGGGGGAGAAAGGAGTTCGTTGAGAAGTGTTTGAGCGAGGACTGTTCGAGGGAGGTCTTCTGCAGATGGCGCAACCGCAATAACACGCACGTCCTTCCCTACGGTTGGCGTGCCGTACACAGCGGTGAGTGGCAGGGTGAGGCGGGTTCCGTCTGAGGCGCTTGCAACAAAGGCGTCACTGCTCACAGAGTCTACATGAAACAACATTGGTGTTGCCATAGGCTATTCTTCAATGGATCGCACGGTAACGCGTTGAGCGCCTACGCGAATAGGGACGCGAATTTCTAAAACGCCATTTTTGAGGGAGGCTTGCGCTTGATCACCATGGACGTCTGCCGGAAGGATTAGTGACCGGCTGAAGCCGCCCCAGTAACACTCTTGATAAAACCAGTCGTCTTCATTGATCTCATCAAAGGATTCTCGTTTGCCACGAATAGTGAGCATGTCATTATGTATGGAGATGTCCACATCATCGGGTTTGACGCCAGCCATGGGTGATCTGATCACGAGCATGTCTTTGTCACGATAAATATCTACGAGGAGCTGTCCCTCATCTTGAGAAACGGACCATGCTTGGTCTACTTCTTGCCATGGCGGAGTGATGATTTGCTCTTGCATAGATTGACATCATCATACGACAACTTTATCCGCATGTACACCCACAGAAATTATTTTGGAGTTGTGCTATACTACGGATGTCCCTTTATGTTACGAGGAGACCAAGGATCACGCATGAAAGAATGGTGGATGCAGTTATCACGAGAACAGCGAACCTCTTTGCTGATTTTGTGCGTATGCGGCACCACCATTGTTGGATTGTCATTGTTGTTTCTCCAGTCGCATGTGCGCGATCCCTTTTTAGTGCCAGTCGCTTCCTTGGAAACGGTTCGGCCTTTTTTTGAACAGCAGCTTGCAGAACAAAAAGCCGCAGACGCGTTAAAAATACAGGATACAGATCGTGATGGTTTGAATGATTACAGTGAATCAAACATGTATCTCACGTCGCCCTATCTTGAGGACACGGATTCTGATGGTGTGACTGATGGCATGGAGGTTGCGCGAGGGACAGATCCAAGTTGTCCAAGCGGCACCTCTTGCGCGCAGGCGCTTGTGGATGATGCAGGGACGACCTCAACGGCCTGGGAGCCAAAAGCAGGGAATCCTGCAGAAATTGCCGCGGCTGTTGCGGCGGGAGCTGACGAACGCATGAATAATTTTTTGTCCGGAGCTCCTGCGCCAGACACTATTACGCCCGCACAGATGCGTTCTTTGTTGACCCAGTCCAATTTAGCGCCAGCGGGTGAGTTAGTGGGTATGTCGGATGAGCAGATCACACTCCTCTATCGCCGAGCCTATCAAGAGATAGGTACTATGAAGTCTGCGCTTGCTTCACCAGAAGAAACCGTTGCAAAAACCGTTCCGTCGTCATCAATGCCTGTTGTGCCGTCCGTCGAATCTTTCATCTCACCAACACCATAACCTCTCTATGTCTGCTCCTTGGCGTCGTTTCTCCCGCATTACCCTGAGCGTGCTCAGCGGCCTTGTGATGGCTCTCTGGCTCTGTGGGCCAGTGGTCGAAGTTGCTTTGGCGCAGACGCCAGGCATGCCCGGGCCCAATCCACCCGTGACGCCGCAAGCGCCTGGTATGCCTGTGGCAGTGGTGGCAAATGTGCCGGCGCAGGTAGATGGTATTTGGAAAAATGTTGCCTTTCAATTAGGGAGTGCTGTGATTGTAGGGTTTTTGAATGCGGTGCAGGTGTTTGCTGGTCAGATCGCCTATGACGCGGCCATGTATGTGGCATCTGGCGGTAAAGGTAAGGAACCCATGTTTTTTGAAAAAGGATGGGATTATTGGAAGGATGTGGCCGGATCAGCCGGAGGCGAGTTCATTGGCACCTTGTCGGATCGATCCTTTTTCAAGGATATTGGATTCAATTTGTGCCAGCCATCTGATCCGCGTACATTGCTACGCGTGCAATTAGGTTTGGGGAATTTGTTGAGCACCACCCCGCGCAGTCCAACGGGTATTGATGGTCCACGTCCAAAGCCACGTTGTGAATTTAAGGATATTGTCAACAATTATCAGAACGTGTATACGTCCCTTTCCAATTGGGAAAATTACGACAACATCAACAATTATTTCAACATGAATTCTAATGAGCTTGGCGTCTCATTGAATATCATGAATCAGTTTCAGCGAAAACTCGCGACAAAGTTGGATGAAGAAACATTGAACCGCATGGAAGGGAAGGGGATCAAGGCCGTGACAGATATGGTGTCCGGTCGCGTGAAAACGCCGAGCACGATCGTCAACGATCAGATGAGCCAGTATCTCGTGAAATATCCAGATGCTTCACAGCGTGACCGTTTCAATAATTTGGTGAATAACGTTTCGCATTTATCCGTGTACTCGCTCGTAGGCGCGACCTTGTCTATTTTCTTGAACACGCTGACCTCGCAGTTCATGAAAAAGATTTTTGAGGATGGTCTCATCTCTAATCTTTTTCACAAGAAAGGCGTTGGTGTGAGCGTGTCGCTTGATCCGGATGCGGTCAATCAGATTGGGACAGAAGACATTCGTGATGCAAACGTTTCTCTGCGTAATCCCGTTCTGTTTCAGGAAACGAATTTGGAGTTGATCGCCGAAATGTCCGTGTGCCCACAGGAGGGTCGCGGAACATGGAACTGTGTGATGGATCAGGCCATGTCTCAGGCGCTGCGCTCAGAAGGAGCGGATGGCAAAATCACGATCGCAGAGGCCATGGAGCGTGGGTATTTGCATGAGGATTGGCGGCTCATTCCTTCGACCATGTTCCGGGAGAATCAAGATACAAATTGTTACACCTACGGCTACTGCATCAACAATCTTCGTAAGATGCGACTGCTTCGTATTTTGCCGGTTGGTCTGGAATTTGCGGCTGATGCCAAGGCAAACGTGGAACGATGTAATTCCACGGGTGGATGCGTAACGCTCAAAGAAGTAGTCGCGGGCTTTTCCAAGCCGTGCACCCCGGAAAATCCGTGGTGTAAATTGGTGGATCCAAATTGGTTGATCACCTCATTTCCGCAGAAATGCAACTTAAATGGGTATGGCGACACGCTCATGTCACGCCAACTCAATGTGCGTCGTCAAGAATGTTCTGACGTACAAACGTGCTTGAAGCGTAATGATCGTGGTGAGTGTATCGGAGGATATGGGTATTGCTTGGCAGAGCGCACGGTGTATCGCTTTGATGCGGATGAGTGCCCAGAGCGTTATGCAAGCTGTCGCACGTACGGTCAGCGCAATGGAGAGCCTGTGAGCTACCTGAAGAACACATTGGATTATGCAAATTGCAGTGCGGACAATGTGGGGTGCTTGCGTTATGCCACGCGTCGCAGTCCTACGGGGCAAGAAAATGCCTGGGCCATGACAACCACAGGGGGAGAGGACATGTACTTTGATAAGACCTTGGAAACCTGTCCTTCGACGGCTGATGGATGTACCAAGGTTGCCTTGGGCGAACTCGGTTTGTCCGGATTGAATTTGTTGGTCAATCCTTCCTTTGAAACCATTGAGTACACCACGATTCCTACGACGCGTGAGGCAGTAATGGCATTGAAAGGTTGGGTGACCGCACGCCTTCCCTACGAACATCGATATTTCCCGCCAGAAATGGGTGCATCGTCCACGCATGGGACCTACGCCGGCATCCCAACCTCTGCGCGTGCAGAAGATGGCTTTAAGCAATTGGTGCGCATGGAGCCTTCTCGCACCTATACGATTTCTGCGTTTGTGCGACGGGCCGTGCCTCGTATCAGCGATCCGCGTCGGTTCTATGCATTGGTACAGCAATACCAGGATGCAGACGGAACAGTGCGCGTGACCAATGACCAGGCATTACGCGATTTTCGTTCCAATACCTGCTCTCCTGCCGTGGTAGATAACAATCGAAGCACCGTACAGCTTGAAGGACGTCCTACGGTGACAGATGAAACTGCGCGAGAAAGCACATGGGAGAGTTTTGAGTGTACGTTTACCGCCTCCGCACAAACGCAAAGCGCCATGGTCACCTTTTACGGCGAAAACGTGGCCTTTGACTCCGTGCAACTTGAAGAGTCAGAATTTGCCACGGATTTTGTGGATGGCATCAATGGAAATTTGCCGATCGCACACATCAAACTCCCGCCAACAGAGCTTCGTTGCACAGGATCAAGCACAGATGTGAGTGCCTGTAGCAGCTACGCAAAGATGTGTACGCAAGCAGAAGCAGGTTGCGAAGGGTATGCCGATGACTTTGGCAATCCAGAAATCCCAGCCATTGCGACGGACAATGATCGTTGTCCTGCGTCTTGCGTTGGATACACAGAATATCGCAAGAGCGCCTCTGCCTTTGACCTTGTACAAGAAGCAGATCCTGCTTTGAACGCTTACAGCGACGCCTCTGATGGAGCGCCCTCCTACTTTATCGCGTCAACAGCAAAACAATGCTCTCAAGCGCAAGTGGGTTGCGAGGCGTTTACCAACATTGGCGCGGCAGGCGCAGGTGGAGAAACATCTGCGTATTTCTCGTACATCCGTGCTTGCGAAAAGCCTGATGCAGACTCACAAACGTATTTTACATGGGAGGGTTCGGAATCCGCTGGATATCAATTGCGTACCTGGAGCTTGCAAAAACGTACCACAGCCAAACCGGGCGCAGTGCCACCAGAAGGAGCCTATTCCGCAGGAGCGCCTGCGGGGCCTCGCGTGCTCGTGAAGCGCACGGCAGATCAACTGCGCGTGAAATTGCCTGCGACGTGTAATGAATCCACCTGGCGCGGCGGTGCAGATCCAGACTGTCGACAGTTCTATGACGCGGCAGGAAACACGTTTTATCGTTACTATTCGCAGACGGTTCTGTCCACGCCAGATTGTCAGAGCTACCGCATCACGCGCACGAATACCGATGACTGTACGAAAACAGGTGGGGTATTCACTACACAGAATAATGAATGCGTGTATCAAGGATTTGTCCCAGAAAGTTTGACGTGTACACAGGAGGCTGTTGGTTGTCGTGCGTATGCAGGCGCAGAGTCCGGCAATATCCAGGTGGTGCTCGCAGAAGCATTCCGCAGCACGACTTCCACGGGTAAGTTCCGCGGATCTATCGCTACAAATCGTGGTAATGAATGGAATAATATCCTGGTTTCGACCGAAGCGTTGCTTGTAGGCGATCAGAGCTTGCGATGGAATGCCGTGGCAGGCACGAGCGAAGTGCGCGTTGCCATTCCTGCATGGAGCAAGAGCACCTACCAGCTCTCCTTCTGGGCAAAAGCACCAGGCACGCCGTTATCTATTTCTGTGCTTGCCCGCGATGAGCAGTCTGCAAGTCCTGCGGCAGATGTGGCGCTTGGTAATGTGAATCTCACGGCTGATTGGCAGCGCTTTGTGGTTGGTCCTTTCAATGGATTGCGCGATGTAGCCACAACAACGCTCGTGTGGACAGGGAGTCTCACAGGCGGCCGCTCTGTATTCTTGGATGAGGTGGTTGTGCGCCAATTGCCAGATATGGCGTATGTGGTCCGCGATTCGTGGAACACACCTGCAGTGTGCGACGTCTCTTCCGGAGGAGTGCCTGAGCCGCACGCCATGGTTGGATGTAAGAATTACACAGATCGCCAGGCAAAAACCCAATCCCTCCGTCGCTTTACGCGTTTGTGTCGTGAGACATCCATTGGTTGTCGCCAGATGGTAGACACGCGCAATTCCGCTTCCATTGGAGCAGAGACATTTACACGTGAAGATGAGCCTGCCATTCCAGGATTTGGTCAGGCAAAGACCGTGCGCCCTGCAGATCGCCTGGTGTACGCGATCGATGCTCCAGAATCGCGTTGTTCTGCGGAAAATGCCTCTTGTCGTGCTTTTGGCAAGCCGATCCTCTCACAAGATCGTCAAAGCATCGCACGGTTTGAAACCGTCTATTTCAAGGATGACATCACCAAATATAGTCAGGGGTTGTGTCGTCCTTCAGAAAACTATTGCGAAGAATATGCCTATGGCGCCGGAAAAACGTATTTCCGCGATCCGCAGAATCACGTATGTCAGTACAAACCCGCGGTAGAAATCGCGGCAGGCAATCCATATAATTTGCCGCCTGCAACCTATTCTGGTTGGTTTGAGTCAGATAGCAACAAGCCATGTTACTCACAGGCGCTTCAAGGCGGTTCGTTCTTCAATATTTTGCGCGTGGGTGATGTAGGTACAGCACAGCGCTCTGGTTATGCGGGTTGGGGAGGCCTTTGCCCTCAAGAATATGGCGAATGCACAGAGTTCCGCGATCCAAATGACAAGTCTGATGCTCAGCGAAAGACCGGTAAGCCGTACTTCTTCGTGAAGAACGATCGCTTGGATCTCAAGTCCTGTGGTGGCAAAGTCGACACGGCACGAGGATGCGTGCTGTTGCGCGACATGACAGACACCATGCTGAAATACAACACAGCGGCGAGCTATGCCCAATACGCGGCAAACAGCTTCCGTGCGAGCGACCCTGTGGATTGCGTGGCCAATCCAACCTCGCCGAATTGCGGTGCGCGTGCTGGACGCTGTAGTGGCAAAGTAGGCGTCTATTTGATCGGGTTCCCGCAGACACCGGTTGTGGAATACGATTTTGAGCAATTGGAAACTCTGTTCCGCCAAGCTGGTGCAACAGAGGCTCAATTAGCGCCTGTGTTTGCCTGTCAGCGAGATAGTGATTGCGTTGATGCTCAATACAGTCCTTATCCGGGCAATCCACTATTCGTCTATCGTCGCGAAGGTCGTTGTGGCGTTGGTAATGATGCAAATATCGTGGCAAAGGTGGGCTTGGATCGTGATTGTGCGCAGTGGCTTGGCTGTTCTTCCGCGGAAACGGTGTACGACGATGCGCAGAACAAATACATGACCATGTGTACAAACTTGGCCATGTGCGATCAGCCGAGTACACGCGAAGGAGATATTTTCTGCTCACGCTACGTGGATCGCAACAGCACAGCATCAGAGCCAATCTTGGCGCGCGGTGCGTACTTTGATGAGAATCTCTATCAAAGCCGCGCCATTGGTTTGGGAAACAAGGATTATTCAGGCATGGCCATTCCAAATGCATTCCAAGCACAGGACTTGGTGAACACACGCGTGGCATTTGATGGATTGGAACGTGACCGTTCCTTTGCAGATATCAAACAGAAATTCGCCTTGGATTATCGGCTGAGCATAGCAGTGCCCATGGCGCAATTCGTGAAAAAGCAAAGGAGTGGTACAGAGGTCTATGAGCTCACAGGAACGGTCGGTCCGAATGATGCTGTGATCCCAAATGGGGACACGACGGTCGCCGCAGCTAAGGCACAGGGTATTCTTCTTTGTCGCCATCAGGGGACTGGAAGATATG
The DNA here is from genome assembly GCA_041665285.1 of Patescibacteria group bacterium. Lineage (GTDB taxonomy): Bacteria > Patescibacteriota > Patescibacteriia > 2-12-FULL-60-25 > 2-12-FULL-60-25 > JBAYJC01. The sequence goes on along the minus strand of JBAYJC010000001.1, from coordinate 353,291 downwards.
GTTATTATACAAAGTCTGAGTTTGACGTGTATAACGATACAGGCAAGCCCATGTACTGCTATTTGCCATGGCGTGCAGATATGGATGCGTATGACTTCCATAAGATTTCTGCAGAGTTCAAGAATCCAGAGCCAGACAAAAATCCATTGGTGCGCAATGCGTTCCCTTCGCCAGAGTGTCGCGCAGAGCCAGAGGCAGATTCTCCGTATCCTGCGAGCTATGTGACAGAATGGGATAATGGCAAAAATCCACCAAAGGCAAAAGCCAAAGCTGTGGGGTATGCCGCGGCAAATACCTGCGAAGAAGGGGAGATTTGTGAATGCGCTTACAAGCGTGTGACGTTTGACGGACTCCCAACGCCAAAGTTTTACGGTCAGAATTCCCAGAACGTTCCGGCAGGTATCTGTTTTGGTGGTCCGCGTGATGGCCAAGCCTGTTTGCCAAGCACCGTGTTCCAGCCAGGGGCTACGAGTACATTGCTGTCTGTTGCAGAAGGGGCGAATGAGTCCATGAATTGCGGTCCGGTCGAAGGCGGCGGTCAATGTATGGCGTTTAGCAAGGTGGAGATTGTCCGCGGTGTGCAAGGCCAGTGCTTGGAGCGCGATCTTTCACAGCCTGTAGGAGGTACGCGTGATCAGTTTGCGTGTCTCACTTGGAATCCATCCCCTGTGTTGTTTGGTGAAAACGACATTTTCCACTACACCCCAACAGCCGGTTACTTGCCTCCGCAAAACGCTGGACAATACTACTGCTTATCGCAAGCAAAACCACCAAGAGCCTTTGCTTTTACGGATGAGTTCTTTGGCGAGTTGCCAGGCTCCATGAACAAGATCACTTATCACGATGAATACACCTCAAGTGGTGAATGCGCTTTTGGCATTGGCGGATGCGATGGTGGAGAGGTTGGCGCAGATCCGTTTGGGCGTTCGCCTATGGGTTCATCAGCAGGAGAGCTCTGTGAACAGGCAGATGATCAAGAGCAGGATTTAGCAGAAGGATCAGATCACGATGACACGGTGTTCCGTTTGGTAAATACGGGTCGTGAGTCAACGGAAAGCTTTACAGAAATGGTTTTCCGTGTGGATGGCATGGGCTTTTCCAAAGCGATTGATAATGTAGATGACCCGAGCCCCTCACAAAGACTTCGAGCACTTGTGGAAACGAACTTTGGTTTCTTCAAATTCAATATCATCAAACCACGCTTTGAACATCAATGGCGCTTGTGTTGTGGGTATCAGCCGGATTGGGTGAGTGGTATTGATGTGGATTGTGATGATGATGAAAGCATCGAAGAGTTTGAACCAAAGTTCTTGCAGAGCTTTGAAGCAGAATTCCCAGGCATGATGTCGCGGGTCACGGAAGAAATTTTCTCTGCACGAGATTCTGGTAATCCGTATTTCACCAACTGTCTCAGCATGCCAGGTGTGGCAAGTGAAAGTGATAAGTGTTTCTTCAAAACATGGGAAACGGGATATAAGGACAAAGGACAGTCTCAAAAGTTTGAAGCGCTCATCAATACGGAACCAGGACAAAGAGAAAAACTCGTCAGGAATTTCCAAGAAATTATTGATACGCCGGTGAAGGCAAAGTGCGAGTCAGGTTCGCCGTGGTTCTCCATTCGCGCGCTCTTCCAAACGCGTGCGGATAAGGCGCCATTTACGTTCGGAACTCCAGCCGCAGGAGAGATTAAGCTCAATCAGGTGGCAGACGCCTTTACGGTCTTGAAAGAACACAAGGGTAAGATTCGTGGCCCGTGGTATTTGGCGGGGTTCTGGGTATCATCCTGTGCGGGTGAAGGCAGAGATGATCGTTGGATGTACTTCAGCATCTCTGGTCAGAGCGCAGATACATGTAAAGAGTTAGCAGAGGTGCGCAGTGCGACCACCAATCAGGATGCGGCATTTACAGATCGCGTGTGGAAGGAGTCAGGATACGTGGTGCCTATGCTTGGCATCAACTACAGCCGTCGCTTTGCTCCATTTTCCAGCGCGCTGAACACAAAACCATTGACCGCCAATACCGAGCCGCTCTTTCAGGCTGGCGGAGCGTTGATCGGTTTTTCGAAGCTAAATCCACCGACTTTCTTGGGTGCTGGTGCAAACACCTATTATTCCGGAGCAGGCGCTGGTACGCCAGCAAAGTCCTACGCGTATTTGAGCAACTTGTTTGCGCGTATCTATCGCATCTATCGTTACTTTGATACTGCGGTCGTTAAAACAGACTCGCTCTGTGCCGCAGGGCCGAATAAAGGCAAGAAGTGTTATCCCACGACCTATCGATGCAATGGCGCGGATTGCGGGTTAGTCGATGAAAGCTACGTTGATAAATACAGCTTTGATTGCGGATACCGTGGCGCATGCGAAATTGGAGGGGCGCCACCTACAACAAAGCTGTGCAACGCCATGTCTGGTATCAACACAGGTCTGCCTTGCGAAGACAATGCAGACAAGTGCCACTTAGCGGCGCTTAATCCACAAACAAAACAGCCGCTGTATACAGCGTGTGAGCTTCAGCCGAATTGGGTGCAAGACGGACCAGAATGGAGACAGCGAAATGCGCAAGGCGTGTTGAGCGGTGGCATGCAGGCCGCCGCGGCGATCAATGCTGGTGCGCTCAAATGCGCAATCGATGCGGTCAAAACTGCGGACGGTCAGCGGATCAACTGCTCTGCACCATCCGCAAAAAGCACAGATTGTCCTTTGGAGATTTATACGCGCGGATCTGCATGCGATGGTGATCCAACGTCTGCAACGTGCAAGAACTCCGCCCAGTGTGTAAAAGCTACGGGAGCAACATGGGGAAATTGTAAGGTATGGATTGATGGTGCACCTTATGACACCAAGAACGACCGCATGTATTCCCCGTGTCTCACGGATTATGATTGTACCTTCAGCGCAGAGCATCATTGGATGCAGCGCCCCACAGCCCTCGGCGGAAACGTCCCATCCACACGATCCGCAGGAGCGCAGAATGATGACGGCAAGCGTATCAATGCTTGGCAGGCAGAGATCGATCTCGTGAAGTTTACGTACGATGATTTGGATTACTTTGCTGAGCCGTATCGCAGTCAATGGAATGCTACGGTTGGTATCAGTGATGGCTTTTGGGGGAGAAACGATCAAACATATGTAGGAATAAGGCGTGATGGTTACCCGACCGGAAAACACGAACTTCACCGTTTTCCACATGCAGATTATTCCATCGAATGGAAGCCGGAAAGAGGAGACAGCACTCAATCGCATGCGGTTCGTGTGATTCCTATTGCTGGTTGTACGGATGTGGCAAAAGCTCTTGAACCAAAGACAAACCCACGCACCGGGCGCAGAGGTGGTCCTGTCACGGACCTCTCTCTTCGTGACTACGGTCAGTTTGGGCAGTGTGGGGGTGGGACGTATGCGGGGAGTGCTTGTATCGGAAATGCGATAGACATGGAGGCAATGAGCTCGGAATATACCTGTGGAGCTACCTTGGGGAATATCGGTGAGCCAGATATCCGTGCTCGTCGGGTGGAGGGAGTGAGAGATGGATCCATGGATATTTGTCTTCCTGTTACGGGCGCAGATGGCACTCCTTCGGATTATTCGAGAACGTTCAGAGATTTCAAGTGCGCCATGCCACCTGGCACAGCTGATTCCTCGGATCCAGATGCGGATAATAATGCGTGCACGCATGGCATTGGTTATCGTCCGATGTGGGAGATTTGTCCGGTACCAACGGATGAGTTCTGTGGTTTGATCTCGTATAACATGAAGACGTCAGCCATGGGTATATCCATGGATCCAAAACCAACGCTTCTCCCAACAGACGTCACCATGGGGCACTATCGTCCAACGGATGTTGGGTTTAGAGCAGGTGCGGATGGCACGGCATACTCCAACACGGATTTCCGCTACATCGATAGCTACACCCCAGTGCCACCACGCGTTGCGGCTGTGGATGCACGCAATTGTCCATCGCCAGGAAAATGTCCGGTGATGCGCATGGATATGTTTGCTTTCAATGGCCAGGCAGAAGGCGGCATGGCCGCGTCTGGCGGACAGTTTATTGGCAACATCAAGTTCTACGGCTGGGCCGCGCATGATCAGATGCCTATTCGCAAACTTGTTGTGGATTGGGGCGATGGCAAACAGCAGGCATTCCCAGATGCAAAGATCCGCAATCACAAACCATTTTGCTCTGCACAAAAGGAATGCTATTCCCCAGGCACAGGCCACAGCGGTTTGACCTGCGAATCAGATAACGATTGTCCTCCTGGCCTTGGCTCTTGTAAGCCGATTGGCACGTGCGCGAGCCAGCAAGGAAAGGCTTGTACAGCAGATGCAGATTGTCAGGATCGTGCGCATCCAGGCGACACCTGCAAGCTTCGCACCATGTTCGGCGATAGCGCACAGGCATGCGATGCAAACTACTTTGAGTTTTCCCACTTGTATACGTGTACCGCAAAAGAGAAGCTCTTGCTTCCGTCTTGCCAAGGTACAAACCAGACGGTCGCCGCCGCATCTGCTTCAGTGATTCCACCGCGCGTACAAGCTGGAGGCGTGTGTTATTACGGCAATGTTGGTGGCAATAATTACGACCGTATTCTCATGACCAGCGTGCTCTTCTGTAATGGAGATGCAGATTGCTCTGCGCGCCCAACCTGTACTGGAACGGGCACCGCAGGACAAACAGAATGTTGGGATAAACTCGTGGCGGCAAACACGGCAAATCGCCGATTTGATCTCGGTGCAGATGGGTTGTTTGTCTCTTCAGCGGGTGTGCCAAACCTTCGCGAGCAAACCAGCTGTGGCGCCTCTCTCACGCCTGTCCCACCAGCCGCTCGTCCTGCAGGAACCATGGCGCGTTGCTCTGGCGATCCTGCACGCTTCTGCGGACAAGGCGCTAACCCAGCCAATCCCACAGAAAACGTGTCTTGCGCCGCAGGAGACCGATGCGTGGCAAGTGGCCTTGCGCCAAACGGCGGATGCTGGGATAACGTGATGAACGCCTGTCGCTATACCCCGCGCCTCTTCCTCCAAGACAACTGGGGATGGTGCTCCGGCGAGTGCCGCAACCTCGTCGGCCCCACAGGCCTCACAGACAACCGCGCCACATCACCAGCCATCCATCCAAATGGAGGATGCTGGGCAGGGGAGACGGTGGAAGGAAAGACGAATATTCACTCGAATATGAATGTGAATGCGTCTGTACTTCAGCCCGCGGCAGGGGATCCTATCGGCGAGTGCTCGCTCAGTAATCCTCCGACCCCCACAGGCATGAACCATCTCCGTCCGTGGATCGTGTATCCAGGAGCATTGCAACTTGGCCCCACGGGGCTTTGAGAAAAAAATACATGATTGCTCAAGCCCCTCTGACGCATAGCAGAGGGGCTTTTGATGTAAAAAAAAGTCCACGCAGGTTGGCGTGGGGATGGTAGGGGGGGCTACGGGAAGTCGCGGCTCCAGCTCAGGGTCATGTGGTTGAGGTAGGGACCAGGGTTGTTGATCGGGTCGGTCTCACTGCCTCCAGGGAGGAAACAGCGGAATTCGAGCGATCGGCAGGGCATCCCAATGTCCGGGTAGGGGATGGCCCAGCAGTGCGTGTACGTGGCGTTGTCGGTCCAGGACTGCCAGAACCTGTCCCGCGCCCAGAACCAGATATTGAACGGCGCGAAGCGTACGCCATTGGTCACGAGATACGGCTGCTTGTTCGCGCTCTCGAAGAGCCGGAACTGGAAGCGGTCGCTCCACACGTCGTTGGTGACATTGTCACGGCACGGGAACGGGTCTGAGGGGCTGTACCCGATGGTCCGGGGCAGGTGGTAGCCGCACCCGTTGCTTCCCACGCGGCAGGTGCCCGGCGTGCGGCAGAAGCTGGGATCCTCCGCGCATGCCTCTCGCATGGACGTGTCCTCGAGGCACGTGCAGTCCCTCATCCCGGGCCTGCGCGTGCAGTCCGGGTCCTCGGAGGTGGGGAAGCAGGTCCCTGCGACCAGGCCGGTGTCGGCCGGGCCAGTGTCTACGGGCACGTCGGGGCGGGTGTCAGGGCGGGCGTCGGTGAAGACGCCAGTGTCCGTGCCGGTGTCCGGCAGGACCGAGCTGTCCGCGTCCGGACGCGGGGTGCCGCTGTCCGTCGGAACGAGGTTCGTGTCCGGCTGGACTGCGCTGTCCGTCGGAACGGAGCTGTCCTTGTCTGGCGTCTCGCCACCGCACGCCACGAGAGCCATGGCGGCGAAGGCACAGAGCAGAAGAGTCCACAGACGAGGGGTCTTGTTCTTCACGGGGTCCTCCTAGCGTTTTTGTCTATCTTGGCAAGGTGTACTTGCCTAGAGGTATCGTACCAGTGTGCGTATTGCTTAGCAATAAAAAAGGGTTCTGTCAAGGGTGAGGTGGGGAGCTCGCCCGCCCATGACGACGGGAAACTGTCGGTCGTAATAAAAAAAAGCCCACGCAGGTAGGCGTGGTGGGGGAGGAGGCAGGGCACCTGCGGGGTGCACAACTGGAATAACGGCATGTCCGCAGGTGCCCAGATCTACAGCGCGAGCAAGGTCGTGCTGTTTACTGCTGGGGGGTCGAGGGGGTGGAGGCGCGGGAACCGCGCGGCGCGTCCGGGACGATGCTCGCGAGGCGCGGCTCGTCTCCGGTGGTGAAGGTGAGCTTGCTGTCCTTGTGCATTCCCCGCTCGTCGGGGTGCGGGAACTGAGCCCAGCGCCCGACGGCCTTGGCAAAGGGCGGGCTCCAGATGCGCTGAACCGCGTCCGGGCTCAGCCTGGTGAAGAACAGGAACTTCGAATGCAGGAACACATGTGCCGCGTGACGCAGCAGGGCGGCCTGGGCGTCCGGGCGCAAGCGCTCGGCGTCCTCCACGATCACGATCCCGCGGCCGTTCCCCTCGATGATCTGCATGACGTCGCGGCTCTTCGAGGAGATCCAGATGGCAGACCCCTGGGCCATGAGCCAGGCCAGCTGGTCCGCAAAGCGCCGCAGGTCCGCCTCGTTGCCACCGTTGCGCACGTCGAGCACGGTCATGCCACGCGCCGTGGCGCTTCCGGTTCTGAGCATCGCATGACGCAGCTCCAGGAGGAGCATCGCGACGGCGGTCTTGATCGTCGCTTCGTTGGTCTCGAGCCAGGGCCGCTGTTCACCGTTCATGGGCACTTCTTCCTCCCCACCCCCCTGTAGGAGCAGAGGCAAAAACTATAAGAAGAGATACGAAAAATGTCAAGACAAGGTATGCAAAAATCAAAAATCTCCGTTTTCCGGAGATTTTTGTGTGGTGCATCGGCTGGGGATCGAACCCAGGACCTTGGGCTTAAGAGGCCCCTGCTCTACCAGCTGAGCTACCGATGCGAGCGAACGAGTGAAAGTAAACATCGGATGTTTTCTTTCACGAGCGAGCGAAGCATCGGACTGGCCGCGTTGGACGCGGGCAGACCGATCTCCCCGCGGGCAGATCGTTTTCCTTTTGTGGCCCAATGATAAGCGACGCCCGCATTGCTGTCAAACCTGGACGTCAAGCGGTAAAGCCTTTATTCTTCATGCGTTGCTATGAAATACTCTCTTTTGTTTACCAAGACCACCAAGAACGTCTCGCAGGAGAATGAAGCCGTGAACGCGCGCTTGTTAGTCCAGGCAGGGTTTGTGGATCAAGAAATGGCCGGCGTGTATACCTGGTTGCCCCTTGGATTGCGCGTGCTTCGTAAGGTTGAGCAGATCGTACGCGAAGAAATGGATGCACTCGGCGCGCAAGAAATTTTTATGCCATCTCTTCAGCCAAAGGAATATTGGGAAGCCACAAAACGCTGGGAGGGTGTGGATATCTTATTCAAGCTCACATCGCAAACCGGAAAAGAATACGCGCTCGGCTGTACGCATGAAGAAGTGGTAACGCCGCTTGCGCAGAAGTTCGTGCGCTCCTACAAAGAGTTGCCATTCGTGACATATCAGATCAATACCAAGTTTCGCGATGAACTTCGAGCGAAGTCCGGCGTGCTTCGCGGTCGCGAGTTTCGTATGAAAGACATGTACAGCTTTCACACGAATCAGGAAGATCTCTCCGCATTTTATCAAAAAGCCCTGGAAGCCTATGTGCGGGCATTTGCGCGTTGTGGTTTGCAGGTGAAGGTCGTGCAAGCAGGCGGCGGCATCTTTACGGACAACATGACGCACGAGTTTCAGGCGATTACAGACGCTGGAGAAGACGTGCTGATTGCGTGTCCTTCCTGCGACTTTGGACAGAATAGCGAGGTCGCGACCTTCAAAGAAGGGGACGCCTGTCCTAAATGCCAGCATTCACTGGCACAGATGAAAGGTGCTGAGGTGGGCAATATCTTTGATCTTGGGACAAAATACACCGACGCGTTTGACTTTAACTTTACGGATGAAAACGGCGAGCAAAAGCGTGTGCTTATGGGTTGCTATGGGATTGGCACCACGCGGTTGGTCGGTACGATCGTCGAAGCGTCGCATGATGATCGCGGCATGATCTGGCCAAAGAGCGTTGCGCCGTTTCAGGTGCATCTCGTGTCCTTGAATGCTAAGGATGAGGCAGTCCGCGGGCAGATTGTGCAAGCCACGCAAGACCTGTACGAGCAACTGCAGTCTGCGGGTGTGGAAGTGCTCTGGGACGATCGTGCAGACGTTTCTGCAGGAGCAAAGCTCGCAGATGCGGATTTGATTGGTGTGCCGTTGCGTATTCTCGTGAGCGAAAAGACGTTGAAAGAAAACGCCGTGGAATGGAAGGGGCGCACAGAAGCAGAAGCGCGACTTGTAAAACTACAGGATCTCGTGGAGGAAGTGTCGGCCTTTATTACGGCATAGTAATAAAAAACACCCGGATATTTTTCCAGGTGTTTTTTTATTTGTGGTTTTCTTACGCGCCTTTCAACGCATCCTTCAAACCCTTGCCAGCCTTGAATTTCGGTACGGTGACCGCGCCGATCTGGATCTTCTGGGTTGGATTCTGTGGGTTCACGCCCATGCGGGGTGCGCGCGTTTTGGCCATGAAAGCACCAAAGCCTGCGATCGTCACTTCTCCGCCGCTCTTCAATGTCGTGGTGACAATCTCGACAAATGTTTCGATCATGTCCTCAGCCTGCTTTTTGGTGACGCCGACCTTCTCGGAGATCTGGTTGATGAGTTCTGCCTTGTTCATAATAAAGTAACAAGATGAATTATTCGTGGCGGAATCTTAGCATTTTTGCGCCAAGCTATCAATTTTTTGGTGTGGATAAGATTTTGACAGCGTTTATCTCGCGTACTCAATCACGCGGGTTTCGCGGATGACCGTCACGCGAATTTCCCCTGGATGTTTCAGCTCTGCCTCGATCTTGTTGGCAATGTCGCGTGCGAGTTTTGTCGCGGTCAAATCATCGATCACCTTTGGATTGACGAACACGCGGATTTCGCGGCCTGCTTGAATGGCATAGACCTTTTCTACGCCGTCAAAGGAGGTAGCCGCGTTCTCGAGATCTTCCAAACGCTTCACATAAAGCTCGAGCGAATCCTTACGAGCGCCAGGGCGTGCACCAGAAATGGCATCTGCCGCTTTGACGATAACGCCTTCAAGAGTTTTTGGCTTGTCCTCATGATGGCCAATACACTGGTAGCAGATCTCTTCAGGAAACCCAAACTTTTTCATGATTTGCAATCCAAGCTCCGGATGACTGCCTTGCATGTCATGATCCACAGCCTTGCCTACATCGTGAAACAAACCGCCAATGCGACAGGTCTTCACGTTTGCGCCAAGCTCTTCTGCGAGCAACGCGGAAATGCTGGCCACTTCCATGGAATGCTGGAGTGCGCTCTGGCCATAGCTGGTGCGGAACTTGAGACGGCCGAGGATCTGAATAAGCTTTGGATCAATGCCAGCCATGGAAATGCCAAGTTGATACAGGGCGTCTTCACCAGCTTTTTTGATGTCGATCGCTAGCTCTTTCTTGGATTCCTCGATGGTTTCTTCAATGCGGCCTGGGTGAATGCGGCCATCGGCAATGAGTTTGGAAAGCGCACGCTTCGCCACCTGGCGGCGAATAGGGGAGAAGCCGGAGATTGTGACGAGGTTGGGCGTTTCATCAATGATGAGTTCACAGCCAGTCAACAGCTCGATGGCTTTAATATTGCGCCCTTCACGGCCGATAATACGCCCCTTCATCTCATCAGAAGGAAGCTCGACATACGCGGTGGTCGTCTCGGCAACCTGCGAGGAGGCTTGGCGTTGAATGGCAAGCGCGAGGATGTTGTTGGCACGCCGTTCGATTTCATCGGACGCTACCTCATCGAGTTTGCGAATACGCGAAAGTAAGGCATCGCTGTTCTCCTGCTCTACGAGCTCTGTGATGCGCGCCAGTGCTTGTTCCTTATTGAAGCCAGAGATTTCCTCCAGGCGTTTCATCCCAGCCTCACGAATCTCTTCCAACTGCTTTTTGATGTCCTCTACGCGCTGTTTGGCGGTTTCTGCATCTTGCTTGGTTTTATCGATTTCCAGCAATTTTGAACTAAAAGCCTGCTCGCGTTCAAGCAAAGATGTTTGTTGATTTTTGAGCTCATCAAGTCCGCGCTTTTCCTCAATGCGTGCTTCCTCAATGATTTTGACGGCTTTTTCTTTTGCTTTGACCAAAACCTCCTGCTGTTTGTCTTCTGCGGCTTTGACGATTTCGTTGTATTTTATTTCAGCGGCGGCCTCATCTTTTTTTATTTTGGAACTGCGAAGCGCATATCCGGCACTTGCGCCGATGGCGGCAGAAAAGAGGAGACCGACCACAAATAAGGCGTCACTCATACGTGTTACGCCGGCTATGGTACTTGATCGCGTGGTCTCAATTAACACGCGAAGCGCTTTTCGAGCGTTCGGTCTTCGGGGGCGTTTTCTTCTGTACGGTGCGGCCAGAGTCTTTCAGACGGGGTATCCATGTGGGGAAAAAGCTTAGGAAGAGCCGACCATCCGGGGAAAACGTGTACGTGCCGGGCTGTTTTGGAATTAGGTCGGTGCCCACACGTTAGCAGGAGGCGGAGAGATTGTCTAGTGTTGTCGCTGTATTGACAGAAAAATCACCAATGCGCGTACGCCGCAGTTCTTCGAGATATGCGCCTGTCCCCAGAGCTCGGCCAATGTCATCCGCCAGAGAGCGAATGTAGGTGCCAGACGAGCAATCAACAGAGAGCTTGAGCCTAGGCCATGCAAAATCTAGAATATCGATCCGCGGGATGTCCACATGCTTCATAGGCCTCATGTCTTCCGTGGCTGAACCTTTTCGGGCAAGCTCATACAGCTTTTTTCCCGCCAGTTTTTTCGCAGAATAGAGCGGCGCAAGCTGGTCATAGCCGCCACGAAATTGAGAGAGGACGGATTCGATGGCCTCCCGATCCACCTCGTTTATTTGTTCTGTCGCCTGAACGATCACCCCATCTTTATCAAATGTGTCGCTTGTGGCGCCGAGGATGAGTGTGGCTTCGTAGGTTTTGTCCATGCCAAGGTATTGGCCAAGTGTCTTCGTCTTCTCCCGCCCCACGGCCACGATCAATAAGCCCGTGGCAAATGGGTCTAGAGTACCGGCATGGCCTACGCGGCGTTCACCGGTTGCACGGCGGACGCGGTTGACCACGTCGTGCGAGGTCATGCTAGCGGGTTTGTCGATGAGAAGGAGACAGGGGGTCATGTGATGGAGAGACTGTGGCGTATTTTTCGATGACTTTCAAGCCCACTCGACGAAAGCACGTTGTTTCGCTAGCATTGCCCTATTATGGCTGACACAAATTCTCGTCCTGTACGCGTCCGTTTTGCGCCAAGCCCCACGGGCTTTTTGCACGTCGGTGGTTTGCGAACCGCGTTGTATAATTGGTTTTTTGCCCGTAAACATGGCGGAACGTTTGTGTTGCGCGTGGAAGACACGGATCGTACACGCTACGTCGAAGGTGCTACCGAAAGCCTTTGTCGCACGTTTAAGGCCGTTGGTCTTCTTCCGGATGAGGGCATGATGATCGATGATGAAGGGAAGCTATTTGAAAAAGGGGATCATGGGCCGTATCTCCAGTCGCGGAATAAAGAGCGTCATCTTGGATATGCCAAGGAGCTGATGGCAAAAGGCCACGCGTATTATTGTTTTTGCTCCAAGGAGCGTCTTGAGGAGATGGCGAAGCAACAACAGGCCTTGAAACAACCGCCCATGTATGATCGTCATTGCCGTTCGTTGCCGCGTGAGGAAGCAGAGAAACGCGTGGCAGACGGTGAAGCGCACGTTATCCGCCTTGCCGTGCCAACCGAGGGGACGCTCGTCGTCGAGGATTTGATTCGCGGACGCATGGAGTTTCCCTGGGCGCAGTCTGATGATCAGGTGATCGTAAAATCTGACGGGTTTCCCACGTACCACCTTGCGGCCATGGCAGATGATCATGATATGGCGATTTCGCATGTGATTCGTGCGGACGAGTGGATTTCGAGCTTGCCAAAGCATGTATTTATTTATCAATCCATGGGCTGGGAGCTTCCGCAATGGGCACACGTACCGCTGATCCTGAATCCAGATCGTTCAAAACTGTCGAAACGTCAGGGCGATGTTGCGGTGGAAGATTATCTCGCAAAGGGCTATTTGCCAGAGGCGATCTTGAACTTCATTGCCTTGCTTGGCTGGAATCCAACCGCAGACCGCGAGATTTTTACCAAAGAGGAGCTTGCCTCGCTATTTGAGATTGGAAAAGTGAACAAAGCCGGTGCGATCTTCAATACGGAAAAACTCAACTGGCTGAACGCGCATTATCTGAAACAGATGACAGAAGAGGAGTATTTGCAGATGTGTCGGCCTTGGCTCCCAAAAGAGGAGGATGATCATGCTTTTCTTGACCGCGTCTGTCTCATAGTCCGCGACCGTCTTGAAGTGCCAAAAGATTTGCCAGAAATGACGCGCTTCCTATTCGCGCCAGTGTCAGAGCTTGACCCTGCGATTATTCCTTGGAAAAAATCCACAGAAGAAGAGGCGATCGAACGCTTGAATGTCTTGCGGACATGGGTTACGGATCGTGCGGAAGAGGGATTCGCCTCTGTTGAAATTATCGAAAAAGATCTACGCCAGCTCACCACGGATCGTGGTTGGGATAATGGAGGGACGCTTTGGCCGTTGCGCGTAGCCTTGTCTGGCATGGAAAAATCACCAAGCCCATTTGAGCTGTTGTTTGCTCTTGGGAAGGCGCGGTCGCTTGCACGTATCGACACTGCCCTGGCCCGTCTGGCATAATGGTGGGTGATGATGCGCAAAAAGATTTTTGCGGTTCTTGCCCTTTGCTCGTTTTGTCTGTGGACGGCCGAGCCGTTTTTTGCGCAAGCTCAGGAAACCCTTGTTTTTCCAGATGGAACCGTGAATGAAGCTACGGAGACTTCTGTGGATGAGACGAATGAGGATGTGGGAATAAAAGAGGAGATCGATGAGTTGAATTCGCAGGTGCAGGATAAATCCCAGGCTGTCAAACGACTGGACAGCGCGATCCAGAAGTATCGATCAAAAATTGCGGAACAAGAAAACGCCATGATGTCTTTGGCAAATGAGGTATTGATCCTGGAGAGTCGTGCGAAAGAAAAACAACTTGCCACAGAGCGCACGCGTCAGCAGATCGAGCTCATGAGCTTGGAAATCCAGGCTATGACCGAGCAGATTCGTTTGGACGAGGCGATTATCAAGCGCCGTCAGGATGCGCTCGCGGATATTGTGCGTCGTATCCATCATGGTGATCAGATCAGCGTGGTAGACGCGTTTTTAGCGCGCCCCTCTATCTCTGAGGTGTTTACGCGCTTGGAAGAGATGAAGCGGGTCGAAGAGGACTTGGCAGATGCTACACGGCGGCTTCAGGCCGGAAAAAAGCAGTTGGAAAATGGGAGGAGTGCTTTAGAGGTGCATCGGCTTTCCTTGCAAGAGGAGAAAACGCGATTGCAGAATGAGAAACAGGAATTAGAAATGATGCGTCAGGCGAAAATGGCGCTCGTATCAGAAACGCAAAGTCGCGAACAAGAGTTTGAGCGCATTGTGTATGAATTACGTGCGCAACAGCAAAGCGAGAAAGATGAAATATCTTCGTTGGAAGAACGCTTGCGCGATCGGTTGAACTCTGCGGATGAAGCGCTTGCGCGAGGGGATATTCTATTATATTGGCCTGTAGAAACAACGCGAGGCATTACGGCACGATTTCATGATCCCTCCTATCCATTCCGTAAAATGTTTGAGCATCCTGGCTTGGATGTCGCCGTGAGTGCTGGGACGCCCGTTCGTGCGGCCGCGGGTGGATATGTGGCCTGGACGCGTACAGGTAAGCAGTATGGCAACTACATCATGTTGATCCACGCAGGTGGCGTTGCCACGGTGTACGCGCATTTGTCGCGGTTTGCGGTCAAAGCGGATACCTACGTGGAGCGTGGTGACATTATTGGCTACTCTGGCGGTATTCCTGGCACGCAAGGCGCAGGACTCACGACTGGTCCACATTTGCACTTTGAAGTCCGTCAAAGTGGTATTCCGGTCAATCCAGAGAACTTTTTGCCAGCCATCGAGTAGTATGGAGCTCGCCGATCAGAAGGTTGTCACAATTTTATACACAAATTACAAAGGAGAAACGCGCCTTCGTCGTATTGTACCGATCGAAATGTGGTTTGGGAGTACGGAGTATCATCAAGACGCGCAGTGGCTATTGAAGGCCACGGACGTAGAGAAAAACGCAGAACGGAATTTTGCGATGAAGGATATTAGAGCGTGGCTTTGAGGAGTTGTTCGAGTTCTAAAAAAGTCGACACACGCACGAGGTTCATGCGTAACTCCTTCCACTGCGCCTCTCCTTTGAAATAAAAGGGGAGGTGCTTTCGTAATTTGCGCATACCGGATTCTTCGCCATAGCGCTCGCATTGAAGACGCGCATGCTCAAGGACCGTGGCGATACGTTCGGTTGCCGGCGGAACGCCGAACCACCTCACCCCTAACCCCTCTCCTTCGCTAGGAGAGGGGGATCTGATGGTGTTGAAAATCCAAGGATTGCCCAGCGCGCCTCTACCGATCATGACGCCGTCTGCGCCTGTGATAGCAAGTGCGTGTTGTGCGGATGATGTGTCCACGATGTCGCCGTTTACGAGAAAGGGGATATGCGGGATCGCGCGACGTGCCACGCCAACGGCTTCCCAGTCAGCGATGCCAGAGTAGCCTTGCTCTTTTGTACGGCCATGAATCGTGATCAAATCTGCGCCTGCGTCCGCGAGTGTTTGCACAAAAGAGACGCACTCGTCCTTACGTGACCAACCGAGCCGCGTCTTCACACTCACAGGGATTGTTACCGCCGCTTTTACGGCGCGGACAATCTCTGCAGAGCGAGCTGGGTCTTTGATGAGTGCAGAGCCGTCGAAATTGGAAACGATCTTATTCACTGGACAACCCATGTTGATATCAATGCCGTCCGGATGTACACGTTCGACAATCAATCGTGCGGCCTCTGCCATGGTGCTCGGATCGTTTCCGAAGATCTGCTGAATGAGCGGCCGTTCGCGCTCGTCAATCGCCACCATTTTCCACGTCTTCTCATTCTCACGGACAATAGCCTCGGAAGAGACCATCTCGCGGAAAATAATAGGATCACCGAATTTTTTGCACACTAAACAAAACGGCTGATCTGTCATGTCAGCCATAGGCGCAAGCGCGAGGATCGGGCGGGGGAGGGGGGGCCAGGAGAACATGGAGGAAGAGTAACGGAAGAATGAAGGGAGGGCAACCGTCTCACGTCATCGGAGCCACCTCACCCCCGGCCCCTCTCCTTCGCTAGGAGAGGGGAGTATGATAGAGGGGTCATGAAGGTCTTTAATCAACGTGAAATGGTTGAGCGACGACGCGTCTTACGCAAGACACAAACAGAGACGGAGGCGTTTCTTTGGGATCGACTTCGTGGTGGTAGATGCGGTGTGCGCTTTCGTCGTCAGTACGGCGTGGGGAAGTATGTCGTTGATTTTTATGCTCCAAAAGCGCGTTTAGTCATTGAAATTGACGGTGATATTCACGAAGTCCCGGACGTTCGAATTCACGATAAAGATCGTCAAAAGAACATTGAGGCACTTGGATTGCGCTTCTTGCGTTTTACAACCGCTGAAATACTGGGCAATATAGAGGCTGTACTGTCTCAAATCCATTTTTCCGTCCAGAACCCTCTCCTAGCGAAGGAGAGGGCAGGGTGAGGTGGTTCGGTGGTCTGTCGTAACGTTCTCCCTATGTCTTCTTCCTTTTCCCTCCATTCTTCCTACCAGCCCTCCGGTGATCAGCCGGAGGCTATTCGGTTACTGACAGAGGGGGTCCAGCGTGGAGACCGTTTGCAGACCTTGCTTGGCGCGACAGGCACGGGCAAGACGTTCACCATGGCGAACGTGATTCAGCATGTGCAAAAGCCCACGCTTGTGATTGCACACAACAAGACGCTCGCCGCACAGCTTTGCAACGAGTTTCGGCAGTTTTTTCCAGAGAGCGCCGTGGAATATTTTGTTTCGTATTACGATTACTATCAGCCAGAGGCATACATTCCACGGAGCGATACCTATATTGAAAAGGAAGCCATGATCAATGAGGAGATTGATCGCCTGCGCCACTCTGCTACGCAAGCGCTCCTCACGCGCAAGGACGTGATCATCTGTGCTTCCGTGTCATGTATCTACGGCCTTGGTGCACCAGCGGCGTATGAGAAAACGATTTTGCATTTGTCTGTTGGTGATAGCGTCGAGCGAAGCGGCGTGCTTCAGCGGTTGGTAGACATGCAGTTCACACGGACGAACGCGGATTTGCTTCGCGGTACGTTCCTTGTGCGAGGAGAAGTGCTTGAAGTAATGCCTGTGAATGAAGAGGTGATCTATCGCATTGAAGCGCCACGGGGGATTGTGGAGCGTATTGCCCAGGTGGATCGTGTGACGCGGAAAGTTCTGCGTGAACAAGAAGACGTGTGGATTTTTCCCGCAAAACATTTTATTACCACCGGTCCGGAGCGTGACCGCGCATTGACCGTCATCCGTGAGGAGTTGAGCGAGCGTTTGGATGAGCTTGAAAAACAGGGGAAGTTGCTCGAAGCAGAACGACTGGATCGTCGCACAAAATATGACCTCGAGATGATCGAGAATCTTGGGTATTGCAATGGCATTGAAAATTATTCTCGTCCGCTTTCTGGACGTGCCGCAGGCGAGCCGCCAGACACGCTCTTAGATTATTTTCCAGAAGATTTTTTGATGATGATCGATGAGTCTCATGTCACGGTTTCGCAGATCGGTGGCATGTATGAAGGAGATCGCTCACGCAAGCGTACCTTGATTGATTATGGTTTTCGCCTTCCTTCGGCCGCAGATAATCGTCCATTGAAATTTGACGAGTTTGCCCAGTACATGCGCCACGTCGTGTTTGTTTCTGCGACGCCGGGACCTTTTGAACTGCAGAGCTCATCGCAGGTTGTGGAGCAGATTATCCGTCCAACAGGCCTCGTGGATCCAGAAGTGATTGTGAAGCCAGTGAGCGTGGATCGTGGGGAAGGTTACGGCGGGCAAGTCGAAGATCTTCTCTCTCGCATTCCCGCGGTTCTTGAACGCAATGAGCGCGTCCTCGTTACCACGCTGACGAAAAAGATGGCAGAGGACTTGTCGGACTATTTAAAGGAGAAGAAGTTCAAGGTGCGCTATTTGCACAGCGATATTGATACGGTCGAGCGTCTCGAGATTCTGTCTGACTTCCGCAAAGGAACATACGATATTGTGGTGGGCGTAAACCTCTTGCGCGAAGGCTTGGATTTGCCAGAAGTGTCGCTTGTGGCGATTCTTGATGCTGATAAAGAAGGGTTTCTTCGCTCCGAAACGTCATTGATTCAGACGATTGGTCGTGCGGCACGCAATATTCGTGGCCAGGTTATTCTCTACGCGGATGTGATGACTGGTTCTATGAAACGTGCGATCAAAGAAACGGATCGCCGTCGGACAAAACAGGTTGCCTATAATACATTACATGGGATCACACCAAAGTCGATCGTGAAAGGACAGGAAGATTTGCGTGCGATGTTGGGATTGTCGACGGATGCGAAAGATATCAAGGAAATTCTGCAACTTGAATTGACCGCAGAAACACATAAGCTTGAGGATGTGGTCAAGAAAAAAGAGAAGGAAATGAAGGAAGCGGCGTTGAACTTAGAGTTTGAACTTGCCACGATTCTTCGTGATGAAATAGTTGTGCTTTCTAAAGAAATCAAGCGCCGCTCGAAAACGGCCGCACTTCCAGAAAAAGAGGAAAAGAAGCTTGCCACAAAACGTCCGGTGCGGCATGGGAGAGTGAGATAAAAAAACGCCGACCTTGAGGGTCGGGTCAGTGAATGGTGACGGCGGTCGTGTTTGACCGGCGCGTCCTGTTGATGGGGGTGGAGAGCCTCTGCGCCTCCTGTGCGCGTTCCAGCGAAGAGACGCGGTTTTCGTGGGACTCGATGACGTAGTTGTGACGCATCGTTATCGAGGTCGTGAGACGGCGCAGGTCTGAGATTCGCCGTTGCAAGACCTCGATCGCGTCAGCGATATCGCCAGCGTCCTCCCCGTGGAGGTACTGGATCTGGTAGATGCGCTGCGTGTGCCGCTCCAGAAGAGCTTGCTGTGAGGCGATCTGGGTCTCGAGGGCGCGGATGCGTCCAGAGGCACAGCCGGTGCCGCAGAACAGAGTGGCGATGCAGACGGTGAGAATGAGCGAGTTAGGCTTCATGACTGGATGGTCCTTCCGGGTTGATGGGACGAGTTTCAGACGCTGAATATGGGGACATTTGCATGAAATGGCAGATTTGTCAATGGTACGGAGTGGACAGGCTCGCTCTTCCCTCGTACTCTCCGGCTATGGACTCAACGGAGGAAATCAAGTCTCGATTGGATATCGTAGACCTTATTGCTGAGTATCTGCCTCTCAAACCTGCAGGGGCCGGTGCGTATAAGACGAATTGTCCGTTTCATCAGGAGCGGACGCCGTCTTTTTATGTTTCGCGGAATCGCCAGTCTTGGCACTGTTTTGGATGTGATCTCGGTGGCGATCAATTTTCCTTTGTCGAGCGCATGGAAGGCATGGAGTTTCGCGAGGCACTCGAATTTCTTGCGCAAAAGGTCGGCGTTGAATTGCCCAAGTTTGACGGAGAAAAAGCCTCGAAGAAAAAACGCTTGCATGAAGTGAATGATTTGGCTACGCGATTTTTCGCTTCTGCACTTCGGAATCTTCCACAAGCAGAACATGCGCGACAGTATGTACAGAGTCGAGGGCTGGATGATCTTTCCATTGATTTATTTCGTATTGGGTATGCGCCTGCTTCTTGGTCCACCATGACAGACGCCCTTCTCAAGCGTGGCGTCACAGCAGAGGAGCTTTTGGACGCAGGGCTTGTGAGCAAGCGCGATCATGGAGGCGTGTACGATCGCTTTCGTGATCGCCTCATGTTTCCGATTGCAGATGTTCACGGCAATATCGTGGGATTTACCGGACGTATTCTCACGAATGATAAAAACCCTTCGCCAAGCTCAGGACGCCAGGAAGCGAAGTACATGAATACGCCGGAGACAACACTGTATCGCAAGTCTGCCGTGTTGTATGGGTTGGATAAAGCAAAAGGGGAGATTCGTCAGCAAGACCTTGCGGTGATTGTGGAGGGAAATATGGATGTGGTGTCTTCGCACCAATTTAGCGTGTGCAATGTGGTGGCCGCGAGTGGGACCGCTTTGACCGTCGAACAGCTCGGTTTGATCCGTCGCTTTACCACCAATCTTGCGATTGCGTTTGATCAAGACTCGGCAGGTAAAGCCGCGACCATTCGTGGTCTTGATTTGGCACGCGCGCAGGATTTCACGATCAAGATTATTACGTTGCCACCCGAAGCAGGCAAAGATCCGGATGATGCCGTGCGTAAAGATCCACAGATTTGGAAGGACGCGATCAAAAATGCGGTGAGTATCATGGACTGGATGTATCGCAATGCATTCCGCGGTCGTCAGTTGGAAAAGCCAGAGGATAAAAAACAGATTGCAAGAGACATTCTGCCGGAAATCAAACGCATTGCTGATCCGATTGAGCGCGATCATTGGATCAAAAAGTTGGCGCGAGAACTCGCGGTTGGGGAAAACGCCCTCCTGGAGGTGATGGCAAAGCTGACGGTGAATGTCTCGCCGTCTGTAGGAACGCCCCGGGAAACGCCAGCGGCCTCACAGCCGGTTCCAGAGGGGGAGCAGACCGTTCCAGCCTCTGCCATTGAACGTCGTGTTCTCGTGTCACTTTTGGCGGGTGAAGGGGCGTTTTTGCTGGCAAAAGACGAATTAAAGCTTAAACCCGAGGAATTTGAGCATGTGGACAGAGCCGCTCTTTACGCCGCGGTCCTTCTGGATTATAATACGGCACAATCTATACCAGCTGCCCCTCGCCTTGGTGTGAGCGGCGCTATCCGCCAGCCTCTGTCCCTGACAGACGAGCAGGCGATGCATTTTTGCACATTGGCCATGGAGGCCGAACGGGAATTCGAAGAAGGAGGAATGGAGGCCGCGAAACGTGATCTTGTGGTTGGCGTCCAATCGATGCGCCAGGCAAAAAAGACACGTGAGCGTAAACGCCTTGAAGACGAGATGCGTGAAGCCGAGCGTGAGGGCGATGGCGCTCGTATTGCAGAGCTTTCGCGATTATTCGCAGACTTATCATGAGCAGGGTTCGACTATTATGCCCAAGCCCAAGTCCAAGAAGAAGTTTTATCCGACCAAGCCTGTCAAAAAGGTGACGAAGCCCATAAAAAAGCAAGCCCCTGCGAAAAAGTCGCGGGTCATTGCTCGTGGGAAGACTTCACCTGTACGCGGGGGGAAACAGCCTGAGAAGAAGCAGGGGAAGGTTTTTGATACAGGGCCGCGCTTGAAGCCAGGGCCATACATCAAGGCGCCGGCACCTTCGGATCAGATGATTGATAAGTTGTTTGAAAAAGCAAAGTCACGCGGATTTTTGACGGAGAACGAAATTCTCTATGGATTTCCGGATGTAGAAGATTATTTGGGCGTGTTTGAAGCCTTTATCGATCGTCTTGATGCCGCGGGTGTGACAATCGTCGAACAAAAAGAGGGGATCTTGGGTCGCGTGAAGGAGCGTCAGGATATTCTCCATACGCTCCACAGCGGCCACGACGAAAAACGTCCAAAGATCGAACCATTGGAACTCACGGCAGATTCGATTCAGATGTATTTGCGTGAGATTGGTAAAATCCCATTGCTCACAGCGGACGATGAGATCGCACTGGCAAAGCGTAAGGAGCGCGGTGACAAAGAGGCAGAGCGCATGTTGATTGAGGCAAACTTGCGTTTGGTGGTTTCCATTGCAAAGAAGTTTACGGGCAAGTCGCTTTCTCTTTTGGATTTGATTCAAGAGGGCAATATTGGATTATTTCGCGCGGTGAAGAAATTCGAATATCGTAAAGGATTCAAATTCTCCACCTACGCGACTTGGTGGATTCGTCAGGCGATCACGCGTGCGCTTGCGGATCAATCACGTACGATTCGTATTCCGGTGCACATGGTGGAGACCATCAACAAATTCCAGCAGGTGGAGCGTGAGTTAATCCAAGAGCTTGGTCGCGAACCATTGCCGGAAGAAATCGCCGCGGAAATGGGCCAGGAAGTCGACAAGGTGCGGCATATCATTAAGATTTCACAAGACACCGTGTCTCTTGAAACATCTGTTGGCGACGATGATGAAGATTCTACGCTCGAAGATTTTATCGAGGACGTGAAGAATGTGACGCCAGATCGTTCTGCGGCACTTCAGCTCTTGCATGATTATGTGCGTGACATTATTAAAGATCTCAATCCTCGTGAGCAAAAGATTCTCGAAATGCGCTTTGGCTTGATTGATGGCGTGGGCCATACGTTGGAAGAAGTAGGTAAGGAATTCGATGTGACGCGTGAACGTATTCGCCAAATTGAAGCAAAGGCCTTGGAGAAAATTCAACAGCATGCGCTTATCAAGCGTTTGGCTGATTACTAAGATTCTGTATGTCAGAAACGGCTGTCTTGATTAAACCTTGGTATAAAACAGTAACGGTCCTCATGGCGTGCCTGGTCCTACTGATTGTCGCCTGGCCTTTTGGGACCATTGGTGCGGGCGAACGCGGCGTGCTCTTACGATGGGGCGCTGTCACAGGCAAAGTGTTTGACGAAGGATTGTATCTGCGAATTCCTATCGCTGATCGCGTAGAAGTGATGGATGTGCGCATCCTCAAGGAGCAAATCGAGGCATCTGCCGCGTCAAAAGATCTGCAAAGCGTCACAAGTATTGTTGCGCTGAACTTTCACATTCAGCCAGATCGTGTGGCCAGCATCTATCAGGATGTAGGCGTGGATTATAAGGCGCGCTTGATTGACCCCGTCCTTCAGGAGGCGGTGAAGGCCTCAACCGCGAAGTACACGGCAGAAGAACTCATCACACGCCGCGATGAAGTGCGCGAGCAAATCCGAGCGCAGGTGAAGGAGAAAATCGCGGCACGCGGGATTGAAGTTGATGATTTCAATATCGTGAACTTCAGTTTCTCTCCGTCCTTCAATGAGGCGATTGAACTCAAGGTCACGGCGGAACAGTCTGCGCTTGCGGCAAAAAATAAATTGGAACAGATCAAATTCGAGGCAGAGCAGAACGTCGCACAGGCACGCGGCAAGGCCGAAGCTATCCGTATCGAATCGGATGCGCTTCGTTCCAACCCGCAGGTCTTGCAACTTCGCGCCATTGAAAAATGGGATGGCCAGTTGCCAAGGGTGACAGGAGGAGCAACACCCATGATCGACATCAAAGCGATCACGGAAAAATAATTATAAAAATAGACCCGATCGGGTCTATTTTTATGATGAATGTTAGGCGTTGTTTTTCTTCCGGTCTCTGCGGATGATCCACCAATGCGAGGCAAGCAGAGGGATGCCGACGAGTACGTAGGAAATATCACGGACGGCCTCGCGTTGCGTACGAATTGCACGGGCTTCCTCTGGAGGTATGCGTGCGTCCTCGCAGGCTTTAATGCGATCGCGAGTGACAGCCTCTGTTTCCTTTGTCGCGAGCTCAGGGCCGTACATAGTGGCGCAAGGAGGCTCTTTATATTCGTTCAGATCTGCTTTTGGAAACACCCAGGTACGTAAACCAATATTGACCAGGTCTGCCGAAGAAAATGCCACCATGAGCAGGCCGATCAAGCACACGAGATAGAGATAAATCGAGCGAATGAGCGCGAAACGCGATGGAGGAAGGGTTGACATAGCGATACCATTCTACCGCGTTGACAAGACTCTTGCCAGACACAGGTCTCTTTGGTAGGATTTTTGGGCTCTCGAAAGAGACCCTTCCGGGGTAGCTCTCCGCCAGCTGGCGGAGGTAGAGCAGTGGACAGTATATGTTCTTTGTCTACGCGATATATAATCGACAGGCGAAAAAACTATACATCGGCCAAACCGAGAACCTTGAGAGTCGAATAGAGATGCATAATAAGCATGTCTTCGCGGGTTATACTGCGAGATTCTCTGGCGAATGGGAACTGATTTATCAAGAGATCGTTGTTAGTAGGGCGGAAGCGTTGAAAAGAGAAAAGCAATTGAAGAGTTTTCGGGGACGAGAATTTGTAAAAAAATATATTCCGGGGTAGCTCAGCGGTAGAGCAGTGGACTGTTAATCCATTGGTCCAGGGTTCGAATCCCTGCCCCGGAGCCATGTAGAACCGACCGTCGCAAAACGGTCGGTTTTGTATGCTGGGTGATTATGATTAGATGAGGAGCAGGACAAGAATCGTTTTCACCAATAAAAAAAAGCGCACTGGAGAGAGGCGCGGGGTCCGTTTTTCAACGGTACGTCGCCTGTCTCACAGTGCGGCAAGGAGGTCAGCCCAGCAGCCAGCAGGCCGCGCACCTGCTCGTGCCAGGGACTACCGGCAAGATGCCGCACTTGCTGCAGAAGAAGCGTCGGAGCGGCCGAGTGAACAACGTGAACTTGATCATCGTAGAACCCTTTCCTCAGAGGCCCATGTCATAATACAGGATGATTTTAGATTGTCAAGTCACCACCAAGGGTTTGGGATCGTTTTAGGGCGAGTGGATATTCTATGATTTTGTGGAGAACGGGTCGCGACCCATGTGCGTCGGGACACGCCCGAAGAAGTCCTTCAAGATTCTCAGGGAATCTAGTCCGCCGCCCTAGTGTTGAGCTATGGCGGATAGTGTCTGGCTACTGAGACACTGTCAGTCATAATGCATCACGAATGTGCTGTTTTTTGATGTATACAAATAAAACTGCTACCGTGTTAAGCGTTATGAAAACAGTACTCGTGACAGGCGTTTCTCGGGGGATGGGGATGGCTACGGCGAAAACGCTTTCGAAGGAGGGGTATCGTGTCATCGGCATCTATAATGCAAATCAAGAGTCGGCTGAGCGTTTGAAAAAAGAATTCGAGAACGTCGAGATATTTGCTTGTGATTTTTCGAAGCGTGAACAGACGCTTACATTAGTTGATACGCTCAAGTATTATTCATTTTGCGGAATCGCGAATTGCGCTGGAGTGTTTTTAGGAATAGATTTTCAACAGTTTGACATGGAAATTTGGCGACAAACATTTGAAGTAAATGTGCACGCCCCGCTACTATTGGTTCAGGGGTTGAAAGGTAATATTGAAGATGGTGGATCGATCGTGAATATTGCGAGTACAGACGGCATGGTTGGATCGGAAGTTGGCCTCGCGTATTCAGCGAGTAAAGCCGCCCTTATTAACTTAACGATGAGCCTTGCAAACGTTTTTGGATCGAGAGGGATTCGTGTAAATGCCGTTGCACCTGGTTGGATAGGTGATGGGATGCAGTCACCCCAAGAACTATTGGATGAAGCCAAGTGGTTTAATCCGCTTAGACGACTGGGTAGCTATGAGGAGATGGCTCGTGTGGTTAGCTTTCTTTTATCGGATAAATCATCGTATATCAATGGGACGACGCTCGTAGCAGATGGTGGTGATTCTGCGGTAAATTATGTTTTACGCAAAGAGACGGATATGAGAAGGGCTGTATGATCGAGATCTATTGCATCATTGCCAAATAGTATCATCCCCCCCAGAGATCTGTGAGCGTATTTGAACGGTGAGTAATGTGGTTGTCTTTGTTTGTGCTTGGGGTATGATAAGGCGAGTGCATATTCTTTTGATACACTTCTATGAAGTTCATTGATGAGTTGAAGGGCGAGCATCGGGCTATTGAGGCGTGTTTTGCGGAATTTGGAGCCACGGATATTTTTGCAGAGCAAAAAGCGGTGGTGCAGAAACTCGTGGATGTGGCTCTTTCGCATTTAAAAAAGGAGGATGAGGTATTGTATCCTGCATTGGCAAACGCACAGGCGCTTGAGATCAAGCGGCTTGGTGATGCCTTCGCGAGCGTGATGAAAGAGTATTCTGCGCGATTTGTGGAGTTGACAGGGCAACTTCTTGCAAGCGAGAGTGCCTTTGATCCGACGCTTGTCACGCAATTTCTTCTTGTGCGTGATCGTATTAAAAATCGTATTGTGTTAGAGGAGGGGATGCTATATCCAGCCTATGAAATTATTACGGGGATGGAGAGGGCAAAACAGTTGTGAAATGCACGAACTCGTTGAGAGACCGTCGATATTCGATGTGATGGGGTAGGTATGATATCCTTGTGGTGAACTATGGGTGTTATTTTTGCATTTCTTGCCATGATGGCATGGGGCGTGGGAGATTTTTTGATTCAGCGGAGTACACGAAAATTTGGCAATAGCATTGCCCTGTTTTGTATTACGGCGTTTGCGGCGGTTGCCCTATTCCCATGGGTGATGGATGATTTGCCGAGTTTGTTTACGCTGGACTATCGTTTTTGGTTGCTCATGGGGGCGAGCGTTATTATGCTGTTCGCCGCGCTTTTTGATTTCGAGGCTTTACGAGAGGGGAAGATATCCGTGGTGGAACCGGTGTATGCGCTTGAAGTGCCTATTGCGGTTGGACTCAGCTCGTTTCTTCTTGCAGAGTGGTTGTCTGGAACGCAGTGGTTATTGATCGTGGCTTTGGTGGTGAGTATTTGTCTTGTCTCACTCAAGTCATTACACATATTGCGCTCTTTTCGTATCGAAAAGGGAGTGCTGTTGGCTGGTGTGGCAACCTTAGGGATGGGAACGTCCAATTTTTTGTTTGGCGTTGGCTCTCGTGTGACAGATCCTTTGATGACGAATTGGTTTGTGAGTGCGTTTGTGGCAGTGGTCATGGCACTTCACCTGACACAGACGGGCAAATGGTCTGTGCTTGCG
Organism: Patescibacteria group bacterium; assembly: GCA_041665285.1. Lineage (GTDB taxonomy): Bacteria > Patescibacteriota > Patescibacteriia > 2-12-FULL-60-25 > 2-12-FULL-60-25 > JBAYJC01. The sequence continues at coordinate 327,013 of JBAYJC010000001.1, read as the reverse complement.
CAACGGTGGAAAACGCAAAAATCACTCATGCTCAGCGTGAGTGTGATTGATAATATTGCTTGGATCGCCTATAGCTATAGTACGCTCACGATTCCTATTGGCATTGCTACGGCGATCAGCGAGAGCTATATCGCTGTTGCGGCGCTTCTTGGGTTGGTGTGGAATAAGGAAAAGTTAGTGATCCACCAAAAAATCGCTCTCGTGAGTGCGATTGTTCTGGTGATCATTTTAGGATGGACGAGTGAGCAATGATCTGAGAGAAGCTTACAGTTCCTTTTCTGCATGCGTGGGGTTGATGACGCAGGTCTTGCAGTGAAGCGTCTCACGAATATCCGCAATAATTTGATCAAGATGATAGTCGGATTTTGTGTAGTAAGCGTTGACGCCTAACTGCATGTAAGCCCCGACTTTATCCGGGCTTGCGGTATTAGACACGACAAAAATTGGAATGGTTTTCCAAGGGCTATTAGCTTCTTTGATTTTTGCAACAAAGTCTAAGCCGTTTTTTGCACCTAAAAGGTAATGGTCGAGCCAGATGCATTGAATACCTTTTACATCCTCAAGATAGCCAAGGGCTTGTTCAACGGACCGTGTGGCAACAACCTCAAAGCAACAATGCTCAAGTTTTTTGGTGATGGCTTCAAGGAGTGGTCGCTCATCTTCGATGACAAGAATGGTTGGGGCGGGTGCTTCAACGTGTGGAGACATAGAGTAGTAGTTAGCTGAGTTCGCGTGTGCCGGTTTTTTTCTGCATGCCTGTGAGAGGAATGGTGACGAAGAAGGTTGTGCCTTTATTTTCAACGGACGTGAACCAGATTTTTCCACCGGAGTTTTCCAAAATAGAATGTACGATGTAGAGGCCAAGGCCTGTTCCTTCTGTATCCTTTGCGCGTACATTATCTGCTCGGAAGAGTTTTGTGAAGATTTTAGATTGTTGTGCCTCAGGAATACCGAAGCCATTGTCTTGAACAGTGATCAATAGGTCACGATCTTGTGGTTGCACGCTGATACTGACCGTGCCCTCTGCTGGCGTATATTTGACGGCATTAGAGAGAAGGTTTTCAAAGATCATGCGCATGAGTTTTGGATCCACGGACAGTAATGGAAGCGTGGTGCTGAAGGAGGTGTTGATTGTCAAATGTTTGATTTGTATCTGTCCGGTAAGCTCTTTGAGCACAGCCTGTGCAATATCAATCACGTTCGTGGGTTGTGGTTCGATCGTGAAGGTGCCAAGTTCAAGTCGTGAGACGTTGAGAAGAGAATTCACGAGCACGATCATGCGTTGATTACCCTCATTAATCTCTTGGAGGAACTTTGTCTGCTCGGGCTGAAGGGGTCCCGCGTCGCCAGCCAAGAGCATTTCGGTATACCAGTTAATGGCAGAAAGAGGCGTGCGTAATTGATGCGAAGCAAGCGAGACGAATTCACTCTTGGCCCGGTCAATGGACTTTTCATGCGAAATATCGCGAATAACAAGAATGACGCCGAGGGTTTGTCCGTGAGAAATAATAGGGGTGGCCGTGGTAGCCGCCGCAAAACTTGTGCCGTCCTTACGTACGTAGATATAGTCAGAACTTAAGACCTTTGTATTTCCTAGGAGCGCTTGTTGTACAGGGCGTTGGGCAAGAGGTACTTCCGTTCCTTCTTCCGTGCGCACGGTCCATGCCTTATGAAAGGGGGTTCCTACGAATTGTTTTTGTGTTTCGCCGAGTAAGTGTACGGCCGCTTCATTGATGTAGGTGATAAGCCCTTGGTCATCGATCGCGATCAGGCCGTCTCCAATACTGTTGAGGAGGGCTTCATCTTTTGCCTGTTCTTGTTGCACAACCTGTTTGGCCGTCGAAAGATCTTCAAGAATGTTCAGCGTGGCTTTTTTTGTTGTTTCGAGATTTTCGACTTGCGTGTTGAGTGCCTGCGTTTTTTCTTGTACGCGACGTTCAAGCTGTTGATAGGATGCTTCAATCGTCTCTGCCATGGCATTGAGTGCTTCTCCTAATTTACCAAGCTCATCTTGGTTTGAGATGACTGTACGTTTATCGTAGCGGCCATCTTTCATGGCTTGTGCCATGACAGAGAGCCTCTCAATAGGCTGTACAAGAAATCTTCGTAATAGCACAGCTAAGAGAAAACCTGTTAAACAAAGCACTACGATCGAGGTAAAGGAAGCGAGGGTGATCAAGTTCTGAATAGGGGCGAATGCCTCCCTGGTAGGTATTTCCGATACGAGTTTCCAGCCATGCCCCTGGTAGGTTAAAAATGGTTGTTGAGGCACAACTGATGCAAAAATTTGTTCTCCCTCGGATTGTTGTGGCGTGAGTGTCAGGTTGCGTGGCTCTGTAGTCGTGAGGAGTAAAGACGTGTCCTGCAGAGAGTAGCTTGATACCGTGGGCGCGTTAGTGCTGATAAGGTTGCCCTGTGCATTAAAGAGAAAGAGGCGCTTTTCATCCAGTGTAGTGAGTATCTCCGTTACAGCTGGCCAGGTCAGGTGTAAGACGACCACGCCTAGCGTCGTCGCGTTGTAAGCTGTCGAGCTTTTTATGGGAGCCGCGAAAACCATGGTTGGTTTTCCATTACGGGCTTGAACAACATCAGAAACAACGAGCGTCTCCTTTTCGAGAGCGGCCTGCACGAACGTAAGATCAATAGGATCATCTGGGAGCTGATGTTGTCCAATGGGGTTCACGCTCAAGATGGATTGTTCTTGTGCAGAGAAAATGCGTAGTTCGTCCCAGGGACCTGTCAGAGATATGAAGCGAATACAGGATTCCTCTAGTTGTGTTTGAGTCTCTGGTTGGGTGATGGTTTGTTCCTTCAGTGCCGCAATCAGCGCTTGTTTGGAGGCAATGGTTTGTGCCCCAAGCGATCGTTCCAAAAGAAAACGATTGATTGCCGTCATGGTTTGAGCGGTCGAGGTTAGCTCGGTGTCTGCGATGGTTGTCCGTAATGTATGTGTGTATGAGTACGACAAGATACTCCCCAAAAGCCCCAGGGCACCGATCAGGGCACATCCAAGCGTGAGAAAAAGTTTTGGATAGAGCTTCATAGGAAGTTAGTGCCGTGTCACTCCCATAATGAATCGGGGATCAATAAGTGCATCGAGATCAAAAGTATTTTTTGCATCAATCACGCGAGAAGTAACGAGAAAGGAATAGAGCGAAGAAGCATGCTGAAAAATCGAATCTGGTCCTGCGGTATAGGAAAAATAGTTTCGATTTTGCTGAAGATCGTAGAGTTGAATGCCGCGAAACTGCGCTTGAAATGCTTCGGGTGTTATGGAGAAGTATCGCCCACCTATGACGAACGATTCTTCTGGATATTGTTTGATATACTCCGTGGCCTTCAAGGTAGCGCGTACGACGGCTTGCACGGTTTCAGGATATTGGTCTACAAAGTTTTTTTGAAAGACCGTGACGTCTGTAATGAGATTTTGGGTTTGCGCTGATGTGAAAATAAGGTGTCCATTGCTTGCGGACAAAGCTCTTGATAGGTGCGGTTCAAACGTGACAGCCGCAGAGACTTCACCTTGTATAAACGCTTCTGCCGCTTCAGAAGCCGGAAGATCAACAACAGTGAGATCTTGCAGAGAAAGACCTGCAGAAGTCAGCGCCTGTCGAAGAAGATATTCTCCAAGAGTTGATTTCTCTACGGCAACGCGTTTATATTTGAGAGCCTTTACATCTTGAATGGCAGGGGACGCGACAATGCCGTCTGCGCCACTGGAAAAATCCGTTGCACTGACCACGCGAAAGTTCTGGCCATTTGCTGTGCGTTCGAGTGCGTCAATCAGGGCAAGTTCTCCCATGTAGGTGACACGACCCTGTTCGAGGTTTGTGATAAGGTCACGGTACTCTTTGACGAGCTTGAGATCCACATCAAGCCCTTCTTCTCGAAAAAAACCTTTTTCGTATGCCACGAGGCTGGGAAGGGCGCCGGGCCAAAGATTCCAGCCATAAACAATTTTTGGGTGTGTTTGTTTTTGGGGTGTCGAACGGCGAAAAAGATCGGTAAAAAGCGCGGCTCCCGTTATGGTTGCAAGAAGAAGAAAGCCAAGAAAGAAGAGGGATGAGGAACGCATAAATCTCGCATTATGTCGACGGCGAATTGCATGATGTCTTAAGCGCCATAAGTTCTTGCTTTAGCTCAACCATTTTCATTTCGCGTTCCATGGTCAGTTTGTTTATTTGTTCGAGCTCTCGCGTTCTTTCCTCTAACGCTTGTTGGCTTTTGATGCGTAAAGATACGTCGGCGAGTACCCCGTTGACCACGCGCACTCCGTCGATTTCGTGAGATGAATCCGCGTGACATTCAAGCCAGATCCAAGATTTCGCCTTTGTTTTCACGCGCAGAGTCACGAGAACGGGCTGATGTAATTTGAGTAGTTTTTCAATCGCCGAGCGAAAGATGGGAAGATCCTCTGTATGGATGAGTTTCGCGTAGAGGTCTGGTTTTTTGAGAAGCTCTTCTGCAGAATAGCCAAGGAGTTTTTGAATATTTTTACTGACAAAAACAAGTGCTCCATCCTCGCGCACAGTCCAGAGTACGTCAGGTATATTTTCAATGATCGTACGGTACCGTTCTTCGCTCATACGAAGATTTTTCGTAATTTCCTCTGCGAGAAGCATGGCCCGTTCACGGCTGAGGGAGGTGTACCGAAAGGAAAAGAAGAGAAATAAAGATAAGGTCAGAGAAAAGCTCACAAGTATCCAGGGAAGCAACATTTCCCAAAGAGAGAGAAGCGGTGCGTGTTGATGAAAGAGAATGGTCCATGCGCGGTTGCCGAGAGCGATCCTTTGTTTTGAGGCGTAGTCGGGCTGTGTATCAAAAATCGTAGAAGAGGGGACATCTGAGCGTGAAAGAAAGAGCAGATTCTCCTGAGAAGGCTCTGTGGAAAAAGACGCGTCAAAAATTTGAATTTCTGTGGCAAATGTTACGTCTTGACGTTGATCGATATCATGAAAGAGTTCATCGGCACGAATAACACCGTTAATAAAACCAATGATGCGTTCACGACGTTCATTTATTGTTTTAGGTGTAGGCCCTGGAGAATACAAGGGGAGGGTAATAATGAACCCTTTGGCATGATCTGGAAGGAGCGCTAAGAGTTGACTTGCGGTTGGTTGCCCGGTATCGCGAGCTTGTTCAAGAGTGGGAAAGCGAGCGATATCTGTTTTGAGATCGTAGCCAAGAACAGAGGCAAAAGGTTTTTCGGGATAAATGTAATGAGTAACATAATATTCATCTCGGGATCCCTCTGGGAAGATAGTGAAGTTGGGGTAGCCGTTTTTTTCGAGCGAGGTATCTCGTCGAGTCTCCTCAATAAAGGAAGCTGATCGTGCGAGCGGAACACGGACAATATGCGCAAAGGCGGTTATGCCCGGAAGGGCAAGATCTGCGTTGACAGAGTGAAGATATTGATTATATTCAGCGCGATCAACTTGTTGACTACTTGCAAAAAGTCCACTTAATCCATAGAGCGCTTGAACATAGTTATCAAGACGCGTTTGGATGGATAGGGCTGTGGTCTGCGCCATGATGTTATAACTCAGTTCCGCATGTCTTTGGACGTTTTGCTGAACGTAAAAAGAGGTCACAATCCCCGCGCCTAATACCACAGCCGAAATCAACAAAGGGATGGTGATGCTTCGAAAAAGAGTGGTTTTGCGCATAGGAAAGGACGATGATGAAAGAGCGCGGCCGCGGATTTAGCGCGTGACGCTGATCACGGCGCTTTGTTCTGCGCTCGGTGCACTGACAGTGACGCGGCTTGAGGTGCTCTTACTGATATAATAACCGGTGCCAAGGAGCGACTCGCTTGATGGATCAATCGGCAAAGACACGAGATATTTTTCATCGGCCGTAAGCACGGAGAGATTGATCATGCCCGTACACGACGTGGCAGAAGTTTGGCAGATTTCCGTGGTGCTTGTCGCAATAGTCGAAGGGATATTGCCCCGGTGATCAATAGCATATTGATATACAGCGCTGAGGATCGTATTCACATCTGCCCGTCGTTGCGTATTGCGCGTATCGCCCAGTTGTTTGGTTGGGTTGATCGCGAGGATCACGATCCCTGCGAGAATGGCTATTGCCGCGACAACAAGGAGCACCTCTAAAAGAGTAAACCCAGATTGATGAGAGCTCCGTTTCATAATAGAGGTAAATAATGAAAGAATGAGATGCAGATAGTATAACAGAAAAGCGCCTCTTGGTGTGAGGGGCGCTTGTGGAAGTTCATTGAGTTTAGCGTTTGACCTGAATGGTGGTGTTTTGCGCGTAGGGCGCTGTGACAACAATACGGTTTTCTGTTGAGTTTTTATAGATAAAGTATCCTGAACCACTGGTTGAAGTTGCGGGTAATGACGGATCAAAGGGGATCGCCACAAGATAATTGGGAACCAAGGCGCTCAAATCGATCATGCCCGTGCAAATAACCGCATCTGAGCGACAGATTTCCGTATCAACCGTTGTGATAGCAAGAGGCGGTTCTCCTTGGTGGTCAATCGCAAACTGATAGACAGCGCTGATAATGGTATTCACATCTGCCCGTCGTTGCGTATTGCGCGTATCCCCCAGTTGTTTGGTTGGGTTGATCGCAATGATGATAATGCCTGCTAAAATGGCAATGATCGCGACAACGAGGAGTACTTCGAGGAGTGTGAAGCCCGGTGAACGTACGCGTTTGAGAAAGGATAACATACGAATAACAATAGTATATCAGAAATCTGCTACTTCTTGCCATGAGGTGGTTATGACAAGGGGTCGTATGGCGGAAAGGAGGACTTGTACTTTGCGTTGAATCGTTCCAACGGTGCCGACTGTTTGAACGGTGCGATTTGCATTACCCGAACCCGTGACGGTTGCGATAAAGCAAGAGCCATTTCCTGCGACAATTGTTTCATTTCCTGTATAGGCGGAAGACTCGCGAAGTTTTTGTATAGCTTCTTCTGCGCAAAGATTTGCAAGAGCTCGCGCCTCTGCTGATTGTTCCACGATGAAGCTTGTGCGCGTGGATCCGACACCAGATAGCAGAACCGAAACGGCAATCGCTGAACCAATGGCGCTCAGAATGAGGACAAAAAGTAATGTGACAAAGCCTGGTTTGTGCATAGCTATGGACGTTTGCGGACGGTTGCTGAGCCAAAAAATGTTTGCGAATAGCTGTAAGGTTGTCGTCCGGATAGGTTGATGGAGGAGAGCGTGAATTGAAAACGAATCGTGCCAGCGGTTGCAGGAGAGGATAGGTTGGTAAATGTGACGTTTGTGGAGCTGACATGATCCGGTACAAGCTCAATCGCGGCAGTTACACCTTCTGTGATGCGAATACGGTCAGAAATCGTCTGAAAGGTGGTGGGATTTTTTGCGCTGTCTGCGTAGGCGAGTACAAGGGAGGAGCCAGAGGCACCAAGCGCAGGAGTGGTTACACTATCCGCGTTGCGAATAGCTTGTCCGATGGTTGTGACAAGCCCATTGCCCAGATCTTCTATTTCAACGATCGTTTCCTGTTTAATACGTGACTCTGTGAGTATCACGAAAAAAACAGATGCCGAACCTACGACCGTGGCCATGATGCCGATCGCGAGCAAAAGTTCTATGATGGTGAATCCAGAGCGTTTCATAGATTATTGCGGAGCAAATGCGGTAAATTCTTCGGTGTTATTCGTCCCAACGCCAAAGGCACGATCCATACCAGAGAGATAGGCAACGCCATTCAATACGAGATTTCCTGTGAGGTTCACAAACCCTGCAAGAGAAGGTGATGCGGGAATCGCTATGTCTACGACTTGAAATTCTTGATTTTGATTTGTGGTGGCTATAAAGAGGAATGTATTTGCGGCAATGTCGAGCGCAATGTCATTGATAATGCCTCCTGCATTAAACGTGCTAAGAAGCGTGGGGGAAGCCGGTGTTGCTAAGCTGAAGAATGAAAGCGTAAAGTCTTGAGTAATGGAGAGAAACGTATCATGAACAGCAATGGAAAGAGCATTGGTGTTCCCTGGAAGATCAAGAGAGCTCGCGACGACCGGAGCCGCAGGATTCGTGATATTAACAATAGTGAGCTCGTCATTATTGAGGGACGTAGCGAGATAGGCGTAATTGCCAGAAACGGCAACTTCGTTGATGGAATCAGAGAACGCCATAGAGCTCATGAGCGTAGGCGATGCTGGATTTGAGGCGTTGATAATGAAAAATTCATCGGCCTTGTTGTCGCTGTTGCATCCAAGATAAATGGTGGTGCCAACGACATAGATACCAAGAGCCGTGGATTTATTACCTGGAGTTGTAATCGAGAACGATCCAGCGATCGTTGGCACTAGTGGATTGGAAATATCAACGATATACAGAGCAGGAGAACTTGCTTGTGAGGAGATATATGCGTAATTGCCCGCAACGAAAATATTTGTCGGGAGTGGTATGATCGATGAGGAAAGTGAACTGCGCAAAATAGGATTCGTTGCATCCGTAACCTCAAAGATCGCAAACGTCGGATTGCCTGTTGTGCGTATCACATAGGCATAAGCATCTTGTGTTTGTATCTTGACTCCATCGGCTGTGCCAGAGAGATCGCCACCGCCAACGCGTATGGGCAGGTGCCAGTCACCGCCAACAGAGGCGAGCCAATTCGTGAGGCGTGTGGTTAAAGAAACTGATCCTGTGCGTTGGCCATCTTGCGTCCATGTGACCGTAGAGGTTACGGTTTTGCGTTGCGCATCGATCGCGCCGATCTCTACGGTGCGTGTGTAGATATCCTGTGTGTCTTGCGCTCCATTGAATGCCCAGACATTCGTAGATGTGGAGAGCCCGTGCACGCCGTCTGTAAGGCCGCTAAAGGCGGTATTTCGCATGCTACGCACGGCTTCTAATCCTTCTTCTGCAACAGCGACCGCACGTTGGCGTAGGCCGGTGCTGACAGAGACTTGTTGCCCGTAAATAAGAACAGACACGAGGCCCGTCACAAGCAACCCAAACAGCGCTGATGCGAGGAGGGTCTCAACCAGGGTTACACCGGGCGCAAGATGCTGGGTTGTTCGCATAAAATCAGTAGTCGATCATCCCTTTCGTGTTGATGGTAAATGTCCTTCCTTCATTTGTGGAAGTCGCGATAAGTGAAATGGTGGTGCTCACGGTAGTGTCTCCCGTGAGTTTGGCAAAGACAAGCTCGTTTACCCCAGAGGCATCAATAAGGGGAGAGAGCTCTGTTACTTCGTCGAATGCGGTTTGACGCGTGGCATAGCTTGCGCCTTGAAAAAGGGTTATGCCGCCGGGTTGTATTTTGATGCCCCAAGGTTGATCACCATCATTTGCGCGTGCCAATGTTTGCGCACGATGGATGAGTTGCGTGACCGTGGGAAGCGCGAGATCAAGATCGTTGCGAAGCTGAAACGATTGGAGAACGGGAAGAGAAAAAAGTGCCAAAATGGCGATCAGCGCCACCGTGAGCATGAGCTCGAGCAAGGTAAAACCAGGTGCAGTAACAGCTCGTCCCTTTTGTTTAGGGTGTGGATGTCGCATACGTGCCAAGGATCCAGCCTGTTGTTGTCGTGTCAGGCAAACGGATTTCAAACCAGTTGTTTGCGGTTGAAATGCGCTCTACGAGATCTCCGGGTAGAATTTGTGTGAGTCGTGGGCTGTTTGTCGATGGACGTTCCCGTACGTTCAAGAAGCCTGTTCCCGTGGGAAGAATACGGAGTAAAGGAAGGGGAGCAGGAACTTCCAGGATGGTAGAGGTGGTAACAACGGAAACGGTGGACGTGGGTTGAGTAATAGGCAAGAGGACTTCAGGCTCTGGAGCGGGTAGAGGTATTTCGACGCTCGCTGGAGCAGGCGGGCGACTAACAGGAGCAGAGTTTGCTTGATTGAGGCCGCCGATCAAACTGTAAATAGGAAGAATGACTGCGAGTGCCACGGATACAACGCCAAGCCATACCATAATGAGAAGGGCTGGCTCAAGAATCACTGCGAGATTTTTGCTGGTGACGTCTGAACGTTTTTCGTAGATACTACCAATAGTGGTGAATGCTTCGGGGAGATAGCCTGACTGCTCACCGGTCACGAGCATTTGCTGAACCGGAATAGGAATGAGTTTGCGGCTGTGTTTGAATTGCGCAAAGCTTTTTTGAAATGTCTCTCCTTCTTCCACGCTGTCGCTCAAGTAACGATAGAAGCGTTGATACGCGCGAAAGGTGGTGACATCACGAAGCGAATGAAGTGCTTCAAGAAGAGGGAGTCCTGCTGAGAGGAGCGTGCCTGTGATAAAACCCATGCGAGCTAATTCCGTTGTTTGGAGAAGAGCGCTTACCCCGGGGAGATGAAATAAAATCCATTGTCCAATCCAGCGGGTTTTGGTAAAGACAAAGATGAGGTAAAAAATGATACCGATAACAACAAATGCCACAGGAAGAGCAATGGTCCCATAATTGCCGAAAAAGACGCCAATACCAATAAGGATGCGTGTGATGAGAGGAAGCGTCACATGCATCTGGCTGAAGATTGTGGCGAGGCGCGGCAGAAGAAACCAAGCAATTCCAAGGCCAATGAAGGAAGTGAGTACCAGAACAAAAACTGGATACATGAGCGCCGAGCGAATCTTGGAACGAAACGTGCGTTCTTTTGTTTGTTGAGTAGCAATGACCTGCATGTTTTCTGCAAGCCGTCCGGAATCCTCACCAATACGAATCAGGGCAACAACATGCTCAGGGAATAATTTGATACGTGTGAGCGTACGCCAAAGCGGAGAGCCGTCTGCAACGTCATTGATTAATTCTTGGATGATCCGCCGCATCCGTGGCGAGTGCGTATCTGACTGGATGGTTTCTAGTGCCGTGAGAACATTGATGTGTGCGCCCAGTAAAATCGTGAGATTCTCAAGAAAAAGTTCGATCTCGTGACTGAGGCCGATCGTGAAGAGCGGAAAACGGCGTTCAGCCGTGCGCTTTTTTGCGATCATACAAGGAACGAGGCGGATTGGAGACGCGCAGGAGCTCTTCTAGGGTGGTGATACCGGCTTTGACCTTTTCTATGCCATCCTCGAACAGCGATATGGTGCCCTGGCGACGTGCAAGGTCTTGGATATCCTTTGAAGATGGTCGTTTGAGGATCAGGTCTTGCATCTCCGGTGTGTTCTCAATGAATTCAAAGATAGCAGTGCGTCCGCGATAGCCCGTGCCATGACAAGCATCGCATCCTTTGCCGCGATACAGATTGATCGTTTCTTTTTTTCCAAAATAGTGTTCGGATTGCGGCAGGAGTGCCTTGATGGATGATTGTTTGATGGAGGCGCTATAGCGACAAGCCTCGCAGATTTTGCGTGCTAAACGCTGGGCAATCACCAGCTCAAGTGTGGAAGCCATTAAGAATGGTTCTGCGCCCATGTCCATGAGGCGAGGAATCGCGGTCGCGGCATCGTTTGCATGAAACGTTGAAAAAAGCAGATGGCCGGTCAAAGCGGCATTGATGGAGATTTCCGCGGTTTCCTGATCACGAATTTCTCCGACGAGAATGATATTTGGATCCTGGCGCACAATGGCACGCAATCCTTTTGCAAAGGTGAGATTGGTTTGCGGATTGACCTGGATTTGGTTGATCCCAGCGATGTGGTATTCAACAGGATCTTCAATCGTGGTGATATTTACTTCCGGACGATTGAGAATCTTGATGAGGGCGTAAAGGGTCGTTGTTTTTCCGGACCCAGTGGGGCCGGTCACGAGGATCATGCCAAACGGTTTTTTCGACGATCGATTCAAGCGCTCTTGATCTGCCTCAGAAAGACCGAGGTCTGCGAGCGTAAAGCCTTGAAGGTATGTGGAGAGCAGGCGGATAACGATTTTCTCACCGTCGAGGGTCGGCACCACAGAGACGCGCATGTCGACCGTATGCTCGTTTGTGGCATACCGCATGGCACCGTCTTGACTGGACTGATGTTCGTCAATGCGCAATCGTGCGAGCACTTTGATGCGGTTGAGGATGTTCTCGTAATAATTTTTTGGAATGCGACCCGCTTCATGTAAAACGCCATCGACACGAAAGCGAATGAGTACTTCTTTTGCTTGCGGTTCAAAGTGGATGTCTGATGCACGTAAAGAAAGGGCGTCTTCAATAATTTCATCAATAATTTCCGGGGCAACACGTTGCTGTTCTTTTAAGATAGCAACAAACCGTGTTTCAAGTGTCTTGCGATAATGAACGAGCGCTCCCTGAATCTGTTCTGGAAGGGAAAAAGCAATTGTACATTTTTTATTAGGCAGAGCTTCCTTGAGCGCTTGTTTAAGAGCGGGAGATTGCTCGGGATCATCCGTAGCGACCACGCACTGCTTAGCATCATCCTTGAAAAGGACCGCATGAAATTTTTGTGCAAGAGTTTCTGGCAATTTGAGGACCTGCTCTTTTGGCGGAGGTGTTGCCTCAATATCCGCATAGGGAACATCAAACGATTCAGCAATCGCTTGTCCCCAAAGCTCCTTGGTCAAGAGCTCTTGGCTGAAGAGATACTCGAGTACGGTGGTGTGCCGTGCTTTGGCAACGGTCTCTGCTTTGTTAAGGTCCTCCGGTGAGACGTAGCCTCCTTTTATGAGTATCTCCTTAATGGTGTCTGCAGTAAGGTTCATGAGGCAAAAAATGTTTTAATGCGTTGAACGAGCTCAACGAGCGGGATATCTGATTTGATGAAATACTCTTTTGCGCCCAATTCGTGGATGCGTTTTACGTCCTCGGCCTGTGCAAGGTTTGTGAGGACAATGACGGGCGTTTTTGATTTGCGGTCTTGGAGGGCTGTCAAAACGCCAAATCCATCAATTTTTGGCATGACGAGATCCAAAAGCACAAGATCAAATTTCTCGTGTTCAAGAAGGGAAAGCGCTTGCTCGCCATCATGCGCCACCGTGACATCATAGCCCTCGCGTAAGAGTTTGAGCTCCAGGGCTTTTGCCAGAGGTTTTTCGTCTTCTGTCACGAGAATTTTCTTTTTTTCTTTGGACGGGGGCATAGAGCAATAGAAAGAAAAACGGAGAGCAAATTTTTCATCAATATTCTAGCACACTGCCATTCAAACGCCCATAAGGAAGCCTATGCATACTGCTCCTTCGAGGAATGGTGTGTTGTCTGGTATACTCTTTGTCTGTGTAGTCGCGCTCATTGTCCTGTATGGCAAATTTTCGAACGCATCTTACATCTGGAGTGACGCTTGGCATAGCTGTGCCCCTATTGGCCATGGTGGTTTTTTCGTTTACTCCCTTTTCCTGGGGCACGGCCGCTCTGTTTTTTCTGTTGGCAAGTGTTGGCGCGATTTTGCCGGATATGGATAGTGATTCCGGCGTGCCATTTCATTTGACATTTGGTGTATTGGCATTGCTCGCGAGCAGTGCCTCAGCTTGGTATGCGTGGAGTAGAGCGCCCGGGGACTATCAGTCAGTGGTTGTCTACGCGCTAAGTGCGCTTTTCTTTGTGTGGGTTGTTCTGGGTATGCTTTTCAAGAAGTTCACGTGCCATCGTGGCATGGCGCATTCTATTCCCGCGGCGTTTTTGGCAGGATTAGTGTTATTTTCTTTAGCCGATCGACTGGGTCTGTCAGAGGGAGAGGCCTTTTTGTTTGGCTTGACTCTCTCGCTTGGGTATCTGTTACATCTTGTGCTGGACGAGCTCTATGCGGCGGTCAATTTTCAGGGCGCGCACTTTGCTCCGACAAAAGCACTTGGAAGCGCCCTCAAATGCTTTTCTCATCATCGCGTGATAAATATTGCCGTGTACACGTGTCTTTTTGTCCTGCTACTCGGCAATGGTCGAACGGTGTTTGCGCTCGCAAAAGGATTTTGGCAGATGTATACTGGTAGCGTCTGACACCCTTACCGCGCCTTCATTCACGGAACATACTCCAGAGCTTCCTGCTTTGTGGGATGTTTTTTCTGTGGGTCACGGTTGCTCATGCTCTTGTTACAGAGACCTGTGAAGATCCGGGTGAACACAAGAACATGCTTGGTACGTGTGTCATAGTTGAGCCAGCTCCATTCTCGTCTCAGAGACTCACATGCGCGAGCGTGGGCGTCGCTGTGCCCTCGGACAAGGCCAAAGAAGGGGCTTCCTGCGCACAAGCCTATGATACCTGTAGTGGCTCTGCGCAACTCAAGACCCAGACCTATGAATATTGCATGGGGCGTCAGGGGAGTTGCTGGGGGATTGTGCGTCCTGCATGGCTAGAAACACCAGATCAATGCCCAGCAGATTGGCTTGGGTACATTGGTGATCGCGCAGAGGGGGTGAGGTATTATTGCCTGTGCGCGAGCAAGTGCTCGGCCATTCTTTCGGATAAGCGCTACCCACAAACAGACTGCACAGCGTCTCTGAAGACCTGTTGCACGAATACGGCAGTTACGGTGTCATCTGCCACGAGTACGCCTGTTGTGCCTCCACTTGCGAAAGACTATTACGTGACGCTTTCTCCTCCGGCGTTGACTCTCACGGCAGACGGCACGCAATCATCTCAGATTCTTGCATTTTTAATGGGGCCGCAACGATCAGATGTGCGAACCTCTGTGCGTATTGAACTTTCGGAACCGAATGACGTGCGTCCGGGTTCTTTATCCAATGTGCAGTCAGCAACACGTTCCGCGTATGCCGTGTATACAGCCCCCAGGGTTTCCACTCTAGAAAACTCTGTCACACTGACGGACATCGCGCATGTTTTTGCAAAAATAGGTCAGGAAGAGTTTTATACAAGCCTTCCTATCACGCTTCGCCCGATGCCTGCTGACAGTGCACGCGTTTCTGCAGACGAATATGAACAGGAGCTCAAACGCGTGTTGCGGGGGTTTTTGACGGACGCAGGATTGGCTGGAGAGGTGACACGTGTCATTCATGACACGTGGAAACCTGTTTCTAGCGACGTGGGTACCTATCTTGCGTATGCACTCATGCCTGATGCAGGTGCAAAAGCCACACAGGCGCTGAACAGTGACATCGCGATGCATCCTGAGCAGGCGTTTGATGGCGCGCGTAGACAATTGATAGCCCTTGCCTTTTTACGCTATGCACGTTCTGCGAGCACGCTCATGCAAGAGGAAGCGCCTTCTTACGCCTATCAGTGGAGCACGATCGTAAAAAAGAACGGGCCGCGCGTCACAGGAGAACGTGTAGAAAACGTGGTGACGCAGTTTTTCGTGGAACAGTATGGGAATGCGCCAAGCGCGGGGGCCTTTGGGGATTTTGTGGCAGGCATGCGTCGCTATCAGCACAACCACGGTCGATATGCGCGTACCGTCGAAGAATGGGTGGAGGGGAGATTGGATTTGCTGTGGGAGGGAGGAAGTAGTGCAGAGACGATCAAGGCGCATAATCGCATGGTGCAAGCATTGAACAAGCATCATATTGTGCACGATTTCCCTCTGATCAAGGCGAGTGGTGATGCCCGGTTCACACTGGACGTGTTCCATCGATCGGCTGTGGTCACGAGGGGTGGGGTACAGTTTACAGGGGGCCACATCACGACAAGACGAAAATGATGAATGCCGCCATTTTAAGAGGTAAAGTGGCCAGTTCAAGCCATTATTGCGACGTACGATCCATCATTCGCTAGGTTTCCGTGACAGGAAAAGAACAGAAATACACGTCCGGACCCTCGGGGGCTTGCTTTTTTCGCTGAAATAGTCTACGCTGAACCAACTTATCATTACTGCGAAGAGTTACCTATGAGTTATCCCCGCGGAAACGACAGTTCAGGAGGGTGGAAGGGCGCGAAGAAGTTTGGCGGAAAGCCATCGCCCTGGAAGCGTGAAGGAGGACGAGATAGCGGGGCACGAGCCGCCTTGTATCCAGCAACATGTCATGCCTGTGGCGTGGCCTGCGAAGTCCCATTCCGACCGAATGGAAAGAAGCCAGTGTATTGCCGCGAGTGCTTTGTCCCAGAAGGAAAAGAAGAGGGATCCTCTCGTTCCTATGGACACGATGCGCCACGTGAACGCCCATCATTTTCCGAGCGTCCGAGCTTTACCCCAAGCCGAGCTCCAGCCAATGACGGCTCTGTTGACCAGTTGCGTCAGCTGAACGCCAAATTGGACACGATCATTGCTTTGTTGCAAGCGCGCGGTACAGACGCGGCTCTCTAAGCAAAAACAAAAACCGGTCTGACGATTGTCCGACCGGTTTTCTGTTACCTATTTCGTCGAGTGTGTGCCCGCGAGATGCCCTGTTGCCCAAGCGGCTTGAAGATTGAATCCGCCGGTAAATCCATCAACGTTGAGGAGTTCGCCGGCAATAAAAAGACCCGGGCAGATAAGGGATTCCATGGTGCGTGGATTGACCTCTTTTGTATCTACGCCGCCAGCCGTGACGAATTCTTCACCGGCATCACGACCAATCACGCGCAATGGCACGTGTTTCAACCATGCTACGATCCGCTTGCGTTCCTGTTTGCTGATCTCTGCAGAATGCTGGTTGATCGGCAGATCTAATTCCATGCAAAGAATTTCTGCGAAGCGGCGTGGTACAAAGGCCTCAAGATTATTTTCGAGCGTTTTCTTAGGAAAGAGGGCAATGCGGCCGTTCAAACGATCTGCGAGGAGTGTGTCTGTCATGTCTGGAAACAGATCAATGGCGAGTTCCAGGGGTTTTTGTGCGCTGTACGATGCAAATGCGACCAGCGATGAAAGAGCAAAGACCGCAGGACCACTCAACCCCTTGTGCGTGAAGATGAACGGTCCGGTTGTGCTCAGATGTTTGTCTTGATTGATGGTGAGTGTTGCGCGCGGAAAGGAAATGCCTGCAATGCTCGCGGGCCAGGATTCGCGTGTGAGAAATGCGTTCAAACTTGGCGCGAGTGTGGTGATCGTGTGCCCAAGAGATTGTGCGAGTGCATAGCCATCGCCCGTAGAGCCAGTCTGGCGATAGGCCTGGCCACCCGCTGTGAGGATGATCCGGTCCACGAGTAGCGGTTCGCTCTCAGGTTTGGTGAAGATCGCGAATCGCGTCCCTTGTTTTTCTACGCGCGTTACGGATGCATGGAGGAGGACGTGCGTTTTTGCGGTCTCGAAATAATGCGTGAATGCATCGACAATATCTTTGCCGTTATTTGATTGTGGAAACACGCGCAAATCTTCTTCTGTCTTTAACGGAACGCCTTGTTCTTCAAGCCACGCGCACATGGCAGATGGAGGAAACGCATGCATGGCAGAGGTGAGAAATTTTCCTCCACGCGGATATTTTGTGAGGATTGTGCGTATGTCTTGTAGACCGGTTGTGACATTGCATCGTCCTCCGCCCGTGATCAAAACCTTTTTGCCGAGGCCATCATTTTTTTCAAGCAAAAACACCTCTGTTGAGGCTGATGTTTCGTGGATAGCAACGGCCGCCATGAGGCCTGCCGCTCCTCCGCCGACAATGGCGATGCGCATGCCATTCTTGTAACACGGATTGTGCGGAAGTTCCAGCCCAAGTCTCCCAAAACCCGTGCCTATTCCCTTTTTTTTGATTTAGGGCTACTGTGTCTTGGCAAAAAGACGCCGCGCGTAAAAAACTGGTTATTTACGCTAACAGCTCATCTTTGCAGCTTTATTCTTTGTTTGACGGTCTTATGCAGGGAACAATTAAGAACTTGACGGAGAAGGGGTTTGGATTCATCGCCCCAGAGGGACAGGATAAGGATGTTTTCTTCCATTCCTCCGCCTTGGTCGACGTGACGTTCAACGAGCTCCAGGTCGGAGACGTGGTCTCCTTTGAAGTGGAGCAGTCCGAGAAGGGCCCACGCGCGGTCAACGTCCAGCGCGTCTAATAACGCCAACCAAGAAAAAGAAAAGCACTTGCAAAGGTGCTTTTCTTCGTTTATGACAGATGCACCAAGACAAGACGCGACGACGTACTATAATAGAAGCGTGGTGCGTAGGTCCTGTAGTATGCGACATTGTTTTATCCTTTCTGATCTTCATCTTTGCGAAGCTGTGCCAGAACAGGGCTTGTGGTTGAAGTATCGTCAGAAGTGTCATTTTCCCGATGAAGAATTTGCACAGTTAGTTCAGGAGATCCTGCATCAGAATCCACAGGATGAAAAGGAAATCGTGTTGAATGGAGATGTGTTTGATTTTGATGCGCCTGTGGTGATGCGCGGGCATGTGCTTTTTGATGATCAGCCTCGCGATGAGGCCACAGCGATCACGCGGTTAGGGCAGATCCTTGATGACCACACGGTTTTTTTGCGTGCGGTGGGGCAGGCGTTAGCAGGAGGATGTCGCGTGGTATTTATTGCGGGTAACCATGATGCCCAGCTTGTATTTCCTGGTGTGCAGGCTTACCTGACGGCGCGGGTGCGCAAAGAGGTGCTTGCTCACGGAGTTGAGACAGAGGATCGCTGTCTGCGCCAGTTGCTTTTTCGTGCGTGGTTTTATAACACGCGCGATGACGTGCATGTGGAGCATGGGCATCAATATGATTGGCTCTGTTCTTTTCGTGTTCCCACAGAACCTTTTACGGAAGAGGGGACAAGTATCCAGCCCAATATGGGTTCGCTCACGTTTCGGCATTTGGTCACGCGTATGGGCTATTTTAATCCGTATGTGGATCATTCGTTTCTGCTTTCGCTTCCTTCCTATGCCAACCATTGGGCGCGCTATTATTTATTCAGCCGTCATTCATTGGTCTATGCCTGGGTGCGGGGAGCCTTGATGACGTTTTATACGACGATACGGACAAAGAGCAATGCCTATGCGGACCGTATTGACCGCATGATCGCGCAAAGTACAGCAGAATATCAGGCAAGCGCGGAAAGAATGCGCGCACATATTCAATTATTTGCCACGCCCTCTGATGAGCATGTTTTTCGTGTGGTTCGAGAACTGCGTCTTGATCGGTTATTAATGATCCTTGTGGGGTGTACGGCGGGCATCGCAGGTTGGCTGATGTATGGCTGGCGTGCCTCCGTCGTCGCGTGCGCTGTGTTGGGTATGAGTGTGTTGTTGTACGAATGGTTGGCGCCCAAGCCTTCTCTGGAAGAAATATGCACGCTCTTAGACAAGCGTCTTCGTGATGTCGCGGATATCCATCGACGAAAAGCCGTGGTATTTGGCCATACGCACCTGCCTCAGGAGATGTGGGAACGCGGGGTATTTTATGGAAATAGCGGTACGTGGTCGGCTTCGTTTCAGGATGTAGAGTGTCGGAAACCCGTATGGGACGGTCGGCCGCTGATTTGGTTGCGTAGTGTGACGGGAGAAGTGGTACGGGGTGGATTATATTATTGGCGTCATCGTGCGCTTGTGAAAGCGAAATAAACGCTTGATCAACATATGAAAACGTGCTAAACAACGGTTCCATGGAACAAATGACAGACCCCCGTACGGATGCGGAGTTGGTGCAATCTTTTCGTGCAGGCGATGAGGTCGCATTCACGATGCTCGTCCAACGATATTTGTCATCTGTGTATACTTTTTTGTATCGCATGACAGGGGAGAGCGGCCTTGCGGAAGATGCGACGCAAGAAACATTTGTGAAGGTATGGCAAAAACTGAACGCATTCGATGCGCGAAAGCCATTCAAGACATGGCTATTCACGATTGCGAAGCATGCTGTGATTGATCAGCTCCGAAAAAAAAGACCCATTCTTTTTTCTGTCATGGACGAACAGGATCGTGATTTTGATTTTGCCGCGACTATTCCAGATGAACGTCCTTTGCCATCCACGCTCCTGGATCGCGAAGAGGTTGTACGATATTTAGCGGAGCTGTTGTGCACTGTTTCTGTTCAGGCGCGGGCGGTTATTCTTATGCATGAAACAGAGGACATGACCTTTGAAGAGATTGCGGTTGTGGTTGGTGAGCCGATGAATACGGTGAAAAGTCGCTATCGCCGCACCATGGCCTTTTTGCGGAAGACGGTGGTTGACCGTTATACGCACTTGGCTGGAAAGGGGCCGAACTCTGACGAGATGCACCAATAACGTGACTTGTGCCGTAGAAAGGATATCGCACGACATATGACACAGGATTCAACTCTTCTTTTTTCCCACATTGCCCCGGTCAAGCCACCGGATGCGCTGTATGCGCAGATCCTGTCTGCGGTGGCCTTGGCACGTGCGCGTCGTTTGCGGACGCGATTCTTTGTGGCGCTTACGGGCCTTGTTACCACTATGGGTTACGCGGTATTTGGCGGATTTGCTTGGCGTACTGAGTGGCAGGCCTCTTCTTTTATGAGTATGGTTCGGCTCAGTATTTCTGATCCGGATGTCCTATTCGGGAATGGACAAGAGTATGTATTTGCGGTGCTAGAAACCATTCCCATGGGCGCGATCACGCTCGTGTGTGCGGCGCTCTTTCTTGGGGCAAGTCTTCTGGCGATTGGCGACGGTTGGCGGAGAGCTCGTCATTCTGCCATCGCACGTTTTCAAGCCGTACGCTAAATAACAAAAATACTATGTCTGAACTCCTCAAATCTCCTTGGATGCGCACTCTGCTTGTTGCACTTGGTCTCTGCGCTGTGTTGTCCGCTGTGTTTACCGCAGGAATCGCTGTGGGCGGCCGAAAGGCCCGTCATGTGATGGGTTGGTGTGGAAATTATGAGCGCCAATTTACGCGACCTCCTCTGGGAGTGGGCGCTCGTCTGGAGCGTGATCCGCGTCGTGGTGAGGCGTTTCCTTTTGCACCACCCATGCTCCCAGGTGGACATGGTGTGTTTGGAAAGGTGTTATCTGTGGCAGAAGGTTCTCTCATGGTGCAAGGAAAAGATACGGTAGAGCAGGAAGTACTTGTGACAACATCTACGCAAATTCGTCTGGGCCGCGATGAGCAAGTGCTTACGGAAATTAAGCCGGATATGGCAGTAGCTGTCTTTGGTGCGCCGAACGGTCAAGGACAAATCGATGCGCGATTGATTCGCGTGATCGAGCGTCCATAATAGTATGATGCAACACCTCAAAAAAATAGCAAAAAAGAAGTCTGTCATTGGACTCTGTTCGGTGCTTGCTGTGACGGGCACGGTGTATGGCGTGGAGTTTGCCAAGCCAGCTGAGCCCACGCGTTATGTCCTCGCGCAAGCAACGCACGGTACGCTGGTTGTCTCTTTGTCTGGAAGCGGTCAGGTTTCTGGATTGAATCAAGTAGATGTAAAACCGAGCGTATCTGGTGCCGTGATAAAAGTACTCGTGAAGCCCGGAGAAGAAGTCACAGCAGGCACGCCTCTTTTTGAAATAGATCGTAAGACCGCGGTCCGTGCTGTGCGTGATGCGGCGCAGACGGTGACAGACGCAGAGCTCTCACTCGCTTCTGCGCAACTATCTCTTAAAAAACTGAAGCAGCCAGCAGACGCGATTGCGTTGCTTCAGGCACAAAATGCTTTGGCACAGGCACAACGGAACTTACAGAGCCTACGCGATGCGCCGGATCCACTTGATGTAAAAGCCGCGGAACAAGATTTGAAGGCGCTGGAGGAGAATGTGAAATTGTCGGAAGACGGCACTACGCCACATGTGGTGCGCAATGCGTATGACAATGCCGTGCCTGTTTTGAAAACAACGATACAAGTGCTCCAGCAAGCGCTCACAGATGCGGATACGATTCTTGGGATAGACAATACGTATCTCAATGATACGTATGAGCGCCTCTTGTCCATTTTGGATGCCAGCAAACTGTCTGCGGCAGAACGTGCCTACCCTCCAGCAATGCAAACCGTTGCCTTATTAAAAGCACGTACAGATACCTTGAAGACAGTAGGCGCATCAACGGTAGACATTGACCAAGCGCTTGCAGAAGCGCAGGCAGGTCTTGGCGACGTAGTCTTTCTTATGGAGCGCGTGCAGGACGTGTTAGCGAACACACTGGCATCCGCGACGTTCAGTCAGTCGAGTTTGGAGTCTCTCCGTAACACGATTCAGTCTGACCGAACAAACGTGACCTCAAAACTTGCGACGTTAACCACGCAAGTCCAGGCAATCGAAAATGCAAAAATATCGTATGCCTCCTCTGTGATTGCGGTGGAAAAGTCACGTGTGGCATTAGAAAAGCTCAAGCAGGGGACGGATGTGAAAGATCTGGCAACAGCCGAAGAGCGCGTGCGTGAATTAGAGGCATCTCTGGCAAACGTACAAGCAGGCCCCGATGCTATTGATATTGCTGTGAGCGAGAATGCGCTTGCGCAACGTCGTTCTGCTGTGGCATCAGCACGCAATCGTCTTGCAGATGCGCAAGATGCATTGAACGACTATACCGTACGCGCACCCTTTGATGGCGTTGTGGCTTTGCTGGATGCGAAGGAGGCAGACCAGGCTTCTCCATCCACGGTACTCGCGACGCTCCTGACAAAGGCAAAGATCGCAGAACTTGCGCTGAACGAGGTTGACGCCGCAAAGGTTCGTCCTGGACAAAAAGCAACGCTCACATTTGATGCAGTGCCGGATTTGTCTATTGCAGGGACAGTCTCTGAGGTGGATGCCATTGGAACTGTTGCACAAGGCGTGGTGAATTACGGGATAAAAATTGCTTTTCTTACACAGGATGAACGCGTAAAAACAGGGATGAGTGTGGCCGCGTCTCTTGTGACGGATATTCAGCAGGATGCTGTGCTTGTGCCGAACAGCGCTCTGCAAACGCAGGGAGATTTCGCGACGGTCAAGGTACTGAAGAACGCGACGGCAACAACGGCGCAAAGCGAACAAGGGGTGACTTCGGATACGCCTCCTGAAACACGGCAGGTAGTGACCGGGATCGCCAACGATGCTCAGACCGTGATCGCGGAGGGAATAACGGAAGGGGAATATGTGGTGACGCGTACGATGGATCCGACGACCACGGCAGTAAGTTCCGTAAAAAAGACCACAGCGGCAACAAGTGTTCGTATCCCCGGCATGGGTGGTGGATTTGGTGGGGGACGCTAAGCTCGCTGTATGATTGTTCTTCGCGACATTATAAAAGAATATACCAACGGCAAACAAACCACGCGCGTGCTTCAGGGGGTCTCCTTTACGATTGAAAAAGGTGAATATGTCGCGATCATGGGTCCTTCTGGGTCAGGCAAATCCACGCTCATGCATATTCTAGGCGCCTTGGATGTACCCACATCTGGAACGTACCTATTGGATGGGGAGGATGTCTCTGCATTGCCAGCAGACGCGCTGGCGCAACTCCGTCGCAAGAAAATTGGTTTTGTTTTTCAAGCATTTCATCTGTTACCTCGCGCAACCGTGCTTCGGAATGTGGTGTTGCCTCTTGTGTATGCCAACGTTGGACGCGAAGAACGTCGTGAGCGTGCGAAAGGCGCATTGCTATCTGCGGGACTGGACGAAGAATACCACGGCCATCTCTCGAATCAGCTTTCTGGTGGCCAGATGCAACGCGTCGCTATTGCGCGTGCATTGGTGAATGATCCAGCGATTTTGCTGGCTGATGAACCAACCGGAAATCTCGACACAAAAACAGGTGATCTCGTATTGGCAACATTCAAAGAGCTTAATCGCCAAGGCAGAACGGTGATATTAATCACGCACGAACCAGACGTAGCCAATCATGCGGATCGCGTGCTGGTGATTCGTGACGGCCAACTTGTGGATGATCGTCGGACAAAACCACCGCGTGACTGATATGGTTATTACTGATTTATTTGAGGAAATCTATCTCGGCGTCTCTTCTAATAAGATTCGTTCTGGTTTGACCATGCTCGGGATTGTGATTGGCATTGCTTCTGTGATCGCGATGCTTTCTATTGGTCAGGGGGCAAAATCCTTGATTGAGTCAAACATCCAATCCATCGGATCCAATTTATTATTGGTCATGCCAGGGATGCAACGTGGCGTGGGCCAATCAGTGAGTAGTGGCCGTGGTTCAGCGCAGACGCTGACCCGTGAAGATGCAGAGGCCCTCGCGAGCGTTGTGGGGGTCAAAGCTGTTGCTCCAGAATCCTCGCGGAGATATCAAATTGCGGCAAGCGGCAACAATACAAATACGCAAGTCGTTGGCACAACGCCTTCGTATCTTGTTGTGCGTAATGTTGCCGTGGGTACAGGAACGTTTTTTACAGAAGCGCAAGTCCTCTCGCGCTCCAAAGTGGCGGTGCTTGGACCAACGACGCGTGATGATCTGTTTGGAGAGGGCGTCAATCCCGTGGGGCAACGCATACGGATCAATAGTGTCAATTTTACGGTGATCGGCGTGACGGTTTCCAAGGGCGGCTCTGGCATGATGAATCAAGATGACATGATTTTTATCCCGTTGTCTGCCATGGCGACGTTTCTGGCAGGCAACGATAACGTGGGCACGATCAGCGTGCAGGCACAGGATGCCGCGTCTATGACATTGGCACAGGAAGGGGTTACAGAGCTTTTGCTCCAGCGTCATCACATTGCTTCGATCGAGCGTGCGGATTTTAGTGTGATGAATCAGGCGGATATTGTGAGCGCGGCGTCGAGTGTCACGGACACGTTTACGATGCTTTTAGCCGCTATCGCCAGTATTTCGTTGCTCGTGGGTGGCATTGGCATTATGAATATGATGCTCACGACCGTGACAGAGCGCACGCGCGAGATTGGACTCCGTCAGGCGATTGGCGCAGAAAAGGCCGAGATCGTGAGTCAATTTCTTGGTGAGGCCATGGTGTTGACAATGGTAGGGGGTGCGATGGGTGTGGTGATTGGGTATGGGATATCGAAACTCGTCAGCACCATGATGAACATGACCACGGTTGTTTCTTGGACCTCTGTGGCCTTGGCGTTTGGTGTTTCTGCGGGGATTGGTCTTGTGTTTGGGTTTTATCCCGCACAACGTGCCGCACGCCTCAATCCAATTCAGGCATTACGATACGAATAATTCTTTATTTCTTTCCGTATGTCAGACAGCTATACGCAACCAAAGGTGTTGATCCCATGTATGCTGATCGTCCTCCTCGTGGGCGTAGGGTCGTTTTATGCAGGGACAAAATATGCCACGCGTAAAGGGGGTGATGGTAGCCGTATCGCGCGTATGCAGGGTCAGGGATTGTCTGGTGGCACGTTTGGCCGCGCGATGGGTGGGGGAGCGGGTCGTGGCACAGCGGGAGGTTTTGTTACCGGAGAAGTGCTCATGAAAGACGCGAATACGATTACCGTAAAGATGCGCGACGGAGGTTCAAAAATCATCTTCTTTTCTTCATCGACCACGATGGGCAAAATGGCCGTCGGCTCGATCGACGATCTGACGCAAGGGACGCAGGTTGTTGTGAATGGCACCACGAATCAGGATGGAAGTGTTTCTGCGACCATGGTGCAGATTCGCCCAGAAGGAGAGGCTGTGGGTTTTGGCCCGGGAGGAATGGTACCAGTTCAGCGATAGCGCGAGAGCAAAAACACGGAGCAGGCAGGGGCCTGCTCTTTGCGTTGGTGCGCTGAGGGGTTTGTGTTACCATAGCGCCACGCTATGAGACTTTCTTCTTTGATGCAGATAGCACGTGACCCGTTTTTACGGAATTCGGCCTTATTTTTCGCTGGATCCATGATCGTGGCGTTTTTGAATTATTTATTTCATCCCCTTATTGGTCGCCTCCTGTCTGTCACGGAATTTGGAGAGGTCCAGACAGTGATCGCTCTTGCGACCGAGGTCACGATGGCTTTTACAGCTTTTACGGTTGCCACGGTTCATGCCACGACGAACTGCGTCGATCTTCAGGAATGCGCCGCTATTGTATCTGTTTTTAAAAAAGGGGCGCTTGCATTGGTGGCGATCATCTTTTTGCTTGTGCTTGTGAGTGTAGAGTTGTTAGCAAACGTATTCCAATTTTCAAGCGTGTATCCGTTTATCGCGCTTGCCATTCTTCTTGTGACGACAGCGCTCTTTATGATTCGTCAGGGTGTGCTTCAAGGACGTTCGCGTTTTTTGGCGGTATCCATTGGTAATTTGCTCGTAGCAGGAGGGCGTGTGTTGTTTGCCCTGGTTCTGATTTGGCTGGGGTGGCGTGCGGCGGGCGCCATTGGCGGCTTGGTGATGGCACAGCTCGTCGGGTTACTGTATGTGTTTGTGCAAACACGCCAGACGTTGGATGCACCGAAGCATGATGCATTCGTGGTGACCCGCATACGATTTTGGCGAGAGATGCGTTATATGGGGCTGGCATTTTTTACCACAGCCTACGTGACGGTTTTGTATACGGCAGATGTTTTGGTTGTAAAGAGTTATTTTTCGCCAGAGATCGCGGGGATGTATAGCGGCATCTCTACGGTAGCGAAGATCATTTTTTTTGCCTCGAGCCCTATTGCGGGTGTGCTGTTGCCCTCCGTAAAACTCCTGTCTACATTTGAGGAGAATCGTCGCGTTTTTGTGAAAGCCGCAGGCATGGTTTGTTTGATCGGCGGAAGCGTATTGGGTGCCTTTGTCGTAGTACCTCGTTTTATTGTGGCGTTGCTGATGGGCGACCGATATCTTGACCTTGTTGCTCTTTTACCTTGGATGGCGTGTGCGTTCTTTGTTGTTTCTCTACTAAATCTGCTCACGAATTTTGGTTTAGCGTTGCGGAGACAGAGCTTGATACTATTGGTTGTGGTTGGAGGAGTCCTGCTGGCGTTTCTTACCGCTCTTCATCATGCTTCGCCTCTTGCAATTGTCCAGAATTTTTTCGGAGTCGCCGTGATTTCCTTGATCGGAGCCGTGATGACTTGCTGGAAGGATATACGTCGGGGAGTGTCGAGTGCTCTTGCGTCATAAGGAGGACTGCAAGAGGAGGATAACGTGTGCTATAATAAGGACGCCTCAATTTTTGTGAAGAAATATCGCAAGCACATTCATCAAACGTTGAAACGATACTTTATCCCGCATCGGGCGAACAATTATCACCCGCATATTTTGCATACCAAGCGTGCGGTGTTTTATTCGCTGTTTTTTGTGTTGGTGAAAGCGGCAACCGTGGGATTTGCGTTGTTGGCTCCTGTGGCTGTTTTGACAGCGCCAGATGTTTTGGCGGAACAATCTAAGCGCATTGTGGAGCTCACGAATGCCGCACGAAAGGAACGGGGATTACCTGCGCTTGCGCGCGTAGCTCCTTTGAACCGTTCAGCGGATCTGCGTGCAGAGGACATGTCTGGACACTCGTATTTCAGCCATGAAAGTCCTGATGGGCATGGGCTCGAATATTTTTTGGGACGCACGGGCTATAGCTATGCCGTGGCAGGAGAGAATCTTGCCATGGGGTTTTCTGATGCAGAATCCGTGGTACGTGCTTGGAAAAAAAGCGCCACGCATTATGAAAACATCGTGGATCGAGATTTTGTAGAATTTGGTGTTGGCATGGAGGCGGGTGTGTATGAAGGAAGGCCGACGGTGTATGTGGCTCAGCACTTTGGTACGCCGTATCGTCCCGTAGCAGGTATCCCAGCTGTTGCCGATGTCGTTGCAGAACAGATCACTGCGACTTCTTCTGTTCCGTTTGCCTCTGTCGCAGGAGTGGTGACAAAACAGAGCGCCACCACGACAACAGCGGTCACACAATCTGATACGCCCGTATCTGCGTCTGAGGAGATACGTGCGGTCGCTTCGACATATCCCGTGTATGATCGCGCGCATTCACGATTGAGCTGGCAGGATATTTCTGGCGGCATGCGTTTGCGTGCGTCCGTGGTCCTGTTTGGTGATGTAGAGCGCGCCTTTGTGACAGTGCAGGGACGCGACATGGAACTGGAACGACGCGGTGATGTCTACGAAGGGTCGCTCGCATTAGCCGTCACACCAGAGGAGGTCTTTCGTGTCATTGTGCCGGCGACGCTGACGATCGTCGGTCCGGAAGGCTCGCGCGTGCAGAAGCCATTGGATTGGGAACACCCGCTCGTGGTGAGTCAAACGCCTTGGGAACGGTATGCAGAAACACGTGATTGGCTTTCACCAGCCATTCCACTATTCGATGTGGCGAATGCGTTATTCGCCGTTGGCCTCGTCGTGTTTATTTTGGCGCTTCTCCTGAATATCTTTATTGAAATACGCAAACAACATCCGCATGTGATCGTCCAAACCGTGGGCGTCATTGGATTGTTGCTGTGTTTGTGGGTGACGTAAACAGTACTAGCGAACTTCCAGGATACGGTACGTGACCGTGCCGTTTTGTGTTTGGATCAAGACCTCTTCACCTGCATGGTGGCCAAGCAAGGCTTCTCCAATGGGGGAAACGTGTGAGATGCGTCCTTGTGAGGGATTGGTTTCGCGCGGCCCCACGATTTCGTAGGTGCGTTGATTGCCGTTTACTTCCACGACAACCGTTGCTCCCAGTTGAATGCGTCCTGCAGAGGCTGGGTCTTGTGCAATGACTTGGACGCGCTTCAGACGATCTTTGATGGAAAAGATACGCGCTTGAATACGAGAGAGACGTGCGCGCGCTTCTTGATATTCGGCGTTTTCTGAGAGATCGCCTTTTTGCACGGCAACGCTTACGTCTTCGATAGCCTGTGGCTGTTGCCGCTTTTCTAAATCCACCAGCGTTTCCTTGAGTCTTTGCAGACCTTCGGCCGTGAGGATATTGGAGGCCTCGTCGTCATCGCGGCCTTTGAGTTGTTGGGATTTGCGTTTGGGGAGTTGCATAGATCTGGATCATCGTAGCCGGATGACCGCCGCCTGGCAATAAAAAAACACGCGCCAGGTTATGGAACGTGTCAGAGTGCGACGAGCGCCTGGTAGGCGCGGAGCCAGTCCTTGGTGCCATCTGCCCGCAGATGCGCGTGGCAGATGAGCACCGCGGAGTTGTTGACCCTCAGGGGACGCCGCCCATCCGCGAACCAGTCCACGAGCGCGGACATGGGATGGGCGTGGTGGTTCGTGTCCGTGATCATCCCGATGAGAGGGATGTCACAGAGCCCCATGGCCAGCACGAGCGGAAACCCCACGCCGATCTCGCGGCCGAGGTGCTCCTGCCGACCCTGGTCGCCGAGCATGAGGCCCTCGGCTGGCATGAGAAGGTCGAGGAGCGCGACGTCGAACCTCTCGGCTTGTGCGCGCTCCCATGCCTCGACGTAGTCCGCGAGGGCGACCACTTCTCGGTCTGGTCCGGCGAGCTGGCTTTGCGCCGCACGCCGGTGCTTGGGGCTGTCGTCCACGACGAGGATGTGAAGGGTCATGGGGCCTCCTGCGACAGGTTGGAGATGATCTTCAGGAGAAAGGCAACGATATGCTGACCGTCGACGCTGTCCGGACCGATCATGTCCCGCGCATGCATGCGTTCCGGGAAGCGCGCGGCAAGGGTCTTGGCGGTCGCGAGAACATCCCGCCCCAGGCAGACCATGATGATCGTGGTCTTCTCCGTCTCCTTGAGGGTGTGGAGCGCCTCGTCAGGCGTGCTGACGATGGCGATGTCCGCCTCTTGCCCGTTGTCGTCGATGAGCGTCTTCACGGGCTCTGATCCGAAGGCGACCTGATGGAACGTCTGTTGCAGGACCGTACACTCCTGGCCGTGAGCAGTGATGTGAACAAACAGCGTAGGCACTTTCATGGGAACCTCTTGTCCGGGGTTGTTTTTCGGACTTGTCATCTTTTCAGAAAAACCGTGCGCTGTCAAGCCCAGGCTGACAATAAAAAAACACACCCGGCTCAGCGAGAGGGGGTGCGAGGGCGCGTGAAGCGCACGGGCTCGGGGTTGAGGATCGAGGGGGCGACGGAGATGAGCCGCTCCTGGAAGAGGCCGCGTACCGACGGGCCGCGCGACGGGCCGGTGCGCAGCACGTGCACCACGTCCGTGGTCCTGGTCGTCGCGATGGGCGCGACGTAGAGGCTCTCGACCCGCATGGCCGCGGTGTTCACGCGGGTGGTCGTGGGCTCGGCGGTGCGTGATGCGCAGAGCTGGTCCGCGCTCTGCTCCGACACGTAGCGGACGAACACCCTGTACCTGACGGTCCAGGGCGTGCCGCCGCGCGCGACCAGGGTGGTGACCGACGGGGCGCCGAACCCGATGTCCCCGATGCCGTTGTCGCCGTAGGGGCGGCTTCGCTGGATCGTGCCCTCGATGAGGGTGTCCAGCACCGCGACCAGGGACATCCCCTGGACACTCACCCCGTCCGCGCGGGCCGCGCGGGCGAGCAAGGCCCGGTGTGCCGCGTTGCTGGGCGCGAAGGCGACGTAGCGGACCACCTCGAAGACCGTGGTCGGGTCCGCGCACGCCGTGGGCGTGGGCTCGAGCGGCGTCATCCACGCCGCGGTCCGGTAGTCGTCCCGCGCCTGCCCGAGGGCCGACGAAGAGATGAGGGCGAGCGCGCAAGCGAGAACGAGCGACGTGATCTTCATGACCGTGCCTCCTGATGCCCCATTCCGAGGGAACATCGGAATGTTCTATCAGAAAATGGCGGCTCTGTCAAGGGACCAGTATAAAAAAAGACACCCGGTGAGCAGGAGTGAGTGGACTCTTGCAGTACGGATGTGAGGGAGGGGCTATGCCTTTGCGGCTTCGGGTGGTTGAGCGGCCAGCGCTTCCAGCCCAAGGGGTGCGATCGATGCCACGTACGTGTCCAAGGAGTGTCCCCGGAGCAGGATGTGGCCGAAGAAGGCCATGACGTGCAGGAGCTTGACCATCTCCTCCTTTTCGCAAGATGCCTTGCTTGCCAGCGCGTCCACACTGAGAGGTCGTGGCTCCTTCTGGAGGATGGCCAGGACCTTCCAGCCACCCTTGTGCTGGAGCATGTGCAACACGTCCGGCGGAATCATGCGCTCCATGGCCGCCCTGAGGAGCTCGAGCATTCCCACGACGCGTCCGAGATGGAAGAGGGGGCTCTGCTCGCTCTCTTGTGCGAGACACACGGTCATGCGATCGGAACAGGTCTGGATCGACTTGGCGAGCATGCCCGCAGATTGGCGGTTGTTGCGGTACAGGGCCTGGAGCACGTCCTCGATCAGCAGGTTGTGCGCTCCCTCCAGGTTCTCTTGGGAGGTGTTCTTGTCTTCCGCGACAGCCATGAGCTGTGCAAGTGCCTCGGACAGGGCAGATGGGACGAGGTGGAGACCCATGCTGTTACGTGCTCCTTTCTTTTCCGGTCAAGTAGCTTTGATGGCAAAACGTCAGAGAGATATCTGACGAAGCACACTAATCACAATAGTGTTTTCTGTCAATAAGTGAGTATAAAAAATCCCCTGTATCAGAGATGATTACAGGGGAGAGGCTTCTACCTCTGTGGCGCTGACAAACGGGAGAAGGGCTAATGCCGCGTGGAAAACGTCTTCGGGAAGGCCCAGGGTCTGGCGCGCACTGTGAAGCGTGACCTTGTTGATCTGGCGCACGCGTTCATGCGATAGGCCGACGAATGCCCCTGCCTCGCGTAGAGTGAGGGGTTCATTCCCATCAAGGCCAAGCGTGGCAGTCGCGCAGGCCACGGCAAGCGGTGAGCCCGTGAGGATCACGGATCGGATCCTGTAGGCAAGTTCACACTGCTCACGGAGTTCCTGGCGCTGTTCCGGGTTATCGCTCTCTGCTCCGGCGAGCGTGTCTTCGAGCGAGTAGCGTTGATCTGTCAGGACATCGTTGTGATGCGTTGCATCAAGGGGGATAGCCTTGGTATGCAAGAGAAGGTGCATGTGCCGCAGGCTTTCTCGGTTTGGCGGGCTATCGCCCTCGAAGAATGCGCGAAGTTGCGTATCGAGCGCCTCTGACGAGATGCTAGTGCCATAGGCGAGGTAATACTCCTGCTGAAAGCGATGCGCTTGCATGAGCAGACGCCGCATGCGTTGCGTGAGCTTCACAGGCACGTGCCGGCGGCGTCGCGGACGCTCTTGACGCATGGATTTGATAATCCAGAACGCCGCGTACGTGGAGAACGTGCATGCGTGATCGTTTTCAAAACGATCGAGCGCTTCACATACACCGATAACACCGCTTTGCACCATATCCTCAAAACATCCGGGATAGATGGCCAGTTGACGCGCAAAGTACACAACCAAGGGCATGCTGTTCAGGATGACGTCCTGCTTTGCCTTGATCCCCTTAGGGCTCTGCGGAGCCGCTTGGTAGACGGCAATACTATCGTGCATTTCCGTGACACGGATATTTGTCACCGCCTGCTTGAACCAAAGAGGCAGAGAGGCAGGACCGTACCCAAACTGCTGTGGTTTCATAGCGTGCGAAAACCATAGCGTACATCGACGTATTTGTCACGGGTCTGGTACCCTTGGTCTTGTAGGCAACGATGCGCGTATCGTCCAAGGAGCGTAACAATGCGCCCTGGCCAACGGTATTGATAATGCAGGCTCGTTTTATCTGATTCTTTTGTTCATCCCTATGAAATATGTTCCATTTGTTGCGGCGGCATTTCTTTTGTCCATAGGCTTGTCCATGCCCGTATCACCGCTTATGGCGGCGGAGACATCGCGTTTTGCGATTGGTTCTCCGGTGATGAGGGATCTGTGGGTGGACCCTGAAACAGGAAGCGATGGGAATAATGGTCTCACACGCGGATCAGCTCTGCGCACGCTCATAGAGGCCTGGGAGCGCATTCCGCGCGGGAGTGCGCTTACACAGGGGTACCGGATTCTTCTGGGAAGCGGTGCGTATGCAGAAGGAGCGATTCCTTCGTATTGGGAGTCGCGCCATGGGACGTTTGAGCATCCCATCCTTATCACAGCCGTTGACGGTCGCGGTACTGCAACAATTACGGCAAACGTGAATGTGTTTGACACGCGTTATTTGTATATTGATGGCGTAGACATCAAAACAAATGGCGATGTATTTCATTGCGAAAAATGCGATTACGTCCTCTTGCGCAACATGACCATGAATGGCGGCAACCGTGCGGCGCAAGAAGTAGTGAAAGTGAATCAATCATCGCATTTCTATCTGGAAGACTCTGACGTATCAGGTGCATGGAACGTGGCCGCAGATTTTGTCGCCGTACAAAATAGTCACATGATCGGGAATAAAATACATAATGCCGGCGATTGGTGTGCATACGTGAAGGGCGGTTCTTCTTCCATCCGCATTGAGAGTAACGAATTCTATCAGTGTGATGTAGGTGGTTTTACGGCAGGCCAGGGCGCAGGATTTGAGTTTATGAAATCACCCTGGCTACATTACGAGGCCTCTGATGTGAAAATCGTGAACAATGTGGTGCATGATACCAACGTGGCAGGCTTGGGCGTGAATGGCGGGTATAATATTTTGATGGCACACAACACGCTGTATCGCGTAGGTCAGCGTGATCATGTATTTGAGTTTAATCACGGCGCACGTGGATGTGATGGCAACACCGCGCAATGTCGCGCAAATCAGTCAGCGGGTGGATGGGGGACAACCGGAGAAAATCAACAATATATCCCAAGTAAGAACGTGTTTGTCTACAATAATATTGTCTTGAACCCAGACGGCTATTCCAGTCCGTGGATATTCCAGGTGGCGAGTCCGCGTACACCACCCAGTGGTTCAAATCTCTCTGGTCAAACTCGCGCGGATGAAAATCTCGTGATCAAAGGAAATATCATTTGGAATGGCTCGAACGATCTTGGCGTGAGTAATGAGAGTGGTTGCTCTTCTTCAAACGTGACATGTAATGAAATACAGCTTCGTCGCGATAATACGATCAACACGATTCGGCCAGATTTAGGAAATCCTGCACAGGGAAATTATATTCCGCAAGAGGGAGGAGCTATTGCTCGTGCCACGACGTTTACGATTCCGGATTTTACCTGGAGCGATGCGCCTACCCGTCCTGCAGTCCCTGCGGGCCTATCGAGTAATGCCGTGACGCTCGACTACCAAGGTGCCGTGCGAACAAGCCGTGTGGCCGGAGCCTTTATGATTAATGGTGTTGTACCAACCCCAGTTCCAACACCTGTGCCAGTCCCAGCTCCCACACCAGCTCCTGCGCCAACGCCTGTCCCAGCTCCGACCCCAGCGCCTGTTCCGTCACCGGTGGTCGCCAAACCTAATCTTGTGGGCTCATGGTCCTCGCTGAACTATTGGTGTTACAAAACACGTAACCAACCTGAACGATGTACGGTGCGCGGATGGTTCAAGATAGAGAATAAAGGTACAAAAAATGCAGGCGCATCTAAGTTGGCGCTATTTGCATCACGTAATGCGTCATTCGGAGGCGATGTGCTTGTCAAAGAGGTTGGCGTGGGACCGATTGCAAAAGGAAAATCTCGCTTGGTGTATCTGGTCAAACTATTACCTGTTGGCTATGGCAAGAACGATTGGATGATCGGTTTTGCAGATGCCCGTCGTCAAATCGACGAAACGAATGAATCAGACAATGTGGCGGCACGACGGTAGGAGGGTCACGTAGCACATATTACGTAACACGTAGCACGTAACACGCATCATTTAGCACGTATCCCGAATTGAACCCTGCTTGACATGACCATCGTGTTCAGGCAGGGTTTTTGTGGTTCGTCGAAAGAAGGAAGGGGTGGTCCATGGATATCGCCAAGGCATTGGAAGATCTGCGTGCGCACGACCAGCAGGTGCAGGATGCCTACAGGAGCGGCATGGTTGAGGTCCAGCTCGCAAAGAAAACGCTCGTGGAGGCTATCCGCGGCGGGGAGTCGAGCGGTGATCATCTGCTGGACGCCACGATCAAGTACTATTGGTCCGAAAACCAGGGGCTAAAAGAGTTGGACTGCCAGGTTGAGTACCTGCGTAAGCTTGAGGAATCTTTGCACGGCAAGGTGGGACAATATGCGGCGATAAAGATGCGTGAATGCGACGAATGGTGCTTGGGAGCGCTGACCGACGAGCATCTATTGTTCACGGACGACTATATCGCGCTTCCTGTGGCGTGCTTCACCGTGCTGAGTGAGATGCCTCATGGCCTTAAGATCAGGCGTTACAATCACCCGATTTCTTGGGATCCGTCGTATCTCAAGTCTACGAGTAGTCACTTCATTGTCGGCGATGAAGAGGTCCTGCGGTCCATGGAGCCTTTGGCGAAGGAGAACAATGGCAGTGCGGCCTGCTTGCTCTATCGGCTGGTAGCTCCTTTGGATCGGCCGTTGGAAGACTGCCAGATCCTGTTCGAGGCGTGTCGCAAGGAACAGGATGCTCTCATGGTCAACCTGGTTCGGATCAAGACCCAGGCAGATGCCGCGTCCGTCATCCTTGAGACTGGTTCGTGCGCGCAGATCACAAAGGATGGTCTGCGCATGTTCGCGGGTGGATTGCAAAAGGTATTGAGCGATGTTGTCTTGAGTATGAGGCTGTACCAGCTCGGAGCGAATCCCGCGTTTAACTCAGCACTTGAGGCCGCGCAGGCGAGCTTTGATCATCTCTGGTTTGCATGCATATGTTCTTCTCCCACGTCTCCCTGACGTGGTATTTTTTTTCTGCTACACTCTGCTCATATGGCGTTTCTTCTCGAATGGTTCAAATTGCTTGGTTGGGGCGGGTCGTTTGGATTTCTGGCGACCCTCGCGGTCATGATCGTGGCGATCATCGCGTTGCCTCGTGTGGCGGTGCCCGCGTGCCTTGTTTTGGCGGTGATCTTTGGATTTTTGCTCGCGCCAAACGTGCGACGTGCGTCCATTTTGGCCTATGGAGTGCCAGCTGAGGCAAAAATATTACGCATGGAGTTCACGGGTATGTCGATCAAAATCGGCGGGAGTCGTGCGCAGTCGCGTGTGCGATTGCAAGTGCAATTTCCACGCCCAAACCTTCCGCCCGTGCAGACCGAGATCGTGACATATGTCTTGCGCTATAACGCGCTGGAGATGGAGCCGGGGAAAACGATCCCCATAAAATACGATCCGCAGAATCCTGAACGCGCGGCCATCATCGAAAAGGATACGTGGGGGAGATTCTAGAGAAGAGATCGTCCATTGACAAAATGGGCGATTTTTTGTTACAAAGCGGTCCGGAGGTGTCCCTTGATCAACAACGAACAGAACGTGGGTACGGGTCTCAGCGCCATGGAGAAGCTCATGGATCGGGTGCTCGGGCATCCGTTCCCGGGGCAGGGGCTTCAGCTCCACGCGCGCGAGCACGACTGCATCGCTTCCGTGTTCGAGGCGCTCATGCGCTCGAACGGCGCGGATGTGCTCTACGTGCACGCCGCGGACTACGAGCACGTGGGCGTGCGTGTGCAGGACCCGCGCATCAAGCCCAGGGAGACGCGTGTGCTCCGCCTGCTCGCGGTGATCACGAACCGCGAGGAGGGCAACGTGACCGGGCGCTTCGAGGAGGACATCCTCGTGAGCCCCAACACGCCCACGCCCACGAAGCCGTGGAAGGCGGTGCAGATCACGAATCTCGTGCTCTTCCGCGCGGGCGGCCTGCACGTGCGCAAGTTCAGCGCCGCGCTCTCGGAGCAGACCTTCGATGTTCTGCGCCACACGGGCGTGATCGACGGCGCGCAGAGCATCAAGCCCTACGACGCCAGCACGCTCTACCAGCTCGCGTTCCCGGGCGACAGCTTCATGCCCATGTTCTCTGACCGGTGGGCCAACCCCCTGGTCATGGACCTCGTGGGCTTGCTCAAGGCCGAGAAGGACCTGATGGCCCTTGTCCGGGGCCTCGAGGAGCGCGTGGAGTCCTTCAACGAGCGCGACCGCATCATCCCGGCGCCGCTCGACCAGAGCATGCCGCGTGAGCCGTCGGCGCTGGTGTACGCGCGGTCTCGTCCTTCGAAGGAGAACAAGGGGCCCGTGGAGACGTACGAAGTGGCGTGCCAGATGATCCGGCTGAAGGGCTACAAGCCCACGCTTGTCTCTCCGGAGGAGATCACCGCGGCCACGCCGACCTTCCCGGATGTGTACGCGCTTCTGCGCCGCGCGAAGAAGGCGCTCGAGATCGTGCGGTGCAAGGTCGTGCTCGTGTCGCGTCCTGTGCTCGAGCGCAACAAGGCTGCACTCAACCTCGGCGAGTCCAAGGTCCGCCAGAACAAGGGCTGGACCGCGCCGCGCACGTTCTCCAAGGGCGTGCTGGACGGTCACAAGATCGAGGTCATCGCCTGGAACAAGACCTGCACCAGGTCCGTGACCGGGTAACCACTCTCCGAAGCATCTGCTTCGGTCTTTTTTTACGTGGTGCGCCCTGAGAGACGAAGTTCTAACGGCAGTATGGGAGAATTCCGAGGCTCTTCGCGGCATCGGTGCGTCGGTATGAGCGCTGAAAGAGGAGCTGAGTTTCGTATGATTTAGAAAACATGCGTTTTTTGCTATGTCTGTGACAGAGGATACAATAGCTTCGTTGAATTCACCCACGAACCATAAAGATAAGAACCGCTTGACAAAAATGCTAAAACATGATATAAATACTGTTGCTCTTTTCATAATCAAGAGCTAATTTAAGTCAAATTTGAGGATAGTATTTTTGTTGCTCATGTCGCAATGAGCGGTAAAAACGCTCTCCTCATTCCGAGGAGATCCTGGACCCCGGGAAGGGGTGACAATGTCTCTCGGGCAAAGAGCCTGGAAGACGATGGATACGGAGACGAACATGGCCAAGGAAATGACGTTCGGGACGTGGTGGCGCGGTCTTACGGCCGGCCAGCAGCAGGCGTGGGCGCAGAAGATTCACAAGGGTGCGGGCGG
The DNA here is from genome assembly GCA_041665285.1 of Patescibacteria group bacterium. Classification (GTDB taxonomy): domain Bacteria; phylum Patescibacteriota; class Patescibacteriia; order 2-12-FULL-60-25; family 2-12-FULL-60-25; genus JBAYJC01. The sequence goes on along the minus strand of JBAYJC010000001.1, from coordinate 289,610 downwards.
CGACGCCAATGCGCTGGAGGGCTTCAACGGTGTCGTCCGTGACGAGCTCACGGTTCAGGTCACGTTCAAGGACGCGACGGTCGTGCTCGTCGACCGCACTGGCCGCGTCATCCCGATCTCCGGCATGAAAGGTGTTGTCGACGCCAACCGCGACTTCCGGCTCGTACAGCCGGAGATCGACTACGGCGCGATCCTCGGCCGTCTCCAGCGGTTCTTCGCGCCCGAGATGAAGTTCGTCTCCTCCTCCGAGTTTGAGACCCGTTCCAAGGCGCTTATCGCGAAGCTCGCGGAGGACAAGCAGGCAAAGAATCTGCTCAAGGGGGTGTACCTGCCCCTGGTCTTCCCGCAGATCACGATCACCGATTACGGACGCACGCTCGAGGAGATCTTCCTCGCCGCGGTCAAGCGCTCGTACGAGGAGGCGTTCCCCGGCCGCCCGTTCACCAACCACCGCAAGAACACGCTCGCGGGCCACCAGGTCAAGATCGTCGATGGCACCCGCCACGAGAAGCTCCTGGCGATGATGGCCGATGGCCCGGTCGTCGGCCTCTGGTTCGCGAACCCCCTCCAGGGCTTCTCGATCCCGGCCTGCCGCGAGCAGATTGCCGCCTTCCAGAACGGCATCCTCCTCTCCGGCGCCATCGACACCGCGACCGCCTGGGTGGCCGACCCGAAGACCATCGCACGCGACTGGAACACCCCAGGCAACGACTGTGCCGCGGTGCGCTGGCGGTCCGCCGACTACTCGCTCTTCTTCGGGGCGGTCGACGGCGGGGCGTGCTTCGACGACAGGTACCTCGACGCGTACGACGACTACTCCGGTTCCGTGCTCTTCGTTGGGTAGTGCTCGGCGTAACTTGGTTTCTTGATTCCCTTGTTTCTTGAATCAAGGGTGCTTGTACCTTTGGTTCTTGGATACTGGATTCCCCCTGCCGTCAGGCAGGTCGCCGCAATTTTTCTTGCGGGGTCATGGTGCAACGCTTCACGCGTCCGCACTGTGGCCCCGCTGCTTTGTTTTTAGATGAATACTCATGATATACTTTCTCGCGAAAGTAGGCTCATGTATCGTGGTTGGTGATGGCTTGGGCCGTACTGATCACGGTCGCCGAAATCCTATGTTTGATCACGTGTCAGAATCCAGTGGTTTACGGATCACCGGAGTGTACACGCCAAATGTAGGCACTACGTGCTTTTTTCTATTGTCCAATCTGGGACAGAATAAAATTCAGGAGAAGTAAATTCCGATCAAATCGGGACTATTTCTCCGGTGACTACGGAAGGGGAAAAGCATCATGCTGGCAGTCCGCCGACTACTCGCTCAACTTCAAGGCGAACGACGACGAGGCGAACTTCGACAACAGGAACCTCGACGCGAACGACAACTACTCCGGTTCCGTGCTCTTCGTTGGGAAGTGCCCACATTGAACAGAGAATCCCCGGCTTAGACAGTCGGGGTTTTCTCTACGGTTTCATCAAACGGTTGAGGCGATGCTAGTTTTTTAAGCCATCCGCCGAACATGCGGCCGATCTCTTGGATTGCGCTTTGCAACACCACGTATTTTTTCTGGTCTATAATCTTCAACTCCTGGAGTAGACGGATAAAGACTTTGAGCATTTCAAACTTAGTGCTCGCTTTCAGGAGTAACGGTCGTTTTGTTTCCTTTGGCAGATAGCTTGCCTCAAGTAATAATTCAATGATATCGATCAAGTATTGTTCGCATTTGATACCGAGCGCGTATTTATCTTTTTTCGGAAACAGCTCGGCGTAGCCATAATATGTTTTGTACAAATCGACCGTTCTTTTTAAAATCGGAATGTCGTCCAACCTCGCATTTTGGTTTGGAGCGAAATTGCTACGGGGGGGGGCTTCCAGGATAAATTGGCATACGAAATATGAAATACTATGAATTAGTCACGGCTGAAAATTTATTTTCTGCTTGGTATGCGTTCCGAAAAGGAAAACAGAACAAATGGGATGTGATGGAATTTGAGCGCAATTTAGAGGACAACATTTTCCAACTTTTGGATGAGCTTAACACGAAAAATTATAAACATCGAGGCTATAGCACTTTTCACGTTTATGATCCAAAATTTCGGATTATCAACAAGGCATGCGTGCGCGATCGTGTGGTGCATCACTTGGTTTATGATTTTCTTGAACCAATTTTCCAACCCACTTTCATTCATCACTCGTATGCCTGTCAAAAGGAAAAAGGCATCCATAAAGCCGTGGAGGAATTAAGCGATGCCCTACGCCAGGCGAGCTGCAATGATACTCGACAATTATGGTCTTTGAAGCTCGACATTAAGAAATTTTTTGATTCCATTAGCCAAGATGTTTTACTCCAGCTCCTTAAAAGAAAAATCAAAGATCAGGACACGCTCTGGTTCTTTGAAGAAATTATCCAAAGCTATCATTCGACACAGGGGCTAGGCATAGGGCTACCGATTGGCAATCTTACGTCACAGATTTTCGCCAACATTTATTTATCCGAGCTCGATTACTATGCCAAGTGCACTTTGCATGAACGTTATTATTTTCGATACGCCGATGATTTTATTTTTCTGCATCACAATCGAGCCTATTTGGAACAAATAGAAGCAGACGTGAAAAGCTTCGTAACAGAGCGTTTGCGTATGACAGTGCATCCTGGGAAGATCAGCTATCGAAAGTTTACCCAAGGGATAGATTTTGTCGGTTATGTGTTATTGCCGCATTATCGCGTGCTACGAACAAAAACAAAACAGCGCATGTTTAAAAAGGTGATGGGCAAGGTACGGAAATATAACGCCGGCACACTTGATGAATGGTCGCTAGATCAATGTACCCAATCCTATTTTGGGTTGCTGACGCATTGCAGTGGATATCGGATGAAAGAACGATTGCAAAACGAAATATGGCTTGGGAAGGTTGGGATTCAGGAAAATGATGATTTAGGATAGGCAGGATGTCACTTGCTGCGCCAGCAAACGAAAAACCCTCCACCTTTTGCGGAGAGTTTCCCGTGGTGCGCCCCAGACGATTCGAACGTCTGACCCCTTCCTTCGGAGGGAAGTGCTCTATCCAGCTGAGCTAGGGGCGCAGGATGTGAGGATCGTAGCGGAGACGACTGTCATTGACAAGAAGAGGAGGACTGTCTAATCTAATGCCATGACTCGTTCTGGATGAACGAGTCGCTTTTATACCTAGCGTACAATTGAAGAACTATGGCCAGTCCTATTACCCAGGCAATGAAGCAAATTGCGGATGAAAAGAACATTGCCTACGAATCTGTGTTGGAAACCGTGTCTGCGGCACTTGCGGCCGCATATCGTAAGGATTTCGGGAGCAAGAATCAAAATATTAAAGTCGAGTTTGACCCAGAGAAATATGATGGTCTCACGGGCGGTATTCGCGTGTTTGACGTGAAGACTGTGGTCGAGGACATGGTGTTGCCCGAAGATTATTTTGAACGCTTTGATGCGGCAACTGCTCCGAAAAAGCGTGAGCGTTCTGATGATCGTGCTCCGATTGCCCCTGTAGTTATGGGGACAGATCCCATGGGCGAGGAGTTCAAGTTCAACCCAAAGACCATGATCATGATGGCAGATGCGCGCGATATCAAGCCTGATGCGAAATTGGAAGAGGAGATTCGCGTGGAATTGAATGTGCCTGCCGCGTTTGGTCGCATGGCCGCGCAAACAGCAAAGCAGGTGATTTTACAAAAGTTGCGCGAAGCAGAGCGTAACGTGATTTTCAGCGATTTCAAAGGACGAGAAGGGGAGTTGATGAATGTGACGGTGCAACGTCGTGAAGGGCGCGTGGTATTGATTGATTTGGGTCGTGCCACGGGCGTGCTCTTGCCAGAAGATCAGATTGAATCCGAGCGTTACTATCCTGGCACGCGCGTGAAAGCACTGTTGCGCGAGGTGTTGATGACGAACAAGGGTCCAGAGATTCGCTTGTCTCGTACCGCGCCAGGACTTGTTGGTGGTTTGTTTGCGCAGGAAATTCCGGAGATCGCCAATGGCGTGGTTGAAATGAAAGAGATCGCGCGCGAGCCAGGGAGCCGCACCAAGGTTGCGGTGGCGACGACCGACGATGCCATTGATCCGATTGGTTCTTGTATTGGTCAGCGCGGTACACGCATCCAGACCATTATCCGCGAGCTCGGAGGCGAAAAGGTGGATGTGATTCAATGGAGCGATCGCGCGTCAGAGTTTGTAAAAGGCGCGCTCTCACCGGCAAAGGTGCAGGAAGTTTCTTTGCGTGAAGATGAGCATTTGGCCGTTGTCTCTGTTGCTCCAGATCAGCTTTCATTAGCGATCGGTAAAGGTGGTCAGAACGTGCGTCTTGCGGCAAAGCTCACGGGTTGGAAAATCACGATCATTGAGCAGGGAGGAAAAGTCGTTGCAGATTCAGAAACAGGGGAGGTTGCCCTGCCAGACAAGCCAGAAACCGTTGCCGAAGCAGATGCAAAAGAAGCAGAAACAGCCGCAGAGCCATTAGAAGGAGCGGCCGCTCATACCGCGGAAGTGGCAGAAGAGGCCTCGCCTGCTGAAGAGGCAAAGCCTGTAGAGGCGTAATCTCATCTGCACGGATCTATGTCTCATTACTTTACCGTCATTCTTCTACAGCCCATCTTGAATCTGTTGGTGTGGTTGTATGGTGTGTTGCCAGGCCATGATATTGGTTTTGCGATCATTGTGCTGACGATCGTGATCAAAGTGATCTTGTATCCGTTTACGGTGTCGCAAATCAAGCAACAGCGCGCACTGCAAGAGATCCAGCCAAAGATTGAAGAAATTCGTGCGCGGTTGAAGGACAATAAAGACGAACAGGCAAAAGAGTTGATGGCGCTGTATTCAAAAGAGAAGGTCAATCCAGCGGCGTCGTGCTTGCCTATTTTGATTCAACTGCCCGTCTTCCTTGCTCTCTATAAGGCGTTGTCTATGGGGTTGGGGGCCCTGGATACAAATTTGTTGTATTCTTTTGTCCCGCATCCGCAGACCATCAACACGCAGTTCCTCTCGTTCTTGGATCTGACAAAACCTAGTTACTTTTTGGCAGTAGCCGCGGCATTGGTGCAGTTCTGGCAGACAAAACAAATACTCAAACCACCCGCCGCCACGATTGCAACCCCGCCATCAGAGGTTGTCAAAACAGAGGGAGCAAAGGATGAGAACATGGCCGCTATCATGAACAAGCAGATGACCTATGTGATGCCTATTGTGACTATGGTTATTGGCTTCTCATTACCAGGTGGTCTCACGCTGTATTGGTTTGTGATGAGCGTCTTGACCGTGTTCCAGCAGTGGTGGCTCATGAAAAAAATGCCGCCGAAAATTGTTCCCCAGTTGACGACCAGTGAACCCAAGCCGTAACGTAGTGCGGATTTACCATTATTTTGCTATGCAACAGTCACAACTTCCTGTCTCTCGGACGAGTGTCAGAAATCGGAGTATTCTGCTCGTGTTGTTATTCCTCATTGCCGCATCGGTTTCGTATCCAAGCCCGGCAAATTGGGTTTCGCGACAGATCAAGTCATTGGTGGGTTGGGATTTTGGACAGATCAGCCAGCCGTTTATGTTGGGATTGGATTTGCAGGGGGGTACGCATCTTGAGTATGAAGCGGATCTTGCTCGCGTGGGCATGAGCGAACGTCGTGACGCATTGTCTGGCGTGCGAGATGTGATCGAGCGTCGTGTGAATAGCATGGGCGTGTCTGAGCCGCTCATCCAAACGACCCAAGCAGGGGACTCTTGGCGCGTGACCGTCGAATTAGCTGGCGTGAAAGATATCAAAGAGGCCATCAAGATGATTGGAGAAACGCCAATCTTGGAGTTTAAGGAGCAGGGTGAAGCACAGGCGCGCGCGTTAACCACCGAGGAGCAGACGCGCATGGATACGCAGAATACGGATAGCCAGAAGCGCGCAAGAGAGGCACTTGCAGAGGCGCGTAAAGCGGGCGCTGATTTTGAAAAACTCAGCCGCGAGCGCTCTACGGTTGATCTCATGAAAGCTACAGGAGGGGATATCGGTTTTCTGCGCGGCAAATCAGAGTACACAGATCTCTTTACGCTCGCACAGACTGCGAGTCAGGGAACCGTGATTGATCGGGTGATCGAGCGTCCTCATTCCTATGACGTGGTCAAGGTCGAAGAAGTAAAAGATGCGGGCGTAGAAGTCAATGCGCATCACATGCTCATTAGTTTTGCGGGAGCAGAAGGTGGCTTTTCTACATCCACGAAAGAAGAGGCACGACAACGGATCGAGGATATCCGTAAGCAAGCCACGGACAAGAATTTTGACGAGCTTGTAAAAAAATATTCCCAAGAACCCGGCGCCATAGACTCGGCCGGCGATTTGGGATGGTTTGCAAAGGATGCAATGGTGGAAGAGTTTGAGAAGGTGGTGTTTCCTCAAGCCGTCGGAACGATTTCTGAGGTGGTGGAAACAAAATTCGGTTATCACTTGATTTGGAAAATCGGTGAACGGCCTATCAAAGATTATCGTGTGCGGGTCATTTCGTTCACCAGAATCGTGTCTGAAGACATCACAGGTCCAGCAGAACCATGGAAGAATACAGGGCTTACGGGCAAGCAGTTGAAATCTGCGCGCGTGGATTTTGATCAGCAGTCAGGCAGAATCCAGGTGGCATTACAGTTTGACGATGAAGGGGCAAAACTCTTCGCAGAACTTACCAAGAGAAACGTGGGGAAACCAGTGGCGATTTTCTTGGACGGCAATGCAATCTCTCAGCCCACAGTGGACCAAGAGATCATCGGAGGGCAGGCCGTGATTACGGGGAATTTTTCCGTGGAAGAGGCAAAGACGCTCGCAAGACGTTTGCAAGCAGGTGCCTTGCCTGTGCCGATCAAGCTCATTGCTCAGCAGACCGTTGGTCCGGTTCTTGGCATGGATTCCTTAGCGCGTTCGCTCAAAGCCGGTCTCATTGGTTTTGGACTGGTCGCACTGTTCATGATCGCGCTCTATCGTTTGCCGGGTTTGATTTCCATTGTGGCGCTCGTATTGTATGCGGCCATCTCTTGCGCGTTCTTTAAACTCATCCCTGTCACGCTGACATTAGCTGGTATCGCAGGGTTCATTCTGTCCATTGGCATTGCCGTGGATGCGAATGTGCTGGTATATGAACGCTTGAAAGAAGAGTGGCGTGAGGGGAAGGATCTGATGCGTGCCATGGAAGACGCGTTTCGACGCGCCTGGCCATCTATTCGTGATGGCCACGTGACCGTGCTCATCTCTTGTGCAGTACTCTATTGGTTCTCTTCTTCTGTGATCAAGGGCTTTGCATTGACCTTGGCTATTGGCACCATCATTTCTTTGTTCACGGCCATTGTGTCTTGCCGCACGTTCTTGCGCTTGATTGGTGGCACTTCGCTCGGGAAACACGGTTGGTGGTTCTTGAAGCCTAAAGCCTGATCTTCCTCTTATCACGCCTTCCTTATGAAACTTCACGTCGTGAAATTACGCTGGGTCTGGTTCGCCGCTTCTGCGGTCATGATTGTCGGCTCTCTTTTCTCCCTTGGTTTTTGGGGGTTGCGACAAGGTATTGATTTTACCGGTGGTTCGTTATTGTCCGTTCGTTTTTCCGCGCGGCCTACGCCCATTGAACTGCGTCAATCCATGGAGAGTGCGCAGGTCAATCTTGGCTCTGTCGTGATTCAGCCAGCCGGGGAGCAGGACATGCAGGTGCGTTTACAGCACATCTCAGAAGAGGAGCATCAAAAGTTGCTCACAGCTATACAAACAGTATACCCAGGTGCTGAAGAAATGCGCTTTGATGCGATCGGCCCCACGGTTGGTGATGAGTTGCGTCAAAAGTCTATCCAGGGTTTGCTGATCGCACTGTTAGCCATCATGATCTACGTGGCCCTGGCATTCCGCAAAGTTTCTGCACCAGTCAAGTCATGGAAATACGGTCTTGTGACCATCTTTTCAGCCTTCCACGATGTGATCGTGCCTGTAGGCGTCTTTTCCATCCTCGGCCATTTCTACGGTTGGGAGGTTGGGACATCCTTCATTGCCGCGGTGCTGACCATTCTCGGTTACTCCATTACAGACACGATCGTGGTCATGGATCGTATTCGTGAGAACCTGCATAAGCGTAGCGGCACGTTCGAAGAGATTGTTGAGGCTTCTGTGCATCAAACGTTCTTGCGCTCATTCAACACATCCATGACGACGTTACTCGTGTTGACAGCTATCGCGATCTTTGGCGGAGAGTCATTGCGCGAATTTACGCTGACGTTGATCATTGGTATTGCCGTAGGAACCTATTCCTCCATCTTTGTCGCGGCGCCACTGCTCGTGACATGGGAAAAGTGGAGTCGAGACGCGCAGAAAAAGTCTTAGAACATCGGAGACCAAAAGAGGGCATAGAGCGTCCTCTTTTGTATTTGGGTCGGGTTTTAGTCCTTCATCGTTTGTGGTATGCTGTGGATACATGCCCGACTTCTTTTCTCTCCTAAATGTTCAGTTCGATTGGAACGAGTTTCTCAACGTAGCCGGTGACAGTCCGTACGTTGCCATGTGGTATATCTTTATCCATGGCGGCTGGATTGCCGTTCTTTGGGTGTTACTTTGGGGAGCTAAATACCTGTGGCTGGACTATATCCAAACAAAAAACTACCTCAAAAAAGAGTGGGTTGTGTTGAAGGTGCGTGTCCCGCGTACGTCTGAGCAAACCCCACGTGCCATGGAAAATCTTTTTGCGAGTTTTGCGGGGGCACATTCTCCTTTTTCTTGGGTAGAGATTTGGATTCAAGGAGAAACGCAAAGTCAGATTTCTGTAGAAATTGCCTCCAATGAAGGGGACGTGAGCTATTACGTGTATTGCGTGAATAAAATGCGGGATCTTGTAGAGGCCGCTATTTACGCACAGTATCCAGATGCGGATATTGATGTGGTGCCGGATTACGCCAAGAACGTGCCACAGCGTTATCCTGATGAAGTATGGGATCTGTGGGGATGTGAGTTTATGCCTGTTGCGCCAGATCCGTATCCATTGAAAACCTACCATGATTTTGAAGACGCGGTTTCCGGAGAGTTTAAGGATCCGCTTGCTGTTCTGTTGGAGAATTTTTCCCGTCTAGGCCCTGGCGAATTTGCGTGGTACCAAATGGTGATTGTCCCAACAGACCAAAAAGAGGAACGCAAACGTGCACAGGCAGTGATCGATAAACTAAAGGGCACCACGAAAAAGGAAACAGAGTCTCTCGGCATGATGATTCTCAAGCTTCCTATAACGGTGTTGGGAGCCATTATCAACATTTTCATCCCACCGCCAGCCACAAAAACAAAGACAAAAGAAGAGGGCGCCTTTCCTCGCATGATGGCCATGACGCCAGGGGAGCGTGATGTGCTTGAGGCGGTAGAGCATAAAGCATCGCAGATTGGTTTTGCGACGAAAATTCGTCTGGTGTATGTCGCGAAAAAAGAGGTGATGAAAAAGTCGCGCGTCGCACATCCCTTCATTGGTGCGATCAAGCAGATGAATACCTTTGACATGCAGGCTCTCAAACCAGATAGCAAAAAGACAGGGGTTAGTGGCACGCTTCTCTTCTTTAAGAATACCCGTAATACCATTCGCAAGAATAGTTTGATTGCCTGTTATACTTCTCGTGCTTCTTGGCGCGGTCTGCCCCGGTTCAATCTTTGTATTGAAGAACTTGCGACGCTTTGGCATTTCCCGATTCTTATTCAGGTCAAAGCGCCACAGCTTCATCGTACGCAGGCAAAGAAGTCTGAGCCTCCGGCGAATATTCCGTTTGGGATGTAACCTATGCCTGTTACGTATAATCATGATCATGAGAACGAAATTACCTTATTTGGTGAGGTAAATTTTCGTAATAACGGACGCCGTTTTGGGATCAAGACAGACGATCGACGTCGGCACATGTACCTGATTGGGAAAACAGGCATGGGAAAAACCACGGTCATGGAAAACATGATTTTGGCAGATATCTATGCAGGCCATGGCTGTTGCTATATTGATCCGCATGGAGATACTGCGGAAAAACTTGCGGATTATATTCCTTCGCATCGTATTAACGATGTGGTCTATTATAATCCGTCAGATACGGCATTCCCCATGGGGTTTAATATTTTGGAGCTGGCAAACGAAGAACAAAAACCGCTGGTTGCCTCTGGTTTGATGGGCGTGTTTAAAAAGATTTGGCCAGATGTGTGGAGTCCGCGCATGGAGCATATTCTGAATAATTGTGTGCTCGCTTTGTTGGATTATCCAGGCTCAACGCTTCTTGGTATCAATCGTTTGCTCGTGGACACAGAATATCGTCAGCGCGTGATCGCAAAGATTCGTGACCCGATGGTAAAGACGTTTTGGGTGGCAGAGTTTGCCTCCTGGTCAGAAAAATACGCGACAGAGGCTATTGCTCCTGTGCAAAATAAGGTGGGGCAGTTTTTGTCATCGTTTATCATTCGCAATATCGTCGCGCAGGTAAAATCCACGATCGATATTCGTCGGATCATGGATGAAGGGAAGATTTTGATCGTGAATCTGTCAAAAGGGCGTATTGGCGAAGACAATATGCGTTTGCTTGGTGGCATGCTCATCACCAAGATCCAGCTTGCCGCGCAAGAGCGACAGAACCTGCTGGAACAGGATCGGCGAGATTTTTATCTCTATGTCGATGAGTTTCAGAACTTTGCCAATGAGTCATTCGCGACAATCTTGTCCGAGGCACGCAAGTATCGTCTGAACCTCGTGGTAGCGCATCAATACATCGAACAGCTCGATGAAAAGGTGATCCCCGCCATTTTCGGTAATGTGGGAACCATCATCACCATGCGTGTTGGTGGAGCAGATGCAGAGGCCATGGAAACAGAGTTTGCTCCAACCTTTATTCCTGAGGACCTCGTGAACCTGGCGAAGTATCAGATGTATCTGAAGCTTATGGTCGATGGGGTGTCGACACCGCCTTTTTCCGCGAATACGCTTCCACCTATTGCCAAGCGAACAGGCAATGCAGAAAAGATTATTCAGGTGAGTCGTGAGCGGTATGCAGAGCCGCGTGCAGATATTGAGCAAAAGGTTTTGCGCTGGAGCGGCATGGAGGTTTCCATGGGTACAGAAACAGACACTATTCCAGAAGAAGAGCCCGTGTCTTCTGCGCCCGTGCTGGGGAAACCGCTCATCAAAACGGCATTTCCTTCGGGTTCTGTGGCCTATCCTGCGATCAAGACCGCAGAGGAGCGCGAATTAGAAGACCAAACAACAGAGGTCGTGCCAGTAAGACGTGAATATCTGACGATTAAGCCTGAACGCATGGCCGCCATTGCGGCATCCATGCCAGCTCCGCAAAAAAAGAAAGACAAGCCTAAGTTCGCCCACACATGTACGCGTTGCGGAAAGATTTGGCATCTCGCTATCCAGCTTGATCCAAGTCGTCCCATGTATTGTCCGGAGTGTCGTCCTATTGTGGCAGAAGAGCGTAAAAATGCCGGGAAGGATATTCGTCACGTCAAACGTCAGCCCTTAGCTCCGGAAGGTAGGACCCAGCATGCCGAAATGTCAGAGACCTCTTTTGCTGGAAAAAGTCAGACAGCCGTGTCATCGAATCGTCCGCGGCTTGTGCGTGAGCCAGGAGAAGAGGAGCCCACTAGTATAAAGAATGCCTCTCCCATAATTGAGGAGCCCATGTTTTTGAGCCTTGCAGATGAGCTGGCTCCTTCAAAGGGGAAACAACAGGTGATGCGTGAAAAGGAACGTTTGGAAAAGCGGGCGGGTGAGGTGGAAAAACGTAAGCCGGTATCTGTTCCAGCTAACCCCCGCTTTCAGATATTGCCACCGCTCGTGCCCTTTAAGGCGCCTACAACGACAGTATCTGCACCTGCAACGCCACCACCACCGTCATCCAAGCCACTCTCATTCGATGAGCCAGAGATCGTGACTATGGAAGACGCCGCAAAACCAACAGGGAGTGTGGTGCTACCGCCCGGAAAAAAGGTAAAATTTTGACAAGGCTGAATAGAGGATCTCCTGTGCAAGCGTATGTCAGAGCGCATTGTTTTTTCGACGAACGATCATGTAGAAATAGTGGGTACCTACACTCCTGTGCCACAGGCGCAGGCTGTTGTTTTGTGTTTGCACATGATGCCGGATGATCGTACGAGCTGGGCTTTGGTGCAGGAGGCATTGGCACAACAGGGGCTTGCTTCCCTTGCCATTGATTTACGCGGTCATGGAGACAGTACAAGAAAAGGTGATGCTGTATTGGATTTTCGTGTGTTTGCGGATGCGGACCATCAGCAATCTGCCGAAGATGTGCGCGGCGCATTGGCATGGCTTGTTAGTAAGGGCTTTCGGATGGAGCATGTTGGGTTAATGGGTGCATCCATTGGTGCAAACCTTGCTTTGCGTGCCATGGCAGAGTTTTCGCCCCTTCCCGTGGGCGTGCTCCTGTCTCCAGGGGCAAACTATCGGGGGATTACATCGCTGGATGCTGTGACGCGTTTGCGCGATCCACAGGCGATATTTGTTGCGGCATCTGCGATTGATGATCAGGTGAGTTTTGAAGATGCGAAGACGTTGGTGGCGCGCGCATCTCTCTCACGAAAACGGTTTGCGCAGGGACGGAATATTGGGCACGGCGTGCGGATGTTTTCTGCAAAACCTGCGCTTCTTATCGAAGCGATTGAATGGCTGACCTCTCATACTTGATAGTCTATGCTTATCCTTCAGGGTATTGTTCTCGGTATTGTGCAGGGGTTGTGCGAGTTTTTGCCGATCTCATCCAGCGGTCATTTGATTTTAGTGCCTGCATTATTGCATTGGAATGATCCGGGTCTTGCCTTTGATGCAGTGTTACATTTGGGCACGCTCGCGGCACTCCTCGTCTATTTTTGGAAAGACATTTTTGCGTTATCGCGTGTCATGCTTTTCAAGCTCGCCGTCGCAACACTTCCGGCTATAGGTGCCGCGTTATTGCTGAATGATCTTGTGGAACACTATGCGCGTGGTCCGCGTGTGGTGGCTTTTGGGTTGGCATTTTGGGCCATGGTGCTATTTGTTGCAGATCGATGGTCTGGACGTACTGCGCCTCTCCACGAAGGAGAAGATAACAATCCGCAGGTGACATGGACCCAGGCGCTTGTGATTGGCTGTGCACAAGCCATCGCGATCATGCCAGGCACCTCGCGTTCAGGTATCACGATCACGGCCGCGTTGTTTATGGGATTGCGTCGAACAGCGGCCGCACGTTTTTCCTTTTTGCTGAGTATTCCGATCACCGCGGCGGCCGGCGGATATGAGTTGTTGAAGCTGGTACGTGATGGAGGACTTACACAATCTGGTGCAAGTGTTATGATGCTTGTTGTGGGGAGTGTGGCGGCGTGTGTTTCTGGGCTATGGGCTATTCGTTTTTTGCTTACGTATGTCGTCAAACGACGATATGATCTCTTTGTCTTTTACCGCCTGGCGTTGGCAGTGGTTGTGCTTTTGCTTGTGTAGCGCGTTCTTATTTGCGCCAGCGGTCTTTGCGCAAGAGGTGCGTGCAGATAGCGATGGAGATGGGTTATATGACGTATGGGAAACGTCGGTTTTTTCTACAGATCCACAGCGTGCAGATACTGATGGCGATGGGTATGCAGATTGGACAGAGATCGTGAATGCCTACGATCCTCTGGCTAAAGGGAAAAAAATACGCAAAGACACGGATTTTGATGCAGATGCGCTTAACGATCGTTTAGAGTTGCTGTTTGGGACAGATTTGATGGTGGCAGATTCTAATGGGAATGGTTTTTCCGATGGGGATGATGTGAAAGAGAGTTTTTCCCCCACCTCGACAGGTCGTATTCCTTTGGCAAAAACCATTGTGATTCGATTGGCTACACAGCGTCTCGAACAACGCATTGGGGGTATTGTTCTCGCGAGTTATTTAGTGTCCACGGGAAAAAGCAAAACGCCTACGCCCATTGGGAAGTACAAGGTATTGAGCAAAACACCAAAAGCCTGGTCTGTGAGCGCCAAGCTTTGGATGCCGTATTGGATGCATTTTAGTGGCAGAGGGCATGGCATCCACGAACTTCCTATCTGGCCAGGTGGCTATCGTGAAGGGGCCTCGCATCTTGGGCGTCCTGTGAGTCACGGCTGTGTACGTCTTGGGATTGGTGCGGCAAAAACGCTGTATGATTGGGCGCCGGTCGGCACGCCTATTGAGGTGGTAAAAAAATAAGTATGCGCCTGCTGTTGAGCTGTCTTGTTACCGTAATCGTTATTCTCGGACTCTGCGTACATGCGCCTGTGGTAGTTGCTGTGACAAAGATGCCAGATGCAGGTGCCTATATTCCTTTACAAGATGAGTTTGCCTCAGCCGTTGTGATGGTGCCCCGTTCTCGCGAGGTCCTGTATAGTTTTAAGCCCGATAAGCTTTGGCCAGCGGCCAGCCTCACAAAACTCCCAAATGCGTTGGTATGGGCACGCAAGGGACTGCCTTACGGGAAGGTCGTAACCATGAAAAAAGAAGATGAGGTTGGTGGAGGAAGATTACGATTGCCTGTTGGCTCAAAGTTGACTTTGCGTGATTTGTGGTATTCAAGCATTACGGCGAGCGCAAATAACGCGGCCATGGCTCTTGCGCGTGCTTCGGGATTGACCAAGAAGCAATTTCTTGCGCGCATGAACGAAGAAGCGCGTCGGGCAGGCGCTGTACGATCCACATTTGTGGATCCTACGGGCATGAACCCAAAGAACATGACGACCGCACGTGACATGGCTTTTATTAGCGATACTGCTTTTCGAAACACGGATATTCGTCTTGCGACGGTTGCGGGTTCCTATGCATTCCGGGTGAACACCCCACAGCGCATGACCAAGACCATCACGAATACAAATGCCTTGCTCACACAGGATAATGATGTCTGGGTGACTGGAGGGAAAACGGGGTATCTTGAAGAGTCGCGTTATAATTTCGTGGTACGTCTGCGCCCCATGACGGGCACGCAGGTTGCAGACCCTCGTCAAGAACTCCTCGTGGTGGTTTTGGGCGCTCCCACAAAAGAGGGTTCTTTTGCTTCCGCAAAACGGTTGGCAGAGTGGGCGTGGGATAGCCATCGCTTTTGATTTGCTCCCAGGGCGTTTTCTCGTTACAGTACCGCCATGCTTATCCGTGCACTGAAGCGTTATATTCCCGTATCTTGGATGCGGGCATACCATTTCATTTTAGCGAAAAGTGCGGCTTTTTTGTATGGGAATCCGTCGGAGAAGATGATCGTGATAGGGGTGACGGGAACCAAGGGGAAGACAACCACAACCTATTTGATCGCAAAAGCGCTTGAAGCGTCTGGCGCCAAGGTGGGCTGTACGTCTACGGCTTTGTATAAAATTGGGGATCAGGAATGGATTAACACAACGAGCATGACCATGCTCGGGCGATTTGCTCTTCAACGTCTCCTACATCAGATGGTGTCTGCTGGATGTCGTTACGCGGTGATAGAGACGTCATCCCAAGGATTGATCCAGTCGCGGCATATAGGTATAAATTACGATGTGGCCGTGTTTACGAATTTGTATCCAGAACATCTTGAAGCGCATGGAGGATTTGAAGCATACAAGCTGGCCAAACAACGTTTGTTTACGCATCTGGCAAAAAGCACTACCAAAACGATTGATGGAAAGGTGGTTTCTAAGGCGGCTGTCATAAACGCCGATAGTCCGCATGCTTCCTTTTACGCAGAAACACCGGGCTTGCCGTCTATTGTATGGTTTGGCATTCAGGATCATCGCGGTCTGACCGTATCAGATGTTGAGCTCACAGAGCGCGGTTCATCGTTTCACGTCGGCCATACAGCTGTAACGCTTCAGATTCCTGGTGCGGTGAACATGGAAAATGCCCTTGCCGCTCTTGCAGTTTGCCAGACACTCGGCATTCCTTTGCAAGCCGCAAGCCAGCGTTTATCCGAGGTGCGTACTATTCCTGGACGTTTTGAGCGTATTGAGGAGGGTCAGCCATGGACCGTGATTGTGGATTATGCGCATGAGGCAGAGTCCCTGAAGCGCCTTTATGAGGCACTTTCATCGTTGCCTCGCCAGCGCACGATTCACGTGCTTGGTGCGGCGAGCGGTGGACGCGATGTAGCAAAACGCCCTTTATTGGGATTATTCGTTGGGCAACAGGCAGATGTGGTCATTGTGACAAATGAAGATCCGTTTGACGAAGATCCGCATGCCATTATTGAACAGGTTGCAGAAGGTGCGCGCCAGGCAGGAAAACAAGAAGGGACTTCCCTTTATCTGATCGATGATCGTCGAGAGGCAATACAGTATGCCATGAACATGGCGCGCCCAGGGGATTTGGTCCTACTGACAGGCAAGGGGAGTGAAACAACGATTCGTGTAGCACAAGGAAAAACAATACCTTGGCAAGAGGCCGCAGAAGCGCGTCGGGCGATTGCGCAGACCAAAGACCGCGCGCATTGATATTCACTGTTTGTTTTTTCCGTCTATGTTTCATCTTTCCGATGTGCTTCAACCTCAATCTCAAGAGCGCGTTTTATGTGTGGCGCGTCGACACGCGATGACGCTTTTGCCGTGGTTGATCACAGGGGGTGTGTTGATCGCGGCCCCCTTCTTCTTTTTGTTTGAGGCCACGCATTCAGGGTGGTTGGGTACGAGCGCGTTGATGGTGATGGTTGTGCTAGGTATTGCCGTGGCCGCTCGCGCGCTTTGGATTTGGGATGCAAACATTTTTATTGTCACATCTGTCCGTCTTCTGGAAGTCAATCAATCCGGTATTTGGACGCGTGTGGTCGCAGAGGCTCTGCTTCCCTCCGTGGTTGAGGTATCTGTGGAACAAAAACACTGGTTCGGGATGGGGACTGTGCGCGTACGCGCCTCGGGGACTCCTTCTGAGTTGCGCGCCATGCGCGTGAGCCGGGCTGAGGCTGTCTGTCGTGTGATACAGGAACAGCTTCCAAAACAAGCGACTTCTGCCACGACAATCGTCACGCCGTCTGTTGATGGGGTACGCAAGCGGGTTATGGAACTCATGGAAAAAGCAGGCACAGGAACCTTAGAAACCATAGAAAAGATATTGCGTGAAGCTCCGCCTAGCTGATATACTTGTCCGTGGTTATGGGGCAGTCGCAGACCTTTTTTGGCAAAACAAAGCGGTTCGCGCGTTGGTCCGTGATTATTGCGGCTAATGTGGCAATTTTATTCGTGGTTGGGATTTCGACGATTCGAGAAAGCTATCGCGATTGGAGCGTGGATAAAGAGATTCGTGATTTACAGCAACAGGTCGATTCTTTGGAGGGGAAGCGTCTGAACGTGACAGGTTTGATAGGCCAGCTTCAATCCACAGACGTGATCGATAAGGAAGCGCGTGCTCGTTTGGGCATGCAAAAGCCCGGAGAGCGTGTGGCGATCATTCGAGAGTCAGGAGCAAGCACCGAAGCACGCGCCCTTGCGGAACAGCCTCGCGATGAACATGCGCCTCGGGCAGATACCTCAAATCCAGAAAAATGGTTTACGTATTTCTTTGGTGGGAAATAATAAAATGACATATCTATGAAGATACAAACACAATGGTGGATCATGGGTGCCTCTGCGGCCCTGTTCCTTCTTGTTGGTGGTACGTCCGCACTGTCGTATGGCGTTTTCGTCAAACAATGGGAGGGCCCTGGTGTACGTTGGATCACACGGGTAACGCATTTTCCTGCGGCACGCCTTGGGTGGCGCAATGTTCCCTACACGGAATATTTGAATCATTTTGATGCAGAACGTCGCTTTTTGTCCGGCCCCTCTGCAAAAACGCAGGGCGTTTCATCGGAGATCACCCCAGAGTCACGCAAAATGGCGTTAGATAGGGCCATGCGCATTGCGGCTGTGGAAGATCTTGCTTTCAAATACGACTTTTCATTGACGTCCAAAGACATTGACGGGGCATATGACCAGCTTGTTGCACGCGCCGGCACCTCCACAACCCCAGAGGAAATTGAGACGTTTTTGCGTGATGAATTTGGTTGGAACAAGGAAGAGTTCAAGTGGTACGTGATTCGTCCGGCACTGTTTGAGGATGGATTGAAGCAAAAACTTCTCGTAGAGTCTCCAACATCCACCCCGGTTGAAACGCAGTTACAGGAGCGGCTGAACGCTCCGGATGTCCAGCGTTATTTGCGATTTTAGCCTGTCTGGCAGGCAAAAAGGGAAAAGAGACATATCCTTGACAATGATATTGAAGGATTTTCGTGCATACGCTATCATAGCCGCACTCATAAGCGATAAACCACGTGCGGGTATCGTATAGTGGCTATTATGAGTGCTTCCCAAGCACTAGAGACGGGTTCGATTCCCGTTACCCGCTCCATCCCGAGCTTAGCTCGGTTTCGCGGATCGAGGACGAAGCTCTGCTTCGTTCGGACGGGTCCCTGGAATCGAGCCTGGCTCGACAAAACGACCACCAACGTTCGGAACACGAACACAGGTGGAATGAGGGTAAGAACACGACAGACCCTCCGGCGCAAGTCGGAGGACTCTGGCCAGATTAGCTCAGTTGGTAGAGCAATGCTTTCGTAAAGCAGAGGTCCCGGGTTCGAATCCCGGATCTGGCTCCAGCATGATCCCCGCAGAAATGCGGGGTTTGTGTTTATGAAAACGCGTGATAAATAAATCGGGATTCGAAGGGTATCCGAAACGAGTGCCAGTGGCACCGGGAGCGGAACCCGGGTTGCGGAGGAGGAGCGGACTGCGTCCGTTGCAGAGAGCGACAGGGGAGCAAGAATCCCGGATCTGGCTCCACCGAGCTCAGCTCGGTTTCACGGGCCAAGAAGACGAAGCTTAGCTTCGTTTCCAACGCACGTAGAACGAGGTGTATTCGGAAGAAAAAACCAGCCATTTCATGTGGCTGGTTTTTTTGTTTTCTTATCGTTTGAGATAATTTAGTGCACGTACACCGGAAGCGCGGGTGTTTCGTTGCTGAGTCCTAGGAGGTCTGTGGCTTTTCCGAGGAGGTTGAGGGTGCGTGGGCTGCTGTAGGGGCCGACAATCACGGTGCAGAAGGGGAGTGAGCAGGTTTTGAGTGCCACGCCGTCAAGCCAAAGCGAGGTGCTCCCAACGCCGTCGTCATCTGCCGCGTTAACGGTGACCTCGGTGGTCTCTCCGCGAAGAATGTCGTTTTGCGCGTAGAGGAAAGTGATTTTTGGATGATCGTTATCTACGACCGTGTAGGTCATGGTGTCTGTGCGTACAGGTTCGTTGCCTGCTTCATTGGTTGCGGTTGCGTAGAGGCTATGCGTTGTGCCTGTGGCGCTTGTCTCTGTGGCAACGTAGCGGCATTCTTGCACGGTGGTGCAGACCTTCACGAGGGTATTATCAAGATACACGTTGATGAGTCCAGCAACATAGGGCGAGCGAATGCTCACGATCACATCGCGTTGCGCTCCAGAGCGGAGTTCTGCACGAGCTGAGAGGCTAATCGTCGAACTTCCTTGTGCCACGGTCATGACGGTAGTCGCAGAGGCGGTGGTGCTGTCCCAGGCGAAATCCGCTCGTGCGGAATAGGAAGAGCTGGTATTTCCCGTCGGAATCGTCACGTTGACAACACAGGGAAGACTGAGGCACTGCGTTTGCATTTGGCCGTTGAACCAAATGGTTGTAGAAATAAAATCTTCTAGATTTTGCGCGCGTGCTGTGAGCGTAACCATCTCTCCTGCACGAGGCGTGAGATTTGATGTGAGGATGAGCACGGCCGCCGTGGTCGTTACCGTGGGTGTTGTTGGGGTGGTGGATGTTGGCGTTGGCGTCACGGGCGGCGTCACAGGCGTTGTATGTGGCACGGTGCCAATGCTTTTATCAACATTGATAGACGTTGCCTGTTGCTGTGCCGTCAGCGGAGCAAAGTCCGCAGGAACGGCAATCGGTGCGCCAACATTGTAGTTCACAAAGAACGGGTCTGGCAGATCGTCCACAAACTTGGCCCAATCTGTGCCATAGAGCGCAAGCGCAAGCGCTTCGGTTTGCACCCAGCGCAGTGTGCCATTTTGTGCCACGGCATAGACTTTTGGATCCGTGGTGATTTTGAGGAGCCGTACGCCAGGCTTGTACGTCACATTGCCACGGAGCGCATACGTTGCGAGTTCCGCGTCTGTGATGGTTTTGACCGTTGAAAAATCCGCATACCAACTCTTGTAGGTTTTTTCTGTAGGAAACGTGTAGCGATTGCCATCAGCCCCATAATAATAAACGGTTGGGCCTGAGGCTTTGATCAGGTCGCCGGACACGGGCGCGGCGTGCGCGGGAAGCGCAAGTGATCCTGCAAAGAGGAGCGTGCCGAGAAATAGAAAGGTTCGTTTCATAGATACAGATATGATATCGCGTTCTTCCTCAAGAAGGAATGGTGAGCGCATCAAGGTAGGCCTGTTGTGTCTCCAGATAGCTCACAGGATCTTCGTCTCGGAAAAGAGCGCTTCCCATGCAAAAGCGCGTGACGCCAGCATCTGCGAGCGCGGAAAAGATCGAGGGACGAACCCCTCCGTCAAAGCCAATCGCAAGATGTGGGGCAAGCGCGTGTGCATCTCGTGCTTTGTCGAGCGTGGCTTGGATGAGCTCTTGTCCACTTGAGCCAGGTTGTACGCCAAGAATGAGAATCTCATCAAGATGCGCAAGATAGGGCTTGAGCGCGTCCACAGGTGTTTCCGGAGCAAGAGCCAGCCCTACTTCATAGCCGTGCATACGGTACTTCATGATCAGGTCTGCATGATCTGCTGATGCTTCTACATGCCAAATCACGCGTTTGACCGCAGGATGCTGTTGCCAGGCGTCTATCAGCTTCTGTGGGTGTTTTGCCATAACATGAAGCTCGAGCGAGGAATGCAATGGCAACAGTCCAAGATCCTGTGCGTGTTGCCAGCTTGTCATGGATGAAAGCGTGCCGTCCTCCAGGTCAATTTGCATCCAAGGCGCTACACCATCAAGAAGGGCGATTTTTTGGAGGACCTCCTCTTTTGTTGAGGCAAGGATCGCAGGGATGATCAAGGATTTCATAAGCTAGGCATCAAGTTCATCCACGCGTCTCATATGACGCTCGGCTTGGGAATAGGGTGTGGTCAGAAAAGCGTCCGTAATGCGATTTGCCTCCTCTGCGTCTGTCATACGTCCGCCAAGCACGAGGATGTTCGCATGGTCATCTTTACGGGCAAGCACAGCCTCTTCTACAGTGCGAACCACAGCGGCACGAGCACCCTTCACACGATTTGCCGCCATATCCATGCCAAAGCCAGAGCCGCAGATAAGAATGCCCATACGATCATCCTGATGAGCAACCGCTTCTGCCACCGTGTGCGCAATGGGCGGATAGTCGTCGTCTGGGATTTGTTCGGGGGTGACGTCTTCGACGAGCAATCCTTGATCAAGAAGATGACGTTTCACGGATTCTTTGAGACGAAAACCCGCATGGTCTGCGCCGAGGAGGAGGGGAGAGTGTTCAGACATAGGAAGTGCCTGCATCATAACAAAACAACATGCCGCGCGCGAATAGCCGACGTAAGCTTGACCTCCTCTGGTTTTTTCCGCATTCTGGTTCTGTTATGTCTGAACCACAACCTTCCCAGGACCAAGCCTCCTCGCAGGACCGCGCGCCTCTGTTCCCGAAAATCGAGGAAGAAATGACTGCCTACTGGAAAGAGCAGAAGATTTTTGAACGATCTATTAAGGAACGTCCTGCGGACAAGTCCTTTGTGTTTTATGATGGCCCGCCCTTTGCAACCGGCCTTCCACACTACGGCCATCTTTTGCAGTCGATCCTCAAAGACGCGGTGCCGCGGTATTGGACCATGAAGGGGTATCGCGTGCCGCGCGTGTGGGGTTGGGATTGTCATGGGTTGCCTATTGAGAACCTTGTAGAAAAAGAATTGAATCTTGGTTCGAAAAAACAGATCGAGGCGCACGGCGTGGATAAGTTCAATCAGGCGTGCTATGCGTCGGTTTTTACGTACGAAAAAGATTGGGCGACTTACATCGATCGCATTGGCCGCTGGGTGGATTTTGAACATTCCTATAAGACGGTTGATAACGAATACATTGAGTCTGTATGGTGGTCATTCAAAAAGTTGCATGACCAGGATTTAGTATTTAAAGGCACGCGCACGTCGCTGTATTGTCCGCGTTGCCAAACGCCACTTTCCAATTTTGAGGTCGCCATGGGGGATTCGTATATTGATGCAGAAGATCCGGCCATCACCATCAAATTCAAAGCGATTGGCGAAGAGAAGACCTATTTCCTCGCATGGACAACCACGCCATGGACGCTTACGGCAAACACGGGTTTGTCCGTGCATCCGGAACTTGATTACGTTGCCATGAAGCACCGCGAAACCGGGGAGACACTTATCCTCGCAGAAGCGCGCCGCCTGTCAGTGCTTGGAGAGGATGCGCCGTATGACCAGGTGTGGAAGAAAAAGGGGAGCGAACTCGTAGGCATGACGTATGAACCGCTCTACGCCTATTTTCCCGTGGAAAACGGTCATCGTGTCGTGGAAGGTCATCATGTGAGCGCGGATGATGGTACGGGCATTGTGCATACAGCGCCTGGGTTTGGTGAGGATGACTTGCGCATGCATGAACTCCAGGGTTTGCCGATTATTGATTCCGTTGATGATGAGGGAAAAATGCGTGCGGAAAATGGGCCGTTCGCTGGGTTGTTTATCAAAAAAGCAGATCCACTCGTGTTGGAAGATTTGCAGTCACGAGGATTGCTGTTTCATTCTGCAAAAATCACGCACAGCGTGCCGATTTGTTGGCGCTGTAATACGTTATTGCTCTACAAATCTCAGCCTGCGTGGTTTATCAAAGTGACGTCCATTAAAGAGGACATGTTGAAGACCGCCAAGAAAATCAACTGGCATCCAGAGCATTTCAAAGAAGGGCGCTTTGGCAAAGGCTTGGAGTCTGCGCCGGATTGGAACGTGTCTCGTACGCGTTATTGGGGCACGCCGATCCCGGTCTGGGAGTGTTCTGCCTGTGATAAACGCGAGGTCATTGGATCCATTGAGGAACTGCAGACGCGGACGGGCGTTGCGGGAAAGCTCGGCGCATTGGATTTGCACAGACCGAATATCGATACCATGACGTTCGCGTGTTCGTGCGGCGGCACCATGTCGCGTATCCCGGAAGTGTTTGATTGTTGGTTTGAGTCTGGTTCCATGCCCGTCGCGTCTGTGCACTATCCGTTTGAGAATAAAAAGTTTTTCGAGGACCATTTTCCCGCAGACTTTATCGCGGAAGGACAGGATCAGACGCGCGGTTGGTTCTATACGTTGCATGTATTGGCCACAGCGCTTTTTGGCGAGCCAGCCTTCAAAAACGTGGTGGTCACAGGCATGGTGCTGGCAGAAGATGGGAAAAAGATGTCCAAGCGCCTGAAGAACTATCCAGATCCTGCGGACATTCTCACGAATTATGGAGGCGATGCTCTGCGTTATTATTTGCTGACTTCGCCGATTATCGAGGCAGAGAGTTTGAATTTTTCTGAACGCGATTTGCAAACCGTGGTTCGTGGATTCTTGAATTTGTTTTGGAACGTCAAAACATTCTACGAGATGTATGCAACAGAGAACGTGAAATTAGAAATGCCACGGAGCGGACATGTGCTTGATCGTTGGTTGTTCTCGCGTTATTCCCAGCTCGTAAAAGAGGTGACACAGCACATGGAAGCGTATGAAATCATGAAAGCCGCACGTCCATTGCGTGACTTTGTGGATGATCTGTCTACCTGGTGGTTGCGTCGTTCGCGTGATCGCATGAAGTCGGAAAATGCGTACGAGAAAATGGATGCCTTGAAAACATTGCGTGAGATATTGGAAGAGTTTGCAAAACTTTCTGCGCCGATCATTCCTTTTCTCGCGGAAAAAGTGTATTTAGATATTGGCGGACAAAAAGCATCCGTACATTTGGAAAAGTGGCCGTCTGGTGTGGAGCGGTTGATTGATGAGAAGCTCATGAATGATATGCGTTGGGTGCGAGAAGTCGTATCAAAAGCACACGAAGCACGTTCTGCGCAAAAAGTGCCAGTGCGACAAGCACTTGGCACCCTCACCGTCGTGTTTGCCAAATCCGAAGAAGCAGAACGTCTGCGTAAGCAAAGTGATTTGTTGGGGTTGATTCGCGATGAGGTGAATGTGGAGCGCATTGTGCTTGAGGCGCGTGAGGGTCAGACAGAAGCCTGGATCGCAGAATTGGACGCAACGATTACGCCAGAATTGAAACGCAAGGGTCTACGCCGTGAGTTTTCTCGTCATGTGATGAACTTGCGCAAAGAGTCTGGTTTACAGCCAGCAGATCGTATCCAGGTAGTATTTCAATCGACATCTACCGAGATTGCGGAGGCAGTTGAAGAGGGTGTCGAAGAATTGAAGCGCGATATACGTGCAGATAGTCTCGCACGGGTTGAGTCTGTGCCAACAGCATCAAAAGCGCACAGCGAGGTAAAACTGAGTGGGGAGCCATGTTTGCTTTGGCTAGTTTAGTGAGCCAACTCCAGAAGTGCTATAATGCGCGCATGACCTCGTACGAGGCGTATTCTCCTGTTCTTCGCCAAGCAATGGCGCAAGGATTGGTGTTGCCAGAAGCCGCACAAAAGGCGGGCTGGCTTATGCGTCATGGGTTGCATGCAGAACAAGCGTTGATTGGCACGGGATTATTGTCCGCAGAACGCTATAAAGAAATGTTGCTTGCTACGGAGGATCAGGAGAATGCAGTGTTGCATTCAGAAGCGCGTCGTGCGCAGGAGCACGAGGAGTCTGCCCTTGCAATACGCAGTATTATTCGGATGATCTTCGCAGAAGCAGAAGAGCGACAGGTAGACATTATGACATGGGAAGAGCAGGGTGATGAGGTGGCTCTTCTGTTGGGAGCACGACGCCAGGAACCCTTTCTCGAAATCCCTTCTGCCTTGTTATCAGCATTGATTGCACGGCTGGATCGTGAAGCCACAGATCGTGGATGGTGCTTGGAACGCACGCGGGTGAGCGGTCATGTGTGTGTTGTGTTGCGTCGTATCTCTTCGGAAACAGCTCAAAATGAGCACCCCATGGGATGGATGGCGCAGTTGAGGGCATTTGAGGAGCATCCAGAAGGCATGCTTGTGGCAGTACAGCCGGACGCGGTGATGGAACGCCGTTTGTCCAAGCTCGCGGAACGCCTTTCTGCGGAGGAGCGTGCTCCGGCGCCGCTTCTTTTTTCGGTCGCATCATCTGAAGAGCATGAGGAGGCTCTGCATACGGCACTGCTTGGCATGCCTGTGATGGTGCTGACGGATGAAGATCGAGATTATGCATCTTTGAAAGAGATGGAAATTCCTGTGCGTGTGATCAAGAACCGTTCAACCACAGAGGGTCATCAATGGGAAGTATATGATCAATAATGTTCCGCAAACGCCACGTGTTTTAGTGATTGATGGCGACCGCTTTTACGCGGATATTTTGCAGAATCGTTTAGGCGGTTCTGGTTTTGAGGTACGCGTAGCAACGACGGGCGAATGCGGGATTGAACAGGCGCAGGATTGGCTACCAGACATGATTTTGCTGGCAATTAAATTGCCCAAGGCCGATGGGTTTCAGATTCTTGAAGATCTAAAAACCACGAAGCACGTGCGCAAAATTCCTGTGGCCATGCTGACCGAGCTTGGCTCGCGTGAGGATGTGTGTCATTGCTTTGATCACGGAGCAACCCAGTATTTTATTAAAGCGCATAACATGCCAGAGGACATTGCGGAACACCTCCGTCTCGTTTTTTCTGCATGACAATGCGACGCGTATACGGTATACTTTTTGCATATGTTTTTTCGCACACAGTCTCGCGGGTTTACGCTCTTAGAGCTTTTGATCGTTATTGCGGCCTTTGGATTAATCGTCGCGCTTGGGGCCATGTCCCTCACGAGTGCACGCGCGCGCATGCGTGATGCCCAGCGCATTTCGGACATGAATGTCATGCGGAGTGCCTTGAATCTGTATTGGCTGGATAAGGCAACGTATCCCATCAATCAAGAAGGCGTCCGTTTGCATGAGGCTGGCACGGGGTCTGATGTGTTTACGAGTGATGGGTTTGTGCCTGCGGAATCTGCAAAACCACCCGTGTTTTTGGAGAGCGTGCCTGTGGGCCCCAAATCAGCGGAGTACTATGTGTATAAGGGGAGTGAAAATGGATATTCTATTCGTTTCGTGACAGAGCGAGATACAACGCTCGGCGCGGCAAACGTGTATTATTTGCATAGCACAGGAATCGATCAAGAAGATGTGGCGCGGTAGAGCCGTATGCAATGCCTTTCTTATAACCTGCCTGATCCCTCACGGGCCTCTAGGATGCTCTTGATATGATGATGACGCTCAGTCTTCTTTTTGCGTTTATCCTTGGAACAGTGTTGGCGTCTTTTGTGAATGTGTTGGTTGTGCGCCTCAAGGATGCTTCTACCGTATGGGGGAGGTCACAGTGCGTACATTGCAAGACCGTGCTCAAGCCTCACCACCTTGTTCCGATCGTGTCTTGGCTTGTGCTCAAGGGCAAGTGCGCGTCTTGTAAAAAACCGATTCACATTCAGTACCCATTGGTAGAGCTTCTTGGTGGCATCCTTGGCGTGATCGCCTACGCACGTCATCCATTTCTCGTTGCACCTGCAGAATTCGGTCGCTTTGCATTTGAAATAGTGCTCTCCATGGATCTGCTGATGCTGACAACGTTTGATTTTCGATGGAAATTATTGCCCGTTGAGTTTATCGCAGGATCAGCGCTTGTGTTTGGTTTGTGGAATGTGTTCGCCGGATATCTCTCGGTCGCGTCTGTCTTGATCGGCTGTGCGGTCGGTGTGGGTTTTCTTGGGGCACAGGTGCTTGTTTCACGCGGAAAGTGGATGGGATCAGGTGATCCTTGGATGGGGGGATTGCTTGGACTTGCTCTTGGGTGGCCAGGGATAGGAATTAATCTCTATTTCACGTACATCTTTGGAGGCGCTCTTGCGATCGTTCTCCTCTTTTCTGGTCGATATAAGCGCAACACACGCGTCCCGTTTGGTCCGTTGCTTGCCATAGGCGGCCTGCTCACGATTTGGGTTGGTCCGTTGGTTGAGTTTTGGGTGCGCATGGTATTGAATGGGGGATAATCCTATGACACTTGCAGAAGCAAAAGAACGCACAGCGATTCTTCGAAAAGAAATTGATCGTTATCGTTACGAGTATCACGTCTTGAACAATCTTTCGATTCCAGAAGCCGCGTTGGATGCGTTGAAACACGAGCTGTGGAATATCGAGCAACGCTATCCAGAATTGATCGTCAAAGACTCTCCCACGCAACGCGTAGCTGGCAAACCCATGGAGGGGTTTCGCAAGGTCCAGCATGCGGTGCGCATGCTTTCCATTGAAGACGTGTTTTCTCGGGAAGAGCTGGATGAGTGGTTGGAGCGTCTGAAACGGATTGTGCCGCGTGGAACATTTGATTTTTACGCAGAGATGAAAATGGATGGGCTTGCCATGTCGCTGATCTATGAACAAGGCGTGTTTGTGGAGGGTTCCACGCGTGGCGATGGAACGATTGGAGAAGATGTTACGCAGAATCTTCGCACCATCGAAGCGATTCCTTTGCGTTTGCGCGTGCCAGAGGAGCAAGAGATCCGTGCATTTCTCAAACGCCATGCTGGTGCGGTTGATGAGCAAAAGGCGCGTCGTCTTTTTGAGGGGAGAGCAACACGTGTGGAGATTCGTGGAGAGGCGTTCATGACAAAACAGCAACTGGAGGATCTGAATAAAAAACTCAAAGCGCGAGGGGAGGCAGTGCTTGCAAATCCACGCAATGCCGCGGCAGGAACGATTCGTCAGCTGGACGCAACTGTGGTCGCGGAACGCCGCTTGTCGTTTTATGGCTATCTTCTTGTGGGCGACTATGGTTTTACGACGCACGAGCAAACGCACGAGGCCATCGCGCTTCTTGGAGTACCGCAAAACCCATTCAATCGCTTTTGCAAAACCTTGGATGAGGTGGATGCTTTTTACCGTGAGGTGATGCGTAAGCGTGAGGATTTACCGTATTGGTTTGATGGGGTTGTGGTGAACGTGAATGATTTGGCGCTCATGGAGCGACTTGGAACTGTTGGGAAAACATGGCGAGGCATGGCGGCCTGGAAGTTTCCGGCAGAGCAGGGGACCACGATCGTGCGAGATATCCACGTGTCTGTGGGACGCACGGGCGCGCTGACTCCTGTCGCGATTCTTGATCCGGTTCAGCTCATGGGCACTACCGTCATACATGCATCGCTTCATAATGAGGATGAGATCGAGCGCCTTGGGCTGAAGATTGGCGATACGGTGATCGTGGAAAAAGCAGGGGATGTGATTCCAAAAATTATCAAGGTGCTTCCAAACTTCCGAACAGGAAAAGAAAAAACGTTTCACATGCCAACCACCTGTCCGATGTGCGGTTCGTCTGTAGAGCGTCGTGAAGGCGAAGTGGCGGTCGTGTGCTCGAACAAGCAATGCTACGCGCAAGAGCTCGCGTCCTTATTGCATTTCGTGGGACGTTCCGCGTTTGATATCCGTGGCATTGGAGACAAGATTGCGGAACAGCTCCTCCAAACAGGTTTGGTCACAGAGCCTGCGGATCTCTTTCAACTTGAGCCAGGTGATCTCTTGAACCTGGAGGGATTTGCGGAGCTTTCCTCCAAAAAGCTTGTAGAAGAAATCCAAGCGCACACGAGCGTCTCCTTGGATCGATTTGTGAATGCATTGGGCATTCGTCATGTGGGAGAAGAGACGGCGCGAGATCTTGCAGAGCATTTTCAGACGTTTGATGCGCTATTACATGCGTCCGCAGAGGAATTGACGCAGGTCGAAGGTGTAGGAACGGTTGTCGCAGATGCGATTCTTGCGTGGCAAAGGGATAAGCGCGTTCAAGATCAGGTGCAAGCCTTGCTAAAAGTCGTGGACGTGCAAAAGGCCGCAAAACGTGCGAAGGGAGGACCGTTAGAAGGCACGACGTGGGTGTTGACCGGGACGCTTGAGCAGTTGAGTCGCGAGGAAGCGAAAGAGCTCATTCGAGAAAAGGGCGGTGAAGTAGCAGAATCCGTCACACGAAAAACAACGTATGTGGTTGTGGGAGAAAATCCTGGCTCAAAGGCAGAAAAGGCAGAACAGCTTGGCGTGACGATCCTCACGGAAAAAGCATTTCTGAAAAAAATAGAAGAGTAAATCGTATTATTCTTCAGAGAGGATGGCCTGTGTGCTATAATGCACGGGTCATTCTTAATTTTCTTGTATGCGTGATGCAACGTTTCAGCGACTGCGATCTCGAGTGTCAGGGATCATGGTCGGTGTGTTTTGTTTGGCGACCGCTCCGTTGGGCGTTGCCGCAGAAATGGCGACCATTGTCATTAGCTCAGACACCCTTCCCACTGCACAGGTCGGGGTGGATTACTCAAAGGATATTGGTGTATCTGGCGCTGTATCGTTTGCGTGTGTCGTAGGTTCTGGATCCATGCCCGCAGGGTTTGGTCTCACGAGTGGAGGGACTATTTTTGGCACGGCTATCAGCGCCAACGCCTACACGTTTACCATCAAATGCACGGACAGTGGGAATGCCGCGAATTGGGTAGAAAAAACCTTCAATCTTACGGTGAACGCCGCGGCGCCCATCGAAGTCCTGCCTGCGACATTACCCAATGGCACGAAATCTTCGGCCTATAGCCAGGCATTGAGCGTGTCTGGTTATGCTATGGGTATGTTGTCCTACGTGGTGCAGTCAGGCACATTGCCAGCGGGTGTTACGCTCAGCACAGATGGCATCTTGTCCGGTACCCCAACCGTAGATGGATCATTTACGTTTGTTGTTGGCGTGACCAACGCCTTGGCAACCGTAAGCGGCACAAAATCCTACACATGGACAGTTGATGCGGCGGGTGCGTCCATGCTCGAAATGTCTCCACTCACGCTTCCTGCGGGAGTTGTGGGTACGGCCTATAGCCAAACCATGACAGCCACAGGCGGCATGGCGCCTTATACATGGAGCCTGGCGAGCGGGAGCATGCCATCAGGCCTTTTATTGAATACATCGAGTGGAGCCATCACAGGTACTCCAACGACCGATGGCACCTTTGCCTTTCGTTTGAGGGTCGTGGATGAGTTGATCAGATCAAGCGAAAAAGATTACAGCATCACGGTGACGGCGAGCGCTCCGGCCGGCGTGCTTACGCTGGTGCCATCAACATTGGCAAACGGGAATGTGGGAAGTGCGTACAGCACCACAGTGACCGTATCAGGCGGCACAGCCCCGTATACCTGGTTTGTGGTGGGTGGCGTTTTGCCCACAGGCGTGACATTGAATGCGGCTTCTGGCGTTCTTTCGGGCACGCCTTCCAGTGAGGGGACCTACACGTTCACGATGAAAGTCCAGGATAGCCTCGCTGTTTCAACAGAAAAAGCTTATAGCATCACGATTGCGGGCGCTGGGGTGGTGACGCTTATGATGTCGCCTTCCACGCTCGCCACAGCGACGGTTGGTGCAGCATATAGCCAGTCACTCACAGCAACCGGAGGATCTGCGCCTTATGTCTGGGCTATTACCTCTGGATCTTTGCCCACGGGGTTAACGCTCGGTACAGGAAGCGGTGTGATTACAGGTACGCCATCTGTGAGCGGTGATTACGCGTTGACCATTCGCGCAACAGATGCAAGCGGCGCCACGACGAGCAAGACGTACACCCTTTCTGTGACGGCTGTTGGGGGTGGGTCAGCTCCATTTGCGTTGGCGAGCGGTGTCGTAGGAACAGCCTATGGTCAGACGCTGAGTGTTTCAGGTGGCACAGCTCCGTATGTGTGGAGCATTGTGAGCGGTAGTTTTCCACCAGGCCTGTCCATGAATTTTACCTCTGGCATTATTTCCGGTGTACCAACCGCCGCAGGAACATCTGCGGTGCGTGTAAAAGCAACAGATGCCACAGGACGTATTATTGAAAAAGATTATACGCTGACCATCAGCGCGTCTGCTATCACGATCACAGTTGGTCCAAGCACCATGCCAGCGGCAACGGTTGGCTCTTCTTATCACCAGCCATTTACCGTGTCCGGCGGCACAGCTCCGTATGTGTGGGCATTAGCAAATGGTTCTTTGCCTCCAGGATTGAATGTCACCAGCAACGGCTATCTCACAGGCACGCCGACAAGTGCGACAACTGCCTCATTCCGCGTGCGTGCGTATGACACAAACGGTCGTACAGGTGATCGTGATTATTCTGTAGTGGTCAACCCAGCCGCGGTTGCTACCCCTTCTTCGGTCTTGACCATTGCCCCGTTGAATATGCCATCCGCCTACACGGGCACGAGCTATTCACAGACCATGGTCGCGACGGGTGGCTCTGCTCCGTATGCCTTTTCGTTGAGTCCGACCACCCAGGGTCCGCTCCCAACAGGGCTTGTCTTGGACTCGCGTGGCATTATTTCCGGAACACCTTTTTCTATCGGAACCTACGCATTTCGTGTGCGTGTGGTAGATGCGGTCTTGCGAACAACGGAAATCAACTATCAAATTATCGTGAGCACATCTAGCGTAACGAGCCCGCTCTCTGTATTCACGCGATTGAATCTGGCACCGCATAATCTCGTGAAGCTCATGGATGACAGCAATCCTGCAACGCAGGAAGATACGGCAATCTACTATCTTGGAACAGACGGAAAGCGCCATGCATTTCCAAATGAGAAAGTGTATTTCAGCTGGTTTACAGGCTTTGGCGGCTTGCGCGAGCTCCAGCCATCAGAAATGGCACAGATCCCGCTTGGAAACAACGCGACCTATCGCCCAGGCAATCGCATGGTCAAATTCACCACAGATCCAAAAGTGTATGCCGTGGCGCTCGGTGGTGTGCTTCGTTGGGTCAGAACAGAACAAATAGCACTCGCTTTGTACGGAGCGAATTGGAATCAACGTATTGATGATTTGAGCGATGCTTTTTTCACCAACTACACCTTTGGTACAGAAGTAACCTCTGCCGCAGACTTTATTCCAGCCACGGTTGAGACATCTGTGACCTGGGTGAGCGATTCATTGAGAATGTAAGTATCACGAGGTCGTTCGTTCAAAATCAGGCCCGTTTGGGTCTGATTTTGTGTTTGACTTGCGTTGTTTTACGCTCTCGGGTAACCTCCGCGCACTGGCCAAAGGAGGTCATTGTGAGCAAACAAGAACGTCCGAGATCTGTGCCGCCGTTCCCGTCCAGCCCCTGGATGAACCTGCTGTACGTCTGGTGTGCGTACCAGGAGCGGCTGGGGCGCGGGCTCCGCTGGGAGTGTCGTCTGCCGCCACGCGTCGCAAAGGCGTACAGGCGGTTCATGACTCTGATCAGGGCAAGGTCGCCCTTGCGGCTTCAGACCACGGCCGAGCACACCGTGGGCCTCGCGCTCCTGTGGCAGTACGTGGGGGGCGAGCTGAACGCGCACGGCGTTCCCGTGGACACGGCATTGGGTACGCATACGGCCGTGAACCACGACGTGGGTGAGGACGTCGACGTCCCTGCCCCACAGAAGACTGTGCTGGACGACGTGCGTGAGTACGAGGCCTTCTGCCTGATCGTGGAACGCCTGCCACTGCCCGTGTATCTTGCGGAACGGCGTGCGTTCCTGCTCCAGTTCGCGCATCAGGACTATGCGAAGCGCGTGTTCTTCCCCAAGGACGCGCAGGAGATCATGCTGGAGCTCCGGCGCACAAACCCGCTCGAGGTGGAGCTCTTCGCCTTGCTCGAGCGCATGGACTACCTGCTCTACGCGCTCGAGCAGTATCTGAAGTACGGCCAGTACGAGGTTCTCGTGCACGTCGCGCGCCGCGAGACCCTGGCCATGAAGCGGGCGGCCAAGCAGATCCCGCAGTTCCGCGAGCTGTTCTGGCCGGACAACCTGAGCCTCTGGTTCGACCAGTTCCTCGAGGCGTACAAGGACGTCCCGCTCGAGGTCTTCCCGTCCTGAGACCGTCCGATCCCTGGAGCCCCCTGGCTCCTCTTTTATTTTGTTTGGACACCTATTTCGGCTCGTGGTACGATAGTTTGTGCTATGAGATCATCTTCATTTACACGTATTTATTCCGCTTTTTTGGCGTGTTTGGTCGTGTGCGTGATGGTTGTTCCAGGGGAGGTTTCTGCTGCCACCAAAAAGGCCGTGGCAACGAAAAAGAAGGTTGTCTACGCGAACTGTTCGCGTGATTTGTATAACAAAAAATGTAAGTACGCCGATGAAAAAGTCGAGTTTAGCAATCCAAAGAGCAAATGCGATACAGCGGTCATGCGCAAACTGCATGCGCAAAAAGTAGCGCAGGCCATCAAAGATAGTGAAAAATATGATGTGTCACCGTCTTCGACGTCGCCGTATGTTGAGCCGTATAAGATCTACGCAGATGGATTGATCATGTTGTGGGATGCTATGGAAGAACCATACTGCGGCTATGGCGCGTTCGGTGCTTCTGCCACAAAACGTTCGTATGAAAAAAATGCAAATCGTTTACGCACAACATTTTTAGCCTCTGTCAAAAAAATCCAAAAGAACACAGTCAAGGAAGTTGTAAACACCACCAAATGAGACTCCTCGGTATTGATTACGGTTCTGCTCGCATCGGTGTCGCGTTAGGGGATACAGAAACGCGGCTGGCTTCAGCGTGGAGCGTCATCGAAAATCATGGAGACGCAGAGGCGGTCACGGCACTTATTAATCTCGCGCAAAAAGAGAGCGTTGATGCATTTGTGATCGGTGTGCCAAAACCTCTGGGAGACCAGACACGTGAAACAGATCAGGCAAAGACCATCCGCGCCTTTGCTGAACGCCTTTCTGCGGCAGGTGCAAAGGTTTTTGAGGCAGATGAAACACTCTCGACGGCGCTTGCGAAGAAACAGCAGGTAGAACAAGGTGGTAAGCATAAGCGCGATGATCTTGCCGCGGCCGCCATTCTCCAGATGTGGTTGGATCGACGCTAGATGCCTTACCTTCGTGACACCGCCATTGTTTTGCGGCAAACACCGTATCATGAACATGACGCCCGCGTCGTGTTCTTTGGACGTGAACAAGGCAAGCTCGAAGCAGTGGCGCGTGGCGTGAAAAAACCCCGGGCAAAACAGTCCGGTCACGTGGAGCCATTTTCTACCGTGGAGATCATGATTGCGAAGGGGAAGGCACTTGATAAGCTGGCTGTGGCAAAACTTGTACAGCCGCGACTTTCTTTGCGGAAACGCCTTGGCATGATGACCGTTGCCGGCGCCTTTTGCGATTTGGTGCATCAGCTCACAAAACCAGGTGTGTCAGATGCGCTGATTTTTGATCTCATTTCAGAAGTGCTTGATCTCGCAGACACGGTTGAAGGGGAGCCCTCGCCAGATCGCGCACGCCTCCTTTTTGCGGCGGCCAGCTTGCGCCTCCTTGACCTTCTTGGCTACGCCCTTCATCTCGAGCGTTGTCTCGCGTGTGAAAAAACGCTGGTGGATCCTATTGCCTTTGTCGTAGATGCGGGCGGTTGCTTGTGTGCATCATGTACCGTAGAGCATCGCCGAACCTATCCAAAAACCACGTGCTTGCCTGAGCACGTCCTCCGCCTCTTACGTTTCCTCCGCCATCGTCCGCTCAAGGAAGCACTCAATGTCACAGCCTCCACAGACGTGTTTCGTGCGGCAAGCACGGTCGTCGAAGAACAGCTCCGCCACACCCCCCTTTTGAAAGAGCCGCGAGGAATCCAGGCGATTGGGAGAATGCTGGGATAAAAAAAGTAGAGCCAGTGGCTCTGTAAGAGGTTTAGTTCCTGTTGAGGAACTCCTGGACGCTTGTCAGCTCGTTGATCTCGAGCTCGCCGCTCTTGGCCTGTCGGATGGCCTCCCTGAGGCGTGTATTGATGCCCTCGTCCGTGCACGTGATGAGGTAAACCTCTGCATCGATCACGAACGTGATAGCGGCGGCTGTTTTGCCCATTTGCCAGCCGAATCCAGATGGCGGTCGCGCTCCGAATGTCATGGGGGTCTCCTTGGAGAGGGGGGTGTGCGTTATTTCGCATGATTTTTGTTGGGGTGTCAAGCTATTGAACCATTTTGAGAGGATTGACACAGTACGTGAAACACGATGAAATGATACAGGCCTGACGCGTGTGTTAGGTCGTGGAGGTTTTGATGCGTGAGCGATGGATTCCGAGTATCACTCCTCACCGGGGTGACTACGTCAAACTGGTGGAGATCGCGCCCGGTCAGTGGGCGCGGGAGTACGAGGAGCGGGGAACGCAGGTCGGTAATGACGGCAAGATGGAGCAGGCCGTGCATACCACGTGCCTGGAATGCGACCCGCCTCCGGAGCCGCTCGAACCGTCTGTGCCTGGCAAGCCGGCGTTTGCTGGCAAGGTCGAGCTGTTCCCTGGCCGGTGGGTGCGGGTGTACGTCGAGATGGGGGAGGAGGAGGCGGACGGCGCGAAGCGGAGGTACGCGAAGATCTACGAAGAGCCGTGCTCTGACTCCGGGAAGACGTCCGAGCCGCCCGTGGCCACGAGTCCGGAGGCTGTGGAAGCCTACGCGGCCATGGAGACGCCCGGCGCGCTCGCACAGCCGAAGCCGATCGTCCCGTCGTCGGCCCCTGCGGTCCGTACGATTCCGCTCCTGCGGCTCGTCCCCAAGCCGCGGCCGAAGAAGCGTCCTGCGCGCCGTCCGGCAGAGGAAGCGCCTGATGCCACGGCAAAGGCCTTTCGTCCGCCTCTGCCTGACAAGGCAAAGCTCGTGATTCCGGAGCACATTCTCGCGGCCTATCTCGTGATGGTCTGCGGGGATCGTCGGCCCCTGCGTGTCTACCTGGGCAAGCCCTCGGGCAAGGAGCGGGCTGACTCGCTGAAGAGCCTCAAGGAGCGGTTCAAGGGCCACCTCTGGCTCAAGAGCCCCACGCGGGCGAGCGACTGGACGTCTGGTGAGGAGCTCGGGTGCTATGTGCGCGTGATTCTCGACGAGAAGGGGGCCCGCTTCTACGTGACGATCCACCCGGGTCGCCGCGTGGTGAACGGCATCTACTCGGAGCGGGAGTACAAGCGGCTGAGCTCCAAGCTGAGCGAGCGCCGTCGCCCGGTTCTGCGCCCGGGTCCGAACTGTCGTTATCATCTCCGCGTCTGCGGGTAAGCGTCTGACCTTCTGGTACTCCAGGGGTCGTTTTTATTTTTTGACACTCTGCCTCTCTTCCGTCATTCTGGTTCGGTATGCAGGACTTCATCAAAGATTTTGCTTCGCACGTCGGCCAAACCGTCACAGTTAAGGGTTGGGCTTATAACGTGCGTTCCAGCGGTTCCATCGCGTTTTTGCAATTGCGGGATGGGTCTGGTTTTGCGCAGGCCGTGGTTGCCAAACAAGGGGTCAGCGAAGCGGCTTGGCAGGCGGCAGAGCAAATCACACTCGAATCCTCGTGTATGGTCACGGGGACGGTCACAAAACATCCAAAGCAAGAAGGGGTGTTTGAGTTGCAGGCCACAGACGTGGTCCTTGTGAGCAAGGCAGAAGAGTATCCCATTGGAAAAAAAGAGCACGGTCCAGATTTTTTGCTGGATAATCGCCATCTGTGGTTGCGTACAGGCACGCAGTGGGCCATTCAGCGCGTGCGTAATGAAATCATCTACGCGACCTATGAATGGATGCGTCAGAATGGGTTCATGAAGATTGATTCGCCTGTGTTTACGCCAAGTGCATGCGAAGGAACCACAGAATTATTTGAAGTAAATTATTTTGAAGAACAAAAAGCCTATCTCACGCAATCCGGCCAGCTGTATTTGGAAGCCGCGATCGCGTCCGTGGGCCGATGCTTTGATTTTGGTCCGGTTTTTCGTGCGGAAAAATCCAAGACGCGACGTCATCTCACAGAGTTTTGGATGATGGATGCAGAGGCCGCGTTTGTGGATCATGAGGCAAATCTGGCGATTCAAGAACAGCTTGTCTCGCACATTGTCCAGCGCGTGCTTGAGAACTGCCAGGTCGAATTGAAGTTACTGGAACGCAACCAGGAGCCGCTCAAAAAAGTCGTGCCGCCGTTTGTGCGCATGACGCATGCAGAAGCCATCGCAAAACTGCGCACGCTTGGATCAGATATTGGCGACATGGATGATCTTGGCGCGGATGACGAGACGCTTCTCACCCAGCAATACGAAAAGCCGATTTTCGTAGAAAAATATCCTGCGGCAGTCAAAGCATTTTACATGAAGCCAGATCCAGAGGATCCGACGCGTGTATTGAATGCAGATCTGTTGGCTCCAGAGGGCTATGGCGAAGTGATCGGAGGATCACAGCGCGAAGATAACTACGAAGCGCTCCTTGGACGCATCCGCGCGCATAATCTTCCAGAAGATGCGTTCCAGTGGTATTTGGACACACGTCGCTACGGTTCTGTTCCACACTCTGGCTTTGGGTATGGCCTTGAGCGCCTTACCGCGTGGATCTGTGGCATTCATCACATTCGCGAAACCATCCCTTTCCCACGCCTCATCAACCGTCTGACGCCGTAAGAAGGCGTGCGTCTTGGCTTTGCACGACTCACGATTTAGAATAGGAGCATGTCACGCTCCTCACGAGGTTCTTTTGTCACGCCGTTGCTTGTGATCGCGGTGATCATGACTGCGGCGTTTTGGTTTTCAGATC
The DNA here is from genome assembly GCA_041665285.1 of Patescibacteria group bacterium. Lineage (GTDB taxonomy): Bacteria > Patescibacteriota > Patescibacteriia > 2-12-FULL-60-25 > 2-12-FULL-60-25 > JBAYJC01. The sequence goes on along the minus strand of JBAYJC010000001.1, from coordinate 251,999 downwards.
CGGTAAAGGCACGTGCACGATTATCTTCTGCGCAACAGCAACTTGCTGGAGTGGGCAATGGGGCTTGGGAATACGTAGGGAAGTTCGTCACGCATTTACCCAATATGCAGCGGACCGCGCCTCCAGTGACGCCAACGAATGTGGCGGCTTCTTCCACGGGCGTGTTCCTCTTTGCCGCGGCCACACCCTCTGCCACGGCAGATCGTCTGTTTGCGGTGGATATGGCATCGCACGCTGTGCAAGAAGAAACAGTTGCCACAGGATGGCGGGCAACCATGGTTCAGCAGAGAGGCTTGTCCATTGAAGACCCGCAAAAAACAGATGGCGTGCAATTTTTACGAGGAGATCACGGATGGTCTGTGCCCTTACGCAATGGGAAGGGCCGCGTGTACGACGAGGCGCAGGTGTTGGGATTATTGGATGAAGACCATGCGGCCGTTGTTGCGCGTCAGGGCGATCGCGTTCTGCTGAGCATTTCGCGCACCGGAACGATTCGTGAGTTGTATTCTTTTACCGATGCCGTCGAGCCACTCACCGCAGATCGTGGGGCCGCCTATCTCTCAACGTTTACGCCGGGCGAGGGACTTGAGTCGCCTCCCGCAGGACCATCGTCGTTGATCCGTATCAAGGTCGATGGGTCAAGCGTTTCTCTCGCAACCGAACCACGCGTGATTGTCGCTGTGTTGCCTGGACCATCTTCCACAACAGCCTATCTTATGGACGATGCGATGATGCGTGTCCTTGTGGCTGGTGCAGATGACCGCCGTGAAGGTCGCCCGCTTATCTGGCTGGATGATCACCGGTTGATTTTTGCACGAGGCGTTTCGTTGTTTCTTTGGGACGCATGGGCCGCCAAAGGGGAGCGCGTCCAGTCGATTGTTGATTTACCATTAGCTCCGGTGATCGGACTCGAGAAGACCGCGGGTCTGTGATACCATACGCCCAAGACTCTATGACAAACACAACGCAAGAAACGTGGATCAAAATATTTATTGGCATTGGCATAGGTTTTATCCTTCTTGTTTTTGCCTTTTCCGCAAAGATGCAACGTGTGAAAGAAGCAGAGATCAAGCGTGCAGACGAGTGTCGCCAACAGCTACGTACAGATTGCAAACCCTCGTTTCTCTGGTGGTCTGCCGCAGAGTCAGCCAAACAGGGAGTTGCAGAGAATGAGTGATTCTGTTGAGATAGCATCTATATGACAAAGACTCTTGCAACAGAAGCTGTGCCTCTGATTGGTCAGACCGTTGAGCTCCAAGGCTGGGTACATGCCCGCCGAGACATGGGAAAAATCGCCTTTATTGATCTTCGCGACCGCACAGGGCTTATGCAGGTTGTGCTCGTGCCAAGCGTACTCGATGAAACGTCTAAGGTTGTGATCAAGGAACTGCGCCCAGAGTTTTGTGTGCGTGTGATTGGGTTGGTACAAGCACGTCAGGAAAAACAGGTGAACCCGGACATGGCAACAGGCGCGATCGAAGTGCTCGCGAACGCTGTCGAGATTTTGAATTCTGCGAAAACTCCGCCATTTGAACTTGATAAGGATACGATCGGTATCAACGAAGAATTGCGTCTGCAGTATCGCTATCTGGATTTACGCACAGAACGGATGCGGAATAATTTAGTATTACGCGACAAGGTCACCTCATTTTTTCGTGCCTATCTGCATACGCAGGAATTCTTGGAAATAGAAACACCCCTTTTGACAAAAAGCACAGGGGAAACAGGCGCGCGTGAATATCTCATTCCTTCGCGTCAGCACACGGGTAAGTTTTACGCGTTGCCACAGTCTCCACAGCAGTTTAAGCAGTTGCTTATGGTGGCTGGTATGGAGCGCTATTTCCAAATCGCCAGATGTTTTCGCGATGAAGACCAGCGCGGAGATCGCCAGCCGGATTTTACGCAACTCGATCTTGAAATGTCTTTTGTGGAACGAGAGGATGTGCTTCAGCTTGTGGAAAAGATGATGATCGAAATGGTAAAAACCTGTACGCCAGAAAAACGCATCCAACAAGTGCCGTTTCCTCGCTTTTCTTATGCAGAAGTCATGGAAAAGTACGGAACAGATAAACCGGATCTCCGTGAAGACAAGAACGACCCTGATCTGCTTGCGTTTTGTTGGGTGGTAGACTTTCCCTTCTTCGAGAAGACTGAGGAAGGAGGCTGGACATTCACCCACAATCCATTTTCCTCGCCAAAGCCAGAACATATGGATTGGCTGATGAAGAAAGAGCACATCGCAGAAATCCTGACCACGCAATATGATATCGTATTGAATGGGTATGAGGCTGGAGGAGGGAGCATCCGGAACCATCAGCCCGAAGCGTTAAAGAGGGTGCTCGAAATCATGGGCATGGATGAAGAGAATATTCAACGACGCTTTGGCCATATGTTGGAAGCGTTGGAATATGGGGCGCCGCCGCATGGAGGTATTGCGCCTGGTATTGATCGTATCGTCATGATTCTCGCCAATGAGCCGAATATCCGTGAGGTAATCGCATTTCCAAAAACCGGAGACGCGCGTGATCTCATGCTTGGCGCGCCATCGGAAGTATCGGACAAGCGATTGCAGGAGGCGCATATCAAGATCGCGAAGTAGTTTGACGCATGTCCTATTCTGTCCATATTGAGAAATTCGAAGGTCCATTGGACTTGCTATTGCAGTTGGTTGAGGCAGAGAAAATGGAAATTACGGAAGTCTCCCTTGTGCAGGTGACCGAACCTTTTGTTCGGCATGTGCGTGAACAGCAGGGCGTGATTCCACCAGAAGAGCTTGCGGACTTTCTTGTGATTGCCGCCAAGCTGATCTATCTCAAATCCAAAGCGCTGTTGCCGAGTATCACGGACGAGGCGTTGGAAGAAGGGCCTGATCTTGCTACGCAGTTGCGCATGTACCAGCGTTTTGTGGAGGCCGCACGTTTCTTGGGAGAGTTGGATCGTCGTGCGCAGAGATCCTATAGCGGACCAAGACGTACGGCGCCCATTGAAGCGGGATTTTATCCGCCCAAGAAACTCACGCCTGATATGCTCCGTGACAGTTTCCGTCGCGTGATCAAATGGATTCAGCCCATCACGCAACTCACACGTGCTTCTGTGGAGCGCGTGGTCACTATTGAGGAAAAGATCAAAGAACTCTCTGCGCGGATCGCCTCGGGTATCAAGGGCGTTTCCTTTCGCGAACTCCTGGGACGCTCGCATGATCGTGCAGAGGCGGTCGTGTCCTTCCTTGCGTTACTAGAACTCATCAAACAGCGCGTAGTCAAAGCGTCGCAGGGGAATCTGTTTGAGGATATTAATCTTGAAGCTCAATAAGTATGTCACTCGACGCAAATATTGAAGCCATCCTCTTTGCCGCAGGAAAGCCCGTGGCGCTGAAGCGTTTAGCGGAATGGTGCGAGGCGGAGGTCGAGGGAGTGAAGAGCGCGCTTGATCGTTTGGCCGAGCGTCTGGAGGATTCTGGTTTGCAACTCATTCGCCATGGTCAGGAGGTCGAACTTGTCACGCACCCAGATGCCGCGTCTTTGGTCCGCCAGGTGCTGAAGGATGAGACGCAGGGGGAGCTCACGCGCCCGTCTCTCGAAGCATTGGCTATTCTCGCGTATCGTGGCCCGCTCACGCGTCCAGAATTGGAACAGATTCGCGGCGTGCAATGCGCCCTGATCCTTCGCAATCTCATCATGCGAGGCCTGGTAGAAACGCGAGAAGATATGCGTCTTGGACAGCCGACCTATGCCGTGACCGTGGATTTTCTCAAGCATCTTGGCTTGGACGGAGTAGAGTCTTTACCAGATTTTGAGGAACTACATAGCCATCGCGCTGTGGAGCAGGTTTTGCAAGAAATGCAACCAAAACCCATGGAACAAGGGTCTCCGTCACTCGGTGTGTAGATTTACGAGGCATTCTCTGCTATTATCATTTTCATGCTCGCTGAATCTCTTATCGCATTGGTCGGATTTATTTCCCTGCGCGCCATGCCTGTGGGAGCCGCAGAAATGCCTGCGGTGAATGCTCTGCCTGTTGCACGATACGCCGCACCCAATGTCCAGCCGCCTTTGAAGCGTGGCACGGAAAGTTTAGGCGTGGAGACCACAGCGCGCTCTGCGGCGATTTTAGATGTGAAAAGCGGGGCGTTTCTTGTAGAAAAGGATGCGAATTCTGCGTATCCTATTGCAAGCTTGACCAAGCTTATGACGGCCATGGTCTTGCTTGATAGCAAAACGAATCTTCAAGAGGAAGTGACTATGGATCCTGCAGACTTACCCAAAGAAGAGGGGAAGTCTGTCTTCTTGCCGACCGAGCGGCTGACCAAGCGTGATTTGTTGCGTGCGCTTCTCGTGGGCTCTGTAAACTCTGCGGGCAATGCGATTGCGCGATCATGGCCAGAAGGCGAAGAGGCATTTATCAAGGCCATGAATCAAAAAGCACGAACCCTGGGATTGCGCTCTGCCGTGTATTACGATCCGACCGGATTGGACGCACGCAACCAAGCATCTGCGCGCGATGTGGCCATTATCCTTCGCACTGCCCTTGCCTATCCAGAAGTCCGTGACATCACCAAGCTTGAGCGCGTGGAGATCAAGGGCCGCTCAAACAACCGGACGTATGTCGTGAAAAATACCAACCTGTTACTGGATTCATTTCTCAATAAGCCTCCGTACCGCGTTATTGCCGCGAAGACTGGCTCGCTCCCAGAGGCGGGCTATTGCTTGGCGCAGGTCACACGGAATGCAGAGGGAAACGAGATTGTGGCAGTCGTGTTGGGGAGTGATAATCATTTTGCGCGATTCCAGGATGCAAAAGTGCTGACCTATTGGACATTTAAGAACTATGAATGGCCCAGATCTGGCATGAATGCGGCTCTGGCGCCTCTTGAGGAAGAGAGGCCATAAAACGGTGCTTGCCAGGCGCGTGGCAAATTGATAACCTGTGGCCGTTGAGAAAACCAGATATTCGCCAGGGTAGCTCAGTTGGTTAGAGCGAAGGACTCATAAGCCTTAGGTCGCCGGTTCGATTCCGGCCCCTGGTACCATGCAAAAATCCTCCAATCCGGAGGATTTTTGTGTTATACTGCGATACATGGCAAGACCTTTGTCCTTTGGTAAAGCCGCGCTCACGCTTGTTGGTTCTATTATTGGCGCTGGTGTATTTGGCCTGCCAATTATTTTTGCGCGCGTGGGGTTTGTGGCCGGGAGTGTGCTCTTTTGGTTGGTTGCGCTTCTTGTTCTCGCGACGCATCTGCTTTTTGCGGAGATTCAGCTGGCAGAAAAACAAGACATGCGATTGCCAGGCTATGCAGGCAAGTGGCTTGGGCGTATGGGGTATTGGATCATGTCGCTCGTCTATCCTGTGCAAATGGTTTTTACAAGCGTGATCTACCTTTTATTGGGTGGCCAGTTTATTGCGGCGCTTCTTTTTCCTGCGACAGATTTACCACTGACCTCTTGGATTGGCACGGCATTATTTGCGGTATTGGGTAGTCTTGTTGTGTTTGTTGGGTTGAAGTTTCTTGCGGTGGTGGAAGAGGCCGCGACGTGGGCCTTGATCGTCGGGATGTGCGTTATGATGGCGCTCATGGCAGATCATGTCGCGTGGATCAATATTGCCTCATCACAGTGGTCGCAGTTTTTTCTGCCATTTGGTGTGTTTCTTTTTGCCTTGTCTGGTATTCCCGCGATCGGATCTGTTGTGGCGATCACAGGTCGCTCAAAGCGCGCTTCGCGTCAGGCGATTATCCTTGGCACCCTGGGAGCGGCGTTCCTTTCCTGGATGTTTGGATTAGCCATCGCGCTTGGCTTACGAGAACATCCTATTTCTCAACCCGGAGAGATCATCCAGGCTTTACCAGTGGCCTGGGGGTGGATTGTGCCTGTGGTGGGTTTTTTGGCCGTGATCACGTCATATGTGGTTCTTGCACAAGAGCTCAAAACAACTCTGCGCTTTGAGTGGCATATTTCGCGCTTGTGGGCATGGGTTCTTGCCATGATTCCACCCTACCTCCTTCTCCTTGTTGTGCCGAGCGATGTGATTGCTATGCTTGGATTCAGCGGCACGGTGTTCGGAGGCATCAATGGCATTTTTATTGCCTTGATCGCGTTTCAGCTTTATCGACATCGACAGGGCGCACAGCGTCGCATGGCTCCGTTGATTCTGCTGTTGGTTTGTGTGTATCTTATTGGCATTCTCACTCGTTTTTCCTCTTTTTCTTTATGAGATTCTATTTGCGTGCATTCTTTATCACGGTTCTTCGCTTTTTTGCGTTGATTATCTTGGGAGTTTTTGCGTTTAATTTTGATGTGAGCCCTTTGCCGCTTTGGACTTTGACGGCCTTTGTGTATCTCATGGATTTTTTCGTGACATTCCTCTTTGCGCTCTGGACATTTTCCGGCCATGAAGTCACATGGAAAATCGTTGGCATGGTGACAGCGATCTTTTTGATCTGGGGAACACTCTTGGAGCTTGGCCTGCAATTTCTTTTGCATCCGACCGTATCTTGGGAAGAGTTTGTGCAAAACTTTCCTTTGCAAAGTCTCTTTGTATTTCTGGTTTTTGCTTTTGGCGTGATTGCCGCTGGACACTACGCCATCAAAAAACACGCGCGAACCATGGCGCGGTCTATTGGTGAGGGGATTGTTACGTAGCCTTAGGTTGTTTGTTGGGCAGACGCAGTCGCTAGGCGCGCGGTTGTTTTCATGAGCTGTGCTACGGTCATAGGGCCAACGCCTCCAGGCACAGGGCTGATCCATGTTGTGGGTTGGTCATAAAGAAACGCCTCGGTATTTGCGTCGCCGCGGGTTTTGCCATCCGCGGTTTTGTTGGTGCCGACATCAATGATCACGCATCCTTCCTTAACCATGTCAGGGCGAAGGAAATTCAGCCGGCCAATGGCAATCACAATTACGTCTGCTTCTTTGAGACCATCTGCCTTGATTGCATCGGGTTTTACCACCTCAACAAACATGCCAGCCGTTGTAAGCAACCGTTTGAGTGGAGCGGCAAAAATATCGGAATTTACGATGATGACCGCAGAAGCTCCTGGAAGCTTGAGAGGCGTTTCGTTGATCAGTCGAAGAATACCCTCGTGCACAGGCGGGATGATCTGTGGCTCACCGCTCATGAGCGCCTGAATATTATCTGGATGAAATCCGTCCACGTCCTTTTTAGGGTCCACCGCACGAATAAGCCGGTCCTCATCATGTCCTTCTGGAAGCGGGATTTGGATGAGGATGCCGTGGACGGTTGCGTCTTGGTTCCATGTTTCTATGAGCGCAAGAAGCTCCTCATCAGAAGTCTCTTCTGGAAGATGATGCACATCCACCTCAATACCAAGCGCGTTTCCGGCTTTCTTTTTCAGCGAAACGTAGAGATGCGACGCTGTATCCTCACCCACAAGCAAAACCTCTAACCGAGGTTTTATGGCAAGCGCAGTTACGTCTTGTTTGACCTGCTCGCGTATGCGGCGGGCCAGGGCTGTTCCATCAATAAGAGGCATGGCGATAGGGTAGGTGAAAAAGCGATTTTGGTCAAAAGAACCCATCGCGGAAAGCAGTGAGCAAGGGTAAAAAAAAGAGACCCGAGAGGCGGGTCAGGCCAGGGGAGCTGGCTCAGGAGGGGCGTGCACGGTCGCGCGGAAAGATCCGCGGGAGGATGTTGGAGAGGTCCACGACCATGGTGCAGTGATGGTCGATCTCCACCAGGTCACAACCGTCCTCCACCTTGGACGCCACGATCTCGAGCATGATCAGCGCGAGCCAGAGCATCTGGCGCACAGTCGTGAGCCCCCAGGCCTTGGCGGCGTTGAGGAGGTTGCGGTGCTCCTGCTCCGAGATGCTGATCCAGTGGGAGTCGCGCACGTGACTTCCCACGGAGCGCATGATGGCCTCGGCCGTGATCGTCGATTCGTCGAGGAGGTCCAGGACCTCGCCGCCGTTGTCGAAGGCCACCTGGAGGCCTTCTTCATGGATGGCCGTGGAGATGGCCGTGCAGATCACGAGTCCGCGGCGGATAAGTCCGTCGACGTCCTCGATCATGAGCACGCGCTGGAGATCGCGCACGATCTTGGCGCCGACCGCATCGAGCGTGAGCTCGACCGTGATGGCCGTAATCGGCTTCTGCGGGGCAGGGGGACGACTTGTACTCGTGGTCTGTTCCGTCATGGACGCTTCCTCTTCCTCTGCGGTGAACGTGATCCGTTTGCAAAGGAAGACTCCCATGCTTTCATGATTTATCAGGTTTGTCAACCCCTGTTTGACAAAGAGGAAGACCTCGCGTGTTTTGAGTGCTAATATAGTCGCGTTATCCACATAGTTGCTTATCCTATGAAGCGTCGTCGTTCTTATATTTTTATCGCAGGAGGCGTGATGTCTGGTGTGGGCAAAGGCATAGCGTCTGCGTCTATTGGAGCCTTGCTCAAAGCGCGTGGGCTACGGGTCACGGCTGTAAAGATCGATCCCTATATCAACGTGGATGCAGGCACCATGAATCCGATAGAACATGGGGAGGTGTTTGTCACAAAAGACGGGGATGAAACAGACCAGGATATTGGGAATTATGAACGGTTTCTTGAGGGGGAGCTGGGGAAAGTGAACTACATGACCACGGGTCGTGTGTACCTTTCTGTGATCCAGCGCGAACGCAATCTTGGGTATGGAGGGAAGACGGTCGAAGTGGTGCCTCATGTGCCGCTTGAGGTGATTGATCGTATCAAGCGCGCGGCACAGGAATGCGATGCAGATGTAACGATTATCGAGATTGGCGGCACGGTCGGGGAATATCAGAATATTCTTTTTCTCGAGGCCGCTCGCATGATGCGTAATGAGTTGCCTCGCGATGTGCTCGCGGGTCTGGTGAGCTACATGCCTGTGCCGGGGAGCTTGGGCGAGATGAAGACAAAGCCCACGCAATACGCCGTTCGTACCTTGAATAGCGCGGGCATTCAGCCAGATTTTATTATTGGTCGCGGCGCCTATCCCATTGATGAGCCACGCAAGGCAAAGCTCGCGATTCATTGCGGCGTCCAACCAGAGGACATTATCAGCGCACCGGACGTGTCTTCGATTTACGCGGTGCCGCTTAATTTTGAGAAGGAAGGGCTGTGTAATCGCATTGTCAAAAAACTTCGGCTTCGTACAAAGCCCGTAGACATGCGTGCATGGAAAGAGCTGAACCATCGCATTGAGACCGTCGCTCGTCCTGTGAAGATCGGCATTGTGGGCAAGTATGTCAGCACCGGAAACTTTGCTTTGACGGACGCGTATCTCTCCGTGCTCGAAGCCGTGAAGCATGCGGCATGGCATCTGGAACGTAAGCCAGAGATTACGTGGATCAACTCAGAAGAGCTGGAACAAGATAAACCAGAAGCATGGGAAACCCTGAAGAGCGTGGAGGGGATTCTCGTGCCTGGTGGCTTTGGCACGCGTGGCGTGGAGGGCAAAATTCTTGCGATCCAATACGCGCGTGAACACAAGGTGCCGTATCTTGGATTGTGTTACGGCATGCAACTCGCGACCGTGGAATTTGCGCGCCATGTTCTACATTGGAAGGATGCGCATACTACAGAGATCAATCAAAAGACCAAGCATCCGGTGATCCACTTGATGAACGAACAGGAGGAACGCATGAAAAATAAAGACTACGGTGGATCTATGCGCCTTGGCTCCTATCCATGCGAGGTGCGTAAAGACACGCTTGCAGAACGTCTCTTTCAGCAGGCAGTGATTCGCGAACGTCATCGCCATCGCTTTGAGTTCAACCCCGTGTATTTGGAGGAGTTTGAAAAACAGGGCATGGTGGCAAGCGGCATTTCGCCAGACGCAAAGCTCGTAGAAATGATGGAGATCAAAGATCATCCGTATTTTATTGCCAGTCAATTTCATCCAGAACTCCAATCCACGCCCTTTCATCCGCACCCATTGTTTGAAGGGTTTGTGAAGGCGGCGAGCACATAGACTATGCGATCTCCATTGCCAAAACGCACCACGCCTCTTCACACGGTGACCATCCCTTCGGAAGACGGCGGACCAGATCGGACCGTTGAGGCTCCGCTTGTATTGGATGAACAAGATTGGGAGCTCTTGGATGAACTCACGCGCTTGATCAAATCGTATAAAAAAGACGCCACTGCTGATTGTCATGCGCAGATCATGGAAGTCTTGCAAATATTGTCTGATTATCGCGAAGGAGACATGGAGCTCGTGTTTTCGCCAGAGGCCATGCTCCGTGCAAAAAATACAGACATGACGCTTTTGGAAACAGAACTCAAGAAATTGATCTGGGAGTATCGCGAGGTGTAACACGACCTGCTTATCGCGCAAACAAGATGCAGAGGAGCCCCACGAATGTGATGAGAGCCCCTATGGCGCGCTTGCCTATGTTGGTCTCATGGAAAAAGAGGCGCGCCCACGCCATGCTAAAAAGCACAGAAGCGCGTTTGAGCGCAATCACGTAGGTGACAGGAGCGAGCGTGATCGCTGTGATTTGAAATGCACCTATGATAGCTTCAAAAAAACCAATGCTCATCACAGGGAGGAGAGCTGGGCGTTCGTGTGATGAAGCGTGTCGTTGTCTCGTGATGCGCATGGCAATGTAAAACACGAGCGCAAGGCCGGCGTTCATACTCACGACATACCAAAGCGGGGTCGAGGCTTGCGCGGCAATCTTATCAAACGGCGAACTTACACTCCACAAAAAAGCCACGAGCAACATTTGGCGTGTGCCTGGGATTTTTGCGAGCTCTCTCAATGGGTCTAGGGGGGATCTGTGTGCTCTTTGTGCGTGGGCAACCATGGTGCCGAACACTGTCAGTAATACGCCGACTGCTCCCAGCCAGGTTGGCCATTCGTTGTTGATCAGAGGGCCTGTGACCAGCATAAACACAGGCGAAAGCGTCACGAGTGGCATGACATGACTGATATCCGCATGGCGCAACACGTCGATGTAGAGATACGAGGTGATCGCATTAATGGTGAGGGAAATTCCAAAGGCCCAGAGAAAACGCGCGTTGATAACAAAATATTGTCCAGAGAGGAGCACGGTGATAAGGAGGAGAGACGCCGCGGTGCTTCGACTGTAAAACCCCACGGTCCAAGAATCGTTTTTCAGTGCCGCCACTTTTGTGACAGCACCTTTGAGCGATTCGGAAAAAGCCGTTCCTAATCCAAGCAGAGCCCAGAGCATATTGTCACAAGAGTACGTGACGGCTTTGCGTGTGTCGATGGAGAAAAAAAGACCGCGCGTTTTAGCGGGTCAGAGGTTGGGTGTTCGGCTCTCGGGGGAGCCAGGTGTTGAGCCAGGTCTGCAGGTAGTCCCAGCGGCCAGGGTCAATGCCAAAGGCGCCATAGTCTTCGCCCTGGCCATTGCCGATCTGGAAGTCGATCCAGGCCGGATAGGTCTTGTATCGCGGCTTACGCGCGTTTGGGAAGGTCGAGAGGTGGATGCAGAGGTGCGCGTAGAACGGCACGGGCACGCGCGTATCAAAGGGCGTCTGCGCGTCACGGGTCGTGCGCTCGAACAGCCCGCCCGTGAGCGCGTCCTTGCCTTCCCCTCCGTCGAAAAGGACGATGCCCGGTGTAAGGGCAATGAGCGTGCCAACAAGGGTTTCGTTGGCCTCGTTATCTCGGTGGTTCCCAAAGAGCAGGAGCCGTTCGAATCCGATGCGCTGGGCAATGGCGTACTCGTCGCAAAGGCGCTGGATGATGGCCCGGAGCGGGAATCGCTCCCTTCTTCGGATCCCGCAGAGCTCCGAGAAAAGGGCACGGGACACGGGAGCAACGTTTGGATGCATGAGACACCTCGCTTGGCGACCAGTGGGGATTTCGCGTGTATGGAATAGCGCGTTTTGCGTGCGATGTCAAGCGAGCGATCCTTTCGTGCAGACAAAAAATCATGTCCCATTTGCTGACATGATTTTTTGTAGACGATCTCGAGCGAGTCCTTACGGCTGGTATGTGCCCATAACCGGAAGCGACTCGAGTATTTTTGCCGCGTGCTTGCTGTGGAACGCCGCGCTTTGCTCTAGGCCGGCCGTGACGCGACCGCCGCCGTGCTTGCCGTTCTGGAATACGCGCGACGCATCATACACAACCCCATCCACCGCAACATAGGCAGGCTGGCCATCCAAGCCGTTGAAGGCTTTGAGCGCGTCTGCGGTAAAGACCGTGGGTGCGGCGGCGTTAGCAGAAGGGGAGGCGCTTTCTGCGATGGGGGGTTGCGGAGCGGGAACAGGGCCGCGTGCGGGCTGGTAGAAGAATTGCAAATAGCCAAAGCCGCAGACGATCAACACGTAGAGTGCTAAGACGCTGATTTTGGTCCAGGTGTTCCACCATTGCCGACGAACAAGGGCCAAGCGCATGCCCCAGGAGGTATGAATAATAAACGCCACGATACCAACAGCGCTTAAGACACGAAAATGAAGAGACTGCGCAAACGCACTATCGAGAAACCCTTTGGTCATGCCAAAGCCTGTGATAGCAAAACCAAGAATAACGAAAAAAAGTACCCATCCCGCGAGTCGATCAGCTTTGATGAGAACGGGGAGCAGTGACGAGGGTTTTGGTTGAGAAGGAAGTTCAGTGTTCATACAAAAGATATCATAACAAGTTCAGGTGAATGTGCCAGATGATTGTCAAGGTCTTATTTTTTGCGTATTTTATGATTTGACGCGCACGGAGAAGGTGTGCTATGAAATTTGCGCTGATCTCGGGCCCACGCGTGGTGGGTAATACGAGAATCGGCTGGGGGTTGTGACCATGGGAACGGGCGATCGTGTCAGGTCTTCTGCAGAGAAGCTCGATATCGAAGGCTTGCCTTCGTCGGAAGATATCACTACGTTTTTGAGCGAGTTGAGGCTCGATCACCAGCTCGTGGCGCGTCTTCGCGGGTTCGAGAGCCTTGTGCTTGCGACAGTCGGTTATATCGACGCCGCTCTTCCAATACCTGAGGTAGATTCGCCTTCTTTCGAGAAGGACGGAATCCTCTTCTTGAGCTCCTGGCAAAGGGGGAAGACGATCACGGCGTCTGGCATGAAAGGAGCCCCGTGGACTTTGCAGAACAACATGCTGATCGAGATCTGGGGTGAACAGCTCTACGCAAGCATCCTGATGTTCGTCCGGCCATTGCCGGGTACGGAGACAGAGCGTCCCACGGTCTGTAGTGCCTTTACACGTGAACCCTGGGATTTGCGTGAGGCTCCGCTCAAAGAGACCGCATGTCTGCGTCCTGATGAGGGGGATGTGGTGCGGTATCTCACGGGCATCTGCGCAGATTGGGGCGATTGGAGTCCGATTCCAGGGCAGGAGTTTTTCGCGGGCGTTGATGACTCACCGGCTATCGCCCAGCAAGCCCTCCTTGGACTGCGAGGGCTTGTGGAGCGCAAGGTCGTCTGCATAGAACAGGATGCCAGAAGAGAGCGCTTCATCCGCATTCACGAAACCTTCCTCGACCTTTTCGAGGACGAAGATCCAGCAGTCAATTCTGAAGGCTCCATCGACAACTGATGGGGCATTTTTTTATGAAAAGCAAACCGACCCACGTGGGTCGGTTTTGCATGGCGGAGAGGGTGAGATTCGAACTCACGGTCCGTTTTTGACGGACGCCGGATTTCAAGTCCGGTGCATTCGACCACTCTGCCACCTCTCCGTAGCGCTGTCGTTTGCAGGCGTATACTAGACGTTCTCCCGCGGATTGTCGAGTGCGTGGCCTTCGCGTAAGCTGTGGGTATGTCCTCTCCTGAATCTCTCCGGCCTTCACCAGAGACCGCAGAACAGCCGCGTCTCAAAACCAAAAGCATCCTCTCTCCGCGAGAAGCCGCTGATGGCACGCGCATTTGCGTGATGTCTCGCTTGACGTTGAACGACGGCGTCACTCCTGATCCGTGTCTTGAAAAGGCAGACTTTGATGAATGGATAAAAGACGTCGCGCCTCCCGCGAAACTCGTGGGGGATTATTATAAACGCGGCTTACCTTGGGAAACCTTTGAGCAACGCTACCGCGCCTTTCTCGAAACGCCTCAGGCACGGGCCACGGTTGAGGCGTTAGCACGACGTTCGCGCACCGAAACCATCACGCTCCTCTGCATCGAAGAAACAGACACCCATTGCCACCGACGCCTCCTCGCCGAAGCGATTTCCGCGGCGGTTGCCAGAATGGTCAGAGATTGATAGTATCGGGTGGCTTCAGCCTGTCGGTGCGGAACAAGCACGGAGAGGTACCCAAGAGGCTGAAGGGGGGAGATTGCTAATCTCCTAGGGGTGTAAAAAGCCCGCGAGGGTTCGAATCCCTCTCTCTCCGCCATGACTATCTAGTATCGGCAGACCCGAGTGCCCTCAGGCGTTCGAGGTCTGTGCGGTACGATTTGCCGCCCGAAAGGGCGGCTTTGTCTTGAACTGGCGTCGACAAGGGAATACGGTACCGACATGCAGCAATTAGAGTATTACGAGAATATTGCAAAAAATTCGAAGAACCATCATTGGGTACCAGAATTCTATTTGAAGAATTTTAGCATTCCTGGTGACGATGGATTCGTCTTTTTTTACCGAAAAGGAGAACAGTCGTTGAGAATCAACGTAGGGAATGTCGCTACGAAGAATAATTTATACACATTCCGTAAGGACATGGGTGGAGCCACCCGAGCCATGGAGGGTATTTTTTCAGAGCATGAAGGGAAAACGGCTCCTATCTTAAATAGAATTATTCAAGAGGAACTGTTGCCTGTAGACGACGAAAGCCGTTCAGAACTCGCGGTCTTTGTTTCAATGTTGCGAGTTCGAGGTCCATCTTTTTCTGAATGGCTTCGTAATATGGAAGCGGAACATATCAAGCTGTTTCAACAGATCCAAGCTGAACATCCAGAATCGTTGAGAGAAAATTTTGAAAAGGCCGGTATCAGCTTCTCGTCCGACGCAGAGTTCGAAGAAACTAGAAACTTCATGCTAAATCCGAAAAACTACAATGTTGAAATGGAAGGCGGTGAGGAACATTATTTCAAGCAGGCGATGGAACTCAGCAAAGAGCTCTATAAAATCTTGATGACAGAAAAATCCTGGCACCTGCTTGTCGCGCCGGACAAGCGTCATTTCGTTACTTCCGACAACCCCGTTGTGATCCAGGAACTGGAAGACTGCCCACCGCATCTTGCTGGCGGATTTCTAAACGGGACTGTATTACTCACAATATCGCCAAAGCACTGCTTGGCATTCCGTAGAGCGCCTCTCAATAATCAAAAGATCCTACTAAGCAGGGAGGACGTCAATAACATAAATAAATCTATTGCGCGTTCTGCGCGTAGGCATCTTTACAGCCATCTAGACTCGAAAGATCTAATGACTCTTTGTAATGAGTTGTTGGTCGGCGACGAGAGCAGAGTGACGATTAAGCGGTTGGCACGATTTGCACCGTACTATATGTCACAAGGCATCCATCAGGATAAGGAAACGGGTGGTCTAAAGGAGAACTCAGTAAGATTTTATTAGAATATCGTGAAAAGCACCGTAGAAAATCATGGAAAACAAATACGATAAATTACAGATGGTGCTGGGACACGATGCTATCTTCGGTCGAAAAATTTCTCTTGATGAGATCAAAACGATAATAGCTAAGTATCCCGCCTTCCAATGGCTTGATCTCGCGGTCAAGATTGAAGCTATTCTGTTTATTAAACGCACAGAGGTTCCGCAGCCGCAGATCTTTTTAGCTCAAAAGTTTTTTCCCCAGAGCACGCAATGCCGTCTTCACGGTCGTTCAGTGGATAAAGCAATCGTATTTTCACCAGGGCAGCTAAACTTTTTAAGAAAACTAGCCATCGGATATGGTGGCGACGAAGGCGACGGAACAGAAATACCAATGCAGCTTGTGGATATTTCAAAGGTTCTATTAGGAGTGCAGGATCTGCATAATAGCTTTGATCGGCTGGTTGATGACAATCTTGAGAAATTTTGTCAGTACGTCATTCGTAATGGATATTTAAATGGAAATCCCGATCTAACTAATCTGTTTTTCCGCGCCCGTGAAATGTATCTAAACGAAGCCGCCAAGATAGAGTTCCAAAAAGGGAAAACTTTTAATGATTTTTATAACGATAGTGTCGGGATTAAAGTAGAACAGGCCATGGCTCTCGGTTTCGCCATCGCAAATCCTCTCTTTCAAAATACAGATCAGCTATTGGGACAAACAACGATTATCAATCCAAACAACTTCTTTCAGGCTCTTTCAATAGACTCAACTGCCATTGATTCTATTGTAAATGGTTTGACGATAGATTTCCCTGAAGCGAAGAAAAAAGTTTTAACGGAACTGGTGAACGATCCAAAGGATGCACCCATTGGATATAATCTTGATCTTTTCCGAAAAACACCGTTCATTAGACTCGAGAGTGGAAAACTAGTTTGCGGTAATTTTTCATGCTTGATACAAAAGACGACACAAAATTTGATCTGGATGCCAAAAAGTAGAATAAAAAATCTAACGCAGCAGCAATCAGATGATCTAGCTAATGATATTACTAATTATCGAGGAGTTTTATTTGAAGGATATGTTAGATGGCTCTGTGAAATGATGCGGAAAAAGAATTCCAAGATATCCTTTCATTACATTCCCAAGGAAACTGCAGCTGATCGTCAAGAAGTGGCCGATGCTTTATTAATACAGGATGACAAACTGCTTATTATTGAAGCTAAATCTCGTCAGTTTATGGAAGCTTTCAAATATACTGGAGATTGGGGCAAAGATGGTCAGTTTATCGATGGCCTAATCAATGAGGCCGCAAAACAAATACAGACCGCTGCTGACAAGATCAGGAATGGTCAGGTACCCAGCTTACCCATGTCACCTGACACAATTAAGCGCGTATACCCAGTCATAGTTACATATGAACCTATTCCTATGCACGCAAAAATACAAAGATTCGTGCGTCAACGCGTTCAAGAGACCGGCAATCTTACTGATGATATTTTTGCACCTCTTGAAATAATCGACATCAGTGATTTAGAGTCTTTTATGGACAGCGCCGACAGTCAAACATTAATCGAGCTCCTAGAGCAAAAAGGCTCTTCAGGCCCACATGCCAGTGAGACTAACTTCAATAATTTCTTTGCGGAATTTGTAAACAGCCATCGGGTTATTTCCAATGGATGGCAATCGGAACAATGGGTTGAATTCACAAAAAATGTTTGCAGACCCAATCTGACATTCAAGTAAGTATTTCAATCGAATTTTCTAAAAGAGATATTGTTTTATTCGTATATACCAACCTACTCCATAAATTTCCCAACAGCTCCCTTTTCTCCGTTACGGTTCCTGGGTGGCCTGAGCGGCTATCCGGTTGACATCAGGCTGACGCCGAGGAGCGTTATTACGATCATTCGTGATCGCTCGTGAAATGTTGCGTTCCAAAGTCTCCGTGCAACAGAGTATTTATGACACCCAGTGATCACTCAGAACTAGTCGAAGGAGCGGGGTTCGAATCCTTCCCCGCCATGTAGAAGCGACCCGTGTGGGTCGCTTTTACGATTGTGGCGGATGCGTTAAGCTTCGTGCGCCGCACGTGGGTCGCAAATAAAAAAGTGTAGTGCGGATATTTTTCATGTATTTCTGAATGATATGTCAAAGATTGAGGAGCTGACCAACAGAATCGTAGCATTTCGTGATGCGCGTGATTGGAAACAATTTCATAATCCCAAGGATGCGGCGCTTTCTCTGGTGCTTGAGGCCGTAGAGGTGATGGAGCACTTTCAGTGGAAGAACGGTGAAGAGATGCAGAAGCACCTCAAAGAACATGGCACCGAGGTTGGAGAGGAGTTGGCGGATGTGCTCTATTGGGTTTTGTTAATGGGTTATGATTTTAATATTGATGTGCTTGAGGCGTTGGAAAAAAAGATGACAAAAAATGAGTCAAAATATCCAGTCGAAAAGGCGAAGGGGGTTCATACGAAGTATACGCAACTGTAGATATGATTATTTATCAGTCCTCAAAAGAGGCATTCATCGAAGAGGTTCAGGGAAATGTATTTGATCAGATTATTATTGACTTCTATTTCAAAGCGACGGGAAGGATGGTTGGGCGATCCGAACAAGACTCCTGGAAGAAGTCTATGCGTTACATGCGCGATGTTCTGCGTGATACGGCAATTCCTGCTGACGCCGGAGTATCGATTGAGTATCAAATCCCACAAACATCAAAACGTATTGACTTCATCTTGACGGGACAGGATGCGAGCGGGATAGATCATGCATTGTTAATTGAGTTAAAGCAGTGGTCAGAGGTTCAGCTCTCGGAAAAAGATGGGATTGTCATGACAGGTTTTTTCGGTGAGGTGAGCCATCCTTCCTATCAAGCGTGGTCATACGCGGCGCTCCTTCAGGGATTTAATGAAACGGTATACGAGCAGAACATTCAGTTGAAGCCATGTGCCTATTTGCATAACTACATTGAGGATGATGTCATTAAGAACGATTTTTATGCTGAGTATCTGAAGAAGGCCCCCGTATTTCTGGAGGGAGATGTTGAGAAGGAGAAACTTCAGGCGTTTATCAAGCGATTCGTGAAATACGGAGACAAGACAAAGGTGATGTTCCGCATCGATAGCGGAAGAATTAAGCCATCCAAAAGTCTTGCCGACAGCCTCGCGAAGATGCTGAAGGGGAATCAGGAGTTTGTCATGATTGATGATCAGAAGGTTGTTTATGAAACAGCATCAGGTCTGGCAAAGAAGTCATCCGTTGAAAATAAAAATGTATTAATCGTCCAGGGTGGACCCGGAACTGGTAAATCTGTTGTTGCGATCAATCTACTTGTGTCGCTGACAAAGCTTGGGCTTGTGACGCAATACGTTACAAAAAATGCAGCTCCTCGCGCCGTGTATGAAAGTATGCTTACGGGCACGCTCAGGAGGTCTGAGATAACGAATCTTTTTTCTGGCTCAGGTTCGTTCATTGATGTCGAGAAGAGTGCCTTTGATGCTCTTGTTGTTGATGAGGCGCATCGCCTTAATGAAAAATCTGGAATGTTCAAGAATCAAGGTGAGAATCAGATCAAAGAAATCATCGAAGCCTCAAAGTTTTCTGTCTTTTTTATCGATGAGGATCAAAAGGTCACCTGGCATGATATTGGTGAAAGCGAAGAGATATCAAAATGGGCAAAAAATTGCCATGCGAATGTTCAAACGATGACATTAGCATCGCAGTTTCGATGTAATGGATCTGATGGATACCTAGCTTGGCTTGATGACGTCCTTCAGATCAAAGAGACTGCCAATCGCTCTCTGGATAGTGTGGACTACGATTTTCAGATTGTTGATTCTCCGTCAAAGCTCAAGGAGATTATCTTTGAAAAGAACAAAGAAAAGAATAAAGCCCGTCTTGTTGCCGGATATTGTTGGGACTGGGTAAGCAAAAAGAATAAGGCTTTGATGGATATCAGGATTCCTGAATATAATTTTGGGATGCGATGGAATTTAGCGAGTGATGGCAATTTATGGATTCTGGCTCCGGATTCGGTGAACGAAATCGGGTGTATCCATACCTGTCAGGGTTTGGAAATGGACTATGTCGGGGTTATCGTTGGTCCGGATTTAATAGTCCGAGACGGAAGGGTCATGACGATCCCTGAAAAACGAGCAAAAACAGATTCATCATTGAAGGGCTATAAGAAGCTTTATAAAGAAGATCCTGTGGCCGCCACCAAAAGAGCAGGTCTTATTATTAAGAACACGTATAGAACTTTGATGACACGGGGGATGAAGGGGTGCTATGTCTATTTTACGGACAAGGAGACAGGGGAATATTTTGGCAATAGGCGCGGGAGCTTTAGCACGAATAGAGGCTAGAAGATTGTATAATTGTTCCAAGCGGCAGTATTTTGACGGTGTATTGCACCATCCCCCGTTTGGTAATATCATATTATCACTATGAATCCTTCCTCTTCTGAAGCCTCTGCGGGGTGTTGTCCGCCGTTTGATCCTGCGCCGTGGCAGGAACAAGTGGTTCTGTGGCAGGACAAGGTCTTTGTGAAAGACCATGTCACGAGTTTTTTGCATGTGCCGTTGAATATGGGGAGGAAGATGACGAAGGATATGGATTTGATTGAGCAGGCGGAAGCAAGATCTGCGGTGCAGTTGATTCTTTCGGATGAGAAGTCATTGTGGGGGGCGGATTTGTATATTGCGGTGACAAAAGAGGTGCCGGGGGCGCAGATGGCGACGTTGTCTGGGACGTTTTTGACAAAGGTGTTTGAGGGGCCGTATCAGGAGATGGGGAAATGGGCGGAGGAGATGCAGAAGTATGTGAAAGGCAAAGGAGAGCAGATGCAAAAAATGTATTTTTCGTATACGACCTGTCCAAAATGCGCGAAGGTGTACGGGAAAAATTACGTGATTGTGTTCGCGCGGATTGCGTAGCGCGTCTGCATGAGAGGGGAGGTCTTGACGAGAATCTGGGGACCGTTGACCAGGTTCTCGTTATTTTCTATACTGCATCACACGCCGCTCAGGTTGCACTTACTCGCTCAATACTTACAACGGTTATGGCAAAAAAGTTCAATGTCAATAAGATTGCGACAAATATTAAAAAATTACGCGCGCAAAAGGAATATACTCGGGAAGAGCTCGCGGAAAAAGCAAAGGTAAATTATAATACCATCATCAAATTAGAATCCGGTGCCAATAAAAATCCGACGATCAACACCTTGCTGGGGCTTTCCCAGGTGTTTGAGGTGTGTATTGATGATTTTCTCAAATAGGACGCGTGCAGGTGTGGGGGCTCGACAAAAACGGGCGTTTTACGTACAGTAACCCAGACCTATGGGCCTTTTTTCCGATGCAAAAATGGCCGAACTTTCTGCGATCCTTCGTCCTGTCCCTTTGCGGGATGTGGCGGAGAGCTCCCGGATTACTGTGCATGCCACGGTGAGCCGTGTCGCAGTTCTCTACGAAAAGATTCGGAATGCCGTGGATTATAAAGACGACCACTTGTTACGCAAAGCGGCGATTTTACGTATTCTCAAACGCCAGCTCGTGCTGGAAGCAGATGCGCGGCATATTGCCACGAACTTGATCCGTGAGTTGATTGCGGCGCGTTATCTTGCGAACGGTGCTCTGCCAGACACGCTGATTACGGATGTGGCTGTTGTGATTCGCAAGTGGCAGGTCGTGCGCGCAACCCGTCTAGAAAAGAGCCATGAGCGTTGGTTGTTGGGCATCGTCTCTGCGGAATTAGAGGATTTGCTGGTGGATCGTTCGCAAGAGCGTGCGCTCGTGCATTTTTTGTATGAACCGCTGGGCGATCGCGTCACGATCAAAGACGCGACCATGGATGAACAGGAACGCCGTCGACAAGTGTATATCGCGAGCTGGCGCGTCCTCTTCAAGGTGGATGACGAACTCCTTGGCTATGAGCTTGTGCGCGCGTCGCATTGCGCGTGGATGCGTCCTGACGAGTGGATGCAGGAGCCGCAGGCCATGGCTTTGCAGATGGTGGGTGTAGAAATGATGGTACGCGGTTGGTTGCACCATGTGTGGGCGCAAAAATTCCAATATTCCGTCAAGCCTTGGGCCGTGGCTTTAGGGCTTGTGCGTCGCGCGGCGCAAGAGCATCCCGCGGGCGCAGAGGGCTTGTTTCAGGATGCGACGACCTTTCAGACGCGTATCGTGTCCATGGCAGAGCGTCGCTATCTCGAATCCTCGACCAAGCTTCGGCGAGGCATTGTGCGTGCCATGATCTACTTGTTCATGACCAAGATGCTCATTGCCTTTGCCATTGAAATCCCGGTGGAAACCTATCTGTACAAGGCCTTTGATGTGACAGCCTTGGCGATAAACGTGCTCTTTCCGCCTGTGCTCATGCTGTTTGTTGGTCTCTTGATTCGCTTGCCCGGGAAAGACAATACAGATCGTTTGGTGCAAGCCGCCAAAGAACTCATCACACCAGAAGGACCCAAAGGACGTGAGATGAAGATTCCGCAGGCGCGCGTGGGTTCTGCGAAACTCGTGTTCCGTGTGGTGTATGCCGCGACCTTCGTCGTGGTGTTTGGCGGTGTCTTTTCCTTATTAGAGAAAATGCACTTCACCTGGGTGAGTTCCTCGATCTTTATTCTTTTCCTCTGTCTCGTGAGCTTTTTCGCGTTTCGTTTACGCGTGTCTGCGCGTGAATCTGTGGTGGTGGACCGTAAGGATACCTTGTTAAACGTCTTATTAGATTTTTTCTCATTGCCGATCTTGCGCGTGGGACAATGGCTGTCTTCCTCTATTTCTCGCATTAATATTTTTGTGTTTCTTTTTGACTTCATCATCGAAGCGCCGCTCAAGCTTTTACTGAATGTGTTGGAAGAGTGGTTTGCGTTTATGAAGGAAAAGAAAGAAGAAATCCAATGACCTCTGCTCATCGATTGCGGCTGTTGAAAGGCGCGTTACTTGTGCTGTGGTTGAGTGTGGTTGCCGGAGCGTTTTGGTTGCTCTTTGCTTCTGGTATTCCCGCGCACGATCTTCCGCGTTTGGTGCGCAATGAATTACGTGAGGGTGATGTCAGCGGTCCTTTTCTTGTGATCGGCGCCTTTCTCGCATCGCTCGGCGTGCCATTTCCCACCATGAGCCTTGCGCTTGTCGCAGGTTCTGCGTATGGCCCGTTGTGGGGTGGTTTGCTCGCGATTATCGGATTCAATCTTTGCACGACATTTGGGTTTTGGCTTGGGCGTTTGTTTGGACGGCACTTTGTGGAAAAGCACGAGCGTGGTTGGGTGAAAAAATATGACCAGCGCCTTTGTCGGCAGGGGTTGGTTACGGTGCTTTTTATGCGCCTGTTCTATTTCCCTAGCGATGTGGTGAGCATTGGGTGCGGGATGACAGAAATGCCCTTTCGACAGTATGTGATTGGTACCTTTTTCGGGAGCCTTCCGCTCATCATCACGTTCACGGTGCTTGGCGACGCATTCCGCAATCCGCGAGCATGGATCCTCTTCAGCGTCCTGTTTGTCCTCTGCGTGGCTATTGCGCTCAGCCTCCGCTACTCTGCGTGGGGAAAAAGAACCCTTGTGCCGCCTGTCTGTCCCACCGCAGTATTGCCTGAACATCACGATCAAGAACCACGACTATGACCCCTTCCTTTTTTCTCCAACAAACCTCAAAGATGTCCCACGCTCGACGTGCCACGCTGAACACGCCGCACGGAGATTTGCAGACCCCGTTTTTCATGCCTATTGCCACGCGTGGAGCCGTTAAGACGCTCTCATCCGCAGACATGGAGCGGCTTGGTACGCCCATCGTGCTTTCGAACACGTATCATTTGTGGTTGCGTCCGGGCATGGAGGTTATGCGTGCCTTTGGAGGCCTGCACACGTTCATGGATTGGCCAGGTGCGATCCTCACGGACTCTGGTGGTTTTCAAGTCTTCAGTCTTTCTGGCCTTCGCAAACTGACAGACGAGGGCGTGACCTTTCAATCGCACATCGACGGCGCAAAAATGCACCTCTCACCAGAGTTGTGCATGGAAATCCAGCGCACGATTGGGAGCGATATCTGCATGGTGCTTGATGTGTGCACAGAACTTCCTTCCACCCCAGAAAAACTCGCGCACGCGCTCAAGCTCACCACGGCCTGGGCTCGAAGATCCAAACAACGCTTTGAGGAAACCCGCGAAGGTTCAGTCAATCCCGGAGCGAAACTTTTTGGCATTGTGCAGGGAGGAACGTCCGCAGATCTCCGACGCCAAAGCGCCGCGGAACTCATGGAGATTGGCTTTGATGGATATGCGATCGGCGGCTTGTCTGTCGGCGAACCATTTGAAGAAGCGTGCGCGATTCTGGATGTGCTGAACGAGATCCTTCCAAAAGACAAACCGCGCTATTTCATGGGTGGCGCGCAACCGCATGAGATCGTGGCCTATGTCCAACGCGGCATCGACATGATGGACTGCGTCTTGCCAACCAGAAACGCCCGCCACGGCATGCTCTATCGATTCGTACATGATGATCTCACGCGCCCAGATTTCTACGAGACCATCCACGTGACCAATGAAAAATACAAATCCTCCCAAGAACCACTCATCGGCACAGACGGGGCTGTGAGTGGCGTTGACGAAGAGCTCAAGCGCTACACTCTTGGCTATGTCCGCCATCTCTTTAGCGTGGACGAAATGCTTGGCTACCGTCTCGCCTCCATGGCAAACCTCCGCTTTTACCTCGAACTCCTCCGCCGCGTGCGAGAGGGGATTGAGAAGGGAAAACTCTGACACTCCTCCCACGTCATCCTGAGCGGGCTTCCACCTCACCCTCATTCCCTCTCCTTCGTAAGGAGAGGGAAGTCAGAAGGGTATTCGCTCGGACGGGCTTCCACCTCCCCTCACCCCTCCTTCGTAAGGAGGAGCATTCCGAACGCCTATCGACCTGTCATCCTGAGCGAACAGAATGACAATAAAAAACGCCCCGGGACAGAGCGTGTCACGGGGTTGGGGGAGTGTTCTTGCCTTCGGCCTTCATGCGGTCGAAGTATTCTGGCGAGGCGCTGAGGACGGTGTAGCCTACGAAGTCGTACTTGGTCGAGCCGTGTCCGCCTCTGAGGTCAAAGGCCACGGATCTTACGATGAGTTCCTCGTAACGGATGCCGGGCCACCTTCTTTGTTGCGCGAGTCGCAGGATGGATGGCAGCGTCGAGTACTTTGTGTAAATTTCTTCCGCAGTATCTTCGGGCACGGATAAAGTAAACGCCATGGGAACCTCCTAGGCGGGAGTTTGAACAAATGGGAGTGCCTTGTCAATGCTCTTCCCTTGTCTCTCTCTGTCCCGCAAGGCATGCTTCTGCCATGCAACAAGATTTTCTTGAGAAGCTGAATCCGGCTCAGCGCAAAGCCGTCACGCATACGGATGGGCCTCTGCTGATTGTGGCAGGTGCGGGGACGGGGAAAACCACGGTTTTGACCAAGCGGTATGCGTATTTGCTTGCAGAACAGAATCTCACGACCGAGCATATTTTGGCCGTGACGTTTACAGAAAAGGCCGCGCAAGAAATGGAGGATCGCGTGCTCGAGGAGTTGCCGATTGGGGCGTATGATTTTTGGATTGATACGTTTCACGGATTTTGCCAGCGCATTCTTCAAGCGCACGCGTTGGATATCGGCCTCCCAAATCAGTTTCGCGTGCTCACAGAAACAGACGCCTGGATTTTGCTTCGTCGTCATTTGCACGAGCTTCCCTTGGATTATTATCGTCCACTTGGTAATCCTACGAAGTTTCTTCAGGCCCTGATCCAGCACATCAGCCGCGCTAAAGATGAGGCGATTCTGCCAGAGCAGTATCTGGCGTTTGCACGGGACCTCGTGCTCAACCAGGACGCGGAAGATCCTGAGGGGGAGAGAAAGCGCGTGCAGGAGCTGGCAGATCTTTACCATTTTTATCGGAAGCTCCTCTTGGACAATGGCCTGCTCGATTTTGGTGATTTGATTTTGGAAACGCTCCGTCTATTTCGCGAACGCCCCTTGATCCTCAAGAAATATCAGGAGCAGTTTCGTCATATTCTTGTGGATGAGTTTCAAGATACAAATAGCGCGCAATACGATCTGCTCAAGTTACTTGCATCTGGTCATCGGAATATCACGGTTGTGGGTGATGATGATCAGGCGATTTATATGTTTCGTGGAGCATCGCTTGCGAACATTCTCCAATTCAAAGACGACTATCCAGATGCCGCTACCGTCGCACTGACGGATAACTATCGTTCTCATCACGAGATTTTGGATCGTGCCTACTTTTTCATCCGCAAAAATGACCCGCATCGCTTGGAGGTCAAACTGCAGGACCAAGGGCTTTCAAAAAAGCTCACGGCATTTCGTGGCATCGGTGGAGAGGTGAAGGTGCTTTGGCGAGGGACCGTCGAAGAAGAGGCAGAGGCTGTTGTCGAGGATATGGTGCGTCGTCGAGAAGAGGATGCTTCACTTGAGTGGAATGACTTTGCGATTCTCGTGCGTGCGCATGATCATGCCGAACCTTTTGTCGCGGCCTGCGAACGCGCGGGTGTGCCATATCAGTTTCTCGCGCAAAGCGGGCTGTACGTCAAAATGCCGGTGTTGGATGCGTTTGCTGTGCTTTCCCTCATGGATGGCCGTCACGAATCCGCAACCGTGTGGCGCGTGCTTCGTTTGCCGTGCTATGGCATGTCTGATGCAGATATGGCAGAGCTCTCTGCACACTGCGACCAACGACACGGCATTCATCTCTGGCGTGCGGTTCAAGATGCGGCCAATGGCGTCGCAACAGTCCACGTCTCGGACGAGGGCCGTGCTATCGCGCGTCGTCTGGTGGATGATGTGGCGATTATCTCTAGCCGTGTGCGTCGAGAAAGCGCGTTCAAGGTGCTGTACCATGCGCTTGATCAAACCAAGTATCTGGCGTTTATCATGAAGCTTCCCGAAGAAGAGCGTGCTGAAGCCATCATGCATTTGAATGGTTTTGCCGCACGCGTCCGGCGCTATGAGGCTTCGTCACAGGACCCGTCTCTTCATGGTTTTCTCGAGGAGTTTCGCCAGGAGTTGGAAAGCGGGGAGGATGGAGCGCTGGCCGTGGATCCAGAGGCTGGCCCGGAGTTTGTAAAAATCATGACCATTCACAAGGCAAAAGGCCTGGAGTTTAAACATGTGTACGTGGTCTCCATGGTGGACCAGCGCTTTCCCTCCCGCGAACGCTCGCAGGGGATAGAGCTTCCGCCAGGGCTTGCGGTAGTGCGTCTTGTGGAGAGTGGCGATGAGCATCTCGAAGAGGAGCGTCGCCTGTTTTACGTGGCCATCACACGCGCCAAAGATTCGCTCACGCTCACAGGAGCATTGAGCTATGGAGGGACGCGAGCAAAAAAACCCTCCGTATTTTTGACAGAAGCAGGGCTGGATCTCACCTGTGTCGGTCAACCGTCTGTCACGGAAAAAAGCCTTGCCTCGCTTATGAGCCAAGGTATGGGAGAGGACATGCGAACCCGTCTGTCTGCGCGTCATCCTGTGGCACAGCACTTTACGCGCAAGTCCACGTTTTCCTACACCCAGCTCGCGGCATTTCGTAACTGCCCATTGCAATACAAACTAGCGCACGTCTATCGCATTCCGATTCTCGGTTCCTATCAAAAATCATTCGGCGAAAGTGTACACGCCACATTTCAACGTGTCTTGCATGAACAAAAAGAGCGGGTCTCTTTGGCGCAGGGGAGCTTGTTCACCTCTACGACAACAACGGCCCCCAGTGCGGGGCTTCGTGTCACTGAAGAGGAGGCGCTTGTCTGGTTTGAGGAGTATTGGAGTGATGAGTGGTACCCAGACGATCAAACACGAGACGCCTATCGCGAGAACGGCAAGCAAGCCGTGCGTAAGTTTATTCGTGCGTATGCCCATCAAGCGCCAGATGTTTTGGAGGTGGAAAAGGAACTGACGCTTCCCTTTGGCCAGCATCGCTTCAAGGTGAAGATCGACCGCATGGATCGCCTGCCAGATGGATCTGTTGCTGTGATTGACTACAAAACAGGCAAAGCAAAACACACAGAGGATTTGAAAGCAGAAGACAAAGCGCAGTTGCGTATCTATCAAATCGCCTTGGAACAGGCAGGCATTAAGGTCGGTCGGCTGAGCAATATCTATGTGATTGACTGGGTCGTGGCAGACGTGGAACCCCTGGAAGGAAAAAAGCGTGAGGAGTTTATCGTGGATCTTGAAACCACCATGGATGAAATCGTGACCTCCTCTTATCCGCCCAAGCCAAGTGAGCAAACCTGTAAAAATTGCGACTTCCGCAACTTTTGTGAGTTTCGCAAATAGCTATGGCCTTTACTTCTATTCGTCGCATTTTGCCGCAAGCCATCCAACAGGCTGGGATCACGCGCCAAGTCACGGCTGTGCGGATTGTGGAGGAAATGCAATCCACGCTTCGCGCCCTCTGGGGAGAGGAGCGTGCCGCGTTTGTGGATGTGGTTTCCTTTAAGGAGGGGGAGCTCAAGCTCGTGTCACGTTCAAGCTCTGCTACCCAGGAGCTAGCACTTTGGTCTGTGCGGCTTCAAAATGAATTGAACCGGCGCCTTGGATCTCATGCAGTCAAAAAAATTATCGTGAGAGGAATGTAGCACGCGACTATGGTATACTTTGCACGTTTCAACTTGTTGTCTTTTGCGTATGACCTTTCGCGCGTATCTTTGGCTCATGGGAATCATGACGGTGGTTGCCTGGTTTGGTTGGGGGTTTGTGGTCAGCAGAATTGATCCAGACGAAGCAGGAATCATTGGGTTGCTTATTTTCTATATTACGTTATTTGCCGCGCTCATCGGGACGTTTGCGGTTGGCGGTGCCATGTATCGCGTGATCCTCCGCGGAAGAAGCGAAGTCGTATTTCGTGAGGTGCGTATCACTTTTCGTCATGCGGTCATGGTGAGTTTTGTTGGACTGGTGAGCCTAGCCCTCTCTGCTAAGGATTGGTTGAGCGGTTGGGTTCTCTTGGGTTTAGTGGTGGGAGTGGGGATGGTGGAATACCTCTTTTTATTGGTCCAAGAGAGCCATCGGAACTAGATTTTGACTTCCTCTTGTCCGCACGTCTAAGATAGCCTCGCTATGCGGCTTCCCTTTTTAGGTTCATTGACGAAACAACTCGGAATTGATTTGGGTACCTCAAATACATTGGTCTATGTCAAAGGACGTGGCATTGTCGTGAATGAATCCTCGGTCGTTGCCGTGAATAAACGCAACGGTCAGGTGATTGCCGTGGGAGAGGATGCGCGTGCCATGTTGGGCAAAACGCCTCCGCACATCCTGGTCACGCGTCCGTTGCAGCGCGGCATTATCGCGGACTTTGAAGTCACGGAAAAAATGTTGCGTTACTTTTTTGATAAAGTCCAAAACGAGCACTCCCTCATTATCCCACGTCCCAAAGTCGTGATCTCTGTGCCACTCGAAGTCACAGAGGTCGAACGGAAAGCTGTCGGAGACGCGGCAATGAGCGCGGGTGCTCGCTCCGTTCTCGTGGTGGAGGAGCCTATTGCCGCGGCCATTGGTGCAGGCATGCCCATCTCTGAATCCGTGGGAAATCTCATCGTCAACATTGGTGGCGGTACCACAGAGATCGCTATCATCTCTTTGAACGGGATTGTCACGGCCAAGAGCATTGCGATCGCTGGTGATGAAATGAATCGTAATATTGCCCAGTACGCGCGTGATGTGTTCAACCTCCTGCTTGGCGAACGCGTCGCAGAACTCATTAAGATCAACCTTGGTTCAGCCGTAGAGCTCGCAGACAAGCTCGAAGCACCCATGCGTGGCCGTGATCTCTTGAGTGGCTTGCCACGCGAAATCATGGTCAATGATTCGCAGATTCGCGAAGCCATTGGCCGGTCTGTGAAAGCGCTGATCGAACAAATCCGCGCCATCCTTGAACTCACGCCCCCAGAGCTCGTCTCAGATATTTATCAGCGCGGCATTGTGCTCACAGGCGGCGGCGCTCTTTTGCGCGGCCTTGATCTAGCGATCAGCCGCGGCACAGGCCTCCCTGTTCGCGTGGCAGAGGATCCACTCACCTGTGTCGTGCGTGGCGCAGGCGGACTTTTGGATAACCCTTCGCTTATGCGCGATGTTGCCTTTCCAGCCACAGATCGTTCGTCTGGAGGATTGTAATCGTAGAGTCTATGGCACGCTCCTATCGACGGTGGGTCCTTTCCTTTTTCTTGCTATTGATAAGCGGCGTCTTGGTCATAGGCTTTTTGCGCCCACTCTCCAGCTTGGGCCGGCGCGTCACCCTTCCCTTGGCGCGCTGGTTTTCCTCACAAGGCCAAGCAGTAAGCGAACAGGCGGGCGGGAAGACCTGCTTGTCTCGTGAGGAGAAAACATCCATGGAAGATCGCTTAAGCGCCCTTGCTGTAGATTATGCGCGTTTGCGTTCCTTGGAAGAAGAAAATACCGCTCTCCGTTCTCAGGCGAAATTCTTGTTTGGCTCTGGATACGATAGCGTCGGCGCACGTGTGATTGCCCGCGACCTTCGTCATGAACGCGCGCATCTCTTGATTGATCGTGGCAGTGACGATGCCCTGGAGGTCGGACAAGCGGTCGTGGTTGGAGATGGGATTTTTGTGGGCAAGATTATTTCCATACGCGAACGGATCGCCACGGTCGAACTCGCTACAGACCCGCACAGCCGTATTGCCGCATCCTTTGTGGATGACCATCGTCTCATGGGCGTGGTAGAAGGACGGGGCAACGGGACGGCGCTCATGAACTATATCCCTGCCTCAGATCGCGTAAAAAAGGATCGCACGGTCGTGACCTCTGGCACCGAAGAAAAAATTCCCGCGCAACTACCCTTTGGCATTGTGAACGATGTCCTCGGTTCTCCCAATGATCCTTTCATGAGCGCCATTCTAGAGCCGCTCTCTCCCTACGAGCGCATCACATTCGTGTCTGTCCTACGACCCTCAGCATTACGTCCATCGCTATGATGCGACTCGTGGTGATTATTGTCCTCTCTGCGGTGCTTGGATTAGCAGAGCAGACCATGCGGCCCTTTCTTCCGGTCTGGCTCAGCATGCGCCCGCTTTTGCCGTTCCTGCTGGTCGTGCTTCTTGGTCGATATCACGGCCGCTTATGGATCCCTGCGGCTATTGGTGGGGCCTGTCTTGATCTCTATGCCACAGGAACCATTGGCACGGCTTGTATTCGCTATCCATTGATGGTCTTTGCTACCAAGGCAATTCTAGAACGCTGGCTCACAAATCGATCTCTGATCGCGGCCTGGGGAGCTATGCTATTTGCACGCAGTATTGATATGGCGAGCGCGGGTTTTGTGCAGATCGTTATCTCCTGGATCCAGCACGAGCGATACACAGGAGAGTCATGGTCTTTGTTATTCAGTACCCTCGTCTGGGACGGTATCCTGGTTGGGACAGGGTTTGTCCTTCTCTTGCTCATCGAGAGACAGCTTTTTCGCGCCGGCCGCCTGCAAACATCCTCTTGGTATGGCTGAGACCTCTGGACCATTTCCCGTGTATCACGGAGAGCGTGAGCTTCATGTGAATGAGCCTTCGGGCATCATGGTGCAACATGAGGTGATGTATGAAGATGCCTTGACCAAAGTCCGTGATCGCCCGGTCTATATTGGTTTTGCTTTTTCACGTCGTCGATTTGTTGTTGCGCTCCTGTTCGTTGGCCTGGTTCTCGGAACTCTCCTTGCACGCGCGGCCTGGATCCAAACCATTCAGGATGAGGAGTACCAACGCTTGGCAGAGGCCAATCGTCTGCGGAGTATTCCCATCTGGCCTACGCGCGGCATTATCCGGGATCGTGATGGGGTGATCCTCGCGGAAAATACCCCTCGTTTTCAGGTGGTACTCACGCCACGTGATCTGTTAGCAGATGCGGGCGAACGGGATCGCGAGATTAGCACTGCCGCGCGCATCCTCGGCATGTCCATGGGAGATTTTGCTCCATTCTCTCATGCAACGGGGAGCGCACGAGACGAGTCTGTGATCGTGAGCGATCGTGTCCCTTACGCGCAAGCCATGGCTATGGCCGTTGCTTTGCCGCAACTCCCAGGATTCCGCCTGGACGTTCGTCCAAAGCGTCGCTATCCACTTTCCACAGAAATCCCCAGCCTTTCGCACATCCTTGGATATGTGGGGACATTGTCTGAGGAAGAATATGCCACGCGTCGTGGTACGGGTTATCGTCATGCAGATGAAATCGGCAAAACCGGCATTGAACGGAGCTATGAGCCCGCTCTACGCGGCACGGTCGGCGAGCGTCTCACAGAGGTAGACGCGCGTAATCGTGTCAAAGGCTATGCCGGAGAAACGCCCGCGAACAATGGGGAGGAGATTCAACTCGCATTGGATGTAGATCTCCAGCGCTCTGCAGAGGAAGCATTGAGAGAAGCTCTGCAAAAAGCAAAAGTCACTCGTGGCGCTGTTGTGGCCATGGATCCGCGCGATGGGAGTATTCTCGCGGCTGTTTCTCTTCCGGCCTACGACAACAATGCGTTTGCTGGTGGCGTCTCGTCCACGGTCTATCAAGCATTGATCGGCAATAATGATCGCCCGCTTTTTGCGCGTGCTTGGGCAGGAGCCTATCCTTCTGGCTCTACGGTAAAAATCGTGGTTTCTGCCGCGGCATTGAGCGAGGGGATTATCAACGCAAACACCACGATCATTTCTTCGGGTGGCTTGCGTATTGGTGCGTGGTTTTTCCCAGACTGGAAACCTGGCGGTCATGGAGTGGTGAACGTGCGCAAAGCCATTGCGCAATCCGTAAACACGTTTTACTACATGGTTGGCGGTGGCTATGAATCCTTTGTTGGATTAGGTGCCACTAGGCTCTCAAACTGGATGAAAAAATTCGGCTTAGGGGAGCGCACGGGCTTAGACGTTCCCAGCGAAGCCTCTGGCCATGTTCCTTCGCCTGCCTGGAGAGAGGAGCGTGGGGAGGAATGGTATGTGGGCGACACGTATAATCTTTCGATTGGGCAAGGCGATTTACTCGTGACCCCCATGCAAGTCGCGGCGTACACTTCGTCTATTGCGAATGGTGGGTATCGCATACAGCCGCACTTTTTCAAAAATGCTACAACCACCTCCCACGATCGTCTGGCAGACGCAGGGGTTATTCAGACCGTCCAGCAGGGGATGCGTGAGGGCGTGCTCTCTGGCTCAAGTCGTGCTTTGGCAAGCCTTCCCTTTCAAGCCGCAGGAAAAACAGGCACAGCTCAGTGGAACAAAGACAAAAATACGCATGCCTGGCATACGGCCTATGCGCCTTACGATCGTCCAGAAATCGTGGTGACGGTCCTTTTGGAAGAAGGCGGGGAGGGTTCGAGTACAGCCATCCCTGTTTCCAGGCAGGTTCTGGATGCTTGGTGGAAGCTTCGTAAGTGAGGCATGGCCTGTTTGACATCCTTTTTCCCACTCGATACCTTAGAGAAAACCTTAGAGAGCGTGCGCGGTTTGTCCTCGCGCGCTTTTGATTCGTTTCATTGTTATGTCTACTGTCCAATATCTGAGTGCCGAAGGATTGAAGAAGCTCCAAAACGAACTTCACGAACTCAAAACAGTCCGCCGTGCAGAGCTCACCGAACGCATTGAAGCCGCGAAGGCTCTTGGCGATCTCGCAGAAAACGCGGAATATCACGAGGCCATGGATGCACTCCAGATGGTGGAGGCGCGTATCTACGAAGTCAGTGAAGCATTGAAAAACTATCAACTCATCGAAGACACAGGAGGAAAACAAGATGTGGTACGCATTGGTTCCACGGTACAGGTCAAGGTGAATGGCAAGGAACGGACCTTTACGATCGTAGGGTCAAACGAGGCAGATCCGCTTGTGGGCAAGATTTCCAATGAGTCACCGATTGGGAGTGCGCTACTGGGCAAACAAGCAGGGGAGCAAACAGAAGTGCGCTCTCCCGCAGGTCTTGTCATTTATCAGGTGGTGGCCATTCAATAACCATCTTCTCCCATTATGTTAGACGAAGCACAAACCCGCCGGCAAAAGCTTGAGCGGTTAGAGGCGTATGGATACGCACCGTATCCGCAGGAGTCTGCACGCACCGCCACGTGCGCTGAGGTGCTGGCTCAGTTTGACGCCTGGACCGCGGAGGCAAAAGACGTGACGCTTGCTGGTCGTCTGATGACGGTCCGCGTGCATGGCGGCATGCTGTTTGCGGATCTTGTGGATGGCACGGGCAAATTGCAGATCGCCTTGAAAGAGGATGAGATTGGCGCAGAGGTTTTTGCGCACATGCGAGACCTCATTGATCCAGGAGATATCGTAGAGGCGCGTGGCACGCTGTTTGTGACCAAGCGCGGAGAAAAGACGCTCTCGGTTCGCGCATGGCGCCCACTTGTGAAGGCGCTTCTCCCTTTGCCGGAGAAATTCCACGGATTGCAAGATGTGGAGACGCGCTATCGTGAACGGGAAATGGATCTCGTGAGCAATGAAGAGGTGCGGAGAATATTTGTGCTTCGCTCTAAGCTCGTGACTGCGTTGCGACGATTTTTTGATGACCATGGATTTTTGGAAGTCGAGACCCCCATGCTTCACCCGATCGCCGGAGGAGCAAATGCAAAACCCTTTGTCACACACCACAATGCTCTTGGGGAGGATTATTATTTGCGCATTGCGCCAGAGTTGTATCTGAAGCGCTTGGTTGTGGGCGGATTTGAAAAGGTGTATGAGGTTGCGCGTTGTTTTCGTAATGAAGGGATAGATCATGCGCACAATCCCGAGTTTACGCAGATCGAACTCTACTGGGCGTACGCAGGAAAAGATCGTTTTATCGCGTTCATGGAAGAGGCACTCATGACAGCGGTCCGCGCGGCATGCGTGACCGTCGAAGGACAGGACGCGTGTTCCGCCTTGTCTTGGACCGCACCGTTCCCACGCACCACGTTCCGCCAGACAGTATTGGATGCCTGCGGGATTGATATCAATGAAGTGACGACCGTCAAACAGATCACTTCAGCAGTTGCTAAGAAAAAACTGGACGTGGATTTTGGTCGTTGCGTGGGCATGTCCGACTATTATGACGCGCTCTATAAAAAAGTCGCGCGTCCGCTTATCGTGCAACCCACGTGGGTATTGGACTATCCGCTTGCCATGATGCCGCTTGCGAACAAGAGCCCGGATGATCCAACCAAGGCCGCCATTGCGCAACTCGTGGTGAATGGCGCTGAGATTGTGAAGGTGTTTTACCATGAGCTGAATGATTCAGAGGTGCAGCGTGCGCGTTTTATCGAGGAACAGTGCTTGGTGGAGCAGGGGAGCGAAGAGGCGCAGAGAATGGATGAGGCGTATGTGCGCGCCTTGGAGCATGGTTTGCCGCCCACGAGTGGCATGGGCGTGGGGATCGACCGTCTCACGGCAGTTTTGGCAGGCGTCCATCATGTGAAGGAGGTCATCCTGTTCCCAACGCTTCGTACACTACCGCCAGAAGTGAGCTGCCCCACCCCGGTTGAAGAGTAACGCGCTTATGAAGACTGTCTTGAGCTTTGGAACATTTGATCTCTTTCATCCTGGCCACGAAGACGTTCTCCGACAGGCAAAGGCTCTCGGTGATCGTCTTGTGGTGGTTGTGGCGCGTGATCAAACCGTGCGCAAGGTCAAAGGGCATTCTTCCGTGGATGATGAGCAGGCGCGATTAGAACATGTCCGAGACTGTCGCTTTGTTGACGAGGCGCGTCTTGGCTCGCAGGATGATTATTATCTGGTGCTGGATGAGGTGCGGCCAGAGGTGATCCTACTCGGATATGATCAGCACACCTTTGTTGAACCGCTGGAGGAAGAGCTTCGTCGTCGAGGTCTTTCCACGGTGATCCACCGCGCAGAGCCGTTCTTCCCTGAACAATACAAAACATCCTTACTTCGTGAACGTCTTTCTTCTACAGACCCATCATAAAAACTATGTTAGACATGAAATTTATCCGCGATCATGCGGAAGAGGTGAAGCGGAACGTGGAACGTCGCCGTGCAGACGTAGACGTGGATGCGTTACTCCGTGCGGATGAGGAGCGTGTGGCGACTATCCAGCGCTTGGAAGAGGTGCGACGTGAGCGTAATGAGATTGCCGAACAGATGAAGACCGCAGAAAAGGCGGACCGTCCGGCGTTGATTGAGCGTGGAAAGACTCTGAAGGAAGAGTTGGGAGCTTTGGAAACGTCTGCGAATGAAGCAGAAGGTACTTGGAGAAGCTTGATGATGCGCGTGCCCAACATGACGCACCCGGACGCTCCGACTGGGGAGGATGATTCAGAAAATAAGGAAGTGAAGGTGATCGGGAAGGTAGAGACCCTCTCATTTGCCCCACAATCGCACGTGGAGCTTGGGAAAGCTTTGGACGTGTTAGACTTCGAACGCGGCGCAAAAGTTGCAGGCGCGAAGTTTTACTTCATTAAGGGCAAACTCGCTCTGCTCGAACAGGCGCTCATTCAGTGGGTGTTGAAAGAAGCAGTCGCCGAGGGGTTTGTGCCCATGCTCACTCCAGACTTGGCAAAGGATGATGTACTGATTGGCACGGGATATAACCCACGCGGGCCAGAAACACAGATCTATTCCATTGAGAACACGGATTTGTCTCTTGTGGGCACTGCGGAAATTCCGTTGGGTGGATATCACAAGGATGAGATTTTGGATCGCGCGAAACTTCCGATCAAATATGTGGGGTTGTCGCACTGCTTTCGTACGGAGGCAGGAGCGTATGGCCGCGAGTCCAATGGACTGTATCGCGTGCATCAATTTGATAAAGTAGAACTCTTTGCTTTTACGACGCAAGAGCAGTCAGATGCGGTTCACGAAGAACTGCGGGCATTCGAAGAACGCATCTTTACGAAGCTTGGTGTGCCGTTCCGGGTCGTGGATATTTGCACAGGCGATCTCGGTGGTCCTGCGTATCGCAAATATGATTTGGAGGCATGGATGTGGGGTAAGGGTGAAGGAAAAGGCGGTTGGGGTGAAGTAACGAGCGCATCGAACTGCACAGACTATCAAGCGCGTCGCTTGAATATTCGTACGCGCAAAGACGACGGGAATACGGAGTTTGTGCACACGTTGAACGGCACGGCGGTTGCGACGTCACGCGGACTTATTGCCATCATGGAAAACTATCAGCAAGAGGATGGTTCTATTCTTGTGCCAGAAGTCCTGCGGCCCTTCTGCGGATTTGATCGTATTGAAAAGCCATGAAGCTCCTCACAGAAAAATCATGGGTAGAGATTTCCGCAAGTGCGCTTCTTCGTAATGTGAAGGCTGTGGAGCGTCTTGTGGATCCTGCAAACGTGATGGCTGTGGTCAAAGCAAATGCGTACGGTCATGGGCTTGAGCAAGTGGTGTCGATGTTGGAGGATCGTGCAAAAATCTCATGGTATGGCGTAGATGCGATTGAGGAAGCACTCGCCATCCGTCGCATGGGTGTAAAAACGCCTGTGCTTGTGCTTGGCTATATTCCTCCGGCGCGTTTAGCAGAAGCCATACAGGCAGATATTTCGTTTGTTGTGTACGATGTCGCGACCATCACGACCGCCGCAGAAACAGCGACAGCAAAACATCCAGCGCGCGTGCATCTCAAAGTCGAGACCGGGCTTATGCGGCAAGGAGTCCATCCAGACGATTTGCTCAAGCTCGTGAGGAAGGTAAAAAGCGAAGAGCATGTATGGATGGAAGGCGTATCAACGCATTATGCGAACATCGAGGATACGGACAGTCCTGCGTTTGCTCATAAGCAGTTAGAAGCCTATCGAGAAGCGCTCGATGTGCTTGAACAGGAGGGTATTTTGCCTGCCTGGAGACATACGGCGTGCAGTGCCGCGGCCTTGCTGTATCCAGAGACGCGCTTTGATCTCATCCGATTTGGCATTGGGTTGTATGGGTTATGGTCTTCAGAAAAGACAAAGCTCGCCATGCAACGTCTTGATCCTCATTTTACACTTTCGCCTGTTTTGACATGGAAGACGGTGATCGCACAGGTGAAACGAGCATCAGCAGGTACGGCAGTAAGCTACGGTCTCACGCAACGCGTCAAGCGCGATTCTGTCCTAGCGGTACTTCCTGTTGGATATGCAGATGGTTTTGACCGCGTGGCCATGTCCGGGGCAGGGGAAGTGGGTATCAAGGGGACACGCTGTTCGGTGATCGGCCGTGTGTGCATGAATATGTGCATCGCGGACGTCACGGATGTTCCAGGCGTCAAAGCAGGGGACGAGGTGGTGCTCATAGGAGATGGGGGGACAGGACCAACAGCAGAGGAGTTTGCAGGACGCATGAAGAGTATTAATTACGAAGTGGTCGCGAGGATCAATCCGTTCGTGAAACGGATCGTGACAAAGTAAAAAGAAAGAAAACCCCTCAGTGATGAGGGGTTTTTTGATTATCATTCTCATGAAAAACGTTTTACGACGCAAGGGCTCGATGAGCCCAAAAAACCAAACCTATACAAACAAAAAGGGGGCTGTAGGGGAAAAAGTTCGTTGTCTGCAAAGCGAATTTTGTGTATCATGGAGAGGCTCGCTATGAAAATTACACTTTGTGCAAGCGCTTCTCATTATCGAGAATTGCTCGATGTATTGGATAAACTTGAGTCGCAAGGGCACACGGTACTTGTTCCGCATGTTGCTTTTGAAATGAAGAAGACAGGGGACTTTGATGTTTTGCATTATAAAACTTGGTTTGCAGATGCGGGTGATTATTCGAAAAAACAGGAATTGATTCGCAAGCATTTTTCAAAAATCGAAGAAGGGGATTGCATCCTTGTTGTGAATGAGGAAAAACATGGTATGACGGGTTATATAGGAGGAAATGTTTTGATGGAAATGGGAATCGCGTTTTATCTCCGCAAACCCATCTATCTTTTACACGCCCCTGACGAAAAACTGCCTATACTGGAAGAGGTGCTCGGAATGATGCCCGTTGTCTTAGAAGGCGACGTGTCGCGTCTACAACACGAGATGCTTTCTCATTCTTCTTAAACCATGCGACCAGCACCTGTACAACAACGAGAAGGGGAAAGGAGGCGCGAGAGCGGGACGCGTCGTGTCTTTTGGGTGCTGGGACTTTTTTGTGTCATGGGTTGGGGGTACGTGCTATTGGCAGGGGATTGGATGATGATCCATTCTGTGGAGGTGAGGGGATTGAAGGCTCTTGATCAGGCAGAGGTACAGAAGGGGGTATTTGCCGCATTGGATGCACGAAAAGAATGGCGACCTTGGTCTACACGACATGCGTGGTTCCTGAACTATGAGGCATTGGAAAAAGATTTACAGACGAGATTGTTTGCAGAAAACGTCACTGTGGATAAAACCTATGGTTACGTTTTACGACTCATGGTGGAAGAACGTGAGAGTCGCTTTGTCCTTCACTCGCATCAGCAGTATCTCTGGGTTGATGCAAGTGGCCTTGTGACAGAAGAGCTCACGAAAGATGAACGTCGGCAAGTGCAAGCACGTTTGCTCGGACAAGTTGAGCCTACGCTTTCCGATCCGCCTGTTATCCAACGTGACCTTGATGAATTGATTGCAAGTGGCTATATCGTCGCAGACACAGAATCAGTAAGACATTGGATGGATATTGCATTGCAGTTAAAAAAAATGGGTATTGCATATCGCGAACTGAATGTCGCTGAACAGCCAAAAGAGATTGATTCCATGGAGACAGTAGATACGTATCGCATCTTATTGGACAGCTCAAAGGATCTCGCGCCACAGGTGGAAAACTACAAAGCCTTTAAATCGTCTAGGACGAAATTCAAGGTATCAGAGTACCTAGACATCAGAATACCTGGAAGGGTTTACTACAAATAAGATAAAGACGTCGGTGTTGTCTGTGAGCATGACGGGTAGTCACGCTACAGAGCGTAGGTCGTCAGACGGAATTCGAATTCGAAATAGAGAGCAACACACAAGAAGTGCGCGAAGAGCGTCGCAATGCATCGAGAACGTATTGCAGGAACCAGTGAACGAATGAACAAGGAACAGTTGAAGTATTCCACGTGTGGAGTTTTTTCTTTTACGCGTGAGGGGGATAGGCCAAGGAGCGTCTTGTAGAGAAAAAACCCTACATGTGTCGCATAAGGTTTATTGTGCGACGCATAAGGTTGTTCAAAAAGCCCGCTAACCAAGCGGGCTTTCCTTTCCCCTCCCCTTGAGGCTTTTAGATTTTTTACTCCAAAACAACGCCACTCCATTATCTGCGTTTGGCTCTTCCGCCAAATAAATTTGTAAAGTCTACGGTTGTGAGATCTGCGGGTTTTGCTTCGATTGGTGTTGTTGGTGTTTTTTTAAATTCTTTTTGTTCTGATTGTAGAGACCGTTTGACCTCTGAAGGTTTTATGGAAGGCAGATGATGTGCGCGACGTACCTCATTCTCTTCCGGTCCCCCTTCCCCTCCTCCCCAACCGCTACGTGAGAATTGCAGTTCGCCTTCATTCTGAAAAGACGGTTTGAGCTCTCCCACGCCAGAAGCGTTTGCGAATCCGTAAGCATAAGGCTCGCCATCGCGATTATTCGTCCAAGCAACCGACCAGGTAGGTTCTGTCACAAGTGCACGAAGATCCGCTCCCCCCTTTCTGACGGTGGAAGGAATAGAAAAGCTTGAGAGCTCTGTCAGGCCCTTTGTCGCAACCTCCGTGACATAGCGACTGCCGCCGCCCGTGGAAAAATGCATCCCTACGACAGAACGCGATCCTGGCAGATAGAGGCTCTTTCCCGCGACGCGCTCGCCAAACCCCTCTCCGGGCTTTCGGCCATACTGCTGTACGAGTTCTTCTTCCGGTAGGTTGTGAAGAAACCATGTAGCTTTTTCGCCAGGTGCTTGCATCGCCTCATGGAGCGCACGCTTTTGTTCCTCTGCGGATCCTCTCGCCGCAATCTCACGTTCTCCGCGGAGTTGTAGCTCCTGCTTCAATTCCTTTTCTTTTCGGGAAGTCCAGTCATGGAGCTCTGCGGTCTTTGTTTGGATTTCTTCCTTTGTATGGCAGGTTGTATCTATCGTGTAAGGACGATCAAGAATCGTGATGCGATGTTGTTCAAGCCGCTCCTGAATGTCCGCAAAGGCATGTTCTGCCTGCTCATACGTCTCTATGACACGATCCATCTCTTCCCAGGCCTCTGTTTTTTCGTGCAGTTCTTTTGCGGCTTCTTCTGCCCAGCGCATCTCGTCTGTCTCTCGCAGTTGCCCGATGCAAAGTTGAAAACGGCGCAGCCATTCTTCGGGGGTCATCTGACGAATCGCCTCATCATATTCCGGCGCTTCTCCCTTACAGGCTTCTGCGAGCAACTCGTTGATACGTGAGCGTCTGAATACGATTTCAGCTGAGCGTTGCTCTTCTGCTGTTCTGGCATCTTTTCCTTCATAGACAAGGATCCCTATTTCAGCGGCAGGACGAGATGTTTCTGAGCCATGGCGTCGAATGCCAACCCCGAGATAGGGATGTGATACCCATGTCCAGTGAGATCCTGCTGGTCTATACCCATCTTCTGATTCAGGATAGGAAACCATTTCTTTGCCACCACGCTCCACGAAATCTACTTCTCCAGGCTGAAGGAGGTTTACGAGCTCTGTTCGGAACTCTGTGAGAAGACCTGAGCGACTCGATTCGAGAAAGCCTGTCCATTGATCCTGAGCACTCTGCTCTGGTGAAAATACGCTGTCTCGGACAAGGGTAATGATTTCTTCTTGTTGTTCTTGCGGAAGGAGTTGGAGATGCTTCTGAGCGAGCTCAGCATATTCTCCCATGCTTCCAAGAGGGAGCTGTATTGGCAGGTTATGCTCTTTGAGATGAAACGCGCCATAGATCGCCGTGCGATCTATGTGCCACTTGCCAGTATATTCTATAGGAAAGAGCTGTGCGGCTGTTGCGGCGCTTACGTGCTTTTCTCCAAGGGGAAATGTGAGGAGCACAGAGGAGCCGGCCAGAGAGACAGTTGGCTTCCCGTAGGTACGAACAAACGCGGCGTCCACGTATGAGGCAAATTGAAAGTCTTGGACCAGTCTTTTTTGTTTTTCAAATTCTCCGTTTTGTTGTTGTCCTTCTTCATAGGACGCGTGCGCATGGAAAGACGGAGCTTCAGGCAGTTCAGCGATGTAGGGCTCCTTCTTTTTGATGCCGTTGCATACCTCTTTGGTCTCACGCCAGGCAATGGTTGGATGTGAGATTGGGCGTACGAGGACATAGCCCTTTCGTTGACCGGGCTGTGAGTCTTTCAGAAATTCACATACCCATTTTTCTCCGTGTTTCGGCTGAAACCGTGCAGATCGATCCGGAAAAACGATTTTTCCATTGGGAATGCCGTCTGGTGCCCAGAGCGTATTCCCTTTGGAATCAGCGCCAGAGACAGAGAACTCAACAAGGAACTTTTTGCCCATAATAAAAAAGAAAATGAAATAACCATGTCTATGATAGCGTCAGGGTATTCTCCGATCAATGTTTATGGGTACACGACAGGCGGCTTTGGAGCTTTGATGGCGGTTTCCCACCAAGCGAGTGCACTTGCCAGCCACTCACGCACCGTAAAGCGACGGATGTTGATGTAGGTATGGAGGTCTGCGCTTATCCCCTGCGATTGGATGCCTTTGCGCGTGCAGAGATAGAGGGCACGTGGAAGGTGGAATTGTTGGGTGATAATGATGGCGTCCTTGATCTGGTACACCTCTGCGGCTCGTTTACAGCTTTCGTAGGTGCGATAGCCATGCGGATCCAGGAGGATGTGCTCTTCGGGGATGCCTTTTTCAAGAAGCACGCGCTTCATGACCGCGGTTTCGTTGGAGCGAAGTTGTCCGTCGTCGCCTGTCACGAGCAGGTCTTGGATCTTTCCGGCGTTGTAGAGGTCCACGCCTACCTGTAGACGATCCATGAGTGCGTCAGATGGCGTGCCGTCTTTGAGAATGCTTGCGCCTAGGATGATGCCCACGGGGGCTGGAGTAAGCATCTCCATGCCGTGGGAAATGCGAGAACGCTCTGCTGTTTGGACGAAAAGTACGATAGAGAGAGTAGAGACGATAAAAACAGCGACAAGAACGCCGGAGACCTGGAAGAGCCTTTTCCACGTCATACTACTCATTCGGGTCTTGTGGCTTATCGATAAGCGTTGGTTGGACGCCTATGGCTTGCCCAGTTACACGGAGAATGTCTTTGTCGATTAAGGTGAAATCTTTGCCGGCAAGGTTATATTGGTTGACGGCTGTTCCTAGACTCTTTCCCAGGCTCACGTGATGCTGTTCATAGGCCGCAAGGTGGCGTCCGAGATCTTCCACGCGTTTGCGGAGTTCAATGGCTTGCTCCTCGATCTTAAGGGCATTGAGGCCTTGGAGGACGGTCTGGAGATAGGCGGTAAAAGACGTTGGCGAGACGATGATCACGCGATACTTGGATGCCGCGCGATGAAGCATGCTTTCAGTATCGTCTTGCACAGCACCGACTTTGTTGATGATCAGATCGTAATAAATGGCCTCATGGGGAATAAACATGAAGGCAAACTCCATGGTTCCTTCGTTGGGACGGATGTACTGCGCGGTTTCTTTGATGCGGGTGCGGAGGTCGTTGATGAAGAGCTTTTCGTAACGATCCTTTTCTTCCGGAGATTCGGCTTCGACGAGGCGGTTATAGTTTTCCAAGCTGAATTTGGAATCAATAGGAATGATTTTGTCGCGAACAAATACTGCGGCATCGACAATAAGCCCGTCTCCGAATTTGTACTGCATCTGGTATTGATCTGGGGCAAAGATATTTTTGAGGAGCGTCTCTAAGTAGTATTCGCCGAGAATACCGCGTTGTTTTGGATTGCTCAGAATGCGCTGGAGGTTTTCGAGTTGTTCGGAAAAGGAGAGGACCTGTTTATTGGTCTCCTCGATTTTGACCAGGCGTTCGGTCACGTCTCGCACAGCGCCGGTCATTTGAAAGTTGGCGTTTTGCTGTTGGCGTGAGCTTTCTGAAAGGGAGGATTTGAGCTCTTGGTTTAAGATTTCTAGGCGCTGATGGAGGAGTTTGAGCTCTGCGGGGTCTAGGGCCTGGGATTGCGTGCGGTTCGCGATCCAAAAGATGAGGACCGCAAGCCCGACAAACCCTACGAGGATGACAAGAAGAAGCAAGATATCTGGCATAGGCTTGGCCAGGATAGCATGGGCAAAAGGGGCTTGCATAATGTCTGCGCGTTTATTATGTTTCCGACGTGTTATCCACATCCCCTTTTTAGGACAGTTGTGGTATC
Source organism: Patescibacteria group bacterium (assembly GCA_041665285.1). Taxonomy (GTDB): domain Bacteria; phylum Patescibacteriota; class Patescibacteriia; order 2-12-FULL-60-25; family 2-12-FULL-60-25; genus JBAYJC01. The sequence goes on along the minus strand of JBAYJC010000001.1, from coordinate 208,335 downwards.
TTCGCACAAAAGAAGCTTAATTTTTTCTGTCATGTTTTATGCTCGCCTACTCGATGCGTCCAAGTGATGACTGGGATCCAGATGCAGATCCAGATATCCCCGATGTGTTAGAAACCGCTGAAGCTGAGGAAGAGGAGGAAGAAGATGAGCCATCTGTGGAGGTGTTGGCGGGTGCAGAAGAGGTGGAGGTTGTCGCTGTGCCAGAGGTGGTAGAAGAGGAGGACGAGAGTGGCGATGATTTAAAGGTGCTTGAAAAGCTTGCACGAGAACAAGAGGGCGTGGGTCTCGAAGACTTTGAGGCAGAAGAAGAGGCCGAGTAAAAACCGCAAAAATACAAAACTCCTCCGAGATGTGTCGGAGGAGTTTTTTGGTCCCCTATCTCACCGCGCGAACGGAATGCTCGCGCTGTAGGATAGAGGGCGTCAGAATCAGCGAAGGACTCGCCGTGACGCGCTCTGCCGAAGGCTGGGAAGCCATCGGTGCGGGAAGTGCTCTTTTTGATTGAGCTGGTTCCCTTCTTGTGTGACGACCGTGGTCATCAGACAGGAAGGAGCCAGTACGTTGTTTTCTTGATAAGGGTGGCAGGATCGCCCTCAGGGCAGATCACGGGTGTGGTCGTCCCTGGTAGCGAGAGGAACCAGGATTCCTCTGCGTAGTTCAGGACTTCCGTCCTGACGGCCTCGTTTAGAGGAAACGAGGAACCTTGGTCACTTGCCCTGACAGTAGTCGAGGGCTTCCGTACGGGTACGGAAGAAAAGCCCGTCGACTGTCCACCAGGTTTGACCGTTTAAGACGATCGCTCCCATGGAAGTCTCCCTTCTGCAGATGCGAGTTAGCAGAGGCTTATCGCATCAACCAAAAAATGATAACACGGGGCAAGCATATTGTCAAGATGGAGCATACAAAAGCTAGGTAATTGTACGATATTAGCCAAGATAAGCCGTGCCAGCTTATCTTTTTTGTTTGTATTGTGTAAACATGGGCATAGATACCAGCAAGGAGGGCCGGTAAGGCTCTCCTTGACAAAAGGCATATTCTGTGGTAGTGTTAGCCTCGTGATCCTTTCTGGATCGCCGATCCCCTCTGGGGTCGCATTGCTCGCGGACATGCGGTCTGCGGGTTCAACAGCTCACTGGAGGGATGGCGGCAAGGTCGTCGACCTCCAAGGAGGCTCCACATGGGTTCGCACGGTTAAGGACTCCGGACTCGAGACTCCGCCGACAGAACCGGCGGAACACCCCCAACAGGGAGGTGCGCGGTGGAAAACAATCGCTTCGACAAAGCTCGCCAAAGCAACTGCTGAGGCGAGCTATTCTTTTTCTTGAAATTATTTTCCTTTCTTCGCTTGCAGGTACCAGATGTAATCGAACAGCGCTTTGAAGGTTTGTGCGAGCTCTGTGCTTTCGATCAGAACGGAAATGAGTTTGCCGTTCAACGTATACAATGCCACGCGATTATCTCCGTAGGTCACGATAGAGCCATGGAATTGGATCTCAGGAGGAAGTTGGACGCTTTCCACGTCTTTGGTGAATGTGACAGGTGGTTTGCCTTGTACGGATAAAAGAGATCTCCCCTTCCAGTTGATGTGTTTTGCGCTTTCGATGTAATCATTACGATTCTCAATGGGGTGAAGCGCGCGAAGATCATCCAGGTTGGTAAATTCGGACATGGTTTTTGGTTTCACGGCAACCACGTCCGCTTCAATCGCTTTGATAGCATCTGCACCTTCAAACATTTTGACGATGGGTTTTTCTCCCCGTTGGATCAGTTTGAGCTCGTCGATCGAGGCCGTCACTTCTTTGAGTGTGCTTTCCATTTCTTTGACACGCGACGTCACAAACGAGACGAGTCGTTCCGGAGACTCCGCAACAAAGAGACGCTTCTTCCCTTTTTCCACAGAGCTCATCAACCCACGATCTGCGAGTGTTTCTATGACCGCATATGTGGTCACGCGAGAGACATGGGCCTTTTTGGCAATGTCTTGCACGGGCGAGGGGCCAAGCTCAAGAGAGGTGAGATAAATCGTTGATTCACTTTCGGAAAAGCCGAGGGATTTCAAAAGTTTTTGCCATTGTGTCATACGGCCACTAGAGTACCGTGGCTGAGTTTCTTCGTCAAAGGAGTGTGGGAATCAATAATCCAGCCCCTCGCGCGGTTTTACGCCCTTGTAGAAGTAGTGCTTGACCATGCGGAGCTCTGTCACGAGGTCTGCGCGGTCGAGGAATGTTTGCGGCGCATCTCTCCCCGTGAGGATAAGCTCGCAGGTGGCAGGCTTTTGATCAAGGAGTGCGAGTACGTCCTCTTCATGGATGATACCAAGCGTTGTGGAGATATTGATTTCATCAAGCACGATCACGTCATGACGCGCCTCCTCAAATAAGCGACCGACAATCGCAAGTCCTCGCTCCCCTTCGGCCTTGTCTTCTTCCGTCACGCCAAAACGAAACTTGCCTGTGACAAAGTCCATGCGATCCAAGCCCGTGGGAAAGACTTCGACGGAGGGAAGGAGGTCGCGAAAAGTGAGGCGTTCGGCGTAGTGCTCTCCGCCTTTGTCGAATGCGACAAGTGCGACGCGTTTCCCTTTTCCGATGGCACGCACGATCGTGCCAATCGCTACGGACGTTTTGCCCTTCCCGTCGCCGGTGAAGAGCTGGATGAGGCCAAAGCCTTGTTGTCCGTTCCCTTCTGCGTCTACGGCAGGCGGTTTCATACCTTGCGAATCGTGCCAGCTGTTGCGTCTACGAGCACGCGGTCTCCATTTGCGAAGGAGGTGGTGGCGTGACGCGTGCCGACGACGCAGGGTTTGTTGAGTTCGCGTGCCACAATTGCCGCGTGAGAGAGGATTCCTCCCTGGTCTGTCACGATTCCTGCGGCTTGCATCATGAGAGGAAGATAATTTGGAGAGGTAAGAGAGCAGACAAGGATGTCTGTGGCTTCGAGTACAGACGTGGCGATGTCTTCTGGCGAAACGATGCGCACTGTCCCTTCGACGCATCCCGGTGACCCGCATTGGCCTCGGAGCGAGGTCGTGTCCTCTGCAGATGGTGGCTGGGTGATCGTGGGCATGTCTTGCCAGAGCATGCGATTGTAATCAATAAACCATGTACCAAATTCTGGAGTGCAGACCGCCTCAAAATATCCGCAGAGATACTCTTCAGCAAATGTGCCGTTGAGCTTCTCTTTGATTCGCTCTTGCATAGCAGGATCTTCCACGCGAATCATGGAAATGAGTTGTTCGACATGCTCTGCGGCTCCCTCGTCTTTTGGCTTGATGACCCAGGCGTTATTCGTGAAATAAAACGGCATAGGCTCTCCTTCTTCATGAAGGCCTTGCGTGAGCTGATGATGAGAGCCTTTGACGATTTCGCCGAAAAAACCTTGCGGCGAAGAGAGAAAGATAGAGGACCAGAGGTGTTCCTCTGGGTGAGGCATAAAGTCTACGCGATAGGCTGTGTAGTCCACGGGTTGTTCCGCAAACCAGACGAGAGCATCAGCAACCGTGCTTCCTCGCGTGCGGTATTTTGGTTGAGCAGGATCAAGGGGGATAAGGCGCAGAGCACACTTTTCATGGCTGTGCGCGTCCACCCAGGCACGGACTGTTTCCGAACGATCAGCGACCTCTTGCGCGGTAAAGGTCGTGGGCTGATCTGAAGGAAGGCCGATCAGGTCGCCAAGGACTTTGAGTCGCACGCGCTTTTCATTGTCCTCTGCACGGAAAGCGGTAGTTTTTGTGGATCCGATTTTTTCCAGCCATTCTGATAACGAGATTTGCGATTTGAGAAAGGTGGCGAGATCAACTTTTTCCATAGGTTGTGGTAATAGGACGCGCCTGAAGAATAAAAAATTGCTCCCCTACTTTAGCCCATTCAATATCGCAGGGAAAGGCAAAGTGGTTTTCGATACGCTGACAGAGTTCAAGAAGCTGAGCGAGCTCGACACCTGTGAGAAGAGGTATTCCTTCAGGGCCGTCGACAATGCGAGCTGTCCCTTTTTCAAGAACATAGGTGTCTGGAATGATTTCCCCTCCTACGACAGCCTCCCCAAGTCCGGGTCCTGCCTCGACGACCACGTGTTCGCGATTGCCTGTGACGGGGTGCATGGTAAAGACAACGCCTGCCTGTTCTGCGGGGATCATGGCTTGGACCACGACAGCAACGCCAATGGCAGATTGGTCTAGGTCGTGGAGAGCACGATAGGTTTTGGCGCGTGGTGAGTCCAACGAGTCCACGCAAGCCTGTATGCGGTCCAGGAGGAGTTCACGCGGGACGTTCAGGAATGTCTCAAGCTCCCCGGCCCAACTCATGGCTTTGCCATCTTCGCACGTGGCAGAGGAACGGACGGCAACGTGTTCTGCGCCGAGACGCTCAAACGCGGCAAGCACTTCTTCACGCCAGGTGGATGATGTTGCCGTGCCGTTCGCGTGGATGACAAAGCCTGGCGGCACAGGCATTCCTATCTTGATGAGTGTGCCAAGAGCCGCGGCTTTGCCTCCGACAAGGCCAGGGCCAAGGGCAGAGGCTTCTTCTAAGGGGCAGATGCAGGATGTCATAGGATGAGGTGAAACATAGCAAGAGCGATTTGGACGAACAAGACGGGGCAAAAGGGCCCCGTCTTGGATCGTGTGTGGTTTTGTCTTAGCTACATCCGCTTGTTCCTCCGCAGTTCAGGCACTTATAGCAGGCGGCATTACGAACCATGATAGATCCGCACGTGTCGCAGGCTGGGGCATCTGACTGGTTGTCAAAGCTGGAGGTGAGCTTGGAGGAGCTTGGTGCTTCATCCAGGAGAGAGCTTTGTTGGGAGGTTTGGGTGGCGTTGGTTGTGGGGTAGGCAAGGGCATTAGCAATGGCTACGGGTTCGTGCGTGTCAGCCATGCTTGCTTCTCCATCCATGTTGACGCCAAGAGCGCGACATTCATCCGGAGAAAGGAATTTGAGGGCCATCCAGCGGAAGATGTAGTCTACGATGGATTTGGCGTAATGGATGTTGGGGTTTTGTGTGAAGCCGGACGGTTCAAAGCGGACGTGGGCGAATTTATTGACCAGGACTTTGAGCGGCACGCCGTATTGCAGGCCAATGGAAATGGAGATGGCAAAGGAATCGACCAGGCCATTCATCACACTCCCCTGCTTGTTCATGTTCACGAAGAGAGCGCCGGGTTCGCCGTTGTCGTATAAGCCGACCGTGAAGTAGCCCTTGTGGCTTCCCACGCGGAACTTGTGCGTGATGGAGCGGTGCTCGTCGTTCATGAGGCGACGACGTGGGACATAGACCTCGCCTGTGGCTGTGGCAACCGGTGTAGGTGTGGTGACTTTGATGGCAACAGCGGCTGGAGCCTCCTCTTTTACTTGCTCTTTCTTTTTCCCGCCTTCTTCCATGCTGGTGGTGAGTGGTTGGGCGAGTTTGCATCCGTCACGGTAGATGGCTACGGCTTTGAGGCCGAGCTTCCATGCTTCGATGTAGACCTGCGCAACATCATCGACCGTAGCTTCCGTGGGAAGGTTAACGGTTTTGGAGATGGCGCCGGAAATGAAGGGCTGAACCGCGGCCATCATGTTGATGTGGCCTTTGTAGTGGATAGAGCGTTTGCCTTTTGCGGCTTTGAATGCGCAATCAAATACGGAGACATGCTCTTCCTTCAGGTGCGGTGCGCCTTCGATGGTGTCATTTTTATCGATGTAGTCAAGGATGGCGCGCATTTCGAGCTCTGTGTATCCCAAGCGATGCAAGGCTTCTGGGACTGTGTCGTTCACCATTTTGAGCATGCCGCCACCCACAAGCCATTTGTATTTTACGAGAGCGATATCTGGCTCAATGCCGGTCGTCGCACAATCCATGAGAAACGAGATGGTGCCGGTTGGGGCGAGCACGGAGATTTGAGAATTGCGATAGCCGGCCTTTTCGCCGAGAGCCAGAGCTTCGTCCCAGCAGGTGCGGGCGCGTTCAAGGAGTGCGGGTGGGACGGCGACGGCAGTCATGGCATAGGCGGCCGTGCGGTGCTTGCCAATGACCGCAAGCATGGGTTCGCGGTTGCGTTCGTAACCAGCAAAGGCGCCGAGCTTTTCTGCGATGCGTGCAGATTGATCGTAGGCCACACCGGACATGACAGAGGTGATAGCCGCGGCGATGTTACGTCCCTCGCTTGAATCGTACGCAAGGCCCATGGCCATGAGCAGGGAGCCGAGGTTGGCGTAGCCTAGACCAAGGGAACGGTAGTCCAGGGAGTTTTGTTCAATGGCTGGCGTTGGATAGCTGGAGAACCCTACGAGGATTTCTTGCGCCGTGGCCATGATGCGACAGCAGTGCTCAAAGGCGGCGACGTCAAAGTCGCCATTTGCTGTGCGACAGCGCATGAGGTTTACGGAAGCGAGGTTGCAGGCGCTGTCATTCAGGAACATGTATTCGGAACACGGATTGGAGGCATGGATGCGGTCTGTGTTGATGCAGGTATGCCAATCATTGACCGTGGTGTCGTATTGCAAACCAGGATCTCCGCATTCCCAGGCGGCCTGAGCGATTTGGTTCATGAGTTCGCGTGCGCGGAATCGTTCGCACGGCTCCCCTGTTGTGACGGCTTTGGTCCACCATTCGGCATCTGCTTCCACGGCGTTCATGAAATCATCGTTCACGCGGACCGAGTTGTTGGCGTTTTGGAAAAAGATGGAGCTGTAGGCTTCACCGTTCATGGAGCCATCGTATCCTGCCTCGATCAGGGTGTGCGCTTTCTTTTCTTCCTTGGCTTTGCACCAGATAAACTCCGGGATATCTGGATGGTCGATGTTGAGAATGACCATCTTGGCGGCGCGTCGTGTTTTACCACCGCTTTTGATGACGCCGGCAAAGGCATCGAACCCGCGCATGAAGGAGACAGGGCCAGAGGATTTGCCAGAGGATTGTGCGAGGTTTTCTTTGGAAGAGCGGAGCGTAGAAAGATTGGAACCGGCGCCAGAGCCATATTTGAAGAGCATGCCTTCGGTCACAGCCAGGTTCATGATGGACCGCATGTCATCCTGCACGGAGTTGATGAAGCAGGCAGAGCATTGGGGTTTTGGAGAGATGCCGACATTGAACCACACAGGGCTGTTGAAGGCCGCACGTTGGTTTACGAGGATGCTTGTCAGCTCGTCTTCGAATGCTTGTGCATCGTCTGCGGTGGCAAAGTAGGCGCCGCGACGACCCCAACCTGCGATGGTTTTTGCCACGCGGTCAATGAGGTTTCGCACGGATGTTTCGCGGTCTGGTGTACCGATTCTGCCACGGAAGTATTTGGAAACAATGATGTTCGTTGCTGTTTGGGAGTAGAACTTTGGTGTTTCTACTTCTTTTTGTTCAAAGACAACCTTTCCTTTTTCATTGGTGATAACGGCATCGCGTTTTTCCCAGACGATTTCATCGTAAGGGTGGATGCCAGGGCGCGAATAAAAACGGGCGACCTTGATGCCACGGCCGTACACAGGGTCTTGGCTTGTGTGGTCTGTGTTTGCACGAAACATCAAATACAGCCGAGCAACCTGGGGAAGATTTTCATCGATAAGCGTGAGCGCAACAACATCGCGCACTTCTTCGGAAGCAGGGACCACAACGCCATCAAAGCGCTGTCGGAGGCGCGTGAGGATGTGTTCTGTGGCTTTGCGATGGGTTACGGCGTCTTTGATGCCGCCCTCAAGCATAGCGCTCTTGATAGAGGCTTCGAGCTTGTCTGCTTGGAATGTTTCCACGCGCCCATCGCGTTTACGAATGGATTTGATAGAGGTGACGTACTGCCAAACAGCTTGCGCCGCTTGTTGTGCAGAGTCACGAAAAAGGACCTTGTCCGGCATAGGATGGCTAACACAAGAATGAACTTGAAAGTGACTTCGCCCACGGATGGTCTGATCAAGGAAGATCAGGCCTTGGCGTGGAATCCTGGGCGACGGCAAAACCACTCATTGGTGGTCTAGCCGAAAGCATAGCATAAGGGCAAAGGGACGGGCGAGCCCCATTTTTACAGGGGTTTTGTATCGAACAGGTGTTCGTGTGGATAAAACAATCTTACAAGCCAAGGGAGAGGTTTATGGAAGGTCGCGCCTCTTGAAGAGGCGGGAGAATGGGTAGGTTGATGCGTTGCTTTTGCCCCATGCGGTCGTGAAAATAGACTTCGCCATTTTGCAGAGCGTAGTCGTAGACATCGCGTGTCACACGTACGTCTTGCAGGCAATACTCCTTGAGTTTTTCGATCTCCCCTTTTTTCCAGAACTCCACGGCCATCAAACCTGTGCCAGATTTGCCAGTGCCAAGCGTGGCATGCGCAACGTCATCGAGCTTGATGCGGAATCCTAGTTGCTTTTCGATCTCTACGAGAAGATCGAGTTGTGGAAGCTTTTTAAAATCTCCGGTGTAGTATTGTTGCATGCATGGGAAATCAAAATCCCGTGTATTGTAGCCAATGACGCGGTCTGCGCGTTCCAGCCGCGGCCAGAGTTTTGGAAGATCAGGTTCGAGGAATGCTTCAAACGTGTCTGTTTCGTAAAAATACACGCCAATCAAGGAAATATGAAGAAGCGTTGGGTTATACGCACCCACGTCTTGAAAAGTATTTTGCGTTTCAATATCCAGGACGACTTCGCGGCGCATAAGAAGAGATCGTCAATCGTAAAAGTATGGATGTGGCGCAGAATAGCACACCTCAAACAGAACGAACATGGGGGCCGGACTATACGGCAGTTTGTCTAGTGGGTATGATGTCTTGGATAGAAAATACTTATGCGTTCTTCCTCCTTTTTTTGCGCGGTTGCCTGTCTCGTGGTCATTGGTTGTGGCGGTTTCGTCAAACCTCTGCTTGCCCAGGACCTCCCCTTTTCGAGTTTGCAGGCCGTGGTGTGGGTGCAGTGCGGTGATCGCCAGGGGTCTGGTTCGTTGATCCATGCAGATGGGTATGTGCTCACCAATGCGCACGTGGCGATCAATATTGAGACAGGAGCATTGCCAAGCACGTGCGTGGTGGGATTGATTGATAAGTCGCGTGACTTTCCCAAGTTTTTTTATCGCGCCTCTTTAGTGCGTTATGGGTTTGATGAAAAGCGAGGGTATGACTTTGCGATTCTGCAGATGACGCGCCCTATCACAGCAAACAGCCCGGAGAAGCCATTTCCTTTTTTGAAAACGCATGAGTTTTCGGAAACAGGCCAGTATGTTGCTGTGGCGGGATATGCTGGAGAAAGCGAATCCCTTGCTATTCAAGTGGGGGCAATTAGACGCTTTGATGATGGGTATATTCAGACGAGTGCAGAGATTTTTTCCGGCAATTCTGGCGGCGCGGGATTGAATGCAGATGCGCAATTGATTGGCATGCCCACGCGCATCGTGACGATCACGTCAGACACAGGAGATACCAAGCGTATTGAGTATGAGCTCGCAGACATTCGCGCGGTCATGCTTTGGCTGGATACGTTTGGGACAAATGAGCATGATAAGTATTTTACGCATGTTGATCCGGTTCGCTATCACCAAAATGCGGTGTTTATCAATCAGGGAGACCTTGCGTGCGAATACGCGGCGCGCACGATTCTGGATAGCGCGGTTTCCTGTCTGCTCCCCGGAAGCGAGCGTATGGTGTTTCCTAATCTTGAGACGTTTTCTTCTTGGTATCCAGATTTCAAACATGTGCTGAACGTGCCCATTGAGTTCATGGGCGGCTATCGCTTGTCTCGCAATGTGACGTATAAACCAGGCACGCTCGTAAAGTCGCAGACAGCTCCGTCCGTGTACGTGGTCGTAGATGCGTATGGGACCATGCGCTGGATTCCGACAGAAGCACGCGCTATTGCCCTTTGGGGGCCAAATTGGGCCAGTCTGGTGCATGACATCCCGGATGAGTTCTGGACAAACTATTCCATAGGTCCAGCCATCGAATAACAAAACAGCCCCCAACGAGAGGGGCTGTTTTGTTATTGTTGTGTTGCTCGCTTGCGTTCAAAGTCTTTGAGGTAGAGTTTGCGCACGCGGAGATTTTTTGGAGTGACTTCGAGGAGCTCATCATCGCCGATGTATTCCAGTGCTTCCTCCAAGGACATGTTGCGCGGTGCTGTCAGAGCCTCTGAGACGCCATCGCCTTTGGAACGCATGTTTGAGAGGCGTTTTTCTTTGCAGATGTTCACCACAAGATCTTCTGGTTTGGCGTTTTGTCCCACAACCATGCCTTCATAGATTTCCGTACCTGGTGCAATGAAGAGCTGGCCACGCTCTTGCGCGGCGAGCATGCCGTAGGTCATGGCTGTGCCGGATTCGTGCGCTACGAGCGAGCCATGAGGCGCGGCCTCGATCACGCCGACATACGGACGATAGCCAAGGAAAAGTGTGTTGATAATGCCCTGGCCGCGCGTGTCCATCATGAACTCTGTGCGGTAGCCGATGAGGCCACGGGTTGGGATTTCAAATTGGAGATAGGCTGTGCCGTTTTCCACGCGCATGTCCTTCATTTCGCCGTGGCGTCTGCTCATTTTTTCAATGGCAGATCCATTCATGTTTTCTGGGCATTCGATGGTGACCTCTTCAAAAGGTTCCATTTTCTTGCCGTCGATTTCCTTGAAGATGACTTGCGGACGAGAAACCTGCAGTTCAAAACCTTCACGGCGCATGCGTTCGATCAAGATAGCCAAATGCAGTTCGCCACGGCCGCAGACCGTAAATGTTCCTTCTTGGATCTGCTCTACTTGGAGAGCCACGTCATTTTGCAATTCGCGATCCAAGCGATCTTTGATGTTGCGTGACGTGGTGAACTGGCCTTCTTTGCCGGAAAACGGTGAGGTGTTGACGCCAAAGGTCATTTTGACGGTTGGTTCCTCAATCTTGATGACAGGGAGCGCTTCTGGTTGATTCAGGTCTGCGACGGTTTCGCCGATGTTGATTTCAGAGATGCCTGCAAATGCCACGATTTCGCCAGCCGCGGCTTCTGTCACTTCTGCCTTGCTCAATCCCATGAAGCCCATGACGCTGGTGATTTTTGCTGGCTGTTGCTTGCCTTCGCGGTTGATCCACATGACAGGGCCTGGGCGGAAGGTGCCACGAATCACGCGGCCAATGGCCATTTTGCCTTTGTAGTTGTCGTAGCTGATATTTGCGACAGATACTTGGAGCGGGCCGTTTTCATCCAAAATGGGCGCGGGGATTTCTTTGACGATCGTCTCGAACAAAGGGCGGATGTCCGTCATGGTTGCGAGGTTGTCGTCCAATCCTGCTTTGCCTTGCTTGGCAGACGCGTAGACCACAGGGAAATCCGTCTGGCGATCTGAAGCGCCAAGGCTCACGAAAAGGTCGAATGTCTGATTGAGCACCCAGTCTGGTCGCGCATCTGGTTTGTCGATCTTGTTGATGACCACGATAATGCGATGGCCAGCCTCAATGGCTTTTTTCAAGACAAAGCGTGTTTGAGGCATAGGACCTTCTTTGGCATCCACAAGCAAGAGGGCGCCATCCACGAGGTTCATGATGCGCTCCACTTCTCCCCCGAAATCTGCGTGGCCTGGAGTGTCCACGATGTTGATCTTTGCGCCGTTGTACATGACAGCGACGTTCTTTGCGAGAATCGTAATACCCCGCTCGCGTTCGAGTGGGTTCATATCGAGCACAGTCTCCCCTTCCAAACCGCGTTCGCGGAAGGTGTCTGACTGCTTCAACAGCGAGTCAGCAAGGGTGGTTTTGCCGTGGTCGACGTGGGCGATGAGGGCGACGTTGCGAATATCCATAGTCATTGATCTAAAATCCGCCTCAGGCGGATCAGCGATGGCCGAAGGATACTCGTCTTTCTCAAATCCGTCAATACAAGAGGATATAAAAAACCCACGCTAGGGTTGCGAGGGGCTTGGTGTCTTTGACGGATTGTATGGCGGACGGTAAGGTTTTGTGGAGGAGGAATCATGGAAAAACATCCGTACAGGGCTCTCTGGACGCCTCCGCCTGCTCCGTTGCCTCTGGTCAACCAGGCTTTGGTGCTTGGCTGGTGCGCGCTTGCCTTTTGGGTAGGCGTGGGCCTGGACTGGTTTATCGAGGACTGGGGTCGCGGTGAGAGCACTGTGCAGACACGCGCCCCTCGGCGAACCATGCGTTCGTGGTTCGGGGCGCGGGGCCTGGAGAGGCCGCTCGTGATCCCGGATCGCTCCTGCCCGACTGCTTCGGTGCGTAACGGCTTCTTCCCGCGCCTGCACGCAGAACACCTCTCCCCGCTTGTCACAGGCGCGGATCACTTCTTCGCGGACGCGGCCACTCGCTCGTTGCCTACTCAGCCGCGGAGATCCTCTCTCTGCTGGTTCCTCACCGTCTAACCCACGGTGCTTTTATTTTGCAAAAAATCGTTTTGCTGTTTCCCAGAACTCTGGATGGCTGTGACGATCTTTCATCCACAACCACCATTCAACTCCCCAAAAATAAATTGGTGACTGTGGCATACGCTCTGCATAGTGGAAATTCTTTTGCATTTGTTCCAGATCAAACGTGCGGAACTGCTGATCCAGCGTTGCATCAATGATGCCGCCTGGCACCCAAGGTTCCATCTGAAACTCACTCACAAAAACTTCTTTGACCCATGGGCGAACAAGCAATGCCTTGCGTGCGTAAAACCAGGGAGGGAGAAACCAATAGCGTAGGACATATCCGCCTGGCATGAGGACTGTGCGATAGACGCTTGTGCCAATGCCATCGACTTCGTTCCCAAAATGTCCCCACCAAGAAAGCTCACCGGATTCTGTTGTAAAAATCGGGCGTGGGGTTGTTTCTGTGTAGGTGGCGTATTGTGTTTCTAGTTGTCGTACGAGTTGCATTTCTTCACGGAGAAAGGCTTCACGTTGTTTGACGCCATGCCCAAAGCTCGCAGAAAATGATGGCTCACTTTCCACTTGCCACGCCACAATGGCAGGATGCCATGCGAGTGCTTGAAAAGTACGCTCGACGTAGTTGCGCTGGGCAACCTCCATCTCTTCTGCGGGGCGTGTTTTGATCCATTCCGGTATCCACCATTCTGGCCAGCGTGGTTGTTTGCCGCCCAGGCAGACGATGGCTGTGCCTCCACGTTGTGCAATGGCATCCAATTGTGCGCGTACTGTGTCAAACGTGAAGTTCCCGGCAGAGGGTTCGACTTCAGTCCAATAGGCAGGGATGCGAAAATCACGGACCCCAAGCTCATTGAGGACCGTCTCTAATCCTTGTACGGGATCAATGCCGAGATAACGCGCGTAGGTCGCACTCCAGGTAACGCCGTAAACGGTCTCTGTTTGTTTTTGTGCACGTCCTACAAAGAGAAAAAGAATCAGTCCAAGGATGACAAGCCCGAAAACAAGCAAGGAGATTTTGAGGTAGCGCCAAAAGGGAGAGCGCTTAGGCGCTTGGGTGGTTACGAGACGTTTCATGTGGTGGAAATAAGGACAAGGCCAATGGCAACGCAGATAATCGCCGAGCTTTTGATCAGGAGTATTTTTCCTGTGCGTTCTTCATGCAAGAGTGTTGCAAGCTGCTTGCCACCAAACCAGGCGACAAGCACGATTGCGGCATATTGCACGGCTTGGAGGGCGTTTACGATCGCGGCACTGCCATCAGCAATGGCAAGGTGGACACAGAGAAAGCCAATGGCGCCGCTCGCTTGGCCGACGACCATCCAGGCCACAGGATGTCGTGGAGCATTTTTTTGAGGCTTGGTTTTCTTTGCGGTAAAGAGGTGGAAGAGTTCCTGGCGAGCCTTTGTGGCTATGGCGAGGATCAAGATGCCTGTGAGTCCTGCCGCCACACGGGACGCGACAAAGGCTCCCACAAAATCCATGTGCTCGAAAACATATTTGCCTGAGAGTGATGCCGCGGCAAAGAGCAGGGCGGAGATAGTGGCGAGGCCAACGGTCGTAAGATTCAGACGGCTGTTTTTGCTTCCACCGCGCGTGAGAAGAATGGTGGCAATGAGAAGGAGACCGAATCCAAGGCCTTGTCGTTCTGTGAGGCGCTCCGCAAAAAAGAACATGGTGCCACAGAGCGTGAATACCGGAACAAGCGAACCGACAATGGGGACAACGCGTGTGGTTTCTGCGCGTTGGAGCGCTTCAAAGAATGTCCAGAGCGCAAAAACAAAGAACGCCCCAAATCCAAGAATCGCGGGAAGAAGCGCAAGTGGCGGCCAATCCTTTGCCCAGGGCGCCGCAACCACGGTTGCCAGAGAAAAAAGGCCGATCATGCCTGCGTACGTAGTGCTGTGTTTGACAGAGGATGTGAGAAGCGCCTTGTCGATCACAAAAGCGCCGGCATTTGCCAGATGTCCTCCGATCGCAAGAGAAAACCAGCTCATCATAGGGTAATGGTATCGCCAAAGCGCGGGACATCAGTCACTGCACCAAGCTCTGTTTGGAGTTCTGTCGCAAGAGCCGCGCAAGCCCCTTCGTCGCCGTGCGTGCAATAGATATGCCCGGGAAGCGCTTCCGCATCTTTCACCCAACGCAGGAGCATCTGCTGATCTGCGTGAGCACTGTAGGCGCCAATGCTTTCAATCGTGGCGTGGACATGCACCTGCTCGCTCATCACATCAACAACTTTTTCTCCGCGATACAGCTTGCGCCCCAGTGTTCCGGAAGACTGATAGCCCACGATCAATACCGTAGATTTCTTATCACTCAAATAGCGGACCAGATGATGCAAAATGCGTCCGCCGTTCATCATGCCTGCGCCGGCAATAATGATTTTTGGTCGCGGTGCTTCGTTGATTTGTTTCGATTCTTCGCGGGTGGGGCAAAGGTGCAAGCCTGTGAAATTGAAGAGATCATCCCCTTTTGACACGAGCCGAAGAGCCTCTGCATCGTAGTATTGAGGAAAGGCATCAATCACCTCTGTCGCACGGATCGCCATGGGGCTGTCGAGGTAGGTGTCGACTTGCGGGATAAGGTTGTTTTCAACGAGGTGGTTCAGTTCGTATAAGAGTTGCTGTGTGCGTTCAATGGCAAACGCGGGAATAATGAGCACGCCATTATTTTTTGCGGTGCGCGTCACAACGTCTTTGAGTCGCAGTTCGCGCGTTGACTCATCTTCATGCACGCGATTGCCATACGTCGATTCCAGAAAAAGCACGTCCGTTTTGGCGAGCTGTGCCGTGTCGCGGAGAATGGGCGTATGCTCATTGCCAATGTCTCCGGAGAATGTGACGTGCACGCCATTTTTTTCGTGAAGTTCCACAAAGGCACTTCCAAAGATGTGCCCAGCTTCACGAAAGCGAAACGTCACATCCCCGATCGTCACAGCATGGGTATAGTCCACAGGAACAAACCGTTCAACGGTTTGCGCGATATCCTCTTCTTCGTAGAGAAAAGGTTTGTAATGACGTTTGAAGTCATCACGCATGATTTGATAGGCATCTTCGAGCACGATTTTCGTGAGAGGTGCTGTTGGCGGAGTCAGGTAAATTTTGCCCCGGAATCCTTCTTTGACGAGTTTTGGAATGCGTCCTGTGTGATCGAGGTGCGCGTGTGTGACGATGAGCGCGTCCACGGTAGAAGGGTCAAAGCCAAATGGGGCAAAGTTTTTTGCTTCGACAAAGGCGCTTCCTTGAAACATGCCACAGTCCAAAAGGACACGTGTCTTGTCTGTTTCAATGAGATAGCAGGAGCCTGTAACTTCGCGAGCCGCGCCGTGGACAGTGATGCGCATAGAACAAAGAACAGTATAGCAAAAATACACGAGGCCCGCGCTTGGCTAGGCTTTTGTGAGCCAGGCAATTGTCACAAGTAGGAGAAATACAAGAATTTTTTCCCAAAAACGAAAGAAGAGCAGAGCCGCAAAACTCGTTAGGATGGTAAAAGGCAGTAATCCCACGCTCTGTGCTTTGATGGCTATTACCATGAGCGTTGCGACCGTCGGATGGAGTGATGCGGAGCCCGCATCTGCTAGGGAAAACAGGATCGCTGATGCGAGCATGAGTATCAGACTGCCGTAACAAAGGATTTGAAGAAACGGATAAAGAATACGACGGCTTGCCTCAAAAAGGGCCGCCGAAGTCGTTTCATCGGAGGAGAGAGATGACATAAAAGAAAAAGACCTACTCTGTTTCTGCGTCAAGGAGATAGTGCGTCTCAAGTGTTTCGCAGAGGTTCACGTATCCTGCCTGTGGCTGTTGGCAACGTCGATTGAACACCAGGTTGATCAACGCTTTGTCGAGGGATGGCGAAGTAAAAAAGAAAATCAGAAGCCCTGTTTCGAGGATCAAGAGAAAGATGCCAGATACGAGCGCGAGGCGAAAAGAAAACTCTGGATGCTCAAATATGAGACGCCAACGTGTTTCAAACATCCATAAACGGCGTTCAATAAGGGCGTTGAGCAAAATAGTTATGAAAGACGCAAACAGGCCCGTAAAAAATGCCCCTAAAATTGAAGCGCCGTACCAAGAGCTAAGGATCATGGCCACAGGAAAGGCTCCGATCGTCGCGGTCGCCCAAAACTTTGCGGTGGAAGGCGCGGGTTTTGACGACGGGGGTGTTGCTTTGTGCGTCAGCAAGGTGCGGCCTCGACTTTTTAACATACGGCTAGAAGTATAGCACATGCTCAAGTACTTGTCCGCACGGTATCTGGTCCGAGAATCATTTCTAATTCTTTGGCGATCATTTCATCAAAGGCAATACGATAAGAGGAAAGGATACGTTGACGTCCTCCGGCATTGTCCACGGAAAAATAGACTTGATAGCGTCCAGGGTGCTGGTCGAGAATGCCTCGGAGCATGAGGAGAATGGAGTCAGGGAGTTGTGCACGGAGGTACAGGGTCACAGACTGCTCCACGCGCGCTGGAGGAGCTTCTGCGGGCGACCCGTCTGCATTGACGGGCGTTGGTCGTGCCGTGCCTTCGACGTATTTCGCAACCGCATCAATATTATCCGGGGTGATCTCATACCCAGACTCGGCGATGAACTTGAGATCTTCATCCTTTTCTTGCAAACGTCCACTCACGATCACGGCCTTGTCTGTGGTCCAGATTTCGGGTTTATCTTTGTAGACGCGTGGGAAGATAACGACTTCAATGTCACCTGTTGTGTCTTCCACTTTTAAGAAGACCATGGGCTCATTGTTTTTGGTGAGGATCTTTTTCGCTTGCACGATCATGCCTCCCATACGCACGCTTTTTTCTTTGCGATGTTCGTGGAGTGATGTGATGGGGATGAAAAGCCCCTGCAATCGTTCGAAATATTCCCGGAAAGGATGGGAAGAGACATAGAGGCCAAGCAGTTCCTTTTCCCAGGAGAGAATTTCGCGCAGTGTGACTTGCGGCGCGGGTTTGAGTTTGAGCGGGGTTGTTGTTTTGACGGTATCCCCTGCCCCAGCCATGGCAAAGAGGTTGAATTGCCCAGTTTTTGCTTCTTGAGAAATTTGGCGATGATAGTCAAGAATGGCCTCGATATTGAAGAACAGCGAATTGCGTTCGCCAAAACGGTCAAGCGCACCGGCTCGAATCAGCGATTCAAGAGACCGTCGATTGAAAGATTTGCTTGTGACGCGAGAAGCAAAATCCGCGAGGTCTTTGTAGGGGCCGTTTTTCTTGCGTTCTGCGATAAACTCCGCGACCACGTCCTCCCCCATGCCTTTGATAGCAAGCAGTCCAAAGCGCAGTGTGTCCGTGCCTTTGATCACGCTGAATTGGCTGAATGATTCGTTGACATCTGGGGGCATGACTTCAATGCCCATGCGTCGGCATTCCTCCACCTCAATGCAGACACGCTCGATATTGAGACAATCCGAGTTCAAGAGCGCGGCCATGAAGCATTCTGGGTAGTGTGCTTTGAGGTAGGCTGTCTGATAGGCGATGAGTGCATAGCAGGCCGCATGCGATTTATTGAAACCATACGCCGCAAATTCTTCGAATTGCGTGAAGATTTTTTCTGCGCTTTCTCGAGGCACACCATGTTCTACGGAACCATCGATGAATTTTACACGCATCTCTGCCATGAGTTTGGCGATTTTCTTTCCCATGGCTTTGCGCAACGTATCAGCCTGGCCGCCCGTGAATCCTGCCATATCTTTGGAGACTTGCATGACCTGCTCCTGATAGACGGGGATGCCATACGTATTGCCAAGGGCATTTCTCAATAGTTCATGTTCGTAGACGATTTTCTCTCGTCCATGTTTGCGCGCGATAAACGAGTCGATAAATTGCATGGGGCCTGGACGATACAGGGCGACCATGGCGATGATGTCTTCAATGACCGTGGGTTTGAGCTCACGGATATATTTTTTCATGCCGTCAGATTCCAACTGAAACACACCGGTTGTATCACCTCGGCCAAGGAGTTCAAATGTCTCCTGATCGTCGAGTGGGATGGTTTCAATGTTGATTTTTACGCCATGGACTGCCTCGATTATTTCGAGCGCCTCACGAATCACGGTTAAGTTAGAGAGACCGAGAAAGTCCATCTTTAAGAGACCGGAGACTTCTGTGGAATGCAGGGAGTATTGGATGACTTGCTCCACATCGCCACCTTGGGCTTTTTGCAGAGGTGCGAATTCCACGAGTGGCCTTGGCGCAATCACAATGCCGCACGCATGTTGCGAGGCATGGCGCGTGGTGCCTTCGAGTTTGATGGCCAGGTCAATCAACCGTTTGACGCGAGGATCGCCGTCATACATTTGCTTAAGCTCTGGCGCGTCGATGATGGATTGTTTGAGAGGGATGTGTTTGCCCTGCACCGGTGGTGGCACAGCTTTAGCGATACGATCCACATCGCCATATTCAAACCCAAGGACGCGTCCCACATCTCGCACAGCGGCACGCGCAGCCATAGTGCCGAAGGTGATGATGCCAGCGACACGATTTGCTCCATATTTTTCTGAAACGTATTGAATGACATCTTTGCGCTGGATGTCATCAAAGTCCATATCAATATCAGGCATGGACACGCGATCAGGATTGAGAAAACGCTCGAAGAGCAATCCGTAGTAGAGCGGATCGAGGTTGGTGATCTTGAGCACGTATGCCACGATCGAACCAGCGGCAGATCCACGACCCGGGCCCACAACCACGCCATGATTCTTTGCCCAGTTCACATAGTCCTGCACAATCAAAAAGTATCCAGGGAAACCCATGCGCTCCACAGTCGCCAATTCAAACTCCAGACGTTCATGCGCCTCTGCCTTACGTTTTGGATCGTTGGTACCATAACGCTCCTCAAAACCGACTTCGCACAGCTTATGTAAATAGGTCATTTCTGTTTCCCCTTCTGGCACCTCGAACTTGGGAAGCAGATTTTTTCCGAGTTCCAGCTTCACGTTGCATCGATCCGCGATCTTGCGTGTATTCTCAATGGCTTCGGGGATATGCTTGAATGCCTCTACCATGACTTCTGGAGAGGAAAGCGATGCATCCATGAATGCCATGGAGGTTCGATGCGTATCTGTCAGCTGTTTACCGTCATGGATGCACACAAGCGCGTCCTGTGCTTCACGATCGTCTTCGTGAAGATAGTGCACGTCCTTTGTGGCAACGAGCGGTGCGCCGACTTTTTTGCCAAGCTGGATCAAGAGATCGTTTACTTCAAGCTGGCTCGGTGATTCTGGATGATGGACGAGTTCAAGAAAGAAATTTTCTACGCCGAAGATATCCTGAAACTCACGCAAGAGCTGTTCCGCGCGTTCTGGGTCGTGTGATTGAAGCGCTTGAGGAATCGACCCCTTCAAGCAACCAGATAATCCAATAAGGCCGGTGTGATATTGGCGTAGCAGGTCGCGGTCAATGCGCGGCTTATAATAAAAACCCTCGAGAAAGGCTGTGGAAGTGAGTTGTAAAAGATTATGATATCCCTCGATCGTCTCTGCGAGGAGTGTGATGTGCGTGAGACGTGTATCTATGCCTGGGCGCTTGTCTGTATGCTTGTTCGGCGCCACGTTTGCCTCTGTGCCAATGATGGGCTTAAGGCCAGCTTTCACGGCATGCTCGTAAAATTCGATAGCGCCGTACATGCCGCCGTGATCTGTGAGGGCAATGGCATCATAGCCAAGGGATTTTGCGTACGCCACGATCTCATCGACGTCTCCAAGCGCATCGGAGAGCGAGTACATGGAGTGCGTGTGGAGATGGACGAACGGTGATGGCGGGATGGGTGTTTGTGGAACAGGTTCTGGCATAGAAAGCATGTTCTCCTGACGGGCAAGCCCTGGAGAATCGTATGAATGACCTGGCCATGGTAACGACCTCGCGTGCGGGAGGGAAGATGGAGCCTCAGGCCACGCTTGACAGGAACATGGATTTCGGGTACATCTTGCACGGTTCGTTCTCGTCGCGAAAGGATCTGTCCATGCAACAGCCGGAAATGTCTGCGCACTTCCTCACGCACCTTCAGCGGATTCTCCGCGTCTTGGAGAGCTATCCGAAGATCGAGCTCACCACGGGGTTTGCTCACGACATCTTCCCGGAGCTTTCGGCGGACCAAGCCTGGTCCGCGCTCCTCGTGGGCGTCGAGGGGTTGCGCAGGAGAGAGACGCTCTTCTCCCGAGAGCGCGAGCTCCCCGGCCAGCCGAACAACTTCCTGGCGTACGTCTTCCTGGACGACGTCACGGGCCTGCGTGAGATCCAGGTACTCGTCGAACCGCATGCCGTGAGCATCATCCCTCTGCGCTACGTCCCCTCGCGTGAGCGCATCACGGCATAACGGAAAAGCGGCACCCACCCCTGTGAGCGCCGCTCTTTTTTATGATGATGCTATTCCTCGTCCTCGTCGCGTGACGCAGAGCGTTTCTTTTTTCCCTTGTCCTGCCGCACCATCCCAATCACTTCCTTTGCACCTGCGGCTATCAGTCCGACATATTGCGAGACCGAGGCAAAGCGTTCGCCAATGGTGATGAGGGCTGTTTCAAGGCGTTCTATTTTATTACGCGTGTCATCCACCATGTCATTGGTTTGATGAACAAGTCGTGCAAGTTCATACAATCCCCACACGAGAAATATCGTGATAAGCGCGAGACAGATGGAGGCGACAAGATAGAACGTGTCTTGAGTGGTGGCAAGGAGCATACGTCAGAATAATAGCAGAACGCCACGCGTTTGTCACCGAATTTCAGCGTCTACTTTGTCTTTGAGTGTTTGGCGGATTTCTTCCATGGCCTTCTCCACTTCTGCCGTCTCAAGCGTGCGATCGTCTGCGCCAAAGGTGAGGTGGAATGCTACGGATTTTTTTCCTGGCTCAATCCCCTTTCCTTCAAACGTGTCAAACCACTCGACTTGCCGCAAGAAAGAGCTTTGCGCGCGGACGACCTCGATGATGGTTGCAACTTCTGTTTTGCGTGGGACAAGTAGGGCAAGGTCGCGTTTCGCTTCAGGGAAAATCGCGGGCGCTGTGTATTGTTTGACGGTTGAAGCGTGAGCAAAGACTTCGTTCAGGGGCATGTCTACAAATGCAAGACGCTCCTCCAATTTCCAAGCTTCTGCGAGTCGTGGATGTAATTCGCCGATGGTGCCAATGAGATGCTCGCCGACAAAAGCCTGAACCGTGCGTCCTGGATGCCAAAAATCATCATCTTCCAAGCGTTTCCATGTGAGCTCTGTGATGCCAAGATCATGACAGACGCGTTCCGCAAATCCCTTTGCCTCTTTCCATCCTTTCTCACCTCCAAAGAATGCGGCAGAAAGGTGAGGTTCTTCTTTTGGCAGGCCTTGCGGTTGTACGATATAGACATTCGCGACTTCAAAGAGACGTTGGGTGCGAGCGCGTTCTTGGTTTTGCGCGACCACATCGATCAAAGATGGCAGGAGTGACGTGCGCATGAATTCGAAATCCTCAGATAAGGGATTTTGAATGCGCAACATTTTGACCGGATCATAACCACTACGCTCTTGCATGGCGCGTGAGACAAACGAGTAGGTGTAGACCTCTGTCAGGCCAGCAGATTGTGCGAGATGGCGTAGACGCGTTTCCCAGACCAAGGTTGGATCGCGCGGGATGGTGCTGACGCCTCCTGGGATAATCGCCGGAATTTTGGCATACCCGTACATGCGAGCAATCTCCTCCACGAGATCACATCCTTCTTCCATATCATGATCGCGCCACCACGGAGCCACGGCTGTGATGTGTTTCTTGTCAGCCTTTTTGACGGTAAAGCCCAATCGCTTGAGCGTGTCTGCCATCTCCTTTGGCGTCAGCGTCACGCCCATGAGGCGGTTGGCATCGTCTGTTTCTACTGTTGCTTGCGTGGCCTTGTAGGGCGTGGCACGCACATCTGTAGCTTTTGCAGAGACAGTCCCGCCTGCCAATTCAAGACACAGCTCAACGGCTCGTCCCAAGGCATCTGTGGTGGCTTCGGTGGAAAGTCCTTTTTCAAAATGCAATTGCGCATCTGAATAGCAGTTCAATTTGCGAGCGGTTTTACGAACAGAGACAGCGTCAAACGTGGCAGATTCGAAAATAATAGAGGTTGTCCCTGACGTGACAGCCGTGTCTTGACCACCCATCACACCAGCAATAGCAACGGGCTTTTCCGCATCTGCAATCACGAGCATGGACTCGTCGAGCTCATACGTTTTGCCATCAAGTGCCGCAATTTGCTCGCCTTGCTTTGCTTTACGTACGACGAGCTTTTCTCCGGCGAGTTTGTCTGCGTCAAACACGTGCATAGGCTGACCCAATTCGTAGAGCACGTAGTTTGTGATGTCCACGAGGTTGTTGATTGGGCGCAATCCTGCGGAAAGGAGCCGACGCTTGAGCCACCAAGGAGATGGTCCAACATGGACGCCGTCAATACGAATCGCCATGTACCGCGGGCACAGCGTTTCCGCGTTGACCGTTACGTGCACAGGCTCCCCTTTTCCTTTGATCGATGGAAGCGCGGAAGGTTTCCATGTAAAAGGTTGTTTCAAAATAGCGGAGACTTCGCGCGCCATGCCTACCATGCTCATCAAATCCGTGCGATTGCTCGTCACTTCCACATCCATCACGGTGTCACCATCTAATCCAAGGACGCGCGCCATGGGCGTGCCTGCTTTGAGTTTCATATCTGGCAGAGAAGCACCGACATCCATGATTTCGCGTTCTGCATGCGGAAATGCATCGAACAGACCGATTTCATTTGCCGCACAAATCATGCCTTCGCTAGGTACGCCGCGAATTTCTGCAGGTTTCAGTTCGACTGGATCGCCTTCGCCATGCCAGCGCACAAATGAGCCGAGCGTTGCCACAGCAACCCACTGACCTTCCACGAGGTTTGAGCCACCGCAGACAATGGAAAGCGTCTTTTCGCCAACATCAACCGAAGCAAGACGAAGCTTGTCGGCATTTGGGTGGTTGTCCACTTTGAGGACATGTCCAAGCACAATGCCCTGGAGATCTTGTCCTTGTGGGTAGAGACGCTCTACGCCAGGGCCAGAAAGCGAAACGCGCGCACCAACCTCTTCGGCTGTGCCTTTGATGTCTGCGTATTCGCGCAACCAATCGTGCGAAATGAGGAGATTCATAATGCTAAAACTGTTCGAGAAAACGAAGATCATTTTTATAGAGTCCGCGGATGTCGTCCAATTTCAATCCTTCTTTCATCATGTAGGTACGCTCCACCCCCCAGCCAAATGCCAGGCCAGAATATTTTTTTGGATCAATGCCTGCGGCTTTCAAAACATTCGGGTGCAACATGCCGGATCCACCGAGCTCAAGCCAGCCTTGTTTGCAGGTGCGGCATTTTTCTCCCTGTGCGAGTTTGCCTGTGCCATGGCATACGCCGCAGGATACGTCGATTTCAAAGGAGGGCTCTGTAAAACGAAAATGATACGGACGCAAACGCGTTTTGCGATCTGGGCCGTAAAAACTCTTGGCAAAATACTCGATCATGCCGCGCAAATGCGCCACAGACACACCTTCATCCACATACGCAATGTCAATCTGATGAAACATGGGCACGTGCGTCACGTCGATTTGCCGACGGTAGGTTTTGCCAATGCTAAACGCACGAATCGGCGGTTTGTTATTCGCGAGGATGCGCGAGGTGCCGCTCGTGGCTTGTGTGGTCAGTAACATACGCCCCCACTTAGCTGAAGGTTCCGCGTCCATGAAAAATGTTTCCCAGTCATCGCGCGCTGGATGATCCTTGGGCATGTTGAGCGACTCAAATACATGATAGTCCCACTCAACCTCTGGATAGCGTACGCGAGAAAAACCCACGCGTTCAAAGAGCTCGGTGATTTCTTCCACGGCTTGCGACATGATGTGGCGATGCCCCACGGGCGGCTGAGTGCCAGGCTCTGTCATGTCAACCCATTCCGCAGAAAGTTTTTCACTCACTGCGCCTTGCTCCAAACGAAAGTGCGCCTCTTTTGCGGCGGCTTCGAGAGCAATTTTCGTCTCATTGCCTGCAGAGCCTGCCTTTGGCCGTTCCTCTGCGGACACTTCAGCAAGGCCACGCAGAATGGTGGTGAGCTCACCTTTGCGTCCCAAAAAACGAATCTCCAAAAGCTGAAGATCACCCAATGTTTGAGCAGACGAGAATGCTTCCGTGGCAGATTGCTCCAGCGCGTGGAGCTGTTCGATAATATGCATACGTTGGAGATTAGAGTCCGACCATGTGTTTGATTCCAGTCCAGATGACGCCGCCGTATTGGCGGACATCTCGGATCGTGACGAGAACGACCAGCGCCATGAGCACGAGGAAGCCGATTTTGTGGAGCGTTGCTTCAAAAGAAGCTTTGACGCGACGACGGCGTATCCATTCAAGCGCAATGAACACCGCGCGTCCACCATCTAGTGCTGGGATGGGAAAGAAGTTGATGACCGCGAGATTGAGCGAGAGAAGCGCGGTAAATTGCATCATGTTCCAAAATCCTTGCTTGGCAATACGGCCGGTCATGACCGCAATGCCGATCGGACCAGAAACCGGAGCCGTGACTTCGCGTTGCACGAGCAGATCGTGCACAAGATCATACAGTCCTGTGAGAATCAACTTGGTGTAAAGGCCGGTTGTGACAAACCCACGGTAAATGGCGAGATGAATGGGAAAGCGGACGATGGCTGTATCCACAAGCGAAACGCCAAGTCCCGGACGACCCAGTTCTTTGAGGAGAGCTGGGTGCGTTTCAAGCGTGAGGAGTTTGTCTGCGCGTTCAACGGTGATCGGGAGTGTTGTGCCCTCTTTTGAGAGCTCCCCCAAACTTTGACGCGCGGCCTCTGACTTGGCGACGTTCACGCCATTCACAGCCACGAGAAAATCTCCGGGCTGAATGCCTGCGGTTGCGGCTGGAGATTCTGCGAGCACGTCTGCAATTTGGATTTTTGGATCACGAACATTTGCGCCAGCTAGAGATTCGTCTACTTGCGCCGGAACACCCACGGCAAAACTAAAGGAGATAATAGCCGCGGCAAGGAGCCAGTTCATGATTACGCCTGCGGCAATAATGATGAGACGTTGCCAGCTTTTTTTGGAGGCAAAAGAGTCTTTATCATCTGCGTTGACTCCCTCTTCACCCTTCAGCCGCACAAAACCACCCAAGGGAAACCAGTTGAGCGACCAAACCGTGTTTGCGTATTCGGTTTTGTCATCTGCGGACACACGCTTCCATTTGCCGTTTACACGCACAAAACCAATGGCACGAGGAGGAAAGCCCCAGCCAAACTCTTCTGCTTTTACACCAAAAAGACGCGCCGCAAAGTAATGGCCAAACTCATGAATAAGGACCAATACCGTGAGAACGAGAAGGAAGATAAGGATAGTAGTCATGGGATTGGGGTCAGATTAGCAGAGTCGTTGGATCTGGACAAAAACGTTATTGTGTGGCTATTCTACATCACAAGGAACAAACAAGGGAGAAGGTTTGATGGAAGATCTGCTCATTACCCTCGCCTACCTCATTGTGCTTACGCCTGTGAACACGGCGGCCGCACAGAAAAATCAGACTTTTGGTTTGGTGATCAATACGTTCGGCATGAGCGTAGAAGAGCTGATAGCTACCATTAACGAGGCTGTCCTTGCGGAGGCAGAGCACACACCGACGGTCCTTTTATTGGAGGGTGTCCTTCCTGAGCCGGCATCTGTAGAGGTGTATCTTAAGTTGTTTGCCGCGATGTTTCCGTTCGAAGTGATCGCCTGCAAGAATGCCAGTGGGGCATTCGACGTAGTCATCACCAGATCCACGCAAGACGAGCTTGGTCCAGAGAAAACCATTTCCTCACCAGATGACCAGTGGATCGACATCGTTGGCTACCCCGTTGCCTACTACGGCGACTTGGCCGAGTTACGCTCCTCTATCCCACAGCTTTCTCTTCCCCCGCCTGGCTCTTGAAGGCGGTTTTTTATATCTCCGCTCTTTCTCCTTTGATCGTTCTCCCTAGCCATCGCGAGGCAACAGCATCTGTATGTGCGGAAACATCTGTGAAGAAAAAGCGTTGTTCCGGTGTACCGTGTTGATCGAGAATTTCAGGCGCATCACGTTGGATATCATCCAGCAACGCAGAAGGAGAATCAACGATATGCACGCGTTGTTGAAGAGATGCTTTGATCACGTCTACGAGGAGCGGATAGTGTGTGCAACCAAGGATGAGCGCTTCAATTTGTTTTTGTCGCAAAGGCGCGAGGTAACGTCGGGCAATGCGTTTGGTTTCGGGATATTGTCCCCAATTTTCTTCCGCAAGCGGCACAAATAATGGACAGGCCACGGACAGCACTTCAAGAGACGGCCGCTCTTCTTTGAGCCGCATTTCATAAATACGTGAACCGATCGTCGCACGTGTACCGATCACGCCAACGCGTTTCCATGATTGAGATTGCACGGCAGA
This sequence comes from Patescibacteria group bacterium, assembly GCA_041665285.1. GTDB lineage: Bacteria > Patescibacteriota > Patescibacteriia > 2-12-FULL-60-25 > 2-12-FULL-60-25 > JBAYJC01. Next base: position 181,612 of record JBAYJC010000001.1, on the reverse strand, counting down.
GATCGCGGGTGAGATGACGTCAAAGAAGCGCACGGTTGGGAATGCCGTTCGAAGTTGATCGAGCGCGAGTGCAGACGCCGTGTTGCAGGCAACGACAATGTCGGTTGCGCCGCGATCTATCAAAAATTGCGCATCTTCAAGAGCATAGCGCTGTACGGTTTCTGGAGCTTTGTTGCCATATGGCCAGCGGGCTGTATCTCCAAGATACACAAATGAGGTTTGTGGAGAGCGTTTCAATAGTTCGCGAACCACGGTCAGCCCACCGATACCAGAGTCAAAAATACCGAGCATATTACGATTGAATCAGCCGCGTGAGTTCAGCTTTTCGTTTTTCCATTTCTTCGGGCGTTCTTGCTTCTAGGTTCAAACGAAGAAGCGGCTCTGTGTTTGATGCACGTAGATTGAACCACCAATCATCTGATGCGCCTTGTTTCCATTCCATCTTTACGCCATCAAGATGCGAGACAGCCGTTGGTTGTTTCGTCGCGTACGCTTCTTCAATGGTTTTCATGAGTTGCGGTGCATCCTCTACGTGAAAGTTTATCTCTCCGGAGTGGCTATAGCGCACAAGCGGCCGCCAGATTTGCGAGAGAGGTTTGTTTTCCCGCGCAACGATTTTCGCGAGGAGGAGCATGGCAAGATCACTTGCTTCGCAATTCCACAGATCACGGAAGTAAAAGTGCATGGACATTTCTCCGGCGAACATGGCGTTGGTTTCACGCATTTGTCGCTTGATATGTGCATGACCCACGCGACACATTTCCGGAACGCCGCCTTGCTCCGCAATGATTTCCGGTACCGACCAAGAAGCGCGCAAGTCAAAGAGGATTTTTTCTCCAGGATGTTCACGTAAGAGTTCGCGTGCAAAGAGCGCGGTCATTATGTCGCCCGGAATGGCCACGCCAAGCTCATCCATAAAACCCACACGATCGCCATCGCCATCAAACGCCACGCCAAAATGACAATGCTCGCGTTTTACGGCAGAACGCAAATCCGCGAGGGTTTCTCCTTTGAGAGGATTTGCTTCGTGATGCGGAAAAGAGCCATCAAGCTCCCAATATAATGAAATAATGCGACTATCGCCCAATCGTCGTGAGATCACCGGAAGCGTCAGTCCGTTCATGCCATTGCCTGCATCGATCGCTACGTGGAAGTTGGGCATTTCTTGCGGCATCTGCGCAAGCTCCGTCACGCGACGCATGTAGCGATCAAGCACCGTGTCATCTGCGTCGATAGTTCCACGCGCTGTTCCGTCCAAGAGCGGCTCGTCAGAGGTAGCGAGCGCGCGCAACTCTTCCATGCCGCTCCCCTGTCCAATCGGCACCGCGTTTGTCTGTACGAGCTTGAAGCCATTATAGATCGCCGGATTATGCGAGGCAGTCACCATGACACCAAGGTCAATCGTGTCGCCAGCACTCCCAACCGCAAAATTGAACATGGGTGTGGAGCACAAGCCAATCATCGTCACATTTGCGCCAGCGCCCACGAGCCCCTCGATCAGCGCTTGTTCAAGCTCCGGCGACGTTGTACGCATGTCTCGACCCACAAGAACGTGTTTTGGCTTGTAGATCTGCGCCAAAGCCTTTCCGATACGCCGCGCCGCAGGCATGTCCAGCTCCTCCGGCACACGTCCACGAATATCATAAGACTTGAAAATAGATGGTTGCATAACGGGGGTATCATAGGGAAAGGGCGTAAAAATGTCATCATACTGTTTATCGTCATTCTGAACGCAGTCCGCCAGCCGGCGGAGACGCAGTGAAGAATCCTCGATGAGCCCGTCCGATCGAAGATCCTTCCCGATGCTTTGATCGGGACAGGTCGACTTCGCTTCGCTCCGCTCAGGATGACGAGTACTCGTTCAATAAAAAATCGAGCGTTTTAGTTACGCCCGAAGAGTGTTGGTTTGTGGCCTTTGTTTGTTAGGCCTCTGGTTCGTCTGTCTCTGGCGCTTGAGCCGGGAGCGCCTGCCGGAGTTGGCTGATGTAAGCGAAGAGGCTGTCGTTGATGAGAACGCGTAGGCCACGAGGCGTCAGGTGAAGATATCCGTCTCGAACATCGACATGGCCCCCCTCGAGGAGCTCATGCAAAGCGGCGCGATACCTGCTGGCCCGAAAACTCAGATCATCGAGGATGGATACCCCGAATCGCGCTTCAAGTTGCCCCTGTAGTCCGTCCGAGTTGAACTGCTTGTCTTTCTCCGTGAGTGCAAGCATGATGAGGTATTTGATAAAGGGCTTGGAACCCATGGCAGGTCTCCTTTGGCTCTGTGAACCGCTTGCATCTGATCAGAAAACGCCTCTCGTGTCAACCCTCCTTGGCAACATTGACGTTTTTCCTTGATTCTAAAAAAATCGAGCGTTTTAGTTACGCCCGAAGAGTGTTGGTTTGTGGCCCTTGTTTGCTAGGCCCCCGCTTCGTCCATCCCCGGCACACGTGCCGGGAGCACGTGCCGGAGGTCGCTGATGTAAGCGAAGGCTTTGTACTGGATAAGGGCGTGTTGCCCGGTCTGCGAGATCCGGAAAACCCCGCCGACATAATCTACCCAGCCGAGCTCCAAGAGTCTGAAGATCTCGTTGTTAAGCTGTTCTCCGTGCGTTTGCCAATTGGCTTGTTCGGCCAGCCATTTTTTCATGCCTGCGAAGTTGAAGGTCGTGTCCTTGGTCGTCAGGGTGAGAAGGACGAGATACCCAAGCATGGTGAGGTCGCTGATTTTGGTTTCGCCCGTCATGACAATCACCTCGGTTGTTCGGAACCGACCGTATATAACCAGCAAATCGCCTCTCATGTCAACCCTTCTTGGCTACATTGACGTTTTTCTTCGATTCCCCTATGATTTCCGTATAACTCATCGCTCAATAACGCCATTTTCTATGACAATCGGCTGGCTTATTCTCATTGCGGTCGTGTTGATCGCCGGATGGTTTGTCCTTACGTATAACGGCCTTATTCGCTTGCGTAACCAAACGCAGGAAGCGTGGTCTGATATCGATGTACAGCTCAAGCGTCGCTATGATTTGATCCCAAACCTCGTCAATACGGTGAAGGGATATGCCACGCACGAGTCTGGCGTGTTCGAAAAGGTCACGCTCGCACGTTCTGCGGCCATGGGGGCGCAGTCTCCTGAGGCAAAGGCCCAGGCAGAAAATGCGTTGGCTGGCACGCTTAAGTCGTTGTTCGCGGTTGCAGAGGCGTATCCAGAACTCAAATCCAACGTGAATTTCCTCAAATTGCAGGATGAGCTCTCTGACACGGAAAATAAGGTGCAGGCCTCTCGCCGCTTTTACAATGGCAATGTCCGTGACTTCAACACCAAACTCCAGGTGTTCCCGACCAACTTGATCGGCAATATGCTTGGATTCAAAGCCTACGAGTTCTTCGAGATTGGGAATGCACAGGAACGAGAGACCCCAAACGTTCAATTCTAATCTGATCCCCCTCCTCCCGGAGGAGGGGTTAGGGGTGGTGGGGGCCAAGGGCGCCAACCCCCTCTCGCTCCCCCTTCGAAAGGGGGAGTTTCTGAATATGTACGCAGACATTGCCTCCAATAAACGTAACAGTGCCATTTTAATCGGACTCTTCATCGGCCTGTTGGCCGCGGTTGGGTATGTGTATGGTTATGTCACGGGCGCTGGCTATGACGGCTTGATATTCGCGATGGCTATCTCGATTGTCATGACGCTCGTTTCCTGGTTTGCGGGTGATTCGATTGCGCTTAGCATGGCTGGTGCACAACAAATCACGGAACGGGCACAAAACACCTATGTTTGGAATCTGGTGGAGAATCTCTGCATCACGGCCGGCTTACCCATGCCACGCATCTTCCTCATTGACGATCCTGCGCCAAATGCCTTTGCCACGGGTCGCGATCCTGAACATGCTTCCATTGCGCTCACGACCGGCCTGGTGCAGATTATGGAAAATGAGGAGCTTGAGGGCGTGATTGCTCACGAGCTGTCCCACGTAAAAAATTTGGACATTCGTTGGATGATGCTTGTTGCAGTGTTGGTGGGCTGTCTTTCCCTTTTGGCTGATTGGATGTTTCGCGGGTCGCTCTTCCGTCGTCGTGATAGCAATGAGGGCGGCGGTTTGGGCCTGGTCCTTGGAATCGCTGTGATTATCCTCGCCCCGATCATTGGTCAGCTCATCAAGTTTGCCATTAGCCGGAGACGCGAATATCTTGCGGACGCATCTGGCGCTCTTCTCACACGCTATCCAGAAGGATTGGCTCGTGCACTGGAAAAGATTCGCGATGCCGGTCAAGCCGTGGAGCGCGCACCAAACGCCACAGCACACCTTTGGATCGCAGAGCCACACGGACACCAGGGATTTAGCGAAAAGCTCGCTGGTCTCTTCTCTACTCACCCACCTATTGATGATCGTGTGCAAAAGTTGCGCACCATGGGGCACTAGCTATGTTGAACGCTGATTTTCTCTCTCGCTTTACCACGCATCTCAAAGAGGCTTTGCATAAAGCTCTCACGTTTGCGATCCAGCAAGGCCGCTTTTTGGTTGAGCCTGGTGATCTTGTGGTGGGTATGATGCAGGAGAAAGGATCGATTGGTGCAGAGATTCTCATGCGTTCCCATGTCACGTGTGAAAAAGCTGAGGCGCAGTTCCGCGGCATTGCCACGGGCCATGCGCCTGGCTCGTCTATTGCCCCAGACCTGTCACCAGCTGTGAAGGCGTTGCTCGAGAAGTGCGTGCTCATTGCCCATCAATACGAGCACAAGTACGTTGGTACAGAACATTTGCTCGCGGCATTGTTGGAACAGCCTTTGCCAGATGTCCATGCATTTTTTGAAGCGCAGGGCATGAACATCACCAATGGCAAAGAGCAGGTCACCGGCATATTGAAAACAACCTCTAAATTTCCAGATCTTGGGGTCGCGCCTCCAGAAGAACAGGGCCCTGCCTCTCCAGAGGAGATGTTGCAGGGAGCACCAGAAGCTCAGGGGCGTCCTGGGCGTGTTGGCGATCGCAAACCCAAGGCATTGGAGGTATTTGCGCGTGATCTTACAGCCCCGGACAACGCGGCTTTATTGGATCCTGTGATTGGACGTGATGAGGAAACAGATCGCGTCATCGAAATCTTGTGTCGTCGCCTAAAAAATAATCCCATCCTGTTGGGTGAACCTGGCGTAGGAAAGACCGCGATCGTCGAGGGACTTGCTCAACGTATTGCCAGCGGCAATGTGCCGGATGTGCTTCAGGGCAAACGTATTCTTGGCGTTGACCTCGCGCTCATGGTGGCTGGCACCATGTATCGTGGAGAGTTTGAGGCGCGTTTGAAACAGGTTGTGGAAGAAGCAAAACAAGATCCGCACGTGATTTTATTTATCGATGAAATCCATAATATCGTGGGCGCAGGTTCCACGTCTGGTTCTTTGGATGCCGCAAATATCTTGAAACCCGCTTTGGCGCGTGGCGAGATTCGTTGTATTGGTGCGACCACCTGGTCTGAATACAAAAAGCATATTGAGCCGGATGCCGCACTCGAACGTCGCTATCAGCCTGTGGATGTGATGGAGCCAACGCCAGCGGCAACGCTCGAGATGTTGCGTGGGCTCAAGCCAAAATACGAAGAGCATCATGGCGTAAAATATGAGGCTGGCGCATTAGACGCGGCCGTGCGGTTTGCGGAGCGCTACCTCACGGATAGATTTTTCCCAGACAAGGCCATTGATCTCATGGATGAGTCTGCGGCACGAGCAAACGTTCGTCGCAAAGCGAGCGATGTTGTTGAGCGTCTCCGCGCATTGGATATTGCGCTCGAAGCTGTCAGATCGTCCAAGGATGATGCAGTGCGTGCTGGCTCGCTCACCAAAGCGTCCAAGGCCTTGCAAGAAGAGCAACGTTTGCTCGCGGAGAAAAAAACCATGGAAGCAAAGTTGAAGCGTGAACGCACAGAGGAAAAACTTACGGTTACGGCCGAGCATATCGCCGAGGTTGTGGCGCGTCAGTCGCATGTGCCAAAAAGCACGATTCTTGCCAATGAGCGCACGCAACTCGCCGGACTGGAGACGCGACTCAATAAAATTATTTTCGGCCAAGAGCACGTGATTCGCGATGTGGCGGATGTGCTTCGCCGTGCGCGATTAGGGCTCTCTCACCCACAGAAGCCCAAGGCGAGCTTCTTGTTCGTCGGACCATCTGGCGTGGGAAAGACAGCCCTTGCGCGAGCATTGGCTGTCGAGATTTTTGGACGTGAGGATGCGCTGGTAAAACTGGACATGTCAGAATTCGCAGAAAGCCACTCCGTTTCTAAGCTCCTCGGTTCCCCTGCTGGATATGTAGGTTTTCGCGAAGGCAATCGTCTCACAGATGTGATTCGTCGTCGTCCGCATGCGGTCTTGCTGTTTGATGAATTTGAAAAAGCTCATCCAGACGTTCAACACCTGCTGTTACAAGCATTGGAAGATGGGCTTATCTCGGACGCTACTGGCCGCAAGATTTCTTTGCGACAGGCCTACATTATCCTCACGTCAAATGTCGGCGCAGAATTCGTCAACAAAACTTCCATTGGGTTTGGGAACGCGGCAAATGCCTCAAAGTTTGACGATTTGATTCGTTCGACACTCAAAGAGCGTTTCCGCCCGGAGCTTCTCAATCGTATTGACCGTATTTCTGTGTTTCGTCCACTGGAACGTGAGGCTTTGCGTGAAATTGTGCGCCGTGAGGTTGATCTGATTCTCGCACGCGCAAAGGATCTGTCTACTTCGTCTGTTTGGACAGTGTCTCAGGAGGTTTTGGATTGGCTTATTAGTCGCGAATATAAAACCGAAGAAGGCGCTCGCTCTGCCTGTCGTATTGTGGAGCGTGAACTCGTTGCTTTGCTTGGTCGCGCCATGATGACTTCTTCAGCGAAGAAGCGTTGGAAGATTACGGTGGTCAAAGGAGTATTGAAGGCTGTGGCAAAGTGACGAAAAAACATGTATAATGAGGCGCATGGCAGAACCTGCCGTCGTTTCAAATCCACCGCAAGATAATCGCCGTCCTATTGCCGCAGGCATGGCGATAAATTTTTATGATCGCAAGGGTCTGGGTTGGACTGTAAAGGGGTTTACGGATGATGAAGTGGTACTCACCAAGGCTGTGGGAGATACGGTGTCTGCTCCCATGGTGCTTTCTCGGGATGAGTTTGATGCCGCGTATGCCATGCATACGCAGAGGGAACGGAAAAAGCCCAAAGTTCCGCCTGGCACGCCACCGGATCTCACGGATTCTCTCTCTACCGTAAGAATGATCGGCGACCAGCAATTTGATTTTGTTGGTTTTGATGGTGTTCAAAACAAATATCTCATCAAGACAAAAGTTGGTGGCCAGTTTGTACAAAAATGGGTAACCGCAGACGTGGCAAAACAGCTCAAAGAAAATCCTACGGCGCAACTCTTGGAGCCGCTGAGTGGTCAGATGGGTGTAGAGCTTGTCAAAAAACAAGGAGAGGAGTCAACAAAAAATCAGCCAAGCCAACAAACGCAGGAAGAAGCGGAAAAAGCAAAAAAAGAAGAGGCTATACGTACAGCGGGTCGTGTAACGTTTGATGCACAAGGACGTAGTGGCGTGACCAAGGTTCCGGAAAAAGAGGAGCCGAAAAAACGAACGGAAAAGAAAACAGAGGGTGCACCAGGACGCGTGGCTTTTGATGAGAATGGGCGTTCGTATATCGTAGGCGAAGAGACAGAAGCAGAGACGGAGGGAGAGGGTGCAAAAGAACTACAAAAAACAACAGAAGTCACCGCCGACGTCAAAGCGGAAGTCGTAGAACAAAAACCACAAGCCACGAAAACATTTCGCCAGGCCCATCGTTCACTTCAACGTAATCCGGATTATCAGCGCATTGTTCAGCAAACGAGTTGGGAAACACTCAAGAAAGTTGCTCCGGCATCCCCTGCCATGGCAGAGGCGGTCGCGCAGTTTCGTGGTGTGAGCCAGCAGGGTTTTCTCATTCGTTTAGACGGAAAAGAAACACAAGAGCGCCCGAGCCGATTTTTGACACCCCAGGCGCGCGCAGAAGTGCAAAAGTCCTCCCTGCGGCAATATACCGTGGAGTATCCGACGCAGTCGCTTGAGCTTGAGCTTCGCGTGGAGGATTTCCCCTCTTCGTCGCAAGGTAGTGCTGTGGACCAAGCCTCGTCCATCATGATTTCGGCGGGCACGGCCGCGTTTCCCGTTGTGGCTATACAGCAAGCGGCCGGATTGGTTGCGCCGACAAGTGGAAGCGGCGGAAGCTCTGCGCAACAAACGCTACGAAATGCACTGAGTAATCTTCGTGGAGATCTTCAGCATCTTTCCGGAACATTGGAGCAAGAGGGACAAGAATTACAGCGCATTCAAAAGGCGCTTAAAGACGTGGGGCGTGACTACTCGCAGGGCGTGTCCGTAGGGGCGCCCATGGAGACGTTAGACGCTTTGACAGATAAGATGTCACAGCTTTCCACGCAAGAAAAACGTGCGCAAAGAAATATTCAAGATACCAGTGCGCGTATTGGTTTTGAAAATCAGCAAGCGGAAAGGATTTTGGCTCTCATTGATCAAACAGCCAGCGGAGAGCCTTCACCGGCGCAAGCAAAAGAAATAGCGAATATCCAGGCACAATTTGGAGCGCTTCCCCGCCCACGATCCACACCGCCACCTATTCCGCAACGAGCACGCGCAGGACAAAAATCCACGCTTGCGCAGTCAGAACAAGCGGCCCTGCTAAAAATCATGCAAGCGCCTGCATTGCCAAATCTCGAAATGCGCCAGACAGGCATGAGTGCAGGTAATGGCGCGTACAACGCCTCCCTTGGACGAGGGGCAGAACGTCTCCTTTCTGATGCGCGGAATGAGGCAATCGACGCGCCTCCAGCTGGAGAAAATTGGGGTACGCCCGCTCTTGCGGCTGGAGTACTTGGCCCAACGCCGCAACCCGCGGAAGAGCCTTTTGCTCCAGAGGGAGGAGCTCCCCAGGAAGAGAAAAGTCCTCGCGGACGCAAAAAAAGCTTCATGGAAGAGCAGGCCGAGGGGTTGCGCATGCGCGATGCATTGATTGGAAGTGACGCAGGAGATGCCGCCGCAGAAGAGCGAGAGACAGGACAAACAGGCATGGCCGAAGGGCAAGGGCAGTTTGCACGTGAAGAGGAAGAGATGGAAGAAGCAGAGGAAGAAGAGGAACAGCTCATGGGTATTGAAATGGATCGCGATCGCTCGGAAGAGGCTATCCAGGCTCTTGCGATAGCTTCGGCAACGGCGGCAGAACAAAAAAAGAAGCAACAGGCTGAGTTAGAGCAAGCAGATAAAATAGACCAAGCGATCGGCAATGTGGCAAAAGGGGCGGATGTTGCCGAGGCTCCATTGGATGTGGGTATTTCCGCCGTGTATCTTCTCATTAAAGAAGATGTCGCCCTTGTCATCTCCTATCTTTTTGGAGGAGATGGCGGTGTTAATATTCTCAAGCCACGCACCATACTGCCAAAAAAATATCTCATGTTTGAAGGGGGCGCCTCCTTTGCCTTGCATTGCTGTGTTGGAGCTTGTGGGTGCTTGGCGTTTACTATTCCGGTCGCTATCCTGATTGTATTATCGCATATCGCTACGGGCGCATTTCGCTTCTTAATTGGTCTGTAGTTTATTTCTTGATTTCTCACTTGAACCTTTACTCTTGCTCTCTATGAATGAACGCCTCAAAAAAATACTCATCATCCTTGGCTTTGTCGCGATTGCCATTGGTATGGGGTTTGTCATTTATTTTGTCTTTTTTAAGCCAGCGGCTCTCCCTACGCCAACACCCCCAGAAGAAACGCCAACGGGAGTATTACCCTCTGCAGGGCTTGGCGCTCCTCAGGCTGGCGTCACTCCAGGAGCGGGCGGTTTGCCAACGGCTGGAGAAGTGCCTAGCGAGGTAGGTGTGACACCGGGAGCAGGCGTCGCTCCTTCTGCTCCACGCACCGTTGTGCTGACCGAGGGGTTTGCGCAGGCCGTCTCGCTCACAGCTCAGAAAGATGGTGTGCGCATGTATAATCCACAAGATGGACGCTTCTACAAAATCATGCCCGATGGAACTTCCGTAGCGCTTTCCAATGAGATTTTTTACAACGTGGATAATGTGACCTGGGCCAATCAATCAGATAAGGCAGTGATTGAATACCCGGATGGTGCAAAAACCATGTATGACTTTAAAAAAGACAAGCAATATACATTGCCGAAGTATTGGGAGGACTTTAGTTTTGCTCCGCAGGATGAGCAGATTGCCGCAAAAAGCATAGGAAATAATGAGACAAATCGTTTTCTCGTTGTGGCAAATCCAGATGGAACAGAAGCACGGCCTGTGCAAGAGCTTGGGAATAATCAGGATAAAGTGGATGTGAGTTGGTCTCCAAATAATCAAGTCGTGGCATTTGCGCGTACAGGAAGCGCCATGGGCGTTGATCGACAACAAATCTTGCTCGTAGGGCAAAATCAAGAAAACTTTCCTGGGTTGATTGTCGAAGGCCAGGGGTTTGTTCCGTCTTGGTCACCAACAGGAAAAAATCTCCTGTACAGCGTGTACACAACAGATAACGGCTATTTGCCGGAGCTCTGGGTGAGCGGAGCCTCTGGAAGTAACATTAATGCCAATCGACGCCGTATCAATCTACAAACCTGGGCGGATAAATGCGTATGGTACAGCGAGAGCGTCATCTACTGCGCTGTGCCAAACGGACTTTCGAGCGGAGCCGCTCTTCAACGTGAACTGTTCTCAAACCTGCCGGATTCACTTGTAAAGATCGACCTTCAGTCTGGACAAAAAGTTGATTTGGGACAACCAGACGGCTCCCCTTCTCTTCAGCAGATGTCTGTATCTGGTGATGGCAAATACCTTTTTTACACAGATAGAGGGTCAGGCCGCTTGAATCGCTTTACCCTTGCTCCTTGAGTATGCACGAACATCGTCGACTCTACCTCGCGCTTCTCCTCCTGTTGTTTGTTGTCCTTGCAGGCGTGCTGACATGGAAATTTGTCTATACAAATTCCATGCACTTTGTAGCTGGCAACCGTCCGGAAAATTATTTTGAAGAGCCAGCTCCCGCAGAACCACGTCTTCCGCCCGTGCGTTCCACAGATCCTTCTCGAGGAAACGCAACGGATAAGGCAGTAACCATCGTCCAATTTGGAGACTACCTCACGCCGTATGGCAGAGCTCTGGAGCCAGAACTGCAAAAAGTGCTGGTTGCGCAGGGCGTGCCTGTCCGTTTAGTCTGGCGTGATTTTATCCCGCCAAGCGAACGTCCGGAGCCGCTCATCGCGGCCATGGCCGCACGCTGTGCTGGTGAACAAGGAAAATTTTGGGACATGCATGATGCGCTTCTCACTCAGCCTTCATTTGACGTTGCTGGTCTACGAACCCTTGCCTACCAAAAAGAATTGAATACCGTTCTGTTTACACAATGCATGGATAGCAAACAACATTCGCGCGCCATCGGCGAAGACGTCGCCACAGCACGTGCGTACGACATCATTGCGTCTCCCACCCTCTTCATTAATGGCAAGGCCTTTGTAGGATACATGACGGCTGATCAAATAAGCCGCGCGGTTTGGCTGGCGGCTCGTGAACAAAAATAATCATTATGCGATCGCGTTTCCTTTTGTTGATGGTCAGCGTTCTTACGCTGTTTGGCGTAGCGCACAGCGCACAGGCAACCGAAACCTGTTGCCAATGTGTGAAAGGTGAAACGCGGATGTGCGTCAAATTTTCAGATATCACGCAATGCTCAGGTTATGCACGTTCCACGGCACTGACACAGCTCCAATCAGACCAGAGTACGCGCTCTCGTTTTGACGGCTTTACTTGTTCCGGTGAACCGCTTTCCTCCGCACAATGCCAAATCATGGCCGCAGGCACTACTTCTGGCAGAGGCGGAGCTTGTGCAAGCGCGCCCGTATCCGTAGGTCCAGCTCTTTTGACCGCTCTCCAACCACAAACAACCGCTCCAGCAGAAGCAACGCCAGGAGAACTACCAACAAGCGGCGGCGCTGTTCAGCGCCCGCCTGTCATTCCAAAGCTCAACGTCCCCATTCCGGGCCTGACGTTCTCCGGCATGCAAGCCTCTGAAGGGAGAACCTGTTATCCCTGGCTTTCAGAGTATATCGTAGCTTTGTATCGCTACATGCTCACCATTTGTACCGTGATCGCCACGATCATGATCGTGTACGGAGGTTTTCGCTATATCCTCGGAGGCGCAACCGGAGACATTCAAGCAGGGAAAACCATTATCAAAGACGCGCTAATGGGCATGTTCGTGGCCTTTGGCGCCTACGTGATCCTGTACACGGTGAATCCGGAGACGTTGAAGCTCGGAGGGCTGTGCGTGAACACTGTGGCCTCCGAAGATATTTCAACCGGGGATCGTGCCGCAGAACTAATGTCGACTACGGAGAATACGGACAGACCGACGGCTAGTACGGATAATCCAAGTTGTCGGGGTGGATTTGCTGGCTGGTATCAAAATCTGAGACCACCTTTGTGCGCAGACTGTCAACCAGGTTTTGGATGTGGGGCGCGTCTCGTTCTCGACGAAGCTTGTCGCAAAATTGCTGGAACTCACGGGGATGGAATGCCATGTGGTGGAAACTTTGGTTTATACATGCGTGCGCTTACGGATGGATGCAAATCAAAAAATTTCGCGAAGATTGATGGTTTAGGTGGCATGACGTATGGTATCGAAGATTACAACTCTTGGGATATCCCTGACCTTCTTCGACTCTTTGATCGCGCTGACCACGAGGCCTTTGTGCGGATGTTTCAAAATGCAGGGATGAACGAGTGGTATCGAAACGGACAAATTGATTCACAGTGGTTTTGCACGACGCAGATCCAGCAAAAAGGTCTCGCTTGTCATGTAGGACTTCGTCGAGCCCTTGTCGAAGCCGGGAGATACAAGCCTTTCATGGTAGCTCAGCTCAAAAAAACTTGGACATGGTACCAATCTCGTATTGCCGCATCAGGTAGTTTTCAATCGCCGTTTGGCAAACTTATGATGTCGACTATCATGGTGAATCCTGGCCGTTGTACGATTGGCGGGTTGCGACAACGATGTCCAGGAGGAAATGAAAATGAAACCATTGAATGTATTCTTGGACAATACAGCGTGAACCGTGGTAGCTACACAACAATACGCCAAGGCGCGATGGAGCTAATACCATGTAGAGGAAGCCCTGCGGCCGCGATGCGTCGCGCCTGGTCAATACGAAAGCATTTGACTGATGGCGGAGTCTCTCGGCAGCCAGGCGCTATTCCTCCTCAAACGCTAGAGGCCATTATTGAGCGATGCTGGGCAGATCTATAAGGTGGTGCGTATGTCTCATCGAAATAATCTTTACTCCTGCACAAAATGCGGCGCTCAGACCTCAAAATGGTCTGGGCGCTGTTCGGAATGTGGCGGATGGGGAACGCTGGGAGAGGATGATGGAGCTGTGACCGCGCAGGAGGTGAAGCGGAGCGATGTGAAACCTGGAAAAACGCAGTCTTTCGCAAAACTTGAAGACGCAACAGCGGGTAAACGGCTGTCCACACTTATCCCCTGCTTTGATCGCGTGTTGTCCGGAGGTTTGGTGAGTGGGTCTGTGACACTTGTGGGCGGTGAACCAGGCGTGGGCAAGTCTACCTTGCTTGCACAACTCGGCTTAGCCATGGCAAATGCAGGAAAGTCTGTGCTGTATGTGACGGGTGAAGAGTCGCCGACGCAGATTCGTTTGCGGTTGGATCGACTTTCTCCGCGCATTCCTGACGCGTTCTCTTTTCTCGACATGACGCAGGCAGACATTATCTCTGCCACGATCCGCGAGACAAAGCCTGCACTCGCGATCATTGACTCCGTTCAGACGCTCCGCACGCCAACGGTTCCGGGTGAGCCGGGAAATATGACACAGGTACGCGCAAGCGCGGCGATTATCACAGAGGCGGCCAAGCAAAGCGGCGTGCCTGTGATTCTTGTGGGTCAGGTGACGAAAGACGGCGATCTTGCAGGGCCACGGCTTCTTGAACATCTCGTGGACACGGTTTTCATGATGGAGGGCGATCGGACACAGCTCTATCGCATCCTGCGCGTGGTCAAGCATCGGTTTGGATCAACGGAAGAATCTGCGATCATGCAAATGACAGAGCGTGGTCTGGAGGAGGTTTTAGATCCAAGTGCCGCGTTTATTGGTGATCGTCCGCGTAACGTGCCAGGAAGCCTCGTGACGTGTTTGACCGAGGGAGCGCGTCCCCTGCTCGTCGAAGTGCAAGCGCTTGTGACGCAAACAGGGTTTGGATTGCCGACAAGACGGGCGACGGGCGCGGATTTGAATCGCATCAGTCTTCTACTCGCGGTTTTGAGCCGTCGTGCTGGTGTGAGTTTTGGTGATCAGGATGCGTTTATTAATGTGGTAGGCGGCGTAGAGGCAAAGGACCCTTCGATTGACCTTGCACTTGCACTTGCACTTGTATCCGCAAAAAACGACCGTCCCCTGCCTGCAGACATGATGGCGGTTGGTGAGATTGGTCTTGCTGGTGAAATCCGTCCGGTGCCGCGACTGGATCTTCGATTAAAAGAAGCCGCGCGACTTGGATTTGCGACGGCCATTATTCCAGATGCAAAAGTCGTGGCTCCTGCGAATATGGAGCTCTTGAAGTGTAGGACGGTCAGGGATGCGCTCGTGGCTACGGGCTCCCACCCCCTCTAACTCCCCCTCCGTGAGGGGGAGAATATGAGCGATCCCCCTCCTCCCGGAGGAGGGGCTAGGGGTGGTGGGAGCCTTCGCGCCGCTCTACTCCAAATGCGACGTCGTCCGCAATTTTTTGATGCGCGCGTGCCAAGCCGCGTGTTTTTCGAGGGTAGGGTCCTGCTCAAGGACAGTCTTCGCTTCATCCCTCGCATAGGCCATAAGCCGCAAATCCGTTGATCTCGCGGCTTGAAAGGCTTCGTGGCCACTTTGCTCTGTACCGATAATCGAGCCACCTCCGCGGCGCTTTAAATCCTCCTCAGCCAGAATAAAGCCATCTGTGACCTGCGCCACGATCTCTAGACGAGCGAGGCTATCTTCTGTTGCGTCCGTGAGGAGAAAACAGCGACTTGGAAGACTTGAGCGGCCTACACGACCGCGAAATTGATGAAGCTGTGCCATACCAAACCGTTCTGCGCCCTCAATCGCCATCACGGTGGCTTGTGGCACGTCCACGCCCACTTCAATGACAGCTGTCGAAACGAGTACATCTAAACGACCTTCGGCAAAGTCTGTCATGGTTTGTTCTTTCTCTGCTGGTTTCATCCGGCCGTGGAGAAGGCCAACGCGCAGGCCCTTGAGCGGACCGTCGGACAAGCGGCGATGCTCTTCCGTCGCAGACTTGATGCCGAGCTCGTCCGAGGGATCGATCAACGCACAAACCACAAATGCGCGTTCTTTGCGACCAACAGCCTCACGGATCGCTTGATACGCCTCTTCGCGCTGTTCGCCAATCAACACACTTGTCGCAACAGGCTGTCGTCCCGCGGGCTTTTCGCGAATCACAGACACATCCAAATCACCGAAGAGCGTGAGAGCGAGGGAGCGTGGAATAGGCGTGGCAGTCATGGAGAGGAAATGCGGCACGCGGCCGTCAGATCGTGCGGATACGACAAGCGCTTCCCGTTGCTCCACGCCAAAGCGATGTTGTTCATCCACAATCGCCAGGCCTAAGTCCGCTGGCAGTCGTTTGGCATGCAAAAGCGCATGTGTACCGACAATCACGATGTGACCTTTTGCAACGAGCTCTTCGATTTCGGCGTTTGTCACCTGTCGCTCCTCTTTATCGTATGACCATACTTTTTCCGTTCGCGTGATAAGGAGAAGTGGGATCAAATGCGGCGCAAACATGCGGCGAAGCGTCACCGCGTGTTGCCTTGCGAGAATATCCGTTGGTACGAGGAACGCAACGGATGAGCCTGCACGTTGCGTATGTGCCGCAAGCATAGCCGCAACCACCGTTTTGCCGGATCCCACATCGCCTTGAAGTAGACGGCGCATAGGCTTGTCTTTGCCCATGTCCTGAAGCGCGGCCCACACGGAACGCTTTTGATCGCCTGTAAGCGGAAACGTCAAATGTTCCACGAATCGTTTTGCGAATCGCTCATCAAACGGCACGATCGGTGCGCCCGCTTGATTGGATTCCTGACGTGCCATGGCAAAAGCCAGTTGATACGTGAGCAACTCGTCAAAGGCAAACCGCTCACGTGCCTTTTCGGCAGATTCCGTGTCCTTTGGTTCATGCGCCTCGTGAATGGCATCCGCAAATGTCGGAAGCTCGTAGCGCATACGCACATCCTCAGGGAGCGGGTCTCCTGGAATCTTCGTATCCGGCAATGCAACAAGTACGAGGCGACGATAGGTTTTTTGCGCGAGCGAACCTGACAGAGGATAGACCGGCGCAAGCTTTCCTACGGCAACCGCATGTTGCTCCGCAAGCTCCCATAAGGGATTTTGCATGCTCTTCCCATACCGTGGATGCACCACGATTTTCCCGGAAAACACAACCTCTGTGTCCACGATGAATTGCTCGAGTAACCAGGGCTGGTTAAAAAACGTGGCGCCAAGCGAACCAGTCTCATCCGCGATCTTGGCACGGATCATTTGAAAACGCTTGCGAAAGGAAGGGAGTTTGCCACAAGCGACAATTTTGCCACGAACTGTCACGACCTCACCCACCTGCGCATCGCGAATCGCCACAATCCTCGAATAGTCGTCATAGCGCCGTGGTAAGGTCAGGAGCAGATCCCCCACCGTTTGGATTCCTAAGACATTCCACGCCTTGCGAATCGCAGGCGTAGCACCAGGCACAAAACCCACAGGATCAGTCCATTGAAGCATGGCTGTATCGTAAAGGGTGCAACAGCTCCGGTCAAAGACTTTCGACGCAAGAAAGAATGTGCTACCCTATGAGCATCGTTCTATGATTTCTTACCCGCCCGAGGTTGAGCAGACCGTGATTGAGCACCAAGACAAATACGTCTGGGAAACGCCTCTATTTGCACGGTATGAGCGCGGCCCAAAATGGTATTTGTTCATGTCCCTTGCCGCGGTCTTTCTCATTGCGTATGCCGTCTACACGGCAAACTTCCTTTTCGCCTTTATCATTCTGCTTGTTGCAGTCCTTTTGCTGTTAGCCGGGAACGAGTCGCCAAAACTCACGCTTGTGCAAATTGGCGACCATGGCGTTGTTTGGAACGGCAGACTCTACCTCTATCAAGACCTGGATCATTTTGGGATCGTCTATCAGCCGCCAACGGTAAAGACGCTCTATTTACAACCAAAAAACTCGGTTATGCCTCTGCTGAACATTAGCCTGGAGGCTCAAGATCCTGTGGAAATCCGTAATCATTTGGCAAGATATGTCCGTGAAGATTACGACTTGCGCGACGAACACTTCTCTGATATCTTTGCTCGGCTGTTGAAATTATAGGATCTCGTACCTTTCGTTCCACGTGATGGGCGGATGGCGAAATTGGCAGACGCACTACCTTGAGGTGGTAGCACCCGCAAGGGTATGAGAGTTCAAGTCTCTCTCCGCCCACCATGTGAAACGAAGGGCTGGTTTAAAGATAAATCCCCTTTTGGGGATTTTCGTCACCAGGACGCTTAGCTCAGTTGGTTAGAGCATCTCATTTACACTGAGAGGGTCGTAGGTTCGAATCCTACAGCGTCCACCATACAAAACGCCTCCGTAAGGAGGCGTTTTGGTTTGCATTACCACTGATCTATTTGACGAGATGCAGATTCGTACCTGCTCTTCTCATACCGTTGTCGTTTATCTAACCACGCTTGATGTTCGCGCTCATATCGAGCTTGGTCTTCTTTGGTATTATCCGGGGGTATAGGTGGAGGTATGTGCAAGACGTCCTCTTCGAATGATGGTTTATTGCCTTGCTCCTTTTGTGGATCCGGTAAGCTGTACTCTGGTAGAAAACCAAAGGTTGAATTATAACGCTGAACAAAGGCTGATTGTCGCTGATTCCAGCGTGCGCGTTCTTCAGGCGTAGCCTGAGGACGAAGGTCTATTGGTGGTGGAGTATTGAGCATCTTCTTCATTCGACGCGAATAGTAATCTGCAGATGCTTGGACCATCGCTGTTATTTTTTGGAATGGGACATCTATCAGAGAAGCAACCAACAATTCACGCTTATGATCCTTCAGAGGATCTCGCAAAGAGGTTTGATAGGATGAATAAAACCATGGATGCCCTGTAATGGCATTACATATGTTTCGGAGGTCTCTTTTTATTCGTTCTTGAGTCGCCTCGCTTAAGCGATCATAGTGATGGGCATACGTTCGGTCGTTACCGTTCAGAAAATCGTAAATGTCTTCAACATGCCTGCCATCTCGTAGAAATGCGAGCAACTCATCTTTAATCCCACGCTCTGCTTTTACCTCGCGCCAATGCGGATCAAGAGGATTTTTTTGTTCGCTTTTTTCAAAAAAATCTATCAGTGAGTGGTTAATAAAATGCTGACTCTCATGCGTGATCGTATGCTTACGCGGTATTGCTCCTTTTTGAACGATGATGGGTATATTTGAGATACGACCCTCCTTGTGCTCCCATTCAACCTTCGGATGATGAAAACCACCGGATAGATCGCTTCCTTCACTGGTACGGGCCGCATTTGTATAAAAATCAATGTAATCTTGATCCTCCGCAATAGTAAAATACACGAGCGGACCCTTGTTGATGCAATACACATTACCGTGTGGCGATCTTCCGGTCATGGATGCAAACAATTTTGCTCCCATGGCCTTAGGATCCTTAGTATCCTCCTCTGTCAATGATCCACTTTTCATTTCTCGAGCAAGAAAATTTTTTATATCATCTGTTTTCATGAGCCATCTATTCCAGATGTATTCCAGACGATTTTTTAATTCTGGAGAAATATCCCCTACTTGTTTCATGATCTCTTCTTCAAAAACACGTGCGTCATGATCTACCTCGATGGTCAGGCCTGCGTTTGGCCCAGAAGTTTGAAGCTCGTCTGTCACGTGCTCTTTCGGTATTTCGGCTTGCTCCATGGCACGCATAAAATGGATAAATGCGTGTGCCTGCTTCTCTCGCTTTTCCATGAGGGCATCTAGCTTCCTTTCACGACTTTCTCCGACACGACGTCGTGGCTTCTCATCCAGAAAAGGCGGCGGTGTAGACGCTTGTTTCCGTTCCACTTGTGTCAGTGTGTGCTCAAAGTTTTGGATGGACATATACGATGCAAAGAGTGTAGCCGACGCGCAAAAAAAAGACACGAGCAAAAATAAAAGCGCAGTTGAGTGACTGCGCGGCCGCCCGTTTTGGCGGCTACTGCTTCGCCGGGAGCGGGTACTCCTTCAGGAGCGCCTCGTAATAGGCCTTCTCTTCCCGCTTGATGAAGGCGACCATCTCGTCCAGCGAGGCGAAGTGCTGGCTGGGAGGCCGTTGGTGTCCGAGCCCGTCGGCCATGCCGCTGAAGTAGGATTGTGCCTCCTCTGCGGTCGTCTTATGGAACACCCTCGGTTTTACCCCGTTTCGCCTCTCCCAGTTGGCGTAGATGAAGTATTCCACGCCAGGTGCCCAGGGTTTTGCGTCCGCGGGCGTGACTGCCACCACGAGGCAGTAGGCACCTCCGCAGCGGATCATTTTGTATGCCATGGCAACCTCTGTCCTTCCGTAGAGCTACAGCTCCGGCAGGATGCGCCGGATGAAGTATCCGCCGTCGTTGGAGTGCGGCACGTAGGCGCCGCGTTTGACGGGGACCTCTCTGCGCGAGACGACCTCGGTCGTGCCGAGCGCCTGGAAAAACAGGAAGTCCATGAGTCGGTGCGAGAGTTTGGAACAGGTACCCATCTTGCGCCTCCTGGGGCATCTTGCGGGTTGCGCCCAGAGACCATCCTCTAGACGAGGGGTTTTGTATCAGAAAAAGGAGGGATTGTCAATCGCACCCATTGACGCGAGGGTCTTTTCGTGGTACAGATTTTCGCAGGAAGGCGGTATCACATGGAGCTGATTGGTGGCAGTTCAGGGCACGGGCGCGTCACGCTTTGTTCTGCACGATTCAACGCGACGGCGACGTGTGGTGAGGACGGTAAGATCTCGTGTAAAGTCCGCAGGGAGAAGAGTTTCTGGGTGCTTCTGCGGAAGAACCACCTCATGCCCATGACCGTGAAGCTGGTCCTGCTACTGTGGGCAGGGGCCACGGACATGATGAAGGCCGTGTTGGGAGGAGCGGTACTTGGAATCATTACCGTGAATTTACTCTCCCCATCGCATCAACCTACTCGAACCCTCCGTACGGCGTTGCTGAGTGAGCTTGCTAGCATTCTCATTCTTGTGATATTCGTGCTGTACACCAAAAAGTGGGTCGCAACATGGCATGCGGCAGAACACATGGCCGCAGACGTCTGGTGGCGCAATCGGTCGACCAGCCTTGAGGCTGTGGCCGCGGGCGATCGTATCCAGGACGCTTGCGGCGGAAGGCTGTTCCTGCCGTTGTTTCTCACGGTGAAGATCGCGGCTTACGTGGCAATGACGCTCCAGATGTCTCAGTGGCTTTTCTACCTGGTGGGGCTGGAAGCCGCACTGCAGGTGGAACATTGGATCGGGTGGTCGCGGGTTCCGGGGGTTCAGCGATTCAACCGGTGGCTTCAACGGAACATCTCGACCGCGCCTCCAGGAGCAAAAGAG
Source organism: Patescibacteria group bacterium (assembly GCA_041665285.1). Taxonomy (GTDB): domain Bacteria; phylum Patescibacteriota; class Patescibacteriia; order 2-12-FULL-60-25; family 2-12-FULL-60-25; genus JBAYJC01. Next base: position 160,938 of record JBAYJC010000001.1, on the reverse strand, counting down.
ATTGAAACCGCCCATGTGGCACTTATCTGCCTGATCTACGCAGAAGAAAAAGCAGACGAGGCAACTCCATGACCAGCTGATCTCAGCGGTCATTTTTATTTGAAACAGCGAAGAGCGAAACGCAAAAATACCCCTTTTGAGGGTATTTTTGATGGTGCAGTCAGGACGATTCGAACGTCCGACCTCTTCCTTCGCAGGGAAGCGCTCTATCCAGCTGAGCTATGACTGCCTGGTTGTTTTACCTACGATTCGAACGTCCGGCCTTCCCGCAATTCTGCGGGACGCTCTATGCGCGGTTTGGAATGGCGAGAATGTACCAAACCGCAAAGGTTCTGGCAAGACTATTACATTTCCTCAGGCAAACCTATGCCAAGCAGGGCCAATCCTCGTTCCAGGGCGGCTCTGGTGGCCATACAAAGGCGTAGGCGTCCGTCTCGTATGGCTGGTTCTGCATCCAGGACGGATACGTCGCGGTAAAAGTCGCCTACGCGCTGGGCTGTGTCTACGCACCATTGAGCAACGACGCTTGGTTTGCGCTCTTGGGCGGCGCGTTCAAGCACAGCCGGGAATGTCGCGAGCGTGAGGGCAAGACGCTTTTCTGAGATGTGGGAAAACGCGTTTGTGAGGGGCGCGTCTTCAGAAGGAAGCTGGGGTGCTTTTTTTACGATGGAACCAAGGCGCGTGGCCGCATACTGGCAGTACGGGCCTGTGGAGCCTTCAAACGAAAGCGCCTGCTTCAAGTCAAACACGATTTGCTTGTCGCTATCTTGCTTGAGCATGGTGAACTTAATCGCGGCCATGGCGATTTTCCATGCTGCATCCGCGACTTTCCTTTCTGGCCAGTCCTCATGCCGCGCCATAATGCCGCTCCGCGCTTCGTCGACCACCGCATCGCGGAACTGTTGATACGTGATCACATTCCCCTTGCGACTGCTCATTACGCCTTCCTTGAGCGTGACAATCTCAAAGCCAATGTGCTCAAAGTGTTGCGTCGCGCCCATGCGCTTCAGCGTCGCAAAGAGTTGTTTGAGATACAAGGACTGACGCGCATCCACCAGATAGACACTCTTTTCCGCACCGGGATAGTCCTGCTGTTTTTGTTCGGCAAGCGCGAGGTCCTTCGCAGAATAGAGAAGGTTCCCGTCTGTTTTGCGCAAAAGTGAGACGCCGAGTTTTTCCTGTTCAAGATCCACGACAAGCGCGCCTTCGCTTTTGACAGCAATCCCCTTTTTCTCCAGATCCGCGACAATCTCTTGCGCACGATCAAGAATGTCCGATTCAAAATACTGGCGGTCAATCTTTACGCCAAGCTCATCAAATATTTGATATAGCTCCTCAATGCACCAGCGTCGCGTTTCACGCCACAGAAACTCCCAGGCCTTGTCGTGCGCCTCGAGTTGTTGCTGGACAAAGGAAAGCTCGTCCTTGACCTCAGGATGTTCGTCCACGAACTTCGTTGCCTCTGTGTAGATCGCTCCGAGAAACCGGCTCCCTTGATCCTCATCGTGGATGCTCTCGACAAGCGCAATCGCACGCTCAAGATCAAGCGTTCGTGGATCGATTTCCGCGCGCTTCACAAAAAACCACAGCACTTTGCCGACATTGGCGCCCACATCATTCACATAGCTAAGCGAGACGGGGTTTGCGCCCCAGGATCGCAGAATGTTCAGGATAGACGCGCCCAACACAAGCAGGCGTGTGTGGCCAACGTGGATTTCTTTATGTGTGTTAGGATTGGCGTGTTCAAAAAGGATTTGCCCCTGCGGCACTTCCCCTCCTTTTCCGTAGTCTGCACCAGCCACCTCAATATCGCGCACCACGCGGTGCACCGCATCGCCCACGTTCAACGTAAAGTTGACGTAGGGCCCTGCAACGGTTACGCCTGCAATATCTGTTTTAGCCGTCTGAAAATCCTGGACAATCTCTGCGGCGAGGACAGCGGGACTTACCTTTCGCTCTTTTGCAAGACGAAAACACGGGAATGCAAAATCTCCCATGGTCGGATCAGGAGGTGCCACGAGCTCGTCTGCGCGAACCTCTACGCCAAGTTGCTTGCTCAAGCGCTCAGCAATGTCATGTGTCCAAAATTTCCAGGCCTGCGTCATACAAGTTTCACAAAGAAGCGTTTGCCTTTTTGAATCAACATGCCAGCGCTCACCATCATTTTCTCGTCTGTGACAACGTCCCCATCGACCTTCACCCCGCTTTGTTCGATCTGGCGACGCGCCTCCGTCTTCGACGGCACTAAACCCGCGCCTACAAGCACATCCACGAGCGGCTGACTGTCTGCGACCTGATATTCTGGCACTTCATCTGGCGTTTCTTTTTTCTGATGCACGGTCGTAAAATGCGCCTCTGCTTCTTCCGCATCTTTTGCAGACACAAAACCTGCGACAATCTCTTTTGCAAGTCGTCGCTTGAATGTCATGGGATTTTCTCCTTCCTTGATCGCCTGTTCAATCTCTTTGATTTCCTTGTCCGTCACATCCGTACATAACTCAAACCCAGGAAGGATCATACCATCTGTCCAGCTCATGACCTTGCCGTACATATCATCCGGCGTATCTGCAAGCGTGATCATGTTGCCCTCGGTCTTCCCCATTTTCTTCCCGCTCGCATCTGTCAGTAACTTACACGTGACCACAGCCTTTTCTTTCTGCTTCATCTCACGCATGAGCGTCCGCCCGGCAAGCATGTTGAACGTCTGATCATTCCCACCGATCTCCATATCCACATCCATAGCAACCGAATCATAGCCCTGCATGAGTGGATAGAGGAACTCGTGGAGGTAAATGGGCTTGTCCTCCTTCACGCGACGGTCAAACATGTCCCGCTCCAACATCTGTTGGACCGTAAAATGCGATGCAAGGTCAACGACATCGGCAAAGGACATCTTCCCTAGCCAATCATTGTTGAAACGCATCTCTGCGGCGTTGGGGCCGTCAAAGGAGAGGATGCGTGCGGCTTGCGCTTGATATTCGCGACAGTTGGCTTTGACCTCTTCAGCCGTGAGTTTCTTCCGTGTGGCGGTCTTGTCTGTGGGATCGCCAATTCTTGCGGTAAAGTCACCGATCAGCATGATGACCTTGTGCCCAAGTTTTTGCAGTTCAGCGAGTTTGCGAAATTCAATAGCATGGCCAAGGTGAAGCGATGGTCCTGTGGGATCCACGCCAACGTACACGGTCATGGGCTTGTCCTGCATCATGCGCTCCATCACAGCCTCGCGGTTGGGGTAGACGTTTTCTACGGCGCGCGTCAAAAAATGCTCAATGGCTTTTTTATCTTGATTGACATGTGTCATAACGATGGCATGGTACTCAACAGAAGCCTTGGAGGCAAGGGAAATGGTTATAAAAGACCCCGCGCGAGACGCGGAGAGAGGCTACCCGCAGTGGATGCAGGAGCCGGAGTCACAGCACGCTCCCTGCATGGCGATGCCGAGGGAGACGCGGAAGACGGACTGAGGGAGCTGTTCGACCGTGAAGAAGGAAGCGAGCCCCCGGAGCATGTCCGGGCGTACGGTGCGTTCGCGCGGCAGTTGGATCTTGGCGCGCCGGATGAGGCACTGGGTCCGCTCCGCGAGATCAGCGAAGCCGGGCTGGTGCCGAGCATCCTTGGGGTCAGGCTCGACCACGATGAAGGCGTCATCAGGCCGGATGTGGTCAGCGATGGTCACCAGGTCCTGGGCCGAGAGATCTCCGGATCCGAGGTACTCGCCGTTGCCATCGTACCACTCAGCGTTTTTGCACACCGGGTGCTCACACGCCCTTCCGTTGTAGAGCCCGTAGCGTCCGGGCTTCTCCGCGGTCGTGCCCAGGTAAAACTTGTTCCGTTCGTCGTGCATGTCCGTGGCCTCCTGTGGTCGCGCTCAAAAAACGCGGCAAGTAGTTATGCTACTCACCGCGTTTCTCCGCGTCAATGGTTCTAGGTGGATAATCTCCCTTTGAGCGTCTCCTGTTTTTTGATGGCATCTTCTCGTTTGAGCTTCATTCCATCAATGACTTTTGCCGGTGCCTTTCCGATAAACTCTTGATTCGCAAGCTTTTCATCAAGCGAGGCAATGTACGCCTCTGTTTCCGCAAGCTCTTTTTCCATCTTCGCCCGTTCCTGCGCAAGATCAACCGTGCCCGCAAGATTCAACGCGATCGTCGCGTTTCCAGAGCTGACGGCCGGCCAAGACTTGTCGACCTCTGCAACGAGCGAGAGTTCCTCCGCGTTGGTCATGCGCAGGATCCACGCGCGATTGCCTTCGACAAGCTTTGTGACCGTCGCGTCGACCGCCATGGCAAACGTCACCTTTTTCGCAGGCTCAACCTTTTGCTCCGCACGCAATCGACGCATATCCGTCACGAGCGTACGTATGTGTTCGAAATCATCGGCTGTGTTGCGTGTTACGTGATGTGTGATCTGCGTCGGCCATTCTGCGAGGATCAAAAGCCCGTCAAAACCTGCGGTTTTCCAGAGATGCTCCGTGACGTATGGCATAAATGGATGCCAGAGCTTGAGGATGGTCTGCAGAATCTTGGTGAGGATCGCGGACTTATTGCCCTCGACCTTCGCAATCTCCAAATACCAATCCGCCAAATCGCCCCACGTGAAATCGCGAAGCTCTTCGCCGGCTTGGGCAAGCTGGTAATCTTTTATTTTCTGCGTGACAGACGCAGTCACCTCGTCCAGACGAGAGAGGATCCAACGGTCAGCGAGGGACGTACCGACCACCTCACCCCGGCCCTCTCCTTCGTAAGGAGAGGGAGTCAGGTTTGAGATGATGAACCGCCCGATATTCCAGAGTTTGTTGGTGAAGTTGCGGAAGTCTTTGATTTTTTCTTCAGAGAGTTTTTGATCCATGCCAGGCGTTGTGCCCATGACAAGGGACAGTCGCACCGCGTCTGTTCCGTATGTCGGAATGACGTCCAGCGGATCAATCACATTGCCGAGGGACTTGGACATCTTGCGACCTTGCTCATCGCGCACAAGTCCGTGGAGGTACACGTCTTTGAAGGGCACTTCGCCAAGCGCATACGCACTCATGAGAACCATGCGTGCCACCCAAAAGAAAAGAATGTCATACCCTGTCTCGAGTACGGCTGTCGGATGAAATGTCTCAAGTTCTTTCGTCTTCTCCGGCCAACCAAGCGTGGAGAACGTCCACATACCAGAGGAAAACCACGTGTCCAGCGTGTCAGGATCGCGCGTCCAATCAGCGCCAGGGGAAATGTCAGAGACGACGGTCTCTTCGCCGCGATACCACACCGGGATCTGGTGACCGAACCAAATTTGGCGCGAGATGCACCAGTCGCGGAGGTTATTGACCCAATGGAAATAAATCTTTTCAAAGTTGTCTGGAATAATGGTCGTTTGTTTTGACGTGACAGCCTCAAGCATGAGTTCCTTCAGCGTGGCCTTGTCCCCTTTCTTCCATTTACCGAGCGTGTCCTGTCGCAATGCAAAGGGTTTATTCACGCGGACAAACCACTGCCGTCGAATTTGCGGTTCGATTTTTGCGCCGCCACGATAATTCACCGCAACATTATGCTCATATCCTTCCTCTGTTTTGACGAGCAATCCTTTTTCACGTAGCTTCTCCACGATTTTTGGCCGAGCCTCCTCAATGGACATGCCTGCGAATTCGTCTGCGACAGCCAAGAGTCTTCCATCGAAACCAATAATCTGTTGCGCCTCAAGCTTGTGACGTTCTGCAATCTCAAAATCTGTTGCATCGTGCCATGGAGTGATCGTCATGACGCCTGTACCAAACTCCATGTCAATGACAGCGTCTTTGATGACCGTCGCCGTCACGGGTCCATTGATCCATTCGCACGTGAACGTATCGCCATGCTTATATTGCGCGTAGCGTTGATCATCTGGATGCATCACAACGTATTTGTCGCCGAACTTCGTTTCCGGACGTGCCGTGCTAATTTCAAATGGTCCGTACTTGAAGGTGTAGAAAGGCACACGTTCCTGTTTCCATTCGATCTCGTCATCAGAGACATTGCTCTGCATGGTCGGATCCCAGTTTACGATACGTTCGCCTCGCTCGATCAATCCATCCTCGTACATCATCTTGAACATCACGTTCACCGCGTGATTGCGCTCCTCGTCGAGCGTGTACTTTTCGCGCTTCCAGTCCATGGACGATCCCATGCGCTTGCATTGCTCAATGATGGTCACGCGCGACTGTTCGGCAAAAGCGCGGACGCGTTCGAGAAACTTTTCGCGGCCAAGTTCTTTGCGCGGATCTTTGATCCCCTCTTTTTGGAGGAGTTGTTCCACTTTTGTTTGCGTGGCAATTGCGGCATGGTCCGTACCTGGTACCCAATAGGTCTTGCGGCCATCCATGCGATAAAAACGCATAAGCGCGTCCTGAATCGCCAGCATCTTCGCATGCCCCATGTGGAGCGTGCCTGTGCGATTTGGCGGTGGAAGCACAATGCAGTAAGGCTCGCCTTTCTGATTGCGTTCAGGAAGTTGGTCTGGATCAAAAGCGCCGGATGCTTCCCAGGCGGCAAAGATTTGCGATTCCACATCCGCGGGCGTATAGGCTTTGGGGAGTTCTTGAGAGTCTTTCATAGCGAGATAATGCGCCCATCTTACTGGAAGACGGCAAAAAAAGAAATTGACCGCAGAAGTCGACCGGTAACCCTGGCGGGTTGTAGGGATAGTCGCAATTTTCGTTCGGAAGAGAGAATGCCTTGGTTTGTTTGTTCTAAAAAGTCTTTTATTTGGCTGTACGTAGCCCCAAAACAGTGACTGTCAAAAGTTGTCAACAGGTTGACAGTATTCACGGGCTGGCATAAACTATTCGATTCCCTGCGAAAGCTGTGGATAACCAATGCCTCTCTCGGTTGAACAAGAAGCGCTTGCACAGATCAAACGCGCTCGACAGATTCTCGTGCTCGGCAAAGAGCACGCTGACACAGACACGATTTGTTCTGCAATCGCTGTGGGCTTAGTGTTGCAAAAGTTGGGCAAAACGTTTGATGTGGTGATCCCAGGATTTGACCAGCGCCGCCGTCCTGCGTTTCTTTCCTCCTCCATTGAAATTCGCTCGCAAGCCGAGGCCATGCGTGCCCTCCATCTGATAGTGGACGTGAAGGATGTTCCCCTTTCTGAGCTCATGTATACGGTGCATGACAACAAGCTCGAGATCATCCTTCTCCCGAAACATGGGCAGTGGTCGCCAGCGCAGGTCGAAGCAAAGCATGGCGCCATGTACTATGATTTGATCATTCTGCTGGGCTGTGAACATGCAAAGTCGCTTGGCGAAGAAACAAAACATATTTTAGAAGCGCTCCAAGAAACGCCTGTCATCAATATTGATCACCGTCCCTCAAACGAGCATTACGGCCACATCAACCTCGTGGATATCACGCATAGCTCCATGACCGAGCATCTTGGTCATATTATTGAACAGTGGGATGCATCCATGATTGATACAGAAATGGCTACGGCGCTCCTCGGAGGCATGATGGCGCGCACCAAAAGCTTCCGCACGGGAAACATCTCGCCAAAGGCACTCGCACTCTCTTCTCGACTTGTGGAACGCGGCGCGCACCGCGAACAAATTGTCACGCAACTCTGGCGCACCAGGGAAGTAAGCGCCCTCAAACTTTGGGGACGAGCCCTGTCTCGTTTGGAGCAAGATCCTTCGCATGGGCTTGTTTGGACCACAATTACGGAAACAGACCTGATTGATACGCAAACCGAACCAAAAGATTTGGAGGGCGTGGTAGATGAGCTCATCTCCTATATCCCAGACGCGAAGCTGATTGCAGTCCTGCTTCAGCGCGGTGCCTCTGCTGTGACATTTTTACACGCGCAAGCGCCGCTCTCCGCCGTGGACATTGCCCGAAACATGGGTGGGACAGGCACACGAGAACGCGCAGTATTTACATATCGCGAAGCTGTCACATTTCAAACAGCGACCACACAGGTGATCGCTCGTATGAAAGAACATTTGCCAACGATTACTCGATAGCTGAAGCCATGGAAGGCGCTGGTGTCACGAGCGGAAAAATCGTACGGAACTTTGCCACATAATCGCGCGTTTCCTTTGGGAGCGCGCTTTTAGGTGCGTTGGCAATCTTTTTCTCCAGATCAATGTGTTCTTTTTTTAGCGCAAGATATTTCTTTTTCCACGTTGCCTCGGATTTGCTTCCAACGGGTGCGTCAATCATTTTCTTTTTTGCGACGACAAGCGTTTCCCAAACCTCATTGTGTTTTTTTGTGAGGGCGGCTTTTGCAGATGCATCCGCGTTATCCACCTGCGCATCCCAATTTGTCAGAGCTTTTTTGACGCGTGATGTGCCTCCGTTATACGCCGCGGCAATATATTCATGCGCAGATGTCGCGTGCGAAAGATAGGCCTCGCGTGCCACAGACGGTAGTTCAGAAAGCACAGTATCAAAATACGCTGTCTGCGCTTTGAGCATGTTTACCGGCTGTTTTGTGCCCGTGGAAAAATCTTTCACGAGCTCGAGCTCAGGACGCTTCGCAATGCTCGCGTAGGTTTTTGGCATGAACTGCGCGATGCCACACGCACCCGCCGGCGAAAGATCAAAACGATACGCATCTTCACGGTTGAGTGCCAGAGTCACGTAAAACGTCTCAAGGGCGTTTGCCGCGTTTTTGGTCGCAGAAGTCTTATCCAGATGCTCAATCGCTGTTACGGTCGTCAACGTGCGCATGTCTGTTGTGTCGGCCACAAGCTTGCCAGCAAAAGCACGCGACACAACCTGTTTTGCGCGTAGTTCGTCTAAAGCCGCTTGCATGGACTGGTCGAAAAACTTTTTTCCCTGCTCCACGACGTCTGCTGTGTGCAATGTGCGAGCGTATGGCGTATAGACGACTTCCTCCTGAAGAAAACGTTTTTTCTTGTTCACGGTCACTTCGCGCAGGAGTGGATAGCGCACAGCAACGACACGAAGATCGTCATTACCTTGCACAACATATTCCGAATCTACGCCGCGAGAGTTTGCAACACGTAATAGACGACAATACCCCGTGTCTGCGATGTCGCATTTCAATCCTGTGCCCTTCTTTTTTGCGGTGACATACGCCATCTCATCTGTCGCCTGATTCCACAAAGCAATCGTGACCCTGCGCCAATCCGTGTCCGTCGTCAGATAGGTTGGCTTTGAGGAAGTGGGTTGGTCTTGCTGAATCTCGAATTGTAATTGCGCCTTTGCACGACGAACTGCCTCAAATATAGGTGGCGGAAGCGCGGGCGTGGTTGTAGGAACCGGGGGCGTTTCGACAACAGTCACGGTTGCAGAAGTCGCATAGCCCAGTAAACTCAACAATTCCTCGCGTGTCCCAGCAAAGGTTCCTGTACCAGGATGGTAAAAGCGACCATCCCCCATTTCAAAAATTGTTGGTGGTGAAGGGATTACCGCGGTACTTGTTGCAGATACTTCTTCTGCAAATGCTGGTTGCACAAACAACGTCGTACAAGCGAGCAGGGAAAGGAAAATCGTGAAATAGCGCATGAGCATAAGGTAAGTGGCGATTTATTCCGCAGTCGGCTTCTCTAGGACGGCAAGAATCTTTTCTGCAAATGCCTTTCCATCATCTGTGGGAAAAAAGTCATGGGCGCGTTCGCCCATACGCTGGCGCTCCTCTGTGTCCTTGAGTAAAAGCCGCGCTGAGGCAAGGAGATTTTCCTCAAAAGCGGGTTCCTCTTGATCCATGACAAGCGCAGATCCCTGTTCCTCAAATGCTTTGGCATTTGCGTTTTGCGGAGAGTCTGGCAAAGGAATCAAGATTGACGCTTTTTTTAAAGCCGCGATTTCCGACAATGTACCAACGCCCGCGCGACTCACCACAATATCCGCGGCTGAATACGCCTGTAGCATCTCTTCTTCATTCAGGAGTGACCGCACAGCATACCCCTTGAGAGCCCGCCGTTTTGCGGTAGCACCCTCTTTCCCCAAGCCTGTGACATGGATGACCTGAGCAAACTCGAGCCATGCTTTACGTGTGTGTTCGACCATGGCATTCAGTGCGAGAGAACCCGTCCCCCCACCAAAAATGAGCACAATCGGTTTTTCTGTATCTAACGCAAAGGCTTTTGTAGCTACATCTTTTTGCAGAGCTCCTTCGAACGAAAAGCGCGTTGGAGTCACAAGAGGCTCGTCTGATACGGCGGAACCAAAGGGAGGTTGCTCATACTCAAACGAAGTGGTGACGCTCGCACATTTTTTTGCGATCAACTTGTTTGTCAGACCTGGTACAAGATCAAGTTGATGTGCAAAACAAGGAATATGCATCTTCGCGGCAGAAAATACCACGGGTACAGCTGTGTAGCCTCCCATGGTTATTACCGCTGACGGCTTGATTTGTTTCAAGAGCGTATCTGCCATACGACGCACACGCATCCAAGCAAACGGCAAACGAAACCAATCCAGAGAAGCGTAACGTGGAAATTTCACGTCAGGAAGCGCGTGGAATTGCATGCCTGCGCTTGTCACAAGCTCACGTTCCGGACCTCGTTCGGTGCCAATCCAAACAAATGTCGCTCCAGGCTGAATACGCGCCAAACATTTCGCCGTGGCCAATAGCGGCGTCACGGGGCCTAGGGTTCCGCCTCCAACAAAGAGAAGTGTCATAGTCGTCGTTTGCCTGCGCGCGGAATACCTGCCACCAGTCCCATGGCCGCAAGCAGAATCACCATGGAAGAACCTCCGTGTGAGAAAAATGGAAGCGTTACGCCCGTCATAGGCATGATACCGATCATGGAGCCGATATTCAAAAACGTCTGCACACCGATCCACGAACCTACGCCTGCGGCAAGATAGGCACCAAATGGATCAGCAGACTCTCGTGCGATCTTAAAGCAACGCCACACAAGATAGCCCATGAGCGCAAGAAAGACCGTGATCCCAATCAGCCCAAGCTCTTCCCCCATCACGGCAATAATAGAGTCAGACTCTGCCTCTGGCAGGTACAGATATTTTTGACGGGAATGACCATATCCCAGTCCCCAGAATCCTCCAGAACCAATGGCAAGCACCGCCTGGTTGATATGATAGCCAATGCCCTGCGGATCGATTTCCGGGTGCATAAACGTCATAAAACGCGCGGCACGATAGGGAGATTTCCAAATAAGGAGCGCGACCATGCCTACGCCAGCGCCACACAGCCCGATAAACCAGGAAAGGGGCGCGCCTGAAATGAGATACAACAGCAAGGACATGCCCACGATCACAGCCATGGACCCTGTGTCCGGCTGCATGATGAGAAGGAGAATGATTGCGCCGAGTGCAAGAAGAAACGGGGCAAGTCCTGTTTGTGGATTGTGCGCGTCTGTCCCCTGACGCCCTGCGAGCCACGCGGAAAGATAGACGAGAAACGTCAGTTTGACGAACTCAGAGGGCTGGAACGCAAACCCGCCAAAATCCACCCAAGATCGTGAACCGCCGCGCATCTGGCCAATACCAGGAAGGAAAACCGTGATAAGCAACCCAATGGAAACAATCAGCGCCAAAAAAGCAACTGAACGCCACTTACGGTAATCAACAAAGGAGAAGAAGAGAAAAAGAAACGCTCCTGGTAGGACGCCGTTTTTCAACTGACGCGCCACATAGTACAGCGCGTCCCCTGTGCGTTGAACGGCAATAGGACCGCTGGCCGACATGAGCATGAGTAATCCGAAAATCGTCAGTGCCACCGTGAGGGCAATAATGGTCGGGTCTAAAGAACGAAGGCGTTGGATAAAGGGCATGGGATAGGTAAAGAGATCAGACCAGGTCTACGAGCGCGATTACTGCGCCCACACCTGCACAGATAAACGAAATGAGCCAGAATCGCATCACAATCTGTTGCTCGGGCCAACCTAATGCCTGGAAGTGATGATGAATGGGCGAGCTGAGGAAGATTTTCTTTCCATGACGCAATTTCTTGCTCGCAACCTGCAACAGCACAGAGCCGCTCTGCACCACAAATGGGAGGCCGATAATCAATAAAAGAAGAGGCTGGTTTGTCATGCACGCCACCACGCCAAGAAGCGTTCCTAAAGACATGGAGCCTGTATCCCCCATGAACACGGACGCGGGATTCACATTGAACCAAAGGAAACCGAGTAACGCACCAATCACCACGGCGCATAGCACCGCAAGATCCGTACGACCTTGGCCATAGGCGATCATCAAATACGCACCAAATGCGGCAAGCAGAGAGCCTCCTGCCAATCCGTCTAAGCCGTCTGTTTCGTTGACAGAATAGGATGTTGAGGTAATCACGAGAATGAAAAATGGGATATACCACCACCCAATTTCAAATGTGCCAACAAAGGGAACATGCACCTGATCCCATCCGAGTTTTGCATAAAACCACCAGGCGCCAATAGCGGCTACCAATAAATACGACAGGATTTTGTAACGCATGCGCAAACCACCGCCCTTTGGTCCGATCTTCTTCACATTGAGATAGTCATCAACCAATCCCACGAGCGCGGCGCCCAACAAAGAGCCCAGTGGGAGTAACGTCTGTCCACGCGAGAGGAATGTCAGATCGCACCAGCCATTACCAAAGATCCAACACAAACCACCACCAAGTCCGGCAAGGAATAGCGCGATACCCCAAATCATAATGCCACCCATCACGGGCGTTCCAGCTTTTGCTTTATGCAAAGCGGCCATCACAGGCGCACTTGCGGCATCACGAATTGTTTTTCCCATGCCCAAGCGTTTGAGCGCTCGAATAAGCAGAGGCATGAGCAGGACAGACAGGATAAATGCCAAAACCATGAACCCAAGCGGACGCGCGACCATCAAAGATAGTTCTGGCATATCCCTATGACTGGTTGATAATAGAGAGGTAAAGGAGCGCGCCGACCCATGGCAAACTCCACATAAATGAAGAAATCAATAATCCGACGGCCGCTGACATATCACGTTGATACACGACATAAGCCCAAGCAGTGCAAATCCCTGTCACAACCGTCCAAAGGAGCGGCGGGAAAAATGACCAGGACCAGGCTCTCACCTCATCCGCGCCAAAATACACGTTATAGTGCAGGATAAAGAGACCATCTTTTCGAGCCATGGGTACAACGCTCAAAAGATAGAGGAGTGACGCTGTGAGCACTAAAAACCATGTTCCCAACGTCAGCCAGCGCAAAACCGGCCGGTTCCACGCCAGCTTTACCGAAAACCACGCGGCCTCCCAGCGCATACATCTATCATACGCGATCTGCCGTAGATTCGTCCACGCTCTGTACAAGCGTCACTTCTGGCACAGCACTCTGCAAAGCATCCTCAACCACCATATGAAGCGTATCCTCTGCATAGGGGCAACCAGCGCAAGCGCCCGTCAATCGCACGGTCACGATCCCAGTCTCTGGATCTGCCCGTACAAGGGAAACGCCACCTCCATGGGCGGCTAAAGGGGGCGCAATGGCCTCAAGTGCCTGTTCTACACGCGTTTTGAAGTCTTGGGTGTTTTCTGGCATACCCCCAGTGTACGGGGCTTTTTTACGCTTGACAACGGGGAAAAGCCCGTATAAGATGCCCGCACATTGATCAACCTTTAACGCTGTATGGCCCATAAAAAAGCTGGTGGTTCTACAAGTAATAATCGCGATTCCCAGGGCCAACGCCTTGGTGTAAAGCGATATGCAGGTGAATTTGCCAAAACAGGCAACATTCTCGTGCGTCAACGCGGAACACATATCCGCGCTGGCATCAACGTGCGCCGTGCCAAAGACGACACCATGTTTGCCATGGCAGACGGTCTCGTCTCCTTTTCCGACAAGCGCATCACGCTCTACACGGGCAAGCGCAAAGTCGTGAAGTTTGTCCATGTCCTTCCCATCGTGAAGAAGGCCGAGGCCAAATAAGCCCCATCTACGAAAAAAAAGCCCTCTGACAATTGTCAGAGGGCTTTTGGTTTATGGTCGTCTGTGGCTGTTTCTCTTACGCTCCTCTGCCGCGATCAAACGCAGGGCCTTGGAAAGGAGGCGGTCTAGGTTCCGATAACCGCTGGCAGAAAAGGCCTGATACGCTTTTACCCACAATGCCTCCCAGATCGCTCCTTCTCCGGTCATGCTCTCTTTTGCCTCAAGTGGCGCCTCAAAGAGAAAGAAGAAAACGGTTTTCTCAATCAAGGTACCTTCACGACGAAAGCGAAAGGTAGTGCGGCCAACTGGCGCAACAAAACGCAATCGATCCAGCCCCGCTTCTTCTTTGATCTCACGCACCGCTGTTTGCGCGAGACTTTCTCCCAGTTCCTTATGACCTTTTGGAAAGGTCCAGCGGCCATACGGATCCTTGATAAAAAAGATCTCGATATTTCCTCCACGACGGCGATAAATAATACCACCGGCAGAGACCTCGGAACGGAAGCGGAAGCTATGGCCGCGGTGCAGGGATTGCTCGTGTGGTTGTGGCCGTGGAGAGATCAACGGCGCCGGTGAGGATCCCGACGGCGCGGTCCAATTGTGGGTCGCGTTCTGCTTCATAGTCTTCAGCGGTACGCTCGACAACAATGTCGGGCTCTAAACCGGATTTATTAATGGTGCGTTCTTGAGGCGTAACCCATTCCGCAACCGTGATTTTAATGGCTGATCCGTCACGTAACGACTGATAGTCCTGTACAGAGCCTTTGCCAAACGTTTTCGTGCCAACAAGCTTTGCTTTGCCATGATCTTGCAATGCGCCTGCCACGATCTCCGCAGCGCTCGCAGACCCTTGATTGACCAAAACAACGGTTGGAATCTTTCCAAAAGCGGGTTGCCGAACAGTGCCCAAGAGTGTTTCCACCACCTTACCTTGTCGTCGTTCTTTTACCACGATTTGATCACCAACCCAATAGCCAGAGATCTCCAGGGCCATGTCTAAAAAGCCGCCTGGATTATTGCGCAGGTCTAAGATAATGCCTTTTGGTTGTTTTTTCTTCGCTTCCTGTACAGCTTGTTCAAACAATGTACCCGTATCTCCATTGAAGTGCGTCACCTCAATCACCATCAGGCCACTTGCCAGCATCTTTGTCTTCACACTTCGCACCTGAATATCATCACGTGTGATCGTCACATCAAATGAGGGCTTCTCCACATTCGGACGATAAATAGAGAGCGTGACCTTGGTCCCCTTATCTCCACGGATCAGGGACACAGCCTTTTCTACAGTCATGCCCACGGTTTCTGTGCCATCGATCTTAATAATCCAATCGCCAGCACGTAATCCCGCACGTTCTGCTGGGGTGTCTGGGAGTGGCGCGATGATTTGGATTTGTTCATTTTTCAACCCAATCTCTGCACCAATGCCTTGAAACTTTCCGGCAAGCTGTTGCTGGAACGCTTCTGCGCTTACTGGCTCAAAAAACATGGTGTATGGATCACCCACGCTCTGCGCAAGCCCGCTCATGGCTCCATAAAACAAAGCCTTGTCTGTGACCGGTTGTTGGTAATATTTTTCCTTCATTGTATCCCAGAGCTCCCAAAAAAGTTTGAAATCCACATCCTGATCTACATCCACGCGCGCGGACTGTCCCAAGCCAATCACAGACCCTGTCGCCGTAGAGGAAGCGCGGCCGTTTCCTTTTAACGTCTCCTCAGATCCCCACCCTGTGGCCGAGGCACCGATCAAAACGCCAAATAACATCACACCAAGATACGAGGCAACGGTTGCGCCACGTATTGTGCGTGATTTTGTGGAAGAAATGTGCTCCATAGACTAAGTAGCGTCTTCTATCGTGCGAATATCCGCGCCCAAGGCACGCAGGCGATCATCCAGTGCCTCATACCCGCGATATACCATTTCCGCGTCATGAATAATGGTCTCTCCTTCTGCGGCAAGCCCAGCAAGCACCATGGTGGCGCCTGCGCGCAAATCCAAACTGCGGATTTCTGTGCCACGTAATGGCGTTGGCCCGGTAATCATCACACGATGCGGATCTGCCACGATGGCATTTGCTCCCATTTTGACGAGCTCACTAATATAGCCAAGCCGCGACTCAAACAACGGATCATGGATCAAAGATGTCCCGTGACACTGTGTCGCAATGAGACCAAAGAGCGCCTGCATGTCTGTGGGGAAACCGGGATATATCATGGTCTGAAGCTTGAACGCCTCCATGCGCCCCCCACCGCGCACCCGCACAGAATGTTTCCCAATTTCGTAAGGAATGCGTGCATGGGTCAATGCGGAAAAGAGCGCGTCCAGATGATCCAGCTCTACGCCTCGAATATCCACATCCCCGTGCGTAACAGCCGCGGCCGCCGCAAATGTCCCCACCTCGATCATGTCTGGGATCACTTTCCAGGTTTCCGGCGCCTTCAGCGAACGCACGCCTGTAATTTCTAAATCATGTGTGCCAATGCCGCTGATCTTTGCTCCAGAGGCAACAAGAAAATGACACAGGTCTTGCACATGCGGCTCAGCCGCAGCAAGACGAATGGAGGTCTTCCCCTGCGCGGTAACCGCGGCCATGACCGCATTTTCCGTTGCAGTGACGCTAAAGCGCATGACAATACGCGCACCCTTCAATTGCGCGGCTTGCATGACCAAACATCCCTCGTCGTTTGACTCAACCGTAGCCCCAAGCGCCTGCAGAGCATCCAGATGGTCATCAATCGGTCGATTGCCAATGCTACAACCGCCTGGCTCTGGCACAAGAATCTTTTTGAACCGCGCGAGCATCGGACCAAGTAAGAGCATGGAAAATCGCATGCTCTTCATTTTCTTTCGATCTAACTTTGCCGGATCCACATCTTTTGTATCAATCTCGAGCACGTGTTCCTCTGGCCAAGCAACCTTTGCTCCCATGCCCACGAGAATCTCTAAGAGTTTAGACACGTCTGTCAAACGAGGCGCGTTCGTAAAACGTGCCTTTCCCCGTACCAACAGCGTAGAGGCAATCAGCGGCCCAATGGCATTTTTTGCCCCGGAAACCGTCACCTGGCCACGCAAATGACCTCCTCCGCGAATCAACATGTTCATATCGTGAAAAAAGGAAAAAGCTGACGAAAAATCCTCCTCAGTGTATCGTGTAGACACCCGCCTTGTCGAGTAACCTATGTATAGACCCCCACTTTTCCGCCGCGTTCTCCCCTGGTTTTTTGTCGCCGCGTTCTTTATAGCGGCTCCTGTGCTTGTTTATTACACGGCTGGTTATCGCTATAACACCAAAAAAGGCCAGTTGGAACGCAATGGCACCCTTATCATCGACACAACCCCCACCTCAGCCACGGTCATTCTCGATGGAAACCGCATGGATGAGACAACCCCTGTCACCATGCAAAATGTGGCACCTGGCTGGCACACGATCGCTCTAGAGCTCGAAGGATATCACTCCTGGACAAAGCAACTCGAGATCAAACCAGAGCGCGTCACGTTTGCGAACAATATCTGGCTCTGGCAAAAAGAACAGACGCCGGTCCTTGCTCTGGAGGGAACTGTGACGCATCTCACCTCAAATCCCGCGCGAGACAGGCTTCTCCTGACCGAAGAAACACCTACCGGAACCACGCTCGCATTCTGGACAGGCACGGGTGCGCGTCTTGGCTCCCAAGCCTTTACGCGTTTCCAGACAAATGACCCCTTTATCCCACGCTGGCAACAAGATGGTCGCGCCGTTCTTTTGAATGGTCTTGCGAATCAAGAAGCAGGCTGGTGGCTTAACGCCCGAAGCTCAACGCCGGTTCTTATGGGGCTTTCCGGACTCTCTTCCCATTGGGATGGCACGGAACTTTTTGGAACAGATGAGCGCAATTCTTATCGCCTCAACCCCCGGACAGAAGCATTCACGCAAATACAGCTTGAAGAGCACGTGGTGGACGCATCCAGCGGAGCAACCCTTGAACAGGCGGATAATAAAAGCGAATTGATCTTCGTGGATCATTCGTTCTTAACAAAGCGGTTTGCTCTTCCAAATGGCACCTGGCGCTTCGCGGACATTCAATCACCGTATGTCCTACTCACGGACCATGGTCGCTGGATGGCTGTCAATCCAAAAGAATCCCCTGCCTCTCAAGGGATTCTGTTGGGCGACTACCCGCGATGGCTGGAAGACGCTCGCGAGCCCCAAGCGCTTTTTGTCAATGCAAGCGAGCTCTGGCAATGGAACATGGCAGAAAAACCCACGCTCCTCCTTCGCCAAAGCGAGCCTATTATCCAAGCGCGCTGGCACCGAAGCGGCACCACCGTATTTTTTGCCACCGCACAAACTCTCATCGCCTTGGATCTCGATGATCGCAACGGACGGCAGACAACCGACCTCGCTACCTTTGACCGCATCTTTGATTTCGATCTCCTGGATAACGACCTCTACATTGCCGGAGAAAAAGAAGGCAAGCGCGGCATTTGGCGCATGATCGTCGAATAACAACCTACAACACACGAAAAGCCGCGCGAATCGTTTCCGCGGTTTTTTCTTTTTCTTCGTCCGAGGCATAGGGTTTTCCATGCCATAATTCAAGGCCATCACCCTCGTGACGGGGCATCACATGAAAATGAAGATGCGGCACCACTTGTCCGGCAACAGCTCCGGTGTTCACCCCCAGATTAAAACCACGGACGCCCAATCCTGCCACCAGCGCTTTTCCCACGCGCTGTACCACACGGATACTCGCCTCTAGTTCTGCATCCTGCGCAGAGAGGAGGTCTGCAACATGCGTTTTTGGCACCACAAGCACATGCCCAGGATTCACAGGCTTCATATCCAAAAATGCCATCACCTGTTCGTCCTCGTACACAATGGCCGCGGGAATTTCCTTGGTAATGATCTTACAAAATACACAATCAGACATAGCGCAAAATATTATGAAATAGGTTCTGTTTCTCCTGGCGGTCGAAGCGCCAAGGCAAGAATAATCATCCCGGTCAGGAGTACCGCTGTCAAAGACAAGACCAAACCCGTACGCCCAAGGTCAGAAGTAATGAGAAACACAAAGGCAACCAACAAAAACCCCACAGGAACCAGCGCCAGAGCCCGTAGCCATCGCGCACGCACAAAAACAGGCGGAGCAAGCACACTGCACACAACCGCAAAAATCACGATGCCGTAAAACGCCAAACCTGTATTCGCAAGGACCACGCCCGGCAAAATACGCTCAGCCACACACCCCAAACCCGCAATCAGCGCACTTGCTGTTGCGCACTGTCGAAGAAATGCTCCTTTGAATGCGTGTCCGGTCATATTTTTTTCCAAGCCGCGGCTAATTCGCGTCTTACATACACCCACCAAGCATCCCAAGAAAGCGCCTGACGTTCATAACGCAGTTCCACATGCCGAATATCCACCGCTCCATTGCGCGCCAACAGTCCTGAAGCACCTAACGTAAACTTTGGTGTTGCCAGAGACGACGGAAGCGCAAATGCTGTTTTCACGATCCACCAACCATCCGCTGTTCTTTGCGGTCGTTGATAGGGAGTCACAATGGCAAGCACTCCTTCTCGCAAAGGATCAGAAGCATGCGTAAGTCTGCGTGGGTACGGGAGAAAGAGCGCTTCTTTCGTGAATGCCGCATAACCATCGCCAATCACGCGAATATCCCCTTTCGGAGCAACAAGCAGTCGATCCCCAGCGAGTTCCGCCGGCGCGCGGCTCACTTCATACGTCTCGTGCGTTTTACTGATCACACTCACCAAAGAGCCAAATCGTATCGTCTGCAGACCTTCCTTGTGAAACGTCTCTGCCACCAAATGTCGCGAATTCGTCCACATGGCCACAGAAGGTGTGCTCGTGCTGTACCCAACATTGTCCGCAAAATAGAGTCGCGGCCCAATCACCCAACGCTTTGCCGTGGTCGTGATACGCCGGAGAAACACATCATCGTCCGCCATAAAGGAAAGCTTGTACACACCCGGCACCAACCCCGTGACCTGAACCTCTTTTTCTACCACGCGATTAGGTCTTGCATCCTGTGCGCCACTCACGCTCACGGCATCTGTCCATACGAGCTCTTCTCCACGTGTCAAACGAAACGCAATGGCATTTTTTCCGCGTGAACGATTCATATCCTGAATCGCCAAAGTCATATTGATCTCGCCGTTTACCGGAACAATATGAAAATCATGACTCCCTCGTAATGAAATATCTGTTGTCTTCCGTGGCGCTGGAATATCAGACAGCGCCTGTGGCGTGGTAGACGCATACCAAACCAACAATTGATCAACCGTAGCCGTTTCCAACACGCGATCTTCTTGATCCTCTCGTACAAACCCCTCTCGATCTCCTCGACGGACAGGCCGCCAGCCCTGCTCTAGAACCTGACTCCACAATGGCTTCATTTCAAACGTAAACGATTGCGCATCACGCAATATGCCGAACTCCAGCAATGTCTGCGCCTGTACGCGCGTCTCAAACGTCAGCGCCAATCGATCAAACGCCCCTGGCGGACGTGCGCCTGCATACACCGGGTCCATCACGATCCTCTGTCCAACCCATCCCTCGCGTTGCAAACCGGCCTGTGTCGCACGCTCGCCCGGAAGAAATACATCAAACCAAGGATTTTTTCCATCAAGCGCCATGGAAAAAACCCGTACGCCACTCGGCGGAAAATGCATGAGCAAAATCGAAGCAGAAAACACCCCAGCAACAAGCCAAGGAATCAAGAGAAGCGGCCAGGCAATGACAGGAGGAATGTTCATGGGGTTTGTGGAGCAAGACGATAAAGAACCTCTCGGCCAAAGGCCTGCACTTCCTGCACCTCTATTCCTGCCTGTTGCCACACGAAACGCTCCTCCATGGATAACGGTCGTGCAAAAAGCGCAGAAGGCATTTCTTCCGTTTGGATAAACCGGACCATTTCCGTAAAGGCTGGCAAAGGGGAAACAGCACTCATCGCTGGAAAAAAGATCTTATCTGAACGCTCTGAGAATACCACGGCATTGGCCGGTAATGCCACACGAGCTGTTGTACGAATATCGTCGTAACGCAGTAGCTCCTTCCGCGTAAAGGATAGCCCCTCATCATCCGCAAAAAAACTTCGGTATACGCCCGTACTCGCCAGAACGCACGCCGTCACGATAAGGCAGAACATGCCCATACGACGAACCCAGACCCGTGACGCGTTTGTTTTTCCCCAATACGCCATCACCTCAGCAAAAGCCCAGCCGCACAATGGTGCAAGAGGAAGCAGATAGCGAATAAAAGAATTGCCTATGGTGATCGCACCGGGTCGAATATGGTCTGCATACAACCCACTCCCATAGATCACGAGTAAAACACTCACGGTCCAACCCGCAAGAAGCACGGGGAGACAAGCGGGTAATGTCACCAAGCGACGTCGCAGACGCAAAACACAAATAAACACGCCGGCGAGGATCGTTGTCATCCAAGGCCAAAGCAGTCCGCCGAGAAATGCCCGTATGTTGAGAAGGATATGTCTTGGATGCAACCCGAACGGTAAACGAAGGCCTCCCGACGAGACTGTCGTAGAAACAACGACGTCCGTGCTCGCATTGTCGCGTAAAAGATAGCCGATCCCAAGCCAGGAATGATAGGTAGACCACCCATACCACCACGCAGGCAGTCCCGCCACGAAAAGCCCGCCAAAAAAAGCAATGACCATCCCGCGCGTCCAGGTGAGACGCCAACCAAACCAAACCCACCAAGGTAAAATCCACAGAAGCTCTGTCGGACGAATGGCTATGGCGAGTGCGAAGACCATGCCGAACAGCCCCGCGACTGTCACACGGACACTCCCTCGCGTGCAAGACGGCTGGGCAAGCGTATCCAGCGCAAAAAGTCCGAGTATCCCCAAGGCGAGAATGGGGAGATTGGGAAAAAGCCCACGATTCGCATACAGCAATACCGCAGGGTATGTCCACGCAACCAGCGAACCAAACCACGCAGGCACAGCGCCATAGCGACGGCGCAAGAGTAGATACAATGCGAGGACTGTCGGGAAAAGCACCAAAACTCCCATCCACGGCAAAATCATGGGGCCAACCAAGCGCACAAAGAGACTCGCGACCAAAGGCCACCCTAAAAAACCCACGGGGAGAATCACGGCACCTTGGCTGACCCAGCTTCGCGGATGAAGCCATGGATATGTCAGAACAAGGGGTTCTGTGATCTGCGCATTCCCCTGCTCTACAAACATCGTCGCGACCACAGCATTTGCCGTTTCATCAGGAGAGGCAAACACCAAAACCCCGGCACTCGCAAGTGAGGAGGCTCCTATCAAAAGAAAGGCAACTAAGACAAAAACAGCGCCGAACTCCAAGAGGAGCGCCTTGTGTTTTTTGAGCAGATAAGACCACGGATCGTTCACAGGCCAAGCATAACGGATTCCACGGTCCAGTACTAGGGTTCCCTCCCTGTTTGCGCCATGCTATTCTTGGCCCATGAAACGTGTCATCTCTACGTTGTGTTTGGCGGCAATAATCAGCACGCTCATCACTCCTTTCCCTACCCTTGCGCGCACCCTGGCCTTTTCTGATCTTGATACGGGTTTCAACCCTCATACGGTTCTGGAGGATCGTGATATTTTTGATCTGGGCGTTATGAACCAAGAAAGTATCCAAAAGTTCTTGGATGCCAAAGGCACACTTGGACTAAAAGCGCTTCGCGATATTGACGGCAACGACAAACCCGCCGCAGAAATCATCTGGCGTGTGTCTACTTCTTATAAAATCAACCCACGCTATTTACTCGCCCTCATTCAAAAAGAGCAAAGCCTTGTCGAAGACACAACCCCCACCCAAAAACAACTGGACTGGGCCGCAGGCTATGGCGTGTGTGACGACTGCTCCATGAACGATCCGCGCATTCAGGACTACAAAGGCTTTGCCAATCAACTCGAATACGCGGCAAAGCAACATCGCGAGCGCTATCTCATGCAAATGCTAGGCAAAGGCACCACGATCTCCGGCTACGCACCAGGGAAACAAATGTGGGTCGATGGTCTGCCGATTATCCCCACAAATCAGGCAACAGCCATGCTGTATAGCTATACGCCACACGTGAGTGGCAACCAAAATCTTTGGCGCATTTGGAAACGCTGGTTTTCTTTGGTGTACCCAGACAATTCCATTGTAAAGGGCAAGTCGAGTAATGTGGTCTACTTATTAAAAAACGGCAAGCGTCACAAAATTGAAAATATGGCTGTGGCGGCATCTATGGTAGATACGTCAAAGATCCTGACCGTCGAAGACGGTAATATCACGGGATATGCAGATGGCAAACCCATCAAATTCCCCAACTATTCCATTGTAGAAACAGACGCAGGTGACCGTTATTTGCTTGTTGGCAAAGCAAAACGCCATTTTTCCAGCAAAGCCGTATTTCGCAAGCTTGGTTTTAACGAGGACGAACTCTTTGAAGCAACCGTCGCTGAACTCGAGGAGTACGAAGAGGGACCAGACATTGTCTCAGCTTCTTCATTTCCACTTGGTTTGCTCGCAAAAGATCCAACCGGAGCCTACTGGTATTTGGAGGACGGTATTCGCCACGCCATTCCACACGCCTCCTTTCTCAGCCTGTACTTCAAAGGACGACCTGCGCGTGCCCTCACAAAAACAAAACTCGCTACATACAAGCTCGGGGAGCCGTACGCTTTGCATGATGGCGAACTTGTCCGCTCGACTTCCGACAACGCTGTGTACGTCATAGAAAATGGGGAGCGCAGGCCGTTTCCTTCTGCGGCCGTGTTTGAAGAGCTTGCCTACAATTGGAAAAACGTGGTGACACTTCCCGCAAAGCTTCTGAAGGAATACCCAACAGGTATGCCCATTGATCCGCATTCCCCCGTACGTGTAGAGCCATTATTTGCTCTTGATGCGACCACCTCCACCACACAAACAACCACAACACTCGCGGCCTTTCCTGCCTTTCATTAGCCTTTTTCATTTCTTTTTTCGTTTCGTCGTATGATTGTCTTTGCCGCCATTGCCCCTCATTCGCCGCTCCTCATCCCCAGTGTGGGAAAGGATGCACGTGAAAAGCTCGCAAAAACCCTGCAAGCCTACACAGAGCTTGAACAGGCCCTCTATCTGGCAAAACCAGACACCCTGCTCATTATTTCTCCGCATGCGCAGATGTATCCTGATGCATTTAGCGGAAATGTCTCCGACAAATTCACGGGCGTCCTCAAAGAGTTTGGCGATCATGGCACAACGGTCGAGGCTAAGGTGGATTTTCTGCTCTTGGACCACATCCATCGGCTCATGCGCGAAGAAAAAGTGCCATTCACGCTTTCCAGCCAACAAGAGCTTGATTACGGCTTCACGGTCCCTCTTCTCCTTCTCACAACGCATCTTCCAAAATGGAAGCTTGTCCCATTGGCTAACTCTCTGCTGGATGGGAAAGCGCATTACGAATTCGGTCGGCAAATGAAACGAGTCATTCACGCAGAAGATCGTCGTGTTGCGATTATTGCCTCTGCGGATCTTTCGCATCATTCCAATGAACAGTCTCCGCAAGGTATGCGCCCTGAAGGAAAGCTCTTTGACGATACTGTACGTCAAAAAGTACTTGCCATGGACGCGCCTGGTCTTTTAGCCCTGGATGCAAATACGCTCGAAAAAGCAGGACAATGTGGCTATAAACCCATTGCCATGTTGCTGGGTGCGCTTGAAGGGATGAATGTGACTCCAAAGGAATTGAGTTACGAGGCGCCATTTGGCGTGAGCTACTGGACCGTAAACTTTGTCATGGCTTAATGAACTACGCGCGCGTCATTCCCCTGCTCCGAACCCCGCTCGGCGTGGACGTTTTTGATTACGCCATTCCAGAGAGCTTGATCATCACGCCAAACATGCTCGTTGTCGCTCCCTTTCGCCGACAAAGCGTGGTCGGTCTTGTACGTGACATTTCCTCGCAAAGCGCGCATGCCGCACGAGCGCTCCCACTCAAGAGCACCTACTGCGATCTTGCGCTCCCTCCAACGCTCGTCCAACTGCTCGACTGGACAGCCGCGCGGACGTTTTCTTCGCGCCCTACCGTTCTCAAAGCGTGGCTCCGTGCTCTCCCAAAGCGCTTCCCCGTTCCTGTCGCGGGACGTCCTTCATCACCACCAGCAAAACTGAGCATTATCACGCACTGGATTGCGCGATCCGAACAAGCACTCCTGGTACGCGCGCAAGAGGCTCTACGCGATCATCAGCGGACGCTCATCGTCACACCATGGCGCGACAGAGCGGATCGTCTTTCTGGCATGCTCGCCTGTTCAGTGCTTCACGGGGAGTTGAACGATGGTGATGCGTTTCGCGCGTGGCGTGCTTTTCTTGTTGGCGAAACACAGGCGCTTGTGACCACGCGTCTTGGTGCCTGGTTGGCAACAGGCGCTGACGTGGTACTTCTTGACGAGCCAGAGAACGACGACCACAAACAAGACGAGCTTGCGCCGCGTTATGATGCGCGCCTTATGCTCGCGTGGTGCGCGCAACACGGAGGCATTGCCCTCGAGACATTTGGCCTCACACCTCCGCTCCACATTGAAGCAGAAGCGCCGGCAATCAACGTGCCTTTTGCAACACACATCCGTCACCCTCAAGGCCGATCCGCTGTCCCCATGATGCAAGCGGACAGTATGCTCGCCATCCAGGAGCATGAAGGCCCTGTTACCATTATTCACCCCATTCGTGGGGTTCGTGCTCGGTTGCGGTGTCGTGATTGCGGCTGGGAAGCAACCTGCGTAACCTGTCACGCTCCTTTGTCCGCAGAAACCACCGAGGCCATTTGCCGCTCCTGTGGAAAACGATCGGATTTGCCGCTGGCATGCGGTTCCTGCCAAGGGCTTGATTTAGGAAAATCCATGCCTGGCATTGAGACCTTAAAAAAAGCTTGGCAACGAGCCGAGCCCTCACGCATGATCGATTGGCGCGATACGACAGCTGAACAAATGGACGTGCCTTTTGCGAATGGATCCCTTGTCCTCGTAACAGATGCAAGCTTACTGGCCGCAGGAGAAGACATTCGCCGCCGCGAACGGCTTTGCCTTGCTTTTCGACGGCTAGCAGATCGCGTGGAGCAAGCGCACGGAGCACTTATCATCCAAGCGGATGAGCTGGCGGCCGGACAATATACGGAATGGCTCACGACAAAAGGTATGCAGGAGTTCCGTGAGCGCGAACGAGCAGAACGAAGGGTGTTTCGTTATCCTCCGTCGACACGGCTTGTGAAAGTGATTGTCGCAGGCGATGCACAGAAGGCAAACCAATGGATGGCTCGCTTGCAAAGCGCGCTTCAAACCCGCGGCGAATGCCGTGGACCATTCCCCGTCCCACAACGTTCCTCCACGCGGCACGAGCGTCACATCATCCATCTTCTCTTCCCTCCGCGCACCGAAGATCGCGACTTAGTGGCTTGGTTGACGCCCTTTGCCAAAGATAGCATCATAGACCTTGACCCGATTGCCTTTTTCCGCTAAGATACGCCCTTGGTATGGAGACCTTCCCTGTCGTTACCCTCCCAGACCCGCGCTTGCGCCAGCGATCGCGGGAGTTGACTGTGGAAGAAATTCTCACACCTGAATTTCAACTCTACTTAGACGAACTCGCCGCAACCATGCTCGTTTCGCACGGCGTCGGCATTGCCTCGCCGCAAGTCGGCAAAAATATCCGCGCGATCGTCATCAACGTCGCGGATAAGGACGAATGGTTTATCAACCCAGAAATCATCAAAACGTCCGATGCGATGGTGGAAAGCGAGGAAGGGTGTCTGAGCGTGCCCGGCGAATGGGGCATCGTAAACCGTCATAAAAAAGTGACCTTCCAAGCACTTACGCGTCATGGACGTCGTGTGCAAGGAGAGGCTAAAGGAATGCAGGCTATTGTCCTTCAACACGAAATTGACCATTTGGATGGCATCCTCTTTATCGACAAAGCCATCCGCATGCTCAAAAAAACCGCCAAAACCCATCTATGACACAAACCCGCGTGCTCTTTTTTGGCACATCAGATTTTGCTGTGCCCGCGTTAGAACGACTCGCACAGGACCCAAGCTTTTCCGTCATCGGCGTAGTCACGCAACCAGATAGACCCGTGGGACGCAAAGCCATCCTCACCGCACCACCCATCAAACACACGGCAGAACGTTTACAAATCCCCGTGTTTCAATTTGAAAAAGTAAAAAGCGACGAGGCATTCGACGCGCTCAAGTCGCTCAATTTCGACCTAGCTGTGGTCGCGAGCTTTGGGCAAATCATTCCCCAGCGCGTCCTTGACCTGGCACCACGAGGTTTCATCAACATCCACGGCTCTATCCTGCCAAAGTATCGCGGCGCATCCCCTATTGCAGGAGCGATCAAAGCAGGCGAAACAGAGACAGGTATCACGATCATGCTCATGGATGCGCTCATGGATCACGGGCCAATCCTTGCGATCGCACGCGAGACCATCCAACCAGACGATACGACCACGACGCTCAGTGCGCGCTTGGCACAAATCGGCGCAGAAACGCTCATCAAAACCGTCGTGACATTCCTGTCAGGAGACCTTAAACCGCAAGAACAAGATCACGCGTCTGCGACATCCGTCAAACTCTTGAAACGCGAGGATGGACTCATTGATTGGACACAAAACGCAACATCTATCGAGCGCACGGTTCGCGCCTATGACCCATGGCCAGGCACGTATACGATTGTGGAAGGAAAACGCCTCAAAATATTATCCTCGACTGTCAGCTCCACCACAGATCGTCCAGTAGGATCGTTCTTCCTCGCAGACGGTCAACTCGCTGTCGCATGCGGAGAGGGCACGTCGCTTGTCATCACCCGTGTGCAACCGGAAGGAAAAGCCCCCATGTCTGGCGTTGACTTCGTCAGAGGACATCAAGCACTACTCTCACAAACATAAAACCGCCTGATGGCGGTTTTATGTTTTCCTCATGCGACCAGGAACTGATCGTCTAAGGGGATGCCGGCGGCGGGTAGACGTGCCGGCGAGAAGTCGTAGAGGTGGGGGTTCGAGCGGTTGGGGCGACCATCCATCCTGGGGCCCCAGGACAGGTCGTGGGTGTCCGCGGCGGCCGGATTGGAGGGTCGTTGTATTCCTCTCACCGGGTTGTGGCCGCGGGCTTATCCACCCGTTCGAACTAGTAACGATGACGTGGCCTGTCAGCTCGCCCCGCGCTGTGGGGTACTGCTCAGGCCGGGAAGGCGGTGGGTCGAGTCGGTTGGCCGCGGCGCCGAAGACGTCGCGTGGTGGGCGCCGCGGCCGCGGTCAGCGCCAGTGTCCCGAGATTTAGAATCTCTGGTACTGGCCCGCGTCGAAGCACTTCATCGCTGTTGCCCTTTCTGCTTGCGCGAGCGTTCGCGGACGGCGGCTCCGGCGTGGAGCCCGACGGAA
Organism: Patescibacteria group bacterium; assembly: GCA_041665285.1. Taxonomy (GTDB): domain Bacteria; phylum Patescibacteriota; class Patescibacteriia; order 2-12-FULL-60-25; family 2-12-FULL-60-25; genus JBAYJC01. The sequence goes on along the minus strand of JBAYJC010000001.1, from coordinate 132,703 downwards.
GCTGAGGCGGTTTAGAGCCGCGTGCTCCAGTCGTTGATCCGCGCCTTCTCGCTGTTCCCGTGGTTGAGGTGCTTGTTCAAAGATCGTCCCCTCTTGTTCTTGTTGCCGTTTCTTGATCTGTGCTTTCCTTGGTAACCCGCTGACCAGGCTCCGAAAGCCTGCGCGGTGTCTGTCCAAAGACTTTCACCGTTCCTCGTCCTTTCTTTCCGACGCTGTGCCTCTTTTCGGCCGAGCCTTGTGCGGGCGGCCATCGCGGGCCGACCTGTGGTGGCTGTGCCGTTCTCAGCGTCAGGAAGGAACAATATAGACCATCTTGAAACTTTTGTCAAGGGGTTCGGGGTCTGTTTATGCGGAATAACAAAAAAATCCTCTATTTTGAGAGGATTTTTTTACTAGCGAGTCTACTCTTCTTTTGACCACTCGAGCAGAGCCTCTGCGGCAATGAGATAGACGATTCCCAGCGGATGGTTGAGGTAGGGCGTAAAAACGTGCGTGACGGCAAGCGCAAGGATCGAGGAAACGCCTGCAAGTCTCAACCATTCAGGCAAGCTTTTTTCCCGCCAAAACCGATAGCCAAGACATACAAGCATGGCAAACAGGATGAGCGGCAATAAAAGGCCGCCTTTTAACCACAAATCCAACCATCCCCACTCAAAAGCATACGTTGTGAGTCGCCCACCGGTCGCGGAAACAACCCGCGGGTCTTTGCTTTCGTACGTGATCGTGGATCCAAACCCCGAACCCGTGAGCGGATGCACGGAAATCCCCTCCCAAAGTACGGGCAATAACTTCCAGCGACTCATGGCCGCATCTTCTGTAATGTTTGCGCGCGACTTCACAAGGTCGAGCATGGAGCCACCAGACTGCGGAAAAGGAAATGCTAACACGACAAAAACCAACAATGTCGCCCCAAAAATAATGATCAATTTGTTGATCGCCTTTTCCAAAAACTTTTTGCCCTTGCGTCGTAAAACGTAGTAGAGACAAAATAGAACACCCGCAATCCATCCTAAAAACAAACTTCGTGATAAAGAGACGATCATTACGGCCATCCACGCAATACCGATTCCCCACGCCCATTTCGTCGACATTCCCAAACCCCTCTCCTCCTTGCTCTCCCCCACATACAGCCACGCACCAATCACCGCTGGAATGGCATACAGGTGCGATTGAAAGAATACACGGTACGTTGACCCCACAACCCTTGTTACCTCCCCTACGCCCGTTCTACGCACCCACAGATAGACCGTGGTCGTCAGATACTCGGGAAAGCCATGAGAGAAAAAATAAAACAGCGCCAAAGTCTTGAGCGGCATCCAAGCCGCGGCCGCCAGCATGGCCGGTAGCATCCATTGCTTGAGACGGTCACGATCATGTCGGGCAAGGTCCAGCGTGGGCAAGAGGAGTAGCCATGCGCCCCACGCATTCGCATCTGCGAGGAGAAAAGGCGTGTGCCGGACCACACCTATGAGAAACGCATACGCCACCACGATAGCTAACGCCAAAACCAAGCGTCTTCCCACGAGATAGGATTGCCATGCGCGATAAGTCTTGTTCTGCACGGCCCATGCAAACCATCCAACGAAAAACGCGGCAAATAATAAAATACGTATGGACACGCCTCCATTATTTTCCGCATTGCCAAATGCGTTGAACAGCGCACCTTTTGAACCGAGGACATATTCCGTCGCGAGAATAGCAAGCGCCATCGAAGGTCTGCGCCACGCGAGTACAGCGACAACCGCGGCGATGACGAATGCACAAACGGTGTTTATGGTCGGATGAAACACCACCGTCGCAGAAAGGGCTTCTGCGGCGATAATCCCTAGGAACCAAAGGAGCGAACGCTTCATAGATGATGTTTTTCACGAATAATAGCCTCTGCCGCACGATATCGTTTGATTTCTTCTGGCATCCACCCGATGCTCTGCCAAGGAATACGATGGAAAAAGGCTGGTAACCAGCGGCTATATCCCGTTTTCCGTTGCGGCATGCGCATCAACACTTCCGGAATCTCAATGCCCACGCCTCCGCGCTCTGCAATGGTCAGCCACAGGTCCCAGTCCTGGAACTTCTTCAGGGTTTCGTCAAACCCCGGAAAGCTCGTGCGTCGTAAAATGGATGACGTGTGAATAAAATTTCCGCGTTTCAATCGATCGTGGCTGAATGGAAAGGAACGAAAAAGTTTTCCTCCAAATCGAAACGCGCTATACGCAAACGCCGCCTCTGGATGCAAAAGCAATGCCCGCATCGCACGATCAATCGCGTCCTCTCGTAACGTCACATCAGCGTCCAAAAACAAAACGTACTCCCCTTTTGCGCGGCGAAATCCCTCGTTACGCGCAGACGGCGCACCCTGATTTGTCTCAAACCGTGTGAAGGTAAAAGGGAAACGCCATGTTCTTCCCAGCAGACGTTCAGACACGTTATCCGTGGATCCATCATCCACCGCAATGATTTCCAAATGCCGATAGGTCTGCCGCTCTAAAGACTCCAAACACGCAACCAGTTCCTTCGCGTGGTTGTAAACCGGAATCACAATGGAAACGAGTGGTCTTGCGCCGCCACCCAAACACGCCGTGAACCACTTCCAACGCTCTTCCCAAGCAAAATCACGTAGAGCCCTTTCCCTGCCTCTGTGCCCCATCTGCTGGCGCTCAAAGGGATGGTCCATAAACCAAAGAAGCGCGTCTCGTATGGCATCCATGTTCCGTGGATCAACCAGCACACCCGTGGAACCATCCACAATCGTCTCAGGCATGCCACCGCTCTTTCCTCCAAGCACAGGCAGACCTGCTTGTGCCGCCTCTAAACACACAATGCCAAATCCTTCGACATCATCCTTTGCATCGCGGGCAACCAACGTAAACACATCTGCCGCCGCATACCAGGCATTCCGATCTTCGTCGCGCACCCGCGTCAAAATTTTGATGCGATCACCATAAGGGCGAGCCATTTCCTCCAAGCGCTCCCAATCTTCTCCATCACCAATGATCACAAATTTTGCACGCGGAGGAAGCGTCTCCATGGCGCGAATCACCATATCTACACCTTTACGAGCCACAAGCCGCGTGACCGTCAAAATAATAAAATCCTCTTCTGTGAGACCCACATATTTCCGTGCCTCTTCACGAGACAAAAACGCGATGGGCTCAACGCCAGGCGTAAGAACGAGCGGATCAAGGCGTGCATCAAACGCTCGGATCTCCTGGGCCGTGAATTGCGAGTTTGCGATAACCGTCTTCGCGTGGAGCAAAACCTGACGCGCCAACCAGCGCTTGCGCCAAGACAGTCGCGCCCGCCGTAAATCCAATCCATGGATGATGACCGCATAATCCAAACCTCCAATCATCTTCGCAAACCAAGCGGCAGTCCCCATGGGCAAAAGATGACTCACCAACACAAGACCATATCCTTGGCGTTTCAATGAACGGATAAACCCAACAGCAGGCGTCCATCCAAATAGGCCGCGACGAAAAAGCCGCACGCGTCGTGGCAGATGAAACGTAAAATCCGCGGTGCTTGGCGATGCGTGTTGCGTGTTGCGAGTTTGCAAGGCCGACTCCTCATCTGCATCTTCTGCAGATACATGATCCTTGCCAGAATACGAACGATTCACAAAGACCTCAATCGTACCCCCGGCAACTTTGACGAGGTTCCACAAATAGCGTGCCACTCCGCCACGCGTCGGAGGGTACTCCATGGTTACGAGAGCAATTTTCATGAACAAAAGCCCAACCTTTGACCGAGGGGTCCACCTCACCCCCAACCCCCCTCTCCTTCGTAAGGAGAGGGGGGTTTCAAATCCGCATGTTCTATTCAGAACCCTCTCCTTACGAAGGAGAGGGCAGGGTGAGGTGGCTCCCCTCAGCTACTTTTTCCCCTTCCCAACCCATGACCGTACGAACGCCATGTCCTCTTTACCCACCAACCCTAGCCCAATCAATAGACCCAACGCAAGGGCCATGGCTAAGAGTATGGCTACGGGCAAAGAAAGGCTTGCGAATGGATACAAGATAGCAAGCCAGACAAAGACTGCCGTGAGAAGGCCCTTCCCAAACAAACGCGCAAACCAGGCAAGGTCCAAATCATGACGCACAAACCACACGCCCACAAAAAACAGCACCCAGAAAGAAAGAAATCCTGCCCAAGCCGCACCAATAGGACCATGCGTCGGCACGAGGAGGATGTTCGCGACCACATTCACGACCATCGTGATACCCATAGCCATGGTCTTCTTGCCTGCACGATGCGTGGCATTCAAAAGGGAACCAATGGGAAAATCAAGAAAAATAGGAATCAACACCCATGCGAGCACGCCAAGCACCACAACAGATCCGCGATACGCCTCGCCATACACCAGAGGAATAACCCGCACGGAAAACGCCGACAATGCCGCAGACAAAGGTGCGGCGATCACGATCATCAAACGCAAGGATCCTTGCACCACGCGTTTTAATCCTTCACGATCCCCAGACGCGTGGACCGCACTCAATCCCGGATAGAGCGCCGCAACAAACGCAAGCGGCATAAACTGAAAGGCATAAGTCACTTTGTACGCAATCGCGTAGTAACCTACCGCGGTTGCATCATGAAACTGTTTGAGCAAAAGCGTATCAACATACGAATAGACCTTCACGAAAATGCCTGCTAAAGCGAAAGGCAATGCCGCGATAAAAAGATCTTTCCAGGGCCATGGCGTCAACCCTGCGACATGAACACCGAGTTTTTTCGCACGCCAAATACTCCAACCCACATTCCAAAAACTTCCCGCCATGAGCGCAACAATAAGACCATTCACTCCGGCGTGAAGAAGACCCGCGGCTGTTAAACTCACGATCGCCGTGAGAAACTGGCCCACAAACATGCCAAGCGCCTCATAGCGAAGCTGGCGTTTGCCGCGAATGGCCCCATACCAAATCAAAGACACAGCATCCGCAGACATCACAAAGCAGGCAAGTCCAATTGCCACCCAATCCTGCGTACTCCCTTGCGTGAGCAAGGCGTAGGTCATGGTGAGTGCAACGGTCAGCGGGATGAGAAACGCTTTAGCGATAAGAGCACGCTTCAGAGCACACAATCCGCGCTCTGCATCAGCCGCAAGTTCGCGGATCACCACAGGCGTCATGCCAAGGTCTGTCAAAATCACAAAGACCGACGTGACAGAAACCGCAAAAAAATAGCGCCCTGTGATCTCTACGCCCACCCAACGGGCGATGAGCGTGAAAACGAGGAACGCAATGATTTTCTGTCCTGTTGTGGCCGCCATGAGCCAAGCCGCATTCTTGGCGATTTGTGTTCCGTGGTTCATGGCACCAGCGTAACGGGTTCAAACGGTTCAGTCCAGGTTTTTGAAGAGGTAACCCATAAAAAGAATAGTCACAAGAATCGCCCCTGCCATCATTCCTATTGATGCCAGAGAAAAAAGCTTATCCGCAATCATACATCAGGAACGTGGATAATCACGCGATAGGTTTTCCAAGAAGGCGGCGCACCACAGGAGCACGTCACATCGTGCGCTTCTTGCACATCAAGACACACCGCAGTTTTGCCAGCGGATTGGTGCGCAGTCTCCGTGGCACGCTCAAGCACCTCGCGTTCAGAAATGCTGGGATCCACGTGAATATGTTGTGTTGCATCTGCTTTCCACATACACGTATCAGGCCTTCACTAAATACCACTTGCCGCGAACCAAACGCGGACGCAACGCCTCACCCCTACGCGCCGCCTGAAAAGACGCACGTAACGCCATCCCATGCGTTGGGAAAAAAGCTTTTCCCCCTCGTGAGCGCGTCTGTTTTCGTTTAACGGTTCCCTGCCGCTTCTTTGCTCTACGAACACTCGTCCGCGCACTTCGCTGACGGCGTTTCGTATGCGTCCGGCGCACCTTCGCCTTGTTTCGTGCTGGTTTTTTCTTCTTGGTAACTCTCTTCTTTCTTGGACCGGCTTTTCGTACTGTTCTCCGTTGTTTTTTTCTGGCGACTTTCTGACGACGTGCAGGTCGCTTCTTGGTGCGTATCACGTGACGTTTTGCTCCTTTCTTCACTATCTTTCGCAATTTCTTCCGTTTGAGCAAAGGTCGCTTTCCTTGTTTTTGTTTCCGTTGTTTTCGCTTTTTCATAGAATAGCACCCTCAAAAAAGAAAAGGTGGCGTTTGGGATATCGCCACGAACCGTAGATCTGTGTCCCGTCGCGAGCTAGCGACGAGCGAACGCGCGCCAGTCGTCTGGCGTCAGCTTCGGAGGAGGCGAGATGTTTTCGCCGCCTGCCTCCTGCGGGGGCTTTTTGGCCCCGAGTTTTGCGAGCTGTGCTCGATGGTAGTTCTCCTCAACAGGCGGCTTCGGCGAAGCCGTGTTGTCGGCGGGCTCTTCACCCGTCTGTTCCGGTTCCGGTTCCTGTTCCGGTGCGACTTCTTTCTCTTCCATGGTCTCTTACCCCCTCCTCTGCCCCAGGATAAACCCTGGCCGTTTATGAAACTATCACACGTTCAAAAACCGTGCTAGTGGATATCCTTCCACGCACGAAAAGGGAAGAGAATAAACGCACGCCAGACAATACGTTTCCAGCGTGAGGGCTCGCAAAATAGACGCCAGAGCCACTCAAAACCAAGCTTCTGTAACACGCGCGGCGCACGACGCACAACCCCAGCCCACACATCGAGCGTCTGCCCCACGCCCATGACCACACGAACATACGGAAAATCGTTCAGATTACGCAGGATCCATTGCTCTTGTTTTGGATGACCAAAAGCCACAAGCATGATCTGTGGATCAAAGAGGGTCAACCGGTGCCGCGCCTCTTCGCCTGCCTCGTCATCCGTGCCGTCTTCCGCGACATTGCCGCCCTGCTCCGCGTGGCAGATGAGCTGTGGATAGCGTTCGCGCAGTGCGACGCAGGCTTTTTCTGCCACGCCCGGCGCGCCACCCACACATGCCACGCGCCATTCTTTTCCTTCTGCCATTTTCACAAGCGTTTCTGCAAAATCAATGCCGGTCACACGATGCGTACGAATACCTTTCAAACGCAGAACCAACCAGATCCCAAACCCATCAACCGTCCGCACATCTGCTTGCTTAATGGCGTTCGCGTACGAAGAATCTTCCCGCGCACGCAAAAGAATCTCGGGATTGGCCGTGACGATCCAATAAGGCTGAGAGTCGGTCTTGCGCGACGCCAGGACACGAAGTAACTCCTCTTGCGAGGAGCCTTCTACCGGGATACCGAATACGTGTGCGCAAGCCATAGCCCCATGCTACACAGGCTCAGCCGCGTTGTCACGCATACACGTCTCAATAAAAGAAAAAGAGCATAGGGTCATCCCATGCTCAGACGTCCTCGCCCCTTCCCCGCTCTCGCGCCACAAGCGGGTCCTCGCTGAAGTCCTTTGCGAACTTCGAGAGTGTGCCGCGGCAAGGCTTGCCGCCCTCCTCGAAGGTGATAACAGCGTAGAGCATCTGCTCGATGGGGTGCCATTCCACAGAGCTGGCGCCCACCAGGAACTCGAAGGCGCAGGCGCGGTCCACCACGAATAGGTCCGGGAACACGCGCTTGCGGAACTCCCAGTCGCTCTCGCCATCCAGCCGCTTCAGGCCGTACTCCTTGAGCCGTTTGGTCAGCGACTCGCCCTTGAACATGTAGCTCGTGATCACAGGGTCGGCACTCTGCGCGCCCGCGAGCAGGACTTTGGCTCGCTCGAGCATGGGTGCGGGATCGCCGCGATCCATCTCGTAGACGTCGTCGCTCAGAACGAAGTGCCCGTCCGCAACCTTTTGTACACGGGTCTTGCACTGGCGTCCCTGTACATACTCCATACCCACCACCATATCGCGGCGAGGCGGAAGCATGATACAAGAGTCAGCCTCCGTGTCGGTCATGGTATGACCGGCCCGAAAGTGAATGCGCCCCATGCCCACGGGACGCGCGAGCTCAAACGACGCCTTGACCACGGCACGGAGCACTGTGTGCTCGCTCTCGTCGCCCTCCAAGAAGATGTGCGTCCAACGGTCCCGCCTCTCGAACCTCATGGTCCACCTCTTTCATGGCCAAAGGAAAACGGCCCCTTGCCGCTCCTAACCGAACTGTTATTATCACAGCTTTCCAGTTATGTCAATGATCCTGCTGTACTGCGGTGCTGGAAATGGTCTTGGACCGTGAGCGATGCTTGTGCGCCAGCTTCAGACGCGCGAGCTCGCGCTCCACACCGGCTGTCGCCATAGCAAAGGCCACATCGTCTTGTGCCGCGGCTTTTTTCATGACTTCCTTGGCACGTTCTTTTGCCTGTTCAATCGCATCCACATCCAGCTCTTGCCCGCGTTCTGCTGTATCTGTGAGCACCGTGATATTCCCATCTTTCGTCACATGCAAAAATCCATCTGATACAGCGACCTCCTCGATCGCTTCATTTGTTTTTTTCATCCGGGCAATGCCTGCAACAACAATCGCGGTAAAGGGCGCATGACCTGGTAAGATCGTCACCTCGCCCTCTGAGGTAGGGATGGAAACCGAAACCGTCTCTTCATCAAAGAGAGAACGGTCAGGGGTTACGAGACGCAAGCGCATAGATTATTTTACATCCTCAATACCGCCCTTCATGTAGAATGCCTGCTCTGGCTTATCATCATGTTTGCCTTCGAGAATCTCTTCGAATGCACGGATGGTTTCTGCGAGCGGTACATATTTACCTGGATTGCCCGTGAAAACTTCTGCCACATGGAACGGCTGGGATAAGAAGCGCTGAATCTTACGAGCGCGCGCCACCACCGCTTTATCTTCATCCGAAAGTTCTTCCATGCCGAGAATGGCGATAATATCCTGCAAATCCTTATAGCGCTGAAGCACGCGCTGGACGCTACGTGCCACACGATAATGCCGTTCGCCGACAATCAGCGGATCCAGAATCGTGGAAGAGGAATCCAACGGATCTACCGCCGGATAAATACCGAGCTCTGTCAAGGCACGCGCAAGCACAACCGTGGAGTCCAAGTGCGCGAATGTGGTGGCTGGCGCTGGGTCGGTCAAGTCGTCTGCTGGCACGTACACAGCCTGCACAGAAGTGATGGAACCATTTTTTGTGGAGGTAATGCGTTCCTGCAATGCGCCCATTTCTGTGGCAAGCGTTGGCTGATAGCCCACAGCAGACGGAATGCGGCCGAGTAATGCGGAAACTTCTGAGCCTGCTTGGGTGAAGCGGAAAATATTGTCGATGAACAAGAGCACATCCTGCCGTTCTTCATCGCGGAAATACTCTGCCATGGACAATGCGGACAGCGCCACACGTGCACGAGCTCCTGGTGGTTCATTCATCTGGCCGAACACGAGCGTGGTTTTATCAACCACACCAGACTCTTTCATTTCACGCCAAAGATCATTACCTTCGCGAGAGCGTTCACCCACACCGGCAAACACAGAAAAGCCGCCATGTTCGCTTGCGATGTTGCGAATGAGCTCTGTGACGATGACTGTTTTGCCCACGCCCGCACCGCCAAAGAGACCGACTTTGCCGCCTTTCAAGAACGGACAGATCAAATCAATAACCTTAATGCCGGTTTCAAGAATCTCTGCTTTTGTGGATTGCTGATCAAATGTCGGCGCTGGACGATGAATTGGATAGCGCTTTTTTGAGACAACCTGTTTGCCTCCATCAATCGTTTTCCCAGACACATTGAACATGTGCCCAAGTGTTTCGCGACCAACAGGCACGGAAATAGGCGCGCCTGTTGTTTTGACAGGCATGCCACGCTGAAGTCCATCCGTAGAGGACATAGCAATCGTGCGCACTTGCGATCCTGCAAGATGCTGTTCGACCTCAAGCACGAGTTCGTCGTCTTCGCGGTCAATAATAAGCGCTTCGTACAACGCAGGCAGTTCGCCTTCAAACGCCACGTCCACCACAGGACCGATGACTTGCGAGATCGTGCCTGTGCGCTGTTCTGATGAGGTTGTCTTTGGCATAGGATTATTCAATGGCCGCTTTACCGGCAGATATTTCAGAGATTTCTCGCGTAATAGCACTTTGTCGCGATTGATTGAGGGTGAGTGTCAGATCATCGATCATGTCGCTGGCCGCGTCTCCTGCGCTTTTCATCGCAAGCATGCGTGCGCCATGTTCTGAGGCAGAAGATTCAAGCAAGGATTGATAAACCTGCATTTCGAGTTCGCGAGGCAGGAGTTGTTGGAGAACCGCTTCCGGTGAAGGCTCAAACAAGGCGGCAAGTTCTTCGTCCTCTGCAGAGCGTTTTGGTTTCTGCAGAACCGCCTCTTCTTCCTCTTGTGCCTGCTCTTCTTCTTGCTCCGCTTCTTCTCCTTCTGGTGAGAGGTGCCCCATCACGGCAAGCTCCTCTTCTGGAACAATGGGAAGAATCTGTTGGATCGTTGGCACTTGCACCATGGCGCTCTTGAACTGCATGTACATCAGGAATACGCGATCTGCTCTGCCAGCCATGAATTCTTGAAGCGCCAGATCTGTCACGGGTTTTGCACGCGCCGCAGATGGCGCATTGGAAATCGCATCAAAGGAAGCGAGGATTGGATAGTTGCCGCGCTTTGCCACTTGCGCCGCACGCTTCCCAACCGTGACAAGCGTTACCTGCTCTCCAAAGCGTTTGTGTAGAAACTCGAGCGCGTGCTTGGCAAGTTGCGTATTGAATCCTCCACACAATCCACGATCAGAGGCCGCGATGATCGCCAGGGTTTTCACGGGCTCTCCCGAAGTCGTCGGCGTGCCCACAAGCAGACGTTCGGTACGTGGATCCGTGAGACGCCGCACGTTCTGCGTGAGCTCGCGAATGAGCGTGGCATAAGGGCGCGTCCCCAATGTCAAGAACGTCGCCTTTCGCATTTTGGATGCAGAGACGAGTTCCATGGCCTTCATAATCTTCCGCGTACTACGCGTAGACTTGAGACGACTGCGAATGAGACGAATAGAAACGGCCATATTATCCTACCTTTGCCTTTTCCTGTCTGGCGATAAATTCTTTGTTCCATCCTTCGATACCGCGCTTCAAGCCCTCCTCCACCTCTGGTTCAATGGCTTTTTTCTCCGCGAGCATCTTAATAGTCTTTGCTTCACTGCGATCCATGAACGCATGAAGTCCTTCTTCCCAAGCGCGGATATCATCCAAAGCCACGGCATCCGCATACCCCTTTGTGACGGCGAAAAGCACGGTGACCTGATGTTCCATGGTCATGGGCTGATATTGACCCTGCTTCAGCACTTCCACAATGCGACGACCGCGATCAATCTGCTTTTTCGTTGCATCATCCAGATCAGAGGCGAACTGCGAAAACGCTTCCAACTCGCGGAACTGTGAGAGGTCAAGACGCAGAGGACCTGCGACTTTTTTCATGGCCTTGGTTTGTGCCGCACCACCCACACGGGAAACAGACAGACCCACGTTCAAGGCCGGGCGCACACCGCGATAGAACAAGTCGCTCTCCAAGAAAATTTGACCATCTGTGATGGAGATGACGTTCGTCGGAATGTAGGCAGACACATCGCCCGCCTGCGTTTCAATGATGGGAAGCGCGGTGAGTGATCCTCCACCAGAGGCATCGTCCATACGTGCCGCACGTTCAAGCAAGCGAGAGTGGAGATAGAACACATCGCCAGGATAGGCTTCGCGTCCTGGTGGACGTCGCAAAAGCAAAGAGACTTCGCGATACGCCCAGGCGTGCTTGGAAAGATCGTCGTACACCACGAGCGCATCTTTGCCTTTTTCCATAAAAAACTCCCCAATCGCACATCCAGAATACGGAGCGATGTACTGAAGGGATGCCGGATCAGAAGCAGACGCATTCACGATCACCGTGTATTCCATGGCACCAGCCTCTTCGAGCTTGGTGACAATCTTGGCGAGCTTGGAGGCTTTTTGACCAATGGCCACGTAAATACAGATCACGTCCTTGCCTTTTTGGTTGATGATCGTGTCAATGGCAATGGCTGTCTTGCCGGTTTGACGGTCTCCAATAATGAGCTCGCGTTGACCGCGACCAATCGGAATCAAGGCATCCACGGCTTTCACACCTGTCATGAGCGGAGTGCCTACGCCCTTGCGAGCAATAACACCCGGCGCAATCTTTTCTACGGGATACACAGCCTCACCTTTGATGGGGCCCTTGCCATCCTGTGGCACGCCCAGTGGATTGACTACGCGTCCGATGACCGCATTGCCCACAGGGATAGACAGCACCTTGCCCAAACCGCGCACGGTCTGGCCAGAGGCAACCTTTTCTACATCGGAAAGAAGCATGGCGCCCACGCGATCCTGTTCCAAGTTCAATGCCACGCCAATGGCGCCGCCTTCAAACTGCAACATTTCCATGCTTTGCGCATGACGCAAGCCGGAAATCTTTGCGATGCCGTCGCCCACCTCAAGCACGCGGCCGACCTCAGAAAGCTTGGATTCCTCATGAAACTCACGAATTTGACTCTTCAGAGCTTCAACGATTTCGTGCGCGGCTGTTACTTGTCGTACAGATTGTTCAGACATATTAGGTGGTTGATGTAGTCACAAGGTGTTGGCCAAGACGCTTAAGTCGTCCTGCCACGGTCGCGTCATAATGCCAGTCTGCGGCCTCAATTGTCAGGCCTGCAATCAAGGAAGGATCCACGTGTTCGCGTAACGCGACCGCTGTCCCCCACTTCTGTTCAAGCGCTGTCTTGATACGTTCTCGCTCCTTATCGAGTAACGGCACCGCAGAAGTGACAAGCGCATCGCGAACCGCGTGCTTATGCATACGCACGGCGCGTACACGATCAATGAAAAGCGCGAGGTCTGCGAGCCGATGTTCGTGGAGCAACGTCAGGAGCGTATTCAGTGTCTTTGTTTGCACGCGATTATCCAAGGCCGTGCGGAGAAACTTCTTTCGTTCCGTAACAGAGAGTGCTGGATTCAGGAGTGTGTCACGAAAGCTCTCATCGCCACGAAACGCCTCAGCAATGGCGGTCAGCTCTCCGAGAGCACGATCCTGCTCTTCACGATCACCGAGCTCTTCGAGATACGCCGTGGCAAGTTGATTCAAGAATACAATATCTTTCGCAGGCATATTATTTCTTAGACGTAGCAGGCGTCTCATCCAACCCATCAATGGCATCGCTGATAATGGCGCGTTGCACCTTGGGGTCATGTGCCTGCTTTGTCACTTTTTCCGTGGCAAGCACCACGAGTTCTGCTACTTCTTTTTTCAATGAGGACAACATCACCTCTTTATCCTGACGCAGACGCGCCCGCGCTTCTTCCAACTGCCGCTCCAGATCCTTTTGCGCGGCAATCTTGATGTTCGTGCGTTCGTGCTCTGCATTTTTCTTGGTCTCCTCCATCAGATCATGCGCCTCAATACGCGCAGACTGGAGGAGCGCTTCTTTTTTCTCATCCGCTTCACTCAAGGCACGTTTGGATTGCTCTGCATCGCGCAAGCCTTGTTTAATCTTCTTTTCACGATCATCCATGATCTTCAGAAGTGGCTTGTAGGCCCAACGCCATACCACAAACAACACAATCGCAAAATTGACGAGTTGCGCGAGGAACAGTTTTCCATTGATGCCGAGCGAGCCAAGCAGGCCCGGGTCTGTTACAGCTTCTGTCATAGAGATTTCATGAAGGGATGAGCATGAGTGTTAGGAGGCAGTGACGAGCTCCCGGGCAACTGGCCGCAGGAGCTGAGCAACTAACCCCTAACTTACAAGGTAAACACGACCACCAACGCGTAAATAGCGATGGCTTCTGCAAAGGCGGCACCAAGAAGCATCGGCACAAAGAGCTTGTCGCTTGCTTCTGGGTTGCGACCGATGGATTCCATGGCCTTGGCCACGATACGGCCGATCGAATAGGCCGGCAAAATGCCGCCAACCGCGATGGTCGCGCCCTTAATAATGAGACGGAGTGACTCGGTATCCATTGCCATAACATTGTGAACCGCTAGTCGACGAACGTGTGAGGTTTTTAACGTCGCCGCGTGTTCTATCAGGAATGAGTTGGCGCCGCACCACCGAAGTGATGAGGCCCCCTCTCATGCTGTGACACGTGTCACAGCCGAGGTCTGCGTTCAATGAGCCGCTTCTGCATGTTTGGCCGCTCCGTGCTCCTCATGACTCTCTCCATGCGGAGCTTTGGTCATAATGGTGAGGTAGACGAGCGTCAGCATGGCGAACACCGTGGCTTGCACCACACCCACAAGCAACTCAATAGCCATGAAGGGAAGTGGAATGAAATACGAGACAAGCGAGGCGATCACCGCCAGCAAGACTTCTCCTGCAAACACATTGCCGAATAAGCGCAGGGATAAAGAGGCAATCTTGGCGATCTCACCGAAAAACTCAATGATGCCGACCACAAACTCGACGAGCGCTGTGAGAATATCGATTGGTTTTAGTTTCTTGAGCGCTTTCCACACCGTGCCAAACTGAAAAAACTTGTTCGTGTGCGTAAAGAAACCAAGGGCAACAATACCGATAATATGCGAACCCACAACAGACAAGAGCGCCATAGCTAACGTGAGATTCAAATCGCTGTTTGCGGAACGGAATAATGGGACAAGCTCCATTTTGCCGTGCACTTCTTCCCAGATGCCAATAGACCCAACGCCAGGAAGAAGCCCCATCCAATTGCAGAGCAAGATAAAAAGGAAGAGCGTGCCAGCGATCGGAAGAAACTGCTTTGATTTTTCGCGGTCTCCTGTCACACGATCAAAAAAGCCAAACAAAAATTCCAAAACCATCTCTACCGCATTCTGAAAACGCTTGGGACGCTCTTTAGCAAAATGCTTGAGGTACCAAGAAGCAACAACGAGCACAAGCATCGCAAGCACCGCGTTCATCAACGCATTGGAAATCGGGAACGAACCAATGTAAAGGACGGTCTCAGCCGCCACAGGGATATTGATCATGGTCGTGGGGGTTTACGTAACGAAAGGTCTTCTGGTGCACAAGCGGACTCACGCTGTTCTCGTAGCTTGTTCGTAAGCTCGCGGGATTTACGTCGCATGAGCATATAGGTAATGCCCAGCGCCGTTGCCAGGCCAAGCAGGACAAACAAGGGACTCACTCGCAGTCGCTCATCCAACCAACGTCCGCCCAACGCAAAGAGCGTCGTGGGAAGGGCAATAGACATAAATACTTCCCATACAAATCCCATAGCCCACATGGCAAAGACCGGTTTTTTTTCCTCGCGTGAGCGCTGGGACAGCATAACAGACGGCATAAGTATACGAGGATACAAGAAGCGCGTCAACCGTCACTGAACGCACGTTCACCCGCGCTTTACTGACGTCAAGAGAAGCCCCATGGACAATTCCCATCCCATGCGCATGTATTGCCGTATCCCCTGCCAAAAACCAAGCTTCGTGATCTTACGGCGAAAATGCAGGCCATGTAACCGGCGCATAGCCACACGACAGCCAAGAGCGCGGCAAGAGGCATTCAACGCCAGTTCTACACGATATCCCGCGATAGACCGATCAGGAATGCGATCAAAAATCCCTCGAACAAGGGCACGCTGGCCAGAAATATGAGGAAGACGAAATGTAAGCCAGGTCCAAAACGGCCCACGATCCTTAAATCCCACGCACATGTCTGCCTCACGGCGCAGGACTGGGCCGATCAAAGCATGAATATGCTCATATTGCAGACCTACCAGATCTGCATCGCAAAAAAAGAGGTACTTTGTCTTTGCGAGTTTCGCACCCTTACGAAGCGCCATCCCTTTCCCTGCGTTTTTCCGCGATGCAAGCACAATACTCGCTCCTGCACGCCGCGCCTCTCCTGCGGTGTGATCCTTTGACCCATCGCTCACAACGATGACATCGCGAAAGGCGCCGCTCACCATCAGTGCACGGACAACCCGGCCTAC
The DNA here is from genome assembly GCA_041665285.1 of Patescibacteria group bacterium. Lineage (GTDB taxonomy): Bacteria > Patescibacteriota > Patescibacteriia > 2-12-FULL-60-25 > 2-12-FULL-60-25 > JBAYJC01. The sequence continues at coordinate 116,858 of JBAYJC010000001.1, read as the reverse complement.
GGTCTTTTCTTCATTATAGGCTGGGACAATGGCGGAAAAAGGGCTACGCGGGTTCAACATGGGGATGACTAGGCGCGAATGGCAAGCTCGTAACGGATCTCTTCAAGTTTACGAAGATTTTGTTTTGCTTGATCAAGTTTTGTCCGAAGCGTACCCGTCAAATCCATACGCAAGAGAAAATCGATGGTCTCACGCACATCTTCAAAAATGCGTTCTACCTGTTCACGATCGCGCTCGCTTGCCACAAGCACCGCACGGCGAACAAGCTCTCCGGTAAAATCAGAAAGCCCGCCGAGGAACAACTCCGGGTCGTCGGCAATTTCTGTCACGCGACCAACCTTGCGTGTTGCAAGATACTGCGCCAGCAAACTCGCCTCGCAAAACTCCTCCTGACAAGCTCGCCACATCCCCTCGCAAGCAAGCCGCGATTCCTTTTTGACCATCTCTGTACCCTTGGCAAGTTTTTCACGCGCCGTAGCAAGTTCCTCATTTGCCACGTTCTCATCCCCACGATGAAAGGCAAAAATCGCCCGCTTGCTCGCAGACAGGATTTCCGCAGACAACCCCTGCAAAGCCTTGCGTGAAGTATCAAGCTCCTTCACATGCTTTATCACCGTATCCACGACATTCTTGGGTAACATCATATGAGAATAGTATAAAGGAGACACCTCATTCCTACAACAAATCCCACCCTTGTGGGGCGGGATTTGTTTGGTGGGACCGGTGGGGATTGAACCCACGACCGTTGGCTTAAAAGGCCACTGCTCTACCAACTGAGCTACAGTCCCGACGAGCGAGTGAATAAAGAAAGAGCCGCTCTTTCTTTATTCGCGAGCGAGGAGGGACTGCCTGGCGCATGGTGCGACAGACAGTACGCGTCCGAAGAACCGAACGACCGAAAATATACCTGTATCAATAACTTTTGGCAAGGCGGGGCTATCCACGTAAGAAATCTCTTGTTTCTATACCTGATTCCCGCAAAAGAGCTTTGACAGTCCCCTTAGGAAGTTCCTTCACATGTAAAGGAACCACGGCACGCCGTTTGGTATTATTGTGAAAATAGATCGCGTGGCTCCCGCTCGTATGATCATGAACAAACCCGAGTTGCTCAAGTCTTTTGATGATCTCACGCGGCTTAAGCAGTAGCTTTGGAGGCATAGGCCCGCGTTTTTCTTTGCGAACGAGCTTCTTCAATATGAATGGAAGCCACAAACGACAAATCATCCGTTGGCACTACTTCTCCATGCTTCATCAAACTCATCACATAGACCTCGATCGCATCTTTAATCATGCGCTGAGCTTCTGCTAACGTTTTGCCGTAACTCACGCATCCGGGAAGGGATGGCACAATCGCTGTATAACCGCCCTTTGGTTCCGCACGAAAAATCGCGTGAAAGTGAAACATACACACCGAGACTATCAGATAGTCTTTCCCCTGAACAGCAATAGGTGACGGAATACGCTATTCACGGTATCCTTGTTCTATTCTATGCACGTCATCCTTGTTCACGGCTGGCTCTCCACACCAGACATGCATTTTTTTCCTTGGTTGAAGCAGGAGCTCGAAGCACATGGGCACGTGGTTCTCGCATTACAAATGCCAAACCCTGCACGCCCCAAACGCGTGGAATGGATGGCGCAACTCGATTATGCGCTTCAGGCCAATGGTGACCCTGCGGATACGGTCTTACTAGGGCATTCCCTTGGGACGCTCACGATTTTACATTACCTCCAAACTATCTATAAAGGCCCTCCGTTTAAACGCATTGTTCTGTGTGCTGGTTTTACGCGGGCATTTGCTCTTCCCCCGCTTCTTCCTCCACGCCATGCACAGCTTGACCATTTACGAAACAAAATCCTCCATCTTCCAGAAGTCATCTTGGAAGATTGGTTCACGCATGCCGTAGACGCGTCTACCCTTCGCCACCATGCACGCGCCTGGACCTGCATTCATGCGATAGATGATCCTGTTGTCCCTTTTGCTGAGGGTGTTTTTCTTGCAAAACAGCTTTGTGCCGAACTTATTACAGAAAATAAAGGCCATCTTATTGAGTTTAGTCCTCAAGGCACCCTGCAACTCCCCAGTGCATTGGAAGCTATTCTGTCCGCATCGTAAAAAAAAGCACGCCAGGAGATGATCCTTGGCGTGGAAGACGTCACTCGTTCATGATGCTTGCTCCGATGGTCCGCACCCGCGTCTGGTGACCGCGGTACATCGGGAGCAGGGCGTGGAGTTCCACCACACTCTCGCGGAGCGCTCTACGCCCGTGGGCGGCGTAGCGGCGACAGAGTTCCGAGTAGCCAGGCCCCATGAACGTAAGGCCGAGCCGACACTCCTCCTCATAGGCTTCGAACTCCGCGCGGAGCTTCCACCGAATCCCTGTGTCTGTCAGGTGATCTCTCATGGTTCCCCTGAGCTCTGTGGCGGGGATGGTGCCATCGATCTGTTGCCGGAGGTGGATGTACTCGTGATACACCATCACCTGCCGACGCGCACGTGTGAACTGCGGGCCGAAGAACAACACCGGGGACACGGCCAGGGTCAGGGCAGGACCACGTACGGTCTCGCGGTACAAGACCGCCGCGACCATGCCCAGGGCATCCGTATGCGCGGACTCGTTGTTGAGCTGCACGCGGCCTACCCTCAGCCACTCCATGAGGCGCGTGCGCAACTCCGACGAAGGATGCGTGCGGATGACCTGCTCCATCTCGAGCATGGTCACACGATCCGCCTCCGCAACAGACACTACCGCGCTTGCGTCCGCGGGCACCTCCCCCACGTTCGCTCTCTGCTGAACCCTTGGCCGCGGCGCTTCCGGCGTCCAGTACAGGAGCACGCCCACGACCATAGCTACGACGAGAAGGATGAGCCAATTTCTCGCCAAAAACGACTGAGCGATCACCGGACGACGAGTCTGTTTTGCCATAACGTCCTTCCTTTGTAGGACCATGCATATCAAAAAATGGGCGTTTTGTCAACACCTCAGAACCTTTTTGACGAACAATGGCCTGCGCTTTATCATAGTGTGACAACCCATTATCAAGAGTGCAGGGAAGGGATCTGGCCCGCTATACCCTGCCGACAACCGAGTCCGACGCATGTCGAACCACGGTGCCACCTCCAGCCCCTCATTGGGGAAAGATAATCATCATCGTGTATGATCGACTCTTTCTTCGATGCGGAAAGGGTCTTATTTATTTCTCTTTCTGCGTATGTTTTTCGCCTCTCCCACCTACACCGTCGAAAGCGTTACTTCCGGCCATCCAGATAAAGTGTGCGACCAAATTTCTGACGCACTGCTTGATGCGTATCTTCGCGATGATCCAGCAAGCCGCGTTGCGATCGAATCGTTTGGCGGACACGGTCTCCTCGTGATCGGCGGTGAAGTCACGAGCCATGCCTCGATTGACGCAGAGGCTATCGCACGTGATGTGTACCGCACCATTGGGTATGAGGATGAACTCCGCGTCACCACAAACATCGTGCAACAGTCACCGGATATTGCCATGGGTGTTGATACAGGTGGCGCAGGCGATCAAGGAATTATGTACGGCTTTGCCACCAATGAAACCCCGCAATTCCTCCCTCGTGCGGTCGTGTGGGCGCATGCACTCGCGCGAGGATTGGAACGTTTGCGCAGAACAGATCCGACGTGCGACTGGCTCCGTCCTGACGGTAAAACGCAGGTGACTATGCGCAACGGCCATCTGGTTACGGTGCTTGTAAGCACGCAACACGCGCCAACGACCACGCAAGAAGAAATACGCCGCGTGCTCACAGAACGACTCATCGCGCCCATCGTGGGTGATCTCCAAGGGATAGAAATCCTCGTCAATCCAACAGGATCATTTGTGCAAGGTGGCTTTTTTGCGGACACAGGACTTACGGGCCGCAAGATCATGGTAGATACCTATGGCGGTCTTGCCCCACACGGGGGTGGCGCATTCTCTGGAAAAGATGCCACCAAGGTCGATCGTTCTGCCGCGTATATGGCACGGTTTGTTGCGAAAAATCTAGTCGCAAATAACTATGCAAAAGAGGCACTCGTATCTGTAGCCTATGCGATCGGACGTGCAGAACCCGTGATGGTACAAGCCATTGATGAGCAAGGCCGTGCCATCGCGCAAGACATGCTTGCGAAATTTGATTTTCGTCCTCGAGCTATTATCGAGCGGCTTGGCCTCACGCGCCCTATCTTTCAAAAAACAGCGGCGTACGGACATTTTGGAAAGAACGACCTGCCTTGGGAAAAGATTGAACTACTCGTGTAACAAAAAAGGATTGGCTGAGCCAATCCTTTTTTATTGTGCTAATTCTTTGGAAACTCACTCGGCGGATTTGAACCTGATTCATTTGTAGGAAACTCAGAAGCAGGTGCTGGCGTTGCTCCTGTGAGCGAGGTGACTGTGCTCATATCCTGCAACAAAGCACCGCCCATCCAGTCAAGACTTTGTCCTGGCGTATCAGAATGTGGCACATCAGACATATCTGACCAAATGATGGAAGACCAGCGATTCCCCTGGCCAGGCACTTCGAGTACAAATGGGCCATACGCATCGCCCTGATCTTGATACACGAGTCTGTGCTTAAAACCTGGATCAACATTTGAAGAAGCGATCGAGACTTCTACGGCTGGTTGTGTGGCAGTCATGGCACGAGCCTGCAAGGTAAAGACATGTCCCGCACCCTGAAGCGTCTGCTCCTCCGTAAAAATCACGTTGACCAATTGACCATCTTCCACAGGGCGCAACGATTCTCCATGCATAAGATCGCGACCATCTGCCGACAGGATTCTCACTGTTCCTGATGCCATGGTTGTAGAACCGCGACGCAAGGCAAACTGATCAAAATCCACGGAACGAGACTTGATACGAAAGGAAATCTTCTTCAACGTCACAGCCTCTCGTGCCGCTCCCATGGTAAATCGATAGAGATCCGCCACAGAACCACGCGTCAACACGCTTGAGACCGTATGCGCTTGTATCACCGGATAATCCTTGACCACGTATTTCATGGGGCTTCCAGCGGCATACATGGTTTGATCGCTTGCACGAAGCACCACAGAGGATGTTTCACCGACCGCATGTACGTTGACTGCGCCAAGGTATTCCGTCCAATATCCGTCTGCCTCACCCACGGCCAATGAAACACGCATACCTGTTTTTGGAGAAGCATCCGAATTCGTTGCAGATGGTGCAATCACATGAGCGAACCTCGCCACAAGCGCAAAATCCATACTGCCAAGCGACGCGATACGAAGAGGCTGAGCAATTTCAATGGTCGCGGAATCAGAACCAGAAGGAACGACCGTCCATCCCACAACCTCTCCGTTTACCATGACGCCCACTCCGGAAAGAAGGGATGGATCTCCGACAACAGAAGCGCGTAGACGATCAACGAGTACGGCTTCCTGTCCAGGTACTTTCATCCGATACGTTGCCATGGGTACCCAGGTATCAGCACCACCAAGCACAAGACCATCTTTCGGAAAATTTTCTGTATCGATCACCACGGAAAAAGCATCGGAAATCGTCGCTCCTCTGTCTGGGGTTACGTCAGAACCGCCGTTGTATCCTGGAGCTTGGTAGCCTGGTGCATTTTCGTCCGTTGGCTCTGATTGTGGGTACTGCTGTTGGCAAGAGGTCAGACAATCAAAGGCAATCTGGCTACAAGCCTGTTGCGCTTCATCTGTTTCTGCCGCGGCTTTACATTGAAGGGTACTTTCATCACAAATTTGAAAACACACCTCACGCATAGCTTCTCGATTCTCAAAACCGCCATCCTCATTTCCCCCTTCTAACATGGGCAAAAAACCAAATCCATAAGCCGCAAGACCGGCCATAAACGCGACCGCAACGCCCACCACCACCTTGGTTTGTGTGGAGACACTGGTCTTCACGATTGTGCTTTGCTTTCCTGGCATAGGGACAGAATAAAAAAAATAAATAATTGTTTAGACAATTTCCTTCAATGGCTTCCCTACCCAATCAGAAACAATCTCCCGAATATCCTGGTCTGTAACCGTGGGTGCTCCTTCATTTTTTTGATCCTTAATATCACGCGCAACCTGCTTAATCTCCGTGAGGAGCTTTTCCATACGTTGGCGAATATCCACCAAATCCTGTTCACCTTGCAGTTCCTGCTCCAAAGATTGCACATGCGTAATTTCTTCACTGAGACGACTTTCTTCACGTTGAAGCGTTGCTAATCGACCTTGCGCACCAACACCCGCCGCATGGAGGAGCCCCATGGCATGACGCATGCCTTTGCCGGTTTCAATCGCCACTTTTGCGCCAGCTTCGTCAATCAAATCAATGGCTTTATCCGGAAGAAAACGCCCCTGGATATATTTCTTTGCCAGGGCAATCGATGCTTTGAGTGCCTCTGGCGAATACAGCACCCCATGGTGTTTTTCATAGAGCGACTTAATACCATTCAAAATCTGCATGGTCGCATCATCTGATGGCTCGCCCACGATCACGGGTTGCAAGCGGCGATTCAGCGCGTCATCGGTTTTGATGTACATCTCATATTCACGCCAGGTCGTGGCACCGATCATTTGCAAATCGCCACGCGCAAGAGCCGGCTTGATAATGTCAGAGACGTTGATGGCTCCTTCTGCGCCCTTAGCCTGTCCTACCATGTGCACCTCATCAATAAATAAAATAATAGAACGTGCCTTTTCTTTGATTTCCACAGTCAGACGCTTCATGCGTTCTTCAAACTCTCCGCGATATTTGGTGCCGCCAATCAAGGCACCCAAATCCAATCCAAGCACGCGTTTGGTTTTGATGGTTGGCGGCACATCTCCTGCCGCGATCTTGCGTGCAATGCCTTCCACCACAGCTGTTTTCCCTACTCCTGGCTCTCCGAGCAATAACGGATTATTTTTTGAACGACGGGACAGGATGTGAATCATGCGGTCAATTTCCTCATCGCGACCAATCACAATATCCAATTTTCCCTCCTCAGCGTCCTTGGTCAGATCATGCGTATATGCCTCCAAAATAGATCCACCCTTACCCACGCCACCGCTTCCGCCTTCGCGCGCACGTTTTTGCGACCACCAATATAAAAGGCCAACGCCAATAAGAATAGCAAGACCAAGCGCTTGTTGTTTTGTCATAAGAACGCCATGAGTATAGCATGCTTGACAATGATCGAAAAACACGCTAGGGTTTTGTGTTCGCCCGACTTCTTCTTGGCGGACACTGTGAGGCACCATGCATAGCTACCATGCAGACCTCAGCCGATGTAACGCGGAAATCGCATGCCTTCCTGGAGAGCTTACGCTCACCATCCCCCTCCTGGACAGCTCAAGTTCCATGGCGCGCCATGGCCAAATCCCGGCCAGGGCGCTGAACAAGTACCTGAGGCTTCTCCAGCAGGCTCCGACCGCAGACAAGACGATTGCGGCCATCGTGACCTTCGAGGAGTACTGGCACTGGATCGTGAAGCCCGCGCCCGTAAAGAACATCGCGCCCATCAGCCACTACCGCGCGTCTGGCCTTACCCGTCTCTACCAAACCGTGGGCGATATCACCCAGCTTGGCCTTGGACTCAAGTATCAGGCCGCACAACGAGGTCAGAGCCTCAGGCTCGTCATCGGCGTGCTGACGGACGGGCTCAACGAGAGCGGCCCTGATTTCGACGAGGCCGAGGATCTTGCCCACGTTCAGCTCATGGCCGCAGAGGCGTACAAGCAGGGCGTGATCTACGAGATCTTTGGCCTAGGCCTCGACGCTCTCTACATCGCCAAGAAGATGGGCCTCGTAGGTGCGCGGTGCCACAACCTGCGCGGCACCCCCGGCGACATCGAGGAGTCCACGATCCAGTTTGCCAAAACCACGATTCTCACCTCTCAGGGGTACAATCCGTTTGCGCAGGCAGAGCGCTCGGATGGTGGCACCTACCGAGGCGTGATCGTGGACAACAGCGACGCGGCCACGGACGAGCTTCCCTGGTACGACGTCTGAAAACAAGCGGCCCCCACCCAACTCTCGGGTGGTCTTTTTTATGGCTTTTTTCTCGTTCTTGCGCCCTGCCTCCCCCACCCCTAAGATGACCCCGTTATGAAAGCCCTGGAAAAGCTGACCCCGCAAAACATCGAAGCTGAGCAGTCCTTTTTGGGCTCACTCCTCCTTGATAAGGATGCCATGATCAAAGTGGCAGACATGCTCCAGCCAGAGGACTTTTACGTAGACAAATACCGGCGCGTCTATGAGTCCATGCTGGACTTGTATCGTCGCAACGAACCCATTGACCTACTCTCTCTTGGCAACCGCCTCCAAGAAAAAGGCGACCTGGAAGCCGTCGGTGGACGCGCAGAGTTGATCTCGCTTTCAAACCAGGTACCCACAGCAAGCCACGTCGTGCATTACGCAGAGATCATCCAAAAGAAATCCACATTGCGACGACTCCTACAAGCCGCGGGCGAAATCACGGCACTCGGATACGACCAGGAGGAAGATGTGGAAAATGTACTCGATCAAGCAGAACAACGCCTGTTCAACGTCTCACAGAAGTTCCTGAAACGCTCCTTTACACCGATTCGCGATGTTCTTGCAGACGCGTTTGATCGTATTGACGAACTGCATCGAGAAAAAGGCAAACTCCGCGGCGTACCATCAGGCTATGTGGATTTGGATAACATTCTCGGTGGCCTGCAAAAAAGCGACCTTATCATTCTCGCCGCACGTCCTTCTTGCGGAAAAACCTCTCTCGCTCTTGATTTTGCGCGATCCGCGGCTGTAAAACACAAAGTGCCTGTTGGGCTCTTTTCCTTGGAAATGTCCAAGGAACAGCTCGTGGATCGTATGATCTGCGCTGAAGCTCGTGTTGACTTGTGGAAAATGCGCACCGGCAAGCTCTCCGCCAATGGGAGTGACGATGATTTCCCGAAAATTGGACACGCACTCGGTATTCTCTCCGAAGCGCCCATCTATATTGATGATTCTGCCTCTGCGAACATCATGGAAATCCGCACGAAAGTGCGACGCCTCCAAATGGAGCACGGGCTCGGTATGGTCATTATCGACTACTTACAGCTTATGGAAAGCCGCTCCAAAGGCAACACAGATAATCGCGTGCAAGAGGTTGCGGAAATCACGCGCGGTCTCAAATCTATTGCGCGTGAGTTGAACGTCCCCGTCATTGCATTATCCCAGCTCTCCCGTAGCGTAGAACTGCAAAAACCCGCCATCCCACGTCTGGCACATTTGCGTGAATCTGGTTCCATTGAGCAAGATGCTGATGTGGTGATGTTTATCTACCGCAAAGCCGCAGATAGAAACTATCGCATCGAAGACCTTTCGCCGGATGAGCTCCATATTGCGGAAATCCATATTGCCAAGCATCGTAATGGTCCGACCGGCGTTGTAAAGCTCTTCTTTGATGCGGCAAATGCCAGCTTCCGCAGTTTGCAAAAAAATGACATGATTGGCATGGGAACACCTCCCCCAGCCTTGTCAGCGGGCGGTGGATCGCACATGATGCAACCTAATCAACCATTTTAACTTTCTCCTATGTTTTCCAAGCTCAAACAGTTCAAAGACCTTCGCGATAAAGCCAAGACCCTTCAAGAAGAGCTCGGCAAAGAGATTGCCCAAGGCACAGCTGGCTGGGGCAAAGTAAAAGTAGACATGAACGGCAACCAGCGTGTTGTGGCTGTGCACATTGATCAAGAAGTCATGGCAGATCGCGAAAAACTCCAAACACTCATCGCAGAAGCGACGAACGAGGCCATTGAGAAAATCCAAAAGGTTATGGCAAGCAAGCTCAAAGATTTGGGCGGTTTAGACTTGGCGAGTGAGTTCGGCGAAATGATGAAAAAATGACCCCTGATCCGATTCACCGCGCGGCCGCGGCTTTTGATAGCCTCCCCGGGCTTGGGCCCAGGGCGTCTTTGCGCTACGCCTATTGGCTGATCACTCAACCCAAAGAAACGATCCTCCGTTTTGCCAAGAGCATCGAGGGACTGGCGCAGAACATCACCACTTGCCAGCTTTGTCATGAATGGGCAGAAAAGTCGCCCTGCGCCACGTGCCGCGATCCAGGACGCGATCCTGGGCTTTTGTGCATCGTTGCCACGAGCCAGGATCTTCGCGCCGTAGAAGACACAGGCGTGTTCAAGGGGCGCTACCATGTCTTGAACGGAACGCTTGATCCGATCGAAGGACGCACGCCAGAGACACTCACGATTACGCACCTGCTTACACGGCTCAAAGATCCAACGTCTGTGATTCGCGAAGTTATTCTTGCCCTGGATGCGGACGTTCCCGGCGACACGACCGCGCTCTATCTCCACAAACATATCGAAGGCCTACCCATCAAAATCTCCCGTCTTGCCCGCGGCCTCCCGACAGGTGCGGCACTCGAATACGCCGACGCCATGACATTGGCAGACGCCATCGAAAACAGAACATAATAAAAAACTCCTCCGAGAATATCGGAGGAGTTTTTTATTATGCGATCTTTGTGACCTTCACTTGCGTGAAAGGCTGACGGTGTCCGCGGCGGCGGGTGTAGCGCACTTTGCACTTATATTTGACCACCTCGATCTTATCCGCACGACCCTGTTCGACCACTTCGGCAGAAACCTTTGTGTTCAGCGCTGGAGCACCGATTTCTACTTTCTCTCCCTCGGCCTTAAGCAACGTGTCAAATGTGACCGTTTCGCCTTGTTTTGCCTCGAGCTTCTCGACCTTCAAAAGGTCGCCCTCTTTGACAATGTATTGTTTCCCACCGGTTTGGATAACAGCAATCATACGGGTTATTCAGGAATTCAGAATGTTGAGAGATTAGCCGAAAGCCAAAAGAATGTCAATAAAGCTGAGAAGGCTTGACAAAATGGCTTTTTTATGCGAAGAATAACCCACAACCAAGCAGAGGGAACCATGAAGACCGTCCAAATCCTTCCGTTTCTTCAGGGGCTCGTGGCCCGTATCCAGCACGCAACGGGCGTGGAACTACGCCCACAGCTCGAACCAGCCTTCATGTGGTTCAAGAACCAGAGCGTGTCTGGCCTTCAGCTTGCCAAGGCATTCCGCGAGATGGCAGAGAGCCCGGTATTCCGTGCCAGCGTGGATCAGAAGATCCTGTCTCCCATCGAGAAGTTCGAGCCAACCATACTCGTCTCCACCCTCCTCTTCCTCGCCGCGAAAAACGTGGAGGCGACCAACATCACGCGCAGTGCGTGGGAAACCAACGAGCGTCTGCAAGGGTCGCTCCAGCGAGCCTTTACCCTGTTCCTCCTCAGGCTCAGGGCCACGCTGAGTGAGGTGTCCGCTGACCCGCCGCAAGACCCCAACGTGGCGAAGTGGACAAAGCTCGCGCTTCAAAACCGCAAGACCGTGGGCAAGCCCAACTAACGCCGCTGACAACTTGTCATGCGGTGCTTTTATTTATGGCGTGCCGAGAAAAGATCCGACCACAATCCCCCTATTGTTCGCCTCGCCGAGATTCAATTCCAAGACACGATCTACTGGCTCGATTGAGGTGTGTGCTTCAGGTATTTCCTGGATCGTGCGCGGAGGTGACAGGCTTACAACATCCACCACACGGCCTTGACGCAACCAGACGAGATCCAAAGGAAACCGCATATCCTTCATCCAAAACTGACGGATACTTGGCTCATCAAAGATGAACAACATGCCTTGGTCTGAGGCAAGATGGTCACGGCCGCTAAGCCCGCGTTCGCGCGCCGCGTCTGTTCGTACGATTTCTACGTACAAAGGCCGGTCGTTGATAAAGAGGATCGCCTTTTCTTTGCGTGTGACATAACGAACACACACAAGCAGGACGAGCAAAACAATAAATAGAATGCCAGATTTCCAGGTCATAGTCGTTGTTTTGAACGCCGCCATTCCATGAGCGTGGGCAGTGCCAAGGCAAGCACGGTCAGACATCCGAGAAGGAGCACCTTGCCACCGGTATGAACGCCAAGCGCAATCACACCAAATGCCGCGGAAATAAACCAGAGAATGGCAACGGACGCGCGCTGGGATAATCCGGCGTCTAGCAAACGAAAATGCAGATGCGTTTTGTCGCCTTGAAAGGGAGACACGCCACGACGCATGCGATTCACCATCACAAACGCAATATCCGCGAGGGGCAAGCCAATAGCCATGAGTGCGGTCGCAAGCTTTGCACCTGAGGCAATAGAGAGAAACGCCAGGGAAAATCCTGCAATCGTACTTCCTGATTCACCGAGAAACTGCTTTGCGGGATTAATATTTACCGGAAGAAATCCAAGATAGGCGGCACCAATGATGACGCAGAGGATAGTCATGGGTGGTTGGAAAAACGCGGCTGTCACGGTGAGCGCGCCAATGACGCTCGCGCCAATAACCGTCTGTCCAGTCACTAATCCATCAAGCCCATCGCCGAACTTTGTGGCGGCTGTTACGGCGAGCATCCACGCAATCGTGAGCAGAGTCGAGGGAAACGCAAGTGAGAATCCATGGTCAAACAAGACAAAGGACCATTCGCTCCACACCAGAGACCATGGCTGTGCGCCAAAAGGATTTGTGATTGCTTGAATGCCTGTGCCCGTAAGGCTGACAACAAGCGCGGCAAGCAATGGAAACCACACAAGATGTTTTGGAGGGAAATTATAGCGATCATCCAAAAACCCACCGACCAACAAAAGAAAAACTCCCACAAGAAATCCCCCCATTTGCCACGAGGTCACGCTCGGCGCAAACCATCCTTGCCAAAGACCAACGCCACAGGCAACGAGAATGGCAAGCCCAATACCCAAGCCACCCAATTGCGGGATGGGTCGCTTATGGATCCTCCGTCCGCCTGTGGGCTCTGCAATGGCGTGGACACGGCCTGCCAGCCAACGCGATCCAAAAGACGCGATCCAGGACAAGACCGCAACCGCTCCTGCGAGCACGAGCAAAGACGTCATAGAAACGAGCCTAACAGAACGTACGAAAAGCAACCACCTTGGGCCGCTTTACCCCGCCTTTTTCACCTCCAAGGAGCCGTTTGCTTTTAAAAGCACAGAATCGCGACGCCCAACCGCAGAACGGAGAAGAAGATCCGCAAGACCATTCTCCACTTTTTCCTGAATCACACGGCGAAGAGGACGCGCGCCAAAAAGCGGATCAAATCCCTCTTGCGCTAATGCCTCAACCGCCTCGTCTTCCGCGTGAAAAATAATGCCTTTTGTCTTGAGTAGTCGTTCCGCAATGCCGTTGATCATGAGCCAACCAATCTGCGTCACATCATCGAGGGTCAGCGGCTTAAAAATAATGATCGCGTCAAAACGATTCAAAAACTCCGGACGGAACGTGCCCTTCAGCTCGCGCTCGATCATGGCCGTCTTGATCTGATCAACCGGCATGTTGGCTTTCACGGACTCTTGGATAAATGGCGTGCCTGCATTGGATGTGGCAATAAGCACAACGTTCGTGAAATCCACCGTACGCCCAACGCCATCCGTCAAACGACCATCATCCATCACCTGAAGAAAAAGCGTGAGAATATCTGGATGCGCTTTTTCCAACTCATCAAGCAAAACAATCGCAAACGGATTTTTCCGCACCTGTTCCGTGAGCCAACCGCCGCGCTCATCGCCCGGCATCCCAATCACGCGCGACACAGCTGATGGATGCTGGAGTTCAGACATGTCCATGCGGATCATGGCTGTGTCGCTCCCAAAATATTCTGCGGCTAAAGCTTTTGACAGTTCTGTTTTCCCAACACCCGTGGGACCAAGGAAGAGAAAATTCGCAATCGGCCGTTTGCCCTCGCGCACCTCTGCGCGCGCACGACGCATAGCCTGCGCGACCGCTGTCACGGCCTCCACCTGGCCAATCACACGATGATGCAGATGCTCTTCAAGATGCAAAAGCTTTTCTGATTCATTCTTTGAAACCGCCTCCACAGGAATATTCGTTTTCTCGTGCACGATACGCGCCATGTCATCCGCCGTAACAAACGCATGCTCCCCTCGCTCATTATGCACAAGCACCGCGGCCTCTTTGGCGATGACAATCGCACTCTCTGGCAAACGCTGATCGCGAAGAAAACGCCCAGCAAGCTCTACGGCTTTTTGGATGGCCGCGTACGAAAAGAAGACACGATTTTGGTACTCGATAAATCCCGCCTTGGTCATGAGGACACGCTCTGCATCTTGCGGCGTGAGCTCTGCGATCAACACCTTCCCCATCATGGCGCCCAAAGAACGACGCTCTAAAAACGAACCCCATGCCTGTGGCGTTGTTGTTGCAACTACATACAGATTCAACCGCCTTATTTCTGAAGCAAACGCCTCTGCCAAATCCATAGGTCCACCACTTCCACCGCCAGACAAAGCCTCAATCCCTTCCAAAACAAGGACAATGTTGCCGCTCAAAGCAACCTCATTCAACAAGGCAAGGAGTCGTTCTGACGAATGCCCCACGTCTCCACCAGCTACAAGCTCGGCTAAATTGACAGACACCAGACGACGATCAAACAAAACGCGCGGTACATCCTCTTCCACCATATGACGCGCGAGGTCGTCAATCACGGATGTTTTCCCCACACCCACTTCACCCACAAGCACTACCGCACGCTTGCCGCTTTCCATCACACGAAAGACCTCCTCGAGTTCTTTATCGCGATGCACGACCGGAGCGATGTGACCATTGCGTGCCATCACGGTCAAATCTTCGCTGAGTTCGTTGAGCAATGGCGTGGCTCGCGCGGTCATCACACGATTCATCGCTGTATTTGGCTTGAACGCGGCTAAAGCAGTAAATCGATCATGTTCTTCACGCATGCGTTCTTGCAAACGAATCCACTCAGAAACCATGCGCACATGCTCGGGTGGATACCCAGCCGCATCCAATGTTTCTTGTAGTTGCGGATCTGCATCAAACGCCTCATGAAAAAGATCCATGGCTCCCACATGACGACGCCCTGCACGACGCGCAGACAAATACGCACGCAACAGCACGGTCTTTGTCTCCGCAGACACGTGCGTGGGACTTCCTGCTTGCCCCTGCTGAAGCAACGGAACAAGCTTGGCACGGACATTCTCTATATCCATGCCTACACGCGTAATAAAGATGCCACCCGCAGGCCCCATCAACGCACCGACAAACAGATGGAGCGGCTTTACTTCGGTTTTTCCGATCTGCTCTGCTAAATCAAAGGCCTTCTCAAGCACATCCCAAACACCCTCGTCGCTAAACACAGAGATGTCGCGTGCTTGCTTATGCGGTTTTGCCTCCATGCGCGCGATTTCTTGCTTGGTTTTGCCCCACGTTGGCAGAGACTTGGCTTCGGATCCAAAAACACGCACACGAAAGATCAAAAAACAAAGCAAAATAAGTCCCAACCAAAATACCGTGACAAACCAATGCCCAGTTGTCCAAAATGCCAGAGAGGAAAAAGAGAGAATCAGCTCGCTTTGTACATACCCCAGGATCGCCGCACCAAAACACGCCAATACACTCAGTGCAAGTATGGCGTGAAAAAAGGTGTTCACCCGTGCACGCGTACGACGAAACCGAAAAGCAAACCGGTCGAGCGGCGTGCTCCACACGAGAAAGCCATCAGGAGATTCAAGGCTTACACCTGCGCCATGGCACTCCCTGCACCCAATGGACGCACGAGCATCACCCTCGCACAACCGACAAGGGACACTCATTGACTCGGTATTCGTGGACATAGGTGATCTAGTATGCAGGCGCGCCAAACGAGGCGAACGTCAAAAAAGTACCTTGAAAGAGGCTTAATAGAAACATACTGACAACAAAGAGCGGCGCAAACAGCCAAAGGAACAAGAGAACAGCATAGACCATTGCCTCCACCACGATGGCAAAACAACGCGCAATAATCATCACAAAACGCACAAGGACGCTGATCAACCGACCTGGCCAATCATACGCACCATACATGGGTACAAAAAAATGCTTGACCCACAATGCGATCCCATAGCTTCGCCATCGATAGCGCAATCCTTCGCGCGACCACTCAATCATATCGTGGAGCCCTTCTCCGTACCACCAGAACGGAAATCGTATCACGCTCCCGACAAGCTCAAATAAAACGTAGCTCGTAACAGACTCAATGCGCGAAATCATACGCGAACATTGTAGCACAAAAGCTCACCCTTTGCTGTAGAAAAAAACTCCCCCATGCACGCCAATGATGGAGGAGTACGCACCGCCAAACTTGTTGAGCATCCTTCGGCGAGACGGCACTGCGTACTATTCCGCAAGCATGGGACGGAATAGGCCGCAGTGCTATCCCTATTTGGCAAGCGCGTAAGAAGGACGAGTGTATTCGATAAATTCTGGGTTCTCTACAGGGACATACCCCATCCCCTGAATACGTTCCTGCATAGCGCGCATGGATTGCATCTCTGCCGCACGCGCTTCTAATGCACTCACGGATTCCTGCAATCGATCACGCTGTTTTTCTAAAGAACGCAAGGCAAAACTCTTGGAAGCCGCTTGGCTCACTTCATAAATATAGATTCCGCCGCATAACAGCGTCACCAAACCCAAACCCACCATCCATGTGCCCTTGCCCATGGAAACCAAGCGACGGCCAAAGGGAACAGGTAGACCCAGGGTCTCCTGTGGCCGCTTCATGGAAATCATGTGCGCATGGGGCATAGATGAGTCTAAGGTCCAATGTTACGAGATCTTTTCCGCTATCCGGAGTTTTGCGCTCCTGCTTCGCGGATTGCTTGCTTGCTCTTCTTCTGATGGAATCAACGGTTTTTTCGTGATCACGATCAGATCTTCTGCGTCCCGAAATTGCTGTTTCACGATGCGATCTTCGAGCGAATGAAAGGAGATGATGGCGAGACGCCCACCCGTTTTCAGAATTTCACGACTGCCGTTGATCGCCCGTTTCAGATTCTCAAGCTCGTCGTTCACCGCAATACGCAAGGCTTGAAAGGTGCGTGTCGCTGGATGAATCCGTCCATGTTCGTAATCGTGCGGAACCGCCTGGCGAATAATCGCCACGAGATCGAGCGTACCAATAATGCGTGCTGTTTTTCGTGCCGTTACGATAGCTTCGCTGATACGATAGGCGAACTTTTCTTCTCCAAAGTTTTTCAACACTTTCTCAATCTCGAACCTCTGCCAACTGTTCACAATCTCTGCGGCAGTCAACCCATCCTCATTCGCCTGCGGTCCTAGTCGCATATCGAGCGGGCCATCTTCGAGAAACGAGAGACCCTTTGTGCGATCTGCGAGCTCATCAGAGGAGAACCCGAGATCAATCAAGATACCATCGACCGGAGCAAGGCTCTTTTCACGCACCACCTCTGCGATGTGCCGAAAGTTTGCCTCGATCCCGATCCAACGCTCTCCCGCAGAAGCAAATCGCTCACTCGCACGCTTGAGCGCCGTAGGATCCACGTCGAATGACGCAACGCGTCCATCTGGCGCAGATTGTGCGAGGATTTCTGACGTATGCGTGCCGCCACCAAGCGTAGCATCAACATAGGTGCCACCTGGATGGACGTTCAGCGCGTGCAGGCACTCCTCGACAAGCACGGCAATGTGTTTGATATCTTCCATAATCACATGCCTAAGCCACCTAGCCGTTCGGCAATCTCATTGCCGTGCAGTTCAGTCTCCCTGGCATACGTTTTCCACGTCTCCTCATCCCACATCTCGCACCGATTGTAGAGACCCACGACTACTACGCCCTTATTGATTCCGGCATAGGCACGTAAGTACTCCGGCACAAGCACACGACCCGAGGCATCAAGACTCACTTCCATGGCGCCTGCAAGCATGAGCCGTGCAAAAGCACGGGTATCTGCCTGACCAAGCGGCAAGGAAGCCAGCTTTTCGGCGAGTTTTTGCCACTCGCTCCTCGTGTAAAGGAACAAACTGCGATCAAGCCCGCGCGTCACCACCAATCCTTCCTCGAACGACGCACGAAATTTGACCGGGATGGCGAGCCGGCCTTTGTCGTCAAGCGTGTGATGATACTCGCCGATGAACATAAAGGGCTCTATAATCCCCACTCTCTGCCACCTAAACCCATTCTATGCCAAGGCATTACCCTGGTCAAAGGTTGTACCCATCACAAAAATAGGCTCGGTTGAGCCTATTTTGCGTTCCTTTTCTGTTCGCTGTGGATAACTACACTCCCCACTTTGGCTTGTTTGAGGCAAAAACCAATTTTCAAAACGCAGATCGCTCTCTCAATTTCCGATGATACCCAATCGCAAAGCGATGTGCTTCGTCGCGGACCTGGACGAGTAGATCAAGATATTGCTCGCAGAGTCGACAGAGTTCGAGATTGTTTTTTGAACACACGATATCTGCACGTTTACGTTCTGGTCCTTTTGCAATGCCAATGACAGGCAAGCCAAGATCAAGCTCGCGTACGACCTCCTCTGCAACGTGCACCTGCGGAAGCCCGCCGTCGATGAGCAGAAGGTCAGGAAGACGCCACGTATTGCGGAACCTTCGCATCAGCGTCTCTCGCAAACACGCCACATCATTCGCGCCTGTCACGGACTTGATGCGAAACTTGCGATACTCCTGCTTTGCTGGCGCGCCGTTTTCAAACACCACCATACTCGCGACGGACGACGTTCCGGAAATATGCGAAATGTCATAGCCTTCGATACGGCCAAACAAGTTGACCGTGACTTCGCCTGGCATGATTTTATCCACATCCTCTTTTTCACGCTTCAAAATCGCCACGTCTCTGATGTGCTCAAGCGAGTGTATGCGATTCCGGAGGACCGTTGCTTCTTCGAATTTCTTTGCTTTCGCCAGCGCGGTCATCTCCTTACGCATGCGCTTGATAATCTGCTCCTTGTTGCCGTTGAAAAACGCAATCATGTCGCGAATGATCTTTTGATAGGCTTTTTTCTCAATCGCATTCACGCACACGCCAGGACACAGGCCAAGGTGATGATAAAAGCACGGCCGTGACTGTCCTGGAACACAGGTGGACCAAGGAAACGTCTTGCGAAGAAGGTCGAGCGCCGCGCGCAGAGAATTCGCAGACGTGTATGGCCCAAACAACGCCTTGTATTTCTTCGCGCTCGCCTCTTCAAGATCTGCCCCGCGAATGAGAAGCGGTTTTGGGAAATCTTCCTTTGTAAACGCGAGATACAAAAAACTCTTATTGTCCTTGTCACGAACATTAAACTTCGGCCAATAATACTTGATGAGATTCGCTTCCAAAATCAAGGCTTCAATGGCCGTCGGCTTCTCAATATAATCGATGGACGCAACAAGCGGCGTCATCTCTTCGATATTCTGTCCATGCGGCCGATCAAAGTGCTGCCGCACGCGACGCTTAAGAGACACCGCCTTCCCAACATAAATCACCTTCCCGTGCGCATCCTTCATAAGGTACACGCCCGGGGAATCGGGAAGAGAGGAGTTTTGGATACGGATGGAGGAAGGGATCATACGGAGCGGAAACATGACCGACAATGGCTCCCACCCCCTCCACCTCCCCCTCCGAGAGGGGGAGAGCCTGATCAGATCCCCCTCCTCCCGGAGGAGGGGTTAGGGGTGGTGGGAGCCTGTCCGGAGGAGGGGTTAGGGGTGGTGGGAGCCTGTCCGGAGGAGGGGTTAGGGGTGGTGGGAGCCGTGGCGATTGTCAAACATTGTTGAATGCGTTCAATGACACTATTAATATCAGTATATACCGCTTCATTCGTAAAACGAAGGAATTGTAAACCAAGTGACTCAATCTGCATCTGACGATCCTTATCATATTCAACAGCGCCATCTTCAAAATGGCTATCTCCATCGATTTCAATCGCAAGATGTTTTTCTGGGCAGTAAAAATCCAATACGTATTTACCAACGCTGTGCTGTCGACGAAATTTTGCACCAAGCGCACTACCACGAAGTGCTCGCCATACAATCACCTCCGCTTTAGGCATGCGACTGCGTAATTCTTGACGCCTCTGTTTCATGATCTTGTTGTTGAAGATCTTTTGCATACACGACGATCTTGGCTCCCACCCCCTCCACCTCCCCCTCCGAGAGGGGGAGAGTCTGATCAGATCCCCCTCCTCCCGGAGGAGGGGTTGGGGGTGGTGGGAGCCTGTCCGGAGGATTGGCGATGGGAACCCTCATCTCTTTCCCAACACCTCCTTCAAATATTTCCCCGTAAAACTGCGTGGATTTTTCGCGACTTCCTCTGGTGTGCCCTCGGCAACAAGGTGGCCGCCTTTGTCTCCGCCTTCTGGACCAAGGTCCACGATCCAATCGGCGTTTTTGATCACGTCGAGGTTGTGTTCGATAACGCAGACCGTGTTTCCGCGGCTTGCAAGACGGTGAAGGACTTCAAGAAGCTTTTGGATGTCTTCGAAGTGCAGACCCGTTGTCGGCTCATCGAGAAGATAGAATGTGCGCCCTGTGTCGCGGCGAGACAGTTCCGTACCCAATTTGATGCGTTGCGCTTCGCCACCGGACAAAGTCGTGGCAGATTGGCCAAGCTGGATATATCCCAAACCAACCTCTTCGAGAATGCGCAACTTGTCATGAATCGGTGGAATGTCGTGAAAAAACTTGTTTGCTTCTTCCACGGTCATAGCCAGAATGTCTGCAATGTTTTTCTCGCGATATTTGACCTCCAAAGTTTCACGATTGAATCGTTTGCCTTTGCACACATCGCACGGCACATAGACTGTCGGAAGGAAATGCATCTCAATGGCGATCTGTCCGTTGCCCTCGCAATGCTCGCAACGTCCCTCATTTGCCTTGTTGAAAGAAAATCGACCGACCTTGTACCCACGCACGCGCGCCTCAGGCGTGAGCGAATAGAGCTCGCGCACATGATCCCACAAACCTGTGTACGTCGCGGGATTGGATCGCGGTGTGCGACCAATGGGCGACTGATCCACATCCACAATTTTATCCAGCCATTCCACGCCTGTGAGTTCTTTGTGTGCGCCAGGCTTGACCGTCGAAAGATTGAGGCGACGCGCGAGCTCGCGATACAGCACATCGATCATGAGCGTGGACTTACCAGAACCTGACACCCCCGTCACACACACAAAACGCCCCAACGGAATCTTGACCGTGAGATTTTTCAAATTATTTTCCGTGGCACCGCTGACCGTGAGCCACTCTTTTGCTTTGGCGCGACGCTTAAGCGGATAGGAAATCTTTTTCTCCCCGCGGAGATAGGCGCACGTCACACTCTTCTCGTTTTGAAGAATCTGCGGCATGTTCCCTGCCGCAACCACCTCGCCGCCATGACGACCTGCGCCAGGACCAAGATCCACAAGATAATCCGACGCCGCGATGGTCGCCTCATCATGCTCCACGACAATCACTGTGTTCCCAATATCGCGAAGCTTTTTCAACGTTTCCACAAGCCGCAGATTGTCTCGCTGATGCAAACCAATGGTTGGTTCATCAAGGACATAGAGTGCACCGACCAAACGCGAACCGATTTGCGAGGCAAGACGAATACGTTGCGCTTCACCTCCAGACAATGTCCCTGCCGTACGACTGAGCGACAGATAATCCAAACCCACGTCAAGCAAAAACGACAAGCGGCCCACAATCTCTTTCATGACAGGCTCCGCGATCGTCGCCTCGGTTTCGTTGAGCGTGAGCCCGATGAAGAAATCCGCGGCGTCATGGATGGGCATGCTCGTCACATCCACAATGCTCTTGCCATTGATCCAGACATAGAGCGCTTCTTTACGCAGACGCTTGCCCTCACACGCTTCGCAGGGATCTTCGGAAAAGATGTACTTCGTGCCAAGGCCGTTACACGTCTGACACGCGCCATACGGCGAGTTGAAGGAAAAAAGACGCGGCTCGATTTCTGGAAATGCAAACCCATCGTCTGGACAGGAAAAACGCGCGGACATGAGATGCTCACTGCCATCATCAAGAATCGCGAGCACATTATCGCTCGCACGATCCAGTGCTGATTCGATGGCCTCTGCAAGACGCGAACGCAACTGCTTATTGCCTGCAATCGGCCACCCAAGGGGCACACGGTCCACCACAAGCTCGATCGTGTGTTGGCTATATCGACTCAGCGGCACGCGATCGCGCAGACGATAAAACTTTCCATCCACACGCACTTCCAAAAATCCTGCCTCATGCAAATCCTGCAAAAGCTGGTGATATTCCCCCTTACGTCCGCGAACGATCGGCGCAAGAACCAGGACCTCATCTTCTCTAGATCGAAGATCCTTCGACTTCGTCGCGTCCAACGCGTCTTCGCTCAGGATGACGGAGTGGCTCTCCTCGACTCTCTTCAAAATCGCATCCACCATTTCATCAATGGTCATCTTGCGAATGGGCTTGCGGCAAATCGGGCAATGCGGCTGGCCCACGCGCGCAAACATCACACGCAAATAATCGTAAATCTCCGTGATGGTCGCGACCGTGGAGCGCGGATTCGCGGAATGCGCTTTTTGGTCAATCGAGATAGCTGGCGACAGACCCTCGATCTCATCCACATCAGGCTTGTCCATTTGCCCAAGGAACTGTCGCGCATACGAGGACAAAGACTCTACATAGCGTCGCTGACCCTCTGCGAAAATCGTATCAAACGCCAAACTCGACTTGCCAGAGCCAGACAAGCCTGTAAAGACAATCATTTTATTACGTGGAAGCGTCAACGAGATGTTTTTCAGGTTATGCTCTCGTGCGCCACGAATCGTGATGTTTTCTTGCATAAAAACGCGAAATCGGCCCGAAAATCAGGCCATAGAGAAAGCGTACCGCACCTTTGCCTCAAGAGCAAGCCGGCTCCTTCACAAAGCAATGCCGGCACACCGAGCGGTAACCAAATGTCCCGTCATCAGGCACAGACGCAGGAATGCCTTTTGTGACTGGCTCCCCATTCTGCAAAATCTGGGTATAGACAGCCTCAGGGTTGCGACAGCACTCGCAAGCCGCGCGTCGATAGCGCACTTCTTTTGGTCCAAGTTCAAACAGGTTGCGAATCACACCAAACAGCCTGCCATACGGATCTGTATCCAACGAAGAGACCACAACCTTTTTCCCCTGCTTTAATAATTGTTCGACGATCACACCCTCGCTCTCCGGAAACATGTGCATCTCATCAATGCCAATAATCCCCTCCGGTGCTGTGAGTGCTTCTGCGAGCGTCGTCACCTTCTTTGCCTCCATTTGCATGCCATGACGCGTGTGGATTTGCTCGTCACGCACATTACGCATGGGCTGATACAATGCAAACGACTGGTTGGTGTACGTCAAAAAGGAAAAGTAACTGATCAGCTCCAACGATTTCCCGCTTTTCATGGGTCCGAGAATCAAGACTAACTCCATAAGAAGAACAGGTCAGGTGAACAAAATCATCCACAAAATACCTGAACCATGATAATCGCCAGGCCTCCTGAAGGGAACAGGGCGTCAAGGGAGGAAAAAAAGAAGCCTCTTTCAGAGAGACTTAGAGAAGACACCCAAGGTCAGGCTTCTTCGCAAGGGAACAGCGCCGCAAACAAACGCTTCAGCCGTTCAGAACAAGCAACAAGCCTCTGTTCCGTTTCCTCGTGAGTCGCTTTTCCTTGCAGAAACATCTGCATGATGTCTCGCAGAGGCGCAGGGACATGATCGCCGTCGTAGATGTACCGCAGGATTGCCGGGCCATCTCCAAGACGCCGCCGTGCAAGGTCGAACATACCCAGAATAATCTTATGCGACACCGACCGGCCCGTCACATCGAACGCGCTGGAACCACGCCACGCGACAAGTGCAGACAAGACCAGTTCACGATCCTCTGCCGAGAAAAGCTGGATCTGCTCCTCGAAGTAGAGGAGTTGCATTTCAGCGATGCTGTCGTTGATAGCGGCTCGTGACTTTATGTCCCCGCTCGGGATCAAGGGCAACGTTTTCTTCATGGTTTGCATCGCCCTCTTCAGGAGAACCAGCTCGAGCTGATCTTTGCCGATCTTTTTCGCCGCAATGCCCTGCTTGAGCAAGGCATCCGTGTACAGGTAGTAGAAACCCAACTTTACCTTTTCGAACATGGTTGTTCCTCCGAGTCCAAACACCTTAGACGATAGTAGGGAAAAGTCAAGAATAGGGATGAACAGGCAACAAACAAGTATCACATAGACGCAACCCCGCACAAAGGATATCATTGCCTTCGCGTTTCATTCTTTTCAACACTCTATGGTCGAAGCATTCTCAAACAGAGAAGGACAGGCGGCAGAAACGACAGACGCGCTCGTCAAAACAACCAACCTGGAAAAGGGATCCTCGTCCGGATGGGAGAACGAACAAAGGTTCACCGCAGAAGAAGCGCTAAAAGCAATCAAAGACCTCGTACCAGAGGCTGGAGAACTCAAACTCGTCGAACAGGTGCTTGAAGACGGCATGTTGGTTCGCGCGTATTTCCGAGCTCCAGGAAGTGATTGCGCATACACCTTTTGTATGAAAGGGAAATTCACCCGTTTTATTGCATCCGAAGAAACTCGACTGGATAAGGTCTTTTATATGGACGCTGATTCAGAAGATGTTTGCGGTGGTGATGACCTATTTGCCTATCGCAATGGCGCGTGGGTGAAAAGAGGATAAACTTCACACATCCTTTATCGTAAAACCGGTCCTACGTACATAGGACCGGTTTTGTGACCATCAAGGACATTGTCCTACTTCTTTGCATTCAGTAATTGCGAAGCAGGAATTTTCGCGATACCAAAAAGATAGACGATCTCCAGAATACCAGCGGTATTCACGAGGAAGAGAAAAATAAACCACCAACCCTGCTTGCGGCGTGCCGAGTGCCACAAAGCCAAACCCTTCCAAAAAACGCACCAGGCCATGAACAACATCAACGATGCTGAGGCCCACAACGGAAAAGGATACCCACTCCCCACACCAACATTTTGCATAAATGAAAGCATATCTAAACAGTATATCAGAAAAATCCCCTCCGACGAACGTCGTGGGGATTTTCATGGCGGAGAGGGAGAGATTCGAACTCTCGATACCTTGCGGTATGCTTGCTTTCCAAGCAAGTGCACTAGGCCACTATGCGACCTCTCCGTGGATCTGGTCGTGGTCTTTTTCTGACGTGCCGCAAAATCATAGCGGAGATGAGGCAAATCGACAAGGGGGACTTTTCCCCTCTTGCCAGGCCCCCTAATGAGGACTAGCGTATAGAGGTTGCCTTAAGCTCTGGCGACGTTTCTCAAGGGAGGGAACGCTATGGGCGAGCAACTGTCTCCGAGCCTCTGGGGCTGGGCAGATGTTCTTGAGCGGATGATCGGCGTCACGGACCGCATCACGGACCAAGAGGTCACTACATTTGCACAGCAACATCTTTCAGGAGAAAACAAAGAGGTCTTTGATGACTACGGCCTGGAAGAGCGGCGCATCATGGTCTACCTCTACGGGTTGTCCGAACAAGAAATCCAGAGAATACTGGGGACTGATCGAGTCGCTCCGGGCATTCACAGGGTCATCGGCTGTCTGATCGCGTTGTCCATGCTCACAGATGATCCACGATATGTGGCCTATCGCGAGCTGAAGACACGCTCCTCCTAACCCCCGAACGCACGTTCGGGTCTTTTATTATCCCTATAATCCATGCCGTTGAATCAAATCACGCAATCCATCACGAAGCTTGACCCTGGGCTCCCAGCCAAGGCACTCCTTTGTCAAAGACGTATCTGCTAATGAGGCAATGGGATCGCCTTTGCGTGGCTCAATATGCACAACAGGTCCACCAATGATTTCCGCGATTTCTTTGATCGCATGCGTTTCGCCTGCACCAACATTCAACACTTCGCCATGGCCAACCCGCGCGGAAGACATCGCGAGCATGTTCGCGCGAACAATATCAGAGACATGCGTAAAATCGCGCATGATCGATCCATCTCCACAAATAGTGAGCGGCTCCCCTGCTTTGCGCTGTCGCAAAAAGATGGAAATCACAGTCACGTAGGCACCTTCTGTGGCCATGCGCGGTCCGTACACATTAAAATATCGCAAGGAAACCGTCTCTAATCCGTATAAGGCAGAAAACTGCTTCATCCACAATTCACCGACGGCCTTTTGCAAGGCATACGGGCTGAGCGGCGCAAGAGGTGCAGAGGGTTTTGCGGGCAAAGACAACGGATTCCCATAGGCAGAAGAGGAAGCGCTATACACCACCCGCTTCACTCCCGCATCACGTGCCGCCGTCAGGACATGCACAGTGCCCATCATATTTACCTGGCTTGTTTCAACAGGATGTTCAATGGAATACGGTACGCGCGGCAAAGCGGCCATATGAAAAACACCATCTACCCCAAGAAATGCCGGACGGATGGCATCCCCCTGACAAATATCTGCTTCAAAAATCTCAACATTCTCAGGAACATTCTCGCGCTTCCCCGTAGAAAAATTATCAAGCACGCGTACGCGATGCCCTTCTTTCAAAAGCGCCTCGCAAAGATGGCCACCAATAAATCCTGCCCCGCCCGTCACAAGATAGAGTGCCATAGGAGAGAAACAACGCAGAGCTAACCCTCTGCCATAGTTACAACGTATACTGCACGAGCACCTTCTGCAAGCAGTGTTTGCGCCGCTTCCTTAGTGGTTGCCCCGGTTGTAAGCACATCATCCACTAAGAGCACCGAGGTTGTCACAGGCCGAAGAGCCATAAAAACACCCGAGACATTTTGTGCGCGAGACACATCTGCAGGTAAAGAGGCGTTCCTCAAAGATGACCTCACTCTTGTCAAAAGCACCTCACGACGCGCCCATGGCACAAGCGTCTCTCGCACAGCATCCGCTAAAAGCGCGGCGTGATCCATGCCGCGTTCTCGCACGCGATCTGCATCGCCTGGAACAGAGGTCACGACCAATTCTGTCAGACCTGCCCATGGCCAAGGATCTAGAAAAGAGGCGCGAAAGGCCATGAGCACCTGCGTCCATACAGGAACAAGGCAAGAAGCCGAACGATATTTAAAAGAGGTCACCAATTGCCGAAGCACCGGATCCGCATAAGCGCCACAGGCAAGCACCGACGCCATGGGCGGCCGCTGTTCTCGAGCACGTGTAAACAGACCTATTCGCGAGAGGCATGTCCTACACAGCCATTCCCCTCCCTGTGCACACACGATGCACGTAGGGGGATACAGCGCGTCTAACGCGCCTGTTACTGCGCTGTGGGCGTCCATGTCAAACGACTCACTAACCAAATACCACCTGTTTTGGTAAGCGTGAGCAGAGCGTCTTGATACCCCCGAGACGATTGTCTATTTTGTTGGATGATTTGGCGTGTTTGCACCAATACTTCTGCGGTCTGCGCAGAAAGAATCGGCATCCCTGAAACAAGACGAGGTGCTAAGGCTTCTGTTGTTTGTCCCCAAGAGCCTCCGGAAATCGGATGATCCTTCGTGAGCGTGGCCCAAACCGTCTCAAGATATGTTTGTACGCCTGGCGTCACCAAATCATACGCATCCTTGATCGACGCAAAATCATCTGCATTGGAATAGCTCCCTAATCGCGAAGTCACACTCATTGCGAAACGTACCAAGGCTTCCTGTGCCTGACGTTCCTGCTCTGCAGGAGTCAGCGTCTTGTCCGGACCTGTTTCCGGACGTCGCTCTGGCGGCTGAGCAGGCGCTGAGCTTGGCTCGGCCTGACTCACCGGAACTGTCGAAGGCAATACGGGAGGTTGTACAGGAGCCTTTGAGGCAAAGAACAACGAACGCAACAACCAAAACAATAATCCTAAGAGAGCAACGATGGTGACGAGGAGAATCACGACAAGCGTGCGGCGTTGAAAAGGGAGAGCCATAATCGTGCAAGGGGGTTAGGCGTTTTCTTCTGCAAATTCACTTTTTGCTTTTTCAATCTTTAAGAGCTGTTCTGGGTTGGTTGTGACAAGCTGGTCTTCTGTATACGAGGCAACCACATGAATAGCCGCATGCTTTGCTCCGGCAAAAAAGATGCCCTCGCCCAATCCTGACTCAAGAAGCAGATACTTTTCTGATTGCGTGAGCAAAAACGTGCGCGCCACAAGATCAATGGCCGCAGGCGACTGCTTAAGCAGTAACTGCATAGAGCCGTTTGTCACAATGGCTTGGCCATACGGCGAGGTCAAGAAGTCATTCACATCCTGCGTAATGGTGGTAATGCCGAGGAAATATTTGCGACAACGTTTTACAAGCGCGAAAATAAACTTCGCCGAGTCCTCAGACTGCATAAGCCACCAGGCTTCGTCAATCACGAGAATGCGTTTTTTGCGTTCAGAACGCACCACATTCCAGATATAATTCACGATCGTATAAATGGCCATGGGGCGTAGCTCGTCTTCCAAATCACGCACGGAAAAAATCACCAGCTGATTATTCATTTGCACGGTCGTCGGCGAATTCAAGAGACCACTAAACGTGCCTTCTGTGAATTTCTTGAGCTTGACCACCAAGTCCGCTGTCCCCTCCATACCCTCCAAAATATCTTGAAAATCCTTTAAAATAGGAGGCTCCACGGTCGCAAGATCTGTGGCAGGCGTAATATCCTTCTTGGCAAATGTTTCGAGCAGTGCACGATCAAGAATCGAATCTTCCGAGGCCGTAGGCTTGCCAATCATCAAACGAAGCAGCCCTTTAATGGTAATAACAGAGCTTCGAATCAAGTCCTCAACAGAATACGTTTCGCCAGACGGACGCGGCAAATCAAATGGGTTGATCTTGGAACGAGACGCAAGAGAAATGTTGATATACGTGCCTGCCACTGCATCCGAAAGGGCCTTATATTCCATTTCAGGATCAATCACAATCACGTCCGTGCCAAGCATCATACTGCGAATGATTTCCAACTTCACAGCATAGGATTTTCCTGCGCCAGAGGTGGCAAAAATAACTGCATTCGCGTTCTGCAAAGAAAAACGATCAAACAGAATCAACGAATTATTATGACGATTGATGCCATACAAGATACCATTGTCACTCGAAAGCTCTGCAGAGGTAAATGGGAATGACGAGGCAATCGGCGAAGTGCTCATGTTAAACGTGATCTGTAATTCATCGTTGCCCACAGGCAATGTGGAATTGAACCCCTGCTCCGCCTGGAAATACGCACGTTTCGTATAGATCAACATGGAGGCGAACGTTCCCTCCACATTGTTCGTGACACGCTCAAGCTCTTCTTTGTCCGTAGAATAAAACGTGCAGTAAAAGGCAAATTGGAAAAAGTGCTCAATCCCCTGCGTCAGATCATCGCGCAACTGCTCAACGTCGCGTAACGCTGTCTCAGAAACAGGATCGCGCGGTTTGCCACTCTCTGCGTCTGTGGAAATCTGCGCTTCCAAAATACCCACTTTCTTTTTGAGCTGTTTCAAAATCACGTCTGCCTTAATCGGATAAAAAAACATGGCAATGTCGAGCTGTGCACTCAGGTTAATGAGCGGCGAAGCCCAGCCAACCGTCACATAACGCGGGTAGGTCACCACAAACAGCGTACGACAAAACACATCACCAAGCCGCACAAAAGACGGCTCCACCTTCATGGCTGCAGGAGCGATCAAATCTTTAATGCTCGCGACGCCCTTGCGATAGACACGCTCCTCCTCCAGGGCGATCTTTTCCTCCTGCGTCTTGCGTTGCTGATCTTCCTTGGAAGGACCTTTCTGGAGTTTCACGCCATCTTTCAGAAGGTCAGAGACATCCACGGCAGGTGCTTGGGATTTGGTTTCAAAGGACATAGGTATGTGTGAAAAATCAAGCCTCCATTTGCAATTTGCCGATATCAACCATGCGCTGTGTTTCAAACAAGTCTGGATTATACACCGTATAATAGAGCTCAATCAGGCTTTGCGTATCTAGTTGCACGGCGTTGAGAGACATGGACTGTAGCCCGCCTTTGATTTGATTGACGCGCAAACTAAGATCAAACACCTGCTTGCGAAAGCGCTCCTCTGAAAGACGAATCGTGATACTTGGGGTCAAGATCTCGCCAATGCGTTGCATAAAGCTTTTCTGCCCAACCGCTGTTGCCGGATTCAGTGGCACAACCACATAAAAACGTTTTTGCATGATATCCCCCAATTCTACCAGTTGTTTGATAAAATCCCGATAATCGCGAATCTGTTTTAACAACAATTCATTTGTCAGTTTCTTCTCGCTTTCTGTGAGTTGGCGCAGATAGTTGTCAATATTCATCTTGCGCGACTGGATCACTACCTGGATGGGAAAATCAATGCTATTCAAAAACTGCATGTATGCCTGGACAATCGCGTTCTGCTCATCCATGGACTTCAAAGAAAAATTGATACTGGACACCAAGAGTACAGCACGTAATGTGCCGTCTTTCATGATGACCGTGTCTTCTTTGATTTCCGCAATGTCCAGATACCGTTGAGACGGCACTCCTGGTTTTGGACCTGCTAGTTTTTTGCTCTGCATAGAATTACTCTTCTGCATTATACACCCCACCGGTATTTACCGTGAGGGCAAGATCACGCAACCGCGAAGACTCAGGACGTGCTTTGAGCGCAGACCCCATGATCTGCACACGTTCTTGTTTTTGCGCGACATACAACTTGAGCTCTGTATTATTCAACGTCTTATCCCAAACACGCAGTTGTGGACGAGAGGCTGTCTGGAGAAAGTTCACAAAAAAGATATGGAACGGCTGACCATTAATCTTGATAAAGGCAAAAACCGCGGCAAGACCTCCTGTAAAGATCGCGGCAAGGATAAAAAAGACAAACGTCAGGATTTTATATTCAATAAACAACACCAGGACAGCGCCAAGGCATATTAAGAATTGACGTACCGTAATAGGACCGAGGATTTTATCCTCTGCATCAATGAACTGTGGAACGACAAATTTTTCTGGCATACGCTAGAATTGCAAATCCCCGTTCAACGAAATAATGGACCCGAGCTCTGCCTGCGTTGGCACTGTTGGATCTGCTTGCCGCTTTTGATCCGCAACCTCTCCCACGGGCATTCCCAATCGGAAACTTTCGGTCATGAGGGCGAGGTACTGTTGCTGAATCGGTGAATTGCGCCAAGCCTGCACGCCCTGGGTCCAACGCTCAAAGGATTCTTGACGTAAGGCGTCAAACTTTTGCCGAATCTTTTGTGCGGCCTGTTCTGGCGTTTTGGATAATCGACGAAACTCCTGGATCGTCATGCCTCCTACTTCTTCAACAAGCCCCGTAAGACGCGTAGGCGGCAAAACAGCATCCATAGCTGTTGGTGACGTGGCACTCGCGGTTTGCTGGGGCGGAGGCTGGCCGCTCTTCATGGCGACCGCCATACGCTTTAGCGCCTCCATGGCCTTTTGCTGGCGATCCTGTTCCCCTTGTTGAGACTGGACTTTTTCCGTATACCACTGCGCACGCTCTTCTTTATCCCGCTGACGGCGCTCCACAATCATTTTTTCTTGTTCGGCGAGTGTTTGATCGATCTTTGTCTTTTCTTCTGTTGCTACCTGCTCACGATTCTCCTTGTAATAGCGCTCGATAATATTCGCGACACGATCTGCTTCTTCTGCGGCAAATCCCACGCCTCCCACTTTAGAATCACGCGTGAGGACCTCTTTCACCTGAATAAAATTCCTCACATCGCGAAGACGTGTGGAAATGAGATTGCGTACACGCTTCATGTGATACTCATCCAATTCCGGATGGTTAATCTCTGCCATGGCACGATCCATCACGTTTTCCAACATGGTCTGTCCTGCTTTTGGTGTTTGTAATCCTGCGGCCGTGACCTCGTCTGTTGCACCGGTTCCTGCTGGCACAGGCTTTTGCGATCGATTCTGCAGATCACGTTCGTAATTTCTCAACCATTCCGCATACTCCTCCTCTGAGACAATCGATGTGACCGTCATCATCTCATCGAGCGCCGCAACAAAATCATCCGCTTGTGCGCGTGATAGACCAATGCCGGCCTCGCTCTGATTACGTTGCAAAAATTCCTTGTATTGTTCAATAGTGCGTGCGCCTTTGAGATACGAAATCAAGGCTTCACGTGCGCGTTGGACAATTTCTTCCGAAAGCAAACTAATCTTTGCCGCGGTTGCTACACGACGCACAGCCGCGCCATAGGAAACAGGACGCAATGTAATACGAAAAGACTTTTGTATTTCTTGTTGACTTACTCCCAGTTCTGTCAGCGCATGTTCCACATCCCATGTCACCAAATCAGCCAAAGGCAAGACCACATGAAACAGCAGGGCGCGTGCCACATCTTCTGGCATGCGATTCGCCGCAATCTTTTTGACGCGCTCATCAAACTCCGCACGCGTGAGTCCCACGAACACGAGATCCCACACAATATCCATTACGCGATCCCAAGCGTCATTATCATACGCGAGCTTGGTCTGTGCCGCGTCTTCTGCTTCCTTGGATGCAGGCGTTGCCAAATACATCTGCACCGGCATGGCCGATGCTTCGTAATATTTTATCCAGGTATCACGATCCATAGAAAATTAGCTTGGATGGAGATGAGCGGCCAACGCTGGAGGAGCGCCCGGGATAACAACCTCGATCGTGCCTCCTGCCGCCGTTGGCGTAGTGACCTTACGAGACTCCTTCGGGAACTTCGCTTGTAATTCTGCAAAGAATTTTTCCGCAACCTGTCTTTCTGGAGAAACAGCCTTTCCTGCTTTCACATCTGCGCTATTCAACTCCGTGATATGCTTCAAATCCTTCACCATTTCTACGGTTCCTTTGAGTTTCGCGGCATTGAACTTCCCAATATGGTCTTTAAACATCTGTGCCGCACCCGCCGGATCTCCACCTTCAATGCCTGCGTACATCTTCGCGCGATCTTCCAGATCAAAAGAGGAAATATCTTTCATGACATGGTCAAAAACCTTAAGCGCCATATCAACGCCCCTCTTGTCTGTCGCGCCCTTTGCGATATTCACTTCATTGCTCAGCATGGAAGCAATAGACCCAGCCACCGCAGGCTTAGACGCATCTGGCACCAATCCCTGAATACCCTTTGCGGACATCCCATGATCCAACATATCCGCGGCCAAATTTGCAACGCTCGGCGCTCTTGTTCCAGACTGATAGCCTTCACGCGATGTCTTTTCAACCGCAGGATAATCAATCGCACCCGTTGCACCAATATGCATGCGCGAATTGTCTCCCTTCACGCCCTGGGAGACCAGCCCCTGCAGACCCGTACGAGTCTTTGCCGCTGTTCCGCCGTTCTTCAGATAATTCTTCAAAGCGCCAATGCTCTTCCCCATTTCCGTGCCATGCAATTGACCTTCCAAATCACCGAGCTTGGACTCATCAAAGGAATCAATAATATCCGGATTTGATTTGTTAAACTTGACCCCACCCTTTGCCGCGGCCACAGCCGTGAGGAACATACCGCTTCCCGCGCCATTCTTTGACACTTTCTTCAGCGCTTCCGTATCCATGCCTCTGGCGGCTTTGACCATGTCATCCCAATCACCATTCAATTCTGGTGATGCCTCACGTGCATCTTCGATCTGTTTCTTGCCTGCGACATTAACCTTGCGCTGTGCGTTGTACATCTTCTCTGCAACCAAGCCAGCATCACGCGCTTCTTTTTCCGCCGTAAACGCGGCCTTTGCCTTTGCCTCATCATCTGTGAGTTTTGGCTGTCTGAGACTTCCACGCTTGTACTGTTCCGTGAGTTCAGCCTGGCGCTTGCGACGCGCATCTGGCGTCAGAGCCTGCGCGGCAATGCCTGCGGCCGCGTCTTTTTCTGCGTCTGTCTTGAATAACGAGCCAGAGAGAGTACCGCCCGTCACATTCGCAAGCGTCTGCATTTCGCTTGCACTCAAATTCTCCGTGCCTTTCATCATTTCTGTGCGCTCTGCCTTACGCATCCCCTCCACTCGACCCATGCCTTGCACAAGCGAAGGACGCACCATGCCGCTTACGATGGGCACGCGCCCAACCGTCTTGAGCGCGGCGTGCGATAGTCCACCCGTAATATTGAAGCGACGATCTGCCGCATTATAAGTCCCAACAGCCGCACGTTTGCCAAGGCTCGCGGCACCTCTGCCCAAACGATAGGGAGATTTAGCCACGCCCCTTACCAGGTTTTTTGTAAAGCCGCCAATAGCCCCAGCAAGATCACCCGCAGCAACAGCAGAAGCGGCTTGCATAGCGGCCTGTAATCCCATCATCATCATGGCAATGCCCACGATAAATGTGGCAAGACCTTGCGTTTGGCCAATGCCCCCTAAAAATCCATTTGACCCCGCTCCTTGTGACCCTGTGGTAAGCCCCTGATTCAAACCGCCAGTACTGTTGGCTAGCTGAACCGTGGAGAGCGTGAGCCACAGAAAAAATGCCATCACAGGTCCGCCAGTCAGTAATTCTGACAGCGAATTCCAATACTTTCCACCAAATGCGCCTAGTTTATCTTTGACCTTTGAAGGCATGCCTGCCACGAAAAACGCCGCAGGCGATGCAATAAGCGCCATCCAAATAGCCACAATGCGATAAATGGAAAACACCACCATGATCGCAATCACGCCAATGGTGATAATGCACAAAATCAATGCCAAGATATACGAGACAATGACATTAATCATGGAGATTCCCTGAACCGCATTCCCAGGAGCAGTAGTGTTGGCAATATTCAAAAATTGCGTGAGACCTAATGCATTCACAAAATTACCCGCGGCCGCATCCTTAAAGGCATTCACAAATGTCAGCATGACCACCTGCGAAAAGTCCACCATGAGAAGCACGAGCGTACGAGAAAAATTGATCAGCACGGCCATGAGCAAGAGCTTTGGCAAAACCTTGGTGTAGTGAAACTCACTTGCCCAGCCATAGGGCACAATCGTCGCAAAGGCAGAAATGAGGATGATCACGATAAAAAACATGTTGGCCACATCGCGGATCAGCACCCAACCCGCTTTCACGACAGCCGCGTTCCCAAAATCATTGTATTGCATGAACCCAATCAGCACGTCCACGAGCAACATGATAATCCATCCACACATCATCACGAGCATGGCTACCACCCAGGCAATAATAGCGCCCACATATCCTTGAATACAGGTGCCCATGTTGCTCACCGTACATGATTCTGTGGGCACAAACGCTCCGGTCAGACTTCTCCAGGTTTCTCCAGAATCCTGCCGGATGGTTGTGGTAGATGGTACCGGAGAAGACACCCCTAGCGCTGGTGCTGGAGCAGGCGCAGGCGGTGTTGCTTGCGCCGTTGCGGTTCGCACATCTGCGAAACCTGCAAGCAAAAGAACAAACAGGCAAGGCAGGATCCACCATCGTCGCGCGCGCGCAACAAGAGGGTCAACCAACGTCTTGGCCTGCTGAAAAAATACATGGCGAAAGATCCGCATAAAATGTCCGTTTTCTATGATAGCACAAACGGAAGAGCGTCGGTAGAGAATCAAGGGAGTACATGTAATAAAAGCGAATAGCCCTGCCCCATAGACGCTTTGAACAATTTTTGGTACCTTCCATGGCATGCCAGACCCTGACCTCTCCTTCACAAAAGTGAATCTGTTACCCACGGATGAGGAAAAACGGATTCGCCGCCATACCATGGTTTTGGCGGTCGTTTTTACGCTCAGTGTAGCGGGCGTAGCCGCCTTAGGAGCAAATGCCTCCTACCGGGCCGCAAATCATGGAACAAGTACGGTATACGAGATGGCTCGCCTTCCCTTTATCTCGGATATCCAACGCATGGTCTCTGGCTCGGGCGGAGGAACAACCCAACCCAATGGTCCAAAAAAGCTGAGCAACCGCATGAACATCCTCATTCTCGGCATTGGGGGCGAAGGTCATGAGGGCAGTCTGCTCACAGACACCATGCTCCTCGCGAGCATTGATACCAAAGACAAGCGCGTGGCCATGCTCTCTATCCCGCGAGACCTTGCCTACCCTCTCGGCGAAGGACGCTTTGAGAAGATCAATGCTGTCCATGCGTACGAAGAGATGGAGCATCCTGGCGAAGGAGCTAAGCGCACCGGAGAACTCGTCTCCAACCTGTTCGACACACCCATTGATCACGTGGTGCGCATCAACTTCCGTGGGTTTGTTGCCCTGGTGGATGCGGTCGGTGGCATCGACGTGACCGTTGAACGCGGCTTTACCGATGCCTCTTACCCAACAGAAGATGATAAATGGATGACCGTCTCTTTCAAAAAAGGCAAACAGCACATGAATGGCGAACGCGCGCTCATTTACACACGCTCTCGCCACGGCAATGCTGGGGAAGGTTCAGACTTTGCCCGCAGTCGCCGTCAACAGATCGTTCTCCTTGCCCTACGCGATAAGTTCCTCTCTCTTGGTACGCTGGCAGATCCGCAAAAGCTCGCGTCTGTGTATGGCGCCATCAGCAACAACGTGCAATCAGACCTCAATGTCTGGGACCTGATGAAGCTTGCTCCCCTTGCCCAAGACTTTTCTGCAGACAAGATCACGCTCAATGTTCCCACGGATGCGCCAGATAGCATCCTGACCCCTGCCAACGTCGCCGGCGCATTCATGCTCTTCCCTCGCAAGCCCGACTGGTCTGAACTTCGCGAGCTTGCCCAAAACCCCTTTGCCACTCCCGTAGAAGCAACGGCGACTAAACCCGCTCCCGCACATCTCACGATCGAAGTACGCAATGGCACGGCTCGCACCAACTTTGCCTCACAGGTTGCCGTGAAGCTCGAAAAGAACGGATTTGAGATCAATGGCTTTGGCAATGCCAGTCGTCGTGGATATGAGCGTACCGTGGTCTATGACTTGACCAATGGCAAAAAAATGCAAGAAATCGTCACCCTCAAAAAACTCCTTGGCGCTGACGTCGCCACCGTAGACCAAAAAAACATGAAGACCCTGGATGGTTCGCAAATCCGCACCTTCATGGCAGACAGCCAGAC
Source organism: Patescibacteria group bacterium (assembly GCA_041665285.1). Lineage (GTDB taxonomy): Bacteria > Patescibacteriota > Patescibacteriia > 2-12-FULL-60-25 > 2-12-FULL-60-25 > JBAYJC01. The sequence continues at coordinate 80,075 of JBAYJC010000001.1, read as the reverse complement.
CGTAGAGCGCGTGTACGCCCAAGATACGGACTTCGTGGTTGTGCTCGGCGAAGCTAGTTACTCTCTCTTATCCGTATCACCGGATGTCACCTCCTATGCAACCCCTTCAAACCAGTAAACCACGCGTTGCCCTTGTCGGACGCACCAACGTGGGCAAATCCACGCTTTGGAACCGCCTTACAGACAGCGGACGCGCGCTTGTCAGCCCAGAACCGCACACCACACGCGATCGCAACATGTCGCCTGTGTTTTGGCGTGGCCAGACCTTTGATTTGATTGATACGGGTGGCATGGATGTTGAGCGTGACGAAATCGGCACAGGCATCAAACATCAATCAGAGCTGGCGATTCAAGATGCGGATCTCATCCTTTTTGTATACGACGTGCAAACCGGCATCACAGCAGAAGATCGCACCCTTGCCAAGCAAACACGCAAGCTCAATAAAAATGTATGGCTCGTGGCCAATAAAACAGACAACATCCGCGTGCTCCCCCAAGCACAAGAAAAGGAAGCCTACCGCCTTGGCCTTGGAGAACCACACGCCGTTAGCGCGGCCACAGGGCTCGGGGTCGGCGATCTTTTGGATGAAGTACTTGATGCCCTCAAAGACATCAAAAAACCCGCTGTGGAGTTTTCAGAAAAGCCTGCATTACGCGTGGCGATCATCGGACGACCAAACGTGGGAAAATCCTCGCTCATGAACTCTATTCTTGGCGAAGAGCGCGTCATTGTCTCTGCCATAGCGCACACCACACGTGAACCACAAGACACAGCTTTCTCCTATAACGGACAGGACATCATTCTCGTGGATACGGCTGGCATGCGCAAGCAGAGCCACGTCAAAAGCGGCTTGGAAGAGCAGGGCATTGAACGCAACCGCCAAGCCATCGCAGATTGCGACGTCGCTTTTCTCGTATTCGATGCCACGGAAAAGCCAACCTCTCAGGATCGTCACTTAGCCGGTTACTTGGAAGACACGAATAAAGGCGTGATCCTTGTAGCCAACAAATGGGATCTCGTAGAGAAGAAAGGCGTGACAACAGCCACAGATTTTGAAAAATTGATCCGCTATTCCTTCCCCTTCCTTGGATGGGCGCCCATGGTCTTTGTGAGCGCTCTTTCGGGTCAGCGCACGCGCAAACTCTTGGACTACGCATTGGACGTGCAAAAGGAACGTAATCGCGTTATTGAATACAATGCCTTGAACAAGATCCTCAAGACCTGCATCAAGAGCATGAAGCCCCTCGCAAGCTACGGCCCCAAATCTCCTCGTATTTATGATGTGGCGCAAACGGGCGTGACACCACCGACCTTCCTTGTCACGGTCGTTGGCGAAAAAGATAACATCCATCGCAACTGGGTTCGCTTCTTTGAGAAACGTTTGCGCGAAAAATTCGGCTTTACGGGGACGTCTATCCGCGTGAAGGCACAGAATGTCCCTGTCGCAAAATCTAATCGCGCACGCAATGTACGCGGTCCAGGTATGGAAGCTGTGGCAGGAAAGATCATCGAAAAACCACGGCTGGTCAACCAGACGCGCAAGAGACAAAAAGGACGATAATCACACCTCCTATGAAGCTCATTATTGGCCTAGGTAATCCAGGGAAAGAATACGCGCATACGCGCCACAATGTAGGATGGGACGCTGTGACCGCGTTTGCTGAGCAAGCACAAGCACCGGCGTTTCAGCCAAACAAAGACTTTCGCGCAGAAATCACGGACGCTGTTGTCAATGAAACAAAGGTTCTTTTTGCGTGTCCCCTCACATTCATGAACCTCTCTGGTGAGGCCGTGCAAAAGATCGCGCATTACTACCACATAGAACCAAAAGATATCCTCGTGGTGCACGATGAGATGGATTATGAACTCGGCATCTTTGCTTTCATGAAAAAAGGAGGCTCTGCAGGACACAATGGCGTTTCCTCTGTACAGGAGATGATGGCCACAGATGAGATTGCCCGTTTGCGTATTGGTATTGGACGGCCCCTGCCCCCCATGAAAAAGGAAGACTTTGTCCTACAACATTTTTCCAAAGAAGAACAGGCAATCGTAGACCACACACTTGAACGCACACGATTTGCTATGACCGCCTGGTTGGACAACGGCATAGACCATGCCATGAACGAATGGAACGGCCACTAGTATGACTGAGGAGCGACTTGCGCGACTGTCTGTTTCGTCCTTTCCGCTGTTTGGCAGTCGCTCGCTTCGTAAAATCAAAGACGCGTTCCCCTCTTTCAAAGACGCCTGGACGTCTTCACTTGCGTCTCTCGTACACGCAGGCATCACGGAACAAGCCGCTACACGTTTTCTTGAGTGGCGTCGTTCTTTTGATGCGCAGGCATTGCTCACGACATGCGCAAAAGAACAGATCACTGTGGTTTTCCCGGGCGATGATCTTTATCCCATAGGTTTTCAATCCTCCAGTGATGCGCCCGAAGTCCTTTTTGTCCGTGGTGATTTTGGACAGGCGACGCAGAAACCCTGTATCGCTGTAGTTGGCACGCGTAAAATCACACCATACGGCAAACAATGCATCGAACGCATTATTCCGGATCTCGTGCAGGCCGGATGCACCATTGTCTCTGGCCTTGCGCTCGGGGTTGACGGCGCTGTGCATCAAGCAACGATCAACGCGAGTGGTATGACCATTGCGATTCTTGGTACAGGCGTGGACGAGGCATCGCTGTATCCGCGCGAGCATGTACGCCTTGCCCATGACATGTTGGACAAAGGAGGCGCGATCATTTCTGAGTTTCCTCTTGGCTCTGAGGGGCGCAAAGAGCATTTTCCCATGCGCAATCGATTGATCGCCTCTCTCTCGCTTGCCACGCTCGTGATCGAAGCCGCGCCACAGTCTGGCTCGCTCATCACCGCAAAACTTGCGCTTGAAGAAAATCGCCAGGTTCTTGCCGTACCTGGTCCTATTTGGAGCGAGCAATCTGCCGGCACAAACCAACTCCTCAAACTTGGCGCACATGTTTGCACAGGCGCAGAAGATGTCTTAAATGTGCTGGCGCTTGATCGTCCGGATTTGGATTTGCAGGCCCGCGCCGCATTTCCTCTTGATCCAACAGAACAGCGCCTCCTCGACCTTCTCACAGATCCAAAGCACGTGGACGAGCTCGGACGCCTCGCAGAACTCGACCCCGCACAAGTAAACGCCATCCTCTCTGTCCTCGAGATCAAAGGCCTCGTCAAACCCATTGGCGGCATGATGTGGGTAAAGGGAAACATGTCATCCTAGTTGACACATTCCTCGCCTTCCCTCATCTTACAGAGCGATATATGCATCTCGTTATTGTCGAGTCTCCTACAAAAGCAAAGACCATTCGCAAATACTTAGGCCGTGATTACACGGTTCTTGCGTCTATGGGGCATGTGCGCGATTTGCCGCAGTCCTCTTCTGACGTGCCAGCGGAGTTGAAAAAAACCACGCTCGGTCAGCTTGGCGTTGATCCGGATAATAATTTCGAGCCGCTGTACCTGGTACCAAAAGACAAAACAAAAACAATCACCGAACTCAAAAAGGCGCTCAAAGATGCGGATGAGCTTTTTCTGGCAACTGATGAAGACCGCGAAGGAGAGAGCATTAGCTGGCACTTGATGGAGGTGCTCAAACCAAAAGTGCCGGTGCATCGCATGGTGTTTCATGAAATCACCAAACCTGCGATTGAGTCTGCCCTTGCCCATCCACGCAAGCTGGATGACAACCTGGTACGCGCACAAGAAACGCGCCGCATTCTCGACCGCCTCGTGGGCTATACCATCTCGCCTGTGCTCTGGAAAAAGATCGCCTACGGCTTGTCTGCTGGTCGCGTGCAGTCCGCGACGCTCAAGGCGATTATCGATCGCGAGCGTGCGCGCATGGCCTTTACCAAGGCTGGCTATTGGGATGTGAATGCGGTTTTGCACGAGAAAGACGTTGACTTTGAAGCAAAGCTTTCAACAACGAACGGCAAGCGCGTGGCAAGCGGCAAAGACTTTCAAGAAGACACGGGCACCGTAAAAGCTGGTGCAGATGTCGTGCTTGTGGATGAGACAAAAGCCCTGGCCATCACGGAAGACGCGAAGAAACTCCCTTGGCAGGTGGTAGAGGTGACGGAAAAGCCTGTGCAAAAACATCCGGCGCCTCCTTTTATTACCTCTACGCTTCAGCAGGAATCCAATCGCAAGCTCGGCCTCTCGTCCAAGGAAACCATGCGCACAGCACAGGCATTGTACGAACAAGGCTATATCACCTACATGCGTACAGACTCGTTCAATCTGTCGCAAGAAGCCGTTGCCTCTGCTCGACGTATGATTGCGGAGCGATATGGCAAGGAGTTTGTCCATGAAGAGCCACGTTCCTACGCAACCACAAAAGGCGCACAAGAGGCGCATGAAGCCATTCGCCCGAGTTTGGATTTCACTCCGCCAGACGAGTTGCCGCTTTCTGGCACAGAAAAAGCATTATACGAAATGATCTGGATGCGTACGCTTGCGTGCCAAATGTCTGCGAGCCAGCAAACACAAACGTCTGTGGCGCTCAAAGTTGGCGATCATGGATTTTCTGCGAGTGGGCTCAAGATCGTTTTCCCTGGTTTTCTGCGCGCCTACGTCGAGAGTTCCGATGATTCAGAGCAAGCGCTCGCAGACATGGAACGCCATCTGCCTGCACTCGCGACGGACGATACACCGAAATGTACCAGCGCAGAGGCTCTCAAACACGAAACAAAACCGCCGACACGTTTTACGGAAGCCGGGCTCATTCAATTCCTCGAAAAGGAAGGCATTGGACGTCCGAGTACCTACGCCAGCATTATCAGCACGCTCACAGATCGCGGTTACGTGCGCAAGACAAATAACGCCCTTGTGCCGACGTTCACGGCTTTTGCGGTGATCAAACTCATGGAGGACCATTTTGGTGATCTGGTTGACGCAAAGTTTACCTCACACATGGAAGAAGGTTTGGATGACATTGCCGAAGGAAAACAAGAATGGCTCCCCTATTTGCGTGACTTTTATTTTGGTGAAAAAGGGTTGAAGCATCGCGTGGAGCACGAGCTTGATAATATTGATCCAGAAACCGCTCGCACGGTCACCGTGGATTCTGCGCCAGACATCCATGTGAAGATTGGTCGCTTTGGACCGTATTTCGAAGCGCTCCACCCCAAGCACCACACCCTGGTCAAAGCAACCGTGCCGCCAGAAGCCGCGCCGGGAGATTTTACACCGGAATACATTGCAGAATTGTTGGACAAAGCGCATCAAGGTCCGACGAACTTGGGCTTTGATGAAACGTCTGGCAAAAATATTCTTTTACGCACTGGCAGTTTTGGCCCGTATCTTCAGCTCGGTGAACAGGAAGAGGGATCCAAAATCAAACCCAAGCGTGTTAGCGTGCCAAAAAATATTCCTTTGGAAACGCTTGACCAGGAAAAAGCACGCGCGCTCCTCTCTTTGCCGCGCACGCTTGGCCAGCACCCGGAAACGCAGAAGGATATCAAAGCAGGCTTTGGTAGATTTGGTGCGTATGTGGTGTGTGATGGCGACTTTCGTTCTCTCAAAGCAGAGGACGATGTGCTCACCGTGACACTGGAGCGCGCGCTTGAACTGCTCGCTCAACCAAAAACCGGACGAGGCCGTGGGGCCGCGGCGCTTCGTACGCTTGGCAACCATCCAAAAGACGACAAACCGATCACGCTTCACCAAGGGAAATTCGGACTGTACGTCAAACATGTGCGCAAAAACGCCTCGCTTCCAAAAGACACAGATCCCGCAACCGTCACACTGGAGCAAGCCGTAGAGTTGCTCGCTCAAAGGAAAACCCGAACAAAACGCACATCAGCCTCCTAATAGCACATCAGTCATGTTGACATCCCACCAGGAAACTGGTGGGATGTTTGGGCTAAGAATCTCGCGACAACGAGGGACGCCATGTCGTACAGAATGGATTGCCGTCAACGATTGAGTAACCTGTTCCTCCTTCAGGATCCCCAAGAGCTTCGTCGCCTCGTTCTGGCCACAGCACCAGACTCGCGCAACCTCTGGAAGGTCTGGTACCTGGTCCCCGAGAGCATGAGCTTGCAGGAGGCGGGCCATCGCGTTGCGGACGCATACCGATTCCGCGTGACCCCACGCTATCTGACCTTCACAGGCGGGGAACACGACGGCCGTATCGTGAACGGTTTTCCACAAAGCACCATGGGATTGCCGTGGCACGACATTCTCTACGGCAACGACCAATCCGAAGCTGGCACGGCCCCGCTCTTCGATCTCTTCATCGACGATCTCTACCTACCGGTCTGCGGCGTGACCGTCACCGGGACAACGCCCGGATCGCTCCGCCTCAAGACACGCTTCTTCTTCCACGACCTGCTCGATCGTCACCCTGAACTCAAGGCCCTCTACGTCGAGACATTCATCGACTGGCAAGAAGAACAAATGCGCCACCTCGCTCTCTAGCCCCCCCGACCCCCTGGTCGGCTTTTCTTTTAAAGATTGACATCTCACCATTCCCCTGGTGAGATGTTTTTATCATCGAACTCTTGCACGGAGAACAACGATGCCCCTCAACAAACGCCGTCAGCGACTGAACAACCTGCTTCACACATGCGATCCGGACGTGCTGCGGCGTATGATCGATGCCGTAGCACCAGACAAGACGCGCATCTGGCGTGTCTGGTATCTCGTACCAGATGGCGTTGACAACGAGACTATCATGCATCGCGTCGGCAATGCGTACCGCTCTCGTTTTCACCCACGCTATTTCACGGTCATGGGAGGCCACTGTTCGGACGAGTTTGAGGATGGCATCCTCCACAGCAAAACAGGACTTCCCTGGAGTCGCGCTATCGACGGAAGCGATCACTCTCGCCTCGGAACCGAGCCCATGCTCGACTTGCGTGTAGACGGTCTCTTTCTCCCTGTCTGTGGCGTGAGCGTCTGCGTTCAGCAAGACAACGGATACTGGCGCGAGATCGAACACTCCTTTTTCCGCGACATCCTCGCGCTACACCCCGAGCTCAAGCACGTGTACGCCGAAGAGCTCATGGAGTGGATCGACGAGGAGAAGCGACTCGCGGCAGAAGAAGCACGACACAACCCACTCCTTCGCTTCCGATCGTACTACTGACCCCCCCCTCTCCCCGACCCCCTGGTCGGCTTTTCTTTTTGACTTTCCTTCTGCGAAACGGTACTACTATGTGCGTATGGTTCCTCGCCTTGCGATCCCACAAACAATCGATGGTCTGTGTGAGTATGTTGCCTCCTATTGTTCGGAGGCTGATTTAGATTTGATTCGTCGCGCCTATGCGTTTGCAGAAGAGGCGCATCGCGGACAAAAGCGTGCGACTGGTGAACCGTATATTATTCACCCGCTCGCAACCGCCATCAATCTTGCAGAGATCAAGCTTCCGGCACCGATCATTGCCGCGGGGCTTTTGCATGACGTTCCAGAAGACACGACACGCACGCTAGACGAGATCAAAGACGTTTTTGGGGAAGATATCTCCAACATGGTCGCAGGCATCACCAAGCTCGGTAAAATCAAGTACCGTGGCATGGAGCGCTATATCGAGAACCTCCGCAAGATGTTTCTTGCCATGGCCGCGGATGTGCGCGTGGTCTTTATCAAATTTGCGGATCGTATCCACAATCTCGAAACGCTTGACTCCATTCCTCCAAAAAAACAATATCGCATTGCCTTAGAATCCTTGGAAATCTACGCACCCATTGCCAATCGCCTTGGTATGGGCGAAATCAAAGGGCGCCTTGAGGATGCGGCGTTCAAATACGTTTTGCCAAAGGAATACGAATGGGTGCGTGACATTGCCAAGTCTCAGCGTGAAGGCAAGGGCGAATATCTGGAACGTGTGATGCGACTTGCACGAGAAGAATTGGAAAAGCACGGCGTCCATGCGCTTGATATTCATGGCCGCACCAAGCACCTCTACTCACTGTACAAAAAATTGCAAAAACACGATCGTAATATTGATCGTGTGTACGATATTATTGCCGTTCGTGTGATTGTGCAGAACATCGTGGACTGTTATTCGACGCTTGGTGTCATCCACAGCCGCTGGACTCCTCTGAAAGGCCGCATCAAGGATTATATTGCCCAGCCAAAGCCCAATCGCTATCGCTCTTTGCATACCACGGTGTTTTGCGAGGATGGTGTGATCGTAGAGTTTCAGATTCGTACACATGAAATGCATGTAGAAAACGAATATGGTATTGCGGCGCATTGGGCCTATGACGAACAAAAGAAGCCGGAGGAAGAAGGGCCGATTCAACATGCAAATATTCCGACATGGGTTCATGAACTCGCGGATCTTCAGCAAGAGCTGTCAGATAAAAAACAATACGTACGCTCGCTTGAGGATCTCAAAATCGATGTGTTTCGCGATCGTATCTTTGTCTTCACGCCCAAAGGCGATGTGATCGACCTACCGGAAGAAAGCACCTGCGTGGATTTTGCGTACATGATCCATACAGATATTGGCAACACCTGCGTTTCCGCGAAAATCAATAACGAGGTCGTGCCGCTCGATCATGTGCTCAAAAATAGCGACATGGTTGAGATTATCACGGACAAATCACGCAAAGGACCCAGCATGGATTGGGCAAAATTTGCCAAAACACGTCACGCGAAACAAAAAATCCGGCAATATGCTCGATCCAATATCGCCTCCTGGATCAAAGGCATCTTGCCGGGGACAAAACCAAATTGATTATTGTTGCAAGTTGTCGACAATCGCTTGCAATTCTTCGTCTGAACCAAATTTGAGGCGGACTTCGCCTTCGCCTTTTGCGTTGCGCTTGACCACCACTTTGCATTTCAATTGGATCCGCAACGCATCCTCAATAGCCGCGACATTCGGATCCACTGGACGACGGCCACTGCGCGTATGTGGCACGCGTGCTTCTGTTTGACGCACGGTAAACTGCCCTTCTAGCATCTGCTGAAACAAACGGAGACGCTCATCGTCCGTAGGAAGGGAAAGAAGCGTGCGACCATTGGTCGCAGAAATGCGGCCTTCAACAAGCGCGCGCTGAATCACCTCCGGCAACTGAAGGAGGCGCAAAATATTGGCGATCTGTGGACGGCTTTTGCCCACTTTTTTCGCAATCTCTTCTTGCGTGAGATGAAACTCATCCATGAGCTGGCTATAGGCTCTGGCTTCTTCAATAGGATTCAAATCCTGGCGCTGGACATTCTCAATAAGCGCAAGCTCGAGCTTTTGCCGATCCTCCACATCCTCTCGCAAAATCGCTGGGACGGTCCGCATGCCTGCGATAGTCGCGGCACGCAAACGGCGCTCGCCTGCAATGAGCTCATACGTGCCTTCAGCCGTGCGTGTCACGAGCAGAGGCTGGATCACCCCATGCTCTTTGATACTCGCAATCAAATCCTCCAACTGCTGATGATCAAAGTGCTGACGTGGCTGACGTGGGTTACGCGCAACCGCACTTACGGGGATCTGTAAAATACGCCCACGATCATCCGCAGGAGGAGCAGGAACAATCGGGGCTGGAGTTGATTCCTCTGGTTCTGGCGTCGGACGAACCGGAACACCCGTGAATCCGCTCGGCGGTGCCGGCGGTTTTGGTGGGATGAGTGCGCCCAATCCCCTCCCTAACCCTGATTGTCGTGCAAGCATCATATGGTGCGAAGGCAAAATCCATCACGTTCACGTTCAATGATCTCCATGGCTAACCGCTCATACGCTTTTCCTCCTTTAGACAGAGGGTCGAAATGAGCGATCGTACGTCCAAAAGAAGGCGCCTCGGCCAACCGGACGTTCCGCGGAATCACCGCACGGAAAATATTATTAGGGAAGTATTTATACAATTCGTTCAACACGTCGTCGGATAATTTATTACGCCCATCATACATGGTGATGACCGCGCCCAAAATATCGATCTCTGATCGGATATTCTCTTTCACAAGATTCACGGTTTCGAGCAACTGCCCAAGACCCTCCAACGCGTAATATTCTGCCTGCACAGGGATCAAGATTTCATCACCAGCCACAATGCCATTCAGGGTAATCAACCCAAGCGTGGGCGGACAATCAATCAAAATAAAATCGTAATCATTTCGAATTTCTAGCAATGCCTCACGAAGCTTGAACTCGCGGCGTTCCATATCCACAAGCTCGATATTCAAGCCTGCCAGCCCCGTAGTCGCGGGGGCGACGCGCAGACCTTCATGCGCGGTGGGTTGCACAATGTCCTTCATGAGCGCCTCTCCGAGGATCGCCTCATATACACCGCGTGCCAGTCCCCGATGGTCAATACCAATGCCAGACGTCGCATTTGCCTGCGGATCCAAATCCACGATCAACACAAACTTACCGAGTTGCGCCAAATACGCTCCCACATTCAACGCCGTCGTGGTTTTACCCACGCCTCCCTTTTGGTTGACAACGGAAATGATACGGGCCATATCGCGTAAGGAAATCGTCCACAAGTGTAGTCTACGAACGCTCATTGGACAAGGGAAGAATGAGCGCAGAGCATACGGCTATTTTTGATACGAACGCCGACCGAACACCCGCGAAAGGACTTTTGCGCCACGATGTTGTAAATGCACCACATGCCGTGCCCCCTCTTCTCGAAAACGCTCTCCATCAAACCCAAAGCGATCCAGCATGAGCGTCGCATAGTTGCCACCGAGGTAATGCGGCATGATGACGTAGCTCGCACCATCACGATAGAGCATCATGGCCTCTTCCATATTCTGTGCAACCGCGACCACGATCATATCCCGATCTGCTTTACGTGCTTTATGCAGGATAAATAGGTTTGCCTCCACATCTGGGATGGTGGAAATGATCATTTTTACCTTGGGCAAACACAGCTCATCTAAAAACTCGTTATCCTCTGCATCTCCGTAACGACAAGGAATCTTTTGTTGATGTAAGCGCGCAATCACATCGGGATTAAAGTCCACGACAAGATAACGCCGCTCTTGTTTTATCAAGGATGGCAAAAAATCCTGACCCAAACGATGACAACCAAACAACAAAACATCATGGGGTTTGCACGTGTGTTTTTCCGCGATGATGGTCCTCCGCTCAAACCAAGCGAGGACAGGTGTAAACAAGGCATAGAGCCTCTCCGCCTGCATAATCATCAGGCTGGAAACAACAATGCTCACAAGCCCAACCATGGTCATCATGCCCGCAACCTCTTGCGAGATGTGGCCGTTGCGCAAACCGAGCATCAAAAGCAGAAAAGCAAATTCACTCATCTGCGAAAGCGTTATGCCGGAAAAAAACGCCGTCTTTTTTGCGTACCCCAGGCGCGTCAAGAGGATAAAAATAACCAAAGGACTCACGCAAACGATCAACAAAGAAAATATCGCAACAGGCCAGGTAAAGAACGTCGCCAAACTCACGTGCGCCTGATACCCAAGAAACACGAAGAAGAGCGTAATGAAAAAATCACGCAAGAGCCGCATCTTTGCGCTGATTTCAAAATGATACGGCGAAGAAGCGAGAATCACGCCTGCAGTAAGAGCGCCCACCTCTAACGAAAGTCCTACAAAGCGGAACAGTGTGGCAACACCTAATCCCCAGCCAAGAGAAAACAGGAAAAGAAACTCCTGCGAGGAGGCAAAGTACTTTGTCAGCCGCGCAAGCACGAATCGATTGACCACATACAGCCCTGCCGCAAGCGTGACCACATTCGCCAGGGTGCCGATAACTGCACCGCGAGAAACGCTCGATCCATTCCAAGAGGACAGACTCAAAAGCACGAGCGTCGCAAACAGGTCCTGGACCAAAAGAATACCGGCCGCGATCTTCCCATACAATTGCTCCAAATCTTTTTTATCCGAAAGGAACTTGAGTGCGATGATGGTGCTGGCGAATGTGACAGATAACCCAATATACACACACTCGATCGCACCAAAATCAAACGCGCGCGCGATCCAATATCCAAGAGAAAATAATACGGCGATCTGCCCAAGGCCTGTCACGATCGCGGCCTTCCCAACATCGCGAAGCACACGAGGGCTCAGATTCAAGCCCACAAGAAACAACAGTACCGTAATACCCAATTGAGAAAACACGCTCAACGATTCAGGCGATTGCACCAAATGAAACACCGCAGGGCCTGCAAGAATGCCCGTAATAATATAGCCGAGGATCAGCGGCAATCGCAGGGACTGCATCACCACTGCTAACCCAGCGGCAATCACGAGAATAATACTGATTTCCGAAAATGCATTCATGGATAGCAACAGTATATCATATCGCAACCAAAACCCGACGGAGTGCGTCGGGTTTTGCGATCATGCGCGGAGTTATTTGAGGTCTTCCATGTAATAGCCCGTCCCAATCACCCATCCAAACGGTTTCACGAGCGTGCTGTAACTGCGTTTTGCTTTGGGTTCTGTTTCTCCCATTTTTGGAAAGAAATAATCCGTATATCCTCCATTTCCTGTCATCCCGTTTTTGATAATCTCTTTCACATACGACACACCATTTACCTGTGCGTCCAACCGATTCTTGCCTTCCACTTTTTTATCGCCGAGTAAAACGACGTTTACCCCCTCTGTGGTGTCTGCGAAGAAATACCCGTTCCCTTCGTAGCGCATCTTACGCAGAATATCCGCTCCTTGAATCTTCGCAATCGTGAGAGACATTTCTCCACGCTGATATTTGCCGTACATGGCCTGTAACATGCTTGCCGCAGAATCCACTTCAGCCTTGATTAGACGGTCTTCTTGCGCCACGCGTGCCTGTTTTAGTTCTTGCACGGTGTAATAATTTTGCGCGACCATCCCCACTAATGCGACAACAAGCACGGCTCCACCTGCAATGAGTGCGGCACGAAAAGAACGTGGTTTCATAGGATATGCAAAGAGTAATTCAACAGCAAAAGTGTATCACAGAATGTCCCCGCATGGAATCTGCGAAGCGCATTTGCTAAACTTCTACGCATGTTCGGCCTCACTTCCGAAGAGCTCGCCCTGCTTCGCAAGCTCAACTCTCCGCGCAAAATCCAGGACTATCTTGATGCTCTGCCCGTAAACTTTGAGCCAGAAGGTGACACCTGCCTCTCACCACGACGCGTGATGCGTGAACAACGCGCACACTGTATCGAGGGAGCTATGCTCGCGGCGCTTGCCTTTCGTATCCACGGACAACCACCACTCGTACTCGATTTGACGAGCGCCCCAAAAGACACAGACCATGTCGTGGCGCTCTTCAAGCAACATGGATGCTGGGGCGCGATCTCCAAAACAAACCACGCGGTTCTCCGTTACCGAGAACCCGTCTACCGCACGATCCGCGAGCTCGTCCTTTCTTACTTTCACGAATATTTTGATGATACGGGTTTCAAAACCCTGCGCAGTTATTCTTCACCCGTGGATCTCACAAGGTTTGATAAGGACAACTGGATGACACACGAAGAAAGTACCTGGTACATTCCGCAATATCTCACGGACGTCAAACACTACCCTCTTCTCACAAAACCCCAACTCGCCACTCTCCGCAAAGCGCATCCGATCGAGATTAAAGCGGGAGAGATCGTGGAATGGAAGAGACCTCAAAGAAATAATGAAACAACATAATATATCCGCTTCACCTTTTCTTGGATTTGTACTTTGATAGAACTTTGTAAATATCTGCTAATTTTCCTGAATATCTCGACATCCACTTCGGCGGATCTTCCGGCTTAAATGCCAACCACCAGGTATCACGACCTCTTGCACCTCCGTGTTGATGTTTCAGCTCGTCAAAAGGAATATCATCTTTTTTGATAATCCAGGCATGGGCATCAAATGGAGATACGCCAATACAAATCAAGTACTCATAATTCTGATCACGAATTTGCTGGAATGTGTAACCCCCACTTTGCCAGAGGGTAGAAAATTTTATTTCGACGCGTCGCCCTTCAATTATTCTATCCGCGTCACTATCCGGGCTTCTTACTACATTCAAATCTCGCGAAGCGCACCAACCTGCAACTAACTGCTCCCCTATCTTACCGACTTGTCTTGATGGTCGCGTCTTAATCCATGCAAAAGGACTTCCCGCCCATAAGTCCTCTTCCGGTTTAATATATTCATCGCGTAAACCACGAGCTAAGCCCGCGAGAATTTGAACATCTTTATCTATAATTCTTTTCTGCATCTTCATAAGAGTATCTTTTGAATTTTTTCAGGGTTTGTATCTGTTTGATAATTCTCAATATTTACATGAGGATACTGGGCAAAGCGTTTTATCATGACTTCCATAGCCTGCGGATTACTATCCACCAAAAGAAATTGACGATTAAGCATCAAGGCCGCCTCACCAAAGGTACCGCTTCCAGCAAAAAAATCCATAACGAGATCATTTGGGTGTGAAGAGGCGGTAATAATACGTTTAATGATTCCGAGTGGCTTTTGTGTTGGATAGCCTGTTTTCTCTTTCCCGTTTGGGCTCACTATGGTGTGCCACCACGTATCGGTTGGTGTTTTCCCCAGCGCGGCTTTTTCTGGCCCAACAAGTCCGGGAGCCATATAGGGAATACGATCCATCTGGTCATAATTAAAAATATAGTTTTCAGGGTCTTTGCAATACCAAAGGATATTATCATGTTTAGCAGGCCACTTATTCTTACTTCGCGCTCCGTAATCATATGCCCAAATAATCTCATTCAAAAATGATTCTCGACCGAAAATGTTATCAAGCAAGATCTTACAATAATGCACCTCTCGATAATCTATATGAAAATAAATACTTCCGTTTGACGCAAGAATGCGATAGGCCTCCCGTAGCCGCGGTTCTAGAAAACCAAGATAATCCTCAAAACTATCTTTGTAGGCCTTTTCTCCCAACACGGTCGTTTTATAACTTGCACCTTTATAGCCGATCCTGTCGCCATCCTCATCACGTACCGTTTTCAGCTGTTTTCTACTCTGGATCTTCCCCGTATTAAATGGAGGATCAATATAAATTAGAGACACCGATTCCGCAGGAATGGTCTTGAGCACAGCAAGGTTATCCCCAAAAACAACGCGATTCATAGCTGGTGAAGCTTAGCATATTTACCATCAATATTCTCTATGTGGCCGCCCCAGGGGTTGACAGAACCCCATTTTTATGATACGTTCCCTCCACAGTTTTCATTGGAGGACCCATGACGAACCCGAACCTTCGCGTTCACGTCCCCTTCACCCCGCGCCCCAACGCGACCATCCTCGAGTGCGCCCGAGAGATGATCGCGCTCGCGGAGGCCGCGAACGGCCTGTGCGTCGCGCACCTGGGGAACATCATGCTCTACGCCGAGCCCGGTGTGGGGCCCCAGGGCATCGTCGCGTCGTACTTCGCGGCGGCGGAACAGGAGGGCTAGGTGGATCTCCGAGACCTGGTCCGGAGTCTCTTCCACGGCGAGGTACCCGAGAGCACGGCCGAGTACAAGCTCGAGCCGATGAACACGCTCGAGGGGTGTGCCACGCTCCTCGAGCGCTCGGCCGCTGTGCTCCGGGTCACCGTGACCACCTCGTGGTGCGGGACCAAGCTCATCGCCAAGCCGGGCGACAAGGCGAGCGAGATCCTCACGGAGTACCACCGGCAAGCGCGCCTCAGGCGCACATAACACCGCACCAAGAGCGTCCTGCTCCTCGGTGCGGTCTTTTCTTTTCGTTTACTCCCCTCTTCAGAAGCACATTATTCTGATATACTTCGCGCAAATTCTATGATCAAAAAATGGCTCCTCCAAGAAATACATGCGTATAAACGACTATCTCGACAAGCACGATCGCTCATTGTGTCGCTCTTTCTCTTTGATCTAGCACAGCCGTTTATTTCGCTCTTTATTTCTACCTTTCTTTGGCGTGGCTATCAAAGCGTTCCCATCATTCTCCTCTATAACGTTGGCTATTTCTTTGGACTTCCTGTTGGTTTTTTCCTGAATAGTCTCCTCTTGCGATGGGCAAACGCAAATACCTTGTACGCCTGGGGTTGCGTTTTGCAAGGAGTCGTTGTGGCATGCCTCGTATTCGCAGGAGGTGTCACACCCGTTGCCATTCCTCTTTTTGGCATTGTGTACGGCATTGCATCCGGTTTATTTTGGGGAAATAGAAATGTCTTCGTTGTCTGCGCCACATCTACCCATGATCGTCTCTACTATTCGAGCATGGAAAACCTCGTAGGCACTGCTACATCTATTACCATGCCCCTTCTCATTGGATGGGCCATTGTAAGCGGGTCTGCGAGCGGACTGTATCTGCCAGAAACCGCCTACCAGGTGCTCGCGACCGGAGCAGTCGTCATTTTGATGGGAGCTGGGCTGGTATTACGCGGGAAACCTTTTTGTTTGCAGGCGCCATCTCATGTGTTCGTTCAACATCCAAGTACCGTGTGGACCCGCTGGCGATGGGCCGCCTTGCTCGAAGGTATATCCGCAGGAAGCCAGATGGTTCTTCCTGCAGTGGTTGTCATTCTCTTTATTGGCATGGAGGGTGAAGTAGGCTCTCTACGCTCAGGTATAGCGATTCTTTCTGCGCTCGGCATGTATCTCATCGGTCGTATCGCACCAGCTCATGCGAGAAGGCGCCTCTTTATGGCGGGCATCCTTCTCATGTTTCTCGGATGGGTTTTCTTTGGAGCCCTCTTTTCCGCCTTAGGCGTTGTTCTGCTTTCTATCGTCTCTGCATTTGGCCAACCGCTATTTTGGATGGGTTATGGCGCAACACTCTATGATGCCGTCGATGAAGAAGTGCGGCGCTCCAAGCAATCATCCGTAACTCTTATGGCAGATCGCGAGCTATTTCTCAATATCGGTCGCATTCTCTCTGTTGGCCTCATTTTTGTGGGATGGTATGTGGTTGGCTCTGCATGGTCCCTGCGTGTCCTCCCTGTTTTTATTGCGCTCCTAACATTCCTTCTCCCCTTATTAGTCACGCCGTCTCAAAAAGCCATCATCCCGAGCAAGGGGCAACTACCACAAGAGGGTTCTTAAAAAGGACAAAAGAAAAACCCGGCACTTGCCGGGTTTTTCTTTAGCGCAGATTATCGCTGATCCAGGGAGCCGCAAGCGCAGAAGCCTGCGGGGAAAAGTCTGCCGTTGTTTCTATGGCCGTGCCAAAAACATAATTTGTGTAAAACGCATCAGAGAGATCATCAATCTTTTTGTTCCAAAGCGCACCATACAACGCAATCGCGACCGCCTCTGTCTTGATCCAGCGAAGTTTACCCCCCTGATCCACGGCATACACCTTTGGATCTGTGGTGAACTTGACCATGCGATTGCCTGGACGATAGGTCACATTTGCCCCCAACATCAACCGGCTCATGGTTGCAGGTGTTACCACGGTCACGCCATTAAAATTGCTGTACCACGAGTTGTACACACGACCATTTGGGAATGCATGACGTCGGCCATCCGCACCGATGTAATACACAGCCGTATCTTCTTGGGTGTTTGGGTTGCCATCATCAGGGAGCTTGATCAAGCCGTGGACAGGAAGGTGGATCGCACCAAGTTCCGCAACAACCGTCGGCGTAGGAGTGACGCTTATCGCGGGCGTGGAAGGCGTGGCGCCTGTCAGAGGTGTAGGCGTTGGCGCAACAGGCGTTGTGCCTGGCACCTGCACAACAGGAGCGGTGATTGTCTGGGTCTGGGGTTGCTCGGTTGTACCAACGACCGGCACTGCGGTGACCGGCGTGGTTGTTGGCGTGGGTTCGCTGACCACCGTGGGCGCAGGATTCACGGTCAATGTTGGTTCAATGGAACGTGTGACTCCCAGGTGATCTGTCACCGTGATCGTCGGACGGAACGTTCCGGCGACCAAAGGAAGCGTGCCAGAGATAATTCCAGAGGCAGAGTTGATGCTCAAGCCAGAAGGAAAGCCAGCCGCAGACCAGATATGCGGCGCATTGCCGCCTGTCGCTGTCATGGCATAACTGTAGCTCGCTCCAACGATCCCAACAGGCAATTGCGTGGTGGTAATCGCGAAATTATAGGCATTGATCGGAAATGGCATGAGCATGGTCGCTTCACTTGAACCCTGATCTACCACAGTAAAAATCGACTCAAAATGTGTTCCTGCCATGGTTGGAATGCCAGAAATGTGCCCAGTGGCATCCATGGTCAGCCCTGGAGGTAGGCTCGTCGCTGTCCAAGAATAATTCCCGTTTCCTCCACTAGCCTGCATCGTAAACGTATAGGGAAGTCCTACCGTTCCCGCAGAAGGACCGGTCGCGATCTCAACGACTGGTATACCCACGGTCAGAGCATAGGCTCGGCTATCCCAATTGTCTGCGTTATTGTCATCGCGACAGATGATGCTGAATGTATATGTCCCGTATTGTGTTGGCCTGCCGGTCAGTGCCGCTTCCACGCGCTTTCCTCCTTCAGAAGCAATACCAACGCCCACCGTCGTGAGCGTGATCCCGGGCGGCAAATCCCCAAAACCAGGCTTCAATGAACAGGTCGCAGAAACAACACTCGGATCTGTTGCTTGCACCGCTTGATTATACATGTATCCATAAATCGCGTTATTCAGCGTATTTGTCTGAATACTCATGGCAGAAACCGATGCGGCGCGCGATACGCCAACGAGCGTTACCAAGACCGCGAGGAACAAAAAGGGATATTTTGTCATACGTGGAAAGTATAGGTGATCGATGAAAATATGGGAATAATGCTCAGTGCTTTATCCCTGCGCTATCACATTTGCCGCCACCAGCTGATGGAGCCCCTCATCAAACATGGACGGAATAATCATCTCCGGTGTTGGCGCTTTGATCGCCGAGGCAATGACGTGAGCGGCGCGAAGCTTGATCTCATCCGTGATTTTCTGCACACCATGATCCAACATGCCACGAAACAACCCTGGATAACAAATGGCATTATTCACCTGATTCGCATAATCACTGCGCCCCGTCGCCATCACAGCAACACCCGCCTCACGTGCCACATCTGGCAACACTTCTGGCGTTGGATTTGCCAAAGCAAACACGATCGATCCTGGAGCCATGGATCGCAGAATATCAGCCGTAAAGACTCCGGGAGCACTCACGCCGATCAATACATCTGCCCCATGCGCCGCATCTGCGAGCGTTCCTGGTGCTTGAATATCCGTCAGATCTGCGAGCATACGCTTTTCTTCGGTCAATCCATCACGACCAGGAAAAATAACCCCCGTGCGATCAACCGCCGTCAGGTGCTTCACTCCTGCGCGCACGAGCAGTCTTGCGATCGCTACACCCGCGGCACCAGCCCCATTCAATACCACACGAATACTCCCCATCTCTTTCTGCGTGACCTTCAGTGCATTCATCAAGCCCGCAAGCACCACAATAGCCGTTCCATGCTGATCATCATGCATCACAGGAATCGTGAGTTTTTCTTGAATACGACGCTCAATTTCAAAACAGCGCGGTGCAGAAATATCCTCCAGCTGGATAGCCCCGAAACTCGGTGCCAGTGCCGTGACAATCTCCACGATCTTATCCGTATCCTGTGTAGCCAAAACAATCGGCACAGCATCAATCCCAGCAAAACGCTTAAAGATGGCACACTTCCCCTCCATCACTGGCAATGCGGCCGCTGGGCCAATGTTTCCCAACCCCAACACCGCCGATCCATCCGAAATAACGGCGACGGTATTCTTCCGCCACGTCAAACGATCTGCCTCCTCCGGATGATCTACAATCCTCCGACAAATCTCCGCCACGCCAGGCGTGTACGCCAACGCTAAATCTCGTTTCGTTTCCAAAGGAACCTTAGAACGCATCTCCAACTTACCGCAATGCTCCAGATGAAGCAGATACGAAGCCTCTACAAGAGAATCCTGATTGATCATAGGCTACCAGCCTACGTTCGTTGTATACGGATTGCAACAGAACTATTTCTTCGGCAACCGCCCTCCACTCTTGAGGCATTCTTTCAGTGTTTTGTAGGAAACAAATTTCAATGTTTGTTTATAGTACCGTGTGCCTTTTGCATGACAGATCGAAGTCGTGCTTTTCTTGACCGGCGGATCCACGATCCTGATCGTCTTCGCAAATGATGCCGCTGGCAACATCAAAATACCCGACAGGAGCAGAGCGCCTGCAATGCGCTTGAAAGAGAGATGCATCATGCGATCATGATTACACACGAGGAATAAAACAACAAAACACGTCGGCGTCTCGACGTGCTTCGCTTGGTTGCGGGGGCCGGTTTTAAACAGCCGGTGGCGGTGCTATTTCACTTCATGTCTCAATTATGAAGATTATCCCCACAAATTATCATCCTCATTCAAAAAGGACATAACACTATATGCATGCTCCGCATCCGAATCAGCGGATGCAGAACTGTGCGCCCGCTCAATGTCATCAATTAGCTTTTTTTGTAAGTCATAACGCTTATTCAGCAATTGTATTACTTTATCGAACTTCATCCACTCTGAACGTATAGCCATGATCCCATAGTAGTACACGGTACATAAACCAATACCTAACCCAACTGAGAGTCCAAACCCTAATGATGCGCCAAACCCGTATCCGTCCTCTCCTGATGGGACGATACTGGAATATACCGCCGAAGGCATTACAAAAACCAATATATAACCCACGGCAAAAATGGTATCATACCAATTATTTTTTCTTATTTTTTTATTAGTAACGCGTGTATTTTTTATGAATAACTGCGTGGATGCATGCATAGTGTTATTACGTCATTATGTTGTTTAGTTCCTATAATCAGCAACTTATTATGTTGCCAGTGCTACCACCTCACGCCTGAGACAAGACGACAGCCTGGATATGGGAGCATTCTCCACGATAACCGGCATACACTCCTTTTCCTAAAAACAGGTCACAGTCGCAGGCGTAGCTACTGGTATTCGGGGAAGAGTGTACTTGATGAGTGCGATGATCTCCCTCGACCTCCCAGAGGCCGTCAGAGAGCGACTTGATTCGACTTTGTGAAAGATATCGTAAGGCGTTGTCGCACAGCTTCTTGACCTCAATAAAACGCGAATCACGCGCATACTTTTTCATCATATCAAGCCATGCGTCCTGTTGAGGAGTTGTAAGAAGCGCCACCTGCTTCTGACATGTAAAAATCTGCATAAAAGTTTCAGGCAGCTCCTCTCTGTTCTTTTCTGTTATCTCAAACACGACCGCCTTCTGATGCGTCTTATACTTTTCCGCCCATTCGTCTCCATGACGTATCGTCGCGAGTACAGGTTGATCGGTTTCGAAGAGTCGATCTATCGCCGCCACAAAATTCTTCGATAGCATTTCCATTCTCCCGATCTCATCAAGGACAAACAAGCCTTGAGGAGTGCGTATTTCTCGAAGGATAGATTCGGTGAACATCTTGTCCACCACGGTCAAATCTACGTGATAGCTCCCGATTATATCGTCACTCCGAATCGCTTCTTTATGTGCAAAGACGCCGCTTTGACCATCAGACGTCACGGCCTCAAAACCGACTCTCTCCCCCAAGGGATTACGTAGCTCTTTTGAGAGTATCCAAAAACAGTCATTTTTATATGCTTCAAGGAAGCGTTCGAGAACGGTCGTTTTGCCCATGCCGGGGAGGCCGGTGAGGAGAATGATCATGGCACAAGATTATATCAGACGTGATCCATTGAAAAGCTAAATTTTTGCTTTTTATCAAACAATGGGCTTAAATGCACACGGCTCACGAACCAAGGGAGTATCCGATGGATCTTCGAATGGCCAGGGAAGCGGCGGTGGACGGAGCTACGTGGTTCGTCCGTATCGTCAATCCCCATCTTGATGAGTCAAGGCGAGGGAAGAAGGGCGGCTGGATCTGCATCATGGATCCAGGCGGCGAGATCGTGGTTCACGAGCAGATCGGGGAAATCGGTCCCGAGAAGCCCGAGAAGTACCAGCAGGTCTCCAAGGAAAAGGCGACGCGGCTCCGTGCTCATCCGGAACACAGGACGAGCTGGCAGAGCCGGAATCCCGAGCAGGGACAATGGGGCGGAGCCATCCGCACCATCGACGGCTGGATCTTTTCTTTCTCGGGGCTCCCTGAGCTCTGGGATGAGGCGCTGATGCTGGGCTGCGTCAGCATCTACGATATGGAACTCTACATGCACATGGCGGTTATCGCGTCTCCGGGCGTTGAGCCGCTTGTTGACATCATCTACGAGATGGAAGATAGGTATAACGACTAGTTGCGTGGGTGCCCCGAGAAGAAAAAAGCACTTTCCTTCCTCCTTCCGCATCCCAAACAAAGACCCACGCCGAGCCTAGCTCGGCAGAGCGTCTCCTCGGGGTGCGGTCTTTATTTCCCTATCATTTTCTTTATTTCTTCCAAAGTCTCCGGCAGCTCCATAATTCCATCCTCGCCTCCCATGTGCCCCTTGCCGCTCAACATGATAATTCGAGCCCCTAGTCGATCACGAAAGATGTCGGCGTTCTCGATCGGCACGTATTTATCATCATCCGAAAAGATGGCCGCGATCTGACTAGCGCTCGTTCGAACCTTATCAAAAACGATGGGTGTCGTGAGCCATGGCTGTGCAGTCTGAATATCTTCCTCGTTATCAAGAGCGGTGGGCTTGAGAGACAGCCATCCGCCAACAGTGACGACGCCCCCGATGGGGGTATCGAGGGTCTCCAAATAGCGCAGAATGGTCTGCACCCCAATACTGTGGCCCACGAGATATGTATCCCGATCAGGCGTCCCAATTTTTTGGGAAAGGAAAGAAACCCATCCATCGATGACTGGAGCGTCTGGATTTGGCATGGGGAGAATCTCTACCGCGTGGCCAAGTTTTTCTAGCTTAATCTTCAACCACGGAAACCATGCCTCTTCTGGATATCCGCCCCAACCATGGACGATAAAGATGTGAGTCATAAAGTTATTTCCTTGAAATGAGCCCAAGGATGAGTTTGATGACCTTCTCTTTATGATTTGGTTCGCTTTCTGCAACGAGGATCGTAATTGCTGTCAAGGCCGCTGGGGAAAAACGAGAAATATCTAAAATATGCGCCTGCTGTAAAAACCAAACAAATGCATACGCACCACTTCGTTTATTTCCATCAACGAACGGATGATCTTTCACCATGAAATATAAAAGATGCGCCGCTTTTTCCTCTGCGCTCGGATAGAGTTCTTTTCCGCCGAACGTTTGCATCACATTGCCGACAATGCCCGACACAGAACCTTTTGTTCTCTCTACACCAAAAATTTCTGTCGCCTCTGCTTTTTGATAGAGCTCCGCCTTAAATTTCGTAAGGCTGTCCGTGATTTTCTCGGTCGTGAGCGCGACCTTCTTTTTCGTCAATTTTCCTTGCGGAAGAGCGTCTTTATCATAGGCTTCGAGTGAAAGCCATGTATCAGCAAATAGCGTGATAAGCTCTACCGCATCGCGCACATCCATGGCAGAATCAGCAGGCAATAATGCTTTTATCTCTTGGATAACGTTTTGAAAGTGGCCAAAGTTTTTTACGATACGCTGTTTATTGATCGCAAAACCATCCACGATATAATTACGCAGAGTCTTTGTTGCCCATTGGCGAAATTGAATCGCTACCTTTGAATTTGTCCTATAGCCAACACCCAGGATGACGTCTAATGAATATACAGCCACCGGTTTGTCGGAATTTGCATTATGCATTTTTTGCATATTGCTTTTTCTGTCAATTTCGCCATCTTTAAAGAGGTTGCTAATATGACGCGAAATCACAGATTGATCCACGCCAAATATGGAAACGATTTGTGCCTGTGTGGCCCATATCGTTTCATGGGTGACATCTCCCCGCAACTCGATGGCACCAGATTTTGCCTGGTAGATGACAGCGTTTCCGTTGTTTT
The DNA here is from genome assembly GCA_041665285.1 of Patescibacteria group bacterium. Lineage (GTDB taxonomy): Bacteria > Patescibacteriota > Patescibacteriia > 2-12-FULL-60-25 > 2-12-FULL-60-25 > JBAYJC01. Next base: position 56,302 of record JBAYJC010000001.1, on the reverse strand, counting down.
CTCTCTTGGTCATGTTTCTATTAAAGCAAGAAACAAACGACAAGACAAAACACCACCCGTTGATAGGTGGTGTTTTCGTGGTTGCGGGGGCCGGATTTGAACCGGCGACCTCCAGGTTATGGGCCTGGCGAGCTGCCGCTGCTCTACCCCGCTATAAATGCTGTGTCAGGATCATAGACGCGCTGACTGCACTTGTCAAATAGCGTGCGATTCATTATCCTTATGCCGCAAGTGGATAACACCTTTCCATAGGCATGGGGGCGAGTGGCGGAATTGGTAGACGCACAGGACTCAAAATCCTGCGATCGCAAGGTCATGAGGGTTCGATTCCCTCCTTGCCCACCACGTAAAAACGACAGCTCACCCTGTCGTTTTTACGTGCCCCGTGGCGTGAGCGGCGGCCATGCTGAGCTTTACGGGGCTTTCCCTCGTATCGCCGCTGTCGTTCACGTGGCACAGCCATACGGAAGGGAATAATAAAAGCTTACCCTGTCGTTTTTACGTGCCCCGTGGCGTGAAAGGCGGCCATGCAGAGCTTTACGGGGCTTTCCCTCGTATCGCCGCTGTCGTTCACGACCCGTAGAAGCGCAGCGCCTTTACGGGTCACGTGGCAGAGCCTCCCCTAGCCTAGCCTAGATAAGACCGCGGCCATGAAAACCATCTGCATGGCAAATCCTGAGGCGTATTGGATGTCTCCCCTTTTCGAGGTGACGAGGTTGTGAAAAAAGAAGTGCACACGATGAAAACGCTTCAAGACCTTATTTCGTGTCACTTCGTGAACCGCGATAAGAAGGTCGGGAAGGACACTTCCAAAGATAGCCCAAGACGTGGTTCTGAGGTTTTCGTACATGCCGGTGTTGACCACAAGAAGCGTGAAGCAGAGGCAGATCACCCCATCGATCGTGACAAAGGCAACAGCTCGTTTCATTTTTGTGCCGGTGACATAGCCTTTGTAGATGAGCGAATCTCCATGCGGGATGATATCCGTCAAAAAATGGACCCCAAATCCCAAGAAAAACGCGAGAAGCGGATGCGATGGAAATGCCTCGGCGAGCAGAACACCAATGGCCGCGTGCGTCGTGAGAAACATAGGAACGCGTCCATGATACGGAAAATCACGGCTCTTGTCGAGGTTGTCTTGACAGGAGTATTGCGTACGCACGTCCCTCTCGCGTATGCTAAAAACACTCATCCATTTTCCATATACTCCTATGAAAGTCCGCGACGTCATGCAAATCGACGTGATCACGGTTCCTGCCGGATCTCCGTACGAAGAAGTCGCGCGCATCCTCTACCGATGCGGAAAAAGCGGCGCGCCTGTTGTAGACACAGACGGTAATCTCATTGGCACAGTTTCAGAAAAAGACCTCTTTCGCATCCTATACCCTTTTTACAAGAGCTACTACGCCTCACCTGAGAGCTACGCAGACATGGAGGGACGCGAGTGCAAAATCAGCGAAATCCGTATGCATCCCGTCGAAGTCTTTATGTCGCGCGACGTGGCAACCGTTGAACCAGAGGCACCCGTCATGCGCGCGGGGGCGATCATGCTCGCACGCGGCGTCAATCGCTTACCCGTGATCGAAAATGGGCGACTGATCGGCATGGTGAGCAGAAGTGACATTTATCGAAAAATATTGGAACAGCACTTTGCACTCATGGAAGAGGTATCCTAAATAAAAGAAGGGGCACGCATCACGCATGCCCCTTCTTTTTTTATGCGATTACTCTTTGGCTCCTGCGGCCTTCAACTCTGCTTCAAACATGCTGAAAGGAAGGGCGCCGCTCACGAGCTTGCCATTCACGAACGTAGCTGGCGTGCCTTCCACACCAGAATCATTGCCAGAGGCAAAGAACGCTTCTACGCGAGCTTTCATCTCGTCTTTGTCCAAACACTCTTTCACCTTGTTCTGATCCACACCCACCTCCTTGGCAAGCGTCAACAGCACATCATTCGTCAAATCTCCCTTTTCTGAGGCGGCGAAGAGCTTGTCGTGCATTTTCCAGAACGCATCGTTTCCTCCAAGTTTGGTCACGCATTCGGATGCTTCTGCGGCCTTTTGCGCAAAGGGATGGATAGAGCTGAGCGGGAAATGACGGAAGACCACACGGACATCCTTTGGATATTTCTTCAGAGTCTCCTGGATCGTTGGAATAAAGCGGCGGCAGTAGGGGCACTGAAAATCTGAATAGGAAATCAACGTCACTTTTGCATTCTTGTTGCCCAACAGATGATCATTTTTCTCATCAAATGGTTGGACCGGATTTGCTGGAGGGGCTGGTTGTTGCTCCTCAACAGCACCTGGATTCGTCGGCACTTCACCTGTGCCTGCGGCAACAGCAACCTGTCCACCTACTGGCTTCCCGGTCCATAAGGATCCAAGAATAACACCAAAACCCAACGAAGATGCAACAGCAACGCCTAAAAATAATCCAGAAAAGAACATGGCTTTGGGATTTGCATCCCAAAATCCTGGCACCATGTGTGGCGTGTTCGTCTCATGAGACGACGAAGACATATCAGACATACAAAAATGAAACGATAAAGATTCAAGCCCATACATAATACGAGCTGACACACAGAAGCACAACGCACCGTCAAGAGCTCTGACGCTGAAGTGCACGGATCATCGCCAATGCGGCCTTACTCCCCTCGCCTACAGCCACGGCAATCTGCTTTTCTGTGACATCCGTGACATCGCCAGCCGCCCAAATGCCTGGAACGCTGGTCGCGTTGAACTTATCCACGATAATTTGCCCGTATTTATCCTTGGCAACCATGTCGATAAACTGCGCAGACGGTTCAAGACCCACCTCAATAAAGACACCCTCTGTTTTTTCGATACGGTCTTCCCCATCTGGGCCCTGAAGGGCAATACCCGAAACAAACTCATCACCCAAGATCTTCGTTGTTTTCGTGAGCGGTAACACCGTAATCTTGGGACTTGCTTGTACCTTTGTTTTGAGACCAGCGTCCCCTCCTAATTCCGCATTCACGGACACGATCGTCACGTGTTTTGCATACTTTTCCACAAAAAGCGCCGCATCCATGGCTGAGTTACCTCCTCCGATTACAAAGATCGTCTTACCGCGAAAGAGCGGCGCATCACACGTGGCGCAATAGGTTACCCCTTTCCCGTAATATTCCTTTTCACCGGGGACATGAAGCGCGCGATGTTTTGTTCCTGTTGCGATCAAAAGGAAACGCGCCTCTATCACCCGATTGACCGTCTGGATGCGAAAGCCACCCTCAATGGCATCCACGCGCTCCGCGTTGACCTCCACGCGATCAAACGCCTCTTCGTAGTCTGCAAGGTGCTTTTGGAATTGCTCGACAAGCTGTGCGCCAGGAAGCAGATGGAACCCTAAATAATTCTCCACATCCGAAGACCAACGCACCTGCCCGCCTATCTCTTGCGCGATCAAGACAAAACGAATCTTCTGACGCGCAAAATAGACTGCCGCGGCCATAGCCGCAGGGCCTCCACCGATCAAGGCGACATCATACATAAAATAAAACAATGTACGGACATTCTACCACGCCACACTATGCCACGCGAACACGACGGAGGATGAGCCACAGACCACCGAAAAAGAGGGGCACAGACAGCCATTGGGTTGGCGTCAACATCAGCCAACGCGCGTCTGCGATACGGAGAAAGTCTAAAAAGAATCGCGTGACTGCCTCAACGAGCATCAAACATGCTAACCAAAAACCAGGCGCTCGTTCTTGCGACCCCTTGCGTGACAACCACACAAAACCCAGGACCGTCGCAAAACCGATCAACGATAGATACAGCCCTAAATCATGGCGTACAATACCGTCTGGATACTGCATACCCAAAAGGAACGTTGTGGGCAAACCAGGATGGTCGTGGATCAAAAAGCAACCAAGACGCCCAATGCCAATGCCCAAGGGAATGGCAAATGCGAATGCATCGGCAAAAGGAAGGAAAGCCAATCTCTGTTTGCGGACATACGCAAAAAAGGCAAGCGCGCCTCCAAGCCATCCACCGAACATCGCATAGCCAGGCAAAAGTGGATTCACGATGTCCAACGGGTGCGCGAGATAATGCGCAAGGTCATAAAACGCCACGTGAAAAAGCCGTGCGCCAATGATCGCGCATAAGAGCACCCAGAATGCCAAATCCCACACGCGCTCTGCCGCAAGTCCTGCACGCTTAGCCCGACGATAGGCCAGCCAAGCCGCGCACGTAAAACCAAGCGCAACAAACGTACCCCATGTACGAAACGTAATGCCAGCAAGCACGAACGTCTCAGACCGTATCCAAGGAATCATAACATGCCCAACAAACGCAACGCAGAACGAAAATCATTCAACGCGGCTCTGGCTTGCGGCATAGAAATCTCAAAAGAGGTGTCATGCACTAACTGATTGCGTAGCTTATGCGCTCCCCACACCTTTTGCAGATTCTTATACTTGTAACACGCGACCTTGAGGCGCTCCCCCAATGTTTCTCCAGGGATAAACATGGCTTTCAACACTCCATCTAGAAGCTTGTCCGCCTCGATGATCGCCATCTTCGCTCCCATGACTCCTTGTTGAGACGTCTGTTCGATCTGGTGCCAGGTCTCCTTCACCCGATCAGGATCCAGCCCATGCACGTCCGGGCGACGGAGGAACTGAAAGGCACGGCGCAGGACGATCATGAGTATGCCGCAAAGCACAATGGCGATGAGTACAATACCCACGGCCATACTCACAGACCAGCCCAAACTATTGGCCGGCGTGAGCGCGGGCAGAGGATCTGTCTCTACGAGAAGTTGATAGAACATACAAAGGAACGCTAGTGCAATTTAGCCTGTTCGTAGGCATGAGCAATATCGAAAACGCGAGCATCATCAAAGCGTTTACCGATGACCTGCATCCCCACAGGAAGGCCTTCAAAATCACCGCACGGAACAGAGATGGCCGGCAAACCCGCGACATTGACGCCTACGGTGTAAATATCCTCCATGTACATCGCCAGCGGATCATGGACCTTTTCACCGACCATAAACGCGGTGGAGGGCGCTGTGGGCGTGATGAGGGCATCTACATGATCAAACACCTGATCATAGGCGCGACGAATCAAGGTTTGCACTTTACGCGCTTGGCGGTAATACGCATCGTAATATCCCTTGGACAGTGCATACGTCCCAAGCATGATACGCCGCCGCACCTCTTCGCCAAGTCCATGGGCACGCGAACGGCCATAGGTCTGAAGAAGCGTGTCCGCGCGTTCACGAAGGCCATAGCGCATGCCATCAAAACGCGCGAGATTTGCAGAGACTTCACACGGCATAAGAATATAATACACTGCCAGTGCCTCATCTGCGTAGGGCAAGTCAACCTCTTCGATTTCCGCTCCAAGCCAGCGCAGTCCCTCGACCGCTTCTTGCATACGCAAACGCACTGCTTCAGACATGCCCTCGCCCCACGCCTGTTTTGGTAATCCAAGTTTCACTCCTCTGAGTTTTTCTGGAAAGGTTGGCTTGAATGATTTTGTCGGCGCTGTGGTTTGATCGTGCGTATCTACTCCCTGGATCGTCTCAAACAGCAAAGCCGCGTCTTTGACGGTCTTGCCAAACGGTCCGACCTGATCCAACGAAGACGCCATGGCAATCACACCTGAGCGAGACACGCGGCCGTACGTGGGCTTGAATCCGACGACACCGCAGAGCGCGGCTGGCTGGCGAATCGAACCGCCTGTGTCCGTTCCAAGCGCCGCACAGCACAAATCCGCCGCAACAGCCGCCGCACTGCCTCCGGATGAACCGCCAGGCACACGATCAGGATCGCGTGGATGCTGTGTCACGCCAAAGGCGGAGTGTTCTGTTGAAGAACCCATGGCAAACTCATCCATGTTTGTTTTGCCAAGAAACACAACGCCCGCATCCTTCAATCGCGTGATAACCGTCGCGTCATTGGTCGCGACATATTTGTCGAGAATTTTCGATCCAGCCGTGCATCGTTCGCCTTGTATCAAAATATTATCCTTGATCGCGATCGGCACACCATCCAATACCCCAAGCGTCTTGCCCTCGCGACGACGCGCATCAGAAGCATGTGCTTGCTCGATCGCTTCCTCGTTAAAAATCGTGAGATACGCGTTCAACGAAGGATTGCGCCCGTTCACCGCATCAAGATACGCCTGGGTCAGGTCTTGCGAAGAAAATGTGCCCTTTGCCATGCCTTCGGCCGCGCTGGTAATGGTTTGTTCGTGAGGGGTCATACGAATCAGCTTTTTGGATGTTCAAAAACCGCTGGCACACGTAATGCTTCGCCAAGGCGATCAGGAAAATTCTCGATAATACGCTCATGCGTTTCCACGGACACAGGTTCTGCTAGATCGTCCGCAGGCGGCTGAACGTGCGCTGTCAGATCCGCTTCTGGCACGCCCGTCGTATCAATCGCAGATAAACGCCCCACAAACTCCAAAATCTTCTCTAAATCGCCCCCAAGGTGCGTGAGCTCTTCCTCTCCCAACTCCATACGAGCCAACTCCGCGAGGCGTTTGGTCTCTTCAAGTGATAAAGCCATATGGCCACAGAATAGCCCGGGCGACGGGAATGGTAAAGAATAGTACAATAATCATCGTATGACCAAAACTTCCATGAAACGCTTATCAATACCAAAATCTGCTCGACGACGTCTTATAAAAGCATTAGAACAAAAACTTCAAGGAGCAAAGAATACCTTACGCAACCTCTCCATGACGCTTCGATAATATGTCCCTTTCTCAAGAATTGAAACAAACACTCACAAAAAAAATCGTGCGTACTAACGTACGCGAACACGCAAACAAAGAAGTCGAAGAGAGCGGTCGCTATGGAGGCGAGGCTCGCCAAGAACAAAATAGGCGGCAGTTGACTGCTGAAACAAAAGCGATTGATGCACTGCAACACGATCTTACCGCATTGGAACATCAAGTAGATACCCTGTCCGCGGAAGCGTTCGCATCCGAATACATGCGACTAAACAGCGCTATCAAAACACTGCTCCAGCGAATCACTCGCTGGTCTGATACACCAAAGAAAGAACGGTTTACCTCGGAGTTTCATGAAATAGATGGGATAAAAGACTATCACGAATTCCTCGAAAAGCTTCCCATGTATTGGATGCCACGCAAAAAAGAGATTGGCAGACTCTTATCTATCGCCATGCACATGCACGAACAACGTGTTGTACGAAAAGAAATTGCTCCAGATGCTCCCCTGAGTATTGTAGATGTCGGTGGATCCAATGGCGCCCTCGGTAAACTCCTCGTGGAGCTTGCAAAGGAAAACGGCTTAACCCTTATCTATACTGTGGTTGACCCACATGCAGAAACTGTCCATAAAGCACAGCAGGCCTACGCGCATGACCAGAATCTTGCGTTTCATGTGCTGACCGGAGAGGATTTTGCAGAACAAGCGCAAACAGATCCCCTTGTTCATCATCTCGTCGAGAGGCAAAGAGCACTCATAGAAGCTGGCGAAAAAAAGCGTGCGTTCTTGCATCATCTTTGCGAAGAGATGGAGCTTACGGAGATGGAAATCGCCTATGAGGACGATACACGTGAACGTTTTCTACATATCTTGGAGCATGATTTTTCTTTATCAAGGACGCTCTTTGACGATGCTGATCCGGAAGAGTTCGCAAGAAACATGTTTGAAAAAGCAGAAGATGCTTTTGTCCAACAGGAACGTGAGAAGATTCAAAAAATCACACAAGCCATTGAAGAACAACTCGCGCAACAACCAGCCACTCATGATTTAATTATCAATTCCTGGATGCCACCCGGCATCGATTTTACGAAAGATATCCGGATGTTAAACGGCGCGGCTATTACCTACATCGTGGAACAGTGGGGTGCTACGGGTATCCAAACGAGCGCCCACTTCCCCAGCCATCCGAATCGTCTCCAGGATGAGGATGAAAGCTACCAAACCGGCAACAACTACACCTGGTCTGCAGGGTGGGTTGGGCACTCCGTACCTCAATTATATCGACATGTGTATCCCGGCGGTGGAGACTCACATGTACAGCCCTATTCAAATGCGTTTCTCGTGCAAACAAGTCAGCGCTATCGCAACCCACGCACCACACCAGAACACCTTATTGCTCACCCCGATGTTTCGGCAAATACACCTTACCCCTGGGAAGATAAGCTCACGCAACTCGGAGGAGATATCTCGCCCATGATCTCCATCACAAATAAACCAAGCGGTAGATACGGGGGCGACTATCACCATGAGCTCAAAAAACTCACAAACAATCTAGAAGAGAAGTACAGCAATAATTCCTCGTCTACAAACTAACGTAGATGAATAGTGAGTTCTGTGTATTTTTATATAAAAAAAGACCGTGCATCGCGCGCATCTGAGTGACAGACCGCGCGATAAAACAAGGTCAGGTACGAGGACAGGCTTCAGCCTCCACAGCCTCCGCCGCAACCACCACCACAGCCGCCTCCGCATCCTCCGCCGCAGCCACCGCAGGAGCCGCCTCCGTCAGATCCGGAGTCGCCCCCGCCTCCAAAGAACAAGAAGGATGAGTCGCCCCCGCTACTAGAGCCTCCCCCACCACCGCGACGTCCAGAAGGGCGATTGCTCAACCAGGAGACGAACATCACCACCAGGATGATAATGACCAACGCCAGGAACAAGATGCCAACCACCCAACAGATGGTCTCAAGAAACTGCTGATGCGCTCTGCTCGCTTCTGGCGAAGGCCGGAACGCAGACACGCCGCCCAACTTTCCCATCATGTCGCGCATGACAGCGACTACAGCGCCAGGAGGATCGTTCTGGTCGCGCCACTGCGGAAGGAACACCTCTTGGATGATCCTCGCACGCGCGTCTTCCGGGATCAGCGATGACAAAGACTTGTCCACAGCAATGAGTCGCCGATGCTCGCTCCTCGCGAGCAGAAACATCGCCCACCTGTGGTGATCCGGCTGATCAAGCTCCCAGGTGTGCGCAACACCCAGCGCAAACGCCGCGGCTGTTTCGCCCTGCAAGCTCTCCACAATCACGAGCACCACCTGGTTGCCGGTCGCACGCGCGTACCCGCGAAGCTCGCGATCCAGGGACTCACGACTCGAGGCAGGCAAAAGCCCCACCTCGTCCAGCACAAACCCCCGATCCGGCGGCCGCAGAGGGTAGCCGAGCGCCGAGGGCGCCAGGAAGAACAAGGCCGCACAACAAGCGTACATCGCCAAACTTGCTCTCATGAGAATCCTCCATGCAACTGAGTTCTCACGCCTTTCCTACACGACATTACCCAACCAGTCAAGATAATAATCCACCCGATCTTGCGTTGACAAACCCGAGTCTTCGTGTAAAGGTTCTGCCGGTTTCACGCGTTCCACAAGAAACAGAGGTCCTCACATGTACCGTACGATCAGCCTCAGCCTGCTCGCCTCCCTGCTCCTCGTCCTGCTGACCCTGCCCCAGACGGTCCAGGCCCAACCCTGGGGGTTTGTCGACGTGAACGGCGCGAGCGTCGGAGTCGAGGGTGGCATGTCGTTCGGAAGTGGGACGGTCCGTCCAGGCTTCTCGCTCGGCGTGCGGCATGCGCACAACTGGATGCTCGGGCAACCGGATTTCGAAAGCTTCGTGGGCGTGGCCATCATCCCGACGGGATCTTGGCTTTTCAGCCCAAACCTGGGCGGAGGCGTCACCTACAACGGGGCACGCTTCGAGCCCAGCATCCGTGGACTCTTCATCTTCACACAGACCGCACCAGTTGCGTTCCGCGTTGCGCTGTTCACCCTCTGGAACACGGCGACGAACTTCGCCCTCGCAAAGCTCTCGCTCGGGCCCAGCATCCGACTGTGGCACACGAAGCTACGCATCTTCCCGCACCTCGGACTCCTGGTGAGCTCACCTGGCACCGGCCGCTCAGTCAACGCCGACACCGTGTTCGGCGTCACGCTCTTCTTCTAGCCCCTCCACCCCCGCACCACAACCAAGACCCACGCTGAGTTGAACTCGGTCGAGCGTCTCCTCAGGTGCGGTTTTTTATTTCATGAGGAGGAGATCTAACTCTTATAAGAACGCAAAAAATAAAAAACCTGTTTGCCACGACAGAGGAGCGGGTGTCCGACAGTCTGTCGTGACGAACTCCCCATGATGACGAACAGGGTGAGGGTGCGCTACTGGTCGGCGATCTTCTGCTTCGCGATCCAGTCGATCTTCTTCGGAAGGTCCTTGAAAAGCCTGGCATCGAGCATATCGCTCTCGACGCCACAAGGGCACAGGAATCGCACCTTACACTTTGCGCCGCTGATGTCATGCTCGAGGACGAAGTAGAGGTCAGCCCTCGTGATCTCGAGGGGCGCGCCACAGCCGACCACGCCTCCGTTGCGAGTGCTACCAACGCACTTGGCCTCGCACTTCCAGCCCTCCTCGTTGCAACCGGGTCCGAGCTTCTTCATGTGCAGTCCTCCTGACGGATCAAAACATCCCGGAAACCGAGACGGTCTCACGCGCAAAGCGATTTTGACGAAAAAACCATAATACAAAGCTCGACGACCGTCAACCGTTCCGTGATGGTTCAATAGCTTGATACCGCTTTAACATGTGTGGGGTGCGGATCAAATTTGAAGCATAAAAAAACACACCGCTATCGGCAGGGGCGCGAGTACCGTCTTTCGACGACGCGCTCTTACCTCACGTGGTGCGCAGGCATCAGGCAGGCCATTCGAGCTGGTATACCCATCGCATGAGCCTCATACCCGGCCTGATGTAGACGGGGATCAAAAACCGGGCGTGGAGTCTGTGGCAGATGTGCTCACAGAGTCGCAGCGCAACTTCGTAGAGTATGGGCTCTGCTTTGAGGATCGCAATGTTCCCAATGCACATGGCGGCGCCGGGGATCATGCGGAGCAACAGCATCCCCGGAGCGTGCATCACCTTAGCCATCTTTTCGCGGTTCGCGAGCACTACAACTTCCATGATCGCGTTCGAAGCGATCAACTCCGCGCCAAAGGGAACAACGAGCCGGGCGACCCTCCTGCCCATAGTAAGGATATAGAAGAGGATCTGCATCTGTGCATACACGCGAAGGCTTCGAAGCCTCACGAGAAGATCTGCCGCTGACTGCTGATCCATGACGCCCAGCTGGACATCGCGCGCGATCTGCTTTTCAAAGGGACCGAACATGACGAGCCGCTCACATCGCTCTAGCATGGATGTTTCACCTCCTAAAACATTCACAGTCTATCTTGCCGAAAAGGATCATTTCGACGCGTAAGCCTACCATGCTATCAGGTTTTGTCAATCGAGGCATGATCAAATTGAGGTCAGGCACCAGTACTCTCCTTATCAAAAAACAAAAACCAGCCGCTTGTGTGGCTGATTCCTGTTGCCTCTCTTCAATAGAGCTGAGCGAAACTCAATGGCCGCGCCACGTAAAGCGAACGCAAAAGCCCTCGCTTTTGCGAGAGCTTTTTACGTGGTAGGCCAGAGTGAAGGAAGTTCGAAATTTCATTATGGACGATCTGCTCCTGGCTCACACACGATAAAGCAGCCCACAGGCAGCACCAAACCAAATACGACCGCCTCAACGGCTAAAACGCTCCCACGATCGCCCAAATCCGTGAAAAGAAACGATCCAAATCATTCCATCACGGTCAATCAGTGTCACCTCTCTACAAAACAGAGCTGATTGTGTTTTTCACAAATTGAAGTAGACCCTGTATCTCTTGGTTTAATACTCGATCCTTCTTGATCACTGGAAACACACTTCGTATGGCCTTATATATTTTCTTGGTGGCCCCTGCCAACTCTTTTTCATTTTTGGAATAATCCACCGCTTGTGCGAGTGTCAACATTTCAATAGAAAGAACAACAAAAGCATTATCAACCACCCTTGAAGCGATAAGAGCGGCATCAGTTCCCATGCTTACAATGTCTTGATTATCGGCATTCGTAGGAATTGAATGAACATATTGCGGAAACGCAAGCGTCTGGCTTTGTGCGGTCGTTGACGTGGCTACAAACTGAATCCCCTGAAGGCCCAAAGTCAAACCAGGCGTGTCCAAATTCATGAATGGCGGAAAACGATGGTTTACTTTTGCATTCAAAAAATAGTTAATTCGACGCTCTGAGAGCATGGTCAACTTCACAACCGTCATCTTGAGCTGATCAACGGCATACGCGATGTAATCACCATGAAAGTTACCTCCGTGTAAAAAACTGTTCTCATCAGCGTCAATAATCGGATTGTCGGTAACGGAATTAATTTCCGTCTCAACAATGGTTCGAGTGGTTGCTAATGAATCGAATACCGGCCCAAGGATTTGCGGTATGCATCTAATCGAGTAGACATCTTGCACGTCCTCTTGAATTTGGTGCACAGCGCTCTTCGTCTCCGTGTTTTTTGCGGTATTTAAGCGCGAGCGATTTTGAAGCAATTTTGATGATGAAAGGATTGTACGAAGCAGTTTGGCAACCGTTTGTTGTCCTACATGAGGCCTGAGTAAATGGATCTTCTCGGAAATACTGTCCTCAAATCCATTCACCATTTCAAGTGACCAAGCCCCAGTGTGTACAGCGAGCTTTGTGAGCTTATCAACTTCAAGACAAAGTACTGCGGTAATTGCCGCCATCATTGAAGTACCGTTAATAAGAGCGAGCCCCTCTTTTGGCTGAAGCCTATATGATTTCAATCCGCATTGTTTGAGCACGACACTTGTCGGTTGGCGCTTTTCTTGAAAAAGCACTTCGCCCTCACCGATAAGAGACAAAGCGATATGAGCAAGTTGTACAAGATCGCCGCTTGTGCCAACCGCACCATGTTCTGGAACAATGGGAATGATCCGATGATTAATAAATGACTGCAAATGAGATGCTAGTTCTTGCGTAATACCGGAGTACCCTTTTACCAGCGTATTCAAACGAACGCACATAGCTGCCAGAACGTATTCGGGTTTGATGGGATCACCCATACCAACAGCGTGGCTTCGAATGAGGTTTTCTTGGAGATGAAGGAGCTGATCATTCCCAATAATATGAGAAGCCATCGGTCCAAATCCTGTATTAATCCCGTAGACAATTCGATCTTCGAGGTTATCATTCAAAAATCCCCTCACATCCTGAAGACGCTGAAATGTTTCCGGTGCAATCTCAACCCGAACTGCGTGATCTGAAATCAGCGATTGGATATCTTCAATGGTCAGGCTATTTCCGTCTAAAAATATCTTGTTCATAGTAGAAAAATGTATGATAACGCGAATCTTAGCATGGATGCTATTCCCATTCAATGACTAGATCGTCTAGCTCATTAAAATCATGAGTTCATATGGTTCGATCCTCCTTTTGTCCTCACGAAAATTTGACTCAACCATCATCAACGCCACATTTGAGGCTCGAACCCACCTCTCTTCTCGCAACAAAAGCAAAAACCCCGCCGATCATGACGAGGTTTTCACTGTGGTAGCTCCTAGGGGAATCGAACCCCTATCTTCCCCGTGAGAGGGGGATGTCCTAGCCATTAAACGAAGAAGCCTCGACCTACGCAAGCCACTCTTCCGACTGCCGACAGAGGACCTGTTCTGCGTGGCCTGGGTCTGCCATCAACTCTTTGATGACACGCTCCATGCGTACGCCTGTGACCTGATTCCAGCCCGGACGGCCCGGTTCTGGTCCTTGCGAGGCTTTTGCGAGGACAATGTCGCCAGGCTTCATCCAATCCTGGATAAAGACCCCGGCTTCTGGCGTGTCCTCAAAGATCTTGATCTGATCCTCAGACATGCCGTTTGCCCGTGCGCCTTCTGCGATCGCGTGCGCAAATATACCACATGCCACCAGAAGGTCAATCCCCTGTTTAGCGGCCTCAGCCCCAACCCGTTCGTGGAGCATTTCTGCCTGTTCGCCAAGTTCACGCATCTCCCCAAGGCACACAATGCGGCGTTGATGCTCTTGGAGGGGCATGGAGGCCAGATCACGAATCGAAGAAAGGACTGCAACCGGTGAAGCGTTGTAGGTGTCATCGAGCAGTGTGGTGTATTTGATGCCTGGGAGAATGCGCGTCCGGCCCTGAAGCGGGAGAAAGTGCGCAGGCATGGAAGCGATCGCATCCTCGCCTGCATCTAACGTGACCGCAACTGCTACGGCCGCGGCCGCAGAATAGGCAACCGGCGTGCCAAAGACGCCCTTGAAGAGCAAAGTGATACGATGATGAAAATATTCTAATGTCACTTCCAATCCTTTGGGTTCATTCCCCCGCTTGCCTTCTGCCATCACCATACGCGTGCTCAGGATACGCACGTCTGCACCTTCGTTGAACTGGCCAAACGTGGCCACACGGCATTGCGCCGCAGAACGCATGGCAAATACGCGACGATCATCAGCATTTAAAATCGCCATGCCATCTGCTTTTGTGGCACGCACAAGCGTTTCCTTTTCCTGTGCAAGCGCTTCGATCGAGGGATAGTTTGCCGCATGGACTGGCGCCCAAGACGTGTCTTCCGGTGTAACGGCTGTCACGATGCTGATGTCTGGCTCTGCAATCGACGTGAGATACGCAAGGTCTCCTGGTTTATCTGCGCCCATTTCGAATATAAACGTCTGCACGCCAGTCTTACGTATGCCCATGCTCGTTGTCCAAGCGCGCCATAAGAGCGACATCCAGGCAAATGGCGACCGTCCTGGTGCTTCTGCGTTGAAGACTGTCAGCGGAAGGCCGAGCTCGTTGTTGTAGTTCTTTTTGCTAGCACGCACCTTTGCGAGCGGATCTTCTGCGTGCAATACCGCGGCTAATAATTCTTTAGTCGTGGATTTTCCCACGCATCCGGTCACCGCAATGATGAGTGGCTTTTCTCGTGCAAGTGTTTTTTGCGCAGAACGACCAAGGAAGGATTGAAAGCGTGTCTGGAGTGACATATAGATGGATAGTAGCGAGCAAAAAGAAAACAAGCAACCGCGCGGCAATGATTAGGGTGTTGTCGGCGTCTGAGGAACAACGGCGGGAGTAGATGTCGCCTGAGGCGCTTTCACAGGCACTGGCTTTTTGATGGCTCGCTCTGGCGGTACTTCCAGATACGCAAGAAGGAACTTAGCCATCTCTCCCCACACAGGCGCCGCAGACATCTCTGCATATTGTTCTGTGCGTGGATGATCTACTTTTACCAACATCACAAACTTGGGATCTTGCGCCGGCGCATATCCGGCAAAAGACCCGATTGTTGCATCCTCCATGTAACCCTTCCCGTTTGTTTTCGGTACCTGTGCGGTGCCTGTTTTGCCAGCCACATAATACCCAGGCACGCCCGCTTGCTTCCCATGACCATTTTCCACCACATTCACCATCATGGCAGATACGAGCCGTGAAGCACGCACACCAATCACATGGTCTACGACAAGTGGCTGTGTTTTTTCTTGCGTGCCGTCTGGATGCAACACTTCACGGACAATATACGGTTTGAGGAGCTTGCCTCCGTTACCCAGCGCCGCAAATGCCGTGACCATTTGGATTGGCGTAGTGGAAATACCCTGGCCATAAGAAGCAGTCGCCGCAAAGGCCACGCCTTTTTTTCCAAGCGGTGAAATATCACCCTTCACTTCTGAGTTCAACTCAAGTCCGGTCTTCTTTCCAAAACCAAATCGTGTCACATACTCACGAAACGCTTCTTTCCCAAGCTGACGCTGGATAAAAATCGTGCCGAGGTTCAAAGACTTTTCCAATACCTGGGTCATGGTTTGCACGCCATGCGCCTTTTTATCAGAGTTACGCACCGTAAAATCATCAATCTTTTCTTCTCCCTTATCTGTATAGGTCGTCTGTGGCGTTATTTTTCCGGCATCAATACCCGCGGCAACAGTGATGGGCTTAAAAATAGATCCAGGCTCATACACATAAAACGTCGCAGGATTGTTGAAAGCGCTATAATCAATCGTCTTTCCATACATTGCCGGATCAAAATCTGGTGCGCCACACATCGCGAGAATCGCACCGGTCTCTGGATCCATCACAATGATGGACGCACTATCTGCCTGATAGGTTTTCACGGCGCGTGTAATGACCTCGCAGGCCTTGAACTGAATGCTACGATCAATCGTCAAAACCAAATCAGAACCGTCTTTTGCTTGCTGAAGATCAATCGTCCCGATAGTAAGACGACGTCCTGCCGCGTCCTTTTCTGCAACGATCGAGCCCACCCGTCCGGCAAGCGCCTCATTTTCAAAGCCCTCCACGCCATATTTTCCCACGCGTAATCCCTGATCATTCGGCTGAACAAAACCGAGCACATGCCCACCAAGCCCCTGCTCTGGATACAAGCGCGCTAATCCTTTTGCGATCCCAATGCCTGGATAGCGCTGTTGACGCAATTGCTCCACCTGCTCCAACGAAACGTCCTTCGCAAGAACAGTGTAGGTGCTGGTCGGCGCACCGATCTTCGCAAAAATCTCCTGCTCCGTGATTCCCAAAATGGGCGCAAGGGCCTGTGCATTTGTTTTCTTGTCTTCCTCTTTCATTTCACGCGGCACGGCATACACCTGCCAAGCATCACGATCTTTTGCAATAGGATACAGCGTACCGTCAATGCGGTCTCGTACATAAATCGTCCCACGACGAGGAACCAACGCGGCCTGGACCTCGTGTTGATCAGATGCAAGCACCTTATAGCTCTTATATTCCAGCAATTGCAACTGAAAAAAACGTACAAAAATAGCAATCCCACCAAAACTCAACAAAACCAACGCCAAAATGAACCTACCACCATGAGAGGTTCTCTCTGTTGTGTGCCGTGCACCCTGCGCTCGATAATGCACAAGCACAGTATAACACAAAATCCGACCTCCCTCTCCTTACTTTTTCCAATACACCCGCTTTTTTAAGCGTTCTGGCAAATAGGATTGCGTGACTGGCCCTTTTGCGGACGGTGGATACACGTAGCCTTCCCCGTATTTCAGATCCTTCATGAGCTTGGTTGGTGCATTCCGTATATGGAGTGGCACAGGATCATTCGGTTGATCATGAATATCCGCCTGGACAGCACCATACGCCACATAAAGCGCATTGGACTTCGGCGCTTGAGATAAATACACCACGGCCTGCGCGAGCACCACATTACATTCTGGCATGCCAAGCGCATGGCAGGCTTGATACGCCGTCATGGCCTGCACCAACGCCTGCGGATCTGCCACGCCAATGTCTTCGGAGGCAAAACGCACGAGGCGTCGCGCGACATACAGGGGGTCTTCCCCTCCTTCGAGCATGCGGCCAAGCCAGTACAGCGCGGCGTTTGCATCTGAACCACGCATGGATTTGTGCAAGGCGCTGATAATATTATAATGCTCTTCGCCATTCTTATCGTAAAAAACATGCGACCGCTGAAGCGCATCCCGCAGATGCTCGACCGTGAGCATGCGCGTGCCATCAGCCGCTTCTGGACTGGATTTGACGGCCATATCAAGCGCGTTCAATGCCTGCCGCGCGTCTCCATCTGCCCATGTCACGATTTCGCGAAGAACCGCGTCTGGCGCTGAGATCTTTTTCCCGCCAAGGCCACGCACAGGGTCTTCGAGTGCACGACGAAGCACGGTCAGCATCCCGGCTTCGTCGATGCGTGAGATCGTGAACACTTTGCAACGTGACAAAAGAGCCTGGATCACCTCAAAAGAGGGATTTTCTGTGGTTGCGCCAATGCAGGTGATGGTGCCGCGCTCTACATGCGGCAACAATGCGTCTTGTTGCGCTTTGTTGAAACGATGGATTTCATCAATAAACAAAATCGTTCGTCGCTCATGATACTTTTCCCGTGCCTCTGCCTCTTTGACCACGGATCGAATCTCCGCCACGCCACTCATCACAGCAGAAAGCTCGATAAACTCCGCCTTGGTCAAGGTGGCAATCACTTTTGCGAGCGTGGTTTTCCCTGACCCTGGTGGACCCCAAAAAATCATGGATGGAACCTCATCGCGCTCAATCAACAGCCTCAACGGCTGACCAGGACCCACGAGCGTCGCTTGCCCCACCAAATCTTCCAGTGTCTGCGGACGCATGCGATCCGCCAAAGGAGCTGACGCAGAGCGGCGCTTTTGCGCAGACGCAGAAAATAAATCCTCCATATCATCCAACACTACCGAACAGAAATCGAACGGTCAAATAAAAAACCGGCTGAAGGCTCAACCGGTAATTGCCTCACCTGATCTTGATCGTGACCTCGTAGAGCTTCCGGCCGCGACGTCCGTAGAAGGTGTGCACCCCGTCTTCGCTCGTGAGGTCCAGAATCTGATCGTACGCCCCGCTCACCCTGATATCGGACCACACCACGAACTCCTTGCTTCCCCGGTGGGCAACGTAGAGCGGGACTTGGTTTACAGCGGAAAGCCCGGAGATGCTGTCGTACATCTCCTTGTACTCCAAGTCTCCGTCTCCCCAAGCGACGAACCAACGGCCGTCGCGCTGGGCGGCGTAGAGAGGCTTACCGCACACGATAAACGGGTTGCCCACATTCTCGTACGTCTTGTACTCCACATCCCCCCAGACCACGAACCAACAGTCGTCGCGCTGAGCGACGTAGAGCGGCTTACCATCCACGATGGACGGGTTGCACACATAGTGGTAGGCCTTGTACTCCACATCCCCCCAGACCACGAACCAACGGTCGTCGCGCTGGGCGGCGTAGAGCGGCTTGCCATCCACGACGGACGGCTTGTTCACACTGTCGTACGCCTTGTACTCCACATCCCCCCAGACCACGAACCACTTATCCATGTAGTAAACATCGTAGAGCGGCTTGTTGTCTGCGGCAGAAAGGTCAAAAATACGATGGTACTGCTTGTACTCCTTGTATCCCCAAACAACGAATTGCTCATTACTGTCCTGAGCAACGAAGAGAGGGTTGCTGTTCGCCACGGAAACGCTGGAAACACGAGGGTACGGTTTGTACTCCGTGTTTCCACAGACTACGAACTGTTTGCCGTCGCGACAGGCAGTGTAGAGCGCTAGCCCTGCGACAACAGCGACAGCACCATCCAGGAGCCGGTCCTTGCTGAGCAGGGCAATGAGACGGCGCGACTCGGGGTTCTCCTGCCTCGCCTGCGCGATCAGCCTTTCGATCATCTTCTCGGAGATCTTGCCAGCGGCCACGAGTGCGGTGAACTCAGCGAACACCTTGGAGATCAACATGGGAGCCTCCTTTGCCGTTGACAGAGCCATGCGGGAGAAGAACCTGACAGGCAGGTACTCCCGCACTTTCATCTGTGCGGCGTCACGTCGGCGTCTTTGCCGACGAAAAAACCTAGCATGGCTAGGCTTTCGCGTCAAGGGAAATAATCGCTTCCTTAAACAGCTTTCCTCTCTCTTTGTAATTCTTAAACATCCCAAAACTCGCACAGGCAGGAGACAGAAGGACAACATCGCCCGGCTGTGCCACACGCGAGGCCTCGGCGACAATCTCCGTCATGTTCTGGCAGTTCTCGATCACGGGAATTGCCTCGCCTCCTGCGGCAACAAGCGCCTCTTTGATGTGCAACCATTCCACGCCAATGCCAATAATCGCGCGGATAGGTGGACGTTTGACGATTGTCTGCGCCAAGGCCGTGAAGTCGCTCCCCTTGCTTGAGCCGCCGAGAATCAACACTTCCGGCGCATCAAATGCCTCAATAGCCGCGATCGCTGTTTCTGGCGTAGTGCCAAAAGAATCGTTGTAATAGCGCACGCCATTGATCTCGCGCACAAACTCAATGCGGTGCTCCAATCCGGTAAACGATCGCAAAGCACGGATCATCGCACGAGATGAAACGCCTGCGGCTTTTGCGGCAGAAATCGCGGCGCAGACGTTCTCGAGATTATGTGCGCCTGGCAAACGCACGTCATCAACCGTTGCGATCACCTCTTCGATCTGACCATCACGCCAGACAAGCTCTGTGCCGCGCACAAAACACCCACGCTCCACCTCATGAAAGCGGCTCACTTCATAAGCCATGCCCACGGATCGTTCTGCGATCTTGCGACTATTCGCATAGTCACCGTTGAATACCATCACATCGTCAACCGTTTGGTGCGCCGCAATCTGCGCTTTTGCCTCAACATACTCTGCCTCATCCTTATGCACATCCAAATGCTCGACCGTTGTCATGAGCACCACCGCAATATGCGGGCTCTTTTTCAAATCCATGAGTTGAAAGCTGGACATCTCAAATACCACCCAATGCTCTGGCGTGAGGTGATCAAGGCAATCAAGCACAGGCGTCCCGATGTTGCCGACGAGCTCTACCTTGCGGCCTTCTTGCTTGAGCATCTCTGCGATGAGCGACGATGTCGTTCCTTTTCCTTTTGTACCCGTCACGCCAATGATCGGACACGGACACAAATCGAAAAATAGTTTTGTCGTAGAGGTAATGACTGCGCCCTGGTTTGAAAGAAACGTGATGACTGGTTTGTATAACCCAATACCAGGTGAACGTACCGCTATATCAAAACTCCCCTCTGGGACATCTCGTTCAAGCTGAAACATCACGCCCTTGGCTCGTAATTGCGCGATCATCGAGGCATGCAAATCCTTCTCAGCCTTGCGATCCTGTACAGTGACCTGTGCGCCACGATCCGCAAAAAAAGCCGCGGAACTTGCGCCCTCTATCCCAAAACCCGCCACAAGTACTCGTTTCCCTTGATAATCGTCTTGCATACGAGCGATAGCATAAAGGGTTCTAAGCCATTCGACCAGAGCCTGTTCCCGTTGACCCTCACGCGGTTAGACTGTTACCATTCTCACACAACCCTATGAATATCAAGCCCTACATTATTGCCGCTATTACTGCCGTGGTTTTCCTTGGCATCGCGATCCTTGCCTGGCGCTCAGGCAATGGCCCTGCATTTGTAAAACCTTCTGCAGATACCAAAATCCTCTTCTGGGGCGTTGGGTGTCCCCATTGCGTCAAAGTGGATGAGTTTCTTCAACGGCATCCAGAGATCGAAACAAAGGTCGCATTTGAAAAACGTGAAGCGTTTCAAAATGCAAACAACGCCCAGCTCCTCTTTGAGAAAAATGAGGTGTGCAACCTCCCAGAAGAACAGCGCGGCACCGTGCCACTCTTCTTCGACGGGAAATCTTGTATTAGTGGCGACGTAGATATTATCAGCTACTTCCAACAATTCGTGACACCAACATCCCCTGTTTCCACCTCATCCACAAACTAAAGCCCTATGAAACGCCTCGCGCTCTTCGTGACCTCTCTTCTTGGCACAACCCTCGCCCTTCCGGCCGCGGCTGTGTGTCCTGTGTGTGCCGTTGCTGTTGGCGCGGGCATTGGCCTTTCTCGCTGGCTCGGCGTGGACGATACGATTACCGGTCTCTGGGTCGGTGGGCTCACCATGGCTTTTGCCATGTGGACCATCAACTGGTTGGACAAGAAAAAAATCACCTTCCGCTATCGCGATGGGGTCACCATGCTCGGCTGGTATCTCTTAGCCATTGCTCCCCTTTATTTCATGGGCGTATTCGGCCACCCCTTCAACCAACTCTGGGGCATGGATAAACTTGCTTTGACGATCGTCCTCGGCACAGGCGCGTTTTACGGCATGGCCACGTGGTACGAGCATCTCAAAAAGCAGAACAACAACAAGGCCTATTTCCCCTTTCAAAAAGTCGCTATGCCTGTAGGCGGGCTTGCGGTTCTGAGTGCCATCTTCTACCTTATCACCCGATAACACCCTCCTATGACGGATATCCCAAAGCTCGACGATCTGATTAAAAAGGTTGACGACGCAAAAAAACAAGAAAAGATGGACCTCTCATCTGACCAGGATCTGGTCATCGCGATCATGAACCTCGTGAGCATTGAGGAGCACTTCTTTTTCACGAGCATGAAGACCGGCAAAGAAAACTACCTCGACCTGCTTCAGGAGGTACGCAAAATGCGACAGGAGCTCCTGCGCAAGATCATCAAAGACTACGAAGGCGAAGTCTGGTGCATTTCCAAACATCTCCTTGCCGCAAGCATGCGCTTGATGGAAGTCGGTACCAAGCAACACAGCATGGGAAAGAAAGAGGAAGCACGCGAGATGTTCCAAAAATCCTACGATCTCTACAATCTCTTCTGGGGCCTGAACCTCAAGCTCGTGGATGTGGGAGAAATCAAAAAAATCGACGACAACGCAGTAAACGTCCAAGACACAGAAAAAAAAGGCCTCATGGGCAAGCTGGGAGCGCTCACGAAGAAGCTGATTGATTGTTGCATTGAATAGACCTCGAAAAAAAGACTCCTAGAAGCAAGGCGTGCTTTTAGGAGAGTTGTGTTTCATGAATGTGCAGAGCGCACTCGCGCTAGTTCAGCGGAAATGCGACGAACACGCCGCCCTGCATGCGCGTACTGGGAAAGCCCATCCCGAGGAACGGGATGACCTGCATACGCGCCGCTGTGAAAGCGAGCCCCGCTCTGAACGAACCATCGAACTGATTGGCGTTGAACGTTGAGCCAGCCCAGCCCCAGCTTTCAGGGTAGTAGTTTACTGTCGCTCCAAGGAACAACTCGATCGGACCGATCATGTGCAGCATCGCCGCTACGAAGGAGCGCATGGAGCCTGACTTGGTGAATGCATTCCCTCCGCCACCAAGGTACACACTGATGTCCACAGGCGGCGCTGTGGTCGCGACACCAGGACGCGTTGTCTCGATATGGCCGAGCAAGACGCGGCCAACCACATACCCCTCGCTGTCCAGCGCCAAAGCGTCCATGTTCAGAGGCGTCGTTCCTCCGAACGCGAGGCCCGCGCTGTAGCGCTCGTTCCCTCCGAGACACTGCGCCATGACCGCGATGACCAATGGGTTCACGGGCTGGTCCTGCCCGACAATCGGAACGAACGCGCCGCAGTTGATGCGGAATCCCCGCGGCTGAGCCGGGGCTACATTTGGAGTCGCGCTGATCGCAGGCCGCTCCTGCGCCAGTCCGAGTCCAGATGCGAGTGACAAGGCGACAACCATCAACGCCGAAACGACCGTCCTCATGACCAGCTCCTTCCTGAGACTATTTATCGACCTCAAAGCTACCAGACATTACGCCTCGCTGGTTCAACGGTCAAGCTTTGCACAGTCTCCAATATGCTTGTCAAAACACACATTTCCAGGCATGCTGTTGAACATCCATGGACCAACGTCTCATTAGAAACTTTTGCATCATCGCCCACATTGATCACGGCAAGTCTACCCTTGCCGATCGTTTGCTTGAGGTGACGGGTACTGTGGAAAAGCGGCCCATAAAGACGAGAAAAGAAAACTACCTTATTGCCGCAAGCACGCGCCTCATGTCATGGGCAAGCTAGGAGCGCTCACAAAAAAGCTCATTGATTGTTGTATTGAATAGCGCGCCTCAAAACGCGTTGAAGACCTGCGTGACCAGCGTATCGATATTGATAGGCTGGTTTTGTATAGGAGCTGTTTGCACTTGTTCCGCGAGAAGCTTGCGCACGCGCGAGAGCATTTCTGCACGATCAATGGTTCCGTCCTTGATAAACTCCACCACCTCTGGGTGGCTATCTACACGTGTAGGCACCTCTCGCCAGGCCTTGATAAAGGCATCAACCCAACCGGAAACAGCGGTAAAGCCAATAGCAGATGCCTGCTTACGAAACAATGGTTCAATTCTCTGGAGGAGCGCAGAAAGCCTACCGTTCATGGATTGGGCTTTGGCGGATGGATCATCCAACTCTCCCATGAAAGATCTCATGTCTCGTTCAAGTTCGCCCTTGCCCTCATACAGCGCGCTTAATGCTTTTTCAAACGCTGTCACCTTTTTATCTGCCAAGCGTGCCTTGGTCGGCTTCTCACCAAAGGTTTCCACCAAAGAAAGAACAACACTAGACGCCTCCAAGTCCGCCAAGATACGCTCCCTGAGTTCAGGCGTCATGGTCTCAGGGACCATGGGAGTCTCCCGTACAGGTTGAGATGGCGTTTTGGGAGTTCTTGAGGGCAAGGCAATATTCAGATGTTCAGCCTGACTATCCAGCGTCTTTCGAAGATAATCTAATATCTCACGATATTTTGGTCCTTCGACCGTGCGCCAATACCCTCCGCGATGTCTCTGATCTATCACATAATTGGGCGACTCCTCTAGAGCTGTGCGTACGAGCTTCATTTTATTCGTCAAATCAAATAGACGATCAAGACGAGAAAAATCTCGTTCACGCATTTCCTGCTGAATCGCCTCCAAGTCAACAGCAACCGTATTCGCAAGAGCACGCAACTTTTCTCGATATTCCTTGAGCTTCTTTTTTTCCTCCTCCTCATACGCTGTCTCAACCGTTGTGCGCATCGGCTCCCTTCTTCGCTCTGCGATTTGAGCACCATACAAAGGAGTAGGCGCACCAAATCCTGCAGATATCTTTTCTCCAACGTTTCGTGACGACTCCTCCCCCATCACTGGCAATGGCGGATAATACTCCTCTTGATGCTCCAATATCTCAGCCCGTGTAGAAGGGTATCCATGCGCCTTTAATCGTTCTCGATACCACGCACGCAAATCAAGAGGTCGTCGTAGATAACGATTCGCACCAAGGATTATTTGATTTCTTTGCGCAAAAGATTCATGAATCTGACCGGTCCATAATGCGTACGCCATGGCCTCGCAAGCCTCCTCCCCTGTCACGTGAACAACTTCTTTACCAAGGGACTCTTCTGTCTCATCCCTTTCTAAGGCGCTCACGACCTGCGTCTTCAAGTACATGGCACACTTGCGTACCACTCGTCCTTGGACACCGTCGTAAAAAGGAGCACCCATTTCTCTTTTCACCTTCTGCGGAAACGTTTGAACAAATAACTCCACGGAAATGGGGTGTATTTGATGGATATAGGGTTTTTTCTTATACCCCTCTCCGCCCTCTGCAGGAGGCTGGCTGGACACGCAAAGCACGGGCTGATTTCGACTATCTCGTTGCCATGCTACAGAACCAGGAGACAACGAGGGCTGGACCCGAGCACCTACCAAGGCAGAAACATATTCCCCATACATATCCTGCACCCAACACAAATCAGGGAACGATGACAAAATCACCGCGCTCAGATCCTCCTCTTTCACATCTCCTAAGCTGGTACCCAATTCATCCCACCGCACCGTATCTGCATGTGCGCGTAACGCGTAGTCGCGTAGCTTGTGCGCAATATGCGTCAGAGCGATAAAATTCAAACGATACTTCTTGCACCAATCATCAAAATCACGCATGCGCTCACGTTCTTGCGGTGTGCGGAACTTATCGCGTTTCCCCACGATACTCGACACTTCCATCACACCGTGTTCACACGCTTGGCGAAAAACCTCCAGAGCTGTCAGCCAATCAGAGCCTCCTCGCACGAATTCCTCATGTAATCGCTTGATCTCATTACGTACGAGCATTTTATTTCCTCCGGCTTTTTCCACATCTTCATTGGTCGCATCAAGAAATACTCCCCGTTCTCGAGAGAAAGCCGCAAGCACAAGCGCAGGTAAAAAACAGTGACGCTTGCGTGACTCAATCACCATGCGGGATAGTCGCGGCTCAAAAGGCAGATCGATCATTTCCCGGCCAAGATCTGTCAACTGTTCTTGCTGATCCAACGCGCCAAAAAGCATGAGCTCTTTTCTGGCGGCATCCATCCCCTGCTTGCTTGGTTGCTCATAAAAATCAAAGGTTCGTTCATCCAAACCAAGACGTTTTAGACGCAAAAGCGTGAGTGACAATAATGGCGAATGTACAATTTGCGATTCTGGATGCGCCGGCATTTTTGCATATTCCTCTTTTGTCACCATGCGATCCGCCTGCCCTGGACCCAAACGCCCGGCGCGTCCTGCACGTTGCCGCGCCTCATCTTTGGAAATGAGCTCAACAACACTCTCCACCATGCCTTTTTCCGGATTGTATCGCAAAACACGCTTACGACAGGAATCCTCAACAAAAGCAATGCCCGGAACCGTCAACGAACTCTCTGCCACGTTTGTCGCCACAATCACACGGCGTTGTATGCCTGCGGGTTTATGACCGCTCAAGATGCGATAACGATCCTTCGGTGACATCTTGCCATACAGCGGCACAACCTCCACACCCTCCCTCTCACCGATGAGTCGTATCGTATTTTCGATTTCACGTTTTCCCGGCATAAACACCAACACATCTCCTTCATCCGAGTCATCCAGCACCTCATGCACCGCTTGAGCGGCTTCTTCCATGTAGTTGGCTTCGCGACCTGTTGCAGGATCCTCTTTATGTTCTTTCAATCGAAATGTGTTTACAGAGTGTTGCCTGCCCTTCTGCTCAAGATAGTCATGCTCTGTCAGCCCAAAATAGGAAGTCAGAAGCTCTGTATTTGGCGTGGCGCTCATAAAAATGACCGGTGGGCAAACACCCTGCGCCTTCATACGCTTGATCAGTCCTAATATAAGCTGATGGTCTTCACTTCCTTCATGTACCTCGTCAATAACAATGGCACCCACACGATCGTTCGTGAGTTTTCCATCCATCATATATCGGATCATGATCCCAGGCGTGACCACACCAACCCGGCAATGTGGATTCAAGCTTTTCACTTCTGATGTCGCCACACCAACCTCTCGACCCAACTGAGCTTCTTGTACTGCGGCAATAGCAGTTCCAACGCTCAATGCCGCATCTTTACGCGGCTGAAGTACCATAATCGGGCCTGTACGTCCCAGCTGGTCCAGTGCCTTTCGCACGGCCGTGGGAGAAAAAATGGATTTCCCAGAACCCGTTTCCCCACGAAACAACAGCATGCCAGATCCTTCTTTCACAGATGTCACAATCTGCTCTGCAAGATTGGGCCAATCCACTGCCATGGGCGGCTTATTCGCCAAAATTGCGGAGCGCAGTCGCTGAAGATTCTCTGGAGTTGCATAATCCAACTCCTGCCGTTCTTCCATATCTGCAGGACCCGTTGGTGGACGGCTGTCTATATCTGGCGCTTCTCTCCAAGGTTGTTCGTGTGTTTGTGCAGACATAGAGGTCAGTTGACTATCTTCATGTGATCATAGGTAACCGTCTCTGCACGACCGGCAAACCATTGCCAAACCGGAAAGGCGAACGACAGAGGAACCTCACCAGACAATGCGATGCGGTCTTTACGCGGCTCAATAGCATAGACTTCCGTCAGGCACGCCTTGTGTTGCTCCTGACCATCGCGTGAAGAGTGCCTATGCCATAACCGCGCGAGATCCAGTGTGATATCGCGTCTTGTGTCTGATGCACGTCTGCGCTCCATGTCCTCATGCTCTTGCTCATCCCACACCCAACCCGCCGCAACAAAAGAAGGCCTAATCGTTTCTGTCTCATCCAAAAGCGTCTGCAATAAATAAGCGGGTGCTGACGCGTCTTTTCTCCAAATGAGTTCTGTGGCAACACGAGATGCGCGCACAGCCACAAGCACATCAAAAACCGTCAAAGACGCTCCACGAAGCTCAATAGGCTCATTCTTCATCGTGTGACACACATCGTGCAATGCGCGTTCCAAACGATCAGCACCTTGGACAACATCCGCGGTAACAGGCGGGAGCTGTATCACGCGATACTCCACGAGATTCTGCCCCATAGAAAGGTTCATACGATGTGATATGTTACCACAAGCATGCGTCCCTGTCTTTGTATTGCCAAATCCCTATTCTTCCTGCAAGATAGGAGCCATCTTCCCCTACATGGACCAACGCCTCATCAGAAATTTTTGCATCATCGCCCACATTGATCACGGCAAGTCTACGCTTGCCGATCGTTTGCTTGAGGTGACAGGGACCGTCGAAAAACGGCGCATGAAGGAACAGCTTCTCGACACCATGGATTTGGAGCGTGAGCGTGGCATTACCATCAAACTGCAACCGGCACGCATGAACTATCGTGCAAAGGATGGGACTGCGTACGAACTGAACCTCATCGACACACCAGGACACGTGGATTTTACCTACGAAGTTTCGCGGTCGCTTGCGGCTGTGGAAGGCGCGGTGCTTCTGGTGGATTCGACGCAAGGCGTGCAGGCACAGACCATCGCCAACCTCTATCTTGCCATCGATCAAAACATCACCATTATTCCGGTACTGAACAAGATCGACTTGCCGAATGCGGACGTGGAACGACGGGCGCAAGAGCTCATGCAACTCATTGGATGCAAACGCGAGGAAATTATTCTTGCATCCGGAAAGTCTGGCGTGGGCGTGGAGGAGATTCTTGAACGTATCGTCAAGGACGTGCCTCCGCCACAAGGTGATCCAAACGCACCGTTTCGAGCCATCATTTTCGATTCCAAGTACAACGACTATCAAGGAGTTGTCGCGTATGTTCGATGCGTAGACGGTCGGCTCTCTGCCAATACAGGCATTCATTTTCTTGCGGCAGAGGCTTCTGGCCAAGCTCTGGAGATTGGCTACATGAAACCAGAGCATACGAGTACACCCACGCTTGAGGCGGGTGATATTGGGT
Source organism: Patescibacteria group bacterium (assembly GCA_041665285.1). Lineage (GTDB taxonomy): Bacteria > Patescibacteriota > Patescibacteriia > 2-12-FULL-60-25 > 2-12-FULL-60-25 > JBAYJC01. The sequence goes on along the minus strand of JBAYJC010000001.1, from coordinate 27,915 downwards.
ATATTGTCACGGGCTTAAAAGATATTTCCTGTGTACGTGTTGGTGACACGGTTGCTCGTGCAGACACTTTTGAACAGACACAAGCACTTCCCGGCTACAAAGAAGTCACGCCCATGGTGTATGCAGGCGTGTTTCCCACAGAGGGAAATGAATACGAAAAGTTGCGTGATGCGATTGAGAAACTCAAGCTCAATGATGCGGCGCTTGCCTTTGAACCAGAACACTCCACAGCCCTTGGCTTTGGCTTTCGTTGCGGTTTGCTTGGCATGTTGCATCTGGAAATTGTCCAGGAACGCCTTTCCCGTGAATTTGACATGGACGTGGTGGTGACCACGCCTTCTGTGGGCTATCAGGTGACCACCACGGACGATATCGAACATCTCATCAAATCTCCCGGAGCGTTTCCCGATGCCTCTCGTATCAAGGAAACACGCGAGCCGTGGGTCAAAGTCGACATTGTTTCTCCAAAAGAATATATCGGCAATGTGATGGCACTGGTGCAAGATCGCCGAGGCATTTATCGCACAACTGAATATCTGGATACGCAACGCGCCATTCTCCATTATGATATGCCGCTTGCTTCGGTGATCGTGGATTTTTATGACAAGCTCAAAGGCGTGACCGCGGGCTACGCATCCCTGAACTACGAATGGAACGAGTATCGCACGTCACAGGTGGTCTGCCTGACGATCTTTGTGGCAGATGAACCCGTGGAGGCACTCGCCACGCTGTTGCATGAAAGTGAAGCGTATCGTCGTGGCCGTGAAATTGTGGAAGTACTGAAGGAGGAACTTCCTCGTCAGCAATTTGTGGTAAAATTGCAAGCGGCTGTTGGAAGCAAGATTCTGGCATCTGATCGTATTTCTGCTTTCCGCAAAGACGTGCTCGCCAAAATGTCTGGCGGCGACTACTCGCGTAAATCCAAACTGCTTCAAAAACAAAAGAAAGGGAAAAAGCGCATGCTTGAACACGGCAAAGGAAAAGTCGAAATCCCTCCAGAGGCGTTTATCAAAGTCTTACGACGAGGATAATATGAAACGTAAAACCATTACCTCCATCATGAAGGTCTTTGCCGCCATCATGATTGTCATGACCGTGGTATTTTTGATAGCCCCGATTCTCTAGTTTCTCCTTTTCTTGTCTCCCCTGCACCTCTTTTGACGGGCGTGCTCTCTTCGCGCATGATACGCAGGCCATGCAAAAACGATGGAATATTGCGGCTCCGTGCCCTGAGGACTTTACGCAAGCCATGGACTTTGCGTCGCCTGTCTTTGCCCAGTTGTTGTGGAATCGCGCGATAAGATCACCAGAAGCCGCGGAGAGATTCCTCCATCCTTCTTGGGATCAGCATACGCACTCTGCGTCGCAGTTCCTCCACATGCCACAGGCAGTCGCACGCGTGTTTCTTGCGCTTGAGCAAGGCGAACGCATCACGATCCATGGAGACTACGATGCCGACGGCGTGACAGGCTCGGCTGTGCTCATCACAACACTGCGTGAGCTTTTACGTCATCTGCAGAGCAAAGCACCCGCAAACGCGGACCTCGTGGATTACTACATCCCCCATCGTGATCAAGAAGGCTACGGCCTCCATGCAGAGACCGTCCGCCTGTTGCACGAACGTGGAACCACGCTCCTCGTGACCGTGGACTGCGGCATTGCCTGCAACGAGGAAATCGCTCTGGCAAAAACGCTTGGCATGGACACGATTGTCGTGGATCACCATCAGTTTGGCGAAACATTGCCAGACGCGCACATCATCCACCCAAGCGTGCCCAACGAGCCCTATCCGTTCAAGCACCTTGCGGCAGTTGGCGTGGCATTCAAATTCGCGTGCGAGCTCGTGGAAGAAGGCCGCCGCAAAGGGCTCGCCCTCGCAGTAGGCTGGGAAAAATGGTTGCTTGACCTTGTGGCCATTGCGACCGTCACGGACATGGTGCCACTCGTAGACGAAAATCGCGTACTCGAAACATACGGCCTCACGGTCTTGAACAAGACGCGACGCCATGGGTTGCGTGCCCTGATTCGCGCGGCCAGTCTTGAAGGCAAAACACTAACAAGTGAGTCCATTGGCTTTGGCCTTGGACCGCGCTTGAATGCCGCTGGTCGCATGGATCATGCCTCGCTTGCGCTTCGTCTCCTCCTCGCAGAAACCGAGGAAGAAGCCGTGACGCTCGCCGCAGAAGTGGAGCGTCATAACCGTGCACGACAAGACACAACACGGCGCATGATGGTCGAGGCCGAAGAAAAGATGCAGGGAGACGCTCTCCAGGCAACTCCGCTCTTTGTGCATTGGGATGAGCGCTGGGCACCAGCGCTCGTTGGCCTTGTAGCAGGAAAGTTCTTGGAGCGCTTTGGCAAGCCCGCGATTGCCATTGGCCAGCACAACGGCACCTGGATCGGCTCTGGGCGCTCGCACGCCGGGTTTGATGTCACCGAAGCAGTGCGCGTGGCAGGCGAAGGTCTTCTCGTGCGCGTCGGAGGACACAAGCAAGCGTGCGGCTTCACGCTCGCAAGCCCAGAGCACCTCACGACATTCCAGGAACGCCTCGTGGCCTACACCAAAGAGCATCTGAACGCAGAAGAGGCGGTCCCCACGCTTGAGATTGACGCAGAGCTCTCGCTTGATGCTGTAGAGTGGCCGCTTATGGACGAGCTCGCACAGCTCATGCCGTATGGGCAAAGTAACCCACAGCCCCTGTTTTTCTCACGAGCGTCCGTACTGTCTTCGGACGTAATGGGCAAAACGCAGAGCCATCTGCGCCTCACAGTCAAAAGACCAGACGGCAGATGGATGAAGTTCGTGGGCTTTTCCATGGGCGCGCATGCCGCAACCATCAAGCCAGGTGACATGATCGGCATTGTCTACCACCTCGAAGTCAATGATTTCCGCGAAGAACAAACCATCGAAGGTCGCATCCACGACCTCGGCCCTGCCTCCGTGACCTAGCCACGGAGTTTTTTATTACGATGGTTCTCCTTTGACACAATGGACCGTCCAAGCCTTTTTTCGAGCTGTTTACGGGCTACGGCCGCAATATCTCCACCAGCTCGAGCATCGCTTTTCAATTTAGGCACACCGCGCGAATCCTCAACACGATGAATCTCTGTAGTGGAGCGCTCACCAAGCATAGTGAAGATAAGCTCGAAATCATCCATATGATCTCGAAGATTTTCTCGTTTTAGTCCCTTCAGCTTTTGATATTCGATTGGCGTAATGCCAAATGTCGCTTTGGAGATTTCCGCGGTCAATATCTCATAATCCTTGCGCTCCTGCGCTCCACGTTTTTGCCATTCCTCGGTCAACTCTTCACGAATGGCAATACCACGCATGCGCTTTTCAATCCAACTATCATCGTAGCCCTTGAGCCTATAGAGCATCCGCGTGCGCTTGGTCGCGAGTTCCGGATTTTCAATTTCTTGCACACGCTCATATCCAACCCTCGCCAGCCAGCGCTTGAATGGCTCTGCTTTTGGCGACGGAATGGACTGGATGATGCGAAATATACCCTCTGTATCCGCACAATCAGTCTCGTATCGCTTTCCGTCTGATGATTCCAATTTCAGTTGCCGACAAATTGTCGACAACTCAATTCCGTCTTCGTCTTTCACACGTACCTTCATCACGTACCAATAGTCACGCGGTTTCGGACTATCCGTAAGCGCCTCGACAACATCCACCACAGAAAACCACCACTCATCCTCATGCAAGATTTTTCGAATTTTCTTCCCTTTGAAAAGCGCGATGTTAGAAGTATGCATATAAATGTTCGTTCATTTCTATTGTTCTATTTCTGTTCTATTTTGTCAATATACCGTTGTGGATAAATACAAAAAGAACAACGCACAAAGGGCATCACAATGATGAGCGCATGACGTCAACGCGATTTTCTTATCCCCGTCCCCTCATCCATTGCTTGATTGGAAAGCGCATCTGCCGCTTTGTTGAGTTCACGGCGCACATGACGATACCGCACGCGGCCGATCTGCGTTTCGAGATTCTTGATTTCCATGTAGCGATATGCCAGATCCTGATTTTTCACACGATACTCTCCGTTCAACTGTCGAATAATAAGCTCACTGTCGCCAACAACCTCCACTTCTGTTGCTCCGAGATCGCGACACCGCTGTAATCCTAATACCACGGCCTGATATTCCGCCTGATTATTGGTCGTGTGCCCCAGATATTTCGCGTGTCGCTCGAGCACCTCGCCCGTTTCCGCATTTTCAACAACCACCCCAATCCCCGCAGGCCCAGGATTCCCCCGCGCCCCGCCGTCCGTTCGAATAAGACATTTCATGGCAGAATCATAACGGAAATGCAAAGAAGACGTCCACCTTTTGCCTAACCTCATGTCGTGCTACACTGGGTTCGACCTATGGGCTCTTTTCTTTCTTCTCTCTTTTCCCCGTCCTCCGAGAAGCCAAGCTATCTCGGCATTGACGTTGGATTCGGCGGTATCAAAATGGTTGAGTTAAAAAATGAAACCGGACGTGCACGACTCGTCACCTATGCGTACGTCAACATGCCTGCAGAAAGTTTGGAAAAATCCTTGCTAAACGATGTTCCAGCCGCGGCAGACCTGCTGAAAAAAATGTGCGCAAAAGCAAAGACAACCACCAAAAAAACCGTGGCGGCTTTGCCTATTTCCTCGGTTTTTTCCTCGATCCTCAATGTCCCCACAACAGACGATAAAGAGATCAAGGAAGCCGTGCTCATTCAGGCAAAGAAGCTCATTCCCCTGCCTATTGAAGAGGTTTCCATTGATACAAAGATTGTCGAAAAGATCGAAAAGACGGATACGGTCAAGCCATCCACACGCGTGCTCATCACGGCGGCTCCAAAAACACTTGTCAACAAATACGTAGAGCTGTTCAAGGCCGCTGGGCTTGAGCTGATGTTTTTGGAAACCGAGGCATTTGCGGAAATTCGCTCGCTCATTGGCAAGGATCGCGCCACGATTCTGATCGTAGACATTGGCTCATTGCGCACGAATATTTTCATTGTGGAGCGTGGCATTCCGATGGTGACACGTTCGATTGCAACCGGGGGCGATGGCATCACGCAGACGATCGCAAAAACACTCGGTATTCCAAAAGAACAGGCAGAATCCATGAAGCGCGACATTAAGTCCATGCAAGCGTTTGCGCCAGAGGGCGATCTTTCGACGATTCTCTCTGTGCTCGTCAAACCTATCTTGGAAGAGCTCAAATATTCCATCAATCTGTATCAAGGCCCAGACTCCGCCATCAACACCAGCGGCAAAAAAGTAGACAAGGTGATTGTCACTGGCGGCTCCTCTCTCCTTCCACGCCTCCCGGAATTCCTCACCAAAGAGCTTGGTATCAATACGTATCTCGGCAATCCCTGGGCACGCGTTGTCTATCCTCCGGAACTCAAACCCGTAGTCGAAGAAATGGGCCCGCGCTTTGCGGTCGTGATCGGATGCGCCATGCGAGACATAGATTAATCTCCACAAAAAAATACACCCCGACGCAAGTCAGGGTGTATTTTTTTTATTATCACCCTTACACAGACCTTCGCCTCCACTTCGTCATGATACCTCGCGCAAACTCCAATAGCTCGCGCGATTCCATAAGCCAGGCCGCAAGAAAAAACACAAGGCCGCCTCCACCTGCCGCGGCAATAGCTTGGAGTGCGACTTGCCAATACTGACGCAAATCATATTCCATCCCCACCCATTGGCGCAGACCATATCCTACCCAAAGTGCCATAATTGTCGCGAGCAAGGTGGTAAGAAACGAACGGCGCAGTTCACCGTTTGACAAGGTGCCACAGGAGCGGCGCAAGAGCAGAAGAAGCACACCCAGCTGTACGAACGCGGCAAGAGAAAATGCCATGGCAAGTCCAACAATGCCATAGGACTGACGAAGGAGTAATGCCGCCGTGACGTTTACGATCTCACCAGCCACGCCCGCCCAAAAGGGAGTCCACGTATTTTGTCGCGCATAAAAGGCGCGAGCAAAAAGCGGGATAAGGGCCTGCGCAATCAAAGAGACCGCAAACCAACCAAGCACAGACGTTGTCCGAATCGTATCACCCCAATCAAATTTTCCATCTCCCAAGAGCAGGCGCACAATCTGCACACGCAACAACAGCATAAACCCAGTAGCTGGCAACAGAAAAAAGAGAATCTTACGCGCGGCATTAGACAGCGCCGAGGTAAATGCACACGTATCGCGACTCCCCATGGCGCGAGATAACGCGGGGAACGCCGCTACGGCAAAAGACACGCCAATGAGTCCAATGGGGACGCTCTGTAGATTGTTCGCGAGATTAAAAACAGAAACAGAGCCAGGCTCAAGCGAAGAGGCCAGTGCAAGCAAAATCACAAGGTTGAGTTGCGTGACCGCCAATCCTGCGGTGCGCGGCACCATGAGCCATAGGATGCGGCGCACGCCCTCTGGCTGAAAGGATGGCCATGGGATTGCGCGAATACCCATACGAACAGCAACCGTTGCCTGAGCGATCAGATGCAAGGCCGCGCCAATGACCACACCCCACGAAGCGCCGGCGATCCCCCAATGAGGCGCAAGCACCGCAATACCGAAGATGATCCCAACGTTATAAAGAAGCGGTGCAAGCGCAAAGGCCAAAAAGCGTCTGGTCGACTGTAGGATACCGCCCATCACCGCAGATAGCCCGAGAAGCAATGGCGACAAAAACATGATCCGCGAAAGCGCAATCGTCCGTTCCATTTGCTCACCCACAAATCCCGGCGTTGTCCATGGCACGATCCAAGGCGCAGACACAGCAAACAGAAGACAAGCGCCTGCCATGATGATCCCTACAATGGATAGCACCTGCTCTGCCAACTTCCAGGCTTCCCGCTCCCCACGACGCTCCATGTATTCCGTAAATACGGGGATAAAACCCGCGGTCAGTGCACCAAGAATAATCAAATTATACAAAAGATCTGGCAAACGAAAGGCCGCATAATAGGTATCAAGCTCAGGGCCAGCACCAAACGCGGTTGCCAAAAAACGGTCTCGTACAAGCCCAAGTAAGCGCGAGAGCAAACCCGCCACGCCGATAATCACCGCGGCCATGGTCATGCCGCGAGTTTCTCCATGCCACAAACGACGAAGGGCCTGCATCATACCGTTTCGTTCGGTTCTCCTTTTTGTGCTTCTTCAGATGCACCTTCTTTTGGCGAAGGAGTGTAGTTTGCAAACTCGTATTCAAAAGGCATGCCCTCTGTAAAGGGGCCTTTCAACCGCATGTGCAATTCTCCATAGATGTATTTTAATGCCAGCTTCAAACGCCCTTCTTTTTCCAGTCGACGTACAGAGACGCCCACACGATGTCCGCGTAGAATACCAAACACCGCACCTGTTTTGACGGCACGCTGGGCATAATCATGGTCCTCGGCAAAGACAATACGCTCATCAAATCCCTGAATAGCTCGATGCACAACGGCTCGAACAAAAATACAAAATCCCGGGGCATGCGGCGTCACGCGTTCCGTGGCAATGGCAAAAAGATTGTACACTTCATGTAACAAATCATCCGTTGCGCCACTATCGAGCGGCATCACACGACAGGTGGCGAGGTCCAGGGACCGTACGTCCATTTCTGCAAGGCAGTCTGCGAGGAACCGCGGGCTTGGTAGGATCACATCCGCATCGAAAAAGGCAATCACATCGCCTGTCGCAACTTCTGCCCCGCGATTACGACCAGGCCCAGGCAATCCCCCATCAACCACACGCGCACCCAGGGAAACCGCAATCTCACGCGTCTGATCTGTGGAGTACGCATCTGCGACGATCACCTCCAGATCGCACAGCTCCTGCCGTTGAATAGACTCAAGGAGTTTAGGCAGGAGCAAGGCTTCATTTTTTGTTGGAATCACGATGGATAATTTCATGCACGCAAAGCGTATCGCATTACCGCCCAGCCGGCAATTCCCGCGGCCACAGACACATTCATGGATTCCTTCATGCCTCTTTGTGTGATTTTGAGGACACCGTCGCATTGCTCCAAAAGAGACGGGGGGACGCCCGTGGTCTCCGTTCCCAAAATGAGCGCCATGTTCGCAGGCGGCACAAACGTTGCCAGATCCTGCGCGTCTGGCGTGAGCTCCAAGGCGTAGATGGCCACCCCCTCCTGTTTCAACCGAGCGATCAATACAAAGACATCTGTTGCCTGTTCCCAAGCAACAGTCTGTTCAGCCCCAAGCGCTACTTTGGCGATTTTGGGGTCTGGAGGCGTTGGCGTGTAGCCCGTGAGCCAGAGCTTGGCAATGCCAAGAGAATCGCTCGTACGCAATAAAGACCCCACATTTTCCCGTGACCGAATATTGTGCGCAATGAGATACAGCATAACCCTGGACTTTTTCTACCATTTCCGCTACCTTTTGGCCATGAAGTTCGGTGATGTGTGTACCGGTACCGTGACAGGGATGGACGAGAAAGGTCGCGGAATCATACAAGGTTCGCGGACGTTTGTCATCCCGTTCACGACCCCTGGGGATGAGGTGTCTGCGACGTTTATCCGTCGTGATAAAGGCACGGGTATTTGTCGTCTCGCAGAAATCATCAAGCCATCGGAAGATCGCATCACGGCCCCGTGCCCACATGCAGGATCCTGTGGCGGGTGTCTCTGGCAACACGTGGCCTATCCCGCACAACTCCGCATCAAGCAATCCATGATCAATAGCGCCTTAGCCAAGGCTGGGCACGAGGAGCGTGTCGGAGAAGTGCAAGCATCGCACGACCTCTTTTCGTATCGCAACCGCATGGACTATGCCGTGGGCTGGAAAGGCGAGGTTGGACTCAAAGGATATGGAACATGGAACAAATATTACGATCTTTCCACGTGCTATCTCCTTGACCAAGACACGCCGCGCATTCTTCAAGCCGTGCGCGATCTCATGCGCGATTTCAAGATCGAGCCCTGGGATGCCAAGTTTCAGCGCGGCAATTTACGTTATTGTATTATTCGTCGTGGCGTGAATACTAACGAACGACTCATCACGCTCGTTGTAAAGGATCTTTCGCAATTCACCGATGCCATCAAACAAGAAATTCTGTTACGTTTTTCCCCTTTTTGCACCAGTCTTTTTCTGGGCGAAAATCCAGAGGTAACGGACATTTCTTTGTGTAGAAATTTTGAGCTGTTACGCGGACAACCGTATCTCACCGAAGAAGTGAACGGTATTTTTTATCGCATTCATCCGAATTCGTTTTTCCAAACAAACACGCACATGGCCGCGGAATTGCAGAAAACGGTTCTGAACGCCATAGGAGAACTCACGGACAAACACGTGCTTGATTTGTATTGTGGCATGGGCTTTTTTGGAGTGGCCTGCGCAAAAGCCGGCGCAACCGTCTACGGACATGAGATTGATGCGCAAGCCATTGAACTTGCAAAAGCAAACGCGGAAGTGAATGGCGTGACGGAACGCACACGCTTTCGTGCCGGCCCTGTGGAGGAACTGCTCTGGCGTAAAGAAAATCCTGATGCCGTGATCATTGATCCTCCGCGCGCAGGGCTTCATCCAAACGCTTTGCATGACGTGCTCAAGAATAAACCTCCGATTGTTGTCTACGTGTCCTGCAATTTCCATCGTTTCGCGGAAGAACTTCAGACACTCAAAAAAGAATATCGTGTTACAGACATGAAGGCCCTCGACATGTTCCCCCACACGCCTCACGTAGAACTCGTTACCAAACTCATCCGTAAAGATCTGTAATCCCTTCTCATCTCCTTATGAAAAAATCCGGTTTCGTCACACTCGTTGGCCGATCCAATGTCGGCAAATCCACGCTTCTGAACGCGCTTGTCGGCACAAAGGTTGCTATTGTCACGCCCAAGCCGCAAACCACGCGACGACCAGTACGCGGCATGTTGAATGATGCGCGTGGGCAAATTGTGTTTGTGGATACCCCTGGTATTTTTCAAAAAAAGGATGCGCTTTCCCTACGCTTGAATAAATCCGTCCATGAACAGCTGGAGGGCGTTGAAGCGATCGTCTACGTCGTAGATCCCACACGCGAACCTGGCCAAGAAGAGCAAGATATTCAGGCAATCCTCAAAAGAACCGAGGTGCCGATTGTGCTTGCAATCAATAAATCAGATCTTCCGGAAGAAGAGCTCCCTGCCCTCATGCATGCGCGTATGATTGATATCGGTCAACGCGCGACCCTAGAAATCTCTGCGGTCAAACGACAAAATCTCAACTTGCTCGTGGATGCGTTATTTGACCTTCTCCCAGAAGGCGAGCCCTATTATCCTGACTTGCAGATGACCGACATGGAGCGACGAGAGTGGCTCTCGGAGCTCATTCGCGAGAAAGTTTTTTTACGCTTGGACGAAGAGCTCCCCTACTCTGTTCATGTCGTTGTTGATGAAGATGAACTACGCGAAAACGGCGTACGTCATATTGCCGCACGGATTTTGACAAGCGAACTGCGGTATAAGAAGATGATTATTGGAGCGCAAGGTTCTTTGATCAAACGCATCGGGATGGATGCACGCAAAGAACTTGAGGCTTCCTCTGGGACCAAAATCTATCTCGAGCTTGAGGTAGAAGTCGACCCAGAGTGGCAAAAACGTTTTTCCGTCTCTTGAGGACACATGAACCTTCCACCCAACGTCCCGCGCTCTCCACGTCCTGAATCGCCTGCCACGCCTCCCCTGGAGCACATAGCTGATCTTCAGGCACTCGCAGAACATCTCGCGCCCCTCCAGAACCGCGACAAGATTCTCCTTGCCGCGTCAAAAGGCGATCCCTCACTCGCGGAAGCACACCTTATTCCAGAACTTGCACACGCGAAGCAGGCGGAACAGGACCAGCACGCAGATCACCTCCGCGGTCTCTTGCGTATCGCGAACTACCGAGAAAAAGCCCTTGACGCTACAGAGCTGGCCGTTGTCGCCAAGCTCGCCCTGCAAACGCTTCGTTCGCAACTCGCCCAAGAAGCACGAGAGGCAGATCTCGCACACAAAGACGCGGAAGAGCAGGCCACCTGGCAACAAGCGCTGGAGAAAAGAGAGGAGGGACTCGTCACGTTAGAAAAAGGACTCGCATCCCAGCAAACCGGTCCTGCGCTTCTCCCCGCAGTCCTTGCTCTCGAAGTCGTGATCGATAACGCGTACAAAGTGATCAAGGATAAACTGTGGTTCGTGCAGAAGCGAGACATGCCCGCCATGGCTGAACGTGCGAAAAAACAGCTGTCTAGCCTCAGGATTCTGTGGAACCAGCTCCGCATTCTTCGCGACCACCTCTACTTCCGACTGCTCGAACCAGGGATCATCGAGCGCATGAGCCGGTAGAAAATCACCCTCAAACAAAAACGCCTGCCTCGTCACAGACGATCTGGCAGACGTTCGTCGCGTGATCAGCCTTGTTTATCTGCCGTAAAGCAGGAGGCTCGTCACCTCAAAACTGACCAAGTCGCGTAGGGCAAGGAACTCCTTGCTCGTTTTATTTATCCCTGAGGTGGCATCTGGATCCAACGTAAATGAGAGCACCAATGGATTCTGACGAACCTGTAAAACCTCAAATGTCCCATACCAATTTCGCGCACGAATCACAGGCACTTCTGCGTCTTTGCCATTCACCTTGATGGTCTTTGTCGCAATAGTCGCGTCTTCCATCACCACATTTGGATCGCGACGTTTCAGCTCATCCGCGGCCTTTTGGGCAAGCGTGGCGTAGATGGCACGCGTAGCCGCTCCATTGGCCAAGGAGGCAACTCCCGCATCGCGTAGGCCGATATCCACATTCGTACGCTTGGTGTTTGCCAACTCAAGAAACGCATCATCACTCAACCACATCGCGGACTTTTCTTGTATCAATGATGCGGAGCCTTTTTTCCACACGGAAGGCATAAGCCACACGTGCGCTCCTCGCAAACCCACTTCTTCGATGGTTCCTGACAGCGCCACCTTATTTGCAGAAGACGTCACATTTGCCCAGGTAAAATCTGCAACGGTTTTTGGGTTGAACCGTGTAAACGTGACGCGACGCATCGGCGCGCCCTCTCCCAATCCCACTCGCACATCCAACGCATCATTTGGCTGAAAAATCCATCGCGCTTCTTGCTGTTCTGGCGGCTTAGAAAGCGCATCCGGAGGCAAAGGCGGTTGCACCTTTGGTTTGGATCCACATCCTGCGCCAGTGAGCACAAGGAGTGAACATAACGCGAATAACGTGGCATGGCGAAAGAGGAATGGTGTGGTCATACCATCTATATACACCAAACGCGCACACAGCCGTCAATATAGATCGCTCTCGCCACGGAGAAGAAAAGCGTGTATGCTTTGATGTAACCTATGGCTACACACGACTTAAAAATCGGCGATAAAGCTCCGGCTTTTACGCTCTTAGACGAGGCGGGAAACACCATACGATTACAAGACCTGCTCGGAAAACAAGCAATAGTCCTCTTCTTCTACCCCGGTGATTTCACTCCAGGATGTACCGTGCAACTGTGCGCGGTGCGCGATGATTGGGAGACGTTTACCGCCCAAGGACTTGCTGTGTTTGGCATCAATCATGCAGATGCGAAGTCACACCAAGCTTTTCGCGATAAGCATGGGTTCCCCTTTCCCCTTCTTATCGATGAAGGAAAAGCTGTGAGTCGCAACTATGGCGCTACCAGAACGCTCTTCAAAACAACTGTGATTAAACGCACAGTCGTCGGCATTAATACACGAGGCTTGATCCATTTCTACAAGCATGGCATGCCACGCAATCAAGAAATCATCAAAGCCATGAAAACAAAAACGTCCGTATGAACGCACTTCCGCTTTCCTTTACCAACCTGAACGGCATCTCAGAAAAAACCCTCGCGATCCATCACGATAAGCTCTACGCAGGCTATGTCGCGAAAACCAACGAAATCCAGGATAAGCTAGGCAAGCTCACCACGGAACAGCTTGCAGGTGCCAATCAAAGTTTTTCAGATCTTCGCGCTCTCAAAGATGGAGAAATCTTTGCCACAAATGGCGTCTATCTGCACGAATGGTATTTCGACACACTTGGCGGAGACGGAAAGCCATCGGGAACGATTGTCGACGCTCTTGCGACACAATTCGGTTCACTGGAGGCATTCCAGACCCTCTTCACTGCGTGCGGCATGTCTGCACGAGGCTGGGTGGTCTTGTGCTGGGACACGCACGAACAAGCGCTTCGCATCTACAATGCAGACGCGCACAATCAAGGCGGTGTTTGGGGCTGTGTGCCGATTCTTGTGCTTGATGTGTATGAACACGCCTACTTCATGGACGCAGGATCTGATCGCAAAGCCTATATCACGGCTTGGTGGCAAAATCTTGACTGGACAAAAATTGAACAGCGCTTTATAAAAAAGTAAGAGACCTTCCTGTACGATCTCCCCTCTCTGCTTTTTGCAGGAGGAAATAACCACTGTTTATTCGATAAGACTTTTCTCTATGGAAAATATCTTTATGATGCCCCGCATCGGAAAACCCGCACCGGCTTTTTCCTTGGAAGGGCTGGCCCCAGACGGATCATTCAAAACCTATTCCCTTGCTGATTACAAAGGCAAATGGGTTGTCTTCTTCTTTTACCCATTAGACTTCACCTTTGTCTGCCCCACAGAAATCCAAGCCTTCTCTTCACAACTGGATGAGTTTACGAAACTTGGCGCTGAAGTGCTTGGCTGTTCCACAGACTCCTGTTTTTCCCACAAGGCCTGGACAGAAGGCAAACTGGGCGTTCTACGCTATCCGCTCCTTTCTGATCTCGCAAGAGCCGTAAGCGCCTCCTATGGTGTGCTTATTCCAGAAAAAGGCCATACGCTTCGTGGAACCTTTATTATTGATCCAGAAGGCAACCTGCGCTACGCCCTGGCACATGATAATAACGTGGGGCGCTCTGTCCCGGAGATTCTCCGCGCCTTGTCTGCCCTGCAAACGGGTGAACTGTGCCCAGTGAACTGGAAACCAGGCGAAGCAACCCTCGGTAAAGGATAATCACAGTACTAAAAAGGACGGGTCACCCCGTCCTTTTGAAATCTTCTCTTAATGCTTGGCACGTACGCTGACAATTTCTTCGAGCGCTTCTTTATTCCATCCCACAATAATCTGCCCATCCACATCCACAACCGGCACACCCATTTGACCGGAGATTTTGACCATCTCCTTAGCCGCGCTGGGATCAGCCGCAACATCAACATCCTGAAAAGGAAGGCCCTGTTCCTTCAAATATTCCTTTACAAGCTTGCAATACGGACAGGTTGGGGTGGAATAGACTTTAATTTGCATAGGACGAAACAATGAGCAATAGCTGTGTCAGCATCATAGCACAACTCCTCTATCGCGTGGAGAGCGCCTGTAGATATCTCACAAGAAGACGTACCCCGAAGCCTGTTCCACCCACAGGTTGATCTGGGCGTGATTCCTTTTCCGCATAGGCTGGGCCCGCAATATCCAGATGCGCCCAAGGAATATTCTTGCCCACAAACTTTTCGAGAAAAAGCGCGGCCGTAATAGTCCCCGCCTCTCCGCGATTCCCAATGTTCTTCACATCTGCGATCTTGGATTTGATGTGGTCGCCATATTCTTTTACCAATGGTAATTCCCATAGCGTGTCGCCCGTTTCTCGTCCAGCCGTCACAAGCGCGTCGGTCAGAGCACGATCATTGCCAAGCACTGCGGCGATCTGCTCGCCAAGCGCCACGACACACGCACCAGTCAGCGTGGCAAGGTCAATCAACACATCTGGTTTTTGCTCGCTCGCATACGCAAGTGCATCTGCGAGCGTCACACGACCTTCTGCGTCTGTGTTGAGAATTTCTATGGAAGTGCCGTTCTTCGCCACAACCACGTCGCCAGGACGACACGCTGTGCCAGAGGGCATATTTTCTACTGCAAGAAAAATACCGTGAATCTCAAATGGAAGCTTGAGCGCGGACAACGCCTTAAACAAACCTATCACTGTCGCGCCTCCTGCCATGTCGCATTTCATGGTCATCATGCTGTCTGCGGGCTTGAGAGAAAGACCACCAGAATCAAACGTCACCGCTTTGCCAACGATCACAATGCGCTTTTTCGATGTGCCTTCTGGCGTATATGTCATATGCACACCAACCGGCGCATGTTGCGATCCACGCCCGATAGCCAATGCCGCGCGCATTCCCATCTCTTCCATGGTTTTCGCAGGCATGACGTTCATGGTGATGCGCGAGCCCTCTGTCGCGAGTGCCTGAGCCGCTTCAACCATGGTTTGTGGCGTCATGTCCGCAGAGGGCGTGTTCACCAGGTCACGACAGAGATGCACTGCCTGCGCCAGCACGTCTGCTCGCGCAAATCCTGTGCGGAACGCCTCGGCTACACTGCGATCAAGCACACAGACGATCACTTCTTTGACGTCCGTGAGTGGATGTTTTGGATCTTGTTTTTTATAACCATGGAAACGATACGCCGCCAGTCGAAAGCCTTCAGCAAGCGCCTGTGCCATCGTCTCCGGCGCCATGTCTTTCACAACGGGAAGCGTTACTACGATGGATCGGGCTTTTACCTCCAGAGCTTTTCGCATCACCTTCCCTGCGGCCACGCGCAGACCGTCCTCTGTACACGCCTTCTCTTCCCCAAGGCCCAGCACACCCACGCGCGTGGCTTTGAGCTTTCCCAACGTGCGAAATGCAACCCACTCGTCTTTCTTGCCGGTCCATTTTTCCTCTTTCAAAATAGGCGGAAGAAACGCCAGGCGCTTATCTCCTTGAAGACTTGCAAGAGATGTCCCTGTTCCTTGAAATACAAAAAGGGCTAAAACGTCGGTTTTTTGAGCAGAGGCAACCCCTGCGAGGAATCGAATCATCATAGTCATCGCATCTTAGCGACTTCACGCATAAATAAAAAGGACCGCTTGAGAAGCGATCAGTCAGGGAAAATAGAGAACCCACGCTCCTTGAGCAGTTGACGAACGCGGTAGACCATCATGCGCGGAAGGATGCGGTGAAGATGGACCTCCCGCAGGCAGGCGTTTGCATCGGGATGGAGGATCAGGATGCTGTTCTTCCGCTCGAACACAACCCCGAACCTGCTCCGCCGCGCTTCCTCGAGAAGGGCGTCACTCGGATTGAAGGCAATCGCGTGGGTTGCCTGCTTGAGCATGGGAATGTCTGCGGCCGTGTCGCCCATGGCCACGCAGTCAAACGAACCAGGCTCGCCTAAACGTGTTAGCTCGCCCAAGGTCAGGGTCAGCTTGTCCGCGAGCGTACGCACGCCCGTGAGCTTTCCGTTCTCCGCGTGGTAGATGGTGCCGTAGGCGTAGTCAAACACGTGCGGCTCCAGCTCTGCGAAGCGCTGGATCGCCACGCTCGGCGACTGGCTGAGGGCCACGGTGCGATACAGACGCAACTCGCGCGCCGCCACGACCACAGCCCGCGTAAAGGCGTAGCAACGCCCGGCGCACTGCTCAGCCGCATGCAAGCACGCGTCACGAAACACGTCCTCCGAAAGCCTCCGCCAAACCATGCTCTCGTCCACCGCACGGACCCACCGCGCGAGCTCGCGGTCAAATCCATCGCTCGTCTCCCGATACTGCCTGGCGCGACGGATCTGCTCGAGCTCTGCTTGAATGGCAGGAGGCATGTTCCACACACCTTCCCGCACGAGATACGCGATCATCTGCTCGAACGTGGACTGCCTGATGAGCGTCCCATCAATGTCCGTGATCAACAGGTTCGGCTTTGTGTCCGGCATGGCACTCCCTCGTCAAAATGGACCCGCCAGACTTTTGCATAAAACAAAATAGGCGTCAACGAAACGCCATCCCCCGTGAGGGCCGCCCCTACTTTGCCCCTGCGCAGGTTTCTGGATTCCACAACCCACGTTTTCCCTCTTTTGCCGCGGCTTCTAAGCGTCGTAACTCTGCTTTGCGCTGTTTGTTTTGAGGAAAGGACAGATACGCGTACGCATATCCCTCGCGAACCAATGCGGCATTAAAATCCGTACCATCTTCCAGAATCACGTTGCGTAAAAGCCGCTGATATTTATCAAGATCGTCTGCTTGAGGATCAGCCTCCAAACGAATACGTTTGTCTGTCAAAAGACTCTTGGCATACGCGGACGCCTCTTTTCCAAAGCATTCCACCGGCCGCCGAGGATCCACGGTCTCCGGCGTATTCACACCGAGTAAACGCACTTTGACAGTCTCTTCCGAACCATCCATGCGCGCTTCCAGCGTATCGCCATCCACCACCTTCGTCACCACCGCATTCGTCGTCGTCACGACAACCGTCACAACAGCCGGCGTAGAAGTGACACGCTCCCCTGCCACAGCCTGCGGTGCCACAGAAGGCGCGCTCTGCTCTGGCGTATCCATGATCCACCCAAGAAACGAAAGAACAACAAACACCGCAACCGTGGCAACGAGCTTATTGATCTGCCGCGACGTGATCGGTAGGATGGAGGACATACTTTCATCTTATCACGTCGTTCATCCCCATGAAACGCAAAGGATTTCCCTCACCAGACCAAACAAACACAGAGCCCACCCCAGCCCTCGATCCTTTTGATACCGCTCTTCTCGAGGCCGAGATTTCAGCCGACGACGCTGTGCCAACGCTTGATCTACACGGCCTGAATCGCGAAGAAGCACGCTTTGCCCTTCAGGCCGCTCTCAACAGCGCTCTACAAAGCGGCCACGATTGCCTCAAGATCATCCATGGCAATGGCGACATTCTCCGCAAAGAAGTACACAAATTTCTTCAAGAACAACAAACCCTCCACCTCGTCGCCAAATTCCGCCCCTCCACCGTCAACAACCAAATGGCCGGCGTCACGGTCGCGGCGTTGTATAGGTTGAAATAAAATACATAGCTACGATTCAACACACCTGAGCCCAAAAAATGAGACAGGATGATCAAAAAATTTCAATTTGAGAATCTAACACCTTGTTTATTATAATATGTTATCTATTTATAAACAGTTGATTACTTTTTGCGTAAGCCGACATCTCTATTAAACCGCGTGTCATATCACTAAATTTAACCATGCTTGGGGCGATCATTGGCATTACAACAGAAAGATTTGTTATTAACTTTTTTCTCTCTATCTCAGCCTCTTCTTTGTCTGAATAATAATTTGCAAAATCTGCTCGCTCTGGACTGTCCATAAGTTCTGCCATCACAAATATTCTTCCGACATAATTATTTAAATCGCGTTCAAAAAAATCTAAAATCTCGGGTTTTGGTAAAGGGTAAACCTCATGGAGAGTCTTACATACATTTTCCGCCATTGCCTGCACCGATTCTCTTAAATGACTCGAAAATTGCACATGGTTTCTCTCAGAAAAAAACGCCTTAAAAAATATTTCATTTATCCCGTGGTCTGTATAACTACCCAGCTTATCTATCGCCGGTTGAAAATCACATTTCTCACCCATCATAACCGTAGCATCTTTTTCTTTCTCTAGTTCACCAATACTCACCAATAAATGAAAAACAAATCTATTAATATGAAAATTAATATGCTCTGACTTACGGCTGTTAATTTTTTCTAGATCCCTGTATTCCTTTTTCCTTAATAACGCATCGACCAACCAAATAGTTACTAGAGTCGAGAAAATATTTGGGATAATACTCGAAATAAAATCTTGGCTATACTCTCCGTCTATTTTTTTCCCAAAAATATACTGCAAGCATACAAGTACTAAACACAACAATATAAGAGAAAAAGAAATAATGAAAAGATATCTCCACCTCGTCCAGTTTTGTTTTAATCGCATAGTACATAGAGGCTAGCAACAAAATAATATTTTCGCAATCAAAAAACCACCATGTTTATGGTGATTTTTTGATTGACAGCGTCTGGGTCGCCAGACACTGCCTATCGTGGCTCCGGGGCTTGGATTCGAACCAAGATAAGGAGCTTCAAAGGCTCCTGTCCTACCTTTAGACGACCCCGGAATGGAAGCGGGGGTATGGTACGAGGAATGTTTGCGGGCGTCAATTCCCGTCCAGATCCCCGTCGCCTGTGTTGCGGCGCTCTTCTTCTAAGGCATCGATTTTCTCTTGGAGAGAGACCCATACAAGCTCCTGTCGCGTAAGGGTTTCCTCGATTTCCTTCAGGCGTTTTGCCTTGCCTACGTCTTGCAACATGGCATTCTCCGCAAACCAGGCGAGAATAGCGCGGCGTTCGGCTTGGAGGTCGTCTACCTCTTTTTCTATGCGCTTAAGCTGGCGTTTTTCCTGTTGGAGTTCTTGATAGACAACCGCTTTCGTACGTCCAACGAACGGCTCAGCGTCCTTGTCTTCAAGCAACGCAGGCAAGGTTTCCTGCGTTTTCGCCTCATACACATAGACCTCGTAGGGCCATGGATAGCGATGAAGCTTGCCCTGTTTCAAATCCCAAATACCCGTGGCGATCTGCGAGACAAACGTACGGCTATGGCTGACGAAGATCACGGTTCCTGCATACTCTTCCAGAGCTTCGGCAAGCGCTTCGACTGTGTCGAAATCAAGGTGGTTTGTGGGTTCGTCCAGCAAGAGGACGTCATAGCGTCCAAGACAGATGCCCGCCAAACACAAACGCGCGCGCTCCCCGCCGGATAGGACAGAGATAGGCTTTTCGAGGTCATCTTTGCTAAAGAGAAAGTTGCCAGCTGTGCGCCAGAGCGTTTCGTTGTCTGCTTGCGGCGCGATGTAGCGAAGATACGCATCTGCGCTCCCCTGCTTGGGCAACATCTGTGGCACATGCTGTGCATAATAGGCCACACGCAATCCATGACCCCATTTGAACGAGCCAGCAAGGGCAGGCAACTCTCCGGCAATGGTTTTCAAAAACGTGGATTTCCCCTGGCCGTTTTCTCCAAGCACCGCAATATGATCCCCGCGTTGCGCTTCCACGGAAATATCTCGCACAATCGGATGCTCTGCGTCATACCCAATCGTGAGCTCTTTGCACGCAATAGCTGTGGCCTTGCGTTGAGGCGCCACCGGAATCTGAATGCGTACCGTACGGATGGAATGCGCAATATCGATGGTCTTCAGACGCGCGATCTGCTTCATTTTTGATTGAGCGAGTGTGGCAAGCGAGGCCTTGGCACGAAAACGATCCACAAACTCTTGAAGATGTTTGCGTTGCGCTTCTACTTTTTTATTATAGCGTCGCTCTTCTTCCAAACGCTCTTCTTTATACGCGAGATAAGCCTCGATATCTCCTGCGAAAAGCGTCAGCTTTTCATGCGCCACTTCCAGCGTGTGCGTACACACATTTTTCAAAAACTCACGATCGTGCGATACCAAAAGAATAGCTCCTCGAAAATGACGCAAGACTTCTTCTAACAGCAAAATCGTCTGCAAATCCAAGTAGTTCGTCGGCTCATCAAGAAGCAGAAGGTTAGGCTCGCGCGCCAACATACCTGCCAGCCGCACGCGCATTTGATAGCCACCGGAAAGCGTGGCAAACGGCGCATCGAGACGTTCGTTCTTGAGGGCAAATCCGCCCGCGACTTTTGCGCACTCCCATGCTTCTTTGCCAGACACGCGTTGAAGATACTGCAGGACCGTCTCTTCCGGTGGGATGACCTCTTGCTGTTCCAAGTACCCCAAACGCGTGCCCGGATGGATCACAACGCGTCCTTCTTCGACCTGCTCCTTTCCCAAAATCATGCGAAGCAATGTTGTCTTGCCAGAACCATTTGCTCCCACGAATCCGATACGTTCCCCTTCTGCAATGGAAACCGTGGCCGCAGAAAACAAGCGCCGTGGGCCAAACGACTTGGTGATCTCCTGCAATTGCAACAAGATAGACATTTCGTGGATTGTGCCATAATCCAAGAAATACGCAATGCTACCTCCTGTAACACTCTCCTTGTTTTTCGGTACTATCTCGTGCATCCATGACTTCTTTTGATTGACAAAGCACGCGCCATCGTCGATCATAATCATGGGTTTGTTTTTTCCTTCGTATCTTTATTCCATTATTTTCGTTGCTATGAAGCAAAGCTTCATGTCTTTTGCCGCAAGCGCCGCTGTGCTTGCCGCCACGGTTTTCCCTTCCGCAGGTTTTGCGGCCACACCCAGCACCAGCGCCCTTTCTGCGGGCGATCTGATCAAGGGCGTCACAAATACGACCGTGTATTATTTTGCTCCAAATGGAAAACGGTTTGTTTTTCCCAATGAAAAAACCTATTTCACCTGGTTTACGGATTTTTCCAAAGTAAAGACCATTCCGGACAGCCATCTTTCCACGATTCCACTTGGTGGCAATGTGACCTATCGCCCAGGACGTAAGATGGTCAAAATCACCACAGATCCTCGCGTATACGTTGTTGATCAAAACGGCATTCTCCGTCACGTAGGAAGCGAATCCTTGGCCAATACGCTCTACTCAATCAATTGGAAGAACCAGATCGACGATATCCCAGACGCGTTCTTCGTCAACTATCGCGTTGGCACACCAATTCAGACAGCTTCGGACTACAACCCTGCGAACGTCATGACAAGCACGCAAACGATCGCACAAGACAGACAATTCGATGAAACCAAAGTCACAGTCACGATTGGTAGTGTGAGCGCAGGCTTTGTTCCAACAACGCTGACCGTCAAGAAAGGCGCAGAGGTGACATGGACAAATAGCGACATCACGGCGCATACGGTTGTTGGGAATGGCTGGAGTTCAGCGACCATTGAACCAGGTAAAACGTTTGCTCGTGTGTTCACGACCGCAGGATCATTCGATTATCATTGCGGTATTCATTCCGTGATGCAAGGCACGATCAACGTGGTCAACTAACGCACAGACCCAGCACAAGAAAAACTCCTCCTCTCATGGGAGGAGTTTTTCGACTGTCATGATCTCTATTTGACGCTCGTTCTATGCCATGTAAATATCGTCCTTACGCCCTTCGTCCTTGCGACGATCCACCGCCCACCTTTGGAGGTTCGCCATGTTGACCATGCTGGAAGATCTCGCAGTGCGCACCTCCAACCGAGGCGCGCGCAACACGCAGTACATCTCTGCCGCGGCCTTCGTGGGAAGTGTCGCACTTGCCTTCCACGTCTGGGAGAAGTGGTGCCTCATCCCCATCATCCTCTGCGCTGTCGTGAACCAGATCGCCTGGTTCGTGGAGTACGGTAGCTACGCGCACGTGGCTCCAACCACCGCGCCCTCGCCTGAGGCCACCCCCTCGCCCACTCCTCACTCCTGACAAAGGCCCTCGCGCCTTTCTTTTTTTCCTCCATCTTCGTGACTTTCCTTTTTCCTCGCCGTATACTGTCCGTGTATGTCGTTGGATCATGAACTTTGTTTGCGTTATCAAGAGCTTGAAAAAAAAGCGAACGAAATACGGCAAGACGTGATCCAGGCGCTTGCAAACGCCGGATCAGGCCACAGCGCAGGATCGCTGGGCATGGCTGATGTCTTTACGGCTCTCTATTTCAGCGTTTTGCACATTGATCCAAAAAATCCAAGCTGGCCTGATCGCGATCGTCTCGTCCTTTCCAACGCGCACATTTGTCCGGTGCTCTACGCTACGCTTGCACATCGCGGATTTTGTTCACGAGCTTCTTTTGTCTTTAGCTTACGAAAGCTCAGCTCTCCTTTTCAAGGCCACTCCAATAATCACGAGGCGTCGCTTGGCATTGAAACGTGCGGCGGTCCCTTGGGACAAGGGCTCTCTCAAGCCGTGGGCATGGCTCTTGCCGCACGCATGGACCAGGCAACATGGCACACCTTCTGCCTCTTGAGCGATGGGGAAATGGATGAGGGCCAAACCTGGGAAGCCGTCATGTTTGCCGGAAACAAGCGTTTGCATAACCTGACAGCCATCGTTGATCGCAACAACATTCAACTGAGCGGTTTTACAGAAGAGCGCATGCCTCTGGAACCGCTGGCAGACAAATGGCGCGCGTTCAACTGGCACGTCCTCGAGGTGGATGGTCACAACATTGGCCAGATCATTGATGCCCTCAATGAAGCAAAAACCATTTACGAAAAGCCCACGGTGATTATTGCGCACACGGTTCCTGGCAAAGGCGTGGACTTTATGGAGCAAAAACCTGAGTGGCACGGCCGTGTTCCCACGACAGAAGAAGCAAAACGTGCGTTAGACCAACTTCGTTCATCCATTATTTCTTGATCCTTTATCCTTCTTTTATGCCACAACGCTCCATTTGGCGGCCAACAGTCATTCTCTTTGTAATCTTCTCTGTTGCCTTGATCGCACTCATTATCTCCCTTGTTGTCAAAAGTACAGCCAAGATGGATTGGCAATCAGCGCCCGCATTCAATGAAAGCGCGACCGTATCCATGGCACCGGGCATTGCGCCTATGCCAAGCGACATGGGAATCGCCGTCGGCAAAGAGTCGTTTGCACGCGACATGATGCCTGTACCGCCCACAGCCGGCGCAAGCGCGGACGATCGTCTTCGCGTAGGGCCGAAAATCGTCAAAAATGGGTCTTTGCGATTACGCGTTAAAGAAGCTGATCGTGCCCTGGAGGAGCTCAAGACCCTTGCAACCAATGCAGGAGGCTATGCGGCAGATACGCGCGTCTACGAGGTCAATGGCGGTCGTGAGGCCACGATCACGCTCCGAATACCTGTCGCCAAGTTTGATGAGACCGTCTCCGCGGCAAAACGCCTTTCCATCCTCGTTTTGGAAGAATCAGCCACAGCAGAGGATGTGACAGATCAGTATGTTGATATGGATGCGCGTCTGACAGCGGCTAAGGCTGAAGAGGCGCAATATCTGGAGATTCTGAAAAAGGCAAAAACTGTCGAAGACATTATACGCGTCACGCCCTACCTCAATGAAACACGACGCACCATTGAACAGCTTGAGGGCCAACTTCGCTATCTTTCTGCACGTACGGATTACGCGACACTTAACGTCACGGTGACAGAAGAAACAAAAATCGTTGCACCCACCAGAACTTGGAAACCCGGCGAAACACTGCGTCAAGCCGTGCAATTCCTTATTGTTGCCGCACAGGCGCTCGTGGACGTTGGCATAGTGGCGATCGTCATTATCATCGGCCTATTGATACCAGTACTTGCCGTCATTGCCCTTGTGATCTGGCTCGTACGACGCGCCTGGCTTCGCTGGATGAATCATCGGTAATATGGCACTGACCTCCTTATTACATCCAGACTTGTTTACCAAAAAGCAACAGCTTGCCAGCACCCGCGAAGGCTACGGTGCTGGCATGCTTGAGCTGTGCGCAAAAAATCCACGTGTCGTCGTACTCACGGCTGATTTGGGAGAATCTACAAAGGTGGAAGCATGCGCAAAAGCATTTCCAGATCGTTTTATTGATGTAGGTGTTGCCGAGCAAAACCTCATCGGCATCTCCGCGGGTCTCGCGCTGGCCGGTAAAATCCCCTTTGCGAGCTCCTTTGCTGTGTTTTTGCCAGGACGATGCTGGGATCAGCTCCGCGTGTCTGTGTGTTACGCGAACGCAAATGCAAAATTCATTGGCTCGCATGCAGGCATTACCACAGGTCCAGACGGCGCTACGCATCAAGCGCTTGAAGATATTGCCCTCATGCGTGTCTTACCCAACATGACAGTCCTGGCGCCCTGTGATTTCGAAGAGGCGCGCAAGGCAACACTTGCGCTTGCCAAACACAAAGGCCCTGCGTATTTACGACTCACACGCGAAAAAGGGCCTGTGATCTTCCAAAAAACCGGGACATTCGCCATTGGCAAAAACAACGTTCTCCTTCCCGGAGAACACGTGACAATCGCGGCAAGCGGCCCTTTAGTCTACGAGGCTCTTCTTTCTGCACGGTTGCTCGCAAAGAAAAAAATACAAGCCGAAGTCATCAATTGTTCGAGCATCAAGCCCTTTGATACAGATACCCTCGTAAAGAGCGTCAAAAAAACAAGGTGTTGCGTCACCGTGGAAGATCACCAGACCACCGGAGGGCTCTTTGGTGTTGTTGCAGAAACGCTCGCACGTTCTTTCCCTGTGCCCGTCGAGGCTATTGGCATGCACGATTGTTTTGGAGAATCTGGTCAGCCACAAGAACTCCTGGCGAAATTCGGCATGACCGCTGAACACATCGCCCAAGCCGCTTTACGCGTCAGAGAGCGGAGATAGTCCTAACGACTTGCGTAGGACGTGACGTTTGATAACACGCGCGTGGCGCGGTCTTTAAGGTACACAGCGGTCTTGCGAGCGGCTGTCGTTGCCCGTTGCTGTGCACGCTTTACTACAGGAGCTCGCAAAGGATCATTACCGCTTTTGACTTCCGTGGCATCATCATATCCATCCCCGTCCGTATCGCGTTTCAAAGGATTTGTATGGTATTTGTTCACTTCTACTCCATCTAAAAGCGTATCTCCATCTGAATCTTGCGAAAATGGATTTGTCCCCCGCTTTGTTTCATCCGCATCCATCAATCCATCCCCATCAGAATCGCGCGTAGTGCTCAAGGGTTTGCCTGCGCCAAGTGGATCATACCCATTCACCACCTCCACGCCATCTGGATAGCTATCGCCATCCGTATCCTTTTTCAGAGGATCTGTGCGATAAACCAATACTTCTTCACCATCTTTTAATCCATCGCCATCCGTATCCTGGGATTGCGCGTTTGTTCCCATAGAGGCCTCCAGTGCATTTGAAAGTCCATCCTGATCCGTGTCAGCAGACATCTCCAACAAGAGATCTACCGGAAAATCAGAGACCTCCTGAAGGTCAGCCCCAAACCGATAGTCCATGATAAACGCATCTGAAACATCGTCCACTAAACGCGACCAAAGCGGGCCATATAGCGTATGTGCCATAGCCTCTGTGGGCACCCAACGCAACACCCCCTCCTGTTCCACAGCAAATACTTTTGGATTCGTTTCAAACTTTACGAGACGCGAACCAGCACGATAGACCACGTTGCTTCCAAGAGGAATCTGCGAGAGGAGCTTCAATTCAGCGACACGAACGCTATCAAAATCACGGTACCATGAAAAATAAACCTTTGGATTTGGAAACGCGTGGCGTTTACCATCCGTACCCATGTAATAGACAGCCTCGTCTTCATGCGTGTCTAAATGGCCGTCATTTGGAAGTTTGAACAAGCCATGAACAGGGATTCCTAGTGTAAGTAATACATTCACACGTTCCTGGTCTGCGGTGCTAATCAATGTCGCAGGAGTGCTCGTGGGTGTGACAGTGGTCGTCGACGTGCTTACGGATGTTTGCGGAATAATAGGAGTTGGCAATAATGACGGCGCTGGCAAAAAATAGCCGCCACCTCCTCCACCCCCGCCACCTCCGCTTGGCGTGACCACGGGAGTAGGCGTCACAACAAGAGGCGTATTTGTACATCCTGATGTCACATACAACGAACAACTCGCATGACAGGCAAGTGTGCCACGTAAAAATCCCTGGGTCACGCACGTTTGACTCGCAAGCGCTGTCCCATCACACACTTCATCGTCGTCTATTTGATTGTTTCCACACACACGCAATCCAACGGTTGCTGATACCACGTCCACGGCCGCAAAAACAGGCTGGATTGTCCCCATCAAAAAGACAGCCATCATGGCCCACGCGCCTAACCAACACACGGCGCGAAATAACGAACAGTGCATAGACGTAGTGTACGCCTTCTATTTTTTCACGCCAATTTCAATATGAATAAAGCGTTTCAAAATGAAAATCAAACCAATAAAGGCAATAATACCCGGAATAACATAGCTCCACGGCCTGTGCATGGCGGCAAAGGAGGAAATACGGAAATACATGGCCATCCAAATGGAGGCAGGTTCAACCGTAAAGTAGAGTTTACCAGCCGCGGCTATGCCCACAGCGGTTTGGCCTGGTTGTTTTACCTTCACGGTCGGATGCGCTTGCAAAAAAGCAAAATAATCACCGGGTTGCGCACGCAAGGGAACCGTGATGATCACCTCGACATTCTGGACTTTCCCCGGCTCCAACACAAAGACATCAGGAGAAAACGCAAACCATTCTCTTCCAGGACGTAATTCTGGAATGTTGCGCATGAACTCAACCGTTGCCTCGTAATAGGTCTTTTCATCCCCTGTATTTACCACGGAAAAAATAGGCAATCGATAGGTAATGCCCGGATGAAGCTTTTCCGTGACACGCACCGTCCCATTGCCCACGCCAACGCCAATACGCGCAAACACTGCCAATGGTATTGCCATGGCAATGAAGCATGCAACCAAAGCCTGAGTATATTTCACAGATCAAATCGATCAATTAACCACTACTGCTTGTATGGTGACAGAAACCGTTTGAGGATCATAGCTAGAGCTCGTGGACGGTACGCTGATACGCATATCTAGCGCTGATGTGCCCGATGAAGCAACGCGATGATCCATGGAAGTATAGGCATCTTGCGCCATAAACGTCCAGAGTGAGCCCGTTGTTGTGGAAAACTCATGTGTATATTGATCTGCGCCCACTGCGGCTTCCAAGGTCCAGTTCAAACTATCTGTACCAATAATATTAAATGCTTCGTCATCTGATCCGTTATTTTGTATTGTTTGCGTTTCGCTTAAAGCAATGGTTGTTGTAGAGCCACTCAATGGGATATTGCCGTAGGCAACAGCGCCGTCCGTTGTCACCGTAACCGACACACTTGATGCACCGACCGTTGCCGTGATTGCCTGCGTATCAGCCGCCTGGACGGCAAATCCCGTCGCGAGAAAACAACCGAGTATCGAAAAATAGGAAAGTGCTTTGGAGAGATATGTTGGAAACATAGGGCGACCGCCAATAATGATTGGCTATGGCCAATGATACCATAATTCCAAGCACCTCACCAACCCATGATCCCTTTTTATCCACAGCACCTTTCCCCTCCTCAAAATACCCACAAAAAACAACGGCTTATGCCGTTGTTTTTTGTGGTGGACGTTGCAGGAATCGAACCTGCGACCTTTCGAATGTGAATCGAACGCTCTAACCAGCTGAGCTAAACGTCCTCTGATCGCTGGGCGATTAT